>CAVTOL010000010.1:172500-194657 GCA_963736375.1 uncultured Actinomycetota bacterium
AGCTCGTCGCGCCGTCGTTGGAGGGCGCCCCGGCGGGCAAGGCCGTCAAGCGACTGCTGTCGGCCACGGCCGCGCTGCAGGAGGTGCTCGGCGATCATCAGGACGCCTGCGTCGCCGAACAGCGCATCCGGAGCCTCGTCGCGGGCCTGGACGCCACGCCCGACACGGCGTTCGTCGCGGGACGGCTCGTCGAAAGGGAGATCCACCGCGCGGTGGAGAAGCGTCGGGACTGGTGGGCCGCCTGGGTGCTCGTCGACGCCCGCATCACGCACATCTAGGACGGATCCCCGATCACCACGATCGCCCACGCCTGCACCAGGCCTGCCAGAAGCAGCAGCGTGATCGCCAGGACGTCGCCGCCGGTCAGGTCGATCAGCACCCCCATCAGCAGCGGCCCGAGCCCCGCGGCGGTGTACCCGACGCCGAGCGCGAGGCCGCTCGTCGCCGCCGCGATGGTCGCGTCGGGTGCGCCCCAGACGATCGCCGCCAGCCCCAGCGGGAAGCCCGCGCCGACGCCGACGCCCATCATCGCCGCCCACACCCACGGCCCGACCACCGGCGGCAGCGCCGGGCCACCCGACCTCGCACCCCATGGGGGCACTTCGCACGCCGTCGACAGGGTGCGAAGTGCGCCGAAGGGGTGCGGAGTCGGCCTTGGGGCGGAGGCCGGGCGTAGGGCGGCCGAGCGGCTGGCGGCGGCGGCCGGGCGGGGCGCGGCCGACTCTCGCGTCACCGCCGTGCGAGGCGTCGGGCTGCCGTCTCGATCCGCTCGTCGGATGCCGTCAGCGCGACACGCACGTGCTGCGCACCTGCCGGACCGTAGAACTCCCCGGGTGCCACCAACACACCTTCGGTGGCCAGGCGCCGCACCGTCAACCGGCAAGGCTCGGCCGCGGTGGCCCACAGGTACAGCCCCGCCTCGGAATGCTCGACGGCGAGGCCCGCCTTCTCGAGCGCGGGCCGCAGCACCGCGCGCCGCCGCTCGTACCGCGCGGCCTGGACGACGACGTGCGCATCGTCGGCCGCGGCCGCCGCAATCGCGGCCTGCACCGGGAACGGCACGATCATGCCCGCGTGCTTGCGGACCTCCAGCAGCGCCGCGACCAGCGCTGGATCGCCCGCCACGAACCCGGCGCGGTAGCCCGCGAGGTTCGAGGACTTCGACAGCGAGTGCACGGCGAGCAGCCCGGTGTGCGAGCCGCCGCAGACGTCGGGATGCAGGATCGAGTGCGCGTCGGTGTCGCCCGCCAGCGCCAGGTAGCACTCGTCCGAGGCGACGACCGTGCCCCGCGCCCGCGCCCACTCCACAACCTTGCGCAGGTGCACGGGCGGCAGCACCCGGCCGGTGGGGTTGGACGGCGAGTTGAGCCAGAACAGCCCCGGCCGGGCGGGCCCGAGCGCGCTGGTGGCATCCGTCCGCATGCACACGGCCCCGGCCAGGCGGGCGCCAACCTCATAGGTCGGGTACGCCAGCTCGGGGACCACGACCGTGTCGTCGGACCCGAGGCCGAGCAGCGTGGGCAGCCACGCCACCAGTTCCTTGGAGCCGATCGTCGGCAGGATCGCAGCAGGGTCGACCGTCACGCCGAAGCGCCGGTGCAGCGCCCCCGCGAGCGCGTCGCGGAGAGCGGGGGTGCCGTGCGTGGTCGGGTAGCCGGGCTCCTCGGCGGCCGGTCCGGCGAGCGCGATCTGGACGACGGCCGGGACGGGATCGACGGGCGTGCCGATGGACAGGTCGACGATGCCGTCCGGGTGGGCGGCGGCGAGGGCCTTGTCGGCGGCGAGCGTGTCCCAGGGGAAGTCGGGAAGCGCGAAGGCCCTCACTCGTCGTGCTGCTGGGGCGGCAGGCTGAGCGCAGGCTCGACGTCGCGGTCGACCTTGCCGACCTTGGACGCGCCGCCCGGCGAGCCCAGCTCGTCGAAGAAGTCGACGTTGGCCTTGGTGTAGGCCGCCCACTGCTCGGGCACGTCGTCCTCGTAGTAGATCGCCTCGACGGGGCAGACCGGCTCGCAGGCGCCGCAGTCGACGCATTCGTCGGGGTGGATGTACAGCATCCGAGCACCCTCGTAGATGCAGTCCACCGGGCACTCTTCGATACACGCCTTGTCGAGCAGGTCGACGCAGGGCTCGGCGATCACGTAGGTCACGGGTGGGCCATCCTCCACGGGCGCTGACAGGGTCTTCGCACAGTATGTATCGCGAGGTGAGCGATGACAGAGCCGGGGCGGTGTGACGCGGCGAACGTTGAAGGCCTGATGGGACGGCGCGTCGTCGTACGGCATCGGGTGGGTGACAAGCAGACCGACGCTGTCGGGGAGCTGTCGGCCGACGGGTCGGAGCTCGTCGTGCAGACGCGGCGGGGGCCGGTCCGGGTGGCGCGATCGGCGGTGACCGCTGTGCGCGCGATACCGCCACCGCCGCCCCGGCGAGCGTCGCTGTCGGCCATCGTGCGGTTGGAGGAGCTGTGCGCCGACGCCTGGCCCGCGCTCGTCGACGAGCGCCTCGGTGCGTGGCGGTTGCGCGCGGCGGACGGGTTCACCGGGCGGGCCAACGGGGCGCTCGCGATCGGCGACCCCGGGATGCCGGTGGCCGCCGCGTTGGAGGTCGTGCGCGCGTTCGCCGACCGACACGCGATCACGCCGCGGGTGCAGGTGCCGGTGGGCTCGCCGTGGGACCGCGCGGTCGCCGCGCAGGGGTGGGTGCTCGACGTCGGTCATGAGGCAGGGGCGGTCGTGTCCGTGCAGGTGGCGGAGCTCGCGCATCTGGCGGAAGAGGCGGCGGTTGAGGCGGGCGGGCCGAGGATCGAGGCGGGCGCGCCGAGGATCGAGGCGGGCGCGCCGAGCGACGCGTGGTGGCGGCTTGTGCTGGGCGGCCCGCCGACGTCAGCGCAGCGGCACGTCCTCGGCTCGCCCCCGGGGCCGTGCGCGGAAATGCGGGCTATAGCCCTCTTTTTCGCGCACGAGCTGGTGGCCGCCGGGCGCGCTGTCGTCGTCGAGGACCACCTGCACCTGTCGATGCTCACGGTGGCCCCAACCGCCCGCCACCGCGGACACGGCATCGCCCTTGCCGCCGCCGCGGCGGCCTGGGGGCGCGAGCGCGGCGCCCGCTGGGGCGTGCTGCAAGTGGCCGTGCACAACACGGCGGCCCTCGCGCTGTACGCCCGGACGGGGTGGGCCGAGCACCACCGCTACCGCTACCTCGTACCACCCGCATGATCGGCGGTGGGGGCGGTGATCACGGGGTGGAGGCGTGGGTGATCACGGCGGTGGGGCGGTGATCACGGCGGTGGGGGGCGATGATCCCGCACCCGGCGCAGCGCCCACAGGCCTGCCCCCACCCCGCCGACGACGAGCAGCAGCGACTGCCACGAGGTGGTGAGGAGCGCGTCGCCGCCGGGCCCGAACAGCCCGAGCACCGCGATCGTGGCGAACCAGGCGAATACCGGCGCGCCCGCGAAGCGCCGGTCGACCTCCCCTGCCCGCAGCACGAGCCACGGCAGCACCAGCACCGTCAGCAACACCCCGAGGGGTGCGGGCACCGCGCCGAGGTAGAGCGGGGTGAACGCCAGCCCGACGGCGCCGGTGAGGACGCCGTCCACGACGAGCAGCGCGAGCACCGCCGCTCCGCCCCGGTCAGCCATCGTCGTCGCCGAACAGGTCCGCACTGCGCCGTCCGTCCACCGCGACGTACTCCTCGACGTCGAGGATCGGTTGGGCGACACCGTTGCTCATCGCGAACGACCGCTCGTCCGGCGCGACCACGACCTGCGTGGCGTGCGCCCGCATGGCCGCGATCCGGCGGGCGCGCTGGTCGCGCACGCACAGTCGGGTGGTGATCGTCGCATCGGGCACGCTGGGCAGCTCGTCGGGCGCAGGCATCCGGAAGGGGGTGTCGCGCAGGGCCGCGAGCCCGGCGTCGAGCGTGCCGCGGCCGACGACGGCGTACAGCAGGCGCGCGGGGACCTGCGCTACCGCAGCCACGGTGATTGCGTGCGCCCGGACGTGGTCGGGATGGCCGTACCCGCCGTCGTCGGCGTAGCTGACGACGACCTGCGGCCGTACTTCCTCGAGCACCGCCACCAGCGCCTCGACCTCCGCGGCGAACGCCTCCGGCGCCGAGAACGCCCGCGGATGCAGGATGGGCCGGGCTGTCGCGCGCACCCCATGCCCGGCCAGGGCCATGCCGGAGTCGCGCCACCGGCCCGGGCCCCCGAGGTAGCGCTGGTCGGTGACCCCCAACGCCGCGCATGCGGCCGCCCGCTCGGCCATCCGGTAGCCGCCGAGCTGGTCGGCCTCGGCCGTCACCAGCAGTTGCAGGTCGGGGCCGATGACCTCACCCTCCTCGCCGAGCGTGCAGGTCACGAGCGTGACAGCCGTGTCCGGCTGGGCGGCGTAGTGCGCGATCGTGCCGCCCGTGGCGAGGGTCTCGTCGTCGGGATGTGCGTGGACGAACAGCAGCTGTCTGGTCAGGTGAGCCGCACTCTCGGGTCGAGGACCGCGTAGCCGATGTCGACGAGGATATTCGCGACCACCACCGCGGCCGTGCCGAGCAGCACGATCCCGATGATCACCGGCTGGTCCTGTTGGGTGATGGCGACCGCATCGGCCGCGGTCACCTGGCGCGGCGGGTTCGTGTTCCACTGCACGCCCTGCTTGATGGTGATCGTGTAGGTCTTGCCGTCCGCGCTGATGCCGCCGTTGGCTGTCGTGGGCAGCTGCTCGGCGAGGTCGGGCGCCGCCGTCGCCTTCTTCGCGGGGTCGGCAGGGTAGGCAAAGAGCTGCCGGTGGTAGAGCCGGGCCGACGTGCCGCCGCCGTTCGTGTCGGCGGTGCCGCAGGCCGCCAGCACGATCGCCGCGGCAGCGCCGATGGCCGTCAGCGACGCCCTCGGTCTCGTCATCGACTCCTCCTCGACGGACCGACCCGGTCGGGCGCGTCCCGCGGACGGCGACGCACAGTCCCTGTCGATGAACGGCGCGTCGGCACTGGCGAACCGTAGAAACTCCCGATGTCACCCGTGCGACCAGCCCCGGGTCGTGACCAAAGGGTGATGGTCAGAGCGGTCGCCACCGGGTGGCGCCGGTGAGCGGGCCACCGAGCATCGAGCCGGGACCGATCGAGGTCGCCGCGTCCGCCTCCGCCGTGCTCACGACGAGGGTGATGGGCTGGAAGAGCGGCAGCGCGGGCATCTGCTGCCAGAGGATGCGCTCGACGACCGCCTCGCTGTCCGCGCGCGGCGCGGAGGACATCAGCTCGTTGAACAACGGCTGCAACGCCGGGTAGCAGAAGCCGGTGGGCGGCCGCGGCGGGTCCGGGTACTGCGGGGTCGCGGCCGGGCAGCCGTAGGCGCTGGCCAGCTCGGTGCCCAGATCGCCGCCGACCGCGCGGGGACCCACGATGACGTCCGCAGCCACGCCTGCCGTCGTGGCCGTCGGGGTGGGGGTTGGGGTGGTCGTGGGGGTGGCCGACGGGCTCGCGCTCGGCGGCGTGGGCGCCACGGTGGGCTGGCCGAACAGGTCGATCGCGGACGGCGCGACCACCTGCGCATCCATGCCCGCGGCGCGGAGCTGGGTGGCCACCGCCTCGGCCACCCGCACGTCGGCGGGCCGGTCGGCGCCTGCGCCGATGATGATCCGCACGGCTCGGCCGTCGGCCGTGTCCCAGCGGCCGGTGACGACGTCGCGCTTCCAACCCGCTGCGATGAGCAGCTGCGCGGCACCCGCCGGGTCGGGCGCGACGGTGGGCGGGGCGGTCCGCGTGTAGCCGGGCTGGGACGGGGCCAGGCCGAGCGCGTCGGCGGGGAGGGCGTCGGGAGCCACGGCGGCGCGCAGCGCGTCCCGGTCGACGAGCTTGCCGATGGCCTGCCGCACACGGACGTCGCGCAACGGGCCGGTGTCCGCGCGGAGCGCCAGCTGGGTGACGCTCGACTGCGGCGCCTGCTGCACACGCGGCGCAGGCGTGACGCCGCTGAGGGCGGTGCGCACCGCCTGGTCGGCCTCCGGTAGCGCCAGGTCGATGTCGCCGGTGGACAGGCCCGCGGCGAGGCTCGACGGCCCGAGCCTGCGCAGCACGAGCTGGTCGAGCACGGTCGGGGTGTCCCAGTAGGCGTCGTTGCGGGCGAGCACGATCTCGCCGCGTCCCCGGTCGACGGTCGCGACCTTGAACGGGCCGCCCGCCGTGGGCAGCCCGCCGGTCGTGGCACCGACCCATGAGCCCGGGGCGTCCTTCAGCAGGTGCGCGGGGAGCAGGCCCGAGAACAGCTGTTGCCAGGCCGGGTAGGGCTGGGCGAACACGACGTCGACGGCTTTGCCACCCGCCCGCGAGCGCACGCCGGTGATCAGCTGGTACCCCGCGGCGTCGGCCACGCCGGGCTGGCTGCGCATCTGCTGCCACAGGTAGACGAAGTCCTCGGCGGCGATCGGGGCGTTGTCCGACCAGGACGCTTCGAGGTTGAGCTCGTAGCTCACCGTGAAGGGCTGTGTGGCGACGACGCGGGCGCTCGACACGATCGTCGGGTCGAGCTGCAATGTGCCGTCGGCGGCCACCTTGAACGGAGCGGGGAGCACGAGGGTGGCGAGCGCGGTCGTCACCGGGGAGCGGTCGGCCAGGAGATGCGGGTTGAACCCCGGTGGGAGGTCACCGACGCCGACGACGAGCCGGGTCGGCTCCGCCTTGGGAGTCGGGGTCGGGCTGGGCGTGCCTTGGCCAGGAGGGCGGGGCGCCACCGGCTGGTCGGAGCACGCCGTCGGGAAGCCGAGTAGCACCGTGACGAGAGCTACGAGCAGCAGCCGTGCGCGCGTCACCGCGGGCTCCACCTCCACTTCTCCGCGCCGTCACACCGCCGTCGGGCAGGCCCGGCCGGGCGGCCATCCTTTCACCGGTCGACGGCGCGGCGTGGGCGCGGGGGTGGCTCAGCCTGCGGCGGTGCGGGCCCGCGCACGGAGGCGGGCGCGGGTGTGCGCGTCGAGCTCGACCTTGCGGATGCGCACGGACTCGGGAGTGACCTCGACGCACTCGTCGTTCGCGCAGAACTCGAGGCTCTGCTCCAGCGTCAACAGCGTCGGCGGGGTCAGCTTGATCAGCTCGTCGGCGGTGGAGCTGCGCATGTTCGTGAGCTTCTTCTCGCGGACGATGTTGACCTCGAGGTCCTCGGCGCGGGTGTACTCGCCGATGACCATCCCGGCGTAGACCAGGGTGCCGGGTCCGACGAACAGCTCGCCGCGGTCGGCGAGCTGGTCGACCGCGTACCCGGTGACCGGGCCCGTGCGGTCGGCGATCAACGAGCCGCGCAGGCGAGCGCGGATGTCGCCCACCCACGGACCGTAGCCGTCGAAGACGTGGCTCACGATGCCCGCGCCCCGCGTGATCGTCAGGAACTCGGTGCGGAAGCCGATGAGGCCGCGGGAGGGCACGCGGTAATCCATGCGCACCCTGGTGTCGCCGTGCACGATGTTGACCAGCTCACCCTTGCGGCCCGCGAGCAGCTGGGTGACCGCGCCGAGGTGCTCGGTGGGCACGTCCGCGGAGAGCTGCTCGAACGGCTCGTGCAGCTTGCCGTCGATCGTCTTCGTGACGACCTCCGGCTTGCCGACGGTCATCTCGAAGCCCTCGCGGCGCATCGTCTCGACGAGCACGGCCAGGGCAAGCTCGCCGCGGCCCTGGACCTCCCAGGCGTCGGGGCGCTCGGTGGGCAGGACGCGCAGGGACACGTTGCCGACGAGCTCGGTGTCGAGGCGGCCCTTGACCTGGCGGGCGGTGAGCTTGGTGCCCGGGTGCGGGTCGCGGCCGACGAGCGGCGAGGTGTTGATGCCGATCGTGAGCGAGATGGCGGGCTCGTCGACGGAGATGCGCGGAAGCGGGACCGGGTTGTCGGGGTCGGCGAGGGTGTCGCCGATGGTGACCTCGGCGATGCCCGCGACCGCGACCAGATCCCCCGCCACAGCGAAGTCGGCGGGAACGCGCTCAAGGGCGACCGTGCGCAGCAGCTCGGTGATCTTCACGCGGGCGACACCGCCGTCGGCGCGACACCAGCCCACCTGCTGACCCCGGCGGATCACCCCCGCGCGCACCCGGCAGAGCGCGATGCGGCCGAGGTAGCTGGTCGCGTCCAGGTTGGTGACGTGGGCCTGCAGCGGCGCGTCCGGGTCGTCGGCGGGGGCAGGCACGGTGGCCGCGATGACGTCGAAGAGCGCGTCGAGGCCCGGAGCGTCGGGCATGTCGCCGTCGGCAGGGCGGTTGCGGGAGGCGCGGCCCGCGCGGCCGGAGGCGTAGACGACCGGGAGGTCGAGCAGGCCCGTGGTGACGGTCTCGTCGAGCTGCAGCTCGTCGGCCAGCTCCAGCAGGAGCTCGAGGCTCTCGTCGACGACCTCGGCGCAGCGCGCGTCGGGCCGGTCGGTCTTGTTGACCACCAGCACGACGGGCAGGCCCGCCATGAGCGTCTTGCGGAGCACGAAGCGGGTCTGCGGCAGGGGGCCTTCGCTGGCGTCGACCAGCAGGAGCACCCCGTCGACCATGGAAAGGCCGCGCTCGACCTCGCCGCCGAAATCGGCGTGCCCGGGGGTGTCGACGACGTTGACCGTCATGCCACGCCAGTCGATCGCCGTGTGCTTGGCGAGGATCGTGATGCCCTTCTCCCGCTCGAGGTCGCCGGAGTCCATCACGCGGTCGACGACGGCGGCCCGCTCGCCGAACGCGCCGGAGGCACGCAGCATCGCGTCGACCAACGTGGTCTTGCCGTGGTCGACGTGCGCCACGATGGCGACGTTGCGCAGGCGCGGGCGGGTCCCCCGGGTTGCGAAGGACTGGTCCGCGGGTGCGGCGAGGGTGGAAGTGCTCACGTCTCAGGGTAGCCTGCGGCGGCGCTCGCTCATTCCCGGCGGGTGGGGGCCTCTGAGCTGCCGCTGTATCGATACGGCCGCTGACCAGCACCGACGACCCGCGCGCGGCGGGCAAGCGGGCGCCCGGGTGGCCAACATCACCCGCCCCCGCCGACCTGCGCCGATCGCCGCCGCACCCCACCGACTCCGCACCGAACGGCAGGCGCCGCCCCGCGCACGCCCGGCCACCGCCAACGCCGAGCGAGGTCATCCGACCCGGCCCAGCGCGCTGGGGCCGCCCGTCACGTGCCGCGCGATGTCGGCGAGGACGCCGTGCGGGCGCTCGATGAGATCGCGCCAGGGGACGTGCACGATCGTCCAGCCCTGAGCGATGAGCGCGGTCCAGCGGCGCGCGGCGGCCTTGATGCTCGCCTGGTCCACCGGCTCGGCCCAGCCGGAAGCGAGGACCGCGACCCTGGCCACCGGGAACGCGGCATCGACCGGCAGACCGTCGACCCGGACCGCGTCTGTCCAACCGCACGCGCCCGCCCCACGCAGGAGCGCCCGCAGCTCGCGCCGCGCCTCATCCGCCGAGCGCTCCACGGCCTCGCCGAGAAGGCGCCTCGCCGCGGCCGAACCGGCGTAGCGGGCGGAAGCGGCGCGCACGTCGGCGAACGGCACCGAGCCGCGGAGGGCGCCGTCGAGGAAAGCGGCGCCCTCGTCGCCGAGCTCAACGGCCGCTTCGAGCACGGTCAGCGCGGGCGCGGTGACGGCGAGCCCTCGGTGCAGGTGGCGGTCCTGCGGCGCCAGCTCCCGTCGGATCACCTCGACCCCGGGACGGCGGCGCAGGCGTCGTCGGCGCCCGACGGACACCCCAACGGTCGGCGGCGGCTGGTCGACCATGCCGTACCACCACGCCGCGGCCCGGCCGCAGAGAAACGCGTCCTCACCCGCCCACAGCAGCGCGGCGCGGACACGCACTTCGCCTTCTTGGCCATGTGCGGGCCATCGATCGACGAGGTAGACGCCCGGGTACAGCGGCTGCCACCGGCGGGCCTTCACCCGGTAGCCGACGTTTTCGCGGCTGAGGCCCGCGGCCAAGGCCTGGGCCCGGCTGATCACGCCCGCTTGCCGGGCGAGGAGGTCGTCAAGGGTCATGCAGGCTTTGACGAGATCGGCCGACCCACGGTTCCAGCCTCAGTGGAGAACTTCACAGGTGTGAACGCGGAGGAGGTCGGCGAGCTCGGGGAGCACGGCCCGGTCGGCGTCGATCCAGTCGACCGCCTTCAGCTCGGCCCCGCCCAGCCACCGCAGCGCGGCGTGTTCGAGAGCCCGGGGCTCTGGCGACCCTCCCGCGAGCCGGGCGACGTGCACCCGCAGCACGCCCGCGTCGATCGGGAGGTCGGTGCCGAGCCTGCCCGCGGGGCGGACGTGCACGCCGAGCTCCTCACCGCACTCGCGCACGACCGCGGCGGGCTCGGGCTCGCCTGCCTCCACCCGACCGCCGGGCAGCTCCCACCGACCGGCCACTGTGGACGGTCGGGTGCGCTGGGCGGCGAGCACCCTGCCGTCGCGGACGATCGCCGTCGCGACGACGATCGGCCGAGCGGCGAGCGCGTCGACCCGGGTCGCCAGTTCACGCGCACGGGCGGAGAGGAGGCCGCGCAGGCGCGCCCGCAGGAGGAGCGGGTCGAGGGCCCAACCCGCCGGGACGGCCCAGCGCACCTCGTCGTGCACCTCGGTGCCCTCGCCGTCGACGGCGAGGCTGACGACATGCTCCAGCCGCCGAAACGGACCGCTGACCAGCGACGACGCGATCCCACCCGATGAAACGGCCGTCACCGTGGTGCGCAGCGGCACCCGGATGCCGGGCATCAGCCGCGCCTGGACGCCGACCTCGTCGCCCGGGACGAGGAGTCGGCGGTCGGCCGTCATCCGATGGCCCTCGCGGGCCAGCGCCGCGGCCACCATGTCGGCGTCCCGCAGGACGCCCGCGACCGTGCGCGGGCAGGCGTCGAGCCGGACACGCGAGCACACGGCGGGCACGGCGTGATGGTGGCAGGCGCCGTGCCGAAATCGCGAACTCAGCGTGCCGAAAGGGCCGACTCACGGTCGGGGGTGGGCCAGCGGATCTCCATGCGGGCGCCGCCGGTGGGGGTGGCGCCTGCCGTCGCCGTGCCGCCCCGGCCCCGCACCAGCGCCGCGACCAGCGCGAGGCCGAGACCCGAGCCGCCGCCCGCCTCGGGGCGCAGGCGGGTGAACCGGTCGAACACGCGCTCGCGGTCGGCCTCGGGGATGCCGGGACCGTCGTCCTCGACGGAGAGGCGCACCCATCGTCCGGCGGGCAGCACCACGACGCGCACGACCGACCGCGCGTGCCTGCGGCCGTTGTCGATGAGGTTGTCCAGCACGAGCGCGACCTCCGACGGGGTCGCCGCCACCACGGCCGGGGTCGGCGCCACGAGCTCCAGGACCGGCCCGTCGTCGAGCCCGGGCTTCGCGGTCGTCGCGCGGGCCAGCGCGGCCCCGGCCCCGGCCACCAGGTCGACGGGGACGGCAGGCGGCCGCTGCCCTGCATCGGCCCGTGCGAGGGCGAGCAGGTCGTCCAGCAACGTCGACAGCCGTACGGCTTCGGCCGCGACCGCCAGCAGGGTCTCCTCCGACATCTGCGGGTCCGGGTGCGCGACGGCGACCTCGGCCTGCGCGCGGATCGCGGCGACCGGCGACCGCAGCTCGTGCGCCGCATCGCCGGTGAACCGCTCCAGACGGGCCGCGGCCTCGTCCCGGCGAGCCAGGAGCCGGTTGATCTCCTCGGTCAGCGCGCGGAGCTCGTCCCGCGCCGTCGGCACCGGCAGCCGCTCCCCGGGCGGGAGCGCGGCGGCGGCAACGCGCAGCCGGTCGACCGGGCGCAGCGCCGCCCGTGTGCCCAGCCACGCCGCGCCGCCGACGACCACCGCCGCCCCGAGCGCCGCCAGCACGAACGCGGCCGCGGCGCGGGCGACCAGCGTGGTGCCGCCGATGACGTCGCCGGTCACGATCACGAGCCGGGTGCTGCCGTCCGGGAGGATGGCGGGCTCGGCCACCCAGCGCCGCAGCCCGTCGGGGCCGCCCGCGACCATCGCCTCGCCACCGGCCAGCTCCCGCACCTGCGCCGGGCCGAACGGGAGCGCTGGGCCGCCGTCGACCGGTTGGCCCGCCGTGTCGACGATCCGCAGGTTGGGTCCGGCGAGTTCGCTGGGCGCCGCACCGGCGGCGAGCTGCGACACCGCGACCTCGGCGTGCCGCCGCAGCTCCGCGTCGGCCGCCCCGACCAGCGCCGACGCGAGCACACCTACGGCCAGCCGCCCCAACACCACCAGCACGACCGCCGCCGCCACCCCCACGACGACCGCCATCCGCGCCCGCAGCGTCCGCGCCGCCCACCAGCGCCGCCAACGCCGCATCACGGCCCGCCGGTCGCCAGGGGTCGTGAGCGGAAACAAGCGCTATAGCGCTTGTTTCCGCTCACGGCGTCCCCACCAGGTACCCGTACCCCCGCACCGTCCGCAGCACGTGGCCCGCGCCGACCGCGTCGAGCTTGCGCCGCACGTACCCGACGTAGACCTCGACGACGTTGCGGGTGGCCGCCTGCTCGTCGCCCCAGACCAGCCGCAGGAGGTCGTCCTTGGACACGGCGGTGTCCGGGCGGGACGCGAGCGCGTGCAGCAGCGCGAACTCCCGCGGCGACAGCTCGACCGCCGCGCCGTCCCAGCTCACCGCCCGCGCCACCGGGTCGACGACGAGCGCGCCGAGCCGCACCCGCTGCCCCGTGCGGCCCAGCGCCGCGTCACGCCGCCGCAGCAGCGCCTTGAGCTGCGCGACGAGCACCACGAACGCGAACGGCTTCACCAGGTAGCCATCGGCGCCCAGGTCGAGCCCGTCGGCCTGGTCGAACTCGCCGTCCTTCGCCGAGAGCATGAGCACCGGCGTGTCGACGCCCGCGGCGCGCAGCCGCTCCAGCACGCGGTAGCCGGAAAGCCCCGGCAGGATGATGTCGAGCACGATCACGTCGAAGCCGCCGGTGAGGGCGGCCTGGAGGGCGGCGTGGCCGTCGCCGACGGCCGCCACCTCCATGCCCTCCGCCCCGAGCCCGCGCACGAGCGCCGTGCGGATGCCCGGCTCGTCGTCGACCACCAGCACGCGCGCCACACGGGGACGCTACCCCGACGCAATGAGAGTGCTCTCAGCTCGCGTGGACGAAGCTCTGGGCATGACCGGACGAGTGAAAGGACCGGCCGGCCGCGGCGTGGCGGCAGGCATCGCGGTCCTCGGCATCGTGGGGCTCGGGCTGCTCGCTCTCCCCGGCGGGGCGGGTGCGCAGCCCGCGTTGCCACCGGTGTCGCCGGAGGACCTCGTCGCGTCGGTGCTGAAGGCCAAGCCGGGCTCGTTCAACGGCACCGTCCAGATGGACAACGCGCTGGGTCTGCCCGCGCTGCCGAACATGCCGCAGGCCGCGAACGGCACGAGCACGGCACAGGTGTGGTCCGGCGGCGACGACAAGGGCCGGGTCCAGATCCCCAGCTCGACCGGCGAGCGCACGCTCGTCTCCGACGGAACGACGTTCTGGGCGTGGAACTCCGACGACCGCACGGTCACCAAGGGCACCCGCCAGCCCGACCAGACCCGGCCCGCGGTGGCCGACCCCACGAAGGCCGCCACCGACGCGCTCGCCGCGCTGCAGCCGACGAGCACGGTCAGCGTGGACGGCACGGACGAGGTCGCGGGCCGCCCTGCGTACGACCTGGTGCTGGCCCCGAAGCCGACCGAGCGCACCCTGCTGCGGGAGGTCCGCATCGCCGTCGACGCGCAGGAGCGGATGCCGTTGCGGCTCACGGTGTTGGCCCAGGGCTCGACGTCGCCCGCGCTGCAGGTCGGGTTCACCGACCTCACGTTCGGCCCACAGGACCCGGCGCGGTTCACGTTCACACCGCCTGCGGGCGCGAAGGTCACCGAGGCCCCGGCCCGAGGAGGGAACAGGCCGGACAAGCCGACGGTGGTGGGCGACGGCTGGGACCGGGTGGTCGTCGAGAAGATCCCGGCGGACCGGGGTAAGGACCTCGCCGGGCTCGGCACCCCGATCAGCGGATCCTGGGGCAGCGGGCGGCTGATCAAGACCGCGGTGGCGACCGCCATCGTGACCGATGACGGACGGTTGGCGGCGGGCGCCGTTCCGGAGCAGGTGCTGTCCGAGACACTGTCCAAGTGACCTCCCCGTCGACCGTGGCTCCGCCTGCCGTGGCCGCTGCGCGGATGAGGGGTCTGCGCAAGGTGTTCGGCGCGACGGTCGCGGTCGACGGGATCGATCTCGAGGTAACGGTCGGATCGGTGCTGGGAATGCTGGGGCCCAACGGCTCCGGCAAGACCACGCTGATCCGGATGCTGCTCGGGCTGACGCCGCCGACGGCGGGCAGCGTCGAGCTGCTCGGCCATGCGGATCCGGTGGCCGCGCTGCCGCACGTCGGCGCGCTCGTGGAGGGTCCGGGCTTCCACGGCTTCCTTTCCGGCCGCGACAACCTGCTGCGGGCCGCCGCGGCCGAACCACTGCTCGCGTCGCGCGACATCCCGGCCACCGTCGGCGCCGCGCTGGACCGGGTGGGCCTCGCCGAGGCCGCCGACCGGCGCTATCGCGGCTACTCCCTCGGCATGAAGCAGCGGCTCGGGCTGGCGGCGGCGCTGCTCGTCCCCCGCCGCCTCGTCGTGCTGGACGAGCCGACCAACGGGCTCGACCCTGCGGGCACCCGCGACGTCCGGCGGATCATCGGTGAGCTGCACGCCGACGGCGCAACGGTGATCGTGTCGTCGCACCTGCTGGCCGAGGTCGAGGCCACCTGCACGCACGTGGCGGTGCTGCAGGCGGGCACGCTGGTGGCGGCAGGCGAGCTGGCCACGCTGCTGTCGGCGGGGACGGGCGGGTTCGTCGTCACGACGCCGGACGTCGAGCTGGCCCTGCGCACGCTGCGCGAGGTTGCTGTGGCCTACCGGGGCGACGCGGCCGACGAGCTGGTGGTCACCGAGGGGCCGCCCGCCCCGGAGATCGTCGCGCGGCTGGTGCGGGCCGGGGTGGCGGTGCACGAGGCCCGTCGCAGCCGGACCAACCTCGAGGACCTGTTCGCGCGCCTGACGGAGGAATCGTGAGCGAGGCCGGGGGAGGGCAGCCGTCGGAGCTTGCGGAGACGGCGGGGTGGGTAGGCACAAAGACCGAACCGTCGACGCAGGCCGCCCCGATCGGCCGCCTGCTCGGCTCGGAGGTGCGCTGGGTACTGCGCCGCCCGCGCACGCTGGTGATGCTCGGGCTGTTCGCGCTGATGCCCGTGACCATCGCGATCGGGGTGGTGGCCAGCAACCGGACCGGCGGCCTCGTCGGAAACGTCCTCGGCAACGGGCTCGTGCTGCCCGTCGTCACGCTGATACTGGCGCAGGCCCTGCTGTTGCCGCTGGCGGTCGGGATGGCCGCAGCGGACGCGCTCGCGGGCGAAGCGGCCGCGGGCACGTTGCGCGGCCTGCTGCTCGCGCCGGTGTCCCGGCTGCGGTTGGTGGGGATGAAGGCGTTCGGAGTGTTGGTGGTCGCGGCGCTGGCGACCGTCGTGATCGCGGTCGTCGGCGCACTGGCCGGGATGGTGCTGGTCGGCGGCACGAGCGGGCTCATCACGCTGTCGGGCACGACCGTCGGGGTCGGCGACGCGCTGGGCCGGATCGCGCTCGTCGTCGTCTGGACCGTGGGCCAGCTCGCGGCGATCGGCGCGGTGGCGCTCGCCGTCTCGGCGTGGACCGAGCACCCGCTCGTCGTGCTCGCGAGCGTGCTGGGCATGGTGATCGTCTTCGGGGTGCTGAGCGCGATCCCGGCCCTGGACTGGTTGCAGCCCTACCTGCTGACGTCCGGTTGGACGTCCGGCGCGGACGTGCTGCGCGACCCGCTGCCGACGCACGGCCTCGTCGACAGCACGCTGCGCGCGCTGTGCTACCTGGCGCTCGGCGGCGGCCTCACGGCGTATCGGATGCTGCGCCGCGACGCCTGATCCCGGACCGGGCAGGATGGCCGCATGGCCGAACTCCTCGACGCCGCCGCCGTCACCGACGCCCTCGCCGGGCTGCCCGGATGGACCCGTGACGGCGACTCCCTCGTCCGCACCGCGAAGCTGCCGTCGTTCCCCACGGCGATCGGCGTGGTCGAAAGGGTCGCCGAATTCGCGGAGGCCCACGACCACCACCCCGACATCGACATCCGTTGGCGCACGCTGACGTTCCGCTGCTCGACGCACTCGGAAGGCGGGATCACCGAGCTCGACGTCGCGCTGGCCGCGGCGATCTCGGCGCAGGTGCAAGAGGCGGGCGGCGAGTAACACGGGTCACGACAACCGCGGCGGACACTCCGTCACTTCAGGCGATCGAACGGCTACGCAGCGGTCGTGAGCAGGATCAAGAACCTCCCCCGTTGTACACGTGCGGCGGAGACGTGGAAGAGTTGACACCGGTCGTGATTTCGGGGTCCGTGTGCAAAGCACGCTCGGTGCGACCGGGGACCGCGCGGTGCGGGCCCCATCACCACCTGCAGGGAGCAGTTGCATGGCACAGGGAACCGTCAAGTGGTTCAACGGCGAGAAGGGCTACGGCTTCATCTCGGTCGACGGGGGCGGCGCTGACGTCTTCGTCCACTACTCCGAGATCAACGGCAGCGGCTTCCGCACCCTCGACGAGGGGCAGCGCGTGGAGTTCGAGATCGGCCAGGGCCAGAAGGGCCCCCAGGCCCAGGGCGTCACGGTCATCTGATCGCCACGTAGCAGAAGAAGCCCGTCCCTCCGGGGGCGGGCTTCTTCACGTTGTGCCCTCATCGAAGGCGCGGCGAAGACGGGCAGGGGCCCGGCGGCGCCAGGCGTCGGCGAGTAAGTCGGCGACCGTGTCGGGGTCGGCGGCGGGCAGGTGCACCGCCACCCCACTGATCTTGGCGCCCCACCGCAGCACCGTGCACTGCTCCGGCGCGGCGACGACGGCCTCCTCGACGGCGTCGTCGTCGAGTAGCACCCGCAGGGTGGCCTCGTCGGGCAGCGTGGCGAAGATCCGCCCGCGCACCCGGAACGACGGGAAGCCGTGGTGGTCTTGCTCAATCACCTCCGGGAGCGCCAGCGCAATCTCCCGCGCCTTGTCGGGGGTCACGGCGGCGGCGTCACGGTGATGTCCAGCGCCGCGAGGATGGCCGCGCCGAGCGGGACGACCTGGTCCACGCCGATCCGCGCACCGCGCAGGGCCGAGGCGCCGCGCACGGCGTCGACGGTGGAGCCGTGCAGCAGCAGGCCGGGGATCTGGGCGTCGCCGAGCGCGGCGTCGGTGAGGTCGCAGCCGAGGAACGCGCAGTCGGTGCCGTCGAAGGCGTAGAAGTCGGCGCCGCGCAGCGACGTGTCCTCGACCCACAGGTGCTTCGCCGTGGTCATGCGCAGGAGCGCGAGGTCGGCGCGGCCGTCGGCGATGCGGACGTCGCGCAGCGTGGCGCCGGACAGCACGATCCCGGTGAGCCGACACCCGGTGAACGTCACCCGGGTGAGGGCCGCGTCCTCCAGAACGGTGCCGGACATGTCGCAGTGCACGAACGCGGTGTCGCGGCACTCGAAACCGGCGAGCCGCCGCCCGGACAGGTCCGCCCCGACCCACCGGCTCTCCCGCAGCCGCACGCCCGGGACGTGCTCGTCGACCTCGACGTCCGCGCCGGCGTCGACGCCGTCCCACAGCGCGCCCGGCTCCAGCACGGCGGGCGCCGGGTCGCGGCGGGGCGCGATGTCGGGCGGGTCGGGCCGGGTCTTCGTCGCGCGGCGGGCCACGGGTCGAGCCTAGGCCCCGCCGCTGACGGTCGTGCGCGGTAACGAGTGCTCCAGCACTCGTTACCGCGCACAGGGGCTACCGGGTGGCGCGCTCCACGAGCTCCAGCACGTGCACGTAGGGATGGCCGGTGGCGCGGGTCATGCCCAGCTCGCAGGTGCGGTTGCAGGAGGCGTGGGCGGTGAAGCTGCCGCCCGCGAGCTCCAGGGCCTGTGGCGCGGTGGCCGAGGCCGTGAGCTCGGGGTGCAGCAGCCCGCGGTCGCCGGCGAACGCGCAGCAGCCCCACGTGGTGGGCACGGTGACGCTGTCGGCGACCGCCTCGGTGACCCGGCGCAGGGTGTCGGCGAGCCCCATCCGGGTGGCCGAGCAGGTGGGGTGCAGCGCGACCGACGGCAGCGGCGCCGTGACCGTCAGCCGGGGCAGCAGCGTCTCCGCCGTGAACGCCACCGCGTCCACCACGCGGATCTTGGCGTAGGACTCGGCCGCCGTCTCCAACATCTGCCGCAGCCCCTCGGTGCAGGACGACGCGTCCACGACGACGGGCAGCTCGCCCTCGCGGCTGGCCGACCACAGCGCGGGAAGCACCCGGCTCGTCATCTCTTCGAGGCCACGGCGCATGCCCTTGGACTTCCACGGCGTGCCACAGCACAGCGAAGGAAGCTCGTCCGGCCAGGTCAGCGTGACCGACGCCCGCTTGCACAGCGTGGCGAACGCGGCCGTGGCGCCAGCGCCATCGCCTGCGGGCCCGAACATCGTGCCGGTGCAGGAGGCGAACAGCACAGCGTCGGGCGTGTCGGGGGACGGGCCGGTGCGCCGCGACCCGCCGCGCGGCAGGTCCGGTGACCACGCGGGCAGCACGTCCGGGTCGATCACCTTGCGGCCCAGCGCCGTGGCGCCTGCGACCAGCGGATCCGGCAGCACGGCGGCAACGTCCAGCGCGACCGCCGCCGCGCGCGTTGCGCCCGCCCAGTGGCGCGCGGCCACCGCCCATCCCCTGCCCTTGCCCGCCATTTCCTGCCGCAGCCGCTTGACGAGGTCGCCGGTGTTGATCAGGACGGGGCACGCGGTCTGGCACATGCCGTCGACGGCGCAGGTGTCGATCGCGGCGTAGCGGTACTCGTCCTCCAGCTCGGCGACGAGCGCCGCGTCGCCTGCCGCCTTGGCGCGCTGCAGCTCCCGGCGCAGCACGATCCGCTGCCGCGGGGTGGTGGTGAGGTCACGGCTGGGGCAGACGGGCTCGCAGAACCCGCACTCCACGCACCGGTCGACCTCGGACTCGACCTGCTGCACGGTCTTGAGGTCGCGCAGGTGCGAGTCGGGGTCGTCGACGAGCACGACGCCGGGGTTGAGCACGTTCTGCGGATCGCACAGCCGCTTGATCTCCTGCATCGCGGCGTACAGGACGTCGCCGTACTGGCGGCGCACGAACGGCGCCATCATCCGGCCGGTGCCGTGTTCGGCCTTGAGCGAGCCGCTCTGGTCGAGGATGAGCTGGACCATGTCCTCGGTGAACCGGGAGAACCGGTCGAGCGAGCCGCCGGACAGCCGCTCGGTGAGCATGAAGTGGATGTTGCCGTCCTTGGCGTGGCCGAAGATCACGCCGTCCGCGTAGCCGTGCCGGTCGAACAGCGCCGTGAGCCGCTCGCAGGTGGGCAGCAGCGCGGGAACCGGTACGACGATGTCCTCAAGCAACGCCGTCGTGCCGGACGGGCGGGCGCCCGCGACCGCCGCGTAGAGGCCCTTGCGGATGTGCCACAGCGCGGCCCGTGCGGCGGGGTCGGCGGCCAGCGTGCGCGGCCCGGTGACGGGCAGGCCCGCGAGCACCCCGCGGGCCTCGGCGGCGAGCGTGTCGGCCTCGGCGGCGGTCGCACCCTGGTACTCGACGAGCAGCGCGGCCTGTCGGTCCACGGACAGTCCGCGTAGGAGGGCGTCGGCCTGCGGGTCGGTCTGGCCGACGCGCAACGATGTGGCGTCGAGCAGCTCGATGGTGGCCGGGCCGGTGCCGACGAGGGCGGGCAGTGCACCGGTGGCTGCGGACAAGTCGTCGAACACGAGCAGTGCGGTGCGGGCGTGGCGCAGCAGCGGCACCGTGCGCATGGCGATCTCGGCGATGAACGCGAGCGTGCCCTCGCTGCCCACCACGAGGTGCGCCAGTACGTCGACCGGACGGCTGTGGTCGAGGAACGAGTTGAGCCCGTAGCCCATCGTGTTCTTCATCGAGAACTGCTGCTCGATCTTGGCGCGCAACGTGGCGTCGCCGCGGAGCTGGTCGCGGATCCGGCCGAGGCCTGCGTGCAGCTCGGGCTCCAGGGCCGCCAGCTTGGCGTCGGCATCGGGAGCGCCGGTGTCGACGACCGTGCCGGACGGGAGCACGAGCGTGAGGGAATCGAGCGTGGCGTAGCTGTTGGCGACGGTGCCGCAGGCCATGCCCGACGAGTTGTTCGCGACGACGCCGCCGAGCGTGCACGCGCCCTCGCTGGCCGGATCGGGGCCGAGTTTGCGCCCGTATGCGGCGAGACGGGCGTTGACCTGGCGGATCGTGGCGCCGGGCCCGACGCGCACGCGGGCGCCGTCGTCGAGCACCTCGACGCGGCGGAAGTGGCGACGGGTGTCGGCGAGGATCCCGCCGGTGACCGCCTGGCCGGACAGGCTCGTGCCGCCCGAGCGGAACGTCAGCGGCACCCCGGCCCGCCGCGCGGTGGCGAAGAGCCTGCCGACCTCGGCGGCGTCCCGCGGCACCACCACCGCCTGGGGGGTGAGGACGAAGTGCGAGGCGTCGTGGGCGTAGGCGAGCCGGTCGGTGGCGCGGGTGCGGACGTCGCCGACCGCGTCGGCCAGTGCGGTTTCCAGCATCCCGGCTGCGGTCACAGCCGGGACGCTACCTGGGCGACCACCCCGCACGGGAGGGCCGAGCACACCATCGTCGAGATGAACACCAGCGGGATGTGGCCCCGCCAGAACCCCGCTCACGTTGAGCTCGACGGGTGACTACACGGAATGTCGCTCGAGGTCCCCGAGTTGGCCCCGGTGTGAAGAAGATTGGCTTCCTGTCCTTCGGGCACTGGTCGGCGTCCCCGCACTCGCAGGTGCGCTCGGGGGCGGACGCCCTGCTGCAGTCGATCGAGTTGGCGGTGGCAGCAGAGGAGGCGGGCGCCGACGGCGCGTACTTCCGCGTGCACCACTTCGCCCAGCAACTCGGGTCCCCGTTTCCGCTGCTCGCCGCGGCTGCTGCGCGGACCAGCCGCATCGAGCTGGGCACGGCCGTGATCGACATGCGCTACGAGAACCCGCTCTACATGGCCGAGGACGCAGGCGCCGCTGATCTCATCTCGGGCGGCAGGCTGCAGCTGGGCATCAGCCGGGGATCGCCCGAGCAGGTCGTCGACGGCTACCGCTACTTCGGCTACGCCCCGGCGGAGGGCACGAGCGACGCCGACATGGCCCGCGACCACACCAGGGTGTTCCTCGAGGTGCTCAAGGGCGAGGGCTTCGCCCAGCCCAACCCGCGTCCGATGTTCCCCAACCCGCCGGGCCTGCTGCGGGTCGAGCCGTATTCCCCCGGCCTGCGCGACCGGATCTGGTGGGGCGCGGGCACCCGGGCCACTGCGGAGTGGACGGCCGAGCAGGGCATGAACCTGATGAGCTCGACCCTGCTCACCGAGGACACCGGTGTGCCCTTCCACCAGCTGCAGGCCGAACAGATCCAGCGGTTCCGGGACGCCTGGAAGGCTGCGGGGCACGACCGCGAGCCGCGGGTCTCGGTCAGCCGCAGCATCTTCCCGATCGTCAACGACCTCGACCGGCAGCTGTTCTGGCGGGAGCGGAGCAGCACCGACCAGGTCGGCTTCCTGGACGGCGGCAACGCCCGATTCGGCCGTACGTACGCGGGCGAGCCGGACAAGCTGATCGCCGAGCTCGCGGACGACGAGGCGATCGCCGCCGCCGACACGCTGCTGCTCACCGTGCCCAACCAGCTCGGCGTCGACTACAACGCCCACGTCATCGAGAGCGTGCTCACCCACCTCGCGCCCGAACTCGGCTGGCGCTCGAACGGGACATGAGCGGGGTCTCGCCAAGATCGAACCCCGCTCATGTCCCTTTCGCGCGCGATCGCGGCGGTCAGGAGCGCGTGCGCAGCGTCGAGCACGACCGAGCGGGAGGAGCGCGCCCTCAACGATGGGACAGACCACACCGGATCCCGGCCGCCCATCCGGACGCTCGCGGATGGTGTTCGTGCTCGGCCACGGGTGAGCGCGATCAGCACGTCGGCGCCGTGGAGTGCAGGCGCACCTCGTGCAGCTCGCCGGACACGGCGCCGCGCGCCGGCTGTTCAACGGCGAGGATGGCAATGGTGACGGAGGGTGCGCACAGCGGCTGGACGCGGAGGACCGCACCCGGGCCGCCGCGGCGGGCCTGATCGTGGCCGTCCTCCGCGACGCTGACGAACGAATCGGCCGCCTGACCCGCTGACCACGAGAAACGGGCACGAATCAGACG
>CAVTOL010000011.1:0-6592 GCA_963736375.1 uncultured Actinomycetota bacterium
TGAATGTCGGTGGCCCGTGCCACACTCACGGGCGAGGAGAGGAGCGACCATGACCGCCGCCGAGGCGACGCGGCCCGTCGAGGAACCCCGGTTGCTGACGGTCGCCGAGTACCTGGAGCTCGGCGAACTCCCGTCCGGTTACGCCGAGCTGACCGAAGGACGGGTGGAGTACGTGCCGAGCCCCATCATCGATCACAATCTCGCGTGCTCGGAGTTCCGGGATCAGTTGAAGCCGCAGCTTCCCGCGAACACGGTCTGCGTGCTCGACATCGACGTCGATCTCCAACTGGTGTCCGCCGACGAGCCGGGGTTCTGTCGGCGGCCGGATCTCGTCGTCATGCATCGCGACGCCGTAACGCGGCAGCGCGGCGAGGGTGGGATCGCTCGCGCGTCCGACGTGCGTCTGGTGATGGAGATCATCTCGCCCGGCTCGCGGCGCACCGACACGGTGGTCAAGCGCGCGGAGTACGCCGATGCGGGCATCCCGCATTACTGGATCCTCGACCTCGCCGAGCCTGTGTCGCTGCTGACCCTGCACCTCGCGGGCAAGATCGGCTATGCGGTGACCGGTGAGCACCCCGGGCGGGTCACCCTCGTCGAGCCGTTCGCCGTCACCCTCGATCTCGACGCCCTGAGGTAAACGCGCGGGGAATGTCGGATTCGTTGCGGTCAACGCTGCGAGATCCGTCACTCGCCTTCCGGGGTTCACCCGCTCTTCACCAGCCGTCCCTCGTACGGACGAGGTCGGATTCACGGCCTGCTGTCAGCGTGTGGCCGCCGCGCCCGCCTGGGCGCCACGACCACACGAAAGGCCGCGGAATGCGCAGGAAGATCATGATTGCGGCGGTCGCGGCGGTGTCCGCGCTCGTACTCGCCGCATGCGGCTCGGGCGGCTCCAGCTCGTCCGGTGGTGGCTCGTCGTCGGGGAAGGACGCCGCCAAGGCGACCTCCGTCGCCGACATGGGCGGTATCGACGCCCTCGTGGCCGCCGCGAAGGCCGAGGGTCAGCTCAACGTGATCACGTTGCCCAACAACTGGGCCAACTACGGCACGATCATGAAGACCTTCACCGACAAGTACGGCATCAAGATCACCAGCGCCAACCCCGACGGCACCAGCCAGGACGAGATCAACGCCGTCAAGCAGCTCAAGGGCCAGGACCGGGCGCCCGACGTGCTCGACCTCGGCCAGTCGTTCGCGATCTCGGGGACGAAGGACGGCCTGCTCGCCCCGTACAAGGTCGCCACCTGGAACAACATCCCCGACGCTGCGAAGGACGCGGACGGACACTGGTTCTCCGACTACGGCGGGTTCGTCTCGATCGGCTACGACCCAGCGAAGGTCTCCACGCCCCCGACGTCCTACGCCGACCTGCTCAAGCCCGCGTACAAGAACCAGGTCGCGATCAACGGCAACCCGACCCAGGCGGGCGCCGCGTTCGCGGCGGTGTACGCCGCCGCGCTGGCCAACGGCGGCTCGTTCGACAACATCCAGCCGGGGGTCGACTACTTCGCGAAGCTCAAGCAGGTCGGCAACTTCGTGCCGGTCACCGGCTCGCCCGCCACCGTGCAGAGCGGCCAGACGCCGGTCCTGATCTGGTGGGACTACCTGCAGGAATCCTCGGTGGCGAGCCAGCTGCCGTCCTGGAAGGTGATTATCCCGAGCGACGCGACCTACGCCGCCTACTACGCGCAGGCGATCAACGCGACGGCACCGCACCCGGCCGCGGCGCGGCTCTGGGAGGAGTTCCTCTATTCGGTCGACGGCCAGAACCTGTGGCTGAACGGCTCGGCGCGCCCGATTCAGCTGCCCACGCTGGTGAAGGACGACACGGTCGACAAGGCCGCGCTGGCCAAGCTCCCGCCTGCGCCCGAGGGCGACATCAAGTACCCGACCGACGCGCAGCAGACCGCGGCGAAGGCGGTCGTATCGCAGCAGTGGGCCACGGCGACGGGCTGATGGCCGACGTCGACATCACGACGCAGCAGGCGGGCCGGGCGCACAGCTCGGCCCGCCCGTTGCTCGGGCTGGTCCCGTTCGCGGTCTACACCGCGATCTTCCTGATCGCCCCGGTCATCGCGATCTTCGTCGGCGCCTTCACCGATCCCTCGACCGGCACCTTCACCCTCAACAACTTGAAGATCGCATTCAGCGGCATCTACGCGCAGGGCTTCGTCACGAGCATCGAGCTGTCGATCGTGGCGTCGGTCGTGCCGGGCGTGCTGGGGCTCGCGATCGCCTACGCGGTACAGGCCAGCGGGAGCACGGGCCTGCAGCGGGTGGTGTCGACGGCGTCGGGGGTGTTCGCCAACTTCGGCGGTGTGCCGCTGGCGTTCCTGTTCATCGCGACGCTCGGCAGCTCCGGCCTGGCCATCAGCTGGCTCAAGGCGATCGGGTTCGACCCCTACGAGCACGGCTTCAGCCTGTACACGTTCAGCGGCATCGCGATCGTGTACCTCTACTTCCAGATCCCGCTGATGGTGCTGGTGATCACACCGGCGCTGGAAGGCCTGCGCCCCGCGTGGCGGGAGGCCGCCGACAACCTCGGCGCGAACGGATGGCAGTACTGGCGGCTCGTCGGCGGCCCCGTGCTCGCGCCCTCATTCCTCGGATCGATACTGCTGCTCTTCAGTGCCGCGTTCTCGGCCTACGCCACCGCGCAGGCGCTGACCAGCGGAAGCATCGCGCTCACCCCGATCCAGATCGGCACGTTCCTCAACGGCAACGTGCTCTCGGGCCAGGAGAACGTCGGGAAGGCCCTCGGACTGGGTATGGTCGTGATCATTGCCGTGGTGATGGTCATCTACGCGATACTGCAGCGGAGGGCGTCGCGATGGTTGCGGTGACCGCAGGCGTGCCGACGGAGGCCCCGCCGCAGGTCCGCCGCAGGCGCCGGGGTGTGCCGTGGGGCCGTTGGCTCGTCCTCCTGCTCGCCGCGGTGTACTTCATAGTGCCGTTCTATGCGGCGTTCGCGTTCGCCATCTCGGGCCCGGACGGCGTCGGCGCCTTCACCGGCATCACCAGCAGGCTCGGGTTCCTCGACGCGTTCTCGCTGTCGTTGACCCTCGCGGCGGTCACGACGGTCATCACACTGGTGCTGATGGTGCCGACGGCGATCTGGGTGCACCTGCGGCTGCCGCGCGTGCGGCGGCTCTTCGAGGGCATCACGATCCTGGGGATCGTCATCCCTCCGGTGGTGCTGATCGTCGGCGCGCTGGAGGTGGCGCCGGGCACCCTCAAGGGCACGCCACTGCTCCTGGCCTTCCTGTACGTGGTGCTCGCGATGCCGTTCGCCTACCGCTCCCTCGATTCGGGCCTGCGGGCGATCCCGCTCACGACGCTCGTGGAGGCCTCGCGGTCGCTGGGCGCAGGCTGGACCACCACGCTGGTGCGGGTGCTGCTGCCCAACCTGCGCTCGGCGCTGCTGGCGGCGACGGTGCTGACCGTGGCGCTCGTGCTGGGCGAGTACACGATGGCGAGCCTCGACCAGTACGAGACGTTCCCGGTGTGGATCGTCGTGTTCGACCAGGACGACGCGCACGTGTCGGTGGCAGTGTCGCTGCTGGCCCTCGTCATCACGTGGGCGCTGCTGATGCTCATCTCGCTGATCGACACGCGGCGGGTGCGCCGCAAGGGAGATTCATGACCGCCGACACCGGGGCCGACACGGCCCGCGCCGCCGCAGCGCAGGTCACGCGCGTCACGACCGGCACCGCCGTCCACCTGCGCGACCTCCATCGAGCCTTCGGCCCCACCCGCGCGTTGGACGGCCTCGACCTTGAGTTGCACCCGGGTGAGCTGGTCGCGCTGCTCGGGCCGTCCGGCTGCGGGAAGACGACCGCGCTGCGCGTGCTCGCGGGCATGGAGACCATCGACTCCGGCGCGGTGCTCGTGGACGGCCGGGACATCTCGAACGTGCCGGTCCGCAAGCGCGACATGGGCATGGTGTTCCAGAACTACAGCCTGTTCCCGAACCTGTCGGCGCTGGAGAACGTCGGGTTCGGGCTGCGGGTGCGCGGACGGTCGACCGCCGAGCGCCGCCGTCGCGCGGGCGAACTGCTGGACATGGTGGGCCTCGCCGACCAGGCGGCGAAGTACCCACACCAGATGTCGGGCGGACAGCAGCAGCGGGTGGCGCTCGCGAGGGCGCTGGCCATCGAGCCGCGCGTGCTGCTGCTCGACGAGCCGCTGTCCGCGCTGGACGCCAAGGTGCGCCTGCAGCTGCGCGAGCAGATCCGGCTCCTGCAGACCCAGCTCGGCACCACCACCCTGTTCGTCACCCACGACCAGGAGGAGGCGCTCTCGATGGCCGACCGGGTCGGCGTGATGCGCGATGGCAGGCTGGAGCAGATCGCGCCGCCCGCCGAGCTCTACGTGCGGCCCGCGACGGCGTTCGTCGCCGAGTTCGTGGGCACCATGAACCGGATGCCGGGCGAGGTCACCGCGGGCGGCGTGCGGGTGCTCGACACGGTGGTTCCCGACACCGACGCGGGCGGCCGCGCGGTGGGCACGCCGGTCGACGTGCTCGCCCGGCCGGAGGACCTCACGTTGACCGCGGCCCCGCACGGATCCGGCATCGTCACGGTGACGACGTTCCTCGGCGGCATCACCCGGGTCAACGTGCGGCTCGACGGCGACCTGTCCGTGCTGGTGGACCGGCCGAGCACCGAGGCGGCGCGGCTCACCGTCGGCGCGGCCGTCGAGGTGGCGGTGAGCGGGCGGGTGCTGGTCGTGGATCCGGTCGGCCGGTGACGCGCGTCCTCGTGGTCGGCGGCGGGATCCTGGGCACGATGCACGCCTGGGAGGCGGTGCGCCGCGGACACGAGGTGCGCCACCTGGAGCGCGACCGCCAGGCCCGCGGCGCGACCGTGCGCAACTTCGGGCTGATCTGGGTGTCCGGCCGGTCCGCGAGCGAGCTGCCCGCGGCTTTGCGCGCCCGCGAGCTGTGGGAGGGCATCGGTGCCGACGTGGCCGACGTCGGGTTCCGGGCCAACGGCTCGCTCACGGTCGTCCGCACCGCGGCCGAGCTCGCCGTCGCCGAGGAGGCGCTGACCGGGCCGGATGCGCCGGACCGCGAGTTCGCGCTGCTCGACGCGGCGGGAGCGCGGGCTTGCAACCCAGCGCTGCGCGGCGAGATCCTCGGCGCGCTGTGGTGCGGGCGGGACGCGACCGTCGAGTCGCGGGTCGCGCTTCCGCCCCTGCGCGTCCATATGGCCGCCACGGGCCGGTACGCGTTCCGGTCGGGCGTGACCGTCGTCGACGCCCAGGTGGCAGGCGAGGGCGTGACGCTCTGCGACGCGGCGGGCGGGCAGCACACCGGCGACGTCGCGATCCTGTGCCCGGGCGCCGGGCTCGACGGCGTGGTCCGGCGGGTCGCGGGCGAGCTGCCGGTGCGGGCCGTCCAGCTGCAGATGGCCGAGACCGCGCCGCTTCCCGAGCCGCTGCCCACCGCCATCGCCGACGCCGACAGCTTCCGCTACTACCCCGCCTACGCCGGGCAGGCGCTGGACCGGCTGCGGGCGGTTCAGCCGCAGGCCGAGGTCGCAACGGCGCACCGGATGCAGCTGCTCGCCGTGCAGCGCCTCCACGGCGGGCTCACCATCGGGGACACCCACGCCTACGCCGAGCCGTTCGGCTTCGCGCTCGACGAGGCGCCCTACACCCATCTTCTCGGGGTGGCCGAGGCTCTGCTCGGCCGTCCGTTGCCCCCGCTCGTGCGGCGCTGGTCGGGCGTGTACGCGGAGTCGACGACGCAGGGCGAGCTGGTGCACCGGGCCGCCCCGGACCCGCGGCTGTGGGTGGTCACCGGGCCGGGTGGGCGTGGGATGACGCTGGGTCCTGCGCTGGCCGAGCAAACCGCCGATCTGATCGGCCTGTGAGGAGCAACCATGATCGAGCTGGCCTGTCTGGACATGGCGGGCACCACCGTGCGCGATGACGGCGTCGTCGAGCGGGCGTTCACGGTCGCCGCGGGCGCGGTCGGCATCGTGCCGGGCAGCGGGGAGTTCGCCACGGCCATGGGGATCGTCCGGGAGACGATGGGCCAGGCCAAGATCGAGGTCTTCCGGCGCATCGTCGGCGAGGAGGAGACGGCGCAGCGCGCGAACCGGGCGTTCGAGCACGCCTACGCCGACCTGCTCTCGTCCGGGGCGGTGACGGCGCTCCCCGGCGCCGTCGAGGTGCTGACCGCGCTGCGCGACGACGGCATCAAAGTGTGCATGACCACGGGTTTCGCCCCGGCGACGCGCGACGCCCTGCTCGCGAGCCTCGGGTGGAAGCCGCTGGTGGACCTCGCGCTCTCCCCCGCCGACGCAGGCCGCGGCCGTCCCTGGCCCGACATGATCCACCTCGCGGCCCGGACCCTCGGCGTGACCGACCCGGCCGCGATCGCGGTGGCGGGCGACACCCCGAGCGACATGGCGGCGGGCCGGGCCGCGGGCGCGTCGATCGTCGCCGGGGTGCTCACCGGCACAGGCACCCGCGACGAGCTGACCACCGCGGGCGCGACCCACGTGCTGGCGACGATCGCCGAGCTGCCCGCCACGCTGGCGTCGTGACCTGCCCGGCGAGAGTCACGTACTTGTTCCGTTCA
>CAVTOL010000012.1:0-24881 GCA_963736375.1 uncultured Actinomycetota bacterium
TGGCTCGCCGACGGCTACGCCAACTTCGGCTACCCGGGGATGATCGCCGCGACGGTCGTGCTGATCCTGCTGCTCTGGGCGATCGACGACGCCACCCGCGGCCTGCCGCGCCGCTTCGCTTGCCTGGCCTTCCTGATGCCCGGTCTGGCGCTCGCCGAGTCGGCGATCCTCACCGCACTGCTCACGCACGGTTTCATCGCCGCGATCATCCTCTGCGCGCTCGCGCCGCGCGACGGCTGGCCGCAAAGGAGACCGGCGGACGCTCCTGTGCCACCGGCGGCGGGCAGCGCGGTCAACGGCCACCGCAACACATCGCCCGACCTCATCAGGCAGGCGGCGCAGCAGGACCATCCGCCCGAGGTCGCGGCGGCCGAGTCCCCGTAGAACCGCTACGCCGCGCCGCCACCCCCCGGTGCTCGGCGCCGTCGCAACAGACCCGTCGCCCGGGCTGACGCCGAGCGGGCGGCCAACAGGGCCCGCGCATGTGGACGCGACCGCAACACGAAGAAGTAGGGCACCTGCCGCGCTCCGAAGGAGCGGTTGACGCGTTCCACGGACTCGATCATCGAACCGAGGAAGTCGAAATGCTGCGATCTCTCGCTCGCGCGACGAATCGCCTCCCACACGACAAGGCTGTTCACGCCGCTCGACCGGAACTCCGGGTCGGTGCCGCCGTAAAGCAGATACGTCGTCGTGGCGTCCCGTACGAGGTACAGCGCCGAGTGCACCCGTCCGCCCGCGTCGACCGCGGCGACGATCTGACGCGCACCGCGCTTTTGGCAGGCGTCGTCGAGGCGGTGGGCCAGGTCGTCGTCGAAAGGTGGAGCCAAGCCCTGCCGGTCGAAGAGCATCCGGTTGATCCGCAGGACGTCGTCGAGGCAGACATCCGTACGGATCTCCACCGTCTTCTCGGCGCGGCGAACCCGACCACGGACGTTGCCGCCGACCTCGGCCCAGAGCTTGTCCGGGTCGGAGAGGTCGTCGAGCCGGTAGGTGTACCGGACCGTGGCGTCGAAGCCTGCCCAGTAGAAGGGCAGCCAGTTCGTCACGGCGGGCGCGAAGCTGCCCCGGTAGGCGTCGTGCGGCGGCAGCTTCTCGATCAGCTCGCCCATCAGCTCGCACTCAACCCCGAGCTGCGTCGCGTACTTGCCCGTCGACGGGCGCAGCCAGGGCCCGACGAACCGGGTCAACGGGGGCTGCGTGAGGACGGTGAGCCCGAGCTTCCGCTTGCGCACGTAGGGCAGCCGCGCGACCAGCTCGCCCTGCCGCTCGACGACCGCCTCACCCCAACTGCCCGGCGCGACCGCGTCCAGCCACCAGGACTGCTCGAACGGGGTGTGTGCCCGACAGAACTCCTCGTCGGCCACCGCCCCGCCTGCTGGCTCCGCGCCGTACATCCGTGAACCTCCCATGCTGTCGGAGCCGGGATCGCCGCTGCTCCTCGATGTCGTGCTGTTGCACCGGGCGGCTGGTTCCATCAGCGTAGTGGGCAGCCCCCTTGTGTCGCAGCCGGACCGGTTTCGCTCGACACGCCGAAAGGTGGGGTCGGCGGACACCTCGAACCATCGCGCCGGCAGCCTAGGGCTGACCGAGTAAAGGTGGTGCATGTGTCCGTCACACCGTCCCGAAAGTCGTCGATCGTATGAAGATCGCCTGTGTCGGCGGTGGTCCCGCCGGACTGTACTTCGCCGTTGTCGCCAAGCTGCGCGACCCCGGCCGAGAAGTCGTCGTCCTGGAGCGCAACCCACCGGGCACGACCTACGGCTGGGGCGTCGTCTACTGGGACTCCCTGCGCAACGCCCTCCACCGGGTGGACCCGACCTCCGCAAGGGAGATCACCGCACGTTCGGTCACGTGGACGGGACAGCGCTTGCGGATCGGCGAGCGGATCGTGTACCTCGGGGGCTACGGCTACAGCATCGAACGGCGGCAGCTGCTGGACGTCCTGCAGGCGAGGGCGCATGCGCTCGGCGTGCAGATGAGGTTCGAGGAGACGGTCGACCAGGCCGCGGACATCGATGCCGACGTGATCGTCGCGGCCGATGGCCACACGAGCGCGCTCCGCTCCGACGCGTTCGGCACATCGGTACGCACCGGTACCAACGCCTACATCTGGCTGGGCACGACCAAGGAGTTCACGGACTTCACCTTCGGTTGCGAACGCACGGACGCCGGGTGGCTGTGGTACCACGGCTATCAGTTCGCGCCGCGCGCCAGCACCGTTATCGTCGAATGCGCGGAGCCGACGTGGCTAAAGCTCGGCCTGGACAATCTGGACAATTCCGCGTCACTGGAGCTGCTGGCCGACGTCTTCGACCGCCACCTCGACGGCGCTCCCCTGCTCAGCAGCAGACCCGGCCAGCACCCGTCCCGGTGGTCACACTTCCCGACGATCACCAACAAGCGCTGGCACGACGATCGCGTCGTGCTGCTCGGCGACGCCGCGCACACCGCGCACTACTCGATCGGCTCGGGTACCCGCCTCGCGCTGGAGGACGCGATCGCACTGGCGAACGCGCTCTCCGTTCCCGGGCTCGACATCGAAGGCGCGCTGTGTCGCTACGCCGAGGAGCGCCGCCCCGAGGTGGCGCGCTGGCAAGCCGAGGCGGCGGCGAGCGCGTCGTGGTTCGAGTCGATGGACGAGCACCTCGCGCATGATCCGATGGACGTCGCGTACGCCTTGCTCGGCCGCCGCCACCCGGACACGGAAGGCGGATTCGGTGACATCGACCGGTCGTCCTCGGACTACCGCTTGCTCCGCGCCACCCAGAACCCGGTGCTGCGTCGTGCCCGGTGGCTGGTCGGCGCCGCCCGGCGGCGCCGAGCGGCGGCCCGGCTCCGGTAGCGAGAACGCCTCAGCGGCAGGTCACGACCGTGCGCGGGAGGATGCGCGCACGTAGGCGGCGCAGCGTGCGGCGCCGCAGATCCCGCAGTCGCTGCCCCGTCGGTAGTGCTCGTGCGCGGCGTGCACGTGTCCGCACCGGCAGAGCTTCTCCTTGGGGTCGCCGACCCCAGGGGGTGGCGTGGACAGCCGCTCGTCCGTAGACGACGGCACCTGCGGCGGCGGCTGTTCCGCCTGCCGTCGATGTCGTGACGGGAACATCGGCAGCCCGAACGGCGGTGTGAGAACAGACGAGCGACCTGCACGGTGACCGCGATGGGATGGTGCCCGATCCGGCTGTGACGAGGCTTCGCCCATGATGGGTTCCTGCCCTTCAGCAAGGGGACGCTCGTCGCCGCCCAGGCCGCGGGCAGCACCTCCACGTCGCCTCTCAGCAACCTTAACACCCACTCAGGCGCGGCGGCGGGCCACCCGCCGCAGGTCAGTGCGTGGGCTCGACGTGCATGACCTTATAGTTGCCGAATCGGGGGTCGGCGCTCACATCAGGGAAGATGCCTGCCTGCACGGCGGCGGTCAGCCGCGCGATGTAGTCCTGCACCGTGTAGTCACAGCGAAACGCGAGGTTCTCGGCGATCTTGGCGAAGGACACGCGGTAGTTGCGCGGGTCGGACCCCTTGTCGCCGTAGATGACCGATGTTTCCCCTACGTGCAGGCCAACTTCGTCAACGATCATCCGTTTCGTGAACTGCTGGGCGGTGTCGCCCACGTTGAAGACCTCGCCGCGAACGTCGCTCTCCGGAGCGGTGAGCACGGTCATGATGGCCTTGCAGATGTCGCGGATGTGGCAGTAGGGCCGCCACGTGTCGGCGTCATAGACCTCCAACGGCCGCCCGCTCGCCAGCTCCCAGGCGAACTGGGACACGGTGAGGTCGAACCGCATGCGGGGCGAGAGTCCGTATGCCGTGGCGATGCGCAGCACGGTGGCTGCGCTCGGCAGCTCGCTCGCCCGCTCGAGCACGTACTGTTCCACGGCGATCTTGGTTTGGGCGTAGAGCGACTGGGGATTGAGGTCGCTGTCCTCCGTGGCCAACCGCGACGACTCGTGGATGCCGTAGTTGCTGCAGGTCGAGGTGAAGACGAACCGGTCGATCCCGGCAGGCCCGAGGTGGTCGATGACGCGCCTCGCGCCGTTCTCGTTGATCTCATGGGCCAGTACGGGGTAGGCCTTGCAGATCGGGTCGCCGACCAGGGAAGCCAGCAGCACGAGGTCCGTGGCCCCTCGCGCGGCCTCGGCGAGATCGTCCTCGTTCCGAAGGTCTCCGCGATGGAACCACAGCCGCGGTTCATCCATCAGGTGGGCGAGGGCGAAGCCGTTGTCGTAGATCAGCTGGTCGAGAACGCGCACCCGCGCGCCCGCACGCAGCAGCTCCGTCACGAGGACGGATCCGACATATCCGGCGCCACCGACGACAAGAACCGTACGACCCGAGAAATCCACCTCGACATCCTCTCGCCGGATCAGTGCCGGTCCGCGAGCGACCCCACGTTTGCCGCCAGGGCGTCCACCACCCGGTCGATGTCAGCCGAGCTCAGTGCGGGGTGCAGCGGCACCGTGAGCTCGCGGCGGCTGAAGCTCTCGGTATGCGGAAGCTGCACATCGCCGTAGCGGTCGCGGTAGTAGGTGAACTGGTGGATGGCCGGATAGTGCACGCTGGTCTGGATTCGCGCAGCCCGCAACGACGCCATGAGGTCAGCACGGTCGGGCCCCTCCGGCAACACGATCGGCATGATGTGGCCCGACGTCAGATGGTGGTCGTCGAACGGAACGCACACCTGGGGCAGCCGATCGGCCAGCAGGCCCCGGTAGCGCGCCATCAGCTCGACGCGGGTTCGGTTCCAGGTGGGGAGCCGCTCGATCTGCACCAGTCCGAGCGCCGCACGCAGCTCGTCCATCCGGAAGTTGTGGCCGCAGGCGACGACGTCGTAACCGACCGCGCGGCCGCGGTCGCGGTCCAACGTGCTCGCCGTCATCGCGTGGGACCGCAGGAGCCGAACGCGCTCCCGGCGAGCCTCGTCGGCGACGACGACCATGCCGCCTTCGGCGGTGGTCATGTTCTTGTTGGTGAAGAAGCTGAACGCGGCTGCGTCGCTCTCGATGGCCGTTGCGCCGGTCAGACCGGCCACGTGCGCCGCGTCCTCGAACAACAGGAGCCCGTGTGCGTCGGCGAAGCGCCGCCAGGCCGGGAGGTCGACCGCAAACCCGCCGTAGTGCATGACCATGACCGCCCGCGTGTTGCCGGTGACCGCGCGGCGGGCCTCGTCGAGCGACATGTGGGGACGGTCTGCCGCCTCAATGTCGACGAACACCGGCGTGGCGCCGGAGTGCACCACGGTGGCCGCCGTGGCCACGAAGCTCATGGACGGTACGAGCACCTCGTCGCCCGGTCCGATGTCGAACGCCGCGAGGATCAGGTGCAGCGCCGCGGTCGCCGAGCTGACCGCCACCGCGTCGTCGACTCCGTGGAGGTCGGCAAAGGCACGTTCGAACGCGCGGACACGCTCGCCCATGGTCAGCCATCGGTCGTCGAGGACCGCGATGAGCGCTTGCTTCTCGGCGTCGCCGAGCACCGGCGCGCCGAGCTCGATCATCGGGAGCGCCTGCATCTGCACCTCAGACGACCTCGTCCGGGGTGAACGGGTGCGCGGCCTGTTCCTGGGCCTTGCGCAGGTCTTCGACGCGTCCGATGTCGATCCAGCTGCCGAGGTGCTCGTGGACACCGACCGACGCGCCGCGATCCAGCATGGCCCGCAGGAGGTGGTCGAAGCCGAACGTCCCGGACGGCGGGATGAACTCGAAGACCCCGGGACTCATGCAATAGATCCCGGTGCTCACGGAGAACTCCTGGCTGGGCTTCTCCCGGAAGTCGGTCATGAGCCCATCGGTGTGGTCCACGACCCCGTAGCCGATGTTGACCGTCTGCCGGGTGACGACGACGGTCAGCGAGGCGGAACTACTGCTGTGGGTGGCCAGGAGGTCCTTGAGCTCGAGATCGGTGTAGATGTCGGAGTTGGACACGAAGAACGGGGCCTGCAGCCGCTCCCGCAGCAGATTCAGGCCGCCGATCGTCCCGAGCGGTACGTCCTCGGTGATGTAGTCGATGCTCAGGTTCCACCGGCTCCCGTCGCCGCAGTAGCTGCGGATCAGGGGCCCGAACCTGCTCACCGTGATGATCACCTCGGCGACCCCGGCATCGCGGAAGCCGCTCAGCAGGTGATCGATCACCGTGCCCTCGCCCACCGGCATCAAGGCCTTGGGCAGCACCGTCGAATACGGTGCGAGACGAGTTCCTCGCCCCCCTGCCTGGATCACAGCCTTCAGCTCGCTCACGAGCTTGCTCCCCTCCTTGGCCGTCAGGGCGTCGGTGCCATGCCCGCCCGATGATCATTGCTCGAGCGCACCGACTCTTCCCTGCCCCCCGAGCAGGTGGTCGGTTCCGGACCTGCGCGGCGGCCTGGAGTCGATCAGTACAGCAAGGCCCAGCACGACGGCCACCGCAACGCAGAAACCGCCGACCGCGTCGGTCCAATAGTGGTAGTTCGTCACCGTCATCGCGATCCCGACCGTGGCGCTCCACAGGATCGGCACCGCTATGGCAACCACGGTCGCCCATCGCCGCGCCCCGAGCAGGCTGGCCACGAGCAGTGCGACGACGATCGAGAGCGCGACCGCCGAGCCCATGTGGCCGCTCGGGTAGCTCAGGTCGCCGTTCTTGGTCCGGTCGATCACCGGCTTCGCGACGGACGTGGCGACTCCGGTGAGAACCGGCCCCACCACGGCGAGGACGGCCAGCTTGCGCCTGCCAAGGGCCAGACAGACGCAGGCGAGCACGGCGATCATGATGGCCAACGGCACGAGGTCGTACGAGCTGATGACGACCATCGCGACCCCGCGCGGCATCGGGAACCACTCTCGCGCCAGCGACAGCGCAACTTGGTCCAGCCACGCTGGGTGCGAATCGCCCGCGTACCGCAGCCCCAACGCCGTGGCGACCAGAACCCCTACGGCTGCTGCCACGAGCGCCCGGAGGCGCCCTGCGACCAGCACCGGTTGCCGCCCGTGTCCTGCCGCTTCGCCAGCCACCAGATTGATCGTACCTAATCCCCGGCCTACCGCGCCGCGGATCCGCGGTCGAGCGGCTCATCGGCCTTGGCGCGCTCTGCAGGACGATCGTCGTTGGTCCCGCCATCGCTTCGTGGACGAGGACTCGGTCGGGGCTGCGGTGGAGACGACGGCAGGGGCATGGCGGGCAGCATCTCAGACGTGTGCGCCGTGCCGTTCTCCGACTGCCGTGCACTCGGTAACCACTTCCCGAGTGAGGGCTTCAGCCGGTCCTGCCGCCGCGGGCCTGCGTTCGGGGCCATCGTCAGCACCACGCCAAGGATCCGCCCGGACACCGCGTGCAGCGCGTCCCTGGCCGCGTACACGTCCTGAACGTGGGTTCGGCCGTAGCGCACCACCAGGAGGGTGGCGTCGACGCGGGGCGCGAGGACCGCGGCGTCGGTCACCGGGAGCAGCGGCGCACTGTCCACCAGCACGACGTCATACATCTCGCGCAGGGAAGTGAGCAGATCGGTCATGCGTTTCGAGCCGAGCAGCTCGCTCGGGTTCGGCGGGCACACCCCGCTGGGCAGGGCGTCGAGCGTCGGCCCCACCGGCCGCACGGCGGTCTTCAGCGACTCCGTTGAGTCCAACACGTCGGTGAGCCCCGGTGACGCCCCGATACCGAGGCTTCGGGCGATCGATGGGTTCCGCAGGTCGGCGTCGACGATGACGACGCGGGCGCCCGCTTTCGCCAGGGTCAGTCCGAGGTTGCAGACCGTGGTGGTTCTGCCCTCGCCGGATGTGGCGCTCGTGATCAGGATGGACTTCCAGTGCCGGTCGATCGCAGCGACCTGGACGTTCGTCCGCAGGTGTCGGAAGGACTCGGCCAGCGGGGTTGGCGAGGCGCCGTACATCCTCAGCGGGCTCGAGCGGATGTTGCGGTCGCGTCCGATGATGCCGAGAACCGGCGCGCCGAGGATCTCCTCCAGTTGGCTCCTGCTCTTGATCCCGGTGTCCAGCGCGTTGCGGAGCACCGCGGCGCCGAGCCCGACCAGGAGGCCGAGCACGATCCCGAACGTCAGGTACAGGCCGGGCCGGGGAGCGACGAGGTCCGGGGGCGGCTGTGCCGCCTGGAACACCTTCGCCACGACCGCGGGACGGCGTGCCGGGTCGGTGGGCTGTTCGATCTCACCCACGTCCTTGATGAACGCCGCCCCGACCGCGTTCGCGATGCTCACTGCCTGGCCGGGGATGTCGTCGGTGACGGCAGCCGTGATGAGCGCCGAATCCGGTGTAGTGGTGACCGTGATCCGGCTCGCGAGCTGCTCGGGGGTGTCGGGCAGGCGCAGAGCCAGAATCACGTCGGCCGCGAGGCGCCTGCTGCGCGTCAGCTCGACGTAGGTGCTGATCCGCTGGGCAGACACCTCGTCGCTGCCGGTGGCCGCAGGAAGGGTCGGGTCGACCGGCTGCGTCGAGACGATCATCGTGACGGACGCCGAGTACTCGCGGGGAACCAGGTAGATCGCGAGGCCTGCGGCGATCAGCCCGAGGAGCAACCCGGCCACGATGAACCGCCAGCGCTCCCGCGCGATGTCAACGAACTCGCGGGGAGTCACCCGCCACCCCCTCGAATCGACCACCTCAGTGGTACCAGAACCACGACCCTTCCCCCCTTATCGGCGGGTCAACCGCTTGGCCCCCGCGCGCACTGCCAGCGCCGCGCCCCCGGCCCGGGTCGCCCGGCTGACATGCAGGTACGGCGTCTGACGACCCCCGAACGCCCGGAAGAAGCGTTCGACGGGCCGGAGCATAGACCCTTCGAAGTCGAAAACCTGTGAGCCTGCTCGCGCCCGCCGGACCGCCTCCCAGACGAGCAGGCTGCTGGCCCCGCTCGTGCGCAGTTGCGGATCGCCTCCGCCCATGAGGTAGTAGGCGGTCCCCCGGTCCCACACCACGTAGGCCACGGCGTGCACCCGCTCCGCCTCGTCGCAGCCGAACAGCATGAGTCGGGCATCCCGCTCCGCGCAGGCGGCGTCGATGCGCTCCAGCCGGGCCCGATCGGGTGCCGCCGCTCCCTGGCGTGCGAAGGTCTTCGCCCAGACGTCGTAGAACCGGTCCACGTCGGTGGCCTCGCGGACTTCGAGCTGTCGCCGCGCCTTGCGGATCTCCCGACGGATGTTGCCCGCCAGGCCCTCCCAGAGGGCCTCCTCTGAGGTGAGGTCCGTGAGCTGGTACGTGTAGCGCACCTCGGCCCGGTAGCCCGCCCAGATGAACGGCAGGCAGTTGACGACGGTCGAGGAGAAGCTCTGGTGGAACGCCGACGCGGCAGGCAGCTTCGCCTCGAGCTCCGCCTGTAGCTCCATCTGATCACCGAGCGACGTGCTGTACTTCGCGCCATCCTCGCGGGTGATCCACGGACCCAGGAATGGGGTGAGCGGCGGCTGGCTCAGGACGCGCAGCCACCGTGGCCCGCGCACGACGAACGGCAGTGCCGCTACCGTTCGCCCGCCGCGGTCGACGGTGGCCGCGTCCCATCTGCCCGGGGCGACGGCGTCCAACCACCACGGCTGATGAAAGATCGGCTCGTCCGGCCGTCCACCGGACGAGGGTACGGAGTGGCCCGGACGGTTACGCTCAGTTGATGAGCTGCCGAGCTGGGGGGAGTCAGAAAGGACCATCAGGATGACAGACATCACGCAGATGGGTCATCTTTGTAAGGTACACACAAATTGATGATGCTCGTCGTCCGGATACCGCCACACTACGACGCCGAACGGCGGTATGTCCTCGGCGTCGTGCTCGGGGACTGGCTGGGTCTGGAGTGGCGGGCCGAAGTCCATGAGCACGCTGCGGTCCAGATCGGGTTGGCAGGCGGCGACGAACGGGTCGTCACCGTTCCCGACGTGCTGTTCGCCACCGATCAGGCCCACTGGCTGACGCCGTCCGCGCTCCCCCGCCTGCCGCTGCGGTGGCGGCCGGTCGGCGCCGTGGGTGCGGGGCTGCTCACCGCAACGGAGCGGCTGCCCGTCCTCTACGGCCCACCTACCGGGGACGACTGCCCGCTCGCCGAGCTCGACGACACCGGTGTGCGCCTGCACGTCGACGTGTTCGGCGCCGCCTTCGCCATGCTCACCCGGTACGAGGAGGCCATACCCGGCGAGCGCGACGGCTACCAGCGCTACCCCGCTGCCGCGGCGCTCGCGGTGCGTGCCGACTTCCTGCGCATCCCGGTCGTCGACGCCTACGTCGAACTGTTGCGCGCGGCGCTGCTCCGCCTCTGGCCGGGGCTGACCACCGCGCATCGCGACTACCGCGTCCTGCTCTCCCACGACGTCGACGATCCCCTGTCCACGCTCGGGCGCAGCCTGCCGCTGCTCGCCCGCCAGCTCGCGGGCGATGTCGTCCGGCGCCGGGACCTCGGCCTGCTGCTCAGGCGGACGCGTGCGCTCGCCGACATCCGGCGCGGGCGGCTCGACCGGGATCCGCACAACACCTTCGACTTCTTGATGACGGTGAGTGAACGGCACGGTCTGCGCAGCGCCTTCTACTTCCTGTCGAACAACGACGTCAACCCGCACGGCGGCCGGTTCGACCTGGTCGACCACCCCTGGGTCGGCCGCCTCATGGGCCGGGTCCACCGGCGCGGCCACGAGGTCGGCTTCCACGCGGGCCTCGGCACGTTCAGCGACCCGAAGCGGACCGCGGAGGAGTTCACCCGCCTACGCGACGTCGCCGAGCGCGAGGGCGTCCGACAGGACGTCTGGGGTGGGCGGCAGCACTACCTGCAGTGGGCCAACCCCGGCACGTGGCGCAACTGGGACGAGGCGGGGCTGGACTACGACTGCACGCTGGCGTTCAGCGAAGCGGTCGGCTTCCGGACGGGTACGTGCCGCGAGTACCCCGTGTTCGACCTCGTCGCCGGCAGGCCGCTCACGTTGCGGGAACGGCCGTTCCAGGTCATGGACGTGACGCTGTTCGGATACATGGGCCTGCGGCCCGACGCGGCGTTCGGCGCGGTGGTCGACATCGCCCGCGCCTGTCGGCGCTTCCGCGGTGACCTCGGCATCCTCTGGCACAACGACGAGATCTTGCGGACCCGGCGCCAGAAGCGTTGGTACGCGGAGCTGATCGAGGCCGTCACGGTGTGACGGCGCTCCACGGCGCGAACCCGCAGTTGGCGATGTAGTCGAAGCAGCTCAGCCCGGACACGAACGCGCCGTGCAGCTGCGGGTACTCAGCCGGGGTGAACTCGTGGTAGCGCAGCTCCAGCCCGGCGGCGGTGAACTCCGCGGGCTCCAGGTACCGGCGGCCGGTCGGCCCCGAGAGGTAGACGTCACCGCCCACCGCCTTGGTCAGGCTCACCATCAGCTCGGTCGAGCTGCCTTTGACGTCGAGCTCCGACGCCAGCACCAGGCGCGTGGCGAGGCCGAAGCGGCCCGCCACCGCGCGCAGCACGGCGAGGTTGAGGTCCACGAGCCGGTGCACGTCCTCCTGCGCGTAGATCGGTTCCACCAGCTCGAGCAGCGTGTCGCGGTGGGGCGCCTTGGCCAGGACGCTGCGGAGGGTGCGGAGGTGGACCGACCGCCAGCGCGCCGTCTCGTCGATCTGGACGTCCAGCGTCGCCTGGTCGTAGCGGCCCTTGCTGATGACGGGGACGGTGAGCCACTGCGGCCCGTCGCTCCCCTTGATCCGGGCGCGGTTCTGGTACCCCCGCTTGATGAACTGGACGGTGTCGAGGAGCACCAGCACGTCGGCCGCCTTGGCCTTGTCGAAGAAGCCCAGCCAGGGCGCGAAGTTCGGCTGGTGGGCCGCCACGATCATGGGACGCTCACAGGCGCACCCGGATGGCCTCGTACGCCTCGGCGAAGTCCGACTTCACCTGGAGACCGCGGACGCGGGCCATCGACTCGATGAACTCGTAACGGAAGTACGGCCGCGCCACCTCCAGCTGGCTCTGGTACTTCGTCAGCGCCGCCCACTTGCGCTGCAGGTGCTCTTCGGTCAGCACGACGAACGCCGTGGTGGAGAACGTGATGTGGTTCCACGGCAGCTCGTAGCCCAGCATCGTGGTGAACCGGAACGCGCGCACGCTCTCCTGGTGCACGACGGCGTGGTCCTGGTGCAGGTCGGCGCCGGACGGCACGAGCACCACCTCCGGCTCCACCATCCGGGCGAGCTTCACCATCTCCTCGAGCACCTCCTGGCGGTGGTACCCGAGCTCGCGGACGGGAAAGTCGTAGATGAAGCGGTTCTCCTTGGGCACGCCGAGCTCGTCGAGCGCCAGATGGCACTCGTCTTTGAGCCGGTACGGCTTGGAGCCGGGGGGCAGGGACAGCTCGGCGGTGGAGAACACCGCGGTGAAGATCTCCGCGCCCTCACCGATCCATCGGGACATCGTGCCGCCGCATCCGAGCTCCGCGTCGTCCGTGTGCGGCGACATGACGAGGACGCGCTGTGGGCTGATCACATGAGTCTCCGGTAGAGATCGTCGAGCTTGGCGAACTCGTTCTCCCAGTTGTAGCGCTCGCGGATGGCCCTGCGGCCGTTCTCCCCGAGCCGACGCGCCTCCTCGGGGTCGCGGCAGAGGGCCTCGATGGCCTTCACGACGGCCTGCGGGTCCATGGGGTTGACGGTCACGCCGCAGTCGGCGTCGGCGACCAGGCGCACCCACAGCGGAAAGTCGGAGCAGACGACGGGCACGCCGCAGGCCATGTACTCGAACATCTTCGTCGAGTAGGAGTCCAGGTAGTTGCTGATCGGGTGGTCGATAACGATCCCGCAACGGGCGGTCACGATCGCCTCGAGGACCTCGGTCGGCGTGACGCGGCCGAGGAACCGGATGCGCTTCCAGCCCTCCGACCCCCGAACCTCGTGTTCCAGTGCGTCGTCGTCGAACCAACCCGCGACCACGGCGTCGCCGAGGTCGTGGGGCAGCAGCTCGGCGGTCGCGACGATCTCGCGCAGACCCTGCACCGCCGCCAGGCCGCCGGTGTAGGCGAAGGCGTAGGACTGGTTGTCCGCGCGGACCTCCGGGCGGTCGCGGGCGGCGGCGAGCTGGGGGAAGTTCTGCACCACAGCCGTCTTCCCGGCGGGGAACCGCTCGCCGATGGTCGGCGTCGCGGCCACGATGCCGTCGAACATCGCCGCGGCCAGTCGCTCCATGAGCGCTGTGCCCGACGAGAGCACCCGCTTGGCCCACCACGGGATCCAGAACTTGTTCATGATCTGCTTCGGCGTGTCCTCGTGGACGTCGTAGACCACACGGCGCCCCGCGAGCTTGAGCAGCGGCCCGATCCACAGCAGCTCCGCGTCATGCAGGTGGTAGACCTGCGCCCGCTCCTTCAGCGCCGCGCGGAAGACCCGCCACACGATCCTGGTCGCGCGGTCGACCCGGTTGCGCGGCTGCCCGACGCCGATGACGGGCACGCCCGCGACCGGTGCCGTCGGCGGGTGACCGACGACGAGCGCGACGTCGTAACCGGCGTCGGCGAGGCTCTTGCACTCCCGGTAGAAGATCCGGTTGTCGCCGATGGGGTGGACGGACGTCAGGTGCCTGACCCGCCCACGCCCGCTTGCGGGCTCGCTCGCCACTGATCCTCGCTCCCGTCCACGCACGCCGGCTAGAGTTGCGCCGGATAGAGTTTCACTATGCCGTCGATGATGAACCGGCGCCCGCGCCGCCCGGCGCAGGCGTTGCCGGTCGCGATCCGGGACGACGGCTGATCGCCCGCATGCGGTCACGACGGCTCCCGACCACGATGCGGGGAATCACGAGCATCGTCGTGGGCAGCATCGCGGGCCAGGGACTGGTCATCCTGTCGTACCCCCTCCTGACGCGGCTGTACGACCCCGCGGAGCTCGGCCTGCTCACGGTGTTCACCTCGGTGGTCGGGATGATCAGCGTGATCTCCGCGGGGTGCCTCGAGCCGGCCATACCCATCCCGCCGGACGACGGAGAAGCCGCGGATGTCGCATGGTCGGCATTGGCGGTCGTGTTCGGCACGACGATAGTCACGGCCGCCGTAGGCCTTCTCGCCGCGGGCCCGTTGGCCGACCTCCTCGGCGTCCCGAGGCTCGCGCAGTACTGGTGGCTGGTGGCCCTCACGGTCTTAGCGATCGGCGCCTACATGGTGCTCTCCGAGTGGATGGTGCGCGATCGCACCTACGGTGCGCTGGGCAGGCGCAACCTGCTGCAGGGCGTCGGCCAGACGGTGACGCAGGTGGGGCTGGGGCTGGCGGGCGTGCGCCCGCTTGGCCTCCTGCTCGGGGTCGGTGTGGGCAGAACTCTGGCCATGGGCGGGCTCCTGTCGCGGGGCGGCCTGCTGCGCCAGCGACGGCCCACCGTGGCCGGAATGCGCGCCGCGGTGCGGCGGTTCCGCCGGTTCCCCCTGCTGGCCGCCCCGTCCGCACTGGTCAACTCAGCAGGCATCGAGATGCCGCTGCTCCTGGTGAGCGCGATCTACGGCGACGCGCGAGCGGGCCTCCTCGGCCTCACCATCCGCGTCTTCAGCGGCCCCACCGCGATCATCGGCCAGGCGGTCAGCCAGGTCTACACCGGCGAAACCGGGGCCGCGCTCCGCCAGCCAAGCGGGGCGCTGGGCCGCCTCCTGCGCAGCGCCGTCCTGCGTCTGCTGCTGCTCGGCGCGGGGCCTGCCCTCGTGTTGATGGTGGCGGGGCCCTGGCTGTTCGGGCTGATCTTCGGCCCCACGTGGACCGAGGCAGGCGAGTACGCGCGGTTCCTGGCCGTGGCCTACCTCGCCCAGTTCGCCGTCACGCCCGTGTCGTCCACGCTGTTCCTCCTCGAGCGGCAAGGGCAAGAACTCGTGTGGGGATGCGTCCGGCTCCTGTTGACGGCGGGTGGCGTGGCCGTGTGCGGGCTGCTGGGCGAGCCGATCCAGGTGGCGGTCATCGTGCTCGCCGTCGGGCACGTGCTGAGCTACGGCGTGCTCTACGGGCTGTGCCTGCACGCCGCCGACGCCACCGACGCTCGGCGACAGCGCGCATCCTAGTCAAGGTACCTTTGCATCAGACACACATCGGAACGCGTAGCTTGGGTAAGTAACAGCGACCGGTGCGGCGCGGGTGGGGGATCGCGAACCAGATGAGCGGCTGGCGAACGAGGGCAATCGTTTTGATGATCACCGGCGCGGCGGCGGTGGCGGCGTGCTCGTCCAACCCTGCGTCGCCCACCCCACCGGCGCCTGCGGGAGGCAACACGGAGATCGCGCCGACCGCGGCCACCAACCAGCTCTTCCTGTCGCCCACCGGCAGCGACGACAACCCGGGCACACAGGCGGCGCCGCTGCAGTCGCTCGCCCGCGCCGCCAAGATGGCGGAGCCCGGCACCAAGGTCGTCGTCGAGGACGGCACGTACAACGGCTCGGTCACCACCGAAGTCAACGGCACCGCAGAGGCGCGCATCGCGTTCGTAGCGGCCAACCGCGGCGGTGCCAAGATCGTTGGTGACGGCTCACAGGACGCCGCCTGGCAGAACAGCGGCGACTACGTCGACATCGTCGGGTTCGACGTCACGGGCTCCAACACCGACGGCCTGCTCAGCGGCGGTTCGTTCGTCCGCATCGTCGACAACAACGTCCACGGCTTCCACGCGGGCAACTGCATCACCACCGCCAACCCGAACTACGACATGCACAACATCGACGTCATCGGCAACATCGCGTCGGGCTGCGGCTCCGACCAGCTGGATCACGGCATCTACGTCAGCCACCCCAACGGCGTCGTGGCCAACAACATCGCCTACGACAACGCGGGCTTCGGCATCCAGTGCTGGCACAACTGCAACTCGCTGGACATCTCGAACAACCTGCTCTTCGGCAACGGTCAGGGCGGCATCGTGATCGGCCAGGGCGACGGGCCGAACAACGGTGAGGTCAACGCCGACAACTTCATCGTGGCCAACAACATCGCGATCAACAACGGCCGCGACGGCATCCGGGAGAGCGGCGCGACGGGTCCGAACAACCAGTTCCTCAACAACATCCTGTGGAACAACGGCACGAACCGGATCAACCTGAAGACGGGCAGTCAGAGCGGCACCCTCATGGTCGACCCGCAGTTCGTCAACTTCCAGATGGACGGGTCAGGTGACTACCATCTGCGTCCCAGCAGCCCGGCGTTGGGCGCGGGCGTGGAGCTCGGGGCACCGACCACCGACATCACCGGCAAGCAGCGTCCACCGGAAGGCGGCGTGGACATCGGGGTCTACCAGCACTAGCGTCGCACAACGCCCGCCCCGAGGGTGATCACCGTGACGCCGGGCCACCGGGCCGGGTCGAGAACACCACGCCCGTCGAGCAGCACGGTGACCCCCGGCAGATCCGCGGGGGTGAAGCTCCCGTACTCCGCGTGGTCGGCCTGCAGCACCGCGGCGTCGACACGCAGGCCGTCGCGGTAGGGCTCGAGCCCGAGTGATGCGAGCTCCCCCGGCGTGAACAGCGGATCGTGCACCACCGGAGTGGCCCCGCGCGCCCGCAGCGCGGACACGACGCCGAACACCCCGGAGAACGCGGTCTCCTTCACCCCACCGCGGTAGCAGGCACCGAGGACGACCACCGTGGCGCCCCGCAGGTCACCGTAGACGTCGGCCAACCGCCCGACCGCCCGCTCGGGCATCTCGCTGTTGGTGGCGCGGGCCGCGCGGACGATCGTCGCGTCGGGGTCTCCGGCCAGGTAGAACCACGGGTAGACGGGGATGCAGTGGCCGCCGACGGCGATCCCGGGCGCGTGCAGATGGCTGAAGGGCTGGGAGTTGCAGGCTTCGGCGATGCGGCGGAAGTCGACGCCGATGCTGTCGGCGTACAGCGCGAACTGGTTGGCCAAACCGATGTTGACGTCCCGATACGTCGTCTCCGCGAGCTTCGCGAACTCGGCGGCCTCCGCCGAGCCCAGGTCCCACACCCCGTTCGGCCGCATCAGATCAGGGCGTTCGTCGAACCGCAGGCCTGCGCCGTAGAAGTCGACCGCCCGACGTCCGCTCTCGGGATCCACGCCGCCGACGAGCTTGGGGTAACGGGCGAGATCGGCGAAGACGCGACCCGACGAGACCCGCTCCGGGCTGAAGACGACGAACAGGTCGACCCCGACCCGCAGACCGCTGCCCGCCTCGAGCGCGGCGGCGAGCCGGTTGCGGGTGGTGCCCACCGGTAGGGTCGTCTCGTACGAGACGAGCGTGCCGGGCCGCAGGCCTGCGGCGACGTCCGCGGTGGCCGCATCCAGCGCGGAGAACTCCGGCTTGCCCTCGGCGTCCGCGTACAGGGGCACGACGACGACCACCGCGTCGCTGGCTGCGACCGCGGACGCGGTGTCCGTCGTCGCCTCCAACGCGCCCGTGCTCACCACCTCGGACAGGCGGTCCGCCAGACCGCTTTCACCGGGAAACGGGGGCACGGCGCGTCGCAGATCGCGGACGACCGCCTCGTTGACATCCGCGCCGACCACGTGATGGCCGAGTCCCGCGAACTGGACCGCGAGCGGGAGGCCGATCTTGCCCAGCCCCACCACGGCAACCTTCATCGTGGTCATCACCTCGGAATTCGGATGGTGTTGCCGGTGGCCGCGGAATCGCGTATGGCCTCGGCGATGCGGACGGTGGCCAGTCCCTCCTCGAGGGTCACGACGTGTCCCGAGGCGTCACCCCGGATCGCCGCGGCGAAGTTGCGCAGCTCGGTCATGAGCGGTTCGGGCTTCGGGATCGCGTACCGGATCACGTCTCCCTCGACGACGCCGCGGAATGCCGCGACCCGTTCCCACTCCATCTGCTGCGAACCGTTCTTGAACAGCGTGAGGTCCGCCGTGAGGGTGTCGGCCACCAAGCTGCCCTGCTCGCCGGTCACGGCCGTGACGCGCTCCTTGAACGGCGACAACCAGTTGACGAGGTGCGTGACGATCAGCCCGCTGGACAGCTCAGCGACGACGCTGACGAGGTCCTCGTGCGGGCGGCCGCTTCGGTGCGCCGAGCGCGCCGACACCGACCGATAGGCGGCGCCGGTCACCCACGACGTGAGGTCGATGTCGTGGGTGGCGAGATCCAGGATGACGCCTGCATCGACGATCCGGTCCGGGAACGGCCCCTGCCTGCGGGTGACCACCTGGTAGAGGCTGCCGAGCTCGCCCGCGGCCAACCTGCGCCGCATCTCCTGCAATGCGGGGTTGAACCGCTCGATGTGCCCGACGCAGCTCAGGGTGTCGGTGCGGGCGAAGGCCTCGACGATGTTCTGCGCCGCCTTCGTGTCGTGCGCGAGCGGCTTCTCGATGAGCGTGGCGACGCCTGCCTCGGCCAGCTGCAACCCGATGGATTCGTGCGTGACGGTGGGCGTGGCCAACACGCACATCTCGATGTCGCGGTCGAGGAGCTCATCGAGGGTGCCGACCACGTCGAACCCCGGTGTCCGCTCCTGTGTGTCGACCGCCGCGACCAGCTCGACGCCGGGCAATTCACGCAGGACGCGGGCGTGGTGTCGGCCCATGCGCCCAAGACCGACGAGCCCGGCGCGGATCGCGCGGCTCATCGGGTCATCGCCTGGATGACGGCCGCGACGACGTGGTCGAGCTGGGCCTGCGACAGGGCCGGGTGGACCGGCAGCGACAGCACTTCGGCCGCGGCCCGCTCGGTGACGGGCAGATCGAGCTCGAGCGCGTAGGCCGGGAGCCGGTGGATCGGGATCGGGTAGTAGACGCCGACGCCCACGCCGCGGTCGGTCAGCCTGCTCGTCAACCCGTCGCGATCGGGAGCACGGACCGTGTACTGATGCCACACGGGCGCGGCGCCGGGCGCCGTCTCCGGCAACACCAGGCCGGTATCGGCTGCGCGCGCGGCCAGCTCCGCGCCGAGGAACGCGGCGTTGCGCCTGCGCTGCGCCGTCCGCTCCGGCAGCCGGTTGAGCTGTACGCGGCCGATCGCCGCGTGCAGGTCGGTCATCCGCATGTTGTAGCCGACGATCTCGTTCTCGTAGCGCCGTTCCATGCCCTGGTTGCGCAGGAGGCGCACGGTGCGGGCGACGGTCTCGTCGGCGCAGACCACCAGGCCGCCTTCGCCCGAGGTCATGTTCTTGGTGGGGTAGAAGCTGAAGGCGGCGGCCGCGCCGAAGGTGCCGACCGGACGCCCTTCGAGCGCCGCGAGATGGGCCTGGGCGGCGTCCTCCACGACCGCGAGGCCGTGCTTCGCGGCGATGTCGACGATGCGGTCCATCGCCGCGGGATGGCCGTAGAGGTGCACCGGAACGATAGCGGCCGTGCTGGCGGTCACGGCGGCCTCGACGGCCGAAGGGTCAAGTCCGTAGTACGCCGGTTCGATGTCGGCGAACACCGGCCGGGCCCCGGTGAGCGCGACCGCGTTCGCCGTCGCGGCGAAGCTGAACGAGGGGACGATGACCTCGTCGCCCGGCCCGATGCCGAGCGCGAGCAGCGCGAGCAGCAGGGCGCTGGTGCCCGAGTTGACCGCGACGCACGGCCTCCCGCCAACGTGCGCCGAGAATTCGGACTCGAATCGGGCCACCTCTGGACCCTGCGCCAGCATGCAGGAGGCCAGCACGCGCGTCACGGCAGCGTGCTCCTCCTCCCCGAGCTGCAGCCCGGTGGCAGGCACATCGAGGAAGCCGACGTCGTCGAGCTCAAGTGGCAAGTTCATGCAGTGCGCCTTCTGTCTCCACGTAGTGGTCACCCGTCCTCTCACAGTGCCACGTCGCGTCCGCTCCCCTTCGCAGGGGAAAGCCTGCGCGGCCGACCCAGCCGACCCGGCGCGCCGGGACCCCGACGACGAGGGCGAAATCGGGAACGTCGTCGACGACGACCGCTCCGGCACCGACCATCGCCCACCGCCCGATCGTGACCGGGGCGACGCACACCGAGCGGGCACCCAGCGACGCACCTTCCTTGACGTGCACGGCGACCGGCGTCCAACCGGTCGCCGACTTCGGCCGCAGCTGGACGTCGACGGCCCGCGGGTTGAGGTCGTTGGTGAGCACCACGGCAGGCCCGACGAACACGCCGTCCTCGAGGGTGGCGGGCTGGTACACCAGCGCATAGTTCTGGATCTTGACGTAGTCGCCGATCTGGACGCCGGGACCGATGTAGGCCCCACGCCCGACGATGCAGGCGCGACCGAGCACCGCATCCTCGCCGACCTGGGCCAGATGCCAGATCCGGCTTCCCCGGCCGATCCGCGCGGAATCGGCCACGTCGGCCGTCGCGCTGACCGCGACGTCGCCCTCGGTCGCGACCCGGCCGGCGCTCGCGGGCTCGTCCTGCGGCATCATCGGTGCTCCGTCCCCCCGGACCCTGTCTCCAACGATCTTATCGGCAGAACGGTGGCCGGGTGGCGGACCTCGGCGGCGGTGGAGCACTCTGGACCGTGCGCCAACCGTAGGACCCGCACCTGGGAGGACCTCCGCATGTCCGGCCGCACCGCAGATCCGGCCACGGTCACCGTGATCATGCCTGTCCGCAACGAGGGGGCGTTCATGGCCCACAGCCTCGGGGCGGTGCTGGAGCAGGACTACCCGCCCGACCTCATGCAGGTGCTGGTGGCCGACGGCATGTCCGATGACGCGACCCGCGAGGTCGTCGAGGAGCTCGCCCGCGCACACCCCGCGCACACGGTGGAGATCGTCGACAACCCCGGCGGCATCGTCCCCACCGGCTTCAACGCGGCGCTCACGCGGGCCCGCGGAGAGGTCATCGTGCGGGTAGACGGGCACACCGTCATCGCGAAGGACTACGTGTCGTCGTGCGTGACGGCGCTCGAGCGCTCCGGCGCCGACAACGTCGGCGGCCGGATGGACGCGGAGGGGCATGGGCGGATCGGGGAGGCCATCGCCCTCGCCACGTCGTCGCCCTTCGGGGTCGGCGACTCGCAGTTCCACTACGCATCCGGGGAGCACTGGGTCGACACCGTGTACCTGGGCGCCTGGCGCAGGGACGTGTTCGACCGGGTCGGCGGGTTCGACCCCGAGATGGTGCGCAACCAGGACGACGAGTTCAACTACCGGCTGCGCGCGGCGGGCGGGCGGATCCTGCTGACCGATCGCATCCGCTCCCGCTACTACAGCCGCGCGTCGCTGCGGAGGCTGTTCCGGCAGTACCGCCAGTACGGGTTCTGGAAGGTGCGCGTGCTGCAGAAACACCCGAAGCAGATGAGCCCGCGCCAGTTCGTCCCGCCTGCCTTCGCCGCCGCCGTCGTGGGGGGAGCCGTCTTGGCACCGACGAGCCGCGGCGTGCGCCGTCTCTGGGTGGCCACGCTCGCCGCCTACGGGCTCGCCGCCGTCACCGCGTCGGTCTCGGTCGCCCGCCGCTCCGGCTGGCGTCACCTACCGCTGCTGCCCGTGGCGTTCGCGGCCATGCACCTCGGCTACGGCGGGGGTTTCCTCGCCGGTCTGGTCCGGTTCGCCCATCGCTGGGGCGATCGATCCGGGCCGCCACCGCGCCGCCGGGGCCTGCACGCCGTCGCGACGAAGGCGAACGGATCGCCACTCTCGCGCCGGGAGGCGGGCTGATGGGGGCAGGAGAGCGGGACGCCGGGTCGCCGCGGCGCCGGGTGGTGTTCATCGGCGGGCTGGACGACGGGCGCCGCACCGTGCGGGAGTTGCTCGACCATCCCCGCGTCGACGTGGTTGGGGTCTTCGTGCTCGACGAGAAGGCCGTGGGCGCCGTGTCGGGGTTCCGCACCTTCGACGACATCGTCGCGCCTCCCGTGCTGCGGAAGATCGCCAAGGTGCGCGACCACGCGGACGAGATCGCCGCGCTGCGTCCCGACCTGATCGTGGTCGTGGGGTTCTCACAGATCATCCCGCGCACGATCCTGCCGGTGCCGCCGTTGGGTGTCATCGGGTTCCACACCGCCGTGCTTCCCGGGCGCCGCGGGTCATCACCGGTGATCTGGGCGATCGCCTCCGGGCTCAAGGAGTCCGGCGTCACGATGTTCTACATGGACGAGGGGATCGACACCGGCGACGTGATCGCCGTCGAGCGGTTCCCCATCGAGGACGACGACTACGCCGTCGACGTCCTGCGCAAAGCCGACGACGCGACCCTCACCCTCCTGCGCGCCCACCTGGGGCAGATCCTCGACGGCACGGCGCCGCGCACCAAGCAGGGCGACACCGGCAGCACCTACACGCGCAGGCGTACCCCGGCCGACGGGGAGATCGACTGGAACCGGCCTGCCCAGGAGATCGTCAACCTGGTCAGGGCGCTGTCGCCGCCCTATCCGCTCGCCCACACGTTCGGTGGCGACGGCGTGCCGGTGCTCATCGAGAGGGCCAGGGCCGCGCCGGACCTGGTCCTGCCGCCGCCGCGGCACCAGCAGCACGACCCGTTGCGCCAACGGGTCCTGTGCGTCGTCGCCCATCCCGACGACGAGACGCTGGGCGTCGGCGGCACCCTCGCGCTGCACGCCGAGGCGGGCAGCGAGGTGAAGGTGCTCATCATGTCCGAGGGCGAGATGGAGAAGCTCCGCGACACCCCGCGGTGCGACACCCGGCGCGAGTGCGCCCTGCGCGCGGCCGACGCGATGGGGGTGGCCGATGTCGAGTTCCACGACTTCCCTGACCAGCGCCTCGAGACCGTCCCGTTCATCGAACTGATCAAGACCGTGGAGACGGCTCTGGAGACCTTCCGCCCGACGGTCGTCTACGCGCACCACGGCGGCGACGCGAACACCGACCACCAGGTGGTGTTCAAGGCCGTGTACGCGGCGTGCAGGCCGATGACCCCGCTCGGGTCGCTCGTTCAGCGGTTCCTGACCTTCGAGACCCCGTCGTCAACGGACCAGGCGCCGCAGGTGGCGAACTACGCCTTCGTCCCCACGACCTTCGTCGACGTGGAGCCGGTCTGGGACAAGAAGCTGAAGGCGCTCGCCTGCTATCCCACCGAGATGATCGGGGGCAGGCATCCGCGCAGCTACGACTACATCGAGGCGCTCGCGAGGGTGCGCGGAGGGCATTGGGCTACCTGCTGGCCGAGGCGTTCGTCTCGGTCCGCGAACGTCTCGCCCGGCCCCACACCGGCGCCGGGTCCGACGGTCGGTGATCGGCCTGCGCCCTCAGCTCAGGAGCGTGCGTACGGTGCCCGCGATGATGCGTAGGTCCTGCCGGATGCTCCAGGTGCGCACGTAGTCGAGCTCGATGTCCAGCTTCTTCGGCAGTAGTCCTCCACGTAGTAGGCCTCGACGTCGACGGGCCGAGCCTGCGCGATGAACTCCTCCTCGTCGCCGAAGCGCAGGAAGGCCAAGCTCGTCATGCCCGGACGCACGGCGAGCACCTGCCGGTGGCGAGCGGAATACTGCGCGGCGTAGCGCGGATCCTCAGGGCGCGGCCCCACGAGGCTCATCTCCCCCTTGAGCACGTTGAAGAGCTGCGGCAGCTCGTTGAGCTTCGTTGCGCGCAACCAGCGACCGACCTCGGTGATCCGCATGTCACCGCGCTCCGTCACCCTCGGGCCGCTGTCGCCGCGGGTCATCGTGACGAACTTGAACATCGTGAAGAGCTGCCCGTCGCGGCCGATGCGCGGCGCACGATAGATCACCTCGCCCGCCGTGAGCCTCAGCACGACGGCCACCAGCAGGAGCAACGGGATGACGACCAGGACGGCGACGAAGCAGATGGCGATGTCCAGTACGCGCTTCGTCCTGCTCTCGGCCGCGGCGTAGGGCGTGGCTACACGATCTCGTGCGGCGTCGAGTCGGACCTCGCTGGGGCGCCACTTCAACGGCCGTGGACCGCGGGCTGGTGACGAGGTGCTCGCGAGGCAGCGGCCTCAGCAGGTCGTCGAGGGTCGGCAGCATCACCACAGCGAGCCCGGCCTCACGGGCTGAGCTCGTGATCTCCTCGACAGCAGGCTCGGACAACGACCGGTCGGCGATGACGAGCATGTCGGCCTTCGACTCGGCCGCCGCGTCGACGACGTCGGCCCGGGTGCCCCGCACAGCAACACCGGAAATCCGGTAGCGGCGCAGGAACTGGTTGTCGTCCAGGAGCGCGACCGGCAGGTAGTGGCCCGTGGGATCCGAGAGCATCGATCGCGGAGGTGCTGCCCGTCGATCCCGGCGCCGAGGACGATGACGCGATGCGCCAGGCTGTAGTCTGCGCGGTAGTGGCGTTCCCGGTACAGGCGGACCGCGAGTCGAGAGCCCACCGCGATCAGCACGGCGATCGGCGCCGCCAGGAGCGGGACCGAGCGCGGTACGAATGCTCGGTGCACGAGCAGTCGACGACGAACACGACCGCTGCGACCAACGCCGTGCCGGTCGCGACGGTGATCGCCTCGTCGATGCCGCCGATCGGATGTCTGCCGCGTAGGTCCGCAAAGCGCATGGACGGCCAACTGAGCGAAGACCGTGACGGCAACAGCGGTCAGAAACGGTCGTCGCTCGATGTCCCTCATGCTGAAGCTGGCGCGCAGCGACGAAGCCACCGCCAAGGCAACGGCCCATCCGACCGCATCCCAGGCGATCAAGAGGACCCGTCCGGACCACCAGTTGGTCGTGTGGTCGTCAACGGGATGACCGGTCAACGAGCCTGCGATGACACCCCTCCGAGCCTGCCCGTCCTTCCACGCACTCAAGCACGCGAAACTCGCCACCGAAGCGCGACCTCCCCCCGATCTCGTCATCCATGATCGAATCATTGATGATCCAGACTCCCCCAACTGTCGATCGTACTGATCCGGCCTGCTGTTACACGGCATTTAAGATCGTTCGGGAATTACGCTGTCCGGCGTAATCCCCTAGTCACGACGAGAGCCGATTTGAAGAGCAGGTTTGGGGCAGCAGAAGTACATCTTTCTTCACCTGGTCGGGTAAGAGACCGCGCAGCGTGGCGAGCCGGGCGCGCCGCGCCGGGCGCGTGCGGTGGCGCCATGATCGGACCTTAGGCGAACCGTCGGCCGTGACCAATCGCTTGACCTGCGCGTCCGGGTGAGCAC
>CAVTOL010000013.1:0-42789 GCA_963736375.1 uncultured Actinomycetota bacterium
ACGGGTTCGTGTGTCCCGAACAGGAAGGGAGCTTGATGTAGGTAGAGCTTCGTGACCTGGTGCTGTGCGGACGATGGAGGTAGGCCCTCCGGAACCTCCCTGCGGGGGCGCGGTTCCAAACCACCCACTGCTGCGTTAGTTGAAGCCTGTCGTGGTGAGCGAGTTGGGAAAAGGCGCACTTAGATGCGTCAGGTGGGGGTCGGGAAGACGTGCGTCACTGCCTATGAAGTGTCGAAATAGGAACGGTTGGCATCAAAACCGGGGTGTGTATCCGATCCCGGGATGAGCCTGGCGGGTGCCCGCTTATTGGCCAGGTGGTGTCCGGCATAGAGGCAACGTGAGCCCGACCAGGCTGCGTTCGTACGGAACGGGAGAGAGCGTGACCCGAAACCGCCGCCCTCGTCGGGGCAGCGAGAGGGAGTGTCCCTTACGGCTGAAACCGGGGGGATTGAGTACCGTGGCGGGCACGCAGTCGGACTGACTCATAGTAGCGATGAAACTCCTGCTTGACGCGGTGGGGGCGGAGCGAAGGGGTCAGGTCATTCGTGGCGCGTTTGTTCGATCAACCGGGGCGCTGACCCTGGGAGGAGTCGCGTGAGCGAGCTGAAGTCACCCAGCAAGCCGTTTGAAATTTCGAAGGTGGAGGTGTTGCAGGCGTGGGAGAAGGTCAAGGCCAATAAGGGTGCACCGGGGGTGGACGGGTGCTCCATCGAGGAGTTCGAGGCCGATCTGAAGAACAATTTGTATAAGGTTTGGAATCGGATGTCCTCGGGGAGTTATTTCCCGCCGCCGGTGCGGGCGGTGGAAATACCGAAGTCGCATGGTGGGGGCACCAGAATTTTGGGGGTGCCGACCGTGGCCGACCGGGTCGCGCAGACGGTAGTGGCACGCAGACTGGAGACGAGGGTCGAGGAGATCTTCCATCCGGACTCGTACGGCTACCGTCCGGGGCGGGCCCCGCAGGACGCGGTGGAGGTTTGTCGGCGGCGCTGCTGGAGCACCGATTGGGTGATCGATTTGGACATCCAGAAGTTCTTCGACAGCGTTCCCAGGGACCTGATCATCAGGGCGGTGGAGGCGAACACCGATCTGCCGTGGGTGGTCCTGTACGTGAAGCGGTGGCTCGATGCGCCGGTGCAGAACCCCGACGGCAGTGTACTGAGGCGAGACCGGGGCACCCCGCAAGGGTCAGCGGTATCGCCGGTGCTGGCCAATCTGTTCCTCCATTATGCGTTCGATGCGTGGATGGCCCGGGAGTTCCCGGCCGTGACGTTCGAACGGTACGTGGATGACGCGGTGGTGCACTGCGTCAGCGAAGCTCGTGCACGTGAGGTGTTGGCGGCGATCGCGGAGCGGATGGAGCAGGTCGGGTTGCGGTTACATCCCGACAAAACCCGGATTGTGTACTGCCAGGACGGACGGCGGCGTGCCTCGTACGAGCACACCGAGTTCACGTTCCTGGGGTTTACGTTCCGGCAGCGCAGGTCGCGGAGCAAGGATGGGAAGCAGTTTAACTCGTTCAATCCCGCGATCAGTAAGGCGGCCCTGAAGAAGATCAGTGCGGAGGTGCGGTCCTGGGCGGCGCGATCCCAACCGGTCGTAGCAATTGATCATGCATGATCGTCGGTGAGGGTGTGTCGACGAGGAGTGCAGGTGGCAGGGATCGGGTCCGGTGAGGTCGAGTTGTTGGAGGGGTTGGGCGGGGCCGGTGGGCGGCTGAGCGGGCAGGCTGCTGTTGGCCTGCCCGTGGTGGTGGCTGTCAGGGGCTGCGGAGGCTCGTCGGTCCAGGGCGGCGACGCAGGAGCCGTCGCGTGCGACGCCGTAGGCGCCCTGGAGGGGGGAGGGCAGCCCCGTACGCTGTCCGCTGGCCCCGCCCGACCCCGGACCGGCGGCCGACGACGGATCATGTTGTCCGCGGCGGATCGGGAGGAGATCTCCCGTGGGATCGCCGCAGGCGTGGATGGGGTGGTGATCGCGGCGCGGATCGGGCGGGATCCCAGTGTGGTGAGTCGGGAGATCGCCCGCCACGGTGGCCGCGGGCGCTACCGGGCGACCCGGGCCGTGCGGGTGGCCGCCCGCGCGCGGTGTCGACCCAAGACCCGCAAGCTCGACGCCGACCCGGTGCTGCGCGCGCGGGTGATCGCGCGGTTGCGGGCGGGGTATTCCCCGGATCAGGTCGCGGGCCGGTTGCGCCGCGAACACGGCGGTGGCCACGCTGAGCGGGTGGCCGACACGGTGTCGCACGAGGCGATCTACACCTGGATTTACGCGCTGCCCAAGGGTGAGCTGGCCCGCCAGGGGATCCTGCTGCGCTCGGGGCGCACGCGGCGTCGTGCCCGCGGACGCAGCTCCAGCCCGGGAGCGCGGATCGTGGGCATGACCAGCATCGACGCCCGCCCCGCCGAGGTCGCCGATCGGGCCGTTCCGGGGAGCTGGGAGGGCGACCTGATGATCGGCAAGGCGGGTCGGTCGGCGATGGCGACCCTGGTCGAGCGGACCTCCCGCTACACGGTGCCGGTCGCGTTGCCCGCCGGCCGCCGCGACGCCGTCACCACCTGCGATGCCCTCATCGCGGCCGTGTCCGGCATGCCTTCCCAGCTGGTCAAGACCCTCACCTGGGACCAGGGCAGCGAGATGGCCGGCCACGCCGCGTTCAGTCTCGCCTCCAATGTGGAGGTCTACTTTGCGCACCCGCACTCGCCATGGGAGCGCGGCACCAACGAGAACACCAACGGGCTGCTGCGGGAGTACTTCCCGAAGGGCACCGAAATCACCGACGACCAGGCCTACCTCGACCTCGTCGCCCGCGAGCTCAACAACCGACCACGGCGTATCCTCGGCTACCGAACCCCAGCAGAAGTCTTCACCGACCTCCTGGCCAGCTCAATTGCTTCCACCGGTTGAGACCGCCGGCTGCACAACCGCACTGGCCGAGACTTCGTCGATGTGGCGCGGGACATCAACCCGATCGTCCGTGGTTGGATGAATTACTATGGCGCGTTCAACCGGTCGGCGATGTATCCTCTCCTGCAGCGTATCAATGCCTACTTGATACGCTGGATCCGCAACAAGTACAAACGGCTGCGGGCGAAGACAAAAGCATTCCGGTGTTGGCGGGGGATTGTCCAGCGATACCCGCGGATGTTTGCGCACTGGAAATGGACTGCGTCTGCGCCAGCTGTCTGGTGATCAGGATGATAAGAGCCCGGTAACTGGAGACGGTTACGCCGGGATCTGTGGGAGCCCGGGGCTGAAATGCCCCGGGCCACCCGACCGGCCGGGGCGCAGCCCGCATCACGCGTTGGATGCGCTCACGGTCGGGATTGAGCGGAAGAAGGTGAACTGGGTGCTCGACGCGGATATCCGCGAGTTCTTCACCAGCTTGGATCATCGCTGGCTGATGAAGATTTCTTGAGCACCGGATCGCGGATCAACGGGTCCTGCGGCTCATCCGTAAATGGTTGAACGCAGGGGTCATCGAGAACGGGGAATGGTCGCAGACCGTGGAAGGGGCACCGCAGGGGGCGTCGGCGTCGCCGTTGCTGGCTAACGTGTACCTGCACTACGTCTTCGACTTGTGGGTTGAGTGGTGGAGACGTCGGCATGCGCACGGGGATGTGATCATCGTGCGATTCGCCGACGACTTCATCGCGGGGTTCGAGCACGAGGACGATGCGCGGCAGTTCCTTACCGATCTTCGTGAGCGGTTCGCGAAGTTCGGGTTGGAGCTGCACCCCGACAAGACCCGGCTGATCGAGTTCGGGCGGCACGCCGCCTGGCGACGGGCGGCACGGGGAGTCGGGAAGCCGGAAACGTTCGACTTCCTCGGCTTCACGCACCTGTGCGGGAAGACCAAGACCGGGCGGTTCTGGTTGCGGCGTATCACGATCTCGAAGCGGATGCGGGCGAAGCTACGCGAGGTCAACGACCAGCTCAAGCGACGTCGGCATCAACCCATCCCGATGCAGGGGCAATGGCTGGCAGCCGTGGTGCGAGGGCACCTCGCCTACTACGCCGTGCCCGGCAACACCGACGCGGTGGCGGCCTTCCGCACCCAGGCGACGCGGCACTGGTACAGGGCGCTGCGGCGCCGCAGCCAGCGCACACGCCTCAACTGGGAACGGATGAACCGGATCGCGACCCGATGGCTACCACCCGCCCGCGTGAAGCATCCCTTCCCGAACGTGCGCTTCGACGCCAGAACCCAAGGCAGGAGCCCAGTGCGTTAGCAGCGCACGCTGGGATCTGCGCGGGGGGCCGCCCGCAAGGGCGGTCCCTACCGCGATCGCGCTGAGCGTGTCACGATAGTCCCAGTCTTCGAGGTACCCGGCTTTCAGCTTGTTCCGTATCAGCCCGGAGAAACGATCCGCCAGCACCCGAGCGGCCTCGGCCACCGCCACCCCGGACGCGAGCAACTCGCGACGTAGGGATTGCTCGGCCGGGCGCTGCGGCTGTGGCGATTCCGCCGCAGAGGCCACTGTTGCAGGCAGTCGCCGCCGTCAGGGCGTAGCGGTCAGGTCGTGCTGACCTTCAGCTGCACCTCGGTGGTGCCGGTGGCGGTCAGGGTCGAGGAGACGTTGCCGCCCGAGTCGGCGGTCACCGTGCCGGTCTTGGCGGTGCCCGTGCGCACGACGTAGGTCTTGCCCGCCTGCAGGCCGCTCATCGTCCACGCGATCTGCTGGCCCGAGGCGGACGGCGTGATCGCGATGGTCTTGCTCGTCGCGCTGCTGGACACGGGGCGGGCGGTCGCGGCCCCGCTGGCCACCGTGGCGCCCATCGGCTGCGGGGTGACCGTCACGGAACTGGCCGACGCGCCGAGCTTCAGGGTGGCCGCCGCCGAGGTGATCGCGCTCGCGGTCGGCGCGGAGGCCAGCGCGAGCCGCCCGTCGTCGGTGACGACGGACAGGGCGCTGGTCGCGTCGATGGTGGTCTTGAACGTCGGACGGGTGGCGTTCGCGCCGGACTGCACGGTGGCGGCGCTCCCGACCAGCGCGACGGTGATCCCGGTGGGCAGCGTGTTGTCGGTGAGCGTGGTCGCCGTCGAGCCGGTGAGCCGGATCTTGCCGACGGTGCCGCTCACCGTGTTGCCGGTGAACGCGACGCGGTCGGTCTCGGTGAGGCTGAACAGATCGCTGCCGGTGCCGTTGATCTTGTTGCCGGTGAACTTCAGGTCGACGTTGCGACCGCCGGTCTGCGTGTAGGCCGGGAGGTCCTTGCCGCGGTAGGCGTACACCCCGTACTGGGTGGTGCCGCTGATCGTGTTGTCGCTGCTCGTGATGTCGTGCGATCCCACCGAGAAGCGCAGCCCGTACTTGTTGTTGGTGAGCGTGTTGCCCTCGATGGTGTCCTGCCCGGACTCGAAGACCGCGATCCCGGCGCCGTTCGGGTTGTCGTGCACCTTGTTGTTCTTGATCACCGAGTCGGTGACGTTGCGGTGGATCATGATGCCGTGCACCTGGTTGTCCGAGGCGTCGATGTCGTGCGGGCCGACCCAGGGCACGAGGCCGTTGGAGTAGCTCTCGTTGTCGGTGATCGTCAGGTGGTCGCAGCGCTGGGAGCAGATGATCCCGTGGTTGCCGTTGTGGTGGGACTTGTTGCCGACGATGCGCAGGTTGTCCGAGTCGTCGTGCGGATCGAGCCCGTAGCCGATGTTGTGGTCGTACTCGTTGTTCGTGAAGTCCATGTCGTTGGCGTCCCACGTGTACGTACCGAAGTAGTTGTCGTGGAAGCGGCTGTTCTTCTCGTAGCCGCCGACGTTCAGCGCGGCGCACACGTCCTGGTGGGTGGCGTCGCAGCCGCGGGCCTTGAACACCACCCCGTACGCCTCGGACGCGTAGTAGCCGAGGAAGCCCAGGTCACTCGCATCGATCGTCATGCGCGACTCGTGGTTGCCCGTCGCGTCGATGTAGGACAGCGCCCGGACGTACGCACGGGCCCGCGCGGTGGTCGGCGAGCCCGCGGGCAGGGTGGTGTTGGTGTCGGGGCCGTTCGCCGCCGGGTCCCACGACGTGACCTTGGTGTGGTCGAGGGCGATCGTGCCGTACTGCGCCGTCACCGTGACGACGTCGGTCGGGAGGTTCGACGCCCCGCTCTTCAGCCGCAGCTCGTTGACGTCGCCGCCTGCCGCCGAGCCGCGCAGGGCGAGCGTGGCGCCGTTCTCGACCTGCAGGTCGACGTTCAGCTGCCAGATCTTGTTCGCCGGGTCCACCTGCACGAGGGGGACCGCGGGGCACAGCGCGACGATGGTGCTGGGCGTCTGCGTGCCGGAGGAGACGTAGAGCCGGTTCGACGTCGCCGAGAAGCGCACCGCTCCCGCGCAGGCCGCGGCCGCGGCGGGCGAGGCCACCACGACCAGCGCGACGGCGGTGCCGATCGCGGCGAGCAGGGCCGTGGCCCACAGCATGAGCGGGGTGCGTCGAATCACGCGGAGCCTCCGGGGGAGCGGATGAGGTGCCGACTGGTGTTCGTCTGACGGGTCGGAAACGTTGCAGCAATTCGGACACGCCCTGCACGGCGCGGTGGTTGATCGGCTAGATTCCTGCCCGTGACCGTGCTCCAGGCCGTCCTCTTCCTCGTGGTTGCGCCGGTGCTGTTCTACGTGCTGATCGCGGTGGCTGCCGCGGGGTCGCGGGTGGGCCGCCGCCCGCGCTACCGGGTGGGCCAGCCCTGGCCGTTCGAGCCGCTGTGGTGGGTGGCCAACCCGGCGGGGGCGCAGCTGCCGCCGCCTGCGGAGCACCTCGTGAGCGGCGGAAAGGGTGGGGCACGTGGCAGCTGGTGAGCACGGGCACGGCGAGCTGGCCGCCGTCGATCCCGCCGATCTCCCGGTCGGAGCGGTGGTGACGGCGTCAGGGCGGGTCTCGGCGGCCGAGGTCTACCACGATCCGTCGCCTTCGGACCACCCGTTCAGCCCGGGTCAGCTGACCCGGCTCGACGAGGCGTTGACGATGGCCAGCCGGCAGTCCGGGCTGCGCTTCAGCGTCTACCTCGGCGAGCTGGGCGATGCGCCGAGCGAGCGCGTCGCCCAGCTGCACGACGAGCTGGAGGGCGCGTCCGAGGCGGTGCTCGTCGCCGTCAGCCCCGGTCAGCGGGTGGTGGAGGTGCTCACCGGGCCCGAGGCCCGCGTGCGGCTGCCCGACCGCAGCGCCAAGCTGGCCGTGATGAGCATGGTGGCCTCGTTCAAGGAGGGCGACCTGCTCGGCGGTCTGCTCTCCGGGCTGCGCATGCTGGCCGACCAGGCCGGGGGTCGGCGGCGCATCCACTGAGCGGAGCTTGCGGAGCGATCATCGGCGCTGAGCGGAGCTTGCGGAGCGAACATCGGCGCTGAGCGGAGCTTGCGGAGCGATTCGCGGGTGAACCGCATCGCGCGCGGCGCTGAGTCGTTGGACGGGACGCCTCCCTTTCCGACGACGTGTTGCGAGCCCGATGTCCGCACCCGTGCTGATCGTCGACGACCACGAGCTCGTCGGCACGTCGCTGCTGCTCAGCCTGCGCGCCGAAGGTCTGGAGGCGCACCTCGTCTGCCGGGGTGACGCCGACGGCGTGCTGTCCGTGATGGCCCGCCTGCGACCCGGCGTCGCGCTGCTGGACCTCGACCTCGGGCGCGACGAGCGGGGGAGGCGCCTCGGCGGCGCCGAGCTCGTGGGCCCGCTGACCGCCGCGCGCTGGAAGGTGATCATCCTGACCGGCTCGTCGGACCGCGTGGGCATCGGCGCCGCATTGGATGCAGGTGCCCTCGCGTGGGTGCCCAAGAACGCGCCGCTTCCGGCGTTGCTCGCGGCGGTGCGTGCCGCCCAGGACGGTCGTCCGGTCATGGCGACCGAGCGCCGCGATCAGCTCATCGCTTGGTCGCGGCGGCTCACCGCCGAGCGGGACGCGCTCACCACCAAGCTCGCGCGGCTCAGCCCGCGTGAGCGGGAGGTGCTCGCGATGCTGGCGCAGGGGCGGCGCGCGCAGGCCGTCGCCGAGCATTTCGTGGTCTCGCTCGCCACGGTGCGCACGCAGATCCGCGCCGTGCTGTCGAAGCTGGAGGTGTCCTCGCAGCTGGAGGCCGTGGCGCTCTACCGCAAGGCCACGGGACGTTCCTAACGCCGCCTGTTTGGCCCCACCCGCTAGACCTTTCAGTCGCTACCATGGCGGCTCCAGCGACTGTGGGAGTCTGGGTTGCCGCAACGGGGTCTGATCGCCGACATCATCGCGGTGGCGGTGGCCTGCGTCCTCCTGATCGCGGTGCTGATGGCCGGACCGGTCCGCGCGGCGCTCCAGGTCGACGCCACGTTTCGGGTGCTGACGGTGGCAGCTGCCGCCGCGGGCGCCGCCGCTGCCATCCTGGCGGGCGTCGCGGCGCGCCTCACCGGCGACCCGCGGCCGTCGTGGATCGCGGCCGCGCTCGTGCTGTACTGCTTGATCGTGCTGCCGTGGAGCACGGTCGTGGCGGTGGAGCTCGACCTGGTGCACCGCGCCTCCCGCCTGGTGGCGTACCTGGGCGCGCTCGTGCTGCTGCTGCTGGCCATCCGGCCCCCGCGGATCCTGCGTGCGTGGGGTGGCTGGGCGTTGCTGGTGGCGACGGCGTTGCTCGCCCTTGTGGTGCTCGGCCTCCCGGAGAGCGCGGTGATGCGGTGGTTGGTCGAGGGACCCCTGCTCACGGTCGTCGTCCTCTGCGGGTGGACGGCCGCCGCGGCCGCATTCGTCGCGGACGGCTATCGGCGTCGCAGCCGCCCACGCATACGGCTGGGCCTCGGGCTCGTGGTGCTCGCGGTCGGCCAGCTGTACCGGGTGGCTGCGGACTCCGCCACGCCCTCGTCGAACGTCGTGTTCGGCGGGCTGCGCCTCGTGGGGCTCGTGATCGTGCTCGTCGCGCTGGCCCAGCTCGCGTTGCTCGCCGTGCGGTCGGTGGAGAGCGCCCAGTGGCGACAGCAGGAGGAGCTGGCGACGGCCGCGCTGCACATGGGTCGGGCGCAGGAGGCGGCTGCGGAGCGTGACCATGAGTTGCGCAACGGCCTGGCGGGTCTCGCGGGCATCACCCATCTGTTGTCCGACGACACCGGCTCGCCAGATCACGAGCGGCTCAAGCATGCCGTGCTCGCCGAGCTCGGCCGGTTGCACGCGATCCTCGACGGCGGGATGCCGGACCCGTTGCCGGAGGTCGACTACGCCGTGGAGCCCGTGCTGGCCGGGCTCGTGGCGCTGCGCGGGGACGCCAGGGTGACGCTGTCCGTCGCGCCGGACCTGCACCTGCGCGGCGACCCGGCGGTGCTCGCCCAGATCATCACGAACCTGCTGGTCAACTGCGCACGGCACGCGCCGGGAGCGGATGTCGCCGTGAGCGCGCGGAGCGGCAACGGAGTGGTGTCGATCGAGGTGCGCGACACCGGTCCCGGATTGCCGCTCGAGGGCGAGCGCGAGGGCCACGTTCCGGGATCGGGCCTCGGTATGCCGATCAGCAGGCGGTTGGCCGCCACACAGGGCGGTCGGCTCCAGTTGCGCACGGTGACAAACCCACGTGGGTGCTCGGCGATACTCAGCCTGCCCGCCCGTCCAGCTGACGTGGCCCCCGTACCGGTGACCGACGGCAATCTACCCTCCGTCTTTCACCGAAGGTGATTATGCCTCTTCTCAGGTTCACGTCGCATACTGTGTTTACGTGGCTCCCAAGGGCCACCGACGACGGAGGGGACGGGGACCAACGTGGGGAGCTCCAACAGCGGGTCGGCGCGACGCGGACGGCAGAGCAAAGCCGGCTCTTCCGTTCTCACGCCGCCGGTCGGCATCCCTGCGGTAGCGACGCAGCGTGAGGCCCCGGCGACGCCGCCCGCCGCGCCGCCCACCCCGCCGAAGGTCGTCGTCGATCCTTGCGTCTGCGGCCACGCGCGGGAGGCCCACGAGCACTACCGCCCCGGACATGACTGCGGTGCTTGTGGGGCTCGCGGACTGCGCCGAACTACCGCCGTGCGGGCGGTGCCGTGCGCCGTGCCTTCCGGCGACTCAGGTTGGTCCCGTAGGTCTACCCGACCAGGCTCGATGCGCCGTCATTCGGTCTAGCACCAGCGCCCCGCCGCAGACCACCACCACGGCCGTGCAGAAGCCCCCGATCGTGTCGGTGGGGTAGTGCGCATTCGAAGCGATCATCGCCGCACCGACGCCACCACCGATGACCAGCGCTCCCGCCGCCAGCATCGCGAGCGCTCCGGCGCGGCTCGGCCGTAGAAGACTGATCGCCAACAGGGCCGCAATCAGTCCCAACGATGTCGCGCCGCCGGTGTGCCCGCTCGGGAACGCGAACCCCCCACCGATCGTGCGGCCCAGCGCAGGCTTGAGCAGCGTCGTGCAGACGCCCGTAACGCCGGGACCGACCACAGCCAGCACGGCGAGCCTGCGCCTGCCGAGCACCAGACATACCGCCGACGCGGCGAACGCGAGGACGACCACCGATGGCGGGGAGCCGAGCGCCGCGACGTGGCGGACCAGCCAACGGTGGGCCGTGCCGAGCGGATCCACCACGGCGTCCACCCGCGTGTCGACCCCGCCCGCCTCCGACGTGCCCGCGTAGCGCGCCGCGAGCACCGCGAACGTGGTCGCGGCGCACGGCAACCAGCAACCCCACGGGCCGCCGGAGCGGTTCGGGCACGAGCACAGGCGGGACAGCGGCAGTCATCCCTGCCCAGGATAGTGGCAGAAACGGCTACTGGCGGTCGAACTCTCGCGCGGCCAACGCCCGCACGATCCCCGCCCGACCCTCCGACACGAGCCTGCGCAGGGCGGGCGGGTGGTCGGCTTGGGCGAACCAGGCGTCGGCCGCGTGCACCGTCGGCTTCTCCACCGCCCCCGAGGGGAACAGCCCCACCACCACCGACTGGGCCCGCTCGCTCGTGCGTCGCGCCCACACGTCGGCGACCTCGGCGAAGTACCGCTCCACGTACGGCAACAGCAAGGTCCGCTGCGCCGGGTGCGCGAACCCGCCGATGATGGCCTCCTGGATGGCGTTGGGCAGGTCGTCGTCGTGGACGGCCCGCTGCCACGCCCGCTCCTTCGCGGCGGCCGTGGGGACCAGCGCGCGGGCCCGCTCGGCCTGCCGCTGCCCCGTGGAAGTGGGGTCGCGCTGCGCCTCGGCGTCGACCTCGGCCTCGGTCGCCGCCCCGTGCGCGACGAGGGCCTGCACCAGCCGCCACCGCAGGTCGGTGTCGATGATCAGCCCCGGGGGCACCGCGACGTCCAGCAGCCAGCCCCGGAACCGCGTGAGCACCGACTGCGGGAGCACGCATCCGGCCAGCGAGTTGACCACGGCCAGCTGCGCGTCCGAGCCGGGAAGGGCCGTGTCGAGCCGGAAGCTCAGCGCGTCGACCAACAGCGGCCAGCCCCGCTCGGCCGCCCACTCCGGGTCGGCGTAGATCGCCACGGCCGTCTGGGCCTGCAGCAACAACCGCTGCAGCACCCCGATCTCCGACTCGGCGGCGAGCCCACCCGCGACGAGCGCGGTGAAGTCGCGGGCTTTCAGCTCGGCCTCGCGTGTCATCTCCCACGCCGCCGACCAGCACAGGGTGCGCGGCAACGGCTCGGCGATGTCGCCGATGCGGTCCACCAGGGTGGTGAGGGAGCCAGGGTCGAGCCGCAGCGCGCAGTACGTGAGGTCGTCGTCGTTGACCAGCACCAGCCGCCCGCGGGACACCCCCAACAGCGCGGGCACCGGTGTGCGCTCACCCGTGACGTCGACCTCGACCCGGCGGGTGCGCTGGAGCCTGCCCTCGACGTCGTCGTAGATGCCGACGGCGATGCGGTGCGTGCGCAGCTCGCCCGCCCCTGGCCGCGCGCCGCCCTGCACGATCTCGAAGCGGGTGAACGCGCCGTCGCCGTCGAGGTCGAACGAGGGTCGCAGCATGTTGAGCCCCGTGGTGCGCAACCACTGCTCGCCCCACCCCGACAGGTCCCGCCCCGAGGCCTGCTCCAGCGCCCCGATCAGGTCGGCGAACGTGGCGTTGCCCCACGCGTGCGCGGTGAAGTAGCTGCGCAGCCCGGCCAGGAACGGCTCCAACCCGACGTAGGCGACGAGCTGCTTGAGCACCGAAGCGCCCTTGGCGTAGGTGATGCCGTCGAAGTTCACCTCGACGGCCTGCAGGTCGGGGATGTCGGCCGCCACCGGGTGCGTGGAGGGCAGCTGGTCCTGCCGGTAGGCCCAGCTCTTCTCGACGTTGGCGAACGTCGTCCACGCCTCGGTGTACTCGGTGGCCTGGGCCTGGCAGAGCACCGACGCGAACGTGGCGAACGACTCGTTGAGCCACAGGTCGTCCCACCAGCGCATGGTGACGAGATCGCCGAACCACATGTGCGCCATCTCGTGCAGCACGGTCTCGGCCCGCCGCTCGTAGACGGGGCGCGTGACGCGGGACCGGAAGACGTAGTCCTCGAGGAACGTGACGGCGGCCGCGTTCTCCATCGCGCCCGCGTTGAACTCGGGCACGAAGAGCTGGTCGTACTTGCCGAACGGGTACCGCACACCGAAGTTCTTGTGGTAGAAGCCGAAGCCCTGCTTGGTCTCGCGGAAGAGCCGCTCGGCGTCCATGTGCTGGGCGAGCGAGGCGCGGCAGTACAGGCCGAGCGGGATGTCGCCGCTCTCGTCGGAGTAGACGTCATGCCACGACGCGTACGGCCCGGCGATCAGCGCCACCAGGTAGGTGGAGAGGAGCTCGGTGGTGGCGAAGCGGTGCACGCCGTCCGTGACCGACTCCGCGACCGCGTTGGAGATCACCTTCCAGTCCTGGGGCGCGGTGACCGTGAGCGTGTAGCGCGCCTTGAGGTCCGGTTGGTCGAAGCAGGCGAAGAGGCGCTTGCAGTCGGCGGTCTCGAACTGCGAGTAGAGGTAGACGTGCCCGTCGACCGGGTCCACGAACCGGTGCAGCCCTTCGCCGGTGTTCATGTAGCGGCCGTGGGCGACGACCCGCAGCTCGTTCTCGGCGGCAAGGTCGGGCAGGGCGATCCCGTCCTCCTCGCGGTAGTTCGCGATGTCCAGCTGGGCGCCGTTCAACGTGGCGGAGTGCACCTCCGCGCCGACGAAGTCGATCCAGCTCGACGCGCCGGGGCTGTGACAGGCGAAGTGCACGGTGACGTCGGTGGCGAACGTCGATTCGCCCGGCCGCGCTTTTCCTTGTTCGAGCCCGCCGCCGTCGGTCAGGTCGAGCGCGACCGTGTACTCGGCTACCTGGAGCAGTGCGGCCCGCGCCTGCGCGTCGGCACGGGTGAGGTTGGGCGGGGCCATGTGGAGGAAAACCCTTCGTCGGTTGAGTGCGCCCGATCCAACCACGCGGCCCCGACCGCCCGCCTCCGGAATGCGCGGTCGCCAAGGGCGGTTGCCCCAAGCATGGCTAACTCAAGCACGGCCCCGGCCCGCGTGGACTTCTGGTTCGACCCGCTGTGCCCGTGGGCGTGGATCACCTCACGGTGGATGTTCGAGGTGCGCGAGGTCCGCGACGTCGAGATCCGCTGGCACGTGATGAGCCTCGTCATGCTCAACGAGAACCGCGACCTCAGCCCCGAGTACCGGGAGCGGCTTTATGCAGGCCGTGGCCCCGGACGGGTGGCCTTCGCCGCCGGGCAGGAAGTCGGCGAGCACGTGCTCGAGCCGATCTACACGGCGCTCGGCACCCGCATCCACAACGAGGGCAACCGCGACTTCGACGTGGTGATCAAGGAGGCGCTCGCCGAGCTCGGACTGCCCGCGTCGCTGGCCGAGGCGGCGCACACCGACGCCAACGACGACGCGATCCGGGAGAGCCACAACCGCGGCATGGAGCCGGTCGGCGAGGACGTCGGCACGCCGACCCTGCACGTCGACGGGGTGGCGTTCTTCGGCCCCGTGCTGTCGCGCATCCCGCGTGGCGAGGAGGCAGGCACCGTGTTCGACGGCGCCCGGCTTCTGGCCGACTACCCGCACTTCTTCGAGCTCAAGCGCACCCGCCACGAGCGGCCCGAGTTCGACTGAGCGGGACCGCTTCACGCGACTTCGCACCCTTTGCGTGCACTTCGCACCCCGCCGGCGGGGTGCGAAGTGCACGTAGGGGTGCGAAGTGACCATAGGGGTCCGAAGCGGAGCGGGGTGGTGGGTTAGCCGCGCGCGATCACCGTGTCGCGCAGCACACCCGTCTCCAGCTCCATCTCGCGCACGCGGTGCTTGACCAGGTCGCCGATGCTCACCAGGCCGACCACCTGCCCGTTGTCCACGACGGGCAGGTGACGGTGGCGGCCCGCCGTCATCGTCGCCATGGCCTCGGGCACCGGCATCGCCGACGTGCAGGTGCGCACCTGCCGGGTCATCACCTCGGTCACCTCGAGCGACAGGGTGGCCGCGCCGTGACGGCCGAGGGCCATCACGATGTCGCGCTCGGAGACGATGCCCGCGATCGTGTCGTGCGCGTCGAGCACCAGCAACGCCCCCACCCGCGCGCGCGCCAGCTCGGTGACGACGTCGGCGACCGTCTTCCAGAGGCGGATCGAGTGCACGGTACGGCCCTTGGTATCCAGGATGTCCGCGATCCTCACGATTTGGCTCCTTTGCCCAGGTGACGGCCAACGGGTCAGCAACGCGCGCTGTTGCTGACGATGGTGCTCGCTGTGGCCGTCCGGCGCCAGGCCATACCGATCAGCAAGACCGCGCCGAGGGCGAAGATCACGTTGCCGACCAGGTCGACGACGGGCAAAGCGGGCACGCAGGGCGTTCCCGGGAACGCGTGCCAGGCGTAGGTCAGGAGCGCCGCGGCGGCCGCGGCCAGGGTGGGCCGCGTGGTCCATGCGGGCGGTTCACATCGCAACATGTTTCAGCCCGCTCTCAGTGCCCGTGGCTACGCTGTGGGTCGGACGCCAGCCATGTGAGGGAGGGGCATGATCACGCCCGGGGGTGAGGCCCTCCGCATCGGCAACCGCTACCGCCTCGAGGAGCAGATCGGCATCGGCGCCATGGGTGTCGTGTGGCGCGGCACCGACGAGCTGCTCAACCGGCCGGTGGCGGTGAAGGAACTGCTGACCGTCACGAGCACCAACCCGGCGGAGGTCGAGGAGTCCCGCCAGCGGCTCCAGCGGGAGGGCCGCATCGGCGCCCGCCTGCAGCATGCGCACGTCATCAGCATGTTCGACGTCGTCATCCACGAGGACCGGCCGTGGCTGGTGATGGAGTACCTGCCGTCGGACTCCCTGGCCACCGTCGTGCGGGCGAAGGGGCCGCTCCTGCCGGTGCAGGTTGCCGCGATCGGTCGCGACGTGGCCGACGGGCTGGCCGCGGCGCATGCCGCGGGCGTGGTGCACCGCGACGTCAAGCCGGGCAACGTCCTCATCGGCGCCGACGGCCGGGTCAAGCTCACCGACTTCGGAGTGGCCCGTGCGGTCGACGACGTGCAGCTCACCCGCACCGGACTGATCGCGGGCACCCCGGCGTTCCTCGCCCCTGAGATCGCGCAGGGCCGCACCCCGACCGCCGCGTCCGACGTGTTCGCGCTCGGCGCCACGCTCTACGCCGCCGCGGAGGGCGTGCCGCCGTTCGGGCTGGACGACAACGCCTACGCGTTGCTCCACAAGGTCGCCACCGAGGCCCCGAACCCGCCGCAGCACGCGGGCCCGCTCACGCCGGTGCTCATGCGGCTGCTCGCGGTCGATCCGGCCGCGCGCCCGTCGGCGGCGCAAGCCCGCGACCTGCTCGCCACGGTGGCGACGGGGCAGACCGTGCCGGGGGTGCCCACGGACACGGCCGTCCTCGGCGCGGTGGCCCCCTCGGGCCCGTCGACGCGACCCGACCTGGCGCCGCCGCTCGTCAAGCCGCCCACCTCGCCGCGACGGCGGGCGCCCGTGCTGCTCGGTGCCGCGGTCGCACTCCTGGCCATCGGTGGCGGCGCGGCCGCGTTCGCGCTCACCAGGGGTCCGGGTACGCCCGTAGCCGCTTCGCCGACCGTCGCGGCGGCGCCCACCGCGGGGGCACCGCCGACGGCGAGCGCCGCCGCTCCGACCACGGCCGCGCCCACCTCAGTTGCGGCCGTGACCGACCCGATCACGTTCGTCCGGAGCTACTACGCGCTGCTGCCCGGCAACCCCGATGCGGCTTTCGCGCTGCTTTCCCCGAACGCACAGCGCGAGTCGGGTGGCCACGACACCTTCGTGCGGTTCTACGCAGGCATGTCCCAGGTGACGGTGCAGGACCCGAAGCAGACGGGCGACAACGCCGTCAGCGCCAGCATCCGGTTCGTCCGCAAGGACGGCTCGACCAGCAACGAGTCCTATCGCTTCGTGATGAGCACCGGCACGAACGGCTCGACGGTGATGGAGAGCTTCTCCCACTGATCGGCCGCTGCGCCGACCACCTTCAGGCCGTCTGCTCCACCGGGTCCGACAGGTGGCCCGCCACCCACGTGACCACCTCGCGCACGAACCGCGCCCGGTTGTCCACCCCGTGCACCTCGTGGCCCTCGTCGTCGAACAGCAGGAAGCCGGGGGAGGCGCCCCGGTCCCGCAGCGCATCCACGATCTGCTCGGCCTCCACGAGCGGCACATTGGTGTCGTACGCCCCGTGCACGACCAGGAGCGGCGCGGTGATCCGGTCGGCCTGGTGGATCGGGGACAGCGCGCGCAGCAGCTCGGCGTCCGTCGCAGGGTCGCCGTACTTCGTGGTGGCGGCGGCCGCGATCCACGGCTCGGTTTCGGCGTAGAACGTGGCGAAGTCGGAGATCCCGCACACGTCGACGCCGACGGCGAAGAGCTCGGGGAAGCGGGCGAGCGCGGCCAGGGTGAGGTAGCCGCCGTAGGAGCGGCCCGCCACGCCGACGCGCGCCGGGTCGGCCAACGCGGCGTCGACGAGGTACGTCACCGCCGCGCGCACGTCGGTGATCGCGACGAACCGGCGGGCGTGGTCGTCGGCGGCGGCGAAGCTGCGCCCGTAGCCGCCCGAGCCGCGCACGTTGGGCGCGAACACCGCCACGCCCGCCGCGAGCAGCGCCTGGAACAGCGGCTGGTGGACGGGGCGCTCCTGAGCCTCCGGGCCGCCGTGCAGCCACAGCAGGGTGGGCAGCGCGCCGAGCGCCTTGCGCGGCCGGAACAGCCACCCGGACAGGGTGAGCCCGTCCTCGGCGCGGAACGTGTGCAGCGTGGGCGCGACGAGATCTCCCTCCGGCGGTTCGGCGGCCAACAGCGGCATGGGTTCGGTGGGGTGGTCAAGCGCGATGTGCGAGATCCGGGGCGGCACGGTCGGACCCTCGCTGCCGATCAGCATGCCGTCGCCGGAACGGGTGAACGCCAGGCCGGTGACGACCTCGCCCGGCGCCGCCGGAACCGACTCGACGTGCCCGGAGCGCAGGTCCAGCAGCTCGGTCTCGCTGCACCCTTCGACGTTCCACACCAGCGCGGCCCGCGCGCCCGCCGGGTCGAGCGCGACCATGTCGAGGTCGCGGTCGTCCCGCTCGGCGATCGGGAACACCGTGGACACGCCCGCGGTGCCGCGCAGCGTGACGGCCAGCAGCGCGGCCCGCTCCCGACCGGCGTCGGTGTGCACGTAGAGCTGGCGGCCGGTGACGCCGAACCGGGCGTCGGCGACCAGCGCCTCGCCGCCGGGGATGAGCTCGGTGCGCCGCCCGGTGCGCAGGTCGACCAGCTCCAGGTGGCGGGCGCCGCGGCGGCCCAGCCGAACCACCGCCCGCCGTCCGTCCCCCGACACCGCGCACACGCGCGCGGCGGGTCCGGCCGCCAGCACGGTGGACGTGCCGTCACGCACGTCGACGAGGCAGGCCTGACCGTCGCCGCTGCCCTCGGGGAAGACGGTGACCCCGACCACGCGGCCGGTGGGCGCCCAGGCACCCAGGGTGGCCGCTGCGGCACCGGGCGCCAGGTCACGGACCTCGCCGGTGGCGGGATCGACGAGGTGCACGCCGGTGCGCTCGCCGCCGTGCGGGGCGACCTGCAGGGCGATCCAGGCGCCGTCAGGGGACCAGGCCAGCGCGGTGACGTCGGCGAGCGGCGTGAGCGGCCGGTCCGGCTCCTTGATGATGTCGGACGGGTCGAGGTCGGCCAGCCACGCGCGGGGGCGGCCGTCGGTGTCGGCGATCCAAGCCAGCCGGGTGCCGTCGGGCGAGGGCGCCGGTGAGGTGTACGAGACCGGCCCACGCCGGGCGGCGAGCCGTTCGATGAACTCAGACAATCCGCTAAATCCCCCTCTCCTGCAGCCACATCTCCAGCAGTGCCACCTGCCACAACGCGTTCGAGCCGAGGTTCGTACGCTGGGTGTTGGGGTCGGCGAGCATCGCGTCCAGCCAGTCGCGGCGCACGAGGCCGCGGGCCTTGGCCACGGGAGCGTCGACGGCGTCGCGCACGCGTTCCAGGAACGCGCCCTCCAGGTGGCGGATGGCGGGGACCGGGAAGTAGCCCTTCGGCCGGTCGATCACCGCGTCCGGCACGACGCCGCGCGCCGCCTCCTTGAGCACACCCTTGCCGCCGTGCGCGAGCTTGAGCGCGGGTGGGCACGCGGCGGCCAGCTCGACCAGCTCGTGGTCGAGGAACGGCACCCTGGCCTCCAGCCCCCATGCCATGGTCATGTTGTCCACCCGCTTGACCGGGTCGTCGACCAGCATGATCGTCGAGTCGATGCGCAGCGCCGCGTCCAGGGATTCGGTGGCCCCGGCGCTGGCGAAGTGCTCGGCGACGAACGCGCGGCTCGGGTCCTCGGGCAGCAGCCACTCGGGTTCGAGGATGTTCGCGAGGTCGTCGTGCGGGCGGTCGGTGAACACCCGCGCGTAGGCGGGCACGGCGCGGGCGCGGGGCACCTCGGCCAGCGGCGGGTACCAGCTGTAGCCCGCGAACACCTCGTCGGCGCCCTGGCCGGACTGCACGACCTTGACCGACTTGGCGACCTCCTCGGAGAGCAGGTAGAAGGCCACGCAGTCGTGGCTGACCATCGGCTCGGCCATCGCGGTGATGGCGGCGTCGACGGCGGGCAGCATGCGGTGGGGGTCGACGAGGATCTGCTGGTGGTCGGTGTCGAAGTGCCCGGCGATCAGATCGGAGTACTCGAACTCGTCGCCGCTCTCACCCCCCGTGGCGTGGAACCCGACGCTGAACGTCTTCAGTCCGACCTGGCCCTCGTCCGCGAGCAGGGCCACGACCAGCGACGAGTCGAGCCCACCCGAGAGCAGCACCCCCACGGGCACGTCGGCGACCATCCGCCTGCGCACCGCGACCCGTAGCGCCTCCAGCACCGCGTCGCGCCAGTCGCGCGCGCTCATGCCCCGGTCCTGCTCGCGGCGCACGTGCTCGGGCCGCCAGTAGACGCGTTCGGTGCCGATGTCAGCGCCGCTGCCGTCGGGGCGGATCGTGCGGACCGTGGCCGGTGGCAGCTTGCGCACACCCGCGAGGATCGTGCGCGGTGCCGGGACGACCGAGTGGAACGTCATGTAGTGGTGCAGCGCGACCCGGTCGATCGAGGTGTCGACGTCGCCGCCCTCCAGGAGGGCGGGAAGGGAGCTGGCGAACCGGACCCGGCCGGGCGTCTCGCTGAGGTAGAGCGGCTTGATGCCCAAGCGGTCGCGGCCGAGCGTGAGCACGCCGGTGTCGCGCTCGGCGACGGCGAACGCGAACATGCCGAAGAACCGCTCCACGCACGCCGCGCCCCAGCGGTGGAACGCCTTGAGCAGCACCTCGGTGTCGGAGTGGGAGAAGAAGCGGTATCCCGCGCCCTCCAGCTCGGCGCGCAGCTCCTTGTAGTTGTAGATGCAGCCGTTGAACACGGCGGCGAGCCCCAGATCGGAGTCGACCATCGGCTGGCCGCCACGCTCGGACAGGTCGATGATCTTGAGACGGCGGTGGCCCAGTGCGACCTGACCCGCGGCGTGCACTCCCGTGCCGTCCGGGCCACGTCGGTGCATGGCCTCGGTGATGCGGGCGACGGCCGCGACGTCGGGTACCCCGCCGTCCAGCCGGATCTCGCCTGCGATCCCGCACATCGGCGCCTCCCTGGATGTCCCGTACCCCGCAGTGGACAGGGCGGCGGGCCACCGCGCAAGCCCCGTCGTGTAACAGCACACTCGGTGGACGACACTGGCCGGATGCTCGGTGTCGTGTTTCGGCCGCAGCTGCCTCCCGAGCGGCTGCGCGCCGTTGCGGAGGCCGCGGAGGCGGCAGGCGTCGACCAGCTGTGGCTGTGGGAGGACTCGTTCTACGAGGGCGGGATCGCGTCTGCTGTGGCCGCGCTGGGATGGACGTCGCGGCTGCAGGTGGGCATCGGGCTGCTGCCGGTACCGCTGCGCAACCCTGCGCTCACCGCGATGGAGATCGCGACGGTGGCCCGGCTGCACCCCGGGCGGCTCCTGCCAGGGCTCGGCCACGGCGTGCTGGAGTGGATGGCGCAGGCGGGCGCGGCGGTCGCCTCGCCGATGACGTTGCTACGCGAGTACACCGCGGCGGTACGGGCGCTCCTGGCGGGCGAGCAGGTGACCAGCGAGGGCCGCTACGTGCGCCTTTCGGGTGTGGCGCTGGACTGGCCGCCGCCGAGCCCGCCCCCGTTGTTCGTCGGCGCGCGCGGCCCGAAGACCATCCGGCTGGCCGCCGAGCTCGCCGACGGTCTCCTGCTGACCTCGAGCACGACGCCGGAGGGCGTACGCGCGGCCCGCGCGCTGGTCGACGAGATCCGTGGGGATCGCCCGTTCCAAGTGGTGCTGAACCTGTCGGTCGACGACCCGGCCGCACTTGCCGATCGGGTGGGGGCGGCGAGAGCAGCGGGCGCCGACGTCGTCGTGCTGGAGCCGCCCGAGAACGCGCCCGATCCGGAGCCGCTGATCGCCGCGATCGCCCGCTGAGCCGCCTACGCCGCGTTGTCGACGGCCGGGCCGTGCAAGGGCGGCTACCGCGACCACCGCCCGATCCCGGAGTCATCGCGGGCTTCGCGGTGACGACGGGGGTGCCGCTCGGCTGAGGGCCTGCGTCAGCTACGCCGCGCGGGCCGCCGTCGGCGGCGACGCCGCTTTCGTAGCCGCACCGGTCGACGGCACGGGGGACGGCGCCGCGGAAGCCCGCGACGGCGCGGCGGTCGATGCCGTAGTCGCTTCCGCAGCAACCCTGGCGTCGGTGCGTGGGGCGGCGGTCGGAGCCGCAGTCGGGGCGGCGGTCGCCCCGAACGCGGGGTCCGCGGCCACGGCCCGGTCGCCCGCCCGCGCCGTCACCGTTGCGGTGGGGGCCGCCGTCGCCGTCGCGGCCGCCGTCGTGGCAGCGGCCCCGGTTGGCGTCTGCTTGCCGGTGAGCGCAGGACAGTTCAGGTTCGTCCACGAGGCGTTCAGCCGGTCGACGAGGAACGCATGCAGGTTCGCCGCAGCCGCGGGGTCCGGGGAGGGTGCCCGCGCGGTGAACCGGCGGTCGAGTGCCAGCCGCGGCACGGCGATGGCGGCGAGGTTGGTGCAGTAGACGGCGCCGGTGTCCCCGGCCGGGTTGATCGGCGGCTGGTCGACGCCCGCCCGGTAGAGGTTCGTCTTGGTGACGTTGTTCTTGCCGTCCACCTGGGCCATCGGGTCGTTCGGCGGCACCAGCGCGACCGGTGCGGCCTGCTGCGCGGCCGCCTGCAACTCGTTGAGCGCGAGGGCGGGGCTCGGTGTGCCGCCCGCGGAGAGGTCGGGCGCCGTCGCCGGTGTGCATCCGAGCACGGGGTCGAGCTTGTCGTCCACGAGCCCGTTGTCCGAGGCGTTGTTCAGCACGGTTGCGCCCGAGAGCGCCCTTCGGTTCGCGGCCGAGAACTGGGCAGTGCGGCCGTCGCGGGTGGCGAGGTAGCTGCCCGGCAGGTTGTCGCTCTGGTCCTGGTCGACCACGCCGAAGTCGCGCGTAGTGGGGCATGGCTTGCCGTCACGTGCGGTGCCGAGCGCGGGAATGTGCAGGCGGCCCGCGCGGAGGGCGGCGTTGGCAGCGGCGAAGAACTGGGGCGCGCCGCAGTAGGCGAACTGCCCGAAGACCGATCCCGGTGTCCCGTTCACACAGCCCGCTGGGGTGTTGTCGTGCCGACCGCCCGGCCCCTGCGTCTGGCGCAGCGTGAGGTTGCCCGCCTGGAAGCCGAACCACACCCCGACAACGGCGCCTTTGGGCAGCGCCGGGAGGACCGGTGGGATCGCGGGCCGCGTCCCCTCGTCGATTACGAGCGGGTGGTAGACGGAGATCGTGCCGGTCGCAGGGTCGAGGACGGCTGCCTCGACGAACGCGGACTGGTTGGCGTTCGCCTCGTGGCAGGCGCCCGCCCGCTGGTTGGTGGCGAGAAACCGGTAGGGCGTCGCGAGGCCTGCTGCCGACAACGGCGCTGGCGGCACGATCAGCGTGCAGTTCTGGTCCGGGTCCGCAGGCTTCGGCGCGGGGCGGTGGTGGCCGCGGAAGGCCGTGGGGTGCGCGTCGGGGTGGGCGGAGGCCAGTACGGGGAGGAGTACCTGCCCTGCCGTCAGAGCGGCGCAGACGGCGGCGGCCGCTCCGATGACGAGCTTCGCCCGCATCTGCGGGACGCGATGGCGGCGGGGTCGGGATCCGGACATTGGGGCCTCGATGCGACGGTCAGTAATGGGGGAGCGACGAACTCGTCGACAGCGAGAAGGTAGTGAGCCAGGGCTCGTCCGCGGGGCAAGTCTGAGTGAGGTGGTTGCTTTGGAAGCGTCGAGTGCCGCCATCCCGGCGACCAATGGCATCGACTACGCGAAAAGAGCTACTCGAAGCTGCTCCGAACAGTCGAGCGGGCTCTAAGGTTCGAAGACGGTCAAACACCCCAAACATGCAGGTCGGGGCGCGTGAAGCGCTCGACGGCCGGGGTGATCCGAGCGCGATCACCGGTGGCAAGCAGATCCAGCAGGGCCCCGCGCAGCACGGCGAGTGTGAGGGTGCGTTCGACGGGATCGGCGGCGAACTCGGCGAGCAGGGCGAGCCAGTCGTCCACGGTGCCTGCGGCGAAGCCCGTCCACGGCCCATCCGGTTCGACGAGGGATCGCGCGTAGGTCTCGGTCCACAGCGCGAGGATGCGAGTGTGCTCGGGCGCGGCCAGCCACCGCCAGAGCGCAACGGCGGCGTCGGCCAGCGAGCCCTGGTCGCGACGCACCGCCGCGAGCAAGGCGAGCTCGTCGGCGCGGGCGCGCTCCAGGAGCGCACGGACAAGGCCGTCCTTTGAGCCGAAGAGGTACAGCAGCACACGCGGGCTCGAGCCGACGGCGTGGGCGAGCGGGCGCAGCGACATCCCGACCAGCCCGTGCTCCCGGATGTGCCGATAGGCCCTTTCGAGCAGCTCCGCGCGTCGTGCCGACTCCGCCACATTGCTAGTGTGGCACTGAAACACCCGTTTCAGTGAGGTAATCATGATCCGTGATCTCGGTGCCCCCGGCGACCTTGGCTGGGTCGTCAAGGCGCACGGCGAGCAGTACGCGGCCGAGTTCGGCTGGGACGCGTCGTTCGAGGCGCTTGTGGCCCGGATCGTCGCCGACTACGCGGCGGGCCACGAGGCGGACAGGGAAGGCGCGTGGATCGCCGAGCACGCTGGGAAGCGGGTGGGCTGCGTGTTCTGCGTGCGCAAGGACGACGAGACCGCCCAGCTGCGGATCCTCCTGGTCACGCCGGAGGCCCGCGGACTGGGCTTGGGGCGGCGTCTCGTCGACCACACCGTCGAGTTCGCCCGCGCGGCCGGGTACCGCCGGATGGTGCTGTGGACCAACGACCCGCTCGCCGCCGCCCGCCGGATCTACCTCGCGCGGGGCTTCCGACTGGTCGACGAAGAGCGCCACCACAGCTTCGGCGTCGACCTCGTCGGACAGAATTACGCGCTGTCGCTCTGAGGTGATGTGCTTTCGAACTCGCCTGCGTGCGCGCCGACGAGGAATGCCGCCCACTCGTCGACGGTGAATTCGACGGTGTGGTCGGGTGACCGTGAGTTGCGCACCCGAATTGTGGCTCGATCGAATTGCACCTCGACGCAATGGGTATGCGCGCAGGCACTACTCCGGTGCCATGCCGACATCTGCAGCCGCCCCTAGTGATCCCCGACTCTGGCTACTCAGTCTAGAACGTTGGATGTCGCACACGGTAGTCCGAGCGAGTGCAGCATGGGGCGTCAATCTGGTCCGAGTGGAGTACGGACTTCCTGCGCTAAAGTTTGTCAAGCGCCCTTCGTATGTAGTGGTCGAGATGCTCTCGGGACGCGAGCTGCTTCTCAATGGACGTCCAGGTCGCGCGCCGGGCCCGCGTCGCTTCCGGCTCGTAGATGTTGAGGTCGCCGCGGGCCCCCTCGATGAAAAGGACGTCCGGATAGCCGTCGAACTCCAGAAGCGTGAACGAGCCGCGGAGCGCAGGGCCCGCGCCCTGTGCCAGCGGCACGACCTTGATCGAGATGTTCGGGTGGTGGTTGAACTCCTGCAGCTTGTGCAGCTGTTCGGTCATGATCGCGGCGGACCCGAAGGGTCGGTACAGCACCGCCTCGTCCAGCATGAACGACATCGTCGGCGGGGCCGCACGGTAGATCACCTTCTGCTGGCGGTCCTTGCGCGACGACAGGAATCCCTCGATATCCCCCGTGATGCCCTGGACCGACCGGATGACCTCGCGGGCGTACTCGTCGGTCTGCAGCAGCCCGGGTACGAGGACGAGCTGAAGATCTCGAATCCCGGTCGCGACCTCTTCGTAGCCGAAGAACTGGAGCGCCTCGGTGCTGAGGCTCTCGCGGTACCTGTCATAGGGCTGTTCGCCATCCTGACTGATGACGGCGAGCTGCAAGAGGTGTTCCAGCAACTTCTGGTCGTCGATGCGGAGGGCGCGCAGCAACGATTCGATCTGCGGGCCTTTGATCTGGCTGCGCCCTTGCTCCATGCGATGCACCGTCGTCCCGGAGGACCAGAGAATTTTTCCGACCTCGGCCTGGGTCAGGCCCGCTTCCTCGCGGAGCCGCAACAGTTCGTTGCCGAGCTTTCGGCGGGCCAGGAGGGCCTCACTCATACGACTGCCGCTCCCTTCGATGGGCAGCGAAATCGGCGTAGCGCATTGCGCCTAATGCGACGATCTCATCGCATATCGCGGGTTGGTCAGTGCGCGGCACGGCCGTACTGTACGCAATTTTCATCGCGGCAGACACTCGGGCCGAGCGAATTACGCGGAGTAGCGGGAACGCGGAATCGGCGGTCCTGAGGACACGGAGAGTGACGACGGTCGTGCGCTCCGCGAGAACATCGCACCTCGCAGGATGAATTTTGCAGTGCGCCATGTGCGGGTGTACCGTTTGCGCGCTGCGAGAGAGCGCCGTCGAGGTCGGGCGTCCGAGCGGTGAGGAGGAGCCATGGCATTCGACCCCAGGTATGACGCGACAGGTGCGGGGATGCCGCCCCGGCGCTTCATCCTGTACCGCCGCCACGATGCGACCGGCGTGTCGGGAACCGGCATCGTCGCCACCGGGGTCGTCTGGCCCGACGGACACGCCGCCCTGCGGTGGAAGGCCAACGACCCGACGGAGGCCTCGTCGACGTCCGTGTGGTCTTCGGTCGCCGATCTGCTGCGGGTCCACGGCCACGGCGGGCTCAGCAAGATCTTCTACTTGGACGGGGACGGCGCCGAGGAGCGTGCGCAGGAGTGCGGCTCGGATCGGGCCGCGATGTGCGGCGCGGAAACCGACCCTGCCGCGCACCGCGACCGATCCGCCCTCGTCGGCCTCTGGGCGTGGCCGCGCTGACCCGCGACGCGGTGAACGCCCTCCGCTGACGCCCGCACCGGGGACGTACTGTCCGAGCGTGGCTGACACGGGCTGGCGGGGCCGCACACTGTGGGCCCACCACAGGGGCGCGCCGCTGCGCGCGTTCGTCCGCACCGAGTCGGCCAGCGCGGTGGTACTGGTCGCCGCGGTCGCCCTGGCGCTCATCTGGGCCAACGCGGCTCCCGCGTCCTACGCCGCGGTGTGGGACACCCGGGTGGCGTTGCGGATCGGCGGCGCCGAGTACGGTCAGGATCTGCGTTCCTGGGTCGACGGCGGCCTGATGACGCTGTTCTTCCTGGTCGTGGGCCTCGAGGCGCGGCGGGAGTTCGACCTCGGCGACCTGCGCGAGCGGCGCCGGTTCGTGCTGCCGCTCGCGGCGGGCGTCGTCGGCATGGCCGTCCCGATCGGGATCTTCCTGCTGTTCAACGCGGGCCTGCCGAGCGCGCACGGGTGGGGCGTCGCGATGTCGACCGACACCGCGCTCGCGCTCGGCCTGCTCGCGATCCTCGGCCGTCACGTGCCCGACAAGGTGCGCCTCTTCGTCCTCACGATCTTCGTCGTCGACGACCTCGCCGCACTGATCGTCATCGCCGTCGCCTACAGCGATCACATCGTCGCGATGCCGCTGGCGCTCGCCGTGGCCGTGTTCGCGCTGTTGCTGGTGGTGGCCCGGTCGATGCGCCGCCGCTCGGTCTACTTCGCCATCGGGTTGGCGCTGTGGCTCACCCTGGAGGCGAGCGGCGTCGACCCCGTCGTCGCGGGCCTGGTCATCGGGCTGTCCGCCCCGGCGTACACGCCGAGTCGCGACGCGCTGGAGCGGGCGACCGGCCGCGTGCGACAGTTCCGCGAGCAGCCGACGCCCGAGCTGGTGCGGGAGGCCACGACGAGCCTCACCGCCACGCTCTCGCCGAACGCGCGGCTGCAGAGCTTCTACCACCCGTGGACGAGCTTTCTGATCGTCCCGCTGTTCGCGTTGGCCAATGCGGGCGTCGAGCTGTCGGGCGACGTCCTCGCCCACGCCTTCACATCGCCAGTGACACTCGGCGTCCTGGCGGGCTACGTGGTCGGCAAGCCAGTGGGCGTCGTGGTCACGGCGTGGGCCGTCACGCTGCTGTCGCGCGGGCGGATCCGGCCGCCCGTCGGATGGGCCGCCGTGCTGGGCAGCGGAACGATCGCAGGGGTCGGCTTCACCGTCGCGCTGCTCATCGCCACCCGGGCGTTCCAGGGTCCGGAGTTGGACCAGGCCAAGGTCGGGGCGCTGACCGCCGTCGTCGTGTCGGCCGCACTGACGTGGGCGGTGTTCCGGTTGACGGCGCTGCTCCCGTCCGTGGCGAAGGCGCGGGCGCTGATCGGCAACACGACGTACATCCAGGACCTCGTGCCGGAGGTCGACCTCGAGCACGACCACATCCGCGGGCCGATCAACGCACCGATCACCGTGATCGAGTTCGGCGATTTCGAGTGCCCATACTGCGGACAGGCCGAACCGGTCGTCCGCGAGCTCCTCACCGACGTGCACGTTCGCTACGTCTGGCGACACCTGCCGCTCACCGACGTCCACCCGCGCGCCCAGTACGCCGCCGAGGCCGCCGAGGCCGCCGCCGCCCAGGGCGCGTTCTGGGAGATGCACGACGTCCTGCTCACGCACCAGGACGAGCTTCGTCCTGTCGACGTGGCCCGCTACGCCGAGGAGCTCGGCCTCGACATGGAACGCTTCCGCAACGAGATGCGGCGGCACGTCCACGAGACACGGGTGGCGCAGGACGTCGAGTCGGCCGACCTGAGCGGCGTCTCGGGTACGCCGACGTTCTTCGTCAACGGCCTGCGCCAGCACGGCGCCTACGACATCGCGACGCTCGGCGCCGCCGTCCGCGTGGCTCGCGCCCAGGTGCGGGCGGCGCGCTGACGCCCATCGCCGGGGCCTCACACGAGACCGCCTAGGCTCGCGCGGCGTGACGGTGGACTGGTCGACCGAGTGGCTCAATAGTCTCGTCTGGATCGCCGTGGTCACGGTGCTGGCCGTGCTCGGGTCGGCCATCGCGCTGGTCCTGGTGGTTCGCCTGACCCAGTGGGGCCGCCAGTTCCGCCGCCTCGCGTATCCCTACTTCGCGCCACGGGGCGGCCAAGGGTGGGGGCCGCTGTGGACGCTGCTCGCCGTGCTCGCGCTGGCGATCGCGGCGGTGCGCGTGCAGGTGGTCAACTCCTACATCGTCAACGGCCTCTACACCGCGCTGCAGAACGGTGACGCGGCGGGCTTCGGGCGCTACATCCTGATCTTCGCGATCCTCTCGGTGGTCGCGCTGACCCAGGCGCTGCTCGCCTTCTACATGCAGCAGCGGCTCATCCTGCGCTGGCGGGTCTGGCTGAACGACCGGATCGTCGGCGACTGGCTCGACGGCCGCGCCTACCACCGCGCTCGGTTCACCGCGACCCCGATCGACAATCCCGACCAGCGCATCCAGGAGGATGTCGCCTCCTTCACCGGCGACTCGCTCTCGCTCGGGATCGGCGCGATCAGCTCGATGGTCTCGTTGGTGTCGTTCACCGTGATCCTCTGGACCCTGTCGGGACCGCTTCCGGTGTTCGGGATCGAGATCCCGCGAGCGATGACGTTCGCCGCCTACCTCTACATCATCGTGGCCAGCGTGATCGCGTTCCGCATCGGTCGGCCGCTGATCCAGCTGAACTTCCTGAGCGAGGCCCTCAACGCCTCGTTCCGCTACGCGCTCGTGCGCCTGCGGGACAGCTCGGAGAGCGTGGCGATGTTCCAGGGCGAGGAGGTGGAGCGCGGGATCCTGTCCCGGCGGTTCCGGGCGGTGATCGCCAACGCGTGGGCCATCGTCTTCCGGTCGCTGAAGTTCCAGGGCTTCAACGTGGTGATCACGCAGTATTCGCAGATCATCCCGCTGGTCCTGCAGGCGCCCCGGTTCTTCGCGGGCCAGATCAGCCTCGGTGACATCCAGCAGACGGCGCAGGTGTTCGACCAGGTGCAGAGCGCGCTGTCGTTCTTCCGCCTCGCCTACGACCAGTTCGCCTCCTACCGCGCGACCCTCATCCGGCTCAACGGTCTGCTCGACACCGACGCCGAGGCGCGCGAGCTCCCTTCGGTGGAGCTGACGGAGGGCGAAGGGCTCGCCGTCGAGGGGCTCACCGTCCGACTGCCCGACGACCGGACGCTGATCGACGACCTCACCGTCGACGTCGAGACGGGCGACGCACTGCTGGTGACCGGGGCGTCCGGGAGCGGGAAGACCACGCTGCTGCGCAGCCTCGCGGACCTCTGGCCGTTCGCCGTGGGCACGGTGCGCCGACCCCTCGGGCGGGACGCGTTCTTCCTCGCCCAGCAACCCTACGTCCCACTGGGCACCATGCGGGCGGCGCTGACCTACCCCGACATGGGCGACACCCTCGACGACGACCGAGCAGCGGCCGTGCTCGACCAGGTGCAGCTCCCGTACCTCGCCGACCGGCTCGACGAGGAGACGGACTGGAGCCGCAGGCTCTCACCGGGTGAGCAGCAGCGCGTGAGCTTCGCCAGGGTGCTGCTCGCCCGGCCGAAGGTGGTGTTCCTCGACGAGGCCACCTCCGCCGTCGACGAGGGCATGGAGGCGGACCTGTACACGCTGCTGCGCACCGAGCTGCCCGACGCCGTGATCGTCAGCGTGGGCCACCGCAGCACGCTGGCGCGCTTCCACGCCCGACAGCTGGAGCTGGTCGGCGACGGCAACTGGCGCTACGACAACGAGATCAGCATTCCACAACGTTGACGGCCAGGCCGCCGGTCGACGTCTCCTTGTACTTGTCGAGCATGTCCCGGCCCGTCTGACGCATCGTCTCGATGGCCTGGTCGAGGCTCACCCGGTGGGTGCCGTCGCCGTGCATCGCCAGCGAAGCGGCGTTGACGGCTTTCACCGACGCCATCGCGTTGCGCTCGATGCAGGGGATCTGAACGAGGCCGCCCACCGGGTCGCAGGTCAGCCCGAGGTTGTGCTCGATCGCGATCTCGGCCGCGTTCTCGACATGGGCCGGTGTGCCGCCCAGCAGCGCGGTGATGCCCGCGGCGGCCATGGAGCACGCCGACCCCACCTCGCCCTGGCACCCCACCTCGGCGCCCGAGATGGAGGCGCGGCGCTTGAACAGGATCGCGACTGCGGCGGCGGTGAGCAGGTAGGTGACCACGGCGTCGTCGACGCGCTCGGGATCGCCGAGATCCGGCAGGTAGTGCAGGGCGTAGAAGAGCACGGCGGGCACGATGCCCGCAGCGCCGTTGGTCGGCGCGGTGACGATCCGCCCGCCCGCCGCGTTCTGCTCGTTGACCGCCATAGCCGCCAGGTTGAGCCAGTCCATGGCGCGGGCATGATCGCCGGGAGCGCCGTGCGCGATCAGGCGTCGATGCAAGGCCGCGGCGCGGCGCCGGACGCGCAGGCCTCCGGGAAGGGTGCCGTCGGTGCGGCAGCCTGCGTCGATGCACTCCCGCATGACCCGCCAGATCTCCAGAAGGCGGGCGCGTATCTCCGGCTCGTCGCGGACGACCATCTCGTTGGCGAGCATGAGCTCGGCGATGGTCGCTCCCGTCGCGGCGCATCGTTCGAGCAGCTCGTCGGCGGTCTCGAAGGGATGCGGCACCGCGACGGCGGCCTGCGCGGGGTCCGCCTCGTCCTCGGCCAGCACAAAGCCACCGCCGACCGAGTAGTAGGTCTTCTCGGCGAGCACTCGGGTGTCGGCGTCGGTGGCCGTGAATCGGAGCGAGTTGGTGTGGCGGGGGTCGACGACACGGGGGAGCAGCGCGATGGCGTCGTCGCCGATAGCCACCGGGTGCCTGCCTGCGAGCAGCACCTTGCCGTCGTCGCGGATCTGCAGGCGACGGCGGACGGCCTGCTCCGGATCGACGGTCTCCGGGCGATGCCCCTCCAGCCCGAGGACGACGGCGTCGGGCGTGCCGTGGCCGGGACCGGTCGCGCCGAGCGAGCCGTAGAGCTCGACGCGCAGGCCTGCGACCCGACCGAGGACGTGCCGCTCGTCGAGCAGGTCCGCGAAGCGGTTCGCCGCCCGCATCGGGCCGACCGTGTGCGAGCTCGACGGGCCGATCCCGATCGAGAACAGATCGAAGACGCTGATCACACCGATGTCCTCCCGCGCATGGCGAGACACTAAGGCGATCGCGACGCCGCCGCACCGGCCGAACGCTCGGACTTCGGCCCGCGTTCTCCTACACTTGTCGGAATGGCGGATCGGCTCCAGGAGGAGCTCGACGCGCTCGCGATCCGGCTCGGCCGCAGCCTCACCGTCGACGGCCTCGACGGCGAGCTTCTCGTGCACAGCACCCAGGGCGACGACACAGACCAGGCGCGGATCGCCTCCATCCTGCTGCGACACGTCACTCCGGAGCGGCGGGCCTGGGAGGAACGACACGTCGGTCCGGACCCGACCGGCCCGGTCGCCGTGCCCGCCAACCCCGAGCTCGGGATGTCGGCCCGCCTGTGCGTGCCGCTGCGGCACGACGGGCGCACGCTCGGCTTCCTGTGGATGCTGCACACCGACGGCGCGCTCGGCGCCGACGAGCAGCAGACCGTTCTCCGCGGCGCCGACATCCTCGCCGCGCAGCTGGACGCGCCTGCCCCCTCGTCGGCTCCCGGGCGCACGACCGACCGGCTCGTGCGACGCCTGTTCGACGAGGGCCACGCCGAGGCTCTGGACCAACTCGCGGTGATGGTGCCGGGCATCGTCGAGGGTGTCGTGCAGGTGGTCGCGGTGGTCGCGACGAGATCCGGCGACGGCGTCCGCCCGTTCCGGCCGTCGGAGTTCAGCGCGTTGACCGGCTCGCTCACCCCGACCCTGCGGTCGGCCCCTGCCTACGTCGGCGCCTGCGCGTCGATGACCTACGCGCTGGTCGTGCTGCACCACCGGCGCGCAGCCGACCCGGCCCCGATGCTCGCCGAGATCGAGCAGACCGTGGCGCGCTGTCTCCACACGTTCACGCTCGGCGTCGGCGATCCGGCGCCGCTCGGCCTGCGCGCCGTGCGCGAAGCACGCAGGCAGGCGCTCGCCGCCGCAGAGTTGGCCACCCTCGATCCGGCCCTGCCCCGGCCTACGAGCTGGGCCCAGCTCGGCGCCTACCGCACCCTGCTCGCCACACCACGCCCCTCCGATCACGCCCTGCGCCCGCTGGACGACGCCGGTGCCTCGGCGCCGATGCTGCTCACGACCCTGGAGACGTTCCTCGATCTCGCAGGCGACGTACAAGCCGTGGCGCTTCGTCTGAACCTGCACCGCAGCAGCCTCTACTACCGCCTCGACCGCATCGCCCGGCTCGCAGGCGTCGACCTCGCCGACGGCCTCGTGCGGCTGGAGCTGCACCTGGCGCTCAAGGCCCGCCGCGCCCGCCGTCGGACGCTGCGGTAGCCACCATCACCCGTGCCGCATCTCCCGCGCCCGGCGCGCCGCCTCCCTCCGGGTCGTGACGCCGAGCTCGCTCGGCCGCGTCCAGGTCGAGCGGCTGCACCTCCGTGCGCGCCAGGAGCGCCTCGGCGAGGGGGCGGCAGTCTTCGGCGCGGCCGTCAAGCCAGCACCACTCCACCACCGCGGCCGCTCGCCCACTTCCCGGGAGGTGACGGCCTCCGGTGGCCTGCGTGCGTTGTCCAGCGCCTCGTCAAGCATCGGCGCGAGCCAGCCCTCGGCGCCCGGCAGGCCACGCCGGGCCAAGAGCACGCCGGACGCGCGGCGCGGCACGATGTCGAGCCTGCTGGGGCCGTCGAGGTCGACGTGCAGCGCGTCAAGCAGGGCCTCGGCCTCCGCGTAGCGCCCGCGCAGCAGCAGGGTTTCGGCCCGCGTGCAGCGCATGGTGAACGCGTGCGCGGTGAGATCCCGGACCCGGCAAAGGGCCAGTCCTTCCTCGAGCACCTCGTCGACCTCGTCGTGGCGGGTCAGGAGGTACAGGGAGTAGCCGAGGTTGACGTAGGCGCGCGCGGCGAGCACTTCGTCGCCCATCTGGAGCGCGAGCGCAAGGCTCTCCCGCAGCGCCGCCAGCCCGCCGTCGTCGCCGCGCAGCACCTGTGCGCAGCCGCGGTAGTTGAGGAACAGCGCGAGCAGGTCGTTCCGGCAGGCCGCGCGGGCCCTGGCGATCGCCTCCGGCACCGCGTCCAGCGCCTCGGAGGCCGGTCGATCGAGCACGAGCAGGACAGTCGATGCGTGCCGACGTGCGCGAGGGAGTCCGCGTCGCCGCTGCGTTCCGCGACGAGCTCGGCCTCGTCGACCGCTGCTTGCGCGCCCTGGCGCTCCCCGGCCATCCATCGGCGGCGCGACAGCTCGACGAGCGACCGGACGAGCGCGACGTCGTCGCCGAGCTCGCGGCGCAGCGCGACCGCTTCGGCCGCTGCGCGAGCGCTGTCAACGAACCGGTGCGCGATGTACAGCTCGGGGGCGTACTCCTCCAACAGCGGCGCGCGTTCGGCCACCGACAGGCGATCGGCGTGCCGCAGCACCGCCGCGTAGTGCGCGAGCGCCTGCCGGTGGGCTGCGGCCTTCGCGGCCTCGCGCGCCGCGGCAGGGCCTGCCGAAAGGATCGTCGCCAGGTCGCCTGCCTGGGTGGCGTGGTGGACGAGCAGCGAGAGGTCAGCCCCGTCGCGGTTGCTGAGCACCGCCACCGCCGCTCGATTGAGCTCGATCCGTCGGATCAGCGGAAGGCTCCGCTCGACAGCGCGTCGCGCCAGCTCGTGCCGGAACGCGATCGTGCCGTCGACCACCGTCACGATGCCGCGCCGCTCCGGTTCGGCGAGCGCCTCGAGGCCGCCGAGGAGCGCCGTGGCGAGCTCGAGGTCTGCGGGCGTCGGAACGACGGCGAGCTGCTCGAGCGCCCGCTGTTCGGCGGGATCGAGCTGCTGCAGTCGGGCCAGCACGGCGTCCACGACCGTGGCGGGCACTTCCGCAGCGGGCGCTGCGAGCACCTCGGTGACGAAGAACGGGTTCCCGCTGGTGCTCGCCAGTAGGGACTCGGCGTCGACCGTGCCGTCGAGCGCGGCGATTCCCGCCGACGTGAGACGCGGCAGGGGAATGCGGGCCGCCCCGGCGCGGGACACGTCGCCGAGCAGCGCTTGCAGGGGATGTCCCGACCCGACGTCGTCAGGGCGGTAGGTGAGGACGACGAAAGCGTGCACGCGGTCCAGCCGTCGGGTGAGTTGGCGCAGCACGTCGAGCGTCGCGTCGTCGGCCCAGTGCACGTCCTCGATCAGCAGGAGGGCCGGGCGGTCGCCCGCCAGGCAGGCGAGCAACGCGTCCAGCACATCCTCGCGCGAGCCACCGGCGAGCGCGGCCCGGAGCGCCTGCTCGCCGTCCCTGGCGATGTCGCGGAGCGGGCCGAGCGGGCGAGGGGTCAGCAGGTCGTCGCAGCCGCCGGTCAGCACCGCCCACCGGGGCGGCAGGCGGTCGCGGAAAGTGCGTACCAGCGCGGTCTTCCCGATCCCGGCCTCACCGGTGACGAGGGCACCGCACCCGCTCCGGGCGCCACCCGTGCCGCGGCCACGCGCAGCGCTTCGATCTGGGCGCCGCGTTCCACCAAACGCGTCACGTCTTGCATGGTGGCACGATCACACGCCGATCCGATATTTCGGACATTCCGCCTGCCGCCGCCCGGCAGGGCGGGCGGCGGCAGGCCTTCACGAGCTGCGAGGGCCGCACCGGTGATCGGCTCGTGTTGCCGACGAGCGCCGTCTTCGCAACATCGCGACGGCCATCCCCACGAACATGACGAGGTGACCGAGGACCATCAGCGCTCGCGGGCTCAACATCCCCAGCCAGTAGAACGGGAAGAGCGCTGCGACCGATGCGTACATCACGGCGGCCATTTCGAGGATTGCGGCCCAGGTATGTCGCCTGCAGATCATCCAGGTCACCGCCCCGACCACCATCGTGGTGGCCATCAGCAGCATTTCTCCCTCAGCTCCGGAGTGATGGACGACGCGCATCGACAAGGGTCCGAGTACGACCATGCCGATTGCCATCGCGACGACCATCTGCAGGTAGTGCCCGATGAACGTCCGGTCGGTCAACGCGGCACGCCTGGTCGGGCGGGTAGCCGCAGTGGTGGTCATCGGGTCTTGCCCCCGGTCAGATCGTCGGAGCGGCCTGCCTCAAGCCGTGACCATTGGGCGATGGGCCGCCCGTTGAGGCGTACGTAGCCGTCCATGCCCTGTGGCCACCCGTCGGGCGAGTCCTCCCACGGCTCCTGGCGTCCGTACGCGGTGAGGTCCATCAGCGCGTAGCTGTTGTCCATCTCCTCGACGCCGCGGCGGTTCGTCCAGTAGGTCTCGAAAACGCGATCGCCGTCGCGAATGTAGCTCACGAGGTGCATCAGACCGATCTGACGCCCCTCGAGCAGCACATCGAGCGACGCTTGGGCCGAGTACCACGGCATGGTCCAGCCCATGAAATCCGCATAGCGCCTGCTTTCGTCGTAAGGACCCTGGCAGAAGACCGCGTACGTGATGTCGCGCGAATGCAAGTAGGCCAGCTCTGCGACGTGCGTGTTGCACCACGTGCAGCCTTCGCACTGCTCAGGCGCCGGATTGCCCGGGTACCACATGTAGTAGTAGGCGAGAAGCTGCTGGCGCCCCTCGAACGCGTCGAGCAGGGTGAGCGGCCCGTCGGGCCCGATCAGCGTGGTGGTGCCGTCGACTTCGACCATGGGGAGGCGGCGCCGGGCCGCGGCGATCGCATCGCCCTCCCTGGTGTGCGCCTTCTCCTGCACGCGCAGCTTGTCCAGTTCGGCATTGAAGGTGGCGCGGTCGACGGCCGTCGGCAGGCTCGTGGCGTCGGTCATGACGATCTCCTTGTCGTCCCGTTATGGCAACTGAAATGTTGCTACTTTATAGCAACCGCTAAGTTGCGTCAACTCCGAACAGCGGACCGCGGGCGGACTCCGGCTGTCCGCGAGCGCCTCCCGCGGCGCTCACGACGTCATGTCACGTTGCCGCCAGGTCGGCTGGCTATCGGGGTCGGACCTCGGATCCGCTCGGTGAGCCGACTCGGATCTGGCAAGCCGTGAACAGGGTCTGACAGGTGACGATGCTGTGACCCCACCGAGCCGCCCGACCGCGCACGCGACATCACGGATACGCCGTTGGAGCGCTGGTCGATCGGGCGCACACGACATGAACCGGCATGCCTGCGCCCGCCCCTGTCGGGACGTCTCTGGGCGCTGTTCCGCTGCACCCTCAGCAGCTCGGACACCGGCGCCGGGTGCGGCGCATCCTGACGGGCTGTCCGATTCGTCTCAAAGGTCAGGACCGGCGCGGCACCCATCGGCCCCTTAGCGCGTGTTGACGTCCTGACCTCCGGCCGCTACGCGGTCGGCGCTACGGGCCAAACCCTGGGTAACGACGCTATCCCGGCGTACCCACCGCGGCCAGAGAAGATCAAATAGAGGGCGCAGGCTCGCCCGGCTCCTTCATGGACCTGCACAACCTGTACGCCGCGAGGGAATCGAACCCCCAACCCGCTGAGTACAAATTATGTAGTTCCTAACAGTGATCGAGACTGCTCATCAGTGATCAATACACTGCGTTGACGTGGTAGGTGGGCAAGAGGCGATGTCCCCGACGCCACTCGTCCGTTCGCGTGGTTCGGCGCTGTTATCCGGGAGTTTTCCGGGACTGAGCGCAGAATCGATGTCATGGCCCGGCCACCTCTCTGTCTCGGCACCAGCGGCAGCGTGAGGACGTATCGCACCCCGGCTGGGTGGCGAGCGCGGACGGCCTATCGCGACTACGACGGTGTGACGCGCGAGATCCAGCGCCATGCCCCGACGAAGGCGAAGGCCGAGCGGGCTCTTGCCGAGGCTGTGCGCGATCGTGCTCGCTACGACAACGGTTCGGAGATCAGACCTGACATGCGGGTTGTCGCGCTGGCGGACGCCTGGTTCCGCGAGGTGTCGTCCGGCGATCGGTCTCCGTCAACCCTGGTCCAATACCGCTATCGCCTTGACCGGCAGATCATCCCGGCTCTGGGTGAGTTGAGAGTCCGCGAGTTGACGCCGGGAACGATCGACCGTCACCTGACGGCCGTGACCGCGAAGCATGGGGCTGCCGCAGCGCGGACGGTCCGTTCCGTGCTCTCGGGCATGGCCGGTCTCGCAGCCCGCAACGACGCTCTTGACCGGAATCCGGTGCGCGACGCCGGACGGATAAGGAACGGCCGTCGGAAGGCGCCGACGGCGCTCAGCGGGGCCGAGGCCCGGCAGCTCCTGGCGTTGCTCACTTACGACGACAGAGCTATCAGTCGGGACTTGGTGGACTTGGTGGCGTTCATGCTCGCCACGGGTGCCCGCATCGGTGAGGTGTGCGCCCTGCGCTGGTCTGATGTGGACTTCGATCGTCAACTCGTCTCGATCACGGGTACCGTCGTTCGCCTCCCGGGCAAGGGGCTGGTCATCTCGACGACCAAGACGACGACCAGCAACCGAGTCCTGCGACTGCCGGGGTGGATTGTCGAGATGCTGCGCGTCCGTCGTCGGGCGGCGGCCAGGAACGTTCAGGTCGATGCGGTGCCTGTGTTCCCCGCGCCGCTGGGAGGTTTGCGAGACCGGTCGAACACCCAATCTCACCTCCGTGAGGCGTTCAACGACGGCGGGGTTCGCATCGATCACCAGTCATGCGCTACGCAAGACGACGGCCACCCTGCTCGACGATGCGGGGCTTTCCGCCCGTGAGATCGCTGACCAGCTTGGTCACGCCAAGCCGTCGATGACGACGGATGTGTATCTCGGACGGCAGGTCGCAAGCACGCGGGCGGCCGACGTGCTCGAGTCGCTGGGTTGATGCCCGGCGTGAAAGGGTCTGGACAACCACTCCCGCCGTTGGCGCAGGGCGACGCGCAAAGTCGTTTCTGCTGGTCATGAGCGGGTTTCGGGACGTTGCTGCAGGCCGAGGATGGTGAGTAGCAGAAGCGGGTCGTTACGGATCTTCCGTATGGTGGCGGCGATGCGGGTGTAGCCGGCTTGTCGGAGGAGACCGATCGTCAGGTTACGAAGCGTAGCCATCACTCGAAACCTGAGGCCTTTCCGGACTTGCGAGGCATCTTCACGGAACGTGACATCACGCACATTCTCCGCGGTCGACGCCTTGTAGTGGAGGCGGATTCCTCGCGTTTGCGCAGCTCAGATAGCTGATGGCCGGGACGTTACTGGTGCAACAGGTGTGGTGCAAGTGGCTGTTGGGACGTTCATCTCTTCGTGGTTGGTGCGTTGAGGCGGGCCATGAGTTCGCGGTTGGTGGCGCGTGCGGCGGCTAGGTCGTCGTCGCGTTCGCCGAGTTGCAGCTGCAGGTCGATGACCTGCTGCTCGAGGGTGGCGATCCGCTGGTTGAGCGTGTCGATGTCGGGCGGTGTGCCGAGTCCGGACTCGCGCCAGGCGTGCTCGCCGAGCGCTGCGGAGAGTCGTTGCTCGAGTTGGTGGATGCGGGTGTTGAGGCGGTGGGCGCGTTCGTGCGCGGCGAGCAGGTCGGCCTGCAGCGAGGCGCGGGTGACCGCCGATCCGGCCCCAGGGGTGGGTGGCTCGGCGGCCAAGGCGTGGATCCTCTCCAACAGGTCGCGGTGCCGGTAGAGGAAGCTGCGGTCCACTCCGGCGGCGCGGGCGACGGTGGACACGCCGAGCTCTGCGCCGTCGGCGACCGCGCGGTCGAGCGCGGTGAGGACGCGCTGACGGCGGCGCATGCTGTCGGCGTGGCGGCCGTCGCGCATCGTTCGGGTCTTCGTGCTGCCGGCCTCGATTGTCATGCGATGGTCTCCGTTGCGGCCGCAGTCGTTGGGGTGGGCGCGGGGGTGCCGATGGTGGGCATGCCGAGCGTGAGGGTGTGCGTGGCGCGGTGACGACGGACCACGGCGACGGCGTGGTCGATCTGGGCTCGTTCGCTCTGGCCGAGTTGGGCGATCTCGCCCTTGATGCGGGTGATCAGCCGCCGGATCCGGGTGATCTCCTCCTCGGTGGGGGTGGCGTCGGCGCGGGCCCAGGCGTCGACACCGTCGAGGGCGGCGGAGAGTCGTTCCCGGGTGCGCAGCAGGTCATCGAGGTAGGCCTGCAGGTCGGGAAGGTAGGAGACGTCGGTGCGGAAGTGGTCGCAGCCGGCGCAGCGGAACCGGATCGGGCAGGAACCGCCGCCGGCTTGGACGTTGGACGGCTCGCTGCAGCGGCCGTAGGGGACGGCGACCTCCCCGATCGCGTAGCGGGTGTGCTCGGAGTCCACCAGGGCGTGGGCCTCACGCCAGAGCCGGTTGCCGTGCCGGTCGAAACTGACGCTGGTGACCGAGTCGACGGCGGCGCGGCGGCGCTCGTCTCCCACCCGGTAGTAGCACTTCTTGGTGATGTTGAGGTTGCGGTGGTCGAGGAGTTCGGCGAGCACGTCGATCGCGACGCCGGCGTCCGCGTGCCGCTGGGCGTAGGTGTGCCGGTAGGCGTAGAGCACCGCCCGGGTCTTGTCGAACTCGCCGCCGTCGCGGGTGCGCAGCGTGGGCAGGCCGGCGACCCATTCCCGGTGCCGAACTTCCAGGTTGGCCACGGTCATGGCTCGCCGACCGTGGGGGTTGCGCCAGTGCGCGGGCAGCAGCGTGAGCGTGCGGATCGGAGCGTCGGGGAAGCGGCGGCGCACTCGCTGCTGCTGGACGGTGATCACTTCGGCGGTCTTGTTGCTGATTGGCAACCGCCGGCCGAGCCGGTTGGCCTTGTGGTTGTCGTAGACGAGCACGGGCTGATCGTCTTTGTCGCGGGCGAGGCAGTCGTAGGGCAGGGCGCAGATCTCCTCGGGCCGTCGGCCGGTGTCGATGGCGATCTCCACCGCGGTGCGGACCTCGGGCGAGCTGATCTGGTCGAGGTGTTCACACAGTTGCTGGATGATCTCCGGGGGTAGGTCCCGGCCTGGTTCGGCCGGTTCGGGGCGGGCGGGGATGTCGTCGCGGCGCAGCCCGAACAGCTCGCTGAGCCCGGCGGCCGGGCCGCCGGGGACGGTCAATCCCAGGGGGCGCAGTTGGGACAGGACAGCGCGGACCTCGAGGCAGCCCATGTGGCGGGTCAAGTCGCTGATCTTCCCGGTGGACTCCAGGTAGGACAGTCGCGCGAGGAACGCCTCGATGTCGCGGCGGCCCAGCGTGGCCGGGTCAGCGCCGGCGTCGGGGCGGGCGCGCAGGGACTCCGACAACAGCGCGAGGCTGGTGATGTGGTGGCGGGTCTTCTCGCCGCCGTGGGTTCCGCGCCGCCGGGGCAGGTCGTGGCTGGCCCACACCTTGCCCGCCGTTCGCAACCACGGCTGGCTGATCGCGGTGAACGACAACCTGCCGCGATGCCCGAACGCGGTCATGTCCCACACGTCCTTGTCGACCTCGGTGTCGGGGCTTTGCAGCCCGCGGCGGGCGTACTTGCGCAGCGAGTTCAACAGCCCGCGACGATAGTCACCCGCCTGCGGTGGGCAGACGGCATCGGCGACGGTGTCCACCTGCTGGCGGCGAAGCTCGTCGACAACCCATCGCAGCAGCGCATCCGGGGACTTGATGTCCTCGGCGGCGCGCTGGGCCACCCCGAACAGCACCTGCGCCACCACCAGCGGCGGCAGGCCCGTCAACAGGGTGCGGCCGGTGTGGGTGATCGGTGACTCGGTGGCCCGCCACCGCGTTTCGTCCACCACATCGCCGGCCCGGCGGGCGCGGCGGCGCCGCGTCAAGTGACTGTCGCAATAGACGTCGCCGGCGGCGGCGAGCTGACGGTCGCAGGCAGCGACCGCGCACCCGCCCAGACTGTCCAGCGGCCCGACGTCCGGGTGCGCGGCGAACTCGGCCACGCTCAACGCTGTGGCCTGCTGCTGGCCGCGATGCTCACGGCACAACCGATGCTCGGCGTTCACCCAGGGACGCGGGCAGCCGGTGATCGTGCACGTGCCGTCCCCGGGCCGAGTCCACGCCCGCCGCCGCGGCGGCGGCAACCTATCGATCTCGTCCAGGGCCAGACCATGCCGCTGCAGCCGCCTGCGGCATCCCAGGCAGATCCGGTTGGTCTCGTTGGAGGTGACCTGGCAGCCCGGCGCCCGACACACGTTGCGGCCCAGAAGCTGGTGCTCGACCGGCGGCGCCCACACCCGCGCGATCGGGTCCCACCCCGTCTCGGCCAGGAACTCCGGGTCGAGACGGGCCGCCAGCACCGCGGCCTGCCCGCTCAGCGGGACACCCGCCAGCACACGCGGGAACTCCACCCCGGCGGCGTCGGCCGGGCATCGGGTGATCGCCGTGGTCACCGCACGACCCCCGCCTGCTCCCGGGGACTGGGCACCGCATCGACCGCGGCCCGCAGCCGGGACGGGTCCGGGTGCAGGTAGACCTGCGAGGAGGACACCGAGCGGTGACCGAGGAGATCGGCGATCACGTCGATCCCCACACCCGCGTCGGCGAGATTGCTGCCCGCCGCATGCCTGAGCTGGTGCGGCCGGATCGGCGGATCGATCCCTGCCCGTCGGGAGGCCGCCGCCAGCAGCTCCCCGACAGCGTCCGGCCGCATCGGCGCCCCGAGCTGGCCGCGAACCAGATTGACCAGCACGAAGTCACCGCCCGCGGCCTGCGGCACCCGCATCCGTTCGAACTCGTAGGTGTCGAACGCGCGCACGACCAGGAAATCCAGCGGCACCACCCGCTGCCGGCGGGCCTTCGCCCACGCCCCGTTCGGGTTGTCCTCCCGGCGCACTACGTGCAGATGCGCCCGGGTGATCTCACAGCCCAGCATCCGCGCGTCGGCCAGCAGGTGCACATCGCTGCGACGCAGCCCGCACACCTCCCCGCGCCGCAGCCCGGCCCGCGCCATCAACAACACGATCAGCCGGTCTCGGGCCGACCGGCACGCCCGCAGCAGCGCCACGATCTGCTCGTCGCCGGCCCGATCCACCGCAGTCTCAGGTTCGCGCAGCCGGTGCCGGGCCCGCAACCGCCACGCCATCCGCCCGTCCTCACCACGGGCCTGCTCGGGCAAGTCCCGATCGTCGGCGACCTCGTACAACAGCGCCACCAACCCCTCCGGGGCCTGGCCTTCCGCGACCGCGTGCACCACCATGCCCCGCACCGCGCACAGCACCCCGTTGATCCGCCGGGCGCCACGCGCCGGCGCCGCGCCCGGCCCGGCGAGCACCACCCCCGAACTGGCATCACCGGGCTCGGCGGCCGACGCGTCAGGGCCGGCGTGGGCCAGCCACGTCATGAACAACCCCAGCCGCTGCACGCCGGCCTGCCAGTCCCGGCCGGTCCGGACGCACCAGCGCAGGAACAACGCGATCGCGTGCGCGTACGCCTTCGTCGTGGACTCCGCGCCGTCACGGCCGAACCGCTGATGCCGCAAGAACCCGTCGGCAACCGGCACGACCTGCAGGTCCTCATCCAGCACCGTCCAGTACCGCTGCCCAGACGGCAGCCTGACCGGGAACGCCCGCATCCTCATCTCGCTCTCGCTTCGATAGTCGGCAACGACTACCAGCCACGAGCAGCACACCCCCGGAGAACCGCCGCACCCCCGGCAACATCACCCAGGTCGGGCGACATCACACAACGGGTCACCGACCCCGGGAGAACGCACCCAGTGGATCTTGTTTTCGATGGTCCACTGTCCGCGGACATAGCCGGCCAGGTGCTCGGGTCCGGCCTCGCGGGCCGAGAGGCTGGTCACGCCGAGGACGGCCACCGCGGTGCGGACCTGCGTCTTCTTGTAGCGGCGGGAGCCTTTGGGGCGTTTGCGGATGGTGCGGGTGGTGTAGCGCTCGATCAGGAACACCTGCGCCGCACCGGGGAACCCGAGGTCTGCGGGGGCGTCGCAGGACCCGGAGGGTGCGCTTGTCGCGCCGTCCGTGCCCGACGTCGAGGGTTTCGTGGGCGATCGGGGCGTTCGTCCAGTCCAGGGCGTCGATCTTGGCGAAGAGCGCGCGCGTGTTCTGCTTCACGATCATCACGTAGTGCGCGAACAACTCCTAGGTGATCAGCGGGCGTGGGAGCGGACGGTGTGCGCGGCGTCCATGGTGAACACGCACCCGCCGACCCCGCCGACCCGGGTCGCCAGGCCGCGCAGCAGCGGCGCGAACTCGGGCACG
>CAVTOL010000014.1:0-262404 GCA_963736375.1 uncultured Actinomycetota bacterium
ACCACTGGACGGTCGTGGCCACGGCACGACGAGCCGGATGGTGCCTAGCGGCGACCAGCGTTGGGTCTTCCGCAGTTGTTCGCCGGGTTGTCGGAGGTCCTCATCGCGATGAGTCGCACGCAACTCGCGGAGCCCACATGTGGGCCGTCCGCGTGGCTGTGCCGGTCGTTGATCGTCGTGGTCTACGGCAGCAGGCGGACGATCCCGGCGTCGCCGTCGACCTCGATCAGTTGGCCGTCGGTGATCCGGGAGGTCGCGTTCCCGGTGCCGACGACGGCAGGGATGCCGTACTCGCGGGCGACCACCGCGCAGTGGCTGAGAATGCCGCCGGTGTCGGACACGACCGCGACGGCGGTGGCGAACAGCGGGGTCCACGGTGGCGCGGTCGTGTCCACGACCAGCACGTCGCGGGGCTGCAGTCTGCTCGCGTCCGCAAGAGAGTGAAGCACGCGCGCAGGACCTGTGGCCTTTCCGGGGGAACCACGGCGGCCACGGATGGCGGTGTGGTCGGCCGCTGTCGGCGTTGGCCCGACGACAGCCGGTGGCCCGAAGAACTTGCCGAGCGCGACGGAGACCGGGTCGGTGGGTGCCTCCGCGGGAGGCGGGGCACCCAGGGTGGGTGGCACCGGGAGGTGTCGGAAGTACTCCATCTCGGCGAGCCGCGCCGCGATCCGGCTGCGCTGGTTCAGCCGGGGCAGTTCGAGTGCCGTTTCCCGTAGCTCGTGCAGCGTGAGGAGGAACACGTCGGCGGGGCGATCGACGACACCAGCCGCCGAGAAGCGTCGACCAACCTCCAGCGAGATCCGATGCACGTGGTACATGCAGCGGAAATCGATCCAATGCGAGTGGTCTTCGGTGAGCACGATGGCTTTCTGAGCGGCCTGGAGGAGGAACTCGAAGCGGTCTCTCACGTCGGGTGGATGGCTGCACATCCGCTCGCGTGATTGCGCGACGAGTCGCTCGCGCTCCAAGGCTTGTGCCGCCAGTTCACCGTCGAGATCCCGGTCCGGCTGACGCACGTAGTCCCGCAGCGTTTTGATAACCGGCGTCGGATCTTCGATCCAGCTGGGGAAGCTCCAGCCCCAGCGGTCACCGCGCTGGCCCCATACGTCGAGGTACTCGTGCAGCATATCCAGGAATTGGCGTCCTTCGGGCGTCGCGGCCAGTGCGACAGTGACGGCATCGGCAGGTTCCTGCTCCAGGATTACGCGGACGGATCCCGCCTGAAGCGCCTGTCGGCTGAGCTGCCACAGCGCACGTCCACTCGCCACGGTCATGTTCTCGAAGCCTTGCAGCAAGCGGTACGGGTCGAAGTCGCTGACGCTGCCGAGGACGTCGCGGTAGAAGTCGTCGAACAGGCTGATCGCGGACATGAAGGGAAACCAGATCAGGAAATGGATCTCATACAGACGTCGTGCCTGGTCGACACTCGCCTCCACAGCGTCGACGAGCTGCGGCAAGGTCAGGTCCGCCGGGTTGATCGACTCCCAGCGCCGGAGGTGGCGCTTGATCTCCGGCAGGTACTCGTCGTCCCACAGCTCGCCTAGGCGGCCGATCGCCACCTCTAGCGGATCCGCACCGGCCGGGTCCTGGGCAGTGGGCCACGTCGTCGGCACGAGGGCGAGGTACAGGTAGGTGTTGACGCGGCGCGTCAGCGCGCGGAAGGGCAGACCATAGGCGCGAGCCGCGGCGGTGGCACCGTGGTCGAAGGCGCAGTGGAACGCCACGGCGTCGGCGAGCGTCATCGGCTCCGGGGCGTGCATGCGTTCGAATGTCCAGGTGTAGCTCGCCTCACCCGGGTCGTCCCAGGTGACGGGGAACGTCGAGGTCGCCGCGCCTGGAACCCTGGCTGGGGCCGTGCGTTCGGCGACACGTGCGGACCGCGACGGATCGGAAGACGTCACAGCATGGCCTCCCCTCCTGCGAGTCATCAGGGTGGTAGCTGCGTGGGTGTTTCGCATGTAGGAAAAGGCACATCTCGACAGGTATGCGCAACCGGGTCAGCTCGCAGGCGCGGCCGTGGTCCAACCGGTTCCCGCAGCGTGCTCGACCACCCAGGCGGCGACCTGGGCGCGGAGCTGAAGCCGAGCTTGCCGAGGATGTTGGCCACGTGGCGGTCGGCCGTGCCCTCGGCGATGACCAGCTCGGCGGCGATCTGCTTGTTGGTCAGCCCGTGCGCAATCCGGCGTGCGACGTCGAGCTCGCGCGCTGTCAGCAGGCATGCGCTGCGGGCACGCGTGGACGAGCGTCCGACGGGCTGGGGCGGTTCGGGCACGGCCATCGCCAGCGCCGCCGCCTGCTCGACAGAAAGCGACTTCCCGGTCGTCCACGCCTCCTCGAACGCCGTTTCGTCGAGCCTCGTTCGGGCTTGGTCCAGTGTCTGCTGAATGTAAGGCCTGATGCTGGGCCATCGCGGCGCGCCGATGGTTGCGGTCATCGCGGCGTCAGCGGCGAGCAGGCACACGGCATCTCGCGGTTGAGCAGCCGAGACGGCTCCTTGCGCCAGTCCTATGAAGCACATGCCCGTGAAGTAGCGGTCGCCAATCTCGGAGAAGGTGGCCAAGGCCCGCTTGTGGAGCGCGATGGCGTCGGCGTAGCGACGCTGTCCGGCGAGGGCCATTCCCAGCGCCCACTGCGCCTGCGCAGCGCCCCGCCGATCGCCGTACAATTCGTGCTGCGCGAAAGAATCGGCGGCCGCTGTTTCGGCCGCCTTGTGCTCGCCGAGCGAACACGCAACGTAGCTTTGTACCGTCAGCGTGATGGCCACGCCTTGCCGGTCCCCGATTTCACGGGCCAACGACAACGACTTCTCGATCACGCGGCGCGCCGCCGGGTAATCCGCTTCCATCCACAGCACCACCGCCAGATATCGCAGCGTGTAGCTCAGTCCCCAGCGGTCGGCCAGCGCTTCGTGGATGCGCATGGCCTCCTCGTACATGATCCTCGCCGTGGCGAAGTCCCCTCCGGACCGCGCGACGAGCGCCAAGCCGTGGAGGGCGGCGGCAATACCGGGCCGGTCGTCCACCTTCCGGCACAGCGCCAAGCTCTGTCCGCAGAGCGTGGCGGCCCGCGCGTAATGCCCCTGATAATGGGCAAGAACGCCCGCACCGGTCAGCGCCTTGGCGCGAGCGCTGACGATGCGGGGTGCATCGGCCGAGCCGGGCCCGTCGTGCCTCGCGAAGGAGCCGTCCTCATCCGCTATCCGCAGCGCCTCTTCCAGCCATCGACTGCCTTCGGTCAAATGGCCGCGCGCATACCAGAAGTGCCAGACGGCCGAACTCAGACGCAGCGCGGTTTCCAGGTCGCGCTCCTCCAGAGCCCAGCTCAGGGACGCCCGCAGGTTATTGTGGTCGGACTCGAGTCGCTGCAACCATTCCGGTGCATCGACGCCTGGCGAACTCGGCCGCCGCCGACTCGGCGAGGCTCAGAAAGTACGTTGCGTGACGGCGGCGGAGCTCATCGAGCTCCCCTGCGGCACGCGCCTGTTCGACAGCGTATTCCCGCACTGTTTCCAGCATGCGAAACCGTGGAGTTCCGCGATCTCCTTCCTGGTGGCCGAGCAAGCTCTTCTCAAGCAAGGACTCGAGGCCGTCGAGAACCGCCGTACCGAGGTCGATGTCGCCGCAGACGGCTTCGGCCGCGTCGAGTGTGAAGCCTCCGACAAACACAGAGATGCGACGGAACAGCCGTTGCTCGGCCGCGTCGAGGAGATCGTGGCTCCAGCCGATAGTGGCGGTAAGTGTCCGTTGCCGCGCAGGCATGTCCCGCGGTCCGCCGACGAGCAGGGGCAACGCGTATTCCAGGCGTTTCAGGAGCATCGCTGGCGACAACACCCGCAGACGGGACGCGGCCAGCTCCAGGGCCAAGGGCAGCCCATCGAGGCGAATGCATATTTCGGCAACGGCGGTGGCGTCGTCGGCAGTCAGCGTCACCTGCGGGCGCACGGTCGAGCCGCGCTCGATGAACAGCCGCACGGCCTCGTAGGTCGGGAGCAGCTCAGGTGGCGGCAGGTCACGGGCGTCCGGAAGCGCCAATGGGTGGACGACGACCGCGCGTTCCCCTGACAGGCGCAGGGGGCACGACTGGTGACGAGCACGCGCAGCTGCTTGCAGTCCGCTAGCAGCGCACCGACCGCCTCCGCGGCCCGCAACACGTGCTCGAAGTTGTCGAGCAATACGAGCATCTGCGCCGTCTGCAGCCGGGAACGCACACGATCGGCGAGGGGGCGGCTGCCCATCTCCTGAATGCCGAGTGCCTCCGCCAGTGCACTGATGACCAGGCCTGAGTCACGAACGCTCGCGAGCGGGACGAAGACCACGCCGTCCGCGAAATCGTCGACGATCCCAGCGGCCACCTCGATCGCCAGGCGCGTCTTGCCGATGCCACCGGGACCGAGCATGGTCACCAGACGATGTGCAGCCAGTACCCGCCGCACCTCGGTGACCTGGTGCTCGCGACCGACGAAGCTGCTGAGCGGCGTCGGCAGTATTCCGACGTTCGTGGTTGCGGGACGGGATGTCCCAGCGTCGACCCGAGCCGCAGGCGCGGCTGCTGTTTCGAGCACCTGCCGATCGGCTTCCGAGAGGCCGAGCGCCTCGGCCAGGCGGCGGACGGTCGCGGGATAGGGACGTGTCCGAGCCGCCCGCTCAAGGTCGGAGATTCCCCGCGCGCTCAACGCAGCCCGCTCGGCGAGCGCCTCCTGGGTCAGCCCGCCCGCAATGCGGTAGCGGCGGAGGACGTCGCCGAACCCGACTTCCCGTCTTGATCTCCCACCGGCCACCGGCCTCGTCCCCCAGACGCCGCCTGACGCTCGAGGTTCGTCGCAGCTCCGACTGTAGCAGTCGCCCGAGTGCGTGAGTAATGCGTGAGTTGCTGCGTGCGCGTGCGCATGGCTTTCCCGCCATCGTCTGTCAGATTGACGTCGTAAGACCGCACAAGAAGGGGAATATCGATGCTCACTCAGAATTCGCCGATCGCAACCGCCGAGCATGAGGCAGCGATCACGCCGGGCCTTGACCACCGCACCATCACCGGCGGAGGCGGCGCACGGCTGCACGTCGTGGAGACCGGCAACCCGAACGGCCGTCCTATTCTCTTCCTCCACGGCTTTTCGCAGTCCTGGCTCGCTTGGCGGCGTCAGATGTGTTCGGATCTGGCGGATGATTACCGACTCGTGGCAATGGATCTCCGCGGGCACGGTCGGTCCGACAAGCCCCGCGAGGGTTACGCCGACTGCCCACTGTGGGCCGAGGACATCGCCGCAGTGCTGCGCGAGCTGGCGCTCGAGCAGCCGGTCCTGTGCGGCTGGTCATACGGGACGATCGTCATCCTCGACTACCTCCGGGAATTCGGAGAGGATGCCATCGCCGGGGTTGGCATCGTCGGCGGCATCACCAAGCTCGGCAGCGAGGAAGCACTCTCGGTGATCACTCCGGAGTTCTTGGGCCTCGTACCAGGCTTTTTCGCGGGCGACACAGAAGAGAGCGTCCGCAGCCTCACCGCATTGCTGCGCCTGTGCTTCGTCCAGGAACCGTCGCCGGAAGATCTCTACACCATGTTGGGGTACAACCTCACCGTGCCGCCCTCCGTGCGCCAGGCGCTGCTCTCGCGCACTGTGGACAACGACGACCTCCTGCCGACGATCCGCAAACCCGTCTTGGTGATCCACGGCGCCATGGACGGGGCGGTCAAGCCTTCCGTCGTCGACCAGCACAAAGCGGAAATCGCCCACGCGCAGGTCCACCTGATGCCAGGCGCTGGGCACGCGCCTTTCTGGGACGACGCGCAGACGTTCGACCGACACCTGCGCACGTTCTGCGAAGGCCTGTAGCGCTCGCCGCGCGGCGCCCGCGCACACCGGACGGGTCGGCAGCACGACCGTCCCACGTCGGCATATCGTCGGCGAGCCCGTCGATCAGCGCTGACCGCGCCGAGACCTCATCAGGTGGGTGCGGGCGGGCGGAAGCGTCGGCTCCAAGCGGATCTGATCTTGATCCACGAACTGATCCACGAACTGGTGGACATGCCTACCAGTACTGACCGGTCCGGCCGGCCGAATCCCTTCGGGCGCGCACCATCGATACTAGCCCTGGCCAGCGCGAACGGTCAGGGCTAGATCTTCCCAGAACCTCAAGTGTTGATCTCCGTCCACCAACCGATGTTTGTCACGGAAGAAGGGTGAGCGCGTCTGCGTGGCGCGGTCGGACGGCCCGGAAGTGGCGGTGGTCGAGCGTGGCGACTTCCGTGATGTGGAGGCGCTCAGCGACGGCGATGACAGCCGCGTCGGTCGTGCCGAGCGGGAAGTCAGCGTAGGTCTCCACGAGTTCGGCTATCCCCTCGTAGTCCTCATCGGTGAGGTCAACGACACTGAGTGTGTGCTCGACGATCGAGCGCAGGAACGCGGCCTCGACACGTGCGCCGCCTGCGCGGCCGAACAGGTAGCCCACCTCGGCCACGACAGGTGCCGGGACGAGGATCTGCCGCCGTGACGGCACAAGGTTCCCGGCAAGTAGCGGGGGCGATCTGATCGCGGGCGAGCGCCGGGCCGTCCAGGTGTCCAGCGCTGACGGATCGGCCGGGAACTGCGGTCGCGATTGACGGTGCGCCCTTGAAGGGCGGTGGTTGCAGGCGCGCTCCCTGCATCAACGCCCATGTTTCCGGTGTTGCCGGCCGAAGCTGCTTGTTCTCCAGACGGACGAGGGAAGCACGCCAAGCGGGATGTCAGGCGTTCTCCAAGGTGAGGAGGGCGCGCTTCGCCTCGACCCCACCCAGGTAGCCGCCGAGGCTCCCGTCCGAGCGCACGACCCGGTGGCAGGGGATGACGACCGGGAGCGGGTTGGTCGCGCAGGCGGTGCCGACGGCACGCACGGCCCTGGGCCTGCCCGCCAGCGCAGCGACGGAGGCGTAGCTGGCGGTGCGCCCGTAGCCGATGTCGGCCAGCCGGTGCAGCACGGCGGCCCGGAAGCCTGCGGCGAGCTGCCAGTCCAAGGGGAGGTCGAACGTGTGGCGGCCGCCCGCGAAGTACTCCTCCAGCTGCCGCGCCGCGGCGTCGAGCCGCGCGGGGGCCGCCAGGATGCGGGGGCTGATCCGGTCGGCCAGAGCCTGCAGGACGGTGTCGTGGTCCTCGCGGGCGTAGGCCACCCGCACCAGCCCGAGTTCGGTTGCAGCGAGCAGCAGCCGCCCGACGGGGCTGTCGACCGTGCGGTAGGCGACGTCCAGGAGGCCCTCGACCTGCGCGTCCGCCGCGAGGCGCGCGCGCAGCCTTAGCAGGTCGTCGGGCGTGTCGGGGTACGCGTCCAGCAGGTTGTCGTCAGTGATCATCGAGGGCTCCCTTCCCGGCGGTGACCGGTGGGTAGGTGCGTCGGAGTGCGGCGATGCCGTCCGCCGCAGCACGTCGAGCAGCATCGGCGCTGCCGCCGACGATGGCGGCGACGTCGGCGTGCGGCAGGCCTGCGAGGTAGTGGTAGACGACGGCCTGCCGCTGCTTGGTCGGCAGCCGGGCCACCGCCTCCGCCAGGTCAGGGTCGGGCCCGTCGGAGCGCGGTGGGGCCTGCGCGTCGGGTACCTGCGCCGTCGGGATCGCCCGGCGGCCCGCGGCGCGGATGACGTCGATGGCCTTGCGGTGCGCGATCGTGACCAGCCAGGCCTCGATGTTGGCTTCGGCGGGCAGGTCCGGGTAGGCGCGCATCGCCGCCAAGAACGTCTCCGACCATGCGTCGTCCGCATCGGCGGGCCCGAGCAGTGCGCGGCACACGCGCAGCACCATCGCCCCGTGCGTCGCGACGGCCGTCGCGAAAGGCGGTTTGCTCGTCACGTCAGGTAGACGCCCCATCCGGCGGGTTCGTGAGATCAGACGGCCCGGATTCTCTCGCCCGCCGTCACGCCGGTCTGCTCCAGATCCAGCAGGAAGCGCTTGCGCGCCAGGCCGCCTGCGTAGCCGGTCAGCTTGCCCGCGGCCCCGACAACGCGGTGGCACGGCACGACGATGCACAGCGGGTTGCGGCCCACGGCCGCGCCGACCTCCTGTGCCGTCGTCCCGTCGCCGAGCTCGCGGGCCAGGGCCCCGTAGGTCACGGTTGCCCCGTACGGCATCCGCTGAACGCGGCACCACACGCGCTGCTGGAACTCGTCGCCCTCCAGGCGTACCGGCAGGTCGAAGGCCGTGCGCTGCCCGGCAAGGTACGCATCGAGCTGCGCGACGGCCTCGTCGAAGCCGGTGTCGCGACGGGGACCGAACGCCGACGGGTCGGGCCGACCCCAATGGTTCCGGTAGTACACGCCGAGCAGGGCCTCCTCGTCACGCACGAGGGTGAGCTCCCCGATCGCCGTCGACACCCGCGTGTGCGTGCGTGCAGTGCTTTCCACGTTCATCGCCTCCTGTCGTCTCGACCTGCATCGAAGACGCGCAGCAGGGACGGAACGTGAGTTCAGTCCTTGATCGAGTCTCGGCCGCGCTGCACGAGCAGGGGATCCGCGGGATAGACGACGGACGGGTCCTTGCCCTCGTACTCGAACTGGTTGAGGAAGAACCGCATCGCGGCGATGCGGCCGCGCTTCTTGTCGTTGCTCTTGATCGAGGTCCACGGAGCGTGGTCGGTGTCCGTGTGCTCGATCATCGCCTCCTTGGCGGCGGTGTAGTCGTCCCAGCGGTCCAAGGACTCGATGTCCATCGCCGAGAGCTTCCACCGGCGCACCGGGTCGATCTGGCGGACCGCGAACCGGGTGCGCTGTTCGGCCTGGGTGACCGAGAACCACAGCTTGGTGAGCGAGAAGCCGCTTTCGCTCAGCATCGACTCGAGGAGCGGAGCCTCCCTTAGGAAGATCTCGTACTCGCGCTCGGTGGAGAAGCCCATCACCCGCTCGACGCCCGCCCGGTTGTACCAGGACCGGTCGAAGAGCACGATCTCCCCTGCGGTCGGCAGCTGGGTGACGTAGCGCTGGAAGTACCACTGGCCGCGCTCGGTCTCCGTGGGCTTGGTCAGCGCGACCACGCGCGCGGCGCGGGGGTTGAGGTGCTCCATGAACCGCTTGATGGTGCCGCCCTTGCCCGCGGCGTCGCGGCCCTCGAAGAGGATCACGTGCTTGGCGCCGGTTTCCTGAGTCCAGTACTGGAACTTCAGCAGCTCTACCTGCAGCTGGTACTTCTCCTGCTCGTAGACGTCGCGGTCGAGCCGCTCGTCGTAGGGGTAGTCCTCACGCCAGGTCTCGACGGGGTCGCCGCCCGGGTCGATCAAGTCCGGGTCGGAGAGGTGCTCGTCGTGCCGCACGCTGAAGCCCTCGCGCAGCAGATGCTCCAAGTACTCGCGGAAGTTTTCCCGAATCACCCTGTCGCCCCCTGTGCTCGGCCCTCGATGGCCACGAGCCTCGTCCCGTGGTGACCATGATCGCAACCATATGCGCGTGGGCGATACCCCATCAGGAGGTGCAGCCGGTGAACAGCGCGTTCGACCCGGCGAAGCCCGTCCTGGAGAACAGGCGGGCCGGTCTGGGGTGACGCTCACCGGCTCGGCAGCGGCTGGCTGGCGGGCAGCAGCAGCTCGATCTCGGTGTGGGCACCGACGATGCGGCGCTGGCCGGGCCGGGTCCGCTGCCGATCGTGGCCGGAGCCATCCTCACGGGGCGAACTCGCGACAGTTGACACGCGAGCCCGCCAGTCGGGACCCCACCTCGACATCGAGGGGTGCCCGACCCGGAGCACGTCCCCTGGATCGACCCGACCCACCGGCCTGACGAACGGCCCGGTGTCAGCGGCTTCACCGATCAGAAATCCTCCGCCACGTCGTCAGTTCTGGTAGCCCCTCGCACCGGTGGAAGGATTGACGACCATGACCGACGCCAGACTGCAGGGCGCCGACGAGGCCACGTTCATCGCGGCGGTCCGCGCGGAGGACACCGCGCAGTTCGCGCTCCTGACCGAGCGCCATCGGCGTGCGTTGCAGGTGCACTGCTACCGGATGCTCGCGAACTACGAAGACTCCCAGGACCTGACACAGGAGACGTTCCTGCGAGCGTGGAACAAGCGGGAGTCGTTCGATGGACGCGCTGCGTTGCGGACCTGGCTGTATCGGATCGCGACGAACGCCTGCCTCGACTTCCTGGAGAAGCGCAACCATCGCACGCCCCTGCCTGCCGAGCTGCCGGGCGCTGGCTCGGAGGTGCGGTACCTGCAGCCCTACCCGGACCGGATGCTTCCCGAGGACCCGCATGAGTCGGCGGTGGCGCGGGAGACGATCGAGTTGGCGTTCATCGTCGCCGTCCAGCACCTGCCGCCGCGCCAGCGGGCGGCGCTGATCCTTCGTGACGTCCTCGGCTGGCCTGCGGCGACGACTGCCGACGCGCTCGAACTCAGCGTCGCATCCGTGACCAGCGCCCTGCAGCGGGCGCGCGTGACGATGCGCGAGCAGTTGCCCGACCGCCGACTCGACTGGCGCACCCCCGCTACGCACGAGCTGTCGGACGACGAACGTGCCACGGTGAAGGCGTGGGTGGACGCCCACGAGCGCAACGACCTCGATGGGCTCCTGTCCCTCATGCGCGAGGACCTGCGCTTCGCGATGCCTCCTGACCCCGGCGTCTGGGTCACCGCAAAGTCCGCGATGGACGCCTGGGTCTCGGGTGGGTTCGGCGGGCCCGGATACGACGACTGGCGCTGCATCGTCACGACCGTCAACCGCATGCCTGCGGTCGTGGAGTACCTGCGCACGCCCGACCACCCCGTGTACCGGCTGTTCGCCATCGATGTTCTGCACATCGTCGACGGGAAGGTCGCCGAGCTCACCGGATTCCTCGCCACCGACAAACCATGGCTGGGCCTGCCCCCGACACTGTGATCAGACAACAACGAGATCAGGCAACGCGAACACCACCGCCCCGCCTGCGTTGCCTGCGGGGCGCGTCAGAAAGGATTTCGACCTGGGCCTCACGAGCCGAGCATGTGGCCCGTGCTCATCGCCTCGTCTCGTAGCGGGTCAGTACCACGCCGCCGGGAAACGTCCGCGTCTCCATCAGATTCAGGTTCACCCAGCTGTCCAGCGCGGTGAAGAACGGCGTGCCGCCGCCGCCCAGGACCGGGTGGGTGGCCAGGGCGTACTCGTCGATCAGCCCGGCCGGCATGGCAGCCCCGGCGAGAGTTGCGCCGCCGATGCTCATCGGGCCGCCGTCCTCGGCCTTGAGCCGGGTGATCTCGGCGACCGCGTCGCCGGTGACCAGGCGGGTATTCCAGTCGACCTTGTCGATTGTCGAGGAGAACACCACCTTCGGCGTGTCCCGCCAGTTCCGCGCGAACTCGACCTCCGCCGGGGTGGCGTTGGGCTGCTGGTCGCCGGTGGGCCAGTAGGAGCTCATCGTCTCCCACAGCTTGCGCCCGTACAGCGACAGGCCGCTCGCCCGCTCCTGATCGAGCCACCACTGGAACAGCTCGTCGCTCGGCGCGCTCCAGCCGATGTCGTCGCCGGTCGCGGCGATGTAGCCGTCCAGGGTCACGTTCATGCCGAAGATCAGTTTCCGCATCGTGCCAGCCTCCCGTGAGTCGATCTCACACGTACAGACGGGCGCGGCGCGGAACCCTAATCGGTGCGCGATCTGCGTACTCGGGTGTCCGGCGGGTGTTTCGACCGGTCGGCGCGTCAGACGTCGACGACGACGTCCGTGGTCGGCGTGGCGCAGCAGAGGAGGGCGGACCCGGCGGCGGGTGGCTCCAGCGGGTCGGGCGCGTAGGTGACGGCCCCCGCGAGCAGCGGTGTGACGCAGGTGTGGCAGACGCCGGTGCGGCAGGACCAGCGGGTGGGGACGTCGCAGGCGTCGGCGAGCTCGAGGATGCTGCGGTAGCGGTCGGCGAAGGGCAGGCTGAGCGCGCTGCGGGCGAAGGTGACGAGCGGCCCGGTGCCCGGCGCGCCCGCGGGCAGGTGCGGCGGCACGCGCACGGCGCCGACGACGCCGGGGTTGATCGGGCTGCGGGCGCCGAACCGTTCGGTGTGGACGTGCGCGGGATCGAGCCCGGCGGCGGTGAGCGCAGCGGTCATGGCGTCCATGAAGGCGTCGGGGCCGCACAGGAACGCGTCGGCGTCGGCGGGCAGTCCTTCGAACGCGGTGGCGTCGAGGTGGCCTGCTGACGCGCCGGTCGCGGCGATCTCGGCGGCGGTGGCGGCGCTGTAGCGGACCTGCAGATGCGCGTCGGGGAGCGCGTCGACCAGCTCTCTGACCTCGATGGCGAAGGGCTGGTCGGCGGGTCGCCTGGCGGCGTGGAACCACCAGACCGCCCGGGAGCTGTGGGTGGCCGCGAGGGCGTGCAGCATCGCGAGCACCGGCGTGGCGCCGACGCCCGCGGACACGAGCACGACGGGCGTGGTGGCATCGGTAAGCGTGAAGTCGCCGCGCGGCGCGGCCGTGTTCACCGTGTCGCCGACGCGGACGTGGGCGTGCAGCCAGCGGCTGACCTCGCCGTGCTCCTCCCGTTTGACGCTGATGCGGTAGGTCGCGCTCCCGGGCGCCGAGGACAGCGAGTAGCTGCGCACGGCACGCTTCGATTCGGACAGCGGGACCTGCAGCGTGAGGTACTGGCCCGCCCGCGCGCCCGGCAGCGGAGCGCCGGTCGGGCTCGCGAGGCTGATCGAGGTGACGGTCGCGCTCTCGCGGGTCACGCCGACCACCCGGAGCGGCTGGAAGCCCGGCCACGCCGGTTCGGCCGACTCGTCGGCGACCGCGTCGACCAGCTCGCGGAACGATCCCTGCCAGCCGCGGCTCAGCGCGGGGATGTCGAGCGCCTTGCGCATGAGCGCGATGTCGCGGTCGGGGAGGTAGAGCAGCGCGTCGATGTCGGCCACGCTGATCTGGTGGCGCCCGGTCGCCGTCTTGACGATCTCGTCGCCCGCCTCGATCACACCCTCGTTGATGACCCGCATGTAGAAGCCGGGCCGGTGGTGGCCCACGAGCAGGCTGGGCATGTCGGGTTGGCCGAGCCGCATGCCGACGCGGAAGCAGGTGACGCGCGGCTGGGTGACCTCGAACTCGGCGGTGCCGATCCGGTAGCGGTCGCCGATGCAGACCTCGGCGTCGGGCAGGCCCTCGACGGTGAGGTTCTCGCCGAAGTTGCCGTGGACGAGGTCGTCGCGACCGAGGTGACGTCGCCAGTGCCGGTAGGAGTCGAGTTGGTAGACGAAGACCGCGCGGTTCTCGCCGCCGTGGCCTGCCAGATCGCCCTGGCCGTCGCCGTCGATGTTCAGGCGGCGGACGGTCTGTTGGCCGGGCACCGACGACTTCCAGATGCCCGTGTGGACGGTGCGGCCCTCCCACTCGACATCGCGGGGCATGCCAACGTTGACCGAAATCAGTGTCGCCACGGTGCGGTGCTCCCTTCGTCAGGAGCTGATTCTGCTCCAATTGCGACATGTCAAACCGTGCGGAGGATTCATGAGCGGCTTGGTGCTCGACGAGGACGCCGCCCTTGAGCTGTTGGCCTACCTGGTCACCGCGGCCCGTACCCAGGTGGACGAGGCCGCCGAGTACGGCCCGCTGCGGCTGCTGACCGCGGCCCGGCGACTCGGCGCCGCGATCGCGGAACGGGCGTCACCGGAGACGGCCCGGTTCGTGGCAGGCCCCTTGGCCGCCATGCCCGAGCTCGCGGTGCCCCGCGCCGAGCGGGACGCCTACGTCGCCCGTCTCGACGAGCTCTGCCGCGCCCTCGCCGCCCACCTCACCACGCACTTCGCGGCGGCACCATGACCGAGGACGGGGAGTCCGTCCTCGCTGCGATCCGCAGCAGGCGGGTGGTGCGGGCGATGGCGCCGGACGCGGTCCCGCGCGCGCTGCTGGAGAAGGTGCTCGACGCCGCCCGCTGGGCGCCGAGCGCAGGCAACCGGCACCTGCAGCAGTTCGCCGTCACCGACGACCCCGCCACCCTGCGCGTGCTCCGCATGGTGTCGCCGGGGATGCTCCAGCGGCCCGCCGCCGCCATCGTCGTCTGCACCGATCGCGCACGAGCCGCCGAGTACGGCTTCGCAGCGGACGCCCCCGGCCTGCTCGTCGACGTCGGCACGGCCGCCGCCACGATCCTGCTCGCCGCCCACGCCGTCGGGATCGGCGCCGGACCGGTCACATCGTTCAGCCGGGCCGCGGCCGCCGTCGTCCTGCGGCTGCCGCCGGGGTGGCGGGCCGAGATGATCATCTGCCTGGGCTATCCCGCGTCCGGCGGGCCCGCGCCCATGGCGAGCGGCCGTCGCAGGCTCACCTGGCGGGACCTCACCCGGTGGGTGCCGGAGTCGGCTCAGCCGTCGAGCCAGCCGTAGACGGTCTGCGGGGAGACGCGCAGCGCCCTGGCGATCGCCCGCACCTCGACGCCGCCCGCGCGCGCCTCCCGGGCGAGGTCGTGCTGGCGTTCGCGGAGGGCGTCCAGCTCGTCGGCGACCTGCGTCATCGCCGTGAGCAGGGCCGTGTTCTCCGGCGTCGCGGCGGCCCGCGACCGTCCGGCGCCCGGCCGCGGGAACGCGCGCACGGCATCCGGGTCCCACCGGCGACGGCCACGCTCGTCCGTACCGGGAAGCGGCGGCGGGGCCTGCCCGCGGCTGACGTAGCCGAGCCAGGTGGTGGGCTGCACGCCCCACGCGGCGGCGCACTCCGCACTCGTCCAGGTGCTCACGGCCGGACAGTGTGCCCGGCCGGGGATCGCTACCGCGGGGCGCGGCGGCGCATCGCGCCGAAAGCACCGGTGGCGATGAACAGGACGATCCCGATGATGGCCAGCCAGAACAGGGACTTCACCACGAACCCGATCACGGCCAGCACGACCCACAGCACCAACAGCGCCACGATCAAGCCCATCGTTCCCACCATTTCTCAGCGCGCACGACCCCAATGCGGGTGGGTACCCGACCCGCGCGCAGGCTACGCGCTCTGCCACCGGTTGCGGCCGTCGGCGGCGGGGGCGCACACCATCGCCTTGCCCTTTGCGGAGACCCCGGTGCCGGGCGGGTCGCAGAACGTGCCGGGCCTGACCGTGCCGGAGTTGTCGTCGGACGCCGGAGGGGCCTCCGCCTGCGTCTTTGGTTGCGGTTGGGGCTTCGGGGCGGGGCGCGGCCTGGGGTTTCCGACCGCGGGCGCGGCGATGGGGGTGGTGGTCGTCCGGGCGGCCGCGCTCGTCGGCGTCGCGGTTGCCGCCGGGGTGGGGCACGTCTCGGCCTTCTTCACAACGCCGAGGTCGACGGTCGCGCCCTGCGTGCTCGGGACCGGGCCGGGGCTCTGGGTGCAGACCGTCCAGTCGCTGTCGAGCAGTTGGTTGCGACCGCGGAGGAGATCCTGCGGGGCGGCGTCGAACCCGGCGGTCTGCAAGGTCGTCTTCGCGATGTCGAGGGCCTGACCCACGACGTCCGGCACGGTCGGGCTGCCTACCGGGACGTTGGTGCCGCAGCCGACGAGCGTTGCCGCGGCGACCAGCGCCACCACAACACGGGGTAGGGACACGGTCATCGGTGTGATCCTCGGGCGGGGGCGGCTGCCGGGGAGCGGACAGCGCTCGGTAATCAGAATCACACTCATCGTAACGGCTCGTCGTGGACGTCACCGCGACGGGTGGCCGACGCGGAGCCCGTCGATCTTGAGTCTGGTCGGGCGGGCGTGATCGTGCACAGTAGGGGCACCATCCACGTATCGAGGAGGCTCCGGAATGGACGTCGTCGCGGCGAGCGTCGCCCAACTCGTCGAGCGCGCCCGTGGCCTCGCCGAGAGCGGCGGACGGCGGCTGCTCGGCATCACCGGGGCGCCGGGCACCGGCAAGTCGACGATCGCGCGGACCATCGTCGACGCGCTCGGCCCGCAGCGGAGCGCGCTGGTGCCGATGGACGGGTTCCACCTGGCCAACGCCACGCTCATCGCGTGGGGCCGCCGCGACCGCAAGGGCGCGTGGGACACGTTCGACGCCGACGGCTACGTCCACCTCCTGCGCCGTCTGCGCGAGCAGACCGAGGAGTACGTGCACGCCCCCGACTTCGACCGCGACATCGAGGAGTCCATCGGCTCCGCCCGGCCCGTGCACCGCGACGTGCCGCTCATCGTCACCGAGGGCAACTACCTGCTCTCCCGCGAGGGCGCGTGGTCCCACGTCGCGGATCTGCTGGACGAGCGCTGGTACCTGGAGCTTCCCGCGGCCACTCGCCACGAGCGGCTCGTGCGCCGCCACGAGCAGCACGGCAAGACCCACGCCGAGGCCGTGGCCTGGACCGGCGGCTCGGACGAGGCCAACGCCATGCTCATCGCGGCAACCCGGGATCGCGCCGACCTGACCGTCACGGTGACGCCCCAGCCGTGAGCGGAAAAGAGTGCCGGGGCACTCGTTTCCGCGCACGAGTTAGGGGCGCCACTCCGGGTCTCGGCCGATGAAGCCGATCAGCCGGGTCTGTGCGTCGGCGTCGGCGGCCACCTTCACCGGCGCGCCGTACTGGCCCGACGACTGGAGCAGCTCCGCGAGCGGTTCCATCCCGGCCAGCAGCTGGGCGCAGAACTCGGGGTCGAGCCGGTCGTCCTGGCCGGTGGCGCGGGCGAGGTCCCAGGTGTGCATGAAGACGTCGGCCGTGTAGAAGCGGTCGATCGCCTCCGCCAGCGGCACCTCGCCGATGTGCGGGTTGGCGACCACCCGGCCCGCCGGATCCTCGATCAGGGCCTGTACGGCGTCGGACTGAGCCTGCCACGCGACGACCGGGTCGGGGTCGGCCGCGGGCAGCTCGATCCCGGCGCCTCCGGCGAGGAACGCGGGTAACCAGGTGGTCAGGTGGTCGACGACCGCGCGTGCCGTCCAGCCGTCGACCGGCGCCTGCGCATCCCAGTCGCGGGTGCCGCGCACCCGCGCGGCGAATCCCTCGGCGACGGCGCGGTGCCGCTCCGCGGGTGCTTCTGGCAGCGTCATCGGACCGGGGCGACGTCGGCCAGCAGCGCGTCGAGCTTGGCGTACCCCTCGTTGACGCCCGTCTCCATCCCGCTGCGCAGCCAAGCGTCCCTCTCTTCGAAGCTGTCCACGAGTGACTGGGCGTGCAGCCGGGTGTGGCCGTCACCGAGGTCCTCGAAGGTCAGGGTCTCCAGCGCGACGCCGTCCGGCTGGTCTTCGTACGTGAACGTCTGCACGATCCGGTCCGGGCGCACGTCGTGGAACGTGCCGCGGAAGGCGTACTCGGCGTTGTCGGTGGCGTGGATGTAGCGCCAGCTGCCGCCGGTGCGGGCGTCCCAGTGCTCGATGCGGACGGTGCCCGCGTTCGGCCCGCACCAGCGGGCGAAGAGGTCGGGGTCGGTGTGTGCCCGGTAGAGCTGGTGCGGGGTCGCGGCGAAGTCGCGGGTGAGCCGGATGATCGGCACCTTCGGGTCGGCCTCGATGGCGGCCGAGGGGAACGCGGTCATGGTTGCGGCCTTTCGTCGTTATCGGTGTCGTCCATGCTCGCCAAGACGGCGTCGAGCCTCTGGTAGCGCTCCTCCGCTCGGCGGCGGTATCGCTCGATCCACGCGGTCATGAGGTCGAGGACCTCGGCCTCGAGGTGGACCGGGCGCCGATGGCTGTCGCCTGCGCGACTGACCAGCCCCGCGTCCTGCAGCACCTTCAGGTGCTTGGACACCGCCTGCACGGTCACGTTGTACGGCGCGGCGAGCTGCCCGACCGTCGCGTCGGCAAGGGAGAGCCGGGCCACGAGATCGCGACGGGTGGGGTCGGCCAGCGCGGCGAAGACGCGGGAAAGCGAATCGGTCACGGCAAACCTCAACTCATCGGTTGACATTGAGGCTACCGCACATGTCAACCCGCGGGTTGACGGTAGCTGGTCGTGCGCGAAAACCGTCGCTATAGCGAGCTTCCGCGCACGACTCAGGGGCGGGGCACCGCGGCGAACGGCGAGAGCGCGAACCAGCTCGGCACCGCTCGGCGCAGCTGCTCGGGGCCCTCGATGCGGATCCGGCCGGTGCTGAGCGCGGCCGACCATGCGAGGTCGCCGCGCCAGATCTGCACCATCGTCCGCAGGTCGGCGGTGACGGCGACGGCCACCGGCTGCTCGGGGTCGTCGTCGCAGACGTCGACGTCGTCGGGCCGGATCACCAGCCACCAGTGGCGGGTGCGGGGCGGCGCGTCGGGGAAGTGGAAGCGCACGATCGTCTGCCCCGCGGGGACGACGGCGTGGACAGCGCTGTGGTTCACGTTGCGGTGCATGTCCCACAGCAGCAGCTTGGGGTCGAGGTCGGCGTCGCCGAGCTCGCCGATCCAGCGCACGCCCCACCCGCCGAGCGCCTCGACGACCGGGCGCAGCTCCTCGCCCGCCGTGGTGAGGACGTACCGCCCGTCGTCCTTGCGCTCCACCACCCCGGCCCGGGTGAGCTGGGCGAGCCGCTTGGACAGCAGTGACGGCGACATCCGCGGCAACCCCCGCCGCAGCTCGTTGAAGTGCTCGCTGCCGGTGACCAACTCGCGCACGACCAGCAGCGTCCACCGCTCGTCGAGCAGCTCCATGGCCTTCGCAACCGGGCAGAACTGGTGATAGGTGGGCACGGTACAGATCCTGTACTAGGACACGCCGGTCGCGCTTCCTACCGTCGGCCCATGACTTCCACCATCAGCGATCCCCTGAAAGCACGACACCGCACCATGTGGGGGCTCGGCGACTACCCGCTCGTGGCCGACACGGTCGTCGCCGAGCTGGGCGCGATCCTCGTCAAGGCCTGCGGCGTCACGCCGGGCGATCACGTGCTCGACGTCGGCGCAGGCGCGGGCAACGCCGCGATCCCCGCCGCGCGGGCGGGCGCGCGGGTCGTCGCGAGCGACCTGACGCCGTCCCTCTTGGAGGCCGGAAAGGCCCGCGCGGGCGGCCTCGCGATCCGCTGGGAGGAGGCCGACGCCGAGGCGTTGCCGTACGCCGACGGGGCCTTCGACGTCGTCCTGTCCTGCCTCGGCGTGATGTTCGCGCCGCACCACCAGGCGAGCGCCGACGAGCTCGTGCGCGTCTGCCGGTCCGGCGGCACGATCGGGCTGCTCTCCTGGACGCCGGGCGGGTTCATCGGGCAGCTGTTCGCCACGATGAAGCCGTACGTCCCGCTGCCGCCGCCCGGCGTGACGCCGCCGCCGCTGTGGGGGAGCGCGGAGCACGTGCGGCTCCTACTCGGCGACCGCGTCACGGCCGTCGAGACCCGGGTGGCCACGACGCGGGTCACGGCGTTCGCCACCGCGGAGGAGTTCCGGGACTTCTTCAAGGCACACTACGGACCCACGGTCGTCGCGTACCGGGGCATCGTCGACGAGCCCGACCGGGTGGCCGCGCTCGACGCCGACCTGGCCGCGCTCGCCCGTCGGCACGACCTCGGCGGTGGGGCGATGGAGTGGGAGTACCTGCTGGTCACCGCCCGTGCGCGGGAGAAGTAGCTCGGCGTGCAGCGCGAGATGAACACCAGCGGGGTTTGAGCATGGATGAACCCCGCTCGGGTTCATCTCGAGCGCGAGAGTGTGCCGCGGCCCGGGCCCGGGGGCCGGGGCTTAACGGGTCGGCGGGACGTTCTGGTTCAGGCGGAAGACGTTGTCCGGGTCGTAGGCGGCTTTGAGGGCGGCGAGGCGGGCGTGGTTGGGGCCGTAAGCAGCGCGGACGCGGTCGGGGCCTTCGGCGCCCAGGTTGTTGACGTAGACGGCGTCGGCGAGGTGGGGGCGCACGGTCGCGAACGCCCGCCGCGCCCACGCGATGTTGCGCTCGGATGCCGCCGGGTCGTCCCACTGGCCGAGGATGAGGAAGTCGTACTGCGGCAGGCGGTGTGGGAAGGCGGTGGCGTCCTTCGGGACCCGGCTCGCGGCGCCGCGCAGGCCCTGCAGCCCGATGCCGCTCGCCGTCGACGGCATGTCGGGCACCAACGAGAGGAGCGCGTCGACGGCGTCGTCGGTGAGGTCACGCAGGTAGCCGGACTTCCAGTAGTGCAGGCGGCCACGGGGGTAGCTCGCGTCGGGCGCCCGCTGCCAGTCGGCGAACGGCAGCACGGCCACGGTGTCGGCCAGCGGGCGGCCGAAGCCGCGCAGCGGGGCCAGCGCCCGCTCGCCGTCCGCGGGATCCCCCGACCAGCACAGCCCGATCGACACCAGCGGCCCCGCCTGCGGGTCGCGGAACAGCGAGACCGAAGTGGCGAGCTCGTCGGGCGCCGTCGCGACGAACGCGTCGTGGAACCGCAGCACGTCGCGGGCCGCGCTCCACGGGTGGACGAGCCCGCCCGCGAGCACCGGCCCGACCGGGTGCAGCGCGTAGGTGAACGCCGTGACCACCCCGAGGTTGCCGCCACCGCCCCGCAGCCCCCAGAGCAGGTCGGGGCGGTCGTCGGCGGTGGCGCGCACGACCTCGCCTGCTGCCGTCACGACCTCGGCGGCGACCAGGTTGTCGCAGGCCAGCCCGAACCGCCCGCCCAGCCAGCCCAGCCCGCCGCCGAGCGTGAGGCCCGCGAGCCCGGTGCCGGACATCACGCCGGTCGGGGTGGCGAGGCCGTGCTCCTGCGTGGCGCGGTCGAGGTCGCCGAGCAGGCAGCCGGGGTCGGCGACGGCCCGGTGCGCCGTCGCATCGACCCGGACCGCGCGCATCGCGGAGAGGTCGAGCATGACGCCGCCGTCGCAGACCGCGTTCCCGGCGACGTTGTGCCCCCCACCGCGCACCGACACCACCAGGTCGCGCTCGCGGGCGAGCGCGAGGCCGCGCACGACGTCGTCGGTGCGGCGGCAGCGGACGATCGCCAGCGGCCGCCGGTCGATCATGGCGTTGAACACCGAACGGGCGGTGTCGTAGCCCGCGTCTCCGGGGTGCAGAACCTCCGCGGGGAAATCGGTGGGCAGCGTCAGCGGGGCCGTCATGGCGGCGAGTCTGCCGACGCGGGCTAACCGCGGGCTAAGAGCGCCCCGGCGAAATGAGGGCCCCGACCCGCGACGCCCAGGCAGCCACATCGCGGCGTTGCCCCCGCGCCCGAGTGCCCCGGCACGAGGGCGCGCGGGCGCCTTGCGCTGCGGCCACCTGGACGCCACGGGCTGGCGGAGCCCTCATTCGCCGGACCCTCTAACCGCCATGATCGCGGGCTTGGTGCGAAAGGCGGCCAGATCCGGCCGGGTTTGCACTCACAGATCAAGTGGATGGTGGAGGGTGGTCGGCCAGCTCGGCCAGGCTGCCCTGTGCCAACGCGACCCCGGCGCGGTGACCGATGCTTCGGTACACCCGCAGCGACCGGCCGAGCTGCCGCGCCGCCCGCCGCCGGTCGCCATCGGCCAGCGCGACCCGGCCGGACAGGTGCAGCGCCGACGCCTCGCCCTCCCGATACCCGACGAGCCGGTAGTGCGTCAGCGCCTCCGACACGAGCCGTTTCGCCGTAGCCGGGTTGCCCCAGCGGTGCTCGATCGAGGCCGCGACATCGCGGGCAAGGCCTCTGGCCAGCTCCTCGCCCACGGCGTCGGCGTGCAGCGTCGCGCGCTCGGCGAGCGCGCGGGCGGCGTCGGGCTCGCACCGGTCCCGATGCAGCCGGGCCAACTGGGCCTCCTCCATCGCCGCGCGCCACACGTCGCCGCCCGCCAGCGAGGCGACGACGGCGTCCTCGTACAGCTGCTGGGCCCGGTCGAACGACCCGCGCGCCCACGCGACCGTCGCCCGCAGCGCCAACGCGTCGCCCTCCCACCGGTGATCGCCCGCGCGTACGGCGAGGGTGCGCAGCTCGGCCGCGAGCGCCTCGGTCGCGGCGAACTCGGCGCGGCCCTGGTGCAGCAGCGCCGCCGCGGACAGCAGCGTCATCCGTTCCGGGCGATCCGGCCCGACCGTCGCCAGCGCCGCCGTCAGCCACCGCAGCCCCTCGCCGCGGGAGCCGCGCACATCCCAGTAGTGCCAGAGGCCCTCGGCCAGCTCGACCAGCACCTGCGGCTCGCCGTCCGGGCCCGCCGCCCATTCGAGGGCGGCGCGGAGGTTGTCGCGCTCGCGGTGCAGGTCGGCGAGCCAGCGGCCGGAGCCCGCGCGGTGCAAGTGCGGGAGGGCGCTACGGGCGAGATCGCGATAGTGGTGGGCGTGACGGCGGCGCAGGTCGCAGAGCTCGGCCGCCGTCGTCGCGGCCGTGGCGAACGCGCGGGTGGTCGACAGGAGGCGGAACCGCCCGTCCTCGGCCTGGACGAGACTGCATTCGACGAGGTGGGCCAGCGGCAGTGCCGGGTCGCCACCCGCGATCCCCGCTACTGCGTCCAGGTCGAACTCGCCTGCGAACACCCCGAGCTGCGGGAACAGCGCCCGCTCTGCACCGGGCAACAGGTCGTGGCTCCATGCGACGGTGGCCGCCAGGCTGCGGTGCCGCGCGGTGGCAGCGCGGCCCGCGAGCACGCCGTCGTCGAGCCGGTCGGCCAGCGCCCGCAGCGGAAGCGCCGACGTCCGCGCCGCGGCCAACTCCACCGCGAGCGGCAAACCGTCGAGGCGGCGGCAGATCTCGACGACGACGTCCGCGTTCTCTTCCGTGACCACGAAGCCGGCCCGGGTGGCGGCGGCGCGGTCGGTGAAGAGGCGCACCGCGGGGCTCGTCCGTATCTCCGCCCAGCCTGCGTGTGGCCGCGGAAGGGGCAGCGGCGCGACGGGATGCACCTGTTCGCCGGGTACGCCGAGCCGCTCGCGGCTGGTGGCCAGCACACGCAGGTCGGGCGCCCGCGCGAGCAGGCCCGCAGCGAAGGTTGCACACGGATCGAGCAGGTGCTCGCAGTTGTCGAGGACGACGACGGTGGGCCTGTCGGCGAGCGCGGCCGCCACGACGTCGACGAGGTCGCCTGCGTCGAACCGGATGCCGAACGCCTCGGCCACCGTCGTCTCGAACGGCGCGGCGGTGCGGGCGAGGTCGACGAACACCGCGTCCGTCGCCGCGCGCCGTGCCACCTCGATAGCCAGCCGGGTCTTGCCGGTGCCGCCCGGCCCCGTCAGCGTGGTCAGTGGATGGGCCCGCAGGAGCGCGCCCACGCGAGCGAGGTCGTGCGCGCGGCCGACGAACGAGCTGATCGCCGCAGGCAGCCCCGCCGCGTCACCCGCCGAGCGGTGCGGGGCCTCGTGCTTCCGGAGATCGCCCGGCCCACCCAGCACCCGAGCCTCGGCCGCCCGCAGCGCCGGGCCGGGCTCCACACCGAGCTCCTCGACGAGCGTCGCGCGCACCCTCCGGTAGACGGCCAGCGCGTCGGCCTGCCGGTCGGCGGCGTGCAGCGCCAGCATCAGCTGGGCGGCCGCGCGCTCCCGGGTCGGGTCCGCCGCCACCAGCTCCGAGAGCTCCGCCACGACCCGGTTCGGGCGGCCGAGGGCGAGCTCGGCGTCCGCGAGCCGCTCGACGCACCGGCGGCGCAGCTCCTCCAGCCGGGTCGCCTCGTCACGCGCGAACGGACGTCCGATGCCCGCGTAGGCCGGTCCCCGCCACAGGGCGAGCGCTGCCGTGGACGTCCTGGCCACGGTGGCCGCCGAGGCGGGCGAGCCCTCGGCCTGCAAACCTTCGAACTCCACGGCGTCCACGGGGGCGTCGACGACGTAACCACCGCCGGTGGTGCCGATCAAGCCGGGCGGCAGCTCGCGCCGGAGGCGGGCGACGGCGCCGTGCACCATCGTGGCCGCCGTCGCCGGGGCGTCGCCCCACACGAGGTCGACGAGCTCCGCGACGGCGAGCGGACGCCCGGCGTGGCACAACAGCGCGGCCAGCACGACCGCCCGCGTGCTACGCCCCACCCTGATCGTGCGCGCGCCCTCGACCACCACGAGCTCGCCGAGGACGCCGCACCGCACGCGCGAAGCATGACCCGCGGCGCGCTTCCGGTCGAGACCCGGACCTTCACGCTGCGTGTTCGTCGAGGTGGCGTTACCGTCGGGTCGCGCGGCCGCTCCCGTTTCACCGGCTGCGCCTGCCGGCGGCCACGCACTCCCTCCCCGGCCCGGCCGTCGTGTGGGCGTCAGGCCCGGGCCGCGAATTCCCAGAAGTCGCAGAACAGCGTGCTGGGCACCGGGCTGTCCACGCCGACCTGGGTGAGCAGGATCGCCACCGACCCCCGGTCCGGCACGATGTGCGCCGACGTGCCGGTGCCGCCGACCCAGCCGTAGCGGCCCGGGATCGTGCCGGGTCCGTTCGGGTTGATGTCGACGGATCCACCAAAGCCCCAGCCCTGGCCCTCCAGGAACAACGCGCCGATCTCGCGCTGGGCGTCGGTCAGGTGGTCGGTCGTCATCTGCCGCACGGACGCCGGGGAGAGCAGCCCGGCGCCGTCGGCGAGGAGCATCCGGGCGAAGCGCAACCAGTCGTCGTCCGTGCCCGCGAGGCCGCCAGAGCCCTCCGGGAACGCGGGCGGACGGCTCCAGTCGCCGTCGGGCCCGTCGGCGAGGATGAGCCCGCCCTCCTCACGGCGGTAGTAGCTGGTGAGACGGTCACGGTCGGTCACGACGAAGCCGGTGTCGCGCATGCCCAGCGGCGCGAAGATGCGCTCGGCCAGAAACTCCGGCAGCGGCTGCCCGCTCGTCCGCGCGACGAGAATGCCCTGCAGGTCCGAGCACGTGTCGTACAGCCACGCCTCGCCCGGCTGGTACAGCAGCGGCAGGCGGGCGAGCTGGGCAAGCCAGGCGTCGGGCGCCGGGCGGCGCTGGACCTCGCGATCGTCGGTCTGCACCGCGAACGCGCCTGCACCTGCGGCAACGAGAAGTCCGACGGCCAGCCATAGCCCGCCCGGTTGGTGAGCAGGTCGAGCACGGTGATCGGCCGACGAGCGGGCACGACGTCGGAGAGCGGGCTCTGCGGCGTGCGCACCACCACGGGCGTGGCCAGCTCCGGCAGCCACTGCTCGACCGGATCGTCGAGCCCGAGCCTGCCCTCCTCGACCAGCAGCATCACCGCGGCGGCGGTGATCGGCTTGGTGAGCGAGGCGATCCGGAAGATGGAGTCGCGGGCCATCGGCGTGGTGGATTCGACGGCCTGGGTGCCGAGCGCCTCGACCGTGACGCCGTCCCCGCGGGCGAGCAGCGCCACCGCCCCCGGCACGGTCGCGTCCTTCACGTACGGGTCGAGCAGGTCACGCAGCGCGGTCATAGCGGGGTGGACCGGCGCGGCGCCGTAAACTGAGCGGTCACGTCGTTGCACGCGCACCCATCCCGGCGTATTCGTGGAGGGCATGACGGTGAACGCGCGGGTCAGCGGGCTGATGCCCGCGCAGGCGGCAAGTGCGCTCCTGTTGCTCGTGATGGGCGGGATCCACGTGTACCTCGTCCTGTTCGCGGGGTTCGGCGGCCTGCTCGGCATCCTGTTCGTGCTCAACGGCATCGGCGGGCTCGTGCTGGCGGTCGCGATCCTCGTTGCGCGCCGCGGTCTCCTGGCGCTCGTGAGCGTGGCGAGCCTGCTGTTCCTCGGCGGCACACTGCTCGGGCTCCTGCTCGCGCTCACCCCCGCGGGCCTGCTCGGCATCCACGAGTCGATCACCACGGAGCTGGTGCCCACCACGCTGGTGGTCGAGTCGATCGGCGTCGTCGTCCTCGCGATCACGTCCTGGCTCGCGGTGCGTGCCCGCTGAGGCCGCCTCGTCGCCGGTGATCACCGGTTGGGCACATGGCCACTCCGTGCGCCGAATCGGTGATCAAGCCCCGGTTCAGTCGACAAGACGGGCCAGGCGCTCCCTGTCGGCGAGCACGTCGATCTCGACGATCCGGCCGTCGACCACGGTCACAGCGAGCAGGCTCGACGGCCGCCCGTCCTTGCGGGCGAGCAGCCCTGCCACGCCGTTGACCAGCACACGCTCGATGTCCGCCCGCGTGAACTTGGCGAACATGAGCGCCCGCCCTGCCACTTCTGCGGCGCCGCGCACCAGCACCCCGCCGCGGCCCGCGTCGGCGCGCAGGACGACGTTCGGGTCGAGCAGCGCGACCAACGCGTCGAAATCGCCGTCGCGGCTGGCGGCGAGGAAGGCGTCGACGATCTCGCGGTGTCGCCCGGGATCCGGGGTGACGGTCTCGCCGCGCACCCGGCGCCGGGCCCGGCTGGCCAGCATCTTCGCGGCGTCGGTCGAGCGGTCCACGAGCCGTCCCACCTCGTCGAACGGCACGCCGAACAGGTCGTGCAGCACGAACGCCACCCGCTCGGCGGGCGTGAGCGTGTCCAGCACCACCAACAGCGCGAGCCCGACGGAATCGGCCAGCACGGTCTCCTGCTCGGGATCTGTGTTGTCGCTGCCGTCGTCCGCGGCGATGAGGGGGTCGGGCACCTGCTCCTCGCGGCGGGACGCGCGGCTGCGCAGCATGTCCAGGCAGACGCGGCTGACGACGGTCGTCAGCCAGCCGGTCAGGTTCGCCACCCCGTCGACGTCGGACCGGGCGAGCCGGATCCACGCCTCCTGCACCGCGTCCTCGGCGTCCGAGAGTGAGCCGAGCATCCGGTAGGCGACGGCGCGCAGGTGCGGTCGGTCGGCCTCGAAACGTTCGACCAGCGGATCGGTCACCTTGTTACCTTCTCTCCTCAGCGTCCGTCATACCTCTGACGGCCCACCCGGGGCCGAGGTAACGGAGGAGTCATGACCGCACGGATGAAGAACCCCGCGTATGTGCTTCCGGACGCCATGAAGGGGATCAACGCGATCTTCAAGGCGACCAACTCCGGCGGCGTTGCGCACGAGACCCTTGAGCTGGTGCACCTGCGCGCCAGCCAGATCAACGGCTGCGGCGCGTGCGTGGACGCGGGCGCCCGCGCGGCCACCAAGGCGGGTGAGACCCCGGAGCGGCTGTGGAGCCTCGCGGCCTGGCGGGAGGCGCCGTATTACACCGATGCCGAGCGGGCGGCACTGGCGCTCACCGAGGCCGCCACCCGGATGGCCGACCGCCCCGACTCGGTGACCGATGCGATCTGGGACGAGGCCGCCGACCACTTCGACGAGGAGGGCCTGTCCGCGATCATCCTCATGATCGCGCTGACGAACTTCTTCAATCGCATCAACGTCACCGTCCGCGAGCCCGCGGGCACGACGTGGGGCTGACCGGTCGGTTCGGGCGCCGCCGGGGGGTCGGCGCTCACCACCCGCCCCGTGGATTGCAGCAGGGGCCCCCTCCTGCGGTTGAGTCGCAGCAAGGTGCCCCTGCTGCAAACCTGGTAGGCACACCCAGGAGATCCAGCCCCCACCCCCGACGGCCACCGGCCCTTCGACAACCGGGGCCGCGGTGCGGGTGCCCGACGTCACAGCATCGTGACGAGCGCGGCGGCGAGGTCCGGCGTCGCGGCCAGCACCAGCCGTTCGGGCGCGCGGCTGCCGTGATGCGCTCCGGCCTCGGCCGCGATGAGCAGGCCCGCCGCGACGTCCCACGGCTTCGTGTCGACGAGCACAGCGGCGTCGAGCCGCCCTGCGGCCAGGTAGGCGAGGTCGAGCGCGGCGGGCAGGCGGCGCAGGTCCCCTATCGCCGGGAGCATCCGTCCGAGCAAGCCCGCGACCTGCTGTTTCGTCGTCGGCGACGGGTTGAAGCTCAGCCCGACGACGGCCTCGGCGAGGCTCTCCGGCCCGGACACCGCCAGCGGCTCGGCGTTCCCGCGCGCCCCGCCGCCCGCGATGGCGGTGAACGTCTCGCCCGCGGCCGGATCGTGCACGACGGCGGCCGTGGGCCGGTCGCCGTCGAGGAGCGCGATCGACACCGACCACGGCCCGCTCGCGGTGACGTAGTTGCGAGTGCCGTCGAGCGGATCGACCACCCACCGCCAGCCGCTTGTCCCTGCCGTGTCGTGGCCCTCCTCACCGAGGATCCCGTCGTCGGGCCACGCGGCCGTCAGCGCGTCGACGATGAGCCGTTCGCTGGCCAGGTCTACGTCCGAGACGAGGTCGTTGACGTGCGCCTTCGTGCCCCGTACGACGAGCGACGCCCGCCGCTCCACCTGCAGGCGCCCCGCGCGCTCCGCGATGTCGACGACCTCGTTCACCACTGCTTCCAGATCCCGGCTCACCCTCTATGTGTAGTCCTTGACGCACCCGACGTCGGCTTCGAACCAGTGCCGAGTCCTGCGGGAGCGTCCGAGCGGGCTGCGGCTCGTGGACGAGGCGTTGACATGTTCCTGCACCATTTGCGGCAAGGAGGACGACCGTGACCGCAGTAGCCGCGATCCCGCCGCTCGAGCACGACGAGGCCATGGCGCTGGCCGAGACCGAATTCGGCCGCTTGCTCGCCCTCGTCGACGACCTGGACGGCGACGACTGGACCCGTCCTACCGACTGCACCGGATGGACGGTCCGGGACATGCTCGGGCATCTGCTCGGCATGTTCGTGCTGCAAGCCGACCCCGAGGAGCGCACGCGGCAGATCAAGACGGCGGCAGAGCTCGCAGGCCGCTCCGGCGAGCTGCGGATCAACGAGATGACGGCGCTGCAGGTCCGCGAGCACGCCGAACTTGGCGTCGAGCAGCTGCGGCGCGCGATGCACGAGGCCGGGCGGCGGGGGTTGGCCGCCCGTCGCGCGGTGCCCCCCGCCGTGCGCACCGCCCCGTACGACTCCGAGCTGCCCGGTGAGGGCGTGTGGACGATCGGCTATCTGTTCGACGTCATCCACACGCGCGATCCGTGGCTGCACCGCGTCGACATCTGCCGAGCCACCGGTCGGGAGCTGGAGCTGACCGCCGGGCACGACGGCCGCATCGTCGCCGACGTCGTCGCCGACTGGGCGCCGCGGCACGACATGCCGTTCACGTTGGAGCTCACCGGGCCTGCGGGCGACACGTTCGTCGCGGGGGCGGGCGGGGAGCACTTGCGGCTCGACGCGGTCGAGTTCTGCCGCATCCTGTCCGGCCGCGCACCCGGCACGGGGCTGCTCGCCACCCCTGTCACGTTCTAGCCGCCGCTCTCACCCCGGTGATCACCGGTTCGGCGCGTTTCCGGCCGAATCTGGCCGCCTTCTGCGCCGAACCGATGATCATGGAGCGAGGAACGGCCGTATGTGGGCGGCGATCGCGCCCGCCAAGCCCACTGGCACCGCATTGCCGATCTGCTTCGCGATCTCGATCTTCGATCCGCACCACAGGAACGTCTCGGGGAACTCCTGCAGCAGTGCCGCCTCCAGGTGCGTGATCACCCGGTTCACCTTGTGCCCCTCCGCCCATTGCGGGTGCAGGTACTGGCCCTTCTCGGGCTTGAAGAACTCGGTGCGGACCGTCAACGACGGCTGGTCCCAGCGCATGCGGCCCATCACGTCGGTGGTGCCGGTCGGCTTCTCCCGCCAGCAGCGGGGGAGCAGCTCATCGGGCAGGTCGAAGCGGCCGCCGCCGGGGGGCACGCAGTCGTAGCGGCGCAGCGACAGCTCCCGCGGACGACGGCCGAAGTGCAGGTCGCGGCCTTTGAACGGTCCGGGCACGTGGCGGCCGAACACCTCGACGGTCGCCGAAGGGAGCTCGGTGGTGTCGGGGTGCTCCGGGAGGTCGGCGATGGCGTCGCGCACGGTGCGCCACGTGCCCTTGCGGTGGGTGGGCGGCGGCAGACCGATCGTTCCGACGCGGGAGCCGATGACGATCGCGCGGGCGCGCCGCTGCGGCGACCCGTGGTCGGCGGCCTGGAGCACGCCGTGGGTGAGCGTGTAGTCGGCGATCACGCCGTGGTCGGCCTGCTCCAAGAGGAGGGCGAACTCGGCGCTGTGGCGGAACCGGTCCACGTTCTCGATCACGAACACCTGCGGCCTTGCGGCCTGCACCACCCGCAGGAACTGCCGCCACAGCCGGTTGCGCGGGTCGTCGAGGTTCTTGCTGCCGAGGTTGGAGAAGCCCTGGCAGGGCGGGCCGCCGATCACGACGTCGGCGCGCGGCACGGCGTCGAGGTCGGCGATGTCGCCCCAGCGCGTGTGCCGCTCGCCGAAGTTGAGCGCGTACGTCGCCGCGGCGTGCAGGTTGTGCTCGACGGCGAGCACGGGCCGGTAGCCGTGCCGCACGAACCCCGCGGTGAGGCCCCCGCACCCCGCGAACAAGTCGATGAGGGTGGGCGCCACGCGATCACCGTAGGCCCGGCCCTCGGTACGTCGCGCGATCGGCCACGGTGAGTCGCGCGTTCCGGCAGGGCGGGTCGCGCGTTCCGGCAGGGCGGGTCGCGCGTTCCGGCAGGGTGAGTCGAGCGCTCCGGCAGGGCGAATCGGGCGTTTCGCCGCGACGAGTCGGGCGTTTCGCCACGGTGGCTGCGCGTTCTCGGCACGGTGAGTCCGCGTTCGGGCACGGCGCGCCGGGTCAGCCCACGGCGAACGCCGCCTCGAACGCGTCCAACGCAGCGTCCGCGTCGCCCTTCGCCCACGCCTCCAGCCCGACGACACCGGCGTAGCCCGCCCCGTCCAAGGCCGTGGCGACGGCCCGGTAGTTGATCTCGCCGGTGCCCGGCTCGCAGCGGCCCGGCACATCGGCCACCTGGATCTCCCCGATGTACGGCAGCGCCTCGCGGACGAGTTCGATGAGGTTCCCCTCGCCGATCTGCGCGTGGTAGAGGTCCAGGTTGAGCCGCAGGTGCGGGCAGTCGACCGCGCGGGCGAGGGCGAGCGTGTCGGCGGCGCGGGCAAACGGCGTGCCGGGGTGGTCGACGGCAAGGTTGAGGTTCTCCAGCGTGAACACCCGCCCGGCGCGAGCACCCAGGTCGGCGACGCGGCGCAGGGTGTCGGCCGCGGTGAGCCACATCGTCGGCGTCACGACCTCGACGGGATGCACCGGCAGGCCCTTCGTATCGAGCCCGGTGCCGTGCAGGTTGAGCCGGGGGCAGTCGAGACGTTCGGCCACCACCAGCGACTCCGCCGCCGTGGCCAACAGCGCCGCGATTCCGTCCGGCGTGGTGAGGTCGCCGCGCAGGTAACCGGTCATGGATGAGAACGTCGCGCCGCTCGCGGCGAGCGCGCCGATGTCCTTGGTGGACCAGTCCCAGATCTCCACCTGCATGCCGCGCTCGGTGATGCGCTTGACGCGGTCGGCGAACGGCAGGTCGAGGTACAGCATCTCGGCGCTGGCGGCGAGGGTGAAGCTCGCGGCGTTCTTCGGGGTCACAGCGTCACCGTCGCACCGGTCTCGACGCTCTCGACCGCGGCCAACGCCACGGCCAACGCGGTGCGGGCCGCGGCGCCGGGCACCGGGGATGGCGCCGCCGGTCCGCACGGCCTCGACGAACGCCGTGAGCTCGCCCGCGTACGCCGCGTGCAGCAGGTCGGTGTCGCGGCGGGCGGTGTCGACGTGGATGCCGACCGCGTCGTAGAGGGTCATGTCGGTGCTGCGGGCCGTGCCTGCCGTGACCATGCCCGCGGAGCCGAACGCCTCGCCGCGCACGTCGTAGCCGTAGAGCGCGCTGAAGTTGGCTTCAGCTGTCGCGATCGCCCCGTTGTCGAAGCGGATCGTGACGACGGCGGTGTCGAGGTGGCCGCTCGCCTTGGCGTCCGGGGCGACGAGGGCATCGGCGAACGCGTGTACCGCGATCGGCCGGGCGCCTGGGTTGAGCCAGCACAGGGTGTCGAAGTCGTGGATGAGCGTCTCGAAGAAGATCGTCCACTGTGGAATGCGAGCCGGGTCGGCCGTGAAAGGGCCCGGGTCGCGGGTGAGCGAGCGCAGCAGCTGCGGGGTGCCGATGCGGCCCGCGTCGATCGCGGCACGCGCCGCGGCGAACCCGGGGGCGAAGCGGCGGTTGAACCCGACCTGCAGCACCACGCCCGCCTGCTCGGCCGCGGCGATCGCGCGGTCGGCGTCGGCGAGGGTGACGGCCATCGGCTTCTCGCAGAACACGTGCTTGCCCGCCTCGGCGGCTGCGACCACGAGGTCGGTGTGGCTGCGCGCGGGTGCCGTGATCAGCACGCCGTCGATGTCGGGCCGGGCGAGCAGTGCGTCGACATCGACGGCATCCGCGTCGAGGTCGGCGGCCAGGCGCTTCGCGGCGATCTCGACGGGATCGGAGACGGCGACCAGCCGCGCGCCGGGCACCTGGTGGGTGACGATCGTGGCGTGGCTGGTGCCGATGCGACCCGCGCCGATGAGCGCGAGGCCGAGAGGGCGCTGTGTCATGGTGCTCCTCGTTGAACTAGTACGTTCTAGTTCCGCTAGACTAGAACGTACTAGTCCAGGAGGGAAGTGTGACCCGACCGACAATGGCCGACGTCGCCAGGGCGGCCGGGATCTCCACGGCGTTGGTGTCGATCGTCATGCGCGGGGTGCCCGGAGCGAGCGAGGCCACGCGGGTGCGGGTCATGCAGATCGCCGACGAGCTCGGCTACGTCCCCGACGAACGGGCCCGCAAGCTGCGCCAGTCGCGATCGCGGGTGCTCGGGGTGGCGTTCGAGCTGCAGCAGCCCTTCCACGGTGACCTCGTCGAGCGGCTTTACGCCGCCGCGACGGAGCGCGGATACGACATCGCACTGTCCGCGGTCGCGCCCACCCGCGACGAGCCGACCGCGGTGGAGGCGCTGCTGCGTGAGCGATGCGAGGCCGTGGTGCTGCTCGGCAGCCGGTTCACCGACGACGCGCTGGAGGCGTTGGCCGCGCGCGTTCCGACGCTTTTGGTGGCGCGGCGCACGGCGGCGTCCGGCGTCGGGGTGGTGCGCGGCGACGACCAGATCGGCATCGGGCTGGCCGTCGACCACCTCGTCAAGCTCGGGCACCGGCGCATCGCGCACGTCGACGGGGCGGACGCGCCGGGCAGCGCCGACCGCCGCCTGGGCTTTCACGCGGCCATGGCGCGCCACCGGCTGGGCTCGCACGCCGATGTGCGAAGCGGCGGTCTCACCGAGCTTTCGGGAGCGATGGCCATGGGCGCGCTGCTCGCGCGTTCGGTCCCGCCGACGGCGGTGATCGCATTCAACGACCGCTGCGCGACGGGCGTCGTCGACACGCTGGTGCACCGCGGCCGCCGCGTGCCAGCCGACGTCTCGGTGGTCGGCTACGACGACTCGCGCCTGGCGGAGGCCCCACATGTGCAGATGACCACGGTGTCGCAGGACGCCACGGCGCTGGCGTCTGCCGCCGTCGACCAGGCGCTGCAGCAGGCAGGTGGCGCCGCGCCGACCGAGACCGTCCTCACGCCGCGCCTGGTGGTGCGTGCGACGACCGCCCCACCCCCGCCGCCGCGCGGTGAGTCGGCGATCCCGGCACGGTGAGTGCGGGATCTCGGCACGCCGTCAGCCCGGATCAGTCCGGTTCGACCCAGACTCCCCGCTCGACCATCGCCCGGATCTGCGGTGCGATGACCTGCTCCCGAAACTCCGCGTGGGTGAACGGCGCTCGCTCCGCGTAGAGGTTCTTCGGGTAGATCGGGTCGGCGTAGACGAGCTGGTACAGCTCCGTGCGGAGGTCCTTGGTCCAGTTGTCCCACTGCGCGTGGGTGCGGAAGTGCCGCAACGCGCCGATGTCGATCGTCCCGGCCACATAGGACGACCCGGCCCCGTAGAGGTGCTGGCCGACGACGCGGCCCTTGTAGTCGATGACCATCGAGCGCCCGCCGAACGTGTCGATCGCGTCGACGGACTCGGTGTGCAGGTAGTAGGTCGCGAGGTTGGGCGCGATGACGTAGAAGTTGTTGTCCAGCGCGCGGGCCCGGCTCTGGATCTCGAAGAACTCGTTGCCGGTGTGCGGGTGCGGGTAGGACGCCCGGTAGACGACCTCGGCCCCGTTCATCGCCAATCCGCGCGCGTTCTCCGGGTAGGAGCCCTCGTTGGCCATCAACACACCGAGCCGCCCGATCTCGGTGTCCGCCACGGGGAAGAACGCGTCGAGCGTGAGGCCGTACATCTCGACCCATTGGTCGAACACGTCGTGCGGGGTCATCGAGTGCTCGACCGGGTAGAGCGTGGTCAGCTTATGGTGTTTGAGCACGATCTCGCCGCTCGGATCGATCACGAAGCCGATGTTGAAGAACCGGTCGGGGAACGCCTCGTGGCGCGCCTTCGCCTGGGCCATGACGAACGTGTCGTAGCGGCGGGCGAGCGCGCCGAGGAAGTCGGTCTCTTGGCCGGGGATGTCGATCGCGCACTCGCGCGCGAACGTGACGTGGTCGAGGTCGAGCACCTCGTCGTTGAACGCCTGCAGCCCGCCTTCGGGGATGGCGACCAGACGCACGGGAAGATCGAGGCTGGACAACCAGGACGCGGCCTTGAACAGCTCGGCGATGTGGTCGAGGTTGCGCTGGATATCGGCGCGGGTCCGGATGCCGCGGACACTGGGGATCAGGCCGACGGCGGTGTACGGCTCGGGCATCGGGCCAGTCTGGCACCGTCCGGGCGTTCGGGAGAGAGCCGCACGCCGAGATCCAATCCCCGTGGTGGAACCAGGACTCGCGGCGAGGAGAACCCGACTCACCATGGCGAAAGCGCAGACTCACCGGGTCCGGCGGGGGGCGGGCTCAACGTGCTGGATGCCGCGCAGCGCGGTTATGGTGCCGGGCGTGGACGGGTTCCGGCTCACCTATGACGATCATGACGGCGACGCGGGCACCGTCGTCCTCCTGCATGGCTGGCCGGGCGATCGCCACGACTACCGCGCTGTGGTGCCCCTGCTCGCGGGTCGCCGCGTGCTCGTGCCCGACCTGCGCGGCTTCGGCGACACCACCGGCCCCGACGCCGCCGAGGCCGTCGCGTACGGCGTCGAAGGCCAGGCCGCGGAGGTGATCGCGCTGATCGAGGACGCGGTGGGCGGCCCGGTCGTCCTCGGCGGCTACGACGTCGGCTCGCGCACCGCGCAGGGCGTCGCCAGAGCCCGTCCCGACCTCGTGCGCGGGATGGTCATCTCGCCGCCGGTGCCCGGTGTCGGCACCCGCATCCTCGGCCCGGACCCGCAGCGCGAGTTCTGGTACCAGTCCTTCCACCGGCTCGACCTGTCCGAGCGGCTCCTCGACGGCAACCGCGCCGCCGTCCGCGCCTATCTCGAGCATTTCTGGACGCACTGGTCCGGCCCCGACTACGTCCCCGAGCCCGGCGAGCTCGACCGCCTCGCCGACGCCTACGCCCGCCAGGGCGCGTTCGTCCGGTCGATCAACTGGTACCGGTCGGGCTCGGCCGCGGTCGCCAGGGCGCTCGCCGAGGAGACCCCCGATCCGGCCGACCGGATCGCCCCGCCGACCACGTTGCTGTGGCCCGAGCACGACCCGCTCTTCCCACGTGCGTGGTCCGACAAGGTCGACGACTGGTTCGCCGCCCCCGACCTGCGGTTCGTCGACGGCATCGGCCACTTCGTCCCTCTCGAGGCCCCTGAGCAGTTCGCGGCCGCGATCCGTGAGCACTGATCCCAGGTACTCAGCCGGGCGGCGCGGCGTAGAGCGCCTCCGGCTCGTGCGCGAATAACGTCGCCGGAACAACGTTATCCGCGCACGACTACGTTTATCGGGTGCGAACGGTCGTGGTCGGGCTGCTGGGGCTCTGCGCGGTAGTCGGCGCGGTGTTGGGCTGGTGGGTCCTCGTCGGTGCGGCGGTGGCGCTGCTCGCCGTCGCGCTGTACGACGTGCTGCAGCGCCGCCACGCGGTGCTGCGCAACTACCCGGTCGTCGGCCACCTGCGGTACCTGCTGGAGATCATCCGCCCGGAGATGCAGCAGTACTTCGTCGAGCGCAACTTCGACGGCCGCCCCTACGACCGCGACACCCGCTCGATCATCTATGCGCGGGCCAAGGGCATCGAAGGGGTCAAGGCGTTCGGCACCGAGCGCGACGTCAACGAGGTCGGCTACGAGTACCTCCTCCACGCGAGTTCGCCGCGCCTGCCCGCCCTCGATCCGCCGCGCGCCCGGATCGGCGGCCCGCACTGCACGCAGCCGTACGACATGGCGCTGCTCAACGTCTCGGCGATGAGCTTCGGCGCGCTGTCGGCCAACGCCCTGCGCGCGCTCAACATCGGGGCCGCGGCAGGCGGGTTCGCCCACGACACCGGCGAAGGCGGCCTCTCCGCGCACCACCTCTACGGCGGCGACCTGGTGTGGGAGTTGGGCAGCGGCTACTTCGGCGCCCGCACCCGTGACGGCGAGTTCGACCCTGGCCAGTTCGCCGACAAGGCGGGCTACGCGGCCGTCAAGTGCGTGTCGCTGAAGCTCTCCCAGGGCGCGAAGCCGGGGATCGGGGGTGTGCTGCCCGCGGCGAAGGTGACCGCGGAGATCGCCGCCGCCCGCGGGGTGCCGCAGGGTCGCGACTGCATCAGCCCGGCCGCGCACGCCACGTTCCGCACGCCGCGCGAGCTGGTGCGGTTCCTCGCGGAGCTGCGCGAGCTGGCGGGCGGCAAACCGGTGGGGATCAAGCTGTGCGTCGGCAGCAGGGTGGACGTGCTCGCCCTCTGCAAGGCCATGCTCGACGAGGGCACGGGGCCGGATTTCGTCGTCGTCGACGGGAAGGAAGGCGGCACCGGCGCGGCCCCGCTGGAGTACTCCGACCACGTCGGCACCCCGTTGACGGAGGGCCTGATCGCCGTGCACAACGCGCTGGTCGGGGTCGGTCTGCGTCACCAGGTGAAGATCGGCGCGGCGGGCAAGGTCGCCATCGGCTCCGACATCGTCAAGCGGCTCATCCAGGGCGCGGACTACACCAACGCCGCCCGCGCGATGATGATGGCGACCGGCTGCATCCAGAGCCAGCGCTGCCACACCAACCGCTGCCCGGTCGGGGTGGCGACGCAGGACCCGCGGCGGGCGAGGGCGCTCGACGTCGCCGACAAGAGCCGCCGGGTGCAGCGCTACCAGGAGGCGACGGTCGCGCAGGCCGTTCAGCTCATGGCGTCGATGGGCTGCGCGTCACCGGCCGAGCTCGCACCGCACCAGCTCATGCGCCGCATCGGCTACACCGACACCCACTCCTACGCCGAACTGTTCGACTGGCTGGAGCCCGGCGAGCTGCTCGCCGCCCCGCCGAGGGGCTGGGCCGCCGACTGGAAGGCCGCCGACCCCGACCGGTTCGCCGCCCGTTCCTAGCCGTGAGCGGAAACGAGTGCTCTGAGCACTCGTTTCCGCTCACGGCTCCAGGTGGACGGCCAGCACGTCGTCCACCCCGGTGAGGCGCAGCACCCTGGCCACGGAGCTCAGCCCGACCGCGATCACCGACAGCTGCGGTGCCCGGTCGGCCGCCTCCGCCAGCAGCCGCACGCCCGCGCTGGACAGGTGCCGCACCTGCCGCAGGTCGACGATCACGCGCCCGCCCCCCTCGACCGCTGCCAGCAGCCGGGAGCGGACCTCGTCGACGGTGGTCATATCCAGGTCGCCGGTGACGACCACGAGCGGCCCGCCGGGATCGACCGCGGGCACCGGTGCGGCGGCCGTGGCCACCGGCCTGCTCGCGACCGGCAGGCGGAACACGACCTCGGTGCCGCCGGAGTTGGCCGTGACGCGCACGTCGCGCCCGACCGCCCGGATCACCTGAAGGCCACGGCCCCGGAAGCCCGGGTCGGCGGGGGCGGGCCGCCAGCTGCCGTGGTCGCGCACCCGCACCGCGATCTCGCTGGACGCCAAGCGCCGCAGCGTGGTGTCGAACGTGCCCTCCGTGTCGGGGTAGGCGTGCTCGGCGGCGTTGGCGGCGGCCTCACCCACGCCGAGCTGCAGGTCGTCGACGGCGGTGTCGGGCAGGCCCGCGGCCGTGGCCCACGCGGTGACGGCCCGCCGCAGCGGGCGCAGCGACGCGGGCACGGCGGGCAGGGTGATGGTCAGCGGCGCAGGCGCGAGCCGCACGACGACGAGCGCGACATCGTCGGTCGGGTCGGCGTCGCCGAGCATGTCGGCGATCACCCCGTCGGCGAGCGTGTCCGGGTCGGCGTCGCGGTGCCCCGCCGCCGCGGCGACCAGGCGGGCGAGCCCTTCGTCGACGACCTCGTCGCGGCGCTCAACCAGCCCGTCCGTGTAGAGCAGCACGGACGTGCCCTCGGTGATCGTCGCGCTGCCCTCGACGAACGAAGGGCGGCCGACGACGGCGAGCACGGTGCCCGCCCCTCCTTCGGCGAAGCGGGCGCCGTCGGGCCCGACGAGCAGGGCGGGCAGGTGCCCGGCGCGGGCGTAGCGCAGCTCGCCGGACAGCCAGTCCAGCATCAGGCACATGCACGTGCTGCCCTGCGCGCCGGGGATGCGGGCCGCGAACCGGTCGAGGCGCTCCAAGGCCGCGGCGGGCCCGTGCCCGTCGAGCAGGTAGGACGCCAGCGAGCTGCGCAGCTGCCCCATGACGGCTGCCGCGGCGGGCCCGTGCCCGACGACGTCGCCGACCGCGACCGCGACGCGGTGGTCGTCGACGGGGATGAGGTCGTACCAGTCGCCGCCCGCCTGGGTGTCGGCGTTGCCCGCGAGGTAGCGCGACGCCGCGGCCAGCCGGGTCATCAGGGGCAGCTCCCGGGGCAGCAGGCTGCGCTGCAGCACCTCGGCCACCTCGTGCTCGACGGCGTGCAGCCGGGCCCGGTCCAGCGCCTGCGCGCACTGGCCCGCCACCGTAAGGATGATCGCGCGCTGGCTGGGACCCATCGTGGGCGTCGAGCGGGCGAACGCGAGCCCGATCGCGCCGATCGCGCGGCCCTCCAGCAGCAGCGGGACCACGGCGTCGGACGGCAGCCCGGCCTCGACCACCCCCTTGCCCGGCCACACCGGTTGACCGGTGCGCACGGCCTTGGCCAGCGGTTGGTCGTCGGCCATGCGCACCCGGCCGGGCGGCCCCGCGAGCACCTCCAGCTGGTCGCCCACCCGCTGCACGACGACGGCCTCGGACGCGCCGAGCGCCAGCGCGTGCCGGATGATCACGGCGGCGACCTGCGCAGGTGTGGTCGCCCCCGACAGCGCGGACACGACGTCCGACAGCCCCTCCGCGGTGCGTCGGGCGAGCGATTCGGCGGCGAGCAGGCCTGCCCGTTGGAGCGCGTGCGCGCACTGGTCGGCGAGCGCGAGCGCGACCGCGCGGTCGTCGGCGGGCAGGTCGCCGGGGGCGAGGCCGACGGCGACGACGCCGAGCCGGTCGCGGCCCGCCCGCAGCGGCAACGTCAGCAGGCGCGGGTAGCCGGGGACGTCGGTCCAGGAAACCGGGTAGCCGCGCCGCCCCTCGTCGGGGCTCACGATGTAGCGCGGCTCACCGTCGCGGGCGGTGTCGGTGAACGGGGTACGCGCGCCGAGCGGGAGCTGCGACCACGGCCGAAACGAGGGAAAGCCCGCGCTGTCGAGCAGTGTGAGGGTGTGGTCGCGCCGCTGCCACACGGCCACCGCATCGGTGCCGAGGAGCTCGCCGAGCTGGTGAAGGGCGGTGCGCGCGACCGCGCGGGGGCTGGGCGCGGCCGAGAGCGCCGCCGTCGCCCGCTGCAGCAGCTCCAGCCGGCGGGTGGTGGCCTGCTCGGCGGCGAGCAGCTCGGCGTTGTCCAGCGCGATCGCGGCGCGCTGGCCGATCTCGCCGAGCAGGTCGGCGTCCTCGTCCTCCAACGGTGAGGAGGCGTGGGTGCGGGCGCCCGCCAGCAGTCCTACCACCCGACCGCGCGCCCGCAGCGGCACGACGACCACCGTGTGCATGTCCAACGCGCGGCGCAGCGCGCGTTGCCGATCGTCCGTGCTCTCCGCGAGGTACGCCTCGTCCACGGTCATCAGCTGGGCCACGCCCGCGACGAGGAGGTGCTGGTCGAGGCGGCCGGGCGGGTCCAGCTCCCGCACGACCTGCTCGTCCTCGGGGCGGGCGGTGGCCACGGCGACGGTGCGCGCCCCGCCGGGCCCCATCTCGAGCAGCCTGCACATCTCGACGAGCCCCTCGCGCACCAGCGCGCGCAGGAGCACGTCGCGGCGCGCGGCCACGGTGGTCTCGGCGTCCATCGCCGAGCCGATCATGTCGACGAGCCGCCTGCGTTCTCGCTCGCGATGGCGGTCGTCGATGTCCATGCAGCCGCCGACGTAGGTGCCGTCGTCGAGCGGGGCGCCGCGGTCCAGCACCCAGCGGTAACGGCCGTCCGCTCGACGTAGGCGGTACTCCAGTTCGAACGGCTCACCCGCGGCGATGGCGGCCGTGCGGATCGCTCCGCAGCGCTGTGCGTCGTCGGGGTGCACGCGGGCCCGCCAGCCGTCGCCGAGGTCGTCGTCGGGACCCGCGCCGGTGAACTCGAGCCAGGCCCGGTTGACCAGCGTGCGGCCGTCGGCGGCATCGACCCAGATCAGCGCGGGGGTGGCGTCGGCGAGGGCCTGAAACCCGGGTGGAGCGTCGCGGGTTGGCAGCAGTCCCATACCCGTCTCGTCCTCCGAGCGCTCCGCCAAGGCGACCCAGTCTAGGCCGCGCGTCGTGGATCAGCGACCGCGGTCCTCGCCCCCCGGACCGATCCACCGTGCGCTCCACCGTGCGCGCGTAACGTGCGATGCGTGGACGCTTCGATCCTGTACGCGGTGCGCGTGCTGGGCCTGCGGTGGGCGTTCCGTCTGTTGTTCGGGCTGCCCCGGGCTGCGCGTCGGCTGCTGGCGGGCCCGCTCGTGCGCCGTGACGGCCAGGTGCTCGACCTCGACCTGCAGCTCCTCGGCCGCGTGAGCGCGCTGCTGTCCTCGTCCGACGGCGGCACCCTCGACCAGTCGGTGCTCGCCGAGCAGCGCAGGCAGGCCGATTTCGCCGCCGAGGTGGCCGCCCCGCCCGGCCTCGACGACATCGTGACCGAAGACCTCACGCTGCCCGGTCCGGCCGGGATGCTGCCCGCGCGCCTGTACGTGCCGCCGTCGGCGCCCGCGTTGTCGGGCCTGCTCGTCTACTACCACGGCGGCGGCTTCGTGCTGGGCAGCCTCGCGTCGACCGACCCGCTGTGCAGGCTGTTGGCCGCGCAGTCGGGGCTGCGGCTGCTGTCGGTCGACTACCGCCTCGCCCCCGAGCACCCCTATCCCGCCGGGCTGGAGGACGCGATCGCGGGCTACCGCGGCGCCCGCGAGCGCGCAGCCGAGCTGGGCGTCGACCCGAATCTCGTCGCGGTCGGCGGCGACAGCGCGGGTGCCAACCTCGCGCTCGTCGTCGCCCACCAGGAAACGGCGGCGCCACCCGCGTTCGTGCTCGCGCTCTACCCGGTCACCGACGCGGAGCGCACCGGAGGCTCCCGCGAGCTGTTCGGCACCGGGTTCGGGCTCACCGCGCAGACCATCGTCGAGCTGGAGCGGCTCTACCTGCCCGACGGCGTCCCGCCCGACGACACCCGCGGCGCGATCCTGCGTGCCGACGACCTGTCCGCCATGCCGCCGGTCTACCTCGCCACGGCGGGCTTCGACCCGCTGCGCGACGAGGGCGAGGAGCTCGCCGACCGGCTGCGCGCCGACGGGGTGCCGGTGGTCGCACGCCGGTTCGCCGGGCTGGTGCACGGCTACGCGAGCTTCACGGCCGTGAGCGCCGCCGCCCGCGACGCCACTCTGGACGCCGCGAGCGCGTTGCGGGCGGCGTTGGCGCTGGTGGCGGCGCGGAGGTCGGCGCGCGCAGGGCCAAGCGCCGCGGCAGGCTGACGCGGTCGGGCGCGCCCCGGGGTATTGCAGGAGTGTGCACCCTGCTGCTGTTCAGTTGCTGCAGTGTCACCCTGCTGCAGCCAACGCAAGCGCGCCCGCGGGGCAGGATGAGCCCATGCCACAGCCTGAGGGAGCCGAGCTCGACGCCATCCGCGCCCGCCGCGAGGAGCTCAAGAACAAGTACCTGCACGCGCCCGCCGAGCGTCCGGCGAGCACCGTCCGTGGCGTCCACCACCTCGCGCTGATCGCGAAGGACGTGGAGGAGACCATCCGCTTCTACCAGGATTTCCTCGGCTTTCCCCTGGTGGAGCTGGTGGAGAACCGCGACTACCGCGGCTCCAGCCACTTCTTCTTCGACATCGGCAACCGCAACCTGCTGGGCTTCTTCGACTTCCCCGGCCACGACCACCCCGAGTTCCACGAGACGATCGGCGCCGTCCAGCACCTCGCCCTGTCCACCACCCAAGAGGAGTTCGACGCGGCCAAGGCCAAGCTGGACGCGGCGGGCGTCGAGTACCTCGGCCCGGACCGGGGTATCGAGAACAGCATCTATCTGCGCGACCCCAACGGCGTCGGCATCGAGTTCTACGTCCAGGAGCTGGGCGTTTTCGAGGGGCACGACCTGCTCGGAACCAAGAGCGCGACCGGTTCGTCCTAGTCCACGCGGGGCCGTCGTATCCTCTGGCGCGCCCCGAAAGTGTGACGGGATGGTGCACATGAACGGTGACGACCGCGGCCGCCGCGGCCCCGCCCAAGGGCGACCCCCTGGAAGGCCGCCGGGGCAGCCGCTGCCGAAGACCGCGCTGCTGCCGGGTGACCTGCCGCAGAGCTGGCCGCCGCCCGCGCAGTCCGCGCCGCCGTCGTATGCGCCTGCCCAGTCCGCGCCTGCTCAATCGGTGCCTGCGCAGTCCGCGCCGCCGCCACGTGGGTCGTACGGGGCCCCGCCCGCGGCGCGCCCGCCCGTCAACCCGCGACGCAGGGGGAGCTGGCGGCGGCGGATCGGCGCGGCCCTGCTCGTGTTGCTCGTGCTCATCGTGGGCTTCGCGGTTTACATCGACTTCACGCTCGGCCGCACGGACGCGCTGCCCGCGTCCAGCACGGCGTCGTCGAAGGGCACCAACTGGCTGATCGTCGGCTCGGACAGCCGTCAGCAGCTCACCGAGGCGGAGCGCACGCAGTTCGCCACCGGCGACGAGACCAGCCAGCTCACCGACACGATCATGCTCCTGCACACCGGGAGCGGGCCCACCACGCTGGTCAGCATCCCGCGCGACTCGCTGGTCAACATCCCCGGCTCCGGCGTCTCAAAGATCAACTCGGCGTACGGCAAAGGCGGCGGCCCGGAAGGGGGCGGCCCGCAGCTGTTGGTCAAGACCGTCGAGCAGGCCACCGGCCTGCACATCGACCACTACGCCGAGATCGGCTTCCTCGGCATCGTGAACGTCGTCGACGCCGTCGGCGGAGTGTACCTGTGCGTCCCCGAGTCGATCAAGGATCCGAAGGCGGCGCTGAACATCAAGGCGGGCTGCCAGACCCTCGACAAGGCCACAGCGCTGGGCTACGTCCGCACGCGCGCCACGGCGTCGTCGGACTTCGGGCGGGTCGAGCGGCAGCGGGCGTTCCTGTCGGCGCTGCTGCAGAAGATCACCGGGCCGTCGGTGCTGCTCAACCCGTTCCGGCTGGTGCCGCTGGCCACCCAGCTGTCCTCGGCGATCACCGTCGACCGCGGCGACCACATCTGGAACCTCGCCCAGCTGGGGCTGGCCATGCGTGGGATCGGTAGCGGGATCTCCACCACCGTCCCGGTCGCCGACGGCGAGGTGCACTGGGACAAGAAGCGGGCGAGCGCGCTGTTCCAGGCCCTCGCCAACGACCAGGCGCCACCGCAGAGCGCTCTGGGTCCGTAGCCCGCTCACCCGATCCGGTGTCGTCGCCTGAGCAACGTTCGGTCGGATGCGACGATAGACCGACCATGACCTGGGACGAGATCGCGGCGCAGGCGGGCGTCGCTTTGCTCGTCGTGCACGACGGAGCGCTGTGTCGGAGCAACCCCGCCGCCGCCCGGCTCGTCGAACCCTTCGGCGCCACGCTGGCCGACGTCCTCGATCAGGTCACCGCCGTCTCGCCGGACGCGCGCACCACCACCGTGCGCTGGCCGTCGCCGACCGGCGGCACCCGATGGTGGGACGTCGCCTGCTTCCCGCTCGCGGCCACCGGGCTGCTCTACGTGATCGTCGACGAGACCGGCCGCTACGGCGAGGACGCCCAGACCCTCGGCCCGGTCACCGCGGAATGGCGGCTCGCCAAGCTGGAGACGATGACCGCCAGCGGCACGTGGCTGTGGAGCGTGCGCGACAACGTCGTCCTGTGGTCGGACAGCCTGCTCGACCTGTTCGGGCTGCCCCGGGGCAGCCCGCTTGACTACGCGGAGTACCGGGCGCTGCTGCATCCGGATGACGTCGGGATGATCGAGGACACCCTGGCGACCGCGCTGCGCACGCTGGCGCCGTTCACCTACACCCATCGCATGATGCTCGGCGACCGCGTCACCGAACGGGTCTTCGAATGCTTCGGCGAGGTGTTCGCCGACGCCGCCGGGGTGCCCTCGCGCGTGCTCGGCACCGCGCGCGACGTCACCGAGGCCCACCGCGCGCGCCAGGAGCTGGCGTTCCTCGCCGACCACGACCCGCTCACCGGGATACCCAACCGGCGGCGGATCACCGGGTGGCTCGCCGAGTGCGCCACCCGGCCCGGCGCCGCGGCGCTGCTGCTCGTCGACATCGACAACTTCAAGGACATCAACGACCTCCGCGGCCACGCGGTCGGCGATCGGGTGATCCGGGAGATCGCCGACACCATCGCGTCCCGGCTGGGCCCCGGCGTGCTGCTGGGCAGGCTCGGCGGCGACGAGTTCGCCGTGATCGTCCCGAACGCCACGCCTGCGGCCGCGATGGAGCTGGCCGAGACCCTGTGCGACGTCGTTGGCGACACCCCGGTCGGCGACCGCGTCGACGCGATCCGGGTCACGATCAGCGTCGGCGTCGCGATCGTCGGGGGCAACGCGGACGTCGAGACCGCGCTCGCCCACGCCGACCTGGCCCTCTACGAGGCGAAACGGGTGGGCCGCAACCGAGCGCGGCTGTTCACACCCGGCCAGTACCAGGAAGCGGCGTGGCGGGTGTCGGTGCTGCAGCGGGTCGCCGCCGCGCTGGACGAGGGCACGATGGGCCTGGACGCCCAGCCGATCGTGGACCTGGCGTCGGGCCGCATCGGTCGCCACGAGCTGCTCATCCGGCTGCGCGACGGCGGCGAGCCCGCACTGGGACCCGCCGAGTTCCTGCCCGCCGCGGAGCGCACCGACCTGGTGTTGCGGCTCGACCGCTGGGTGGTGGAGCGGGCGGTGGCGGCGCTCGCCCTGCCACGGGCCCGCGCGGAGGGCCTCTGCTTCGAGGTGAACGTCTCAGCGCGCTCGCTGGATGATCCCGAGCTGGGCGGCTGGATCCTCGAGCGGCTCAAGGTGGCCGAGGTCGAGCCGGAGCGGCTCGGCCTCGAGATCACCGAGACCGCCGCGATCAGCAGCCTCGACGCCGCGCGCTTCCTCGCCCGGCAGCTGTCCGACGCGGGCTGCGGCTTCACCCTCGACGACTTCGGCGCCGGATTCGCCTCGTTCTCCCACCTCAAGAACCTGCCGTTCACGGCCGTCAAGATCGCGGGGGAGTTCGTGCGGCAGGCCGACACCGACCCCGTCGACCGGGCGCTGATCACCGCCGTCGTCGGGGTGGCGCGGCAGCTGGGGATGCGCACGGTGGCCGAGCACGTCGACCGGCGCGCGATGGTCGCGCACCTGCGCACGCTCGGCGTCGACGACGGGCAGGGCTTCCTGCTCGGCCGTCCCCGCCCGCTCGCCTCCCTCGTGAGTGGATAACGTCGCCCCAGTTCAGGCAGGCTTGCGCTTCCGCGTCGGCTTCTCGTCCGTCTCGTCCTTTTTGCGCGACTTCGACGAGGACCGCGACCGTGGCTTCTCCTCGGCCTTCTCGGCAGGCTTCTCCTCGCCCTTTTCCTCGGCGCCCCCCGCCTTGGCCCGCGCCGCGTCCACACTGGCCTGCAGCGCCGACAACAGGTCGGTCATGCTGTCGCCATCGTCGGCCGGGGCGGTGGCCACCGGCGTGGGCCGCGACTCGCCCGTCGTGCGCTTCCGCTCGATCATCTCCTCGACGGCGTCGCGGTACTCGTCGTGGAACTGCGACGGGTCGAAATCCGTGCCGAGGCTCTCCACCAGTGATGCCGCCATCGTCTGCTCCTGGGGGCGCAGCTGGACGTCGGCGTCGAGGATGTCGAAATCGGGCTCGCGGATCTCGTCGGGCCAGAGCATCGTCTGCAGCACGATCACCTTGTCGCGCACCCGCAGCACGGCGATGCTCTCCCGCTGCCGCAGCGCGAACCGCACCACGGCCATCCGGTCGGTCTGCACGAGCGCCTCACGCAGCAGCGCGTACGGCTTCGCCGCCTTCGCCTCGGGCTCCAGGTAGTAGCTCTTCTCGAACAGCATCGGGTCGATCTGGTCGGAAGGCACGAACTCGATCACGTCGATCTCGTGGCCAGCGGCCATGGGCAGGGAGTCGAGGTCCTCGTCGGTCAGGGTGATCAGCTCGCCGTCGTCGGTCTCGTAGCCCTTGACGATGTCGGCGTACTCCACCTCTTCGCCGTCGACCGTGCACACCCGCTTGTACTTGATCCGCCCACCGTCGGCCGCATGCACCTGGTGGAAGCGGACGTCGTGGTTTGTCGTCGCCGAATACAGCTTCACCGGCACGCTGACCAGCCCGAACGAGACCGCCCCACTCCACATCGCACGCATGGGTGCCAGCATGGCCGGGTGCAGCCCATGCTCGCCACCCCTGGCGACCTTCCGACCGGTCCCGGTTGGGTCTACGAGGTCAAGTGGGACGGCATGCGGCTGCTCGCCGACGTCAGCGACGGCCGGATCGACCTGCGCTCCCGCAGCGGCCGCGACGTCACCGCCAACTTCCCTGAGCTCGCGGGCCTGGCGGATCTCGCCCCGGACGTCCTGCTCGACGGCGAGGTCGTGCTGCTCGAGCACGGCATGCCCAGCTTCCACGCGCTCGCCGACCGCATGCAGACGCCGCACCCCGCGCCGTCCCGGCCCGTCACCTACATGGCGTTCGACGTGCTGCGGCTCTACGGCGTGCCGCTGTTGTCCCGGACGTTCGCGGAGCGGCGCGCCACCTTGGAGCGCCTCGACACCGCGGCCGTCGCGAACCTCGCCCTCTCGCCGATCTACACCGACGGTCCCGCGCTCTTCGCGGCCACGGCCCAACGCGGGATGGAAGGCGTCATCGCCAAGCGCAGCGACGGCGTCTACCGGCCAAGCACCCGCAGCCCCGGCTGGGTCAAGGCCACCCACCGCACGGTCCAGGCCTGCGTGGTCGGCGGCTGGCGGCCGGAGAATGTGGGAACGCCGCGGGTGAGCGCGACGCGGGTCGGCGCGCTCCTGCTCGGCGTGCCCTCCACAGAAGGGCTGCGGTTCGCCGGAAGGGTCGGATCGGGGCTGGCGTCCGAGGTCGCCCAACGCGCCCTACGCGGACGGCTCATCGATGTTGAGCACTCGCCGTTCACCGAACGGCTCCCCCGCGGGGATGAAAAGGGGGCGCGCTGGTGCGCCCCGGAGATCGTGGTCGAGGTGTCGCATATGGGCTGGACAGACGCCGGAAAGCTGCGGGCACCGGTCTACCGCGGCCTACGCGACGACCTCCGCCCGGATGAGGTCCGACACGAGGTCTGACGGAGACCGTGCCAGGATGAGACCGTTCGATCAACGTTCGAGAAGGGGGAGTCATGGACATCAACGACCTGACAGCCAAGGCCAAGGACCTCGCCGAGGAGCACCCGGAGCAGATCGAAGGCGCGGTGGAGAAGCTCGGTGATGTGGCCAAGGAGAAGTTCGGCCACGACGAGCAGATCGACCAGGGCGTCGACAAGATCAAGGACGCGATCCCGGGCGGCGAGAGCCCGGCCTGACCGCCCACGATCCAGATCACTGGACTACGGTTGAGCCCGTGACGACCATGCTGACGTGGCAGGCCCACGACGGTCACGGCTTCGAGGGCGTGCGCGTGCATTTCGGCACGGGTAAGGCGTTCCGGGCGCTCGGCCGGATCGTGCACGCCGAGCCCGGTGGTGGCTGGACGGCGTCCTACCGGCTCGTCGTCCGTGAGAACGGCGATGTCGAGCGGGCGTCGTTCACCAGCGCCACCGCCGCGCGCGAGCGGCACCTCACGCTCAACCGCACCGAGGATGGCTACTGGCTGCTCGACACCGGGTCCGGTGGCTCGCGTACCGACTTCGGCGGGGCCGTCGACCTCGACCTGGCGGGCAGCGTCACCTTCAACGCGCTTCCCATCCGGCGGCTCGACCTGCACCGCGAGGTGGGCGAGTTCACCTTCCCCGTGGTGTACGTCGCGCTGCCCGAGCTGGAGCCCTCCGTCGTCCACCAGACGTATCGAGTGGTGTCTACGGGCGACAGCCCCGTCGTCGAGTTCCGGCAGGACGACTTCACCTCCGACCTGCGCCTCGACGGCGACGGCTTCGTCGTCGACTACCCGGGCGTAGCAGGCCGTTACGTCACGGAACCCGCGACGCGCTGACCGCCGGGCCGTTCCCTACGGCCGCCCCGGCCGCGCCCCGCCCGCGCCCGCCCGGCCCACCGGCCGCCAGCCCACGGCGCACCCACTGCCCACCCGCCACCCCGCCCAGCCGCCGCAAGCCACCCGGCCACCGGGCCCACTGGCCGCCAGCGACCCGGCCCACGGCCCACATGGCCCACGGCGCACTCCACCACCGGCCCACCCCGCCCACCGCCCGCCGGTGATCGGCGGTTGGGTACATAAGCGGTCAGATGTGGCCGGTTCCCGCACCGAAACGGCGATCATGGTGTCGGGTGGGGCGGCGAGCCGCGACCGTCAGGCCCAGCCAGTGACGACCTTGCCCGCCCGCCCGACGTCCCGCAGCCGCGCCAGCGGGGCCCGGCCGCTCAACCTGACCCGCACACCCGCAGGCTGCCGCGCCGCCGCCCAGCGCGTGCGTCCGTCGTAGCCCGCGCGGACGGTCGCCGCGAGGCCGCCCGTGGACGCGAGCGCGCCCCGCATCGCGCCGAGCCGCCCGAGCGCGTCGTCGACCGCGGCCAGTAGGGCGTCGCGGTTGCCCTCGCACATCGCGAGCACCAGCTCCGGCCGCGTGCCCGCCACCCGGGTGCCGTCGGCGAACGAGCTCGCCGCGAGCGACAGCGCGAGGGCGTCGGTTCCCGCGGCGCCGACCGCCGCCAGCACCGCCGCGAACAGGTGCGGCAGGTGCGAGATGCGCGCTACGGCCAGGTCGTGCTCGTCGGACGCCGCGGGCACCACCCGCGCCCCGCATGCCCACGCCAGCTCGGCGACGTCGCGCCACACGTCCAGGTCGAGCCCGTCGTCGGCGGCGACGACCCACGCGGCACCCTCGAACAGTCCCGCCGACCCGGCGGGCCATCCCGACTCCGACGTGCCCGCCATCGGATGGCCACCGACGAACCGCGCCTGCGGGGCGTGCCGCGCGACGGCGTCGGCCACCGCGACCTTTACGCTCACGGCGTCGGTCAGCCGCACCGTCGGCGCCACCGCGTCGATCCGGTCCAGCACGCCCGCAAGCGCCGGGAGGGGCACCGCGAGCACGACCAGGGCGTCGGCCTCGGCGGCTCGGCGCAGCGCGGCGTCGGTGTCGGTGTCCACGTCGAACCCGTCGGCGCGGGCCGCCGTCGCCGTCGACTCCGACGCGGCCGTGCCCCACACCGTGCGGCCTGCCTTCGCCGCGGCCCGCATCAGAGACCCGCCGATCAGCCCGGCCCCGATCACGCACACTGCCCGCTCCGTCACGGAGGGAAAGCTACGCGCCGCGTCCCCCGCTGCCAGCCCGTACCCACCGGCCCACCGGGCCGCAGCCCCACTTCGCACCCCTTCGGCGCACTTCGCACCCTGTCGATCGGGTGCGAAGTGCGCCCAAGGGGTGCGAGGTCGGACTTGGGCGGGACTCGATCAGGCGGAGCGCGGGCGGACTCGAGCGGACGGGGCCGCGCGCCGTCGGCCGGGCGTGCGGCGCGGGGCTACGCGTGCAGCGCCGCCGCCACCCGCAGGACGCCGCGCTCCTCCAGCCGCACGCCCACCACCTGCACGCCGACGGGCAGCTCGCCCGGCCCCACCCGTCCCGGCACCGACGCCGCGGGCCAGCCCGTCAGGTTGAACGGCAGCGTCAGGCCCAGCAACGACGGCCGCACCGGCACGTCCACACCCCCGACGGCGACGGTCTCCGCGCCGATCGGCGTGGCCCGCAGCCGGGTCGTCGGCAGCACCAGCACATCGACGTCGAGCGCCGCCCGGAACGCGGCCGCGAGCCGCCGCCGGGCGCGCAGGGCGTCGACGTACGCGCGGGCGGGCAGGTCCGCGTTGGGTGCCAGCCGCTCCCGGGTCACCGGCTGGAACAGCTCCGGCGACCGGCTGAACGCGTCGGCGTGCGTGGCCCACGCCTCCGCGCCGACGATCACGGGGTACGTCGCGGCCAGCTCGTCGATCATCGGCGTGGCCACCTCGACGATCTCCGCGCCCGCCGTGCGCAGTCGCTCCACCGCCGCAGCGACGACACCTGCGATCGACGGGTCCGCAGGCTGCCAGTACGGATCGACCGGCACCCCGACCCGTACCCCCTTGACCCCCGGCAGCTGGATGCCGCCGCCGGTGCCGTCCGGCCGGGCCAGTACGTCCCACGCGACCGATGCGGAGTGCACGTCGGCCGTGATCAGTCCCATGTGGTCGAGCGTCTCGGACAACGGGAATGCGCCCTCGGTCGACAGGTGACCCGCCGCGGGCTTGAGGCCCACCACCCCGCACAGGGCGGCGGGCGTCCGGATGCTGGCGCCCGTGTCGGTGCCCAGCGCCAACGGCAGATGGCCTGCCGCGACCGCCGCCGCCGACCCCGACGACGACCCGCCCGTGATCCGAGCGGCATCGTGCGGGTTGCGGGCCGGGCCGGTCGCGGCGACGTCGCCGGTGGGGCCGTAGGCAAACTCGTGCGTGTGCAGCTTCGCGACCACCACCGCCCCGGCCTCGAGCAGCCGCGCGACGACGGGCGCGTCGACCTCCGCGGGCGGAGCGTCGGCAAAGACCAGCGAGCCGCACCGGGTCGGCAGCCCGGCCACGTCGATGAGGTCCTTCACCCCGAGCGCGACGCCGTGCAGCGGCCCCCGCCATTCCCCGGCCGCGAGCTCGGCGTCGAGCGCTTTGGCCCTGGCGAGCGCGCGGTCGGCGTCGAGCGTGATCACCGTGTTGAACGGGTCGGCGTCGAGCCGGTCGAGCGCATCGGTGACGTGCTCGACGACCGAAAGCTCCCGCGAGCGGAGCGCCATCCCGAGATCACGCAAAGATGAGTGCACGCCCCCATCCTGTCGTGAGCGGAAAACGTGGCTATAGCGACGTTTTCCGCTCACAAGCCCGCAGCGCCAACCCGGCGTAGAGCGCCACCCCGTCGACCATCGCCGCTTCGTCGAACACGACGCGGTTGGAGTGGTTGGGCGGCGCGGTCATCGGGTCCACGCCCGGCGGGCACCCACCCAGGAACGCGAGCGCCCCTGGCACCTCGGCGAGCACGTACGAGAAGTCCTCGGCGCCCATGATCGGCGCCGCCATCTCGACGACCTGCTTGCGCCCCAACAGATCCACCGCCAACGCCCGCACCTCGGCCGCCGCCGCCGAGTCGTTGACGGTGACCGGGTAGCCCGGCTCGATCTCGACCTCCGCCGTGCACCCGTGGGCCAGCGCGGTGTGCAGGCACACCCGGTCGATCTCCTCGAGCAGCCGGGCCCGGACGGGCGCGGCCAGCGTGCGCAGCGTGCCCTCAAGGAACGCCGTCTCCGGGATGACGTTGTTCGTCGTGCCCGCCCGGATGTGCGCGATCGTCAGCACGGTGGGGTGGTGCGCGTCGATCCGCCGGGTGAGCGCCACCTGCAGCGCGCCGACCATCGCCGCGGCCGCGGGCACCGGATCGAGCGCGTCGTGCGGGGCGGACGCGTGGCCACCCCGTCCGGTCACGGTGACGCGCAGGACGTCGGCCGCGGCCATCACCGGCCCGGCCCGCGTCTGCAGCTCGCCTGTGGGCACGGTCGAGGAGATGTGCAGCGCGTACGCGGTGTCCGGACGTCCGTGCACGTCCAGCAGACCCTCTTCGATCATGTAGCGGGCGCCGTGGTGGCCCTCCTCGCCGGGCTGGAACATCATCAGCACCCGGCCCGCTATCTCGTCGCGATGGTCGGCGAGCACGCGGGCGGCGGAGGCGAGCATCGCGACGTGGGTGTCGTGCCCGCAGGCGTGCATCACCCCTGCGGTCTCGGACGCGAACTCCAGCCCGGTGTCCTCGTCGAGGGGGAGGGCGTCCATGTCGCCGCGCAGGAGGACGGTCGGGCCCGGCCGCGCCCCCTCCAGCACCGCGACGACCGACGTCACCGCCTGGCCGAGATGCACCTGCAGGGGGAGGTCGGCGAGCGCCCTCAGCACGGCGTCGCGGGTGGCGGGCAGATCCAGACCCAGCTCCGGGCGTCGGTGCAAGGCGCGGCGCAGCGCCACCGTGCGCGGCTGCACGGTCCGCGCCTGCGCGCGCAACCCGGCCAGGAGTGCGTCGTCGCGGGGCACCGCCCGATCGTGGCACCACTGAGCGGAGCTTGCGTAGCGAACATCGGGACTGAGCGGAGCTTGCGTAGCGAACATCGGGACTGAGCGGAGCTTGCGTAGCGAACATCGGGACTGAGCGGAGCTTGCGTAGCGAACATCGGGACTCTGAGCGGAGCTTGCGTAGCGAACATCGACCCAGTGGTGTGGCGTGCGGGTCAACTTCGGGTTGTGGTTTGGACCACAGTCGGGAGGAGGCCTACCGTAGAAGGCATGGCGGTGCAGAGCGTCGAGGCGCCCGCAGACGTGCGGGACACAGCCCTGCCCGGATACGCCGTCGCGGCGATCCGGGAGGAGGGCCGCTGGCGCTGCGCCCGCATGGCGGCCGAGGCCCTCATCGACCTCGACGCCGCCATCACCGAGCTGCGGTCGCTCCGCTCCACGGGGGCGGTGCTCGGCCTGCTCGACGTCGACGACGAGTTCTTCGTGCTCCTGCGGCCCACTCCGGGCGGGGTGGCGCTGATGGTGTCGGATGCCGTCGCCGCGCTCGACTACGACGTCGCCGCCGATGTCCTCGATCTCCTGCGCGTCGAGCTGCCCGATGACGACGACGTCGCCGACGCCCCGCCCTGGCCCGAGGGCGACCTGGCGATCCTCGCCGATCTCGGCCTGCCCGCCGACGAGCTGGAGGTGCTGGCGGCCGAGTCCGAGCTCTACCCCGACGAGCAGCTCGCGGCGATCGGGCGGCGCTGCGGGTTCGGCGACGCGCTGGCCGAGGTCGTCGACGGCCGGTGACGCAGGCGATCGACGAGCCCGCCGAGGCGCTGATCCGGCGTGCTCTCGAGGTCGCCGCCGCCGCGCCGCGCACCGGTGACGTGCCGATCGGCGCCGTCGTCGTCGACGCGTCAGGCCGCGAGCTGGCCGCCGCCTGCAACGCCCGCGAGGCGCTGCGCGACCCCACCGCGCACGCCGAGATCCTCGCCCTGCGCGCCGCGGCCGCGGTACAGGGCGAGTGGCGGTTGGAAGGCTGCACGCTGGCCGTCACCGTCGAGCCGTGCACCATGTGTGCGGGCGCGGTCGGGCTGGCCAGGGTCGCGCGCGTCGTGTTCGGGGCGTGGGAGCCGCGGACGGGGGCGGCGGGCTCGCTGTGGGACGTGCTGCGCGATCGCAGGCAGAACCACCGGCCCGAGGTCGTGGGCGGGGTGCTGGAGAAGGAGTGCGCCGCGCTCCTGGAGTCGTTCTTCGCCGACCGCCGGTGAAGCGTCGGCAGCGGGTGGCGGCCTACGCCGTGTGCACAGACGCCGACGCGGTGCTGCTCGCCCGCTGGACGAGCCCGCGCGGTCCGGAGTGGACGCTGCCGGGCGGGGGGCTCGACCACGGTGAGGACCCTGCCGACGCCGCCGTCCGCGAGGTGCACGAGGAGACCGGCTACGCGGTGCGCCTCGACCGGCTGCTCACCGTCCACTCGTTCCGCATGATCCTTCCGGACGCCCCCGTCGACTTCCACGGCATCCAGATCGTCTACGCGGCCACCGTGATCGGCGGCGAGCTGCGGTACGAACTCGACGGCTCCACCGACATGGCCGCCTGGCACCCGATGGCCGAGGTGCCCGCCCTCGAACGGGTGCCGCTCGTGGACGTCGGCCTGGCCGCGGCCCGTGAGCGGTAACGAGTGCCGGAGCACCCGTTGCCGCTCACGACTCAGCTGAGCCGACCGGCCGCGATCACCCTGGCCAGGAACTGCTGGGTGCGCTCCTCGACCGGGTAGCGCAGCACCTGCTCGGGCGGTCCCGCCTCGCGCACGCGGCCGCCGTCGAGGAAGACGACGTGGTCGGACACCTGGCGCGCGAACCCCATCTCGTGGGTCGCCATGAGGATCGTCGACGAGCCGCGCGCCAGCTCCCGCACGATCGCCAGCACCTCGCCGACCAGCTCGGGGTCCAGCGCCGAGGTGATCTCGTCGAGCAGGAGCAGGCGCGGCAGCACGGCCAGGGCACGGGCGATCGCGACCCGCTGCTGCTGCCCGCCGGACAGCCGGTCGGGGTAGGCGCCCGCGAACGCGTCGAGCCCGACCCTGCGCAGCAGCTCGTGCGCGCGCTCGGTCGCCTCCTTCGGGCGCAGGCCCTGCACCACACGCGGCGCCAGCGCGACGTTCTCCAGGGCCGTCATGTGCGGGAACAGGTTGAACGCCTGGAACACGATCGACATCCGCCGCTGCGCGGGGCCGGGTTTGCGCCGCGGGTCGGCGATGTCGGTGCCCTCCAGGAGGATCTGCCCGTCGTCGACCGCCTCCAGGAGGTTCACGCACCGCAGCAGCGTCGATTTCCCCGAGCCTGACGCCCCGATCAGCGTGACGACCTGGCCTTCGTCCACGCGCAGGTCGATGCCGCCGAGCACGGTCGCGTCGCCGTAGCGCTTGACGACGTTGCGCAGCTCCAACACCCGCCCGGGGCGCGGGAACAACTCCTGCTTCTTCCTCTTCACCCGCCCTCCTGACGACGGGTCGCCCGCGCGGCCGCCGCGTCCGCGATCCGCCCCGTCGGGATCGCCAGCAGCACGAACAGCACGCCTGCCACGACGTAGGGAGTGAAGTTGAACGTGCGCGCCGCCTCGATCTGCGCGGCGCGGATCGCGTCGACCGCGCCCAGCACCGAGATCAGCCCGACGTCCTTCTGCAGCGCGACGAAGTCGTTGAGCAGCGGCGGCAACACCCGCCGCACGGCCTGGGGCAGGATCACGAGCCGCATCGACTGCCCGTGCGTGAGGCCCAACGAGCGCGCCGCGGCGCGCTGCGAGGGGTGCACCGACTCGATCCCGGCGCGGAACACCTCGGCCACGTAGGCGGAGTAGATGAGGATCAGGGTCGCCGTCCCGAGCACGGCGACGTCGGTCGGCACGCCTTGCAGGCGCAGCGCAGGCACGCCGAAGCCGATCAGGTAGAGCGCGATGAGCAGCGGCAGCCCGCGGAACAGGTCGACGTAGGCGGTGGCCAGTGCGCGCAGTGGGAAGAACACCGGGCCGCGCAGGGTGCGCAGGGTAGCGAGGGCGAGGCCGAGGACCAGGATGCCGATCTCCGCGACCACCAGCACCCTGAGGTTGAGCCACAGCCCTTCGGCCACCGACGGCAGCGACGCCCAGGCCACGGCCGGGGAGAAGAAGGTCTCCTGCACCCTGGGCCAGCCCGGGCGTGTGCGTGATGCCGTACCCGACCGCGACCGCGAAGACCAGCGTCGACAGCGCCGCCACCGCGGTCGAGCGGCGCGCCCGGGATCTGCGGTAAGCCAGCCGCTGACGCGCGAGCGTCGAGGTCACGTCAGCTCGGGCGCCGACCCGGCCGACGACAGCCACTGCTTCTCCAAGGCCGCGAGCGTGCCCGTAGAGCGGAGCTTGTCCACGGCCTGCGAGACGCAGCCGGTGAGCGCGCTGCCCTTGTCGAGCACCGCGCCGAACTGCTCGGGCGTGCCGCTCCCCGCGAGGCAGCTGACCCACGATCTTGGCGTCCGGCAGCTCCGCCGAGGTGATGTAGAACGCGGTGGGCAGGTCCACCACCAGCGCGTCGACCTGGCCGTTGGTCAGCGCGACCTTGGCGTCGTCGTTGGAGTTGAACACCGACGGCTTCGCGGTAGGCGCGATCTGGCTGGTGATCGCGTCGAGGCTGGTCGTGCCGACCTGCGCGCCGAGCCGGGCCGACTTGAGCGCCGCGATCGACGTCGCCCCGGCAGCGGGGGAGGTCTTCAGCGCGATCACGGCCTGCTTGACGTCGTAGTACGGCGCCGAGAAGTCGACCGCCTGCTTGCGCTCCTGCGTGATCGAGAACTCGTTGAGGTCCAGGTCGTAGGTCTTGGGCCCGGGCTGGATGGCCGCGTTGAACGGCACCCGCACCCAGGCGACCTTGTCCTTGGGATAGCCCAACCCGTCCGCGATCGCGGCGGCCACCGCACCCTCGAAGCCCTGCCCGGACTCGGGCTTGTCGTCGACGAACCACGGCGGGTAGACGGGCTGGTCGGTGCCGAACGTCAACGTGCCGGGCTTCAGGGTGGCCAACCCGCCCGGCGGGCAGGCCGCCCCGGCCTGCGGGGCGGGCGCCTGGGGGGCGGGCGCGCATGCCGCGGTCAGCAGCAGGGTGACGGCGACGAGGCAGGCGGAGCGAAACGTGACGGCCACCGGGGAAGTCTGACGGCTGCGCGCCCGCTCGTCGATCACGAGTTGGACGCCCGCCGCCCGCAACCCCGCCCCGCCCGTCTTGTACGCTCGTCGGCGGTAGCGTGTCCGAGCGGCCGAAGGAGCACGCCTCGAAAGCGTGTGACGTGCAAGCGTCCGTGGGTTCAAATCCCACCGCTACCGCCAGCCTGACCAGGCAAAACGCCGGGCCTCCCGATTCGGGGGAGCCCGGCGTTCGCCGTCTAGTCTCAATTGTCTTCGCCGGGCTGCCAGATCAGGCCGCCGACGCGGGTGGCGATATCGCGCTGGATCGTGGCCCGTGACGTGCGGGTAGCGCGCGGCCATGGCCGTGTTCGACCAGCCCATGACGCCCATGACCGCCGGTTCGGGTACGCCGAGCAGGAGTAGCACCGTGGCGGCGGTGTGCCGGGCATCGCACGAATTCGTTTCGCTATCCGATTCAGCCGGTGACGTTGGCGATGACCTGACGTCTGCTGTTCGTCGCCGACTTCGCAAAGATCGACTTCAGGTGGTCGTTGACGGTGTGTTCGGCGATGCTGAGCTCACGCGCCAGGGCGCGAGTGTCCGCGCCGCTGATCAGGTACCTGAGGAGCTGGGTCTCCCGAGCTGTCAGGCCGAGGGCCCGGGCGTAGACCTCTGCCCGCTCGGTCGGTGTCGATCGCTCGACCGTGACGGCAATCAGAGGTGGTTGACCGGCCAATGTCGGGCCCAGCCGCGCCGCGCGCACCGTGATCCACAAGCCGGGACCATGGGCCAGCATCGCCGACGGCAGGTGGTGGTCGATTCCCGCCTCGACCGCGAGGAGTTGAGCGGCGACGTTGATGGCCACCGCCGGTACCGGAGACCGTTCGGGCGGTGTCGGCAGTAGCGCGCGCAGCTGCGCATCAGTCTGCGGCGTCTGCACCAGGGGGACCAGATCGTCTGACAGCATGAGGACGACCGGGCCTGGGTCCGCCACGCCGATCGAGGGTACGAACGTCGAGGCCACCGCCGATCGCACAGCGACGGTGAGCTCGGACAGCAACGATGCGATGAAGTCTGCTTCCGCAGGAGTGAAAGCGCCCGTGCCCGAGCTGCATCGCCACAGATCGAGGAATCCCCAAATGCCGAACTGGTCCCGTAGAACGGCCGACGCGACGTCCTGTACGCCGTATCCGGACAACACATCCAGCCACCATTGGCTCGCCTCCGGTGCTCCATCAGTAGCAGTGATGAGCGTGGCAACGTGATCCGCAGGCAAAGCGGTCCATCGGTTGACGTCGGTGAGGTATTTTGTCCGCACCACTCGGGGCAGGTCCGCTAGCGATGGGATCTCCGCGAGCGGCGCGGCTCCGACGCCGGTCACCGGATCGGTGATCACCCACACGTAGTAGTCGAAGGGCACGACAGATCGAATAGTCGCCAGTACCGCAGCGCGATGCGTCCGGTCCGGTCCGCCTGTTGCGCAGAGCCGCCGGACGTTGTCCCGCGCTGCCTTCCAGGTCGTCACGCCCGCAGACTACGAGAGGTGACCCCCAACAACTCGGGATACCAAATGACAGGCTGACGTCCCTACCGTCCGGCTATGGCCACTCTTCTCATCGAGCACCGCATCACCGACTTCGCCACCTGGCGTGGCGCCTTCGCCCGGTTCGCAGACCATCGCCGCGCCAGCGGCGTGCAGGGCGAACACATCTACCAGCCCGTGGACGATCCGCGCTACGTTCTGATCACCCTCGACTTCGCCGACCACTCGCAGGCCGCGTCCTTCCTGGACTTCTTGCATAGCCAGGTATGGCCGAGTCCCACGGCTTCGCCTGCGCTGGACGGCGCACCGCGGACCGTCATCCTGCAACCCGCTCCGTGAGCATCCCGATCATGGCGCGGTGACGCAGGCTACGACCGCACGAGGATCGGGCCGTTCGGCGGGGACGGATGGATCCGATGCCTCTGCGACACCCAGGTCACGTGGCGCAGGGTGGTTCGTGGCGCCGTCGGCCGAAAGCAGGTGCTCGCGATGATGTGGGAATACGGACCCGGTTGGAGTTGGGGCCCTTGGCTCGCCATGGGATTCGGCATGCTCGTCTTTTGGGGACTGATCATATTCAGCGGCGTAGTGCTGGTGCGTTCCCTCGCGCTCAGCCGCGGCCACCGCCGTTCCGCCACTCCCGTCGACGCGACCGAGGCCGAGCAGATCCTGGCGGCCAGGTTCGCTCGCGGCGAGATCAACGAGGACGAATTCCAACGGCGGCGTGAGTCCCTGCGCGCCGCGCAATGAGCGGTATTGCCGACACGACAGGCCGGGACGCCAGGAAGACAGGCGTCAACCTTCGGCGCCCAAGCGCGAAGGTCCGGAATGCCCTCCGGCGATGGACGGCAGGCTGCCGAACGTCCCTACGGCTCGACTTCTTCGACCGGGGCGCCGGTAGCGGCGCGCACCACCGACTCGCAGCCCTTCTTCGCGGCCGCCTTGGTTTCGTAAGCTTCACCGGTCGCTACGACCTGGCCGTTGCTCGCCTTGAGTCGGAACCGGTACTTGCCCGCGCGATCCTTGTAGACCTCGAACTTCCCGGCCATCATGTCTCCCCACAACGGTCGATGATCGCGCAGAATACCGTGGATTGATCACCTTGCCCAGCAACGCAACACAGGTCTGGGCATGGCCAAGCGGTCGAGGGCTCAACCCGGACTGTCCGCGAGGGCCCGATCATGTTCGCCATTGCCGAGTGAGCGTTCGTTGGGTCGTGATCGCCCGCCACACGTCTCGGTCCATGGGGGCACGCATCGTGGCGACGAACAAGCAAACGCCGGGCCCGCACATGGCGGGCCCGGCGTTCGAGGTGTCGGGTGTTAATACCTGCTGATGCCGCGGCGCGAGTACACCCCGGCCACAATCGCGACGCCGATCGCGGCGACGATCACCTGCACCAGGAGTTCCAGCCAGTCGATGCCGCTGGTCTGCGTCGGAATCCCGAGTGCGCGTGCGATGAACGTCCCGATGAACGCCGCTACGATGCCGATGACGATCGTCAGCCAGATCGGGATGGGCTGCCTGCCCGGCACGACCAGCCGACCGAGCGCGCCGACGATGGCACCGACGATGATCGCGGTAATAATTCCCGTGACGGTCACGGTGTCCTCCAGTACTGCCCCGGGGGCCGCTGATGACGACCCGCTGAGGGCGGAGTGCCCGGTCTGTTGGCCGCGCATCCGCCCGTCACCGAAACGTAATCCAGCTTAGACCATTCGGCCCAACAGTTGAGCCCCATTCGGTTCAGCTAGACCGACCGAATATCGCAGCAATTGCGTTGGCCTGCGCCTGGTCGGCAGCGGCGTGTCGGGCACCGGGCGACCCTCCTAAGCTGACGCATGGCCTCCGTCAGCGTCCGCTACATCGTCGACGACGTCGACGCCGCGATCGGCTTCTACTGCGGTCACCTGGGGTTCGAGGAGTTGATGCACCCCGCCCCCGCCTTCGCCATGCTGAGCCGCGGCGACCTGCGGCTCGTGCTCAGCGCGCCGGGAGGAGGGCCGGGCGGCGGCCAGGCGATGCCCGACGGCACGCTCCCCACACCCGGCGGGTGGAACCGGTTCGCGATCGAGGTCGACGACCTCGACGCCGCCGTGGACCGGCTGCGCGGGGCGGGCGTGTCGTTCCGCAACGAGCCGATCGCCGGGGTCGGCGGCCGCCAGGTGCTGATCGACGACCCGTCCGGCAACCCCGTCGAGCTCTTCCAGCCGACACGGGTCGAGGCCCGGCTGGGGTGAGCCGGGCCTCGGGTGGGCGGGCCGTCAGCTGAAGTCGACCGTGCCGTCGTCGCTCGTCACGGTGGCGGTGACGTTGAGCGTGTCGCTCGGGTCGTCGGTGTTCGTGACGAGGCACGGGAACGTGGTGCCCTTGCCGCCGACGACCACCTGCTTGCCGTTCGCGCAGTCAACGCCGAGCGTCGTCACGCCGGTGTTCTGGGTCACCCGCTCGGCGAGCGTCTTCTCGATCTTGTCGACGACGACGAGGCCGCTGCTCTGGATGTGCACGTTGCCCTGGTCGTCGTTCTGCTTGACGGTGTAGGTCACCTGCTGGCCGTCGAGCTGCGCGGTGCACGTGAAGACGTTGCCCGCCTTCAGCGGTACGTCGCTGGGGCAACGGACGTCGGTGGGCGCAAGGCCCGACGCGTCGCGCGTGATGCGGACGATCTCGGCCTGCACCTTGGCCTCGTCGATCACCGGCCTGGCCAGCAGGAACAGTGCGGCCGCCGCCAGCCCGCCGAGGACGACGACGGCAGCGACGACAATCGCGATGATCTTGCCTGCGGATGAGCGGCCGGGCTGCGGGGCCTGCGCGGGCGGGGCGGGGTAGGTGAGGGGCTGGCTCATGGCCGTCTCCGTGGTGTCCTGGGACCGAAGGTGTCGGCGACAAGCCTCGCGCCGCGTCGGCCGGGGGACGACCGTGCTTCCTGGCCGGTCGGGGTGCGGCCAGCACCTCCGCCGTACGAGTGACGGCTACGCGACCGGCTCGGGACCGTCCACATTGTGCACGGTCGACCCCGCGCCGCCGGTCCGCACGACGAACCCGGCGCTGCCCGCGGGTGCCACGGTCTCGCGGTGCACGAAGTTGCCAGGGATGTAGACGGCGTCGCCCGCCCGCGCCACGACCGACTCGCTGCCGCCGGGCCCGAACTCGATGAACATCTCGCCGTCGGTGATGTGGGCGTAGGTTGCGTAGTCGCCGTGGTGGTGCCAGCCGGTGCTGGCGCCGCCGGGGAACACGGAGTAGCCGCACCACACGCCGTCGTGGGCGAAGGCCTGGCCGCGCTGCATCCCCGGGCTCTGCTCGGCGTCGGGGTCGGCGAGCTGTTGGTGGGTCACGATCTCGGGCTTGGTCATGGGGACAGCGTGGGAGGAACAAGACAACGGGACAATCCCAAAAACTGAACTGGTCACGGCGCCTGCCCGGGCGGACACTGCCCGTGATGCGAACCTACGGCCAGTACTGCCCGCTCGCCCGCGCCTCGGAGCTGCTCGCCGAGCGGTGGACGTTGATCATTGTGCGGAACCTGCTCGCGGGCTGCCGGACGTTCGGCGAGCTACTGGACGGGGCGCCGGGCATCAGTCGCGCGCTGCTCGCCCAGCGGCTCGCCCTGCTGGAGCAGTACGAGGTGGTCGTACGCCAGATCGATCCGCGGGGCCGGATTCGATGCCGCTACGCGCTGACCGAGCGGGGCCGGGAACTGCGCGCGGTCGTGCAGGTGATGGGGGAGTGGGGCGCGCGCTGGCTGGAGCTGGAGCCGCACCACGCCGACCCGGCGTACGTCCTGTTCGCGACGAGCCGTCTCGTCGACGTCGCTCGCGCCCCGGCGCACGGCCTGGTGGTGCGCTTCGAGTTGGAGGAGCGGCGGTACTGGCTGTTGGTCCGCCCGCCGCGCGCCGAGGTGTGCACGTCCTACCCTGGCCGCGCGGAGGATCTCGTCGTGCGCACGCACAGCGCGGTGCTCGCCCGCTGCCACCTGCGGCACACGACGTTCGCACAGGCCAAGCGCGATGGCCAACTGGAGATCGACGGTCCGCGCGACACCGTGCGGGCGTTCCTGGAGTGTCTGCGGCCGAGCCCGTTCGCCCTCACGAAGTGAGCGCGGCGGCGTGGTGGTCGAAGAACAGCCGCGCGACCAGTTCGCCGCGTGATCCGGTGCCGGACTTCGTGAAGATCGACTTCAGGTGGTCCTGCACGGTGTACGTCGACACGCGCAGCCGACCGGCGACCTGTTTGGTGGACAGGCCTTGCGCCACGAGCTCCGTGACCCGGCGTTCCGTGTCGGTGAAGCCGTAGGCGTCGGCGATCAGGGGCGCCATCTCGGCCGGACGCGCAGGCTCGAGCAGGACCGCGACCGGCGCATCCGGTCCGTCGCCCATCAGCGACCCGCGGACGATGAGCCATCGGCCGGACCGGGTGCGCGCCCTGGCCGTCGCCGGTGCCGTCGCCGTCGTGGCCGGGTCCCCGACGGCGCGGGCCTGGCGCGCGACGGCCGGGATCACGAGCGGCAGCAGGGCGCCCGCGCGGTCGCCCGCGCCCAGCTCGCCGCGCCACCGGTCGGCGGCCGGGTTGGTGAGGCTCACCCCGTCCTCGGCGTCGAGGATCAGCAGGCCGACGTCGTCGGCACCGGCCTGCGCGGCGTCGAGCAGTAGGCCGCGGCGCAGCCCGTCGGCGATCAGTGCGGCCGTGGACGACACCAACTGCACCTCGGTCGACGAGAAGTGCGGGCGCTTCGTCGCGCGGAACACGGTCAGCGCGCCCCAGGCACCCGTGCTGCCTGCGAGTACGGCCCGCAGCTCGTCGGCGAAGCCCCCGGGCCGTCGAATCTCCCGCTGACGCAGGCTGCGGTCGAGGTCACCCGCCGTGACGTCGCTGAGGCTGGCTGCCGGGTGCTCCGCGCGGGCGAGCTGGGTCCACTTGTTGAAATCCGGCTCGCGCACCTCGATCTCGACGAGCCGGAGCAGCTCGGCGGCGGGCAGACCGTTCTCGACGAACTCCGCGGTGGGCAGCATGGTGGCCGGGTCGAGCGTCATCAGGCAGGTGCCCTCGGCGGGCACGGCCCGCAGCAGTGCGCTACCGACGGCCCGGGCGAACTCCGGCACCGGCAGACCGCGGTGGACGAGCCGCACGATGTCGTCGCGCATGCTCGGGTAGGTCGTAGCGACCACCCGTCGACCATACGCGGATCACTCGGCGCCATCCCGTGATTCTGGGATTCCGCCCCGTGCCACGATCTTCCAGAGTGGGCGCATGAGCAAGGTTGTGCTGTACATGTCGATGTCGGTGGACGGGTTCATCACCGGCCCTGACGACAGCAAGGAACACGGGCTGGGCGTCGGCGGCGAGCGGCTGCACGCGTGGCTGGCCGACGGCGGTGTGGACCCGGCGTCGTACCGGCCAACCGACGAGGCGGGCGCCACCGTGTTCGACGAGCTGATGGCCACCGGGGCGGTGATCACCGGGCGGCGGACCTTCGAGTTCGCGGGCGGCTGGGCGGGCGACCACCACGACGGCGTTCCGATCTTCGTGTTGACCCATACCGTGCCCCCCGAGCCGCCGCCGGGCTCGGCGCGCTACGTCACCGACGTCGCGTCCTGTGTCGACCAGGCCACGGCCGCTGCGGGCGGCCGCGAAATCCTCCTGCACGGCGCCGCGGCCGCCCAGGCGTGCCTGCGGGCGGGCCTGCTGGACGAGCTGCAGCTCACGGTGGTGCCGGTGCTGATGGGGCAGGGGCGTCGGCTGTTCGCCGACCTGCCGCCCGAGCACGTCGAGCTGGACCTGGTCCGCGCCCTCGACGGGCCGGGCGTGCAGCACGTGCGCTACCGGGTGGTGCGTTGAGATGGCGATCCGGCTGGACATGACCATGTCCCTTGACGGCTACGTCGTCGGCCCGGACGACAGCGTGGACGCGCCCATGGGTGCCGACGGGTTCCGCCTGTTCAACTGGCTCGACCGCCGCGACGACCCGGGGCCAAGCGGCCGGGTCTTCGCCGAGGCGATGGCGACCCGCGCCGTCATCGCAGGCCGTCGCACCTACGAACACGCGGGTCGCTGGCAGGGCGACCACCACGACGGCGTCCCCATCTTCGTCCTCACCCACGACATCCCGGCCGATCCGCCGCCGGGCAGCGTCCGCTACATGACCGACGTTCGGGAGGCCGCCGCGCAGGCCCGCGCCGCGGCCGCGGGCGCCGACGTCGTGGTGCTCGGGGCAGGCGCGGCGCAGGCGCTGCTGCAGGCGGGGGAGCTCGACGAGATGGAGCTGCACGTCGTGCCGGTGCTGCTCGGACAGGGACGGCGGTTGTTCGACGGCCTGCCCGCCGAACCGGTCGAGCTCGACCTGGTCCGGCGGCTGACCGCGGGGGACGAGGTGGATCCCGCCCAGCGCGTGATGCACCTGCGCTACCGCATCCGCCGCCAGCCCAGTCTGGTCCCGTGAGCCCCGAGGCCGCCGCCGAGGAGTAGGTCGACCAACCCCCGCACCTCATCCCCTCGTCGAGGTGATGGGCAACGCGCGTACCGATCCCGACGCCGTCGCGATCGCCCGCTGCTCGTGCTGGCCACGCTGCAGCCCGCCCGCCGGGCCCGCTACAGCGCCCGCAAGGTCAAGGGCGCGACCTCCCGCTATCTCAACCGCGACGACGCCCGCCCCGCCGCACCCACCGCCGTCATCACGATCGACCTCCGCATGCCCACCCCACCGCCCGTGGACCCCGGCACCGAACGCGATCCCGGCACCGCCCGAGCCAACCGCGTGCTCCCCGGCCGCCCACCCGCCGCGATCGCGTCACCGCGTTGTTGCTCAGCTATCCCCGCCGCGCCTGGAGCGGCGCCGAGCTCGCGGACAACTTGCAGATCCCCAAGCACAACGTGCTCACCGAGCTCGCCGAGTGGGCCCGTCTCGGTTCCTCACCCGCTCCCACGCCTACCCGCGGACGTCGATGAACGAGACTGCGACTGAGACTGCCGTATCGATCTTGGATCGCGCACGGGTCGTTGGTTGGTCAGTCCGCCCGCCGAGGTAAATGCCCGGAATGGAACGAGGCGCGAGGGCAGGCGCCGCTCAGGGTTCTTCTCGTCCTCCCCTCGAATCGTCCGTGCCCGTACGGCGCACGTGGATCCGGTCCTATATATCGGTGGTGGCTTCAGCCCTGCCCTCCTTGACGGCGGTCTGGAGCGCGGCGTAGTCGCGTTCGTTCTGGTCGGCGTAGGTTTCGGCGAAGTCGGCGATGGCCTCGTCGAACTTGCTGGAGCTGCCGAGGTAGGCGGCCAGGGCGAAGCGGTCACCCGAGCGGGCGTGCGCCCGCGCGAGGGTCCAGCCGCAGAGGCCTGCGTAGATCGTCATACCCGGCGGGAGCATCTGCTCGATCGGCATCGAGAATTTCCAGTCCCGCAGCTGGCGCACGTAGAAGTCGCGCTCGACCTTGTCGGGGCCGAGGGCGCGGGTCCAGCCGAGGAAGATGTCGCTTTGGGCCTGCATCAGGTGCTGCCCGGCGACGACGCGCTCGCCCTGGTTGGCGTACTCGCTGCGCCCGCAGTAGTCCGCCAGTACCGAGGTCTGAGCCTCCTTGGCCTGCAGGAACAACGGTTCGGCCCCGTCACCGGCCTCCATCAGCAGGATCCACGCCCGGGTGCCGACGCTGCCGACCCCGACGACCTTGCGAGCCACCTGATCCATCGTGAACTGTTCGAGCAGGTGCCGCCGGTCGGACTGCAGGGTGCGCCGGTACTTGTCCAGTACCTCGCGCAGCTGCTCGGACACCGCGGCGGCCTCCATGTCGGGGAAGAGCTCTTCGACCGGGACGATCAGTGGCGGGTCGCTGACGATGCGGCGGTGCCCGTCGACCACGGTGGTGAGCTTGCCCAACGCCTCCGTGCTGTCGCGGGTATGGGCCTTGGCCAGCATCGCCTCGGCGGTCTTGTACCTCTTGGCCTTGACCTGCGACCGGAACTTGCCGATGGTCTGTTCGATGTCCAGGTGCGCGTACCACACATCCAGCAGTGGCTGATCAGCGAACCCGCGCATCGCCGTCCGGTAGCCCTCAACGGCGGCGAGGGCGATCTTGCGGCGGGTTTTGGTGGGGAACCCGCTGTCTCGGCCGGCCACGGCGAAGCTCGCGGCCATCCGTTTGACGTCCCACTCGAACGGACCGGGCAGGGTCTCGTCGAAGTCGTTGACATCGAAGACCAGCCGCCGCGCAGGCGAGGCGAACGCACCGAAATTGGACAGGTGCGCGTCCCCGCACAGCTGCACCCACAGCCCCGACGTGGGCGTGGTGGCCAGGTCAGCGGCCATCGGCAGCGCAGCACCCCGATAGAAGGTGAACGCCGACACCAGCATCCGCCCATGTCGGACCGGCACCAGCTCGGGAACCCGTGACTGCTCCTGCTGCAACAGCAGGCCCACCGGATCCCGCGCCGCGTCCGGCTCGAACTGCGCGTGCGACCCCAGCGGGGCCTGCGCCCGGGCATCTTTGCCCCGCGCCACCCGGTCCGCGCGACTCAGCTGCTCGTCCGTCCTGAGCCGTGCCGGACCCCGCCTAGCCGCGCCCGCACCAGACTTCCTCGCCGCGGGACGATCAATAGTCGGCTTCATGCCGCTCCTTCCGGGACGCAGGCGCAGCGACGCCCCTCGCCAGCACCCGCCACGGATCCCGTACAGGTGTTGATGCCAAACAAGCCTGCTATCCGCGCACTGACATCCCCCATCTCGGGTGAGTGCTGCATTTTCTGGGACGTGTCCCCAACCCGACAGCCACCAGCCCCGGCCTCCGTGCCAGTCGGCGCGGTCCGACGTCCCGGCTTGCCAGGCCCGGTCAGGCGCGGTCACCGCCGGGGCCGTCAGTGCCTCAGGACAGGATGATCTCCCCCGTCGTTTCCGCGTTGCCCATCCAGTTCGTGGCTTGAGGTGTCCAGAACGCCGGATGCCTCGACGGCGCCGAGACGTGGCGGCAACCCCGGCCATCGTGTCCGAGGTCCACTCCGCTCAGGCGGACGAGGGGGACAGCTCTGGGTCCTCCTCCTCTTTGCGGCGCCCGGCCGGTGGGTCGTGCGGGAGTTCCCGGGTGGACATTAGGGCGAGCAGGGCGAGCAGGGCCGCGGTGAACAACCCGATCTTGAGGGAGCCGAGCTGGGCCTTGCTGTAGTCGTCCACGATGGCGGCGGTGGTGGGCTGGTCGAGCCCAGCCTTCTCGGCGGCGGCCTGCACCTGGTCGTCCGAGACGAAGTCGATACCGTTCTCGACGGCAACACCCACCTGCGCGGAGACCTCGGCGCTGATCCGCTGGTCGGATTGGATCGTCGTGACGAACGCGCTGGTCAGGCCGGTCAGCACGATCGCGCCGATCAGTGCCACGCCGAGGGAGGAGCCCAGCTGCTGCCCGGTGTACTGCAGCCCGCCTGCCTCCCCGCGTCCGGAGGCGTCGACCGAGGATTGCACCACGTTGCCGAGCTGGGACGCGATGAGCCCCATGCCCACGCCGAGGATCGCCATCGAGACGGCGAACCCTGCGTCCTTCAGCTCGGGATCGATCGTGGCGATCAGGATCAGTATCGCGATCACTGAGGTGGCGAGCCCGGTCCGGACGATCCCGCGCACCGTGAAGCGGGTCGACAGCCGCGAGCCTGCCGCGGCGGCCAGGAACATGGTGATCGAGATGGGCAGCATCTTGATGCCGGTCTGCAGGGCGTTCAGGCCGAGCACGAGCTGCAGGTACAGCGGCACCACGAAGAAGACACCCATGAGGATGAGGTTCTGGCTGAACAGCCCGGTCAGGCCCGCGCGCAGCGGCGGGATCCGCAGCAGGCTCAGGTGCACCAGCGGGTCCGCGCCGATCTTCTCCCGGTGGCGCTGCCACACCGTGAAGGCCCACAGCAGAATGGCGCCGCCGACGATCATCCAGATGGTCAGGGAGAAACCCAACGGGGTGATCGGGGAGTCTTTCGGCACCACCCAGCCCCAGGTGCTCGACTGCAGCGTGCCGAGCACGATGACGCCCAGGCCCACGGCCGACAGGACGGCGCCCAGGTAGTCCAGCCGCGGTTTCGGCCCGCTGCGCTTGGCGTCGGCGACCTTTCCGGTCATGGCGAGGATGAAGATGACCAACACGACCTCACCGACGAACACGACCCGCCAGCTGAGCTCCGTCGTCGCCCAACCACCGAGGATCGGCCCCACGGCGATGCCTGCCCCGCAGACGCCACCGATCACCGCGTAGGCCACCTTCCGGGAGGCTCCGGCGAAGTTCCCGGCGATGAGCGCGGCGAGCGCAGGCAGGACCAGCGCCGCACCGATCCCTTCCAGGATCGACCAGCCAAGGGTCAGCACCGCCACGGTCGGCGCCAACGCCGTCATCAGCGAACCGCAGCCGTAGATGACCAGGCCGACGACGAACGCCCGGCGGCGGCCGATGATGTCACCGACCTTCGCACCGGTCATCATGAACATCGCCATGACCAGGCAGTACAGCGTGATCACTGCCTGGATCGTGGTCACCGTTGTCTCGAACTCGGCCACCAGGGTGCTGATCGACACATTCATTACCGACTGGTCGAGCACCATCACGAACTGGGCGGTTCCCAGCGCGATCAGCGGCGCCCAACGAATCGCCGACCCGGTCGACGTGCCAGGCGCTGCTTCACCCACGGGTGTCGTGTCCGTCACTGTCAGATCCCTTCAGCCGTCAAGGCCGGTTTGCCGGGACGCGAAACGCCGGCGAACGCGTCCGCCGGGGACGACATGGCGACGTCACCCAACGGCCACCCCGGCGAGGATGATCTAGACCTCGACCGGACTCATGCCGCGCTCCCGCCGGGGCCGACGACGTGAGCGAGCACGGGCAGCGTCCAGAGTGGCAGGAGGTATCTCGCCCACTCACGTGGATCACGAGCACGTCACCATGTGCAGAGGTCGTCGTCACGTGGGTCTCCCTCCCGTGGGCCCTCACAATCCCATATTCCGGCACGGTCAGCGGTTCACCCCGCGAGGGTGGCTATTGGGGTGGGTGCAACCATGATCACCACTCGCGCCAACGTCCTGGATCACGCTCGTGCGGCTACCCCGCCGGGGCAGCTCGCCTGCCAACGCATGTGGTCTTCCAGCACAGCACGAGGCCGATGAAGCCAAACAATGACCCCAGGAGGGTGAGCGGCCACGCGATCAGCCCGACGATCGGGATCACCGAGAAGATGAGGCCGAACACGCCCAAGATCGTGCTTGCGATCCCGAATCCGTTCGCCGGAGGTGGGGGCGGCGGCGGAGATGGGTCGACGGGGAAAGGAAGCGGCACGGTACGTAACGCGTCGTCGGCGTGTTGGGCGGCACCCAGCGACCGGCTGGGAACTACTGCATCGGCTGGAGCTGCCCGAACCCTGGGCCGCCGACACCACCGCCGCCATCTACCTGAGCGACGAGCTCGACCGCCAGGTCGGCGAGTGCGTCCAGGTCGTCGTCGTCGCCGCTGCGCGGCTGCGGGCGCTCCACCTGGACCCGCTCATCACCGGCGGCAATGTGCCATTTGCTGGCAGCGCAAGTCGCGGAGATGCGTGAGCGTCTGCTCCGGGACGCCGCCGTCGCCGGGACGGCAGAACCGACGGTCACCGCCGCCATCGACGAGATCGCCGCCGAGTACGCCGACGCACGGGTGAAGAGCTTCATCGCCGTCCTGGTCGAGCGCGAGGTTCGCGCCAGACGGAAGCTGTCGTCCACTGCGCCGGACGATGCCCCGCAGCGCGGTGGGGAGCGACCACGCGCCAGGATCGCGTGCTCCTAGGCATTCTCGACCCGCTGGTAATGCCAGACGCCTTCGGCGTCCGGTCCATCGTCGGTACGACGGTAGACGGCCTGCACGTGGCCGGAGTCTCCCGTCCACGCCAGCCGGGGCAGTGCGCTTAGGTACGGGTAGCTCCGGGTCTGCCCAGTCGCGGGCCCGTCTTCGAAGCGAACGACCAGAGGCATCCGACCAGCATCTGCTTGATCGGTTGAGCGCGCAACAGGTCTGTCCGGGACATCCCCTTGCCGCAGCCGTTCGAGCCGGGATCTCAGCGCTCTTCGTGGGCCATCATGTCGATCACGACCGTGGCCGCCAGCACGACCACCGGGTTCTGGCCGGGCGCGATGTCGACCCCGTAGGTGTCGGCGATCCGGAACCACTTCTTCGACACAGTGGCCACCGGGGTGCGCCCATCGGTGAAGGTGTACTCGTGGTCGAGGATGTTGCCCTGCACGTCCAGGTCCGGCCCGTCGCCGATCTTGACCGTCCAGCGGTCCCGGATCGGGGTGATCAGCGCCTTCTTCACCATGGCCAGTCGATTGCCGTCGGCATCTTCGACCTCCATCGTGTCCTTGATCCGGGCAACCCGCTCCTGGATCTTCGCCAGGGTGCGCCCGTCAGGGTCTTCGAAGATCAGCGTCTTACGTAGTCGCAGGGCCTTTCCGTCCACCTTGTACGCCCGCTGTCCACTGTCGGTCTCGATCCAGAAGTCATCCCCGATCGACACCAGACGCTCGCGCATCTTGTAGTGGACCTGCTGCTCACCCCCGCGCCGCCCCTCACGGCGGTCTTCGCGGCGCTCTCGCCCTCCCCGGAACATGCCACCACCTCTTCCATCGGCAGGGTTGCGACGCTAGCGCCCGAACGGGCGACCCACATCATCCGCAAGAGGTGGTCAGGGTCTGGTTAGGTCTGGCTCCGCGACCCAGGGCGTGATCCACGGGACGGGGTGAGCCCTTCTCGTGGGCACGGTGGGCGCCGCCGCCTACCTGCGCACCAGCCCCAACGCGCCGAACGCTACGAAATCTCGACCAGTGTTGGAGCAACTGTTGGACGACGCGCGGTTGCGAAGCGCTAGGCTAAGCGCCCTTGCCTGCTGCGTCCAGCAACTCCGTACTGTAAGGAGCGCCGCCATGCCTTCTGATAGGCCCAACATTCTGGTGATCTGGGGCGACGACATCGGGATCTCGAATGTAAGCTGCTACAGCGACGGGCTCATGGGCTATCGCACACCAAATATCGATCGGATCGCCGCGGAAGGCGTGCGGTTCACCGACTACTACGGCGAACAGAGCTGCACAGCGGGTCGTGCCGCGTTTATTTGCGGTCAGAATCCATACCGGACAGGATTGACTAAAGTTGGCATGCCCGGCGCGAACCTCGGTTTGCAGCCGACGGATCCAACAATCGCGACGGCGCTCAAGCAGCAGGGCTACGCCACCGGGCAGTTCGGCAAGAACCACCTCGGCGATCGGGACGAGTTTCTGCCTACCAACCACGGCTTCGACGAGTTCTTCGGCAACCTCTACCATCTCAATGCCGAGGAGGAGCCCGAGCAGTTTGACTACCCGTCCGAGGAGGAGTTCCCTGACTTCCGCAGCAGGTTCGGACCACGCGGGGTGCTCCATAGTTGGGCGGACGGCAAGATCGAGGACACCGGCCCGCTGACCATGAAACGAATGGAGACCATCGACGACGAGGTCACCGTCCACGCTCGCCGGTTCATCGAGGACGCCAAGCGCTCCGGTACCCCGTTCTTCGTATGGTTCAACACAACCCACATGCACTTCCGCACCCACACCAAGCCCGAGAGCCGCGGTCAGGCAGGCCGGTGGCAGTCGCCCTACCACGACACCATGATCGACCACGACAGGGCGGTTGGCGAACTCCTCAAGGTGATCGATGAGTTGGAGCTGGCCGAGGACACGATCGTCTTCTACAGCACCGACAACGGCCCGCATATGAACACCTGGCCCGATGCCGGTATGACACCGTTCCGCAATGAGAAGAACTCGAACTGGGAAGGTGCATACCGCGTACCGGCCATGGTGCGTTGGCCCGGAGTGATACCCGCCGGGCGGGTTCTGAATGGCATCGTCAGCCACAACGACTGGTTTGTGACGCTACTCGCGGCCGCTGGCGAGCCCGACATTGCCGACAAATTGAAGGCCGGTCGCGAGCTGAACGGCCGCAGCTACCGCGTACACCTCGATGGTTTCAACCAGCTCGACTACCTCAAGGGCGATGTGGACACCAGTCCTCGGCCGCATTTCTTCTACGTCTCCGATGACGGGGACCTCACCGCGATGCGGTGGGACAACTGGAAGTTTGTCTTCCTTGAGCAGCGCGCCACCGGCACAATCAAGATCTGGATGGAGCCCTACACCCAGTTGCGTGTGCCCAAGCTCTTCAACCTTCGTACCGACCCGTTCGAGCGGGCCGACATCACCTCGAACACCTACTTCGACTGGCTGCTCGAGCACGCTTGGACGTTTATCCCCGCTCAGGCCTACGTTGCCCAGATGGTTCAATCGTTGGTGGAATTCCCACCGTCACAGATCCCGGCAAGTTTCACGATCAGCCAGGTCATGGACAAGCTTAAAGCCGGAGTGACCAGCGCCTGACCGATCCTGCACCCGAGCTCCAAGCCCGGTGATCTCTTCGCGGCACGGGTTCATCCTGCCCCGAATCGCCCGGCTGCGGTTGGGGTTGAGCGGTCGGCGGGTGGTGTCCAGCGTCGCGGCAGGCGATCGCGTAGCGATGGTTCTGTGCGGGGTTAGGTCCCCGGCGCAGGTTCACCCTGGACACCACCTGCCGACCGTTCCACTTTGTCCTCTGTCTGATCAGCCACCGCCTCCGCGCCGCCGACTACCCGGCCTGGCGACAGCAAGTCCAGGCCACCGGAGGCTGTGCCGCACCATCCACCTGTCCGGCTCCTCCCGGGTCCTGGACCGCGACGGCGCGGTGCTGCTCGAGCGCACCAGGACCGTGCTTGCCCCGTGCGGCAACCGCCGCGCCGCGGTGTGTCCGCCGTGCTCGGACCGCTACGCCGCCGACGTGCCCTGAGCGGGTCCTCGCCCGACCGGGGACCGACGACACGAAGTCCCGCGCTGGACGTCGTGCCGTGCGCTTGCCCGCCGAACTTGGCGCGTTGCTCATCCACCATCGGGAGGAACAGGTCCGGGAGCGCGCGGCGGCCGGGAAACCTGGCGGGACAGCGGCTATGTCTTCGCCACGCCAGTCGGCGAGCCGATCAATCCGAACACGGACTACCACCACTGGAAGCGACTGCTCGCGGATGCCGGACTGCGGGACGGACGCCTCCACGATGCCCGCCACACGGTGGCGACGGTGCTGCTGATCCTCGGCGTTCCGGAGCGCGCGGTGATGGGGATCATGGGGTGGTCGACGACCGCGACGGCGGCGCGATACCAGCACGTGACGGGCGTCGTCCGGGGTGATGTCGCGCAGCGAGTGGGCGGCTGATCTGGGGCAAATGAGACTGGAAGTGAGACTGCACGACGACGCCGGGCGTACCTGACAAGAGGCGGCCCGGCGTTTGTGCTGGTCAACTGGCGGAGGATGGGGGATTCGAACCCCCGAGGGCTTGCACCCAACACGCTTTCCAAGCGTGCGCCATAGGCCACTAGGCGAATCCTCCAGGCGTCCAAGCATAGCCGGGTCATCGCGGCCGCCGACGACGCCCTACACTCGGCGACGGACTCCGCGCGGCGTCCATCCTGTGAACTCCCCCAGGGCCGGAAGGCAGCAAGGGTCAACGGGCTCTGGCGGGTGCGCGGAGTCCCCTTTTCTCTTGGCCCGGCGTGGCACACCCGAAAGTGTCAGACCCCTCGGGCACCATGCCCCCATGAGTCGACGCAACCGCGAGAAGCGCGCAGCGAAGCAGAAGGACCGCCGTCGGGCGGCTCGCGAGCGCTCGTCGGCCACCTGGATAGGTTTCGATCGCGTGCTGACGCAAGAGTTCCTGGCTGCCGAGCTCCGCGCGGCCGCCCTCTGCGTCTGCGGCGATGTCGACGCCCACGTCGACGAGTTGCTGGCGGCGTTCGGGTCCGCCGCAGGGGATCTCGACGTTGCCGCCGATCTCGTCGTGCACCAGCTGCTGGAGGCGCTCTGGACGGCCGGGTGGACCCCGTGGGACCTCCATGAGGCGGGGTCGCGGCGGCTGGATGCGGTCGCCGCGGGCTACCTGGATCAAGCCGTCGTTCGACAGAGCAGGCGCTACGCCGAAGCTACGTTGCATCCGCAGTGGCGAGCAGGGCTGGCGGGCGTGGCCGCGGGCGTCGACGCTCCCGGCGTCGAACCCCAGGTGCGGGAGTGGGCCGCGCGCACGGGCAGCAGCCGCCGCGCCGCACTGGGCGTCGTCATCCGCCTGCTCGGCGACGTGGCCGAGCTCCCCTCGTTGGAGCGGATCGTGCCTCCGCCGGGGCAGCGCGGCCACACGTCGCGGGCGGCCGAGTCGGGCGAGATCGACGAGAAGATGTTGGCCAAGGTCCGCGCATTGTTGGCGAAGGCCGAGTCCACGCGGTTCCCCGAGGAGGCCGAGGCGCTGTCGGCCAAGGCTCAGGAGCTGATGAGCCGCTATGCGCTGCACCAGGCGTTGCTCGACCACGATCGTGGCCGCCGTCCGGTCGCCAGCGCGCGGAGGCTCTGGATGGATGCGCCTTACGCGGGCGCGAAGGCGCATCTCGTCCAGGCGGTCGCGGGGGCCAACCGCTGCCGCAGCGTCTGGCGGGAGGCGCTGGGCGTCGTCACCCTGCTCGGCGCCGAAACCGATCTCGACGTCGTGGCGCTGCTCACCACGTCCCTGCTGGTCCAGGCGAACCGGGCGATGCTCGCGGCCGGGCGGCAGGTGGGTCGCGACGGGGTCTCGCGAACGCGATCGTTCCGGCAGTCGTTCCTCGTCGCCTACGCCACCCGGATCGGCGAGCGGCTCACCGCGGCCGACACGGCGGCAGCCGCCGCGGAGGACGGCGCGCGGCTGCTGCCGGTGCTCGCTGCCCGCAGCCGTGCCGCCGACGACCTCACCAGCGAGCTCTTCCCGCAGGTGGTCGAGCGCTCGGTCCCGGTCTCCAACGCCGCGGGCTGGGGCGCGGGCCGGGCGGCGGCGGACCTGGCCCTGTTCGATGTGCACGGGGCCGTCGCGGGGTAGCCCGCAGGCGAGTTCTGTCGGTGCCGGTCGGTAGCCTCGCAGACGTGGCACTGGCTCTGTACCGCAAGTACCGCCCGGCGAAGTTCGCCGAGGTGGTCGGGCAGGAGCACGTCACCGAGCCGTTGAGCCGGGCGATAGATGCCGGTCGCATCAACCACGCGTACCTGTTCTCGGGCCCGCGGGGCTGCGGCAAGACCTCCAGCGCCCGCATCCTGGCCCGCTCGCTCAACTGCGAGCTGGGGCCCACACCCGAGCCGTGCGGCGTCTGCCCTTCGTGCGTGTCGCTGGCGCCGGGCGGCCCGGGCAACATCGACGTCACCGAGCTCGATGCGGCGTCCCACGGCGGCGTGGACGACACGCGGGAGCTGCGCGACCGGGCGTTCTTCGCGCCCGCCGAGTCGCGCTACCGGGTGTTCATCGTCGACGAGGCGCACATGATCACCACGCAGGGCTTCAACGCCCTGCTCAAGATCGTGGAGGAGCCGCCGGAGCACCTCGTCTTCGTCTTCGCCACCACCGAGCCGGAGAAGGTGCTGCCCACCATCCGGTCGCGCACCCACCACTACCCCTTCCGCCTCATCCCGCCGAGCACCTTGCGCAAGCTCCTTGAGCGCATCTGCGCCGACGAAGGGGTCACGGTCGCGGCCGCCGTCTACCCGCTCGTGATCCGGGCGGGCGGCGGATCGGCGCGCGATTCGCTGTCGGTGCTCGACCAGCTGGTCGCGGGCGCGGGGCCGGAGGGCGTGACGTACGAGCGGGCGGTCGCGCTGCTGGGCGTCACCGACGTCTCGTTGATCGACGATGTGGTCGATGCGCTGGCAGCAGGTGATCGGGCAGCGGTGTTCGAGGCGGTCGACCGGCTCGTCGAGGCCGGGCACGACCCGCGCCGCTTCGCCACCGATCTGCTGCAGCGCCTCCGTGATCTCACATTGCTGCAGGCCGTGCCGGAGGCCGTCGATCACGGGCTCGTGGAGGCGGCTGACGACGAGGTGTCCCGCATGGTCGAGCAGTCGGGCAAGTTCGGCCCGGCCACGCTCACCCGCTACGGCGAGATCCTGCACACCGGGCTCACCGAGATGCGCGGGGCCACCGCGCCCCGCCTGCTCCTCGAACTGCTCTGCGCACGGATGCTGCTGCCCGCCGCCACCACCGAGGAACCCGGCCTGCTGGAGCGGCTGGAACGGTTGGAACGCCGTTCGGCTATCGCCGCCTCGCCGCCGGCCCCGGGGGAGGCCGGGGCGGCCGCGCCCGCCACGTCGAGGCCGCCGTCGGGTGCCGCGCAGGCGGTCGCGTCGTCGGGTGCCGCGCAGGCAGTCGCGTCGTCGGGTGCCGCGCAGGCGGCGACGGCCATGTCGTCCGGCGCGGGGCAGACCGGCGCGGGCTCCTCGGCGTCGGGGCATGCGGGCGCGTCGGGGCATGCGGGCGCACAGTCCGAGCCGGGGCAGGCAGGCGCTGCACCCGGCCGCGGGGGAGACGAGGCCACCTCGGTGGTGGAGGGCGGCCCGTCCGACCGCAGGTTCGACCGGCCCAGCGCCCGGCCCGCCGCCGCGGCCCCGGCCGTCGGCGCACAGCCCGCCGCGGCGCAGTCCGAGGTACCCGCGGCCCCGACTCTAGGTGCGCCGCAGGCCGTCGAACATCCGAGCGCGGCGTCAACGCGAGAGGAGAGCGCTCCGCAGCCCGTTGATCGGCCGGAGGCCGCAGCGGTCGGCGCCGCCGACGTCCGCCGCGTCTGGCAGGAGATCCAGGAGGCAGTCAAGCAGCGCAAGAAGCGCACCGCTGCGCTGCTGGTCAGCGCCACCGTGCGCGCGGTCGAGAACGACACGCTCGTCCTATCCATCGGCACCGCCCCGCTCGCCCGGTTGTTGTCAGAGCAGAGCAACACCGACGTCATCGCCGAGGCCCTGCACGCGGTGCTCGGCGTTCGGTGGCGGGTGCGGTGCGAGCACGGCGACGGCCCGGTTCCGCAGGCTCAGGAGCAGCGGCAGGCCGCGCGTCCAGGAGGCAGAGGGCCGTCGCGCGCACCCCAGGCGCTGAGCGGCGGGTACGACGGGGCAGCGGGCGGCCAGGTCCCGGCATGCGGGGGAGCCGATGGCCAGGTGCCGGGCGGATACGCGCCGGGCGGCGGGGCAGCCGGTGGCCAGGTGCCGGGCGGATACGCGCCGGGTGGCGGGGCAGCCGGTGGTCAGATGCCGGGCGGATACGCGCCGGGCGGCGGGGTAGCCGGTGGTCAGATGCCGGGCGATTATGCGCCGGGCGGTGGAGTGCCCGGTGGCCAGGCATCGGACGGATACGCCCCGACCAGCTGGGCAGCTGGTAGCCAGGTGCCGGGCGGTTATGCGACGGGTGGCGGAGCAGCAGGCGGCCAGGTGCCGGGCGATTACGCCCCGGGTGGCCAGGCAGCAGGCGGCCGGGTCGCGGGCGGCATCGTGCCGGATAGCGGGACGACTGGCGGGCAGGTGCCAGGCGCCCGCGCCTTGAGTGGCAGGTCAGCGGGCGGCCAGGTGCCAGGCGGCCACGCCTCCGATGGCGGGGCAACGGACGGCCAGGTATCCGCCGTTCAGTCGCCGGGCGGCCGGGCGTCGGCAGGCTGGGCGCCGTCGACCGATGCCAGTAGCGGCGGGTCGCGAGCAGGCGGCGCGCGACAGCAGCCCGGCGGAGCCGCGCGGTCGGCCGTGCGAGCAGGCGGTCGGCCGACCGGTCGCGACGACAGCGTCCCCCTGCCGCCGGAGCCACCCGATGACGAGACACCGCCCGACGAGGAGGCGATGCTCGCCGAACTCGACGCAGGCCCGGGCCAACATGCTGGGCCCGATCCTGCGGAGGCCGCCATAGCGTTGCTCACCAGCCAGTTGGGCGCACGGGCGATCGACCGCCGCTGATCCAACTAAACTGCGCGTTCTGACCAGCCACCACTGGGGGAGCCCATGACGGTCGACTCGCTGCTCGCGACGATCCCGCCGCTGCTGGTGTACCTCACCGTCGGCATCGTGATCGGGCTGGAGAGCCTCGGCATCCCCCTGCCGGGCGAGATCGTGTTGGTGAGCGCGGCGCTGTTGTCCTCGCGGCACGAGCTTGACGTGTCGCCGCTGTGGATCGCGGTCGCGGCCAGCACCGGGGCGATCGTCGGCGACTCCATCGGCTACGCCATCGGCCGCCGCTACGGCACCGCCCTGTTCGGCAGGCTGGGACGGCGTTTCCCCCGGCATTTCGGGCCGACCAACGTGGCCTTCGCCGAGAACGTGTTCCGGCGGTGGGGCGTGCTCGCGGTGTTCTTCGGCCGGTTCATCGCGCTGTTGAGGATCTTCGCGGGCCCGCTCGCGGGCGCGTTGAAGATGCATTACCCGCGATTCCTGATCGCCAACGCCCTCGGCGGCATCGTCTGGGCGGCCGGCACCACGATGGCGGTCTACTACCTCGGTGTGATCGCCGAAACGTGGCTGAGCCGCTTCTCCTGGATAGCGCTGATCGTCGCCGCGGCGGCGGGGCTCACGGTCGGCTTCCTCGTGAAGCGCAAGACCGAGCGGATGGTCGAGCGCTTCGCCGACGAGCAGGCCGAGATCGTTCCCGAGCAGGGATCTGAGCCCGCGGCCTGATCCCGTGCCGGATCACGGGGTAGTAGTCAGGGCCGCTGGAGGTAGGCGAGGACGCCCGCGGCGAGGGCGGTCGCGTAGCGCTGACGCCCCTCGGCGGACGAGACGACGGCCGCCTCCGCCGAGTTGCGCATGTTCGCGCACTCGACGAGCGCGGCAGGCCGCGTCGCCAGGTTGAGCCCTGCGAGGTCCGGGCGCAGGGAGATGCCCCGGTCGCCGAGGTAGGTCGAGTCGTGGAAGCCTGCGGCGCGGAGGGAGTCGCGCAACGCCATACCGAGCACGTGCGCCTGCCCGGCCTGGACGGGGTTGAGCGGCGGATCCGACAGCGCCACGTGGAAACCGCTGCCCGACGTGGCGGCGCCGTCGGCGTGGATGGAGACCACGGCGGCCGCGTCGGCGCGCTGGCCTGCCGTGCCGCGCACGTCGACACACGGGCCGACGCCCGTGTCGTTCGGTCGGGTCAGTACCACCCGCACCCCGGCCGCCTCCAGCGCCCGCTCGGTGCGCAGTGCCACGTCGAACGTGAACGCGTGCTCGGGGTAGCCCGCGTCCGTGGCGGTGCCCGTCGTGTTGCAGGGTTTGGTGCTGCCGCGCCCGTCGGGCACGGCCCGCTGGATCTGCGCCGGGTGCGCGGCGTTGCCGCCGTTGTGGCCGGGGTCCAGCACCACCAGCGGCGCACCGGGGGCCGGCGTCACCGACGGCGCGGCCGCGGTGGGCGAAGCGGTGGTGGACGCCTGCGCGCTCGCTGGGCCCGCACCGGACGGAGCCGGAGCACCCGGCCGTGCGGTGCACCCGGCGAGGGCCAGCGACCCGGCCGCCACCAGCGCCATGATCGCCGGGATCGGTGCATGAGGTGTGCTGGTGCACCACATGTACCGAACTCGGCGATCATGGCAGGAGTTGGCGGGGCGGCCGGGGCGGCGGGTGCGCACGCGCCCACCCTCGCACGGCTACGCTGGCGGCCGGAGCCGGTGTGCGGACCGCCGCCGGATGACGCGAGGAGTTCGCTGGTGCAACCGGGTATGCCTGACATGTCGATGCTTCTGCAGCAGGTGCAGCAGATGCAGGAGGAGATGTCGGCCGCCGAGGTCACGGGCCAGGCGGGCAACGGGCTGGTGGAGATCACGATGACGGCCCCGCTACAGACCTCCGGGCTGGAAATTCGCCAGGTGCGCATCGACCCCAAGCTCGTCGACCCGGACGACGTCGACACCCTGCAGGATCTCATCGTCGGCGCGCTGGAGGACGCCGTGGCGAAGGCCGCCGCGCTCCAGCAGCAGAAGATGGGCCCGCTTGCGGGCGGCCTGGGCCTGCCCGGCCTGGGCTAGCGCCGTGTTCGAGGGCCCCGTCCAGGACCTGATCGACGAGCTGGGCAGGCTGCCGGGCATCGGGCCCAAGAGCGCGCAGCGCATCGCCTTTCACCTCCTCGCCGCCGACCCCGTCGACGTCACGCGGCTGCAGGAGGTGCTGCAGAAGGTCAAGGACGGCGTCCGGTTCTGCGAGGTTTGCGGCAACGTGTCCGAACGCGAACGCTGCCGCTACTGCGCGGACCAGCGCCGCGACCCCACCGTCGTGTGCGTCGTCGAGGAGCCCAAGGACGTGCTGGCCGTCGAGCGCACCCGCGAGTTCAAGGGTCGCTACCACGTGCTCGGCGGCGCACTCGACCCGCTCGCAGGCGTCGGCCCGGACGCCCTGCGCATCCGTGAGCTGCTGGCCCGCCTCGGCGGCACCGGTCCGGCGTCGGACGAGACGGAGATCGCCGAGGTCATCATCGCGACCGATCCGAACACCGAGGGCGAGGCGACCGCGACCTACCTGGTGCGGCTCCTGCGCGACTTTCCCGGGCTGACCGTCACCCGGCTGGCGTCCGGCCTGCCGATGGGCGGCGACCTGGAGTTTGCCGACGAACTCACCCTCGGCCGCGCCCTGTCCGGCCGTCGGGCCCTGTAACACGACGTAGGCCTGGCCGCCGCGCCCCGTACGCCGGAACGCGGCGGCGGCTGCTCATTCGTCCGAGTGGACCCGGCCGTGCGGCTGCAGGTGCCGTGACTCCCACTGCTCGCGGCGCTCGGCTGCGATCCGTCGCCAGCTCGAGGCCTGCAGCGCGTCAACGACCCCGACGACGATGGCGGCGAGCAGCAGGAATCCGAGGCCGCCGAGGATCATCGTGATCACGGTGACCACCTGCCGATGCGCTGCGGACGGCTGCCGGTGGCGAGAGACATCATCTTCGAGTTCCTTTCCCGTGGACGGACACCGGCGACGGTCGTCGCGGTGGCGTAGGGCCCGGACCGGGCGTGGGTCGGGAGGGCATGGAGAGTCGTGGTGGATCGGTGCATCACGGCCTCCTCTCGGAATGACCGCCCCAAGGGATGGTGACTTCCATCACAGCGAGGGCAATGCTTAGATTGCCCGATGCCAGTGCCTTGTGCAATTGCAATCGGGCGCATTGCGTGACGAATCACCCACCCGCAGCAGCGTCGGCCCAGAGCCCGATCGGCGCCCGCCGCAGGCTCGGGGCCGAGCTGCGCCGATTGCGGACCAAGGCGAGGCTCACGCTGGACGAGGTCGCCGAGCGCATGACCTGCTCCACCTCCAAGATCTCCCGGTTGGAGACGGGCAAGGGCGTGCCCAAGGTGCCTGACGTCAGCGAGCTGATGCGGATCTACGGGGTCGTCTCCGACGCCGAACGGGAACTGCTCTTGCGGCTCGTCCACGACGGGCGCGAGCACGGCTGGTGGGAGACCTACACCGAGGGCGTGCAGCCCGAGCGCTACATCCTCGACAGCCCCGGCCGCTACGCGTCGCTGGAGAGCGACGCCCGCGCCGTCCGCTCGTTCGACCTCACCATCGTGCACGGCCTGCTCCAGACCGAGGACTACAGCCGGGCGCTGATGCGCTCGTTGCTGTCGCACCACACCGCCGACGAGATCGGCAGGCTCCTCGCTATGCGCCACCACCGCCAGGAAGCGCTGCGACGGGAGGTCCCGCCACCGCTCAAGGTGGTCGCCGTGCTCGACGAGGCCGTGTTGCAACGGCCGGTAGGCGAACCCGGCGTGATGGCGGCCCAGCTTGATCGACTCCTCGACGACGCCCGGCTACCGAACGTGACCATCCGCGTCCTACCGCTCGACGCCGGGATCCGGCGGGCACACGCCGGGCACTTCGCCCTGCTCGAGATTCCACGGGAGCTGGGCTCCGACGTCGTCTACATCGAAGGCCACGCGGGCGACACCTACCTCGACGCCGCTCCGGACGTCGCTCGCTACCGCGAGGTGTTTGACGATGTCCTGACCCATGCACTGGCCCCCGCCGCGACCCGCGAACTGATCATCTACTACCGTGCGCGACACGCTCCCCACTGATCGGAAGGCCGTCGTGGTCGACTACAGAATCAGCAGTTTCTGCCGCATCGGCGACTGCGTCGAGGTCGGGCAAATGCCCGGCGGTTCGATTACCGTGCGTGACACGAAGGATCCCGACCGCCGCGCGTCGCTGGTCTTCAGCCGCGACGAATGGGACGCGTTCGTCCAGGGCGTCAAGGCCGGGGAGTTCGACCCGAGCTGAGCTCAGGCGCTCCGAGACTCGTCCGAGAAGCACTACGGCGGACGAGCAGGCGACGGAAGCCGAGCCCCTGTGCGGGTCAACCCGGGTCGTGCGCGGAAAACGTCGCCAGAGCAACGTTTTCCGCGCACGAGCGCGTCAGCGCATCGCCCGGTTGATCGCCGAGACGACCGCCTTGAGCGACGCCGACACGATCGAGCTGTCGATGCCAACGCCCCACAGCACGGTGTCCTCCACCGCGCACTCGACGTAGGCGGCGGCCCTGGCGTCGTCGCCCGCGGACAGGGCGTGCTCGTGGTAGTCGAGCACCCGCACGTCGAACCCGATGCCCGCGAGCGCATCGACGAACGCCGCGATCGGCCCGTTGCCCCTGCCGGTGATCTCGTGGATCTCGTTCTCGACGCGGACGGTGGCGACGATCTCGTCGGTGCCCTCGCCGTCGCTGGTGAGCCTGTGGCGGATCAGCTTGAGCGGGGTGACCCGGTCGAGGTATTCGGTGTCGAAGACGTCGCGCATCTCCTTGGGCGACACCTCGCCGCCTTCGGAGTCGGTGACCTGCTGGATGACCTTTGAGAACTCCATCTGCAGCCGTCGCGGCAGGTCGAGCTGGTGCTCGGCCTTCATGATGTAGGCGACGCCGCCCTTGCCGGACTGCGAGTTCACCCGGATCACGGCCTCGTATGTGCGGCCGATGTCCTTCGGGTCGACGGGCAGGTAGGGCACCTCCCAGCGGTAGTCGTCCACCTCGACGCCCGCCTCGGCCGCGTCGGCGCGCATCGCGTCGAAGCCCTTGTTGATCGCGTCCTGGTGGCTACCGGAAAACGCCGTGTAGACCAGGTCACCGCCCCACGGGTGCCGCTCGGCCACCGGCAGCTGGTTGCAGTACTCGACCGTGCGGCGGATCTCGTCGATGTCGGAGAAGTCGATCTGCGGGTCGATGCCCTGGGTGAACAGGTTCATGCCCAGGGTGACGAGGTCGACGTTGCCGGTGCGCTCGCCGTTGCCGAACAGGCATCCCTCGATGCGGTCGGCGCCCGCCTGGTAGCCGAGCTCGGCGGCCGCGACGGCGGTGCCCCGGTCGTTGTGCGGGTGCAGCGAGAGCACGATGCCGTCGCGGCGCTCGAGGTGGCGGTGCATCCACTCGATCGAGTCGGCGTAGACGTTGGGCGTGGCCATCTCGACGGTCGCGGGCAGGTTGACGATCATCGGCGAGTCGGGCGTCGGCTGCCAGAGCGCGCTCACCGCGTTGCAGACGTCGACCGCGTACTCCAGCTCCGTGCCGGTGTAGGACTCGGGGGAGTACTCGAAGCGCCAGTCGGTGTGCGGGTACTTCTCGCTGAAGCGCAGCACATCCTCCGCGCCGTCCATGGCGATCTTGGCGATGCCTGAGCGGTCGGACCGGAAGACGACGCGGCGCTGCAGGATCGACGTCGAGTTGTAGAGGTGGACGATCGCGCGCGGCGCGCCCTCACAGGCTTCGTAGGTGCGCTCGATCAGCTCGGTGCGCGCCTGGGTGAGCACCTGGATCGTGACGTCGTCCGGGATCACGTCCTGCTCGATGATCTCGCGGATGAAGTCGAAGTCGGTCTGGCTGGCGGCCGGGAACCCGACCTCGATCTCCTTGTAGCCCATGCGGACGAGCAGCTCGAACATGCGCCGCTTGCGGGCCGGGCTCATGGGGTCGATCAGCGCCTGGTTGCCGTCGCGCAGGTCGACGGCGCACCAGAGCGGGGCCTTCGTGATGCGCTTATCGGGCCAGGTGCGGTCGGCCAGGGATACCGGCTCCACCAGCTGGTGGAACGGGCGGTAGCGCTGGACCGGCATGTGCGAGCCCAGCTGGTGGTTCCAGACGGGCTGGTCGTCGGGCGCGGGCCGCGAAGGGGTGCGCAGCCGACTGCGCGAGGTGGACGTATAGGCGTCGTGTGAGGTGGTCATCGAGTGGCTCCTGGATCATGGGCCGGTGGCATGACCGGCGCACGCGCCTTCCCGCGACGAGGGGCCGGTCGGTCAGACCCCGTCGCGGCGGCGAAGGAGCAGGCGCACCACGCGTTCGAGGTTAGCCCCTCACCCCGGCCCGGGCGCAAGCGGGGCGGTACTCGCCCGAACGAGCTATTCCGGGAGTAGGACCGGGCAGTCTCGACGTGTCACCATGGCGTTCGGGACGCGGGGGAGGAAGGTCATGGCCGTGGGTACAGCCACCCGACGGGGTGCAGGCGTCGTGGCGAGCGTGCTGCGGATCGTCGGCATGCTCATCGTGTTCGTGCTCGTCGTGTTCATCGCGCTCACCGCGCTCGACGCGAACTTCGGCAACGTGTGGGCCGCCGCCGTCCGCGAGGCCGCGAACTACTTCGACCTCGGCCTGGCCAACCTGTTCCAGCCCGCCAACCACAAGGTCGCGGTGGCCATGAGTTACGGCACGGCCGCGCTGATCTGGTGGGTGATCACGGCGGTGGTCGTGCGGCTGGTGCGCCGGATCGGCTGAGTCCCGCCTCCGCGCGTTGCAGCAGGGGTCACCTTCCTGCGATTGGGTCGCGGCAGGGTGCCCTTCCTGCGATTGGGTCGCGGCAGGGTGCCCTTCCTGCGATTGGGGCGCAGCAGGGTGCCCTTCCTGCAACGGGTCAGGGGGCGCGGAGGGTCGCGACGAGGCGGGCCACCGCCGTCGTGAACGCGTGGGCGGGCGGGCTCGCGTAGCCGACGACCAGCGCGGGCGGGCGATCGTCTGGTGTCAGCGCGAAAGCCGCCAGGCCTTCGATGGCCAGGCTGCGGCGTCGCGCATCGGCCACTGCTTCCTCCTCCGTGCGGCCGTGCGGCAGGTCGACGACGGCATGCAGCCCGGCAGGCAGCCCGTGCACGCGCAGGCCGGTGAGCGCGGCCACCAGCCGGTCCCGGCGCCTGCGGTAGGCCAGCCGGGAGCGCCGGACGTGGCGGTCGTAGCGACCGGAGGTGAGGAACTCGGCGAGCACAAGCTGGTTGAGCGCCGCGGGCCGCGCCCCGACCCGGGTCAGCTCGGCCACCACCGGTTCGACGAGGCGTTCGGGGAGCACGAGCCAGGCCAGCCCGACCGCGGGGGCCAGGGCTTTGCTCGCCGTGCCGCCGTAGACGACGTCGTCGGGGGCCAGGGCCTGCATCGCGCCGAGCGGGCGGCGGTCGTAGCGGAACTCGCCGTCGTAGTCGTCCTCGACCAGCACGGCCCCGCGGGCGCCTGCCCACCGCACGAACGCCGCGCGGTGCTCGGCGTCGAGCGCGGTGCCCAGGGGGAACTGGTGGGCGGGGGTGAGCAGGACGAGGTCCAGGTCGCCGCCCGGGTCTCCGGCTGGCCCGCCGCCCGATCGCCCGCCCCCGTCGGCGGCCCGGTCGGCCTGACGCGGCTTGTCGGCCCGGCTCGGCTGCGCGGCCCCGGTCGGCCGCGGCGCAACGGTCGCAGCCTCGGCTCCGGTCGGCCTCGGATCGGCCGTCGGCTGCGCGGCCCCGGTCGGCGGCGGCGCAGCGGTCGGCGGTTCGGCCCCGGTCGGCGGCGGATCGGCGGTCGGCGGCTCGACACCGGTCGTCCGCGGCCCGGCGGTCGGCAGCTCTGCGCCCGACGCACCGACCGGCAGGCCGACCAACGTCATCCCCGCCTCGGTCAGGATCCGCCGGTGCAGCGGCAGCCCATGCGACTCGACGCCCGCCCGGCGTGCCCCGAGCCGGTGCAGCGCCGCGGCCAGCGCCCACAGGCCCTGCCCGAAGCCTCCGCACACCACCACCCGCTCTGGCGTCGCGCGCACCCCGCGGGTGCGCGCCACGTAGCCCGCGAGGGCGGTGCGCAGCTCGGGCAGGCCCTGCGGGTCGGGGTAGCGGTAGGCCGACGACGGCGTTCGGCCCAGCGCCGTTCTGGCCGCGGCGAGCCACTCGGCATACGGAAACGCCGCGACGTCCGGGAAGCCCGCCCGCAGGTCGTAGGCGGCGTCCGCGGGAACGCCTGCGAGGCCCACCGGCCGTGCCGAAAAGGCCGATTCACCGTGAAAACGCAGACTCACCGTGTTCGTGGGGGCGGGCGGCCCGGCCACCCGCGTGCCGGAGCCCTGCCGGGCGGTCAGCCACCCCTCCGCGACGAGCTGGGTGTAGGCCTCGGCCACCGTGTTGCGGGCGATCCCGAGGTCGCTCGCCAACGCCCGCGACGGCGGCAGCAGGGTGCCCGGCCCGAGCCGACCCGACTGCACGGCCTCGCGCAACGCCCGTTCCAACGCCGCCCGCCGTCCACTGCGGCCCAGGTCGAGGTGCAGGTCACGACCGGAAATGGCCCAATCATGTGGCATGGTATTGGACTGTAAACCTGGTTCTTTCGTGCCTACCGTGGATCACATGACCACACACGAGATCCCCGTCCGGCTCGACCTCGATCGCTACGCCACCGGCTTCGGCCGTGCCATGGCCCACCTGGACAAGGCCGCGACCAAGGAGCTGGACGCCGCGAACATCGACCCGCTCCTGCGCGAGCTCGTCAAGATCCGCGCCTCGCAGCTCAACGGCTGCGCGTACTGCGTCGACATGCACTCCCGCGACGCCAGTGCGGCGGGCGAGACCGAGCAGCGCCTGCGCGCCGTCGCCGTGTGGGCGGAGGCCCCGTTCTTCACCGACCGGGAACGGGCGGCGCTGGCGTTCACCGAGTCCGTCACGCGCCTGGCGACCACCCACGTTCCCGACGCCGACTACGCCGCCGTCGCCGCCGAGTTCGGCCCCGAGGAGGTGGGCGCGCTGCTCAGCTTGATCGTCGCGATCAACGCGTGGAACGCGCTCTCGGTCGCGTCCCGCTCCTGGACGCCCGAAGTGCGAGGATCCGCGGCGTGAGCACCTTCCGGGAACTCCACCGGCCTGGCACCCCGCTGGTGATGCCCAATCCGTGGGACGTCGGCAGCGCGCGCGTGCTCGTCACGCTCGGGTTCGCCGCCCTCGCCACCACGAGCAGCGGCTTCGCGGCCACGCTCGGGAAGCTCGACGGGCAGGTCGGCCGGGACGCCGCCGTCGCACACGCCGCCGAGCTGGCGGCAGCGGTCCCCGTGCCGGTGTCGGCGGACCTCGAGAACGGGTTCGCCGACGACCCGGCCGGGGTGGCCGCCACCGTCGAGGCCGCGGCCGCCACCGCGCTCGCGGGCTGCTCGATCGAGGACCGCGGACCGGACGGCATCTACCCCGCGGACCTGGCCGTCGAGCGGGTCGCGGCCGCGGTCAAGGCGGCGTCGGGACGGCTCGTGCTCACCGCCCGCGCCGAGGCGTTCCTGCTGCCCGATCCGGACCTGGCCGACGTGGTCGAGCGGCTGCAGCGCTTCGCCGAGGCGGGCGCCGACGTCGTCTACGCCCCCGGCCTGGCCCGGCCAGCGGACATCGCCACGGTGGTGGCCGAGGTCGACGCGCCGGTCAACGTGCTGTTGCGCCCTGGCGGCCCGTCGGTGCCCGAACTGGCCGAGCTCGGCGTCGCCCGCGTCTCCGTCGGCGGCGCGTTCGCGTTCGCCTGTCTCGGCGCGCTGGAGAAGGCCGCCCGCGGGCTGCTCGACGGCGAGTACGCGTGGTGGGACGACATGGTCGCAGGCGCGAGGCTCGCCCGCCGCGCGTTCGGGGGCCAGGTGTGAGCTACCCGGGCACCGGCACGGTCACGCTCTTGAACCTCTGACCTGCCCTGCCATGATCACCGGTTCGACGCGCAGAGCGGCCAAATCCGGCCGGATGTGCGCCCAACCGACGATCACGGGCGGCATTTCGGTCGGCAGGCGGGCCGCCCGTCGGTAGTGTGGCGGCGGGCCGCGGGGGCCCGAGGCAGGAGGTCGGAGGGTGGCCCTCGTCGTGCAGAAGTACGGCGGCTCGTCGGTGCAGGACGCGGACCGGATCAAGAAGGTCGCCGAGCGCATCGTGCGGACGCACAAGGAGGGCAACGACGTCGTCGTCGTCGTGTCCGCGATGGGCGACACGACCGACGAGCTGCTGGATCTCGCCGAGCAGGTGTCGCCCGCGCCGCCGCCTCGCGAGATGGACATGCTGCTCACCGCGGGCGAACGCATCTCCAACGCGCTGGTCGCGATGGCCGTCCACGCGCTCGGGGTGCAGGCGCGTTCGTTCACCGGGTCGCAGGCCGGGATGGTCACCACGTCCAAGCACGGCGACGCCCGCATCGTCCAGGTCAACCCGTACCGGATTCGCGACGCGCTGGCCGAGGGGTCGATCGTCCTGGTGGCGGGCTTCCAGGGCGTCAGCCAGGACTCCAAGGACGTCACCACGCTCGGCCGCGGCGGCTCCGACACCACGGCCGTCGCGCTCGCGGCGGCGCTGGAGGCCGACGTCTGCGAGATCTACACCGACGTTGACGGCATCTTCAGCGCCGATCCGCGCATCGTCCCCGACGCCCGGCGCCTCGCCGCGATCACCTACGAGGAGATGCTGGAGATGGCCGCGTGCGGGGCGAAGGTGCTGCACCTGCGGGCCGTCGAGTACGCCCGCCGCTACGGCGTGCCCCTGCGGGTGCGCAGCTCGTACAACGACAAGCCGGGATCGCTCGTCACCGGCTCGATCGAGGAGATCCCCTTGGAGAACGCGATCATCACCGGGGTCGCGCACGACCGGTCGGAAGCGAAGATCACCGTGGTCGGGGTGCCGGACACGCCTGGCATGGCGGCGCGGATCTTCCGAACGGTCGCGGACGCCGACATCAACATCGACATGGTGCTGCAGAACATCTCCCGAACGGGCGAGACGTTCACCGACATCACGTTTACGCTCCCCAGGGTCGACGCGCCGTTGGCGGTCACGGCGCTCACCGGCGTGCAGCGCGAGATCGGATTCGGCGAGATCGTCCACGACGACGAGGTCGGCAAGGTCTCGCTCATCGGCGCGGGCATGCGCAACCACCCCGGCGTCACGGCGACGTTCTGCGAGGCACTCTCGCGGGCGGGCATCAACATCGAGACGATGAACACGTCGGAGATCCGCATCTCGGTGATCTGCAGGCTCGACCAGCTCGACGGCGCGGTCAAGGCCCTGCACGACGCCTTCGAGCTGGGCGGCGGGGAGCAGGCCGTGGTGCACGCGGGGAGTGGGCGATGAACGCTCGTGCGCGGATAACATCGCCAGAGCAACCTTTTTCGCACACGACCCTCGCCATTGTCGGGGCGACCGGGGCCGTCGGCGGCACGATGATCGACATCATCAACGCGCGGGAGTCCGTGCCGTGGTCGCGGATCAAGCTCGTGGCCTCGCCGCGGTCGGCGGGCAAGGTGCTGCGGGTGCGCGGCGTCGACATCACCGTGGAGGCGCTTGCGCCCGAGGTGTTCGACGGGGTCGACATCGCGCTGTTCGACGTGCCCGACGAGGTGAGCGCACGCTGGGCGCCGATCGCCGTCGAACGCGGCGCGGTGGCCGTCGACAACTCCGGGGCGTTCCGCATGGACCCCGATGTGCCGCTGGTCGTGCCCGAGGTGAACGCCGCCGACGCGGCCGTCCGGCCGAAGGGGATCATCGCCAACCCCAACTGCACCACGCTGTCGATGATGGCGGCGATGGGCGCGTTGCACCGCGAGTTCGGGCTCACCGCGCTGGTCGTGGCGTCGTACCAGGCCGCGTCGGGTGCGGGGCAGGTGGGCATCGACCGGCTGCGGGCCGAGTTGGCCGCCGTCGCGGGTCGCGAGCTCGGCGTGCGGGGTGGTGACGTCGCCGAGGCCCTCGCCGGGCTGCCCGCCGAGTCGCCGTTCCCCGCGCCGCTGGCGCTCAACGTCGTGCCGTGGGCGGGATCGTTGAAGGACGACGGGTGGTCATCGGAGGAGCTCAAGGTCCGCAACGAGTCGCGCAAGATCCTCGGGATCCCGGAACTCGCGGTGTCGGCCACCTGCGTGCGGGTGCCCGTGATCACCACGCATGCGCTCGCCGTGCACGCCACGTTCGCCCGCGAGGTGTCCGTGGAGGCCGCGCGCAAGGTGCTGGCCGCTCAGCCCACGATCGTGCTGCGCGACGACCCGGCGGCGGGGGAGTGGCCCACGCCTGCCGACGTCGTCGGGGACGACCCCACCTGGGTGGGCCGCATCCGCCAGGCGCTGGACTTCCCCAACACCCTTGAGCTGTTCGTCTGCGGCGACAACCTGCGCAAGGGCGCCGCGCTCAACACCTACGAGATCGCCGAGACCGTCGCCGCGGACCGCTGATGGCCTACGAGGAGCTGCTGCGGCGCTACGAGGGCGGCGGCGGCCATCTTGCCAAGGCCAACGCCGAGGGCGTCGCCGTGCCGCCCGCCCTGAGCACGGCGCTTCTCACCTGCATGGATTCACGCATCGACGTGTTCGCGCTGTTCGGCCTGAAGCTCGGCGAGGTACACGTGCTGCGCAACGCGGGCGGCGTGGTCACCGACGACATCATCCGCTCGCTGACGATCAGCCAGCGCAAGCTCGGCACCCGCGACGTGCTCATCGTCCAGCACGCGGGATGTGGGCTCGGCACGTTCACCGACGACGAGTTCAGCGAGGAGCTCGCGCGCGAGGTCGGCATGCGCCCTTCGTGGCGCACCCACGCCTTCCGCGACCCGGCCGTCAGCGTCCGTCGCGACATGGCCCAGCTGGCACACGACCCGTTCCTGCTGCCCGAAACGCGGGTGCGCGGCTTCGTCCTCGACATCGAGTCGTTCGACCTCGAGGAGATCTTCCTGGACGAGGTCGCGCCTTGACCTGAAGTCCGGTCGAGGTCCTACCGTCGGGCCCATGGATGCGACGATCTTGGTGACCGGCGCGACCGGACGGGTCGGCGGCCGGAGCCGATGACGCGCGAGGTTGAGGAGCTCACCGGCCGTCCGGCTAGAACGTTTGCCGAATGGGCCCGCGACCACGTCGCGGACTTCCGCTGAGCCTGCCTGCCGCCCCACCCGGTGCGCCGCGGCTGGTTCTGTCGAGCCGGTGGTCGCACCGGCATCGCGGTCTCCGCACGGGTGTCGGGGCGCTGGTGCGGGCACCGCAACGCCGATGTGGGCGGGTCCGGGCCCCGCACGGCACCGGTCAGGGCAGGCGGAGCGTGGTGAGGATCGGGTGGTGGTCGCTGCCGGGCAGGTCGAGCACCCGGAAGCTCGTGGCCTCGATGCCGCGGGTGGCCAGCACGTGGTCGATCTGCGGCCCGATGGCCCGGGTGCGCTGGGTGGGGCCCCAGGTCGGGATCAGGCCGTCGCCACGCTCGGCGGCTGCATCGCCGCAGCCCGCCATGCCCGCGCGCAGCATGGAGTGGTCGAGGGTGGCGTTGAAGTCGCCCGCCACGATCGCCGGGGTCGCGCCCGCGCACCAGGTGGGGAGCAGCGACATGTCCTCACGCCACTCCGGCACGTTGCCGGGCACGGGCGCCACCGAATGGAACGCGACCACCCGCAGCGCGCCGAGGGTGCCGCCGGTGATCTGGACGTCGGGGAACGTCGAGGTGTTGTGCCCGACCTTGAAGGTCACGTCGCCGAGCCGGGCGGCGACGGCGGCGGTGACGCCGTTCACGTCGTCCTCGTCCTCGTCGACCGACGAGCGCAACCGGTAGCCCATCGGCTGGATGAGCGGGGCGAGCTTGTCGGCGAAGCTCTGGCCCGCCTCGGGCAACGCCACGACGTCGGGTCGCTCGGTGCGGATGGCGTCGGCCAGTGCCTGCACGTTGGCGCGGCCCTCGTAGACGTTGAACGACAGCACCGTGAACGGCGTGCCGCCCGTCGGCTCCGGGTCGGGGATCGCGCGTGGCGCCACCATGACCGCGCCGATGAGCAGCACGGCCGCGAGACCCGCCGCGAACGGCCACGCCCGCCGCGCCCGCAGTGTGACGACGCCGAGCAGCACCAGCAGCACCGCCCCGGCCACCAGCAACTGCCAGCGGAACGAGACGAGCTGCACGAACGGGCTGCGCCGATCGAGCCCGAACAGCAGGTCGGGCAACACCCCGACAGCGGCCGCGGCGGTGAACAGCGCCGCCCACACGAACCGGGCAGGCGAGCGACGCGGCGGGCGCGGCGGGTGGCTGTCTCCGGCGTCGGCGGTGTCGACGCGGTCCGGCGGAGCGCTCACCGGCCTGCCACGCTCCGCCACTCGGCGCGACGCCACGGTCCGCCCGGACGTTGCGCCTCGGGCCGCACCACCGCCCGGCGGCCGGTCGGGCTTCCGCGCTTCCGGCCGCAGCCTGATGCGCCGCTGGGCGTTCTTGCGCAGGGCGCACACCGGGCTCGCGTTCATCGCCGCCGAGTCTGCCGCAGGTGGCATGAGAGTGCGCTGAGGAGCCCGGCGGCGCCGCGGTAACGCCCGCCCGCGGCGAAGCGCGCAGGCCACCCGGGATGGCAGCAGTGTGACATTCCTCCGACTGAGTCGCAGCAATGTCACATTGCTGCAGCGTCAGGGACCGCCGCCGTTGCTCACGAGCACCTGGCCCGTCACCCAGCGGCCCGCGTCGCTCACCAGCCAGGCGATGAGGCGGGCGGCGTCGTCCGGCTCACCCCAACGGCCCATCGGCTCCTTCGCGAGCACGGCGGCGTGTGCTTGGGCGTCGGCGTAGCCCGTGTCGGTCGCGCCCGGATCAACGGCGTTCACCGTGACGCCGCGGGGGGCCAGATGGGCGGCGAGGCTCGCCGTCACCTGGTGCAACGCCCCCTTCGACGCGACGTAGGCCAGCTCGTCGGGCATCGGGCCGCGGTGCTGGCCGGAGGTCATGAGCACCACCCGTCCCGGCCCGGGGCAACGGGCGGCGAACTCCTTGACCAGCAGCAACGTCGCCCGTGTGTTGACGGCGTAGGACAGGTCGAGCTCCGCAGCCGTGAGCCCCTCCAGGGCCGACGTACTGCTGCGGGCGTGATTGGCCACCAGAGCATCGACGCGGCCGAACGCGCTCTCGGCCGCGGCGAGGAGCCGGGCGGGCGCGTCGGCGTCGGCGAGGTCGGCGGCCACGTGCTCGACCCGCACCCGGGTGCGGAGGTCGGTGACGATCGCGGCGGGGCCCTCGGCGTCCGCGCCCCACGGCTGCTCAGCATCGTGCGGGCTCCACGAGTGCAGGAAGAGATCCATTCCGGCGTCGGCCAGCCGCCGCGCGACCGCCGCGCCGATCCCGATCCGCCGCGACACCCCGGTGACGATGGCAACCCCCATCGCGCCACCCTGCCCGGTCCGGCCCTCAGGTGCACAGGGCGGGCAGGCCCGGCGTGTCCATGATCGCCGGGTCGGTGCACAGACGGGCCACATCCGACCGGTTTCGCACCCCAAGCGGTGATCATGGCGGGCTGGTACCCGAGACTGGGGGCCGTGGAGTTGCTGGACGGGGAGCCCGACTGCGGGCCGTGGCGCACGGTCGCCCTCGCGGGCCTCTACCCGGCGTTGGGACGGCCGCGGGTGCTCGCCGTGGACGGGCGCAGCGGATCCGGCAAGTCCACATTGGTCGCGCGGCTGGTCGCGACGGTGCCGGGCGCCGCCGTCGTCCACACCGACGACGTGGCCTGGTACCACGACTTCTTCGACTGGGCCGACCTCCTCGCCGACGGCATCCTCGCCCCATGGCGAGCCGGGCGGGACATCGCCTACCGTCCGCAGGCATGGGACGCCCGCGGCCGCTCCGGGGCGATCACGGTGCCGTCCACCGCGTCGCTCCTCGTCGTCGAAGGGGTCGGGGCCGGACGCCGGGCGCTCGGCCCGTTCGTCGACGCGCTGGTGTGGGTGCAGACCGACCGCGCGGTCGCGACCCGGCGTGGCCTGGAGCGCGACGGCGGAGACATCGCGTTCTGGGACGAGTGGGAGGCCCGCGAGCGCCCGTTCCTTGCCGCCGACCGGCCGTGGGAACGCGCCGATGTGGTGGTCAACGGGCAGGATGTACGGCATGACCTGGTGGAAGTCGGCCGTGGTTTACCAGATCTACCCGCGGAGCTTCGCCGATTCCAACGGTGACGGCATCGGCGATCTCCCGGGCGTCACGGCCCGCCTTGACCACCTCGCCGAGCTCGGCGTCGACGCCGTCTGGCTCTCGCCGATCTACCGTTCCCCGCAGGACGACAACGGCTACGACATCGCCGACTACCAGGACGTCGACCCGATGTTCGGCACGCTCGCGGATCTTGACGCCGTGATCGCCGCCGCGCACGCGCGCGGCATCAAAGTCGTGATGGATCTCGTCGTGAACCACACCAGCGACGAGCACCCCTGGTTCGTGGCTTCGCGCTCGTCCACCGAGGACCCCAAGCGCGACTGGTATATCTGGCGGAAGACCCCCAACGACTGGCAGAGCTTCTTCTCCGGCTCGGCGTGGGAGCTCGACCCGATCACCGACGAGTACTACCTGCACCTGTTCTCCCGCAAGCAGCCCGACCTCAACTGGGAGAACCCGGAGGTCCGCCAGGCGGTCTACGCGATGATGCGGTGGTGGGTCGACCGGGGCGTCGACGGCTTCCGCATGGACGTCATCAACCTCATCTCGAAGCCTGCAGGCCTGCCCGACGGCGTCGCGCAAGTGCTGTGCGCCAATGGGCCGCGGGTGCACGAGTTCCTCGCCGAGATGCACCGCGAGGTGCTGGCCGGGCGTGACCTGCTCGCTGTCGGGGAGACGCCGGGCGCGGGCCTTCAGGACGCCCGCCGCTACTCCGACCCGGCCCGTGCCGAGATCGACATGGTGTTCACCTTCGAGCACGTCACCCTGGACGCGGGCACGTCCAAGTGGGACTTGCGCCCGCTGCGGCTCACCGCGCTCAAGGCCAACCTCACGGCGTGGCAGGACGGGCTCGCGGAGGTCGGCTGGAACTCGCTCTATTGGGACAACCACGACCAGCCCCGCATCGTCTCCCGCTGGGGCGACGACGGCGAGCACCGGGTGGCGAGCGCCAAGTCGTGGGCCACCGTGCTGCACCTGCTGCGCGGCACGCCCTACGTCTACCAGGGCGAGGAGCTTGGCATGACCAACGCCCACTTCACCAGCCTGGACTCCTACCACGACATCGAGTCGGTCAACTTCGCTGCGGGCGCCATCGCCGCGGGCCTGACGATGCCGGAGGTGCTGCTCGCGCTCGCGGTGAAGTCGCGGGACAACGCCCGCACCCCGATGCAGTGGGACGCGTCGACGCACGCGGGCTTCACCACCGGCACGCCGTGGCTGCCGGTCAACCCCAACCACACCGAGATCAACGCCGAAGCCGCGCGCAAGGACCCGGACTCGGTGTTCCACCACTACCGGCGCCTGATCGAGCTGCGGCACGTCCTGCCCGTCGTGGTACACGGGGACTACCGGCTCCTGCTGCCCGACGACGAGCAGGTGTTCGCCTACGTGCGCACGCTCGATGGCACGTCGCTCACGGTGCTGGCCAACCTCTCCGGCTCGCCCGCCGCCGTGCCTGCCGTGGCGGGCGACGTGGTGATCTCGACGCACGGCCGCGCCGCGCCGCCGTCCGAGCTGGCGGCGTGGGAGAGCCTGGCCGTGTTGTCGACGGGCTGAGCCTCACCCTTGCTGGGACGGCGAACGGGCCGCCACGCGCGGGAGGCGTGGCGGCCCGTCGGTCAGTGGTGGCTCAGCTCTTGACGCCACCCGCGGTCAGACCCGCGACGATGCGCCGCTGGAAGATCAGCACCATGATCAGCAGCGGCACGGTGAGCACCACGCCCGCCGCCATGATCGAGCCGAACGGGATGTCGCGACCGGTGGTGCCGGTGAAGAACGTGACCGCCACCGTGGCCGTGCGGTACTCGGCCTTGTTCGTCATCGACAGGGCGATGATGTACTCGTTCCACGCCGCGACGAACACGATGATCGCCGTGGTGAACACGCCGGGCGCGGCGAGTGGGAGGATCACCTTGCGGAACGCCTGCCCCTGGGTGCAGCCGTCGATCATGGCGGCCTCCTCCAGCTCGGCGGGCATCTGCCGGAAGAACGCCGTCAGGATCCACACCGCGAGTGGTAGCCCGAACGACAATGCCGGGAGGATCAGCGCCTGGTAGGTGTTGATCCAGCCGATGTTGGTGAACAGGCTGAACAGCGGGACGACCATTGCGATGCCCGGGAACATCGAGCAGCCGATGATGATCCCCAGCGAGATGTTCTTGAACGGGAAGTCCAGCCGGGCGAGCGCGTAGGCCGCGAAGGTGCCGATGATGAGCGTCAGCACGGTGACCGTGGACGCCACGATGATGCTGTTGAGCAGGGCCCGCGCGAAGTTGTTGTTCGGGTTGAACGCGTCGATGTAGTTCTGGAACGAGATCGGCTGCGGGATCAACGTGGTCTCGAACTGGTCGGCCGGTCGACGGAGCGAGCTGACGACCATCCAGTAGAACGGTGCGAGGCAGTAGACGATGATAAAGACGATGCCCGCGTAGGCGCCGATCATGCCGTAGGACTTCGGCTTGGGCAGGACCGGGATGTCGTCAGCTGCGGTGCTCGCGGTGTCGGACTTCGTCGTGTCGACCGGCGTGCTCACGGCGTGTCTCCCTTCGCGACGAGCGCGCGTCGCCCGCGCGGGGCCTTGGGCGTCTTGGCACGGGCGTCGCCGATGAGATCGGCGCCCAGGATCTTGATGAACAGGTAGGCCACGAGCATGACGTAGACGAACAGCACGAACGCGTAGGCCGCCGCCGGACCGTACCGGCTGTTGCTGTTCTCCAGGTAGGACAGGATCGAGAGCGTCTCGACGCTGGGCTTCTGGAAGCCGATCAGCACGGCGGGCAGGTCGAACATGCGCAGGTTGTCCAGGATGCGGAAGAGCACCGCCACCAGAAGCGCGGGCTTGACAAGCGGGAGCGTCATGCTCCAGAACGCCCGCCACGCGTTGGCCCCGTCGATCTTGGCGGCCTCATAGATGTCCGCCGGGATCACCTGCAGGCCTGCCAGTACCAGCAGGCCGATGAAGGGCGCGGTCTTCCAGGTGTCGGCGATGATCACCGCGAGCTTGGCCTGCGGGCCGTCGGTGGACCACAGGACCTGCTGGCCGAGGATCGAGTTGGCGATGCCGTTGGCGTCGAAGATCCAAGCCCACAGCTTGGCCGAGACCACGGTCGGGATGGCCCACGGCACCAGGATGCTGGCGCGGATGAGCCCCTTGCCGCGGAAGGCCTTGTTCATGATCAGCGCCATTGCGACGCCGAGGATGAGCTCGATGGCCACACAGATGACCGTGAAGAACGTGGTGTTGTAGAACGCGTTCCAGAACCGTGCGCCGGTGTCGCCATTGAAGATCGCGGCGTAGTTGCCAAGGCCCACGAACGTGTCGCCCTGGATGACGAAACCGTCGGCGTCCACGCCCTGCCCCTGGGTGAACAGCGACTGGTAGATCGCGGCCAGGATGGGGTAGCCGATGACGACCGCCAGCACGGCCATCGTTGGGCTCAGTAGGTAGGACGCGAGCCGCCCCTGCTGCCGGAAGTCGGTGGACTTCTCCACCTTGGGTGCAGGCGTCCGGGTAGGCGCCTCGACCACTGACATGTCAGACCCTCCTCGGCGGAGGGGGCGGCGGGCCTGGTTCGACCCGCCGCCCCGTCCGATCCGTCGTGTTGATGTGCCGAATCAGCTCGACGTGAGCTGGGTGAGCTTGTCCTGCAGCTGTTGCAGGGCCTGGTCCGTGGTCATCGTGCCTTGCAGGGCGCCGTACGCCGCGTTCTGGATCGCCAGGGTCGCGTCGCCGTAGCGGACGACCTTGGGCCGCGGCTGGGCGCCGAGGATGGACGCCTTGAGCGTGGGCAGGTACGGCAGCTGCTTCTGCAGCGTCGGGTCGTCGTAGATCGCGGTCCACACCGGAGCCAGCGAGGCCTGGGTGACCTGCGTGGTGTTGGTCTCCTTGCTGGTGTAGAAGTTGATGAAGTCGGCCGCGGTCTTCTTGTTCTTCGCGTAGGTGGAGATGGCCAGGGCGTGGCCGCCGAGGCTGGAGACACCAGGGCCGTTCAGGCCGGGCAGCGGGGCCACCCCGAACTTGCCCGCGACCTGCGAAGAGCCGTCGTTCTTCGAGGCCAGCTGATAGACGTAGGGCCAGTTGCGCAGGAAGATCAGCTTGCCCTCCTGGAAGGCGCGGCGGGACTCCTCTTCCTTGTAGGTCAGGGCCTCCTTCGCGATGTAGCCCTGCTTGAAGCCGTTGGCCAGGAAGTCGAGGCCCGCCTTCGCCTCGGGCGTGTTGACGTTCGGCTTGCCCTCGGCGTCGGTGATGACGCCGCCCGCGCTGTTGATCGCCTCGGCGGCGTTGACGGTGAGGCCCTCGTACTTCTGGAACTGCCCTGCGTAGCAGTTGACGCCCGCGCCCTGCGGGCTGCCCTTGATCTTCTCGCAGTCGCTGATCAGCTCCTGCCACGTCTTCGGCGGCGCCGCGATGCCTGCCGCCTGCAGCAGGTCGGTGCGGTAGTACAGCAATCCGCCGTCGGAGGCGTAGGGGACGCCGTAGAGGTTGCCCTTGTACTTGGCGGAGTCGATCACCGGCGGCAGGAACTGCGCGACGTTGGGGAACTGGTCCTGGGGGAGCTGGACGACATAGCGGTTGGCGGCGAACTCGGCGGTCCAGATGTTGTCGAGCGCGAGCACCGAGTAGGCGTCGGACTTCGCGTTCGCGTTCTGGATCATCTGCTGGCGCTGCGCGTCGGCGTCCTCGGGGAGCTCGATGAACGTGACCTTCTGGTCCGGGTGCATCTGGTTCCACTTGTCCAGCTGACCCTGGACGAAGTTCGAGGTGTCCTTGCCGGACACGAACGTGATCGGGCCGACGCCGTCCAGCGCGGTGCTCGCTCCGCCCCCTCCACTGCTGCTGCTGCCGCTGCTGCCGCCGCAGGCGCTCACGAGGAGTGCCGTGGCGGCGACGAGGGCTCCGACCGCGACTGACCTGCGGCGCATGAGCTTCAGTCCTTCCGTCGTGGTTGCTGTCCCACGGCCGGGTGAGGACAGCGTTTGCGGTGAGCAGCGTGTCATGTATCACCTTCTCGGGAACAGACGTGAACTTCTCGTTTCCAATTCGTGACCTGACGCCGGTCGGGCCGCGACTGCTAACGTGCGTCCGTCCGTGCAAGCGTGTGCAGAGCCGGGGTGGGGACCGATGCCGGAGGGTGCGGTGGGACGGCCGCGGAGTCGGCACGCCAGCATCCTCGACGTGGCCGCGCTGGCGGGGGTCTCGGCGGCCACCGTGTCCCGTTCGCTGCGGGGCCGCGGGAGCGTCTCGCCCACCACGCGCCAGCGCGTGCTCGACGCCGCCCGCGAGCTGTCCTACAGCGCTTCGCCGCACGCCTCCGGGCTGGCGTCGGGCCGCACGACCACCGTCGGCATCGTCGCGCCGTTCATCGGGCGGTGGTACTTCGCCAACGCCGTCGCAGGCGCCGCCGATGCGCTGGCCGAGGCGGGCTATGACGTGCTGCTCTACCACCTCGCCGACGTCGCGGCCCGCGACCGGTTCTTCGAGCGCATGCCGCTCGCGCGCCGGGTCGACGCCGTGCTCACGATGACGATGCCCCTCACCGAGGAGCACACGCTTGCATTGCGCGCGCTCGACATGCCGTTCGTGACGCTCGGCGCCCGCCTCCCCGGCGTGCCGTGCGTGCGGATCGACGACGCCGCGGCCATGCGCACCGCCGTCCACCACCTCCTGCACCAGGGCCACGAGCAGATCGCGATGATCGCGGGCGTGGAGGACGACCGGCGCTTCGGCTTCCTCTCCTCCACGGCCCGGCGTGCGGGCTATCGCGAGGCGCTGCGTTCGGTTGGGCTGGATCCACGCCCGGAGCTGCAGGTCGCGGGCGCGTTCGGCATCGAGGGCGGCGCGCGGGCGATGGCCGAGCTGATGGCGGGCCCCACGCTGCCGACCGCCGTCGTCGCGGAATACGACGAGCTCGCCATCGGCGCGCTGCGCACCCTGCGGCAGGCCAGCGTGGCGGTGCCCGGCCGGATCTCGGTGGTCGGGATGGACGATCACGAGATGGCCTCGGTCGTCGACCTCACGACCGTCGCCCAGCCGGTGCGCGACCTCGGCGCGCGGGGCGCCCGCATGCTGTTGGAGCTGCTCGACGGCACGCTCACCGGGGACATGGACGTCGTCGTACCGACCCGGCTCGTCGTGCGGGGCACCACGGCCGCGCCGGTGGTCCGTGCCGTCGACGGGGGTTGTTGACGCACGCGCCCGCATGGCACAGTGCGGCCGACGGTGATCGCCGTCACTCACTCGGATCGTCCGGCACGTTCCTGCCGGTGAGAAAGAGGTGTCCAGCATGGCTGCTGTTGCCTATGACCACGCCAGTCGCACCTATCCGGGCAACCCGAAGCCCTCGGTGAACAACCTCAACCTCGAGATCGCCGACGGCGAGTTCCTGGTGCTCGTCGGGCCCTCCGGATGTGGCAAGTCCACCGCGCTGCGGATGCTCGCGGGCCTTGAGGACATCAACACGGGCCGGATCCTCATCGGTGGTCGGGACGTCACCCGCGTGCCCCCGAAGGACCGCGACATCGCGATGGTGTTCCAGAACTACGCGCTCTACCCGCACATGACCGTGGCCGACAACATGGGCTTCGCGCTCAAGATCGCGGGCCAGCCGAAGGACGAGATCCGCAAGCGGGTCGCGGAGGCGGCCAAGATCCTCGACCTGGAGCAGTACTTGGACCGCAAGCCCAAGGCCCTGTCCGGTGGCCAGCGCCAGCGCGTCGCCATGGGCCGCGCGATCGTGCGCTCGCCGCAGGTGTTCTGCATGGACGAGCCGCTGTCCAACCTGGACGCCAAGCTGCGCGTGTCCACCCGCACCCAGATCGCCTCGCTGCAGCGCCGCCTGGGCATCACCACCGTCTACGTCACCCACGACCAGGTCGAGGCCATGACGATGGGCGACCGGGTGGCCGTGCTCAAGGACGGCATCCTCCAGCAGTGCGACACCCCGCGGCACATGTACGACGCGCCCGCCAACGTGTTCGTCGCCGGGTTCATCGGCTCGCCCGCCATGAATCTGGTGGAAACCACCGTGGACGGTGACCTCGTCCGCTTCGGCGACGCGAACGTGCAGGTGCCGCGCGAGGGCGTGGACGCGCTGGGCTCCGAGCGGTCGGTCACGCTCGGGGTGCGGCCCGAGGACCTCAACGTCGTCGGGGAGGGATCGGGTCTTCCCGTCGAGGTCGACGTCGTCGAGGAGCTGGGCGCCGACGCCTACGTCTACGGCAGCGCCGATTTCGGCGGCGAGCGCCGCGCGATCATCGCGCGGGTGGACGGGCGCAGGCCCCCGGAGAAGGGCTCGGTGCTGCACCTCGCCCCGCAGCAGGGCCACATGCACCTGTTCCGCGGCGACAACGGGGAGCGCATCAACCTCGAAATGTAGGCCTTCGGCTCGTGCGCGGAAACGTCGCTATGACCTGTTTCCGCGCACGACCGCTACTTGCTGGGCAGGGGGAGCGGCGCGCGCAGGTGCACCACCCCGTCGGTGATCTCCGCCGACGGGTGGAGCCCCGCGCGGCGGAGCAGCTGGATCACTCCGAGGTCGTCCGGCCGGGCGCGGCCCGTCAGCTCGACGAGGCCCTGCTCGGCCGCGGCATCGGCCAGTCGGCGCACGAGCGCGGTGCCCAGCCCGCGGCCCTGCCAGACGTTGTCGACCAGCACCGCGCAGCGGGCCGCGCCCGGGCCGCCGGGATCGAGGTTGGCCAGGGCCACCGCGCTGCCGCCGTCGGCGGTGACGGCGAGCACCGCCTGGCCGGGGTCGCCGAGCAGCGCGTCCAGCTCGTCGGGGGCGATGCGCGGCGTCGGTGACAGGAACCGGGCGCGGCGGGTCGCGGGGGAGCAGCGCGCGTGCAGCGCCGCCACCAGCGGGGCGTCCGATCCGGTCGCGGGCCGCAGCCGTACCTCCGAGCCGTCGCGCAGCACCAGGATCTTCTCGTCCGCGCGCGGCTCGGCGGGCACCCGCATCGCGAGCTGGGCGGCCAGCTCCAACAGCGCGGCGGCCCGCGACAGCTCAGTGGCGGTGAACGGCCACGCCCGCCCCAGCCGCACCTGCGCGGACCCGATGCGGAGCGTGTGGACGTGCCCAGGCGTGGCCTCCGCCGCCGGGTCGACGAGGCGCGCGCGCAGCATGGTGGCCACCGCGCTCGGGGCGCTGCCGGGATCGGCGACGACCATGCGGGCCAGCGCGAGCGCGGTCGTCGCCGGATCGGCCAGCTCGCCCGCGTCGGCGCGCACCAGCAGCGTGCACGGGATGCCCGCGCGCTGGATCTCGTCGACGAGCGCGGCCGGGTCGCCCGCCGTCGGCACGCGGACGAGCAGCTCGTCGGTGACCGAGCCGTCGTCGGCAGGCTCGCCGACCACGTGCAGCGAGATGATGTTGCACCCGGCCCTGCCGACGGCGGTGGCGAGCTCGCCGAGCCTGCCCGGTCGATCCTCGAGCTCGACGTGCACCCGCCACAACACCACGCGCCAAGGGTAGTCGTGAGCGGAAAACGTTGTCAGAGCGACGTTATTCGCTCACGACGTGTCTGGCGAAGCTCACCTCGGTGGCCATGTGCGCCATGTCCTGCTCGACGACCAGGCTGCCGTGCCCGGCGTCGAACCGGCTCACCGCGTAGTCCGCGGCGCGTGCGGCCAGCGCGTCGAGGTAGTTGTCGATCTGCCGGATCGGGCAGCGGGGATCGTTCTCGCCCGCGAGCACCAGGATCGGCGCGCGGACGGCGTCGACGTAGGTCAACGGCGACGCCGCCCGGTAGACGTCGGGCCGCTCCTCCGGCGAGCCGCCGAACAGCGACCGGTCGAACGCGCGCAACTGCTCCATCTCGTCGGCGTAGGCGGTGAGGTAGTCGGCCACCGGCACGCCCGCGATGGCCGCCGCCCACCGCTGCGGCTGGGTGCCCACCGCCAGCAGCGCGAGATAGCCGCCCCACGACCAACCTTCGACGACGCAGCGCGCCGGATCCGCGATCCCCTCGGCGACACAGCGGTCGAACACCGCGGCGACGTCCTCCAGCTCGGTGAGCCCCGGCCTGCCCTCGATCGCGTCGCGCCAGGCCGAGCCGTAGCCCGTCGAGCCGCGGTAGTTGACCTCGACCACGGTGAAGCCCGCGTCCACCCAGGTCGCGCGGGCCGGGCTGAAGCGGTCCTCGTCGGCGGCGTGCGGGCCGCCGTGCAGGCTGAAGACCGTGGGGCGTTGACCGTCCCCCGCGCGGGCGACGAGCGCGTGCACTTCCCCCGCCCAGAGGTCTTCGACGGGGACCGAGCGCGGCGCGCGCCCGCCCGGCAGCGCCACGAGCACGCGGTCGGCGCCGTCGGGATGCAGCGCGCGCACGCTCGTGGGCTCCGCGGCCGACGAGCACGTGTACTCGACGGTGCCGTCCGGCCGGACCTGCGCCGAGCCGATGCAGCCCGGCGCCACCGACAGCTCGGTCAACGCGCCGGTCTCGAGGTCGTAGCGGTAGAGCCGGGTGCGGGCCGCGTGCGTGTGCCAGACCAGCAGGAACGTGGCGTCGGGTGCGAAGTCGGCGGTCACCTCGCCCGGCAGGTCGAGGTGGATCTCGGTCTCGGCGTCGGCGACGACGTCCCAGATCAGGAGCTCCTCGCGGCCCCTGCGCTCGTGCAGGAGCAGCAGCCGCGGGTCGCCGGGCACGGGGGCGAAGGCGAGCGGGGTGAGGCCCTTGCCGGGGCCGTCGGCCTTCTCCGCCACCGTGCTCCCGTCGGCCACCCGCACCACGCGCACATCGGGGTGGCGGGCGTCGCCGTGCTCGGAATGGCTGATCGCGAGCAGGGTCTCGTCCTCGGAGAGCCCGCCGACGCCCGCGTCCTCATCGGTTTCGTAGATCACCGCGGCGGGCTCGTCGGCGCGGCGCACCCAGATCCGCGTGGCCGCGTCGGTGGACGTGCCCACGGCGACGGTCGTGCGTCCGACGGAAAGCCCCGCGGGATAGCCGTCCTCGACACCTGCGAGCGCGGGCGCGGGCTCGCCGCCCGCGAACGGTTCCGCGACCCAACGCCCGAACTCGTCGCCGTCGGTGTCGGCGAACCACCAGACCGTCGCGCCGTCAGGGGCGAGGGTGGCGGCATAGGTGCCGCTGGGCCGGGCGGTGACCTGTCGGTGCAGGTCGGTGGCGCGGTCCCACACGTAGACCTCGGTCGTGCCGCTCGCGTTGGACGTGTAGAGGCAGCGGTCCGGGGCGTCACGCGCCCAGCCGGGCCGCGACATCCGGGGCGCCGTGTACCGGGCGCGCCACCGCTGCTCACGCTCGTCGTCGAAGAGGCGGTCGGGCACCGGGGCGACGGGATGGGCGGGCACGCCGCGATCCTTCCGCACCGCGTCCAGCGGCCGTCCGGGGTGGGCCGGCCCGACGCACCCGCCGGCCCGACCTCGCACCCCGCCGGTCCGCGTCGCGCCCGCCGGTCCGCGTCGCGCCCGCCGGTCCGCGTCGCGCCCGCCGGTCCGCGTCGCGCCCGCCGGTCCGCGTCGCGCCCGCCGGTCCGTGTCGCGCCCGCCGGCCCACCTCGCACCCCACCGGCCCACTTCGCACCCCGCCGGTCGGGTGCGAAGTGGCCCGAAGGGGTGCGAGGTCGGCGCGGGCGATCATTTCCGTTGTGACGGTCGTGCGGTCGGTGCTGCTGTTCCTGCTCGCCGCGCTCGCCGAGATCGGCGGCGCGTGGCTGGTGTGGCAGGGGGTGCGCGAGCACCGTGGGTTGCTGTGGGCGGGGGCCGGGGTGGTGGCGCTTGGGGCGTACGGCTTCGTCGCCACCCTGCAGCCCGACCCGCACTTCGGGCGCATCCTGGCCGCGTACGGCGGGGTGTTCGTCGTCGGGTCGCTGCTATGGGGCGTCGCGCTCGACGGCTTCCAGCCCGACCACTTCGACTACCTCGGCGCGACACTCTGCCTCGCGGGCGTCGTCGTGATCATGTATGTGCCGCGCGGCTGATGCGGGCGTGTCATCATCGGGGTGTGAACGAGCCCGTCCGTCCTGAGGACCTGCGCGTCTCCGATGCCGAACGGCAGGCTGTCGCGGATCGGCTCCGGGTGGCCCAGAGCGTCGGCCAGCTCGACATCCACGAGTTCGACGAGCGCGTCCAGTCGGTGTGGGCCGCCCGCACCCGGGGTGAGCTGGAGCGCGTCACCGCGGACCTGCCCGTTCCGCCGCCTGCCGCGGCCGCGCCCAGCCGCCGACCCGCCCGTCGGGTCTTCTCCGCCGACGGCGGCGGCGTCACGATGCGCATCCTGTCGATCATCTGGCTGGCGACGCTTGCGGTGAACGTCGTCGTGTGGGGCCTCGTGTCGGCCACCAACGACGAGGTGATCTACCCCTGGCCGATCTGGCTCGCACCCGCGGGCGTCGTGCTCCTGGTGCTCTACGTCGCGGGCATCGGGCGGCCCCGCCGCTCGTGACGCCACTCACCCTGCTGCGCGCGATCGCCGCGGGCGGGGGAGCGCTCGCCCCGGTGCACGCCGCGCTGGGCACGGTGCTGGACGCGGTCGAGCCCGGCCACGCCGCCGCCCGTGTGCCGCACCTGCCGCCGCATCGGCTGCGCGGGCCCGGCGTCGTCCCGGTGTTGGGCGACCTGGTGCTCAGTGCGGCGGTCACATCGTCGCTGGCCGCGGGGTTGCGGATCAGCACGCTGACCCTGCACACCGCGATGCTCGGCCCGCTGCCGGCGCCCGGCGAGGCGCTCGTGGCGCGCGCCTTCCTGGTCGCGCCCGCGGCCGCGACGGCCGTGAGCCGCGCCGAGGTGTCCGCGGCCGACGGTCGGCCCGTCGCGCACCTGACGGCCCGCTCCGCCGTGCTGGCGTCGACCGGGGAGGCCGCGCTCTTCCACGACTCGCCCGACCCCGACCCGTTCGCCGCGCTCGGGCCGGACCTGCGCGCCGCATCCACGCTCGCCAACTCGGTTGGCGGAGTGCAGGGCGGGGTGCTCGCCGCGGTGCTCGGGCACCGCATCGCCGTGGCCGTTCCGAACGCGGCGGCGTGCGACCACGACGTCGCGTTCGTGCGCTCCGTCGCCGCCGACGGCGCCGCGATGGCCGTCGACGTTGAGGTCCGGCACGGTGGACGGCGGCTGGCCGCGGTCGACGCGCGCCTGCACGACGCCGCGGGCCGCCTCGCCGCGCTCGCCTCGGCGGCCTGCTGGCTCGACGCCTGACCGCCACCGCCTGCCGCCCGGGAACGGCAAGTCGGCCGATCCGGCTCGGTGAGTCGGCCATTCCGGCGCGATCTTCTGTTGCTAGGCCGGGTCCATGCGGGCACCGCCGCCGCTGGCACCACCGCCGCTGGAGGAGGCGGGTGCTGTCGTGGCCGCCGAGCCGCAGCCTGCGAGCGCCACCACGGCTGCCGCGGTGACGAGGGAGCCGCGCGCGGGAAGCCGAACGCCTCGATCGCGGCGTACACGCCCTCGCCGCCGGTCATGTCCGTAATCTGCTCGACCGGGTCGCCCTGGGTGAAGTTGACGATGTCGTCCGCGCCGAACCGCTTGGCCGGCGCCTGCCGCTCCGGACGGGACTCGACGGCGGTGATCCGGCCAGCGCCCAGGAGGTTGGCGCCCATCGTCGCGCACAGCCCGACGGGGCCCTGCGCGACACGGCCACGACGTCGCCGAACTGCAGGTAGGCGTGCTCGGCGCCTATGAAGCCGGTGGAGAGCATGTCGCAGCTGTACGCGGCCTGCTCCTTCGCCGACGGCTCCGACATTCGATGGTGGCTTGGGGCTCCCCGGCGCGTCCCCACCCATTCGAGTGGCTCACGGCTCAGTCCACGTCGGGGGCCTGGACCGTGTGCGCGCCGGGGTGGATGCCCAGCCGCTCCAGGTTCGGGAGGGCGGGGTGGACCTTGCCAGCGGGGCCCGCCGCGAACGCCGTGAACAGCCGCGTGGTGATGGCGTCCAGGATGGGGGCGACGTGCCCGGCCTGCGCGGGCCCCGTGCAGAACGGGTCCATGCCGCACACCCAGTCCTGGGTGCCGCTCGCGAACACGCCTGCGCCGCTGACGGTCGTGTAGTAGATGGCGTCGGCGAAGTCGTGCTGATGGGTGGTGCCGCAGACCACGGGGGAGTGGAAGAGCACTTCGAGCGGGTGCGGCGTGGGCGCGTTGAGGTCGACGCCCGAATACTCGATGCCGACCACGCCCGGCAGCGCCTGTCCGTCGTGGACGATGCCGCTGAGCAGCCAGTTCGACTGGTCGACCGCGACCATCGCCGCGCGGCCTGGGAAGCACTTGTAGGTGTTGCCGACGAGCACGCTCTCCGGGCGCGGGTTGGGCGGCAGCCGCCAGTCCTGGGTGGCTTCCAGAGGGTTTGTCTTGCTGTACGGGTCCTCCTCGAACGACTTGTAGTTGATCTCCAGCCGGTTGGGGCCCAGCGGTGTAGCGTCGAAGCGGATGTGCCGGTAGACCTCGTTGCCGCCGAGGAACGCGAGGTTCACGCCCTGGTCGCGGGCGACGGTGGCGGCGGTGCGCATGGTCGTCGACCAGTATTCGTCGTGGCCGAGGGTGACCATCGCGCGGGCGCCGTCGAGGAGGCTCGGGTCGGCGTGCAGGTCGACGTCGGTGGCGTAGCCCAGCGGTATCCCGGCCTGCTCCGCGACCCGCACGGCGCCCAGCTCGAACTGCAGGAACTGGCCCGCGCCGAGCATCCCCACCTCGTAGGGCCGGTCGAACGACACCGCGCGCGCCCGGTCGGGCCGCTGCCCGTCGGGGCCCTTGTAGAGCGAGTAGCCGCCCCAGCGGTTGTAGGCCTGCCAGGTCGTCACCGCGTTGATGATCACGAGACGGCCCGCGTTAGAGGTCGTGCGGAGGGTCAGCGGCACATAGCGCTGGGCGCCGGGCGCGTCGAGGCGGAAGAGGTAGTCGCCGGGCGGCCAGCCGGTGGTGTCCACGGTGAGCGACGACGCCCACGGCGCGACCACCGTGTTCGTCGGCTTCTGGACGACCGCGGGCGGCTGCGCCTTGCCGGGCTGCGGGGTGGACGCCCAGATCTGGCGCGCGTCGGCGCCGAGCCGGAACGCGGTGGCCGTCCAGGTGGGCGCCGTGGTCGAGACGAACAGCCGTACAGGCTGGCCGGGCGCGACGCTCACGTGGTCGGCGAAGCCCTCAATCGCGTGTTCAGGGCCGGGCGCGGTGAGGGCCCACGCGGCGTTGCCCGCGACCGGAGCGGCGGACGTGGTCGTCGATGGCGGAGATGGCGGCGGCGGCAGCGGGGGCGGCGCCGGTGGCGCGGCCGAGCATCCGGCGACGAGTGCCATCACGAGGAGGAGGACGGCGCGCACGGACGACGATTGTGTACCCGATCGGTGTGGCCGGGGTGCGATGGTGCACCAACGTGTCGAGGAGCAGCGGCTGATCCGCGCCCAACCTGCGGAGATCCTCGCGGTGCTCCGGGATCCGCAGGGGCATGTCGCGATCGACGGCTCCGGATGTTGATGGCCGCCACCGGCGCGCCGGTGAACGCGCTCGGCGACTCCTTCGCCGGGCTTGCGTTCGAACGGGACCTCAGCGGGGATCTGCCGCCCCGAATCCCCGCTCATGTCCCGCTCGAGCGCGAGTTCTGCGAAACGGCCACGGCGCGGGGCGCGCCAGGTCATCCTGCCGCCATGTCCGCTGTACCGGGGTGGCCGGTCGCGTTCCGGGGCTCGCGGGCGGTCGCGGCCGGACTCGTCACTCGCGACCGGCTGCGCGGCCCGCGCTACCGACGGCTGCTGCCCGACGTCTACGCCCGATCCGCCGACCCGCCCGATCTTGCCTTGCGGTCTTTGGCGGCCTACCGGCTGGTGGAGGGGCGCGGGGTGCTCTCCGGCTACTCGGCCGCCGTCTTGCTGGACGCAGGCTGCGCTCCGCATCCCGACGTGCCCGCGGAGATCACCGTGCCCGAGAAGATCCGCTGCCATCCCGGCCTCGTCGTGCACCGCGACCGGCTGCACCCCGGCGAGATCACCCGTATCGGTGACGTGTGCTGCACGACGCCGTTGCGCACCGCGTTCGACCTCGCCAGCAGACTGGACCGGCGAGAGGCCGTTGTCGCGGTGGACCGGCTGGCCAACCGCCACCGGTTCAACCCGGACCTGCTGCTGAACTTCTGCGTCCGCTACCGCGGCCATCGCGGTGTCGCACGCGTCCCCGAGGTGCTGGCGCTGGCCAGCCCGTACTCCGGGTCGCCGATGGAGAGCCGGTTGCGGCTGCTGATCGTCGACGCCGGGCTGCCACGGCCCCGGGTGCAGTGGGTCGTTCAGGACGTCGCGACCCGCACGGCGGTCTGGCTCGACCTGGCCTGGCCCGAGCTGATGATCGGGATCGAGTACGAGGGCGACGTCCACACCGAGCCCGGCCGGGTGCTGCGCGACATCGGTCGCTACACGCGGCTGGTCGACCGTGGCTGGCGGATCTACCGGTACTCCAAGCTGGAGGTGTACGGCGAGCCCGAGCGGATCGTCACCGAGCTGGGCCGGGCGCGGAAACAGCGGCCGAGCGGGACGTGAGCGGGGTATTCCCGTGCCGAAACCCCGCTCAGGTCCCGTTCGAGCGCGAGTGCCGTGGCCGCGCACCCCCGGGCACGTCGTTCGGGCCGGGAGTATGGGCTTCCTCGTCGTCCGCACGGCGGCGACGCGCGTGCGTCCGGATGGCGCTCGACGCCGCGGCCGCCGCACCGGCGTTTCGTGCCCCGCCGGGATCGTGGTGACCGCACCGGTCCTGGGCCGCCGGGGCCGGCACCGCAACACGGGTGCGGTACGCCCCGTGGCGGGCGCGTTCCCGGTGAGCGGGTGGGGCTCGACGGCACAGACTGGCGGCGGCACGATCACGGCGTGGGCGTGGGCGTGGGCGTGGGCGTGGGCGTGGGCGTGGGCGTGGGCGTGGGCGTGGGCGTGGGCGTGGGCGTGGGCGTGGGCGTGGGCGTGGGCGTGGGCGTGGGCGTGGGCGTGGGCGTGGGCGGCGGCGTGGGCGGCGGCACAGCGGGGAGGAGCGGGCGTGGGACTACGTGAGCTGCTCGGGGCCTGGCCGGTCTACCGCCAGCTCGTCGGGCCGGACCGGTTGGGCCGGGGCGCCGCGGCCCAGTCGCCGCGCTCTCGCGCGGCCACCCCCCGCATCGCGGCCGCCGACCGGGTAGCCAAGTCCGTCTGCCCCTACTGCGCCGTCGGGTGCGCGCAGCAGGTGTTCGTGAAGGACGAGAAGGTCCTGCAGATCGAGGGCAACCCCGACTCGCCGATCTCCCGCGGACGGCTGTGCCCCAAGGGCTCGGCCTCCACCCAGCTCGTGACGGGCCCGCAGCGGGAGCGGAAGGTGCGCTACCGCGCGCCGGGCGCGACCGAGTGGACCGATCTCGACCTGCGCACCGCCATGGAGATGGTGGCCGACCGGGTGCTCGACGCCCGCCGCCGCGGCTGGCAGCAGACCGACGACCAGGGCCGGATCCTGCGCCGCACCACCGGGTTCGCGGGCCTTGGCGGGGCGGCGTTGGACAACGAGGAGAACTACCTCATCAAGAAGCTGTTCACCGCGCTCGGGGCCATCCAGATCGAGAACCAGGCCCGTATTTGACACTCCGCCACCGTTCCCGGTCTGGGAACCTCGCTCGGGCGTGGCGGCGCCACCGACGGACCGCACCGGCTCATCCACGCCGACTGCATCGTGATCATGGGCTCGAACATGGCCGAGGCCCATCCCGTCGGGTTCCAGTGGGTGGTGGAGGCGAAGGCGCGCGGCGCCAAGGTGATCCACATCGATCCGCACTTCACCCGCACCAGCGCGCTCGCCGACACGTTCATCCCCATCCGGGTGGGCAGCGACATCGCCTTCCTCGGCGGCGTGATCCGGCACATCCTGGAGAACGGGCTGGACTTCCGCGAGTACGTCACGGCGTACACGAACGCGAGCGCACTGATCTCGACGGAGTACCGCGACACCGAAGACCTCGACGGCCTTTTCAGCGGCTTCGACCCGGAGACCAGCAGCTACGACACGGCCAGTTGGCAGTACCGCGCGGTCGACGAGCCGCCGGGCGCCGACCAGCCCGAGCAGGCCGACGCCCACGGCGCGGGCGGTGCGCCGATCACGTCCGATGCGCCCGAGACCGACCCGACCCTGCAGCACCCCGACTGCGTCTACCAGATCCTGAAACGGCACTTCGCGCGCTACACGCCGGAGTTCGTCGAGGAGGTCTGCGGCGTGCCGCAGGACGCGTTCCGGGCCGTCTGCGACGCCTGGGCGGCCAACTCCGGCCGCGAGCGCACCACCACGCTGATCTACAGCGTGGGGTGGACGCAGCACAGCGTGGGCGCGCAGTACATCCGCGCCGGGTCGATCGTGCAGCTGCTGCTGGGCAACATCGGGCGCCCCGGCGGCGGCATCCTCGCCCTGCGCGGGCACGCGAGCATCCAGGGCAGCACCGACATCCCCACCCTGTTCAACCTGCTCCCCGGCTACCTGCCGATGCCCTCGCCCGCCACCCCGGACCTCACCGCATACGTCGAGTCGATCCGCAGCCGCAAGCAGAAGGGCTTCTGGTACAACGCCGACACGTACATGGTGTCGCTGCTCAAGGAGTACTGGGGTGAGGGCGCCACCGCCGACAACGACTACCGCTTCGACTACCTCCCGCGCATCGACGGCGACCACGGCGTCTACCGCACGGCACTGGACATGGACGACGGCAAGGTCCCCGGCTTCTTCGTCTTCGGCCAGAACCCCGCCGTCGCCGTGTCCAACGGGAGGCTGATGCGGCTCGCGCTCGCCAAGCTCGACTGGCTCGTCGTCCGTGACCTCGCGATGATCGAGACGGCCACGTTCTGGAAGGACGCGCCGGAGGTCGAGACCGGCGAGATCGTCCCCGAAAACTGTCGTACCGAGGTGTTCTTCTTTCCCGCAGCGTCACACGTGGAGAAGGAGGGCACGTTCACCCAGACCGAGCGGATGCTGCAGTGGCGCGAGCGGGCCGTCGAACCATGCGGCGACCAGCGTTCGGATCTCTGGTTCACCTACCACCTGGGGAGGTTGCTGCGTGAGCGGCTCGCGGGCTCCGCCGATGAGCGCGACCGGCCGATCGTCGAGCTGAACTGGAACCTGCCCGTGCACGGCGACCCCGTCTGGGGCGAGCCGGACGCCGAGGAGGTGCTGCGCCGGATCAACGGCTACCACCTCGACACCGGCGAGCTCGTCGGCGACTACCGGCAGCTGCGCGCCGACGGCTCCACCTCGTCGGGCTGCTGGATCTACGCGGGGGTCTTCAAGGACGGGGTGAACCTGTCCGCGCGGCGCGGCGACGGCCCCGACGGCAAGTGGGGCTGGGTGTGGCCGCTGGACCGGCGGGTGCTCTACAACCGGGCCTCGGCCGATCCGGCGGGCAAGCCGTGGAGCGAGCGCAAGAAGCTCGTCTGGTGGGACGAGGCCGTCGGGCGCTGGGTGGGCGACGACATCCCCGACTTCCCCGACGACCTGCCGCCCGGCCGTGTCCCGCCGCCGGACGCCGTCGGGCCCGCGGCCTTGCGCGGCGACGACCCGTTCGTGCTCCAGGCCGACGGCAAGGCGTGGCTGTTCGCGCCCAACGGCGTCGTCGACGGGCCGATGCCGACGCACTACGAGCCCGACGAGTCGCCGGTGCGCAACCCGCTGCACGGCCCGCGGGCGAGCCCGACGCGCCGCCGCTACCAGCACAAGGACAACCCGGCCAACCCCACGGGCGCGGTGTTCCCGTTCGTGCTCACGTCGTCGCGGCTCACCGAGCACTACACGTCGGGCGGCATGACCCGGTGGCTGCCGTTCCTCGCGGAGCTGCAGCCTGCGCTGTTCGTCGAGGTGTCGCCGCAGCTGGCCGCCGAGCGCGGGCTCGCGCACGGGGAGTGGTGTCATGTCGTGACGAGCCGGACGGCGGTGCAGGCCCGCGCGGTTGTCACGCGACGGATCCCGCCGCTGCGGGTGCAGGGCACGGTGGTGCACCAGGTGTGGATGCCCTACCACTTCGGCAGCCGCGGGCTGGTGCGCGGCGACGTCATGAACGACCTGCTCGGCATCGTCGCCGACCCCAACGTGGGGATCCAGGAGGGCAAGGTGGCGACGTGCGACGTCCGACCGGGGCCACGGCCGACCGGCCAAGCGCTACTCGACTACGTGGCGGACTACCAGAGGCGGGCAGGGATGGTATGAGCAGCCTCTTCGGTCCGCTCGACGACGTCGCGGGCGACGCCGGGCACGTCGACCACCCTCCGCGCGTCGGGTTCTTCACCGACACGTCGGTGTGCATCGGCTGCAAGGCGTGCGAGGTGGCGTGCAAGCAGTGGAACGGGGTGCCCGCGGCCGAGCACCTGGATCTCTTGGGGATGTCGCACGACAACACCGAGGCGTTGGGCGCCAACGCGTGGCGGCACGTGGCGTTCATCGAGCAGAGCAGGCCGGTGGATCTGGGGATGCCGGGCACCGCGGCCGACGGGCTGCGCTGGCTCATGGCGTCGGACGTCTGCAAGCACTGCACGCACGCGGGCTGTCTGGATGTGTGCCCGACGGGGGCGCTGTTCCGCACGGAGTTCGGCTCGGTCGTGGTGCAGCAGGACATCTGCAACGGCTGCGGGTACTGCGTGTCGGCGTGCCCGTACGGGGTGATCGAGCGGCGGCCCGGCGACGGGAGGGCCCAGAAGTGCACGCTGTGCTACGACCGGCTGCACGGCGGCCTCGAACCGGCGTGCGCGAAGGCCTGCCCGACCGACTCGATCCAGTTCGGCGAGCTCGCCGAGCTGCGGGAGCGGGCGGCGGCGCGGGTCGCCACCTTGCACGAGCGGGGGGTCCCCGAGGCCCGGCTCTACGGCGCCGACGAGCACGACGGCGTCGGCGGGAACGGCGCGTTCTTCCTGCTCCTCGACGAGCCGGAGGTGTATGGGCTGCCGCCGGACCCGGTGGTGCCGACGCGCGACGCCGTGCGGATGTGGCGGTTCGTGGGTGCGGCGGCGGGAGCGTTCCTGGCGGCCGCGGTGGGCTCCTTCCTGGGGCGCCGATGATGCCCGCGCTCGCCCTCCCGACCCGCCCGACCCCCGCCGCCGCCGCCGATGATCACCGGTTGGGTGCAGATCCGGCCGGACTTGGCAACCTTTTGCGCCGAACCGGTGATCATGGCGGGTCGGGGTCGGGGTCGGGGTCGGGGTCGGGGGTGGCGCGGTGAGCAGGCGGGCTGAGCCCCTGCCGCGGCCGCAGCCCGACGACGCGTCCTACTACGGCAGGCCCATCCTCAAGCCGCCCGCCTGGGATTGGCGGATCCCCGCGTACCTGTTCGCGGGCGGCGCGTCGGCCGGGTCGACGCTGCTGTCGGTGGGCGCCGACCTCACCGGTCGGCCCCGGCTGCGGCGCCGCGCGCGCCTCGCCGCAGTGGCCGCCCTCGGCGCGAGCACGTACTTCCTGGTGTCCGACCTCGGCAGGCCGGAGCGGTTCCACCACATGCTCCGGGTGGCCAAGCCCACGTCGCCGATGAGCATGGGGACGTGGATCATCGCGGGCTACAGCCCAGGGATCGGGCTGGCCGCGGTGGGGGAGCTCCTGCCTGCGCGGTGGGGCATCACCCGCCTGGTGCGGCGGGTGGCGCGGCCCGCGTCGCTGACGTCGGCCGTGCTGGCGCCGCCGTTGGCGAGCTACACGGCGGTGCTGTTGGCGCAGACGGCCGTGCCCGCGTGGAACGCCGCGCACCCGTACCTGCCGTTCGTCTTCACCGGGTCGGCCGCGGCCAGCTCGGGCGGGCTCGCGATGGTGCTCGTGCCACCCGCCGAGGCGGGCCCTGCCCGCGCGTTCGCCGCGGTGGGCGCGGTGGCCGAGCTGGTCGTGTCGCGGGTGATGGAGCACCGGATCGGGATGGTCGCCGAGGCCTACACGACGGGCCGCGCGCACACACTGCGGCGATGGTCGGAGTACCTGACGGCGGGCGGCCTCGTGGGCACCCTGCCTGCCCGGCGCAGCCGGGTCGTGGCCGCGGCGGCCGGGCTCGCGCTGCTCGCAGGCAGCGCGCTGCAGCGGTTGGGGACGTTCACGGCGGGCGTGGCCTCCACCCGCGACCCGCGCTACGTCGTCACGCCGCAGCGCGAGCGACTGGCGACGACGAAGGGCCCCACCCGGTAGCAACCGGATGGGGCCCTCGAACGGCTCATGCCGCGCGCCGGTCAGGCGCCGGGCGTCGGGAACACGGTGAGCCCGCGGAGGCGCTCGGCGGTGGCGTCAGTGGCCTGCTTGGTCGCGGTGACGAACGTCGTGGCCAGCGCGTGCTGCTCGGCCAGCAGCTTGCTCGCCAGGTCGTAGGCGGTGTCGATGGCGGCCTGGGTCTCCGCAGCGGCGGGCACCGGATTCTGCACGTCGAACTGCGTGGCGTAGCGCTTCGCGGCCTCGGCCCATGCGTTCACGGCGGCGGTGACGGCGTCGCGGCTGTTGTTGGCGATGCGGGTGAAGTCTTCGGTGGGCGCGGACATGGTTTGCTCCTTCGGTCGGTGGGACCGGGTGGCCCCTTCGGTAACTAAACTACCCGATGCCGCTAACTATAGCAAGCACTTCTGCAGGCCGGGAACCCGGGGCGGCATGCGGCGGGGGCGGATCATCCTGGACGCCCGGAGCCGACGGAGGTGGGCGCGGACGTGGATCACGCACTGGTGCTGGCGGGCGCGGCCGAGAACCTCTTCCCTGCCCGGATGCAGATGGCGCTGTCGCTGGGCTGGCACATCGTGTTCTCGTGCTTCGGGATCGCGCTCCCGACGATCGTGGTGTTCACCGAGTGGCGTGCGCACCGGCGCGGCAACCCGATCCTGCTCGACCTCGCGCACACGTGGGCCAAGGCGATGGGCGTGCTGTTCGCGGCGGGCGCGGTGTCGGGCACGCTGCTGTCGTTCGAGATGGGCATCCTCTGGCCGGGGCTGATGGCCCCGTTCGGCGAGGTGTACGGCTTCCCGTTCGTGCTGGAGGGGTTCGCCTTCTTCCTGGAGGCCATCTTCGTCGGGATCTACCTCTTCGGCTGGGAGCGGATGTCGCCGCGCGCGCACATGCTGAGCGCGTTGCCGATCGCGGTGTCCGGGATCGCCGGGGCGTTCTTCGTGATCGCCGCGAACGCATGGATGAACAACCCCACCGGCTTCCGGCTGGTGAACGGGCGTGTGGTGGACGCCGACCCGGTCGGGGCGATGTTCGGGCCGTCCACCTGGCCGCAGTTCGTGCACATGCTGGTCGCGGCGTACATGGTGACCGGCTATCTGATCGCCTCGGTGTACGCCGTGGGGATGCTGCGCGGGCGCCGCGACCGCTACCACCGCTTCGGCCTCACCATTCCGCTCACGTTCGCGGCCATCGCGACGCCGATCCAGCTCGTCGTCGGCGACTGGATCGCGGGCGCCGTCGCGGAGAACCAGCCGATCAAGCTCGCGGCGATGGAGGGGCTCTTCGCCACGGGCCGCGGGGTGCCGCTCTCGCTCGGCGGCCTGTTCATCGACGACAAGCTGCGGTGGGCGCTGGAGCTCCCGTGGGGGCTGTCGCTGCTGGTCACGCACGACCCCAACGGCCAGGTGATCGGCCTGCAGAGCGTGCCACCGGATCTGCGCCCTCCCGTGAACGTCGTGCACCTCGCCTACAACGCGATGGTGGGCATCGGCTCGGCCCTCTTGCTGCTCGCGCTGTGGTACGGCTGGACGTGGTGGCGGCACCACCGGATCCCGCGCTCGGTGTGGTTCCTGCGCGCCACCGCGGTGTCCGGGGCGGCGGCTGTGCTCGCGATGGAGACCGGCTGGATCACCACCGAGGTCGGCCGCCAGCCGTTCATCGTCTACGGCATCCTGCGCACCGCCGACGCCGTGAGCCCCGCGCCGGGCATCGCGTTCGGCTTCGTCGCCGTCGCCCTGATCTACGCGGTGCTGACCGTGCTCACCGTGTTCGTGTTGCGTCGCCTGGCCCATTCGCACGAGGTCGCGGCGCCGCAGGAGCTCGAGGCGGTGTCGTGATGGTGGTGTCGTGATGGTGGCGTCGTGACGCTCGCCGAGGTCGTGCTGGGCGTGATGTTCGTCGGGCTCATCGCCTACGCCCTTTTCGGGGGCGCCGACTTCGGCGCGGGCATGTGGGACCTGCTCGCGGGCGGCACCCGCCGCGGCGCGGCCCAGCGCGCGGTGATCGAGCACGCGATCGGGCCGGTGTGGGAGGCCAACCACGTCTGGCTGATCTTCGTGCTGGTGGTGCTGTGGACCGGGTTCCCGGCCGGGTTCACGCCGGTCGCGTCCACGCTGTACGTGCCGCTCACGCTCGCCGCGTTCGGGATGATCGCCCGCGGGTCGGCTTTCGCGTTCCGCAAGAGCATCACCACGCTGGGGATGCGGCGCTTCCTCGGCGCCGCGTTCGCGGTGTCGTCGCTGGTCACGCCGTACTTCCTGGGCACGGTCGTCGGCGGCGTCGCGTCCGGGCGGGTGCCGCCGGGCATCGCGACCGGCGACGTCGTGACGAGCTGGGTCAACCCCACCTCGACGCTCGGCGGCGTGCTCGCCGTGCTGACCTGCGCCTACCTCGCGGCGGTCTTCCTCTGCCTGGACGCGGAGCACGAGGGCCACCCCGAACTCGCGGAGGGGTTCCGGCGTCGGGCGCTGGGTACCGCTGCCGTCACCGGCGCGGTCGGGCTCGGCGGCCTCTTCGTGCTGCGCGGCGACGCCCCGCTGCTCGCGGACGGGCTGTTCGGGCAGGCGCTTCCCGTGGTGGCGCTGTCCGTGCTCGCGGGACTGGCGTCGATCGTGCTGCTGGTGCTGCGCCGCTACGCGCCGGCCCGCGTGACGTCGTCGCTCGCCGTCGCCGCGATCCTCCTCGGCTGGGCCGCGGCCCAATACCCCTACGTGCTGCCGCCGCGGCTCACGATCGAGGCCGCCGCGGCGGGCCAGGCCACCCTGGTCGCGATGCTCGTCGCGCTCGTGGCGGGTTCGGTGCTGCTCGTGCCCGCGCTCGTCTACCTCTACCGCCTCTTCCAACGAGCGGGAACGCACGCGCCCGGCGTCTCCGGCGGGTCAGGATGACCGCCGTGAGCGTGCAGAAGGCCGTCGAGCTGATCGGCACCGGGCCCAGCATCCAGGACGCGGTGACCGAGGCGCTCGACCGCGCCCGGCTCACCCTCGACGGGATCACGTCCTTCGAGATGGCCGAGGTCACCGGCGTCGTCGACGGCGCGTCCGTGGAGTACCGCGTCGAGCTGCGGGTGTGGTTCACGCTCCTGGAGCGCATGCACGGATGAACGGGATCACCCGCGTGGTCCTGCCGATCGGGGTCAACGCCGTCCAGAGCGTCAACTGCTACGTGTTGGCCGACGGCGACCGCGTGACCGTCGTCGACTGCGGGGTGTGGCGCCCTGACCTGCCCGACGGCGGGCTGGCCGCCCTCACCGCCGGGCTGAACGGCGCCGGGTACGCGCTCGCCGACGTCGCGCGCATCGTGATCACGCACGCGCACATCGACCACTACGGCCTCGCGGGCAAGGTCATGGAGGCGACGGGCGCGCAGCTGGTCATGCACGCGATGACCGACCTGGACTGCGAGAAGTACCGCCACCCTGACACCGCCCGCATGCGTCGCCGCGACACCTACGCCGACCACGGCGTGTCCGAGACCGAGCGCATGGACCTCGCCGACCACCTCACCCGGTGGCTGCCCTACCTGCACTCGGTGGTGGAGGCGTCCACCCGGCTGCGCGGGGGAGAGCGCATCCAGATCGGCGGGGACGGCTGGGACGTCGTGCACACCCCCGGCCATTCGCTCGGCCACGTCTGCCTGTACTCGCCCGTCCGCGGCGTGCTGCTCTCGGGCGATCACCTGCTGCCGGGCATCACCCCGCCCGTGACCTTCGAGCGCGGCTTCGACGCCGACCCGCTGCGCAGCTACCTCGACTCGCTTCGCCGCGTCGCCGACCTGCGCCCTGCGCACGTGCTGCCCGGCCACGGCCACCCGTTCGACGACCCGGCCGGGCGGATCGAGGCCATCTACCGCACCAAGCTGCGGCGCCTCGACAAGGTGCGCCAGGCCATCGCCGCACAGCCGTCGTCGGTGGTGGAGCTGGCCGACCGGCTCGTGGCGAAGGCGATCCTCGCCCACCAGCGCCAGCTCGCGATCAACGAGACCCTCTCGCACATCGCGTATTTGCGGTGGTCGGGCGAGGTCGAGCGGCGCACCCGGCCCGACGGCGTCTACGAGTGGTACGTGACCGGCTCTCACTGGTCGGAAGGGCACGTCCCGGCGTCTGCGGGGGTGGAAGTCTCGCGGGGGAACTCATCGAGGAAGGGACCGCCATGACCGATCCGACCGATGTAGAAGCCACCGTCAAGCGGGTGCAGGAGCTGTCGGCGCAGGTGACCGACAAGGCGAGGCAGAACGGCCTCGCCTGGCTGGAGGGCTACGAGCGGATGCTCAAGAGCTTCCTCGACCTCGAGGAACAGGCGGCGAAGGGCTCCGGCCTCGAGTGGGCGGCGACGCTCGCCAGCACCCACGCCAACTTCGTCAGGGAGACCTCCGAGGTCGTGCTCGGCGCCTGGCGGGAGCAGCTGAAGCGGTGATCACCGGCCGGACGACGTTGGTGGCGCACCTGGGCTACCCGACCTTCGCGTTCAAGGCGCCGATGATCTACAACCCGTGGTTCGACAAGAAAGGCATCGACGCCGTCGTCATGCCCATGGGCGTCAAGCCGGAGGAGTACCGGGCGTTCTTCCCGCTGCTGTTCCGGATGTCGAACATCCGCGGCGCGCTGGTCACGATGCCGCACAAGGTCGTCACCTGCGAGCTGGTGGACGAGCTGACGCCCACCGCCACCATCGCGGGCGCCGCCAACGCCGTGCTCGTACGCGAGGACGGCAGCCTGCTCGGCGACCAGTTCGACGGGGCGGGCTTCGTGCGCGGCGTGCAGCGCAAGGGGGTCGCGCTGGCGGGCGCCCGCGCGCTGGTGGTCGGCAACGGCGGCGTCGGGTCGCCGATCGCGGCGTCGCTCGCCGCGGCGGGCGTCGCGGGCATGGGGCTGTTCGACCCGCACCAGCCCGCCTCCGACGGCCTCGCCGAACGGCTGCACGCGCACTACCCCGACATGCGGATCGAGACCGGCTCAAAGGACCCGGAGGGCTACGACCTCGTGGTCAACGCCACCCCGCTGGGCATGAAGGACGATGACCCGCTGCCCATGGATGTCGACCGGATCGCGCCGAGCACGTTCGTCGGCGAGGTCGTGATGAAGCAGACGATCACGCCGTTCCTGGCCGCGGCACAGGCCCGCGGCTGCCCCATCCAGGTGGGCAGCGACATGCTCTTCGAGCAGATCCCCGCCTACCTGGAGTTCTTCGGCTTCGGCGAGACCACCCCCGACGAGCTGCGCGCGGTGGCGCAGCTCCCGGCATGACCGGTACGGACGCGCACCGCGTCGTCGTCATCGGCGGCGGCTTCGGCGGCCTCAGCGCGGTGCGCGCGCTCGCCCACGCCGACGTCGACGTCACGGTGGTGGACCGCACCAACCACCACCTGTTCCAGCCGCTGCTCTACCAGGTGGCGGCGGGGATCCTCCCGCCAGGCCTGATCGCGCCCGCGCTGCGCGCCGTGATCAAGAAGCAGGCCAACGCGCGCGCGCTCCTGGCCGAGGTCACCGACCTGGACCTGGAACGGCGGATCGTCACCGCGGAGGGCCCTGACGGCCGGATGCTCGCGCTGCCCTACGACACGCTCGTCGTCGCGGCGGGCGCCACCCACTCCTACTTCGGTCGCGACGAGTTCGCCCGCTACGCGCCCGGCATGAAGACCATCGAGGACGCGCGGCACCTGCGGGACCAGATCCTGCTGGCGTTCGAGATGGCGGAGCTTGCGACCGACCCGCAAGAGCGCGCGGAGTGGCTGACGTTCGTGGTGATCGGTGCAGGCCCGACCGGCGTCGAGCTGGTGGGGCAGGTGGCCGAGCTCGCCCACAAGGTGCTGCCGCAGGACTACCGCACCGTCAACACGACAGAGGCGCGCATCCTGCTGCTGGAGGGCGCCGGGGCGGTGCTCGGCCCGTTCCCGGAGAAGCTGCGGAAGTACTCCCGGGAGAAGCTGGAGTCGATGGGCGTCGAGGTGCGCCTCAACACCCTGGCCGTCGGGATGGACGGGCACAGCATCACCGTCAAGGGCCCGGAAGGGGAGGAGACGATCCGCACCCGCACCCGGATCTGGGCGGCGGGCGTGCAGGCGTCCCCGTTGGCGAAGATGCTCGCCGCCAAGGCAGGCCTGGAGGTCGACAGGGCGGGCCGGATCCCGGTGCAGCCCGACTGCACGCTCGCAGGGCGTCCCGAGGTGTTCGCGGTGGGCGACATGGTGTCGCTCAACGGGTTGCCGGGCATCGCGCAGCCCGCGCTGCAGGAGGGCAAGTACGTCGGGAAGCTCATCGCGTCCCGGCTGGCAGGCGACGAGAAGGCCGAGCCGTTCAAGTACTTCGACAAGGGCAGCATGGCCACGATCGGGCACCGCTCCGCGATCGCCGAGTCGTTCGGCATGCAGTTCACCGGCGTCATCGGCTACACGATGTGGGGCGCCATCCACGTGCTGTACCTGATCGGCTGGGGCAACCGCCTCGGCACGCTCTACACCTGGGGCCGCGCCCTCACGTTCTCCCGCAACCGGGGCCACCGGATCATCACGTTCCAGCAGGCGCACGATCGGGCCGAGGAGACCCGCGACGCCCCGCCTGCGGTCAGGGTGAAAGCCGAGCCCGTCGGTGCGCCGCCATCCGGATCGGGCCGTTGACCTCGCCGTATCCGGAGTAGCCGCCCGTGCGCTGCACGGCCTCGAAGAACACCCGTCCGCCGAGGACGTGGGTGTAGAAGTGACGGAACTCGCCGCCACCATCAGCGCTGTCGTCGCGGTCGTAGAGCACGCCGAGCTCGCGTAGCTCGTCGATGTCGGCGGGGGCGAGGCGGGCGTCGAGGTCGTCGTAGTAGTTGTCCGGGATGTCGAGCAGCGGTGCGCCCGCGGCACGGGCGCGGCGGGCGAGCGCGAGCACGTCGGAGCAGGCGAACGCGATGTGCTGCGGGTCGGCGACGCCGGGCGCCCAGTCGCCGCGGCGCAACACCGATACCGAGAGGTTGACGCGCACGGTCAGGCCGCGGTCGCTGACGGCGCGGTTGCGCACCAAGCCGAACGGCGCCGCCACCTCGGACGCGTGCTGGGTGGAGAGGCCGAGCAACGCGCGGTAGAACAGGGCGGCCTCGTCGAAGCTGTCGAACGGCTGGGTGAGCGCGACGTGGTCGATGTGCGTCACCGCGTCGAAGCCCGCGTGGGCACCGGTGGGCTCGAAGTCGGCGAGCCAGCTCACGCCCTCGGTCGCGGTGTGGCAGAAGAACACCGCGGTGCCGTCGGGCGCGGTGACGCCGAGCAGGTCGGCCTCCGCGGGCCCGTGGTGCTGTGGCAGCGGCGGGGCCAGCAGCGCGGCCGCCCGACCCGCCGCCGCGGCAGGGTTGGCCGTCTCGATGCCGAGCGCGGCCACGGCCGCCCCGTCCGGTCGGGATTGGTTGAGCAGCACCCTGGCGGCGCCCTGCTGCCAGAGCTGGACGGGCTTGCTGCGGTGGCTGCCGGTGTGGGTGAACCCGAGCGCGGCGAGCAGCCCGGCGACGGCGACGCCGGACGACGCGTCGGCGGTCAGCTCGGTGAAGGCGAACCCGTGCAGCTCGGGGGTGGGCGGCGGGTTTTCCGCGGCCGCGGTGGCAGGGACGTACGGCGTGGCCGCCTCCCGCAGGGCCAGCAGCGACCGGCGGGCGTCCACCGCGGCACGGCGGGGGTCGGACTGGCGGAAGACGTCGTTGAACACCTCGAGCGACAGCGGCCCGGTGTAGCCCGCTGACAGCACGTAGCCGAGGAAGGCGGGGAGGTCCCACGCGCCCTGGCCAGGGAAGAGCCGGTAGTGGCGGCTCCACTGCAGCACGTCCATGTTCATGTGCGGGGCGTCGGCGAGCTGGAGGAAGAACAGCTTCTCGGCGGGGATCGCCGTGATGCCCGCGGGGTCCGAGCCGCGGGACAGGATGTGGAAGCTGTCCAGGCACAGGCCGAGCGCGGGGTGGTCGGCCCGGCGCACGGCGTCCCACGACTGCTCGTAGGTGTTGATCTGGGTGCCCCACGCGAGCGCCTCGTAGGCGACGCGCATGCCGTGCGCCTCGGCGCGCTCGGCGACGGCGTGCAGTTGCGCGGCCAGTCGGTCGAGGTCGGCGACGGCGTCGGGCGCCACCGCTGAACAGATCAGGATGAGGTCGGTGCCCAGCTCGGCCATCAGCTCGAACTTGCGCTCGGCGCGGCGCAGGTTGTGGGCGAACCGCTCGACGTCGGTGGAGTCGAGGTCACGGAAGGGCTGGTAGAGGTCGATGGAAAGGCCCAGCCCCTCGCAGCGGGCGCGGATCTCGGCGGGCGCGAGCGCCGACGCCACGAGGTCGGGCTCGAAGATCTCGACGCCGTCGAACCCCGCCCCGGCGGCCGCGTCGAGCTTGTCCTCGAGCGTGCCGGAGATGCAGACGGTGGCCAACGCGGTGCGCTGCCCTGGCGTCTCGGACGGATGCTCGGTGGTCGCTGTCGCGCGCGCGGACCCGGACATGGGCGCCCCCTCTGCTCGCCGTCGAGCCTGATACGCCTGGAGGCCGGCGGCTCGGCCTTTCCAGCCAGTGGAGTCCACGCCGTTCCCAACCAGTGGAACGGCCCTGTCCGGCGTCGGCCGCGCTCGTCAGGATCGGGTGTTGTGCCTGCCGAGCCATGGACGCCGCGGGTGCCCGCGTTGGTCGGTCGTGCTGCGCCCGGGCGGTGGGTGGCCGGGCCTGTGCTGCGCGGTCGGCTGTGCGCGGTGTACCTCCCCGCAGGGCACCGCCGGAGCCACGCCTGGTCGGGCGGCCGCCCCCGGCGCCTCCTACAGTGACCCGGCGGGCCCGCGCGCGGCCACGCTCATGTGGCGGTTCCTGGGCCGCCATCGGCGCCGATGATCGCCGCGGGAGGCACCTCAGGAACCCCCCGGAGACCGTGGTGTGCCGCTCGCGCCGATCATGGGGCAGAGCTGTCCGGGGCCAGCTCGCGCAGGTCGGCGCCGTAGCGGGCGCGGACGCGGGCGCGCAGCTCCTCGTCGCCGCGCGGCACCGGCTCGAGGAACACCTCGTCGACGTCGCCGAACTCCTCGCGCAGCGTGCTGTCGATCCGGACGCAGGCCTGCTCGATGTCGTCCGACGTCGCCGACTGGGCGAAGTCCAGTCGCGCGCACACGAGCACCTTGTCGGTGCCGAGGAGCATGGTGAGCAGGTCGATCACCTCGTCCACCTCCGGCTGTTCCCCGAGCCGCTTGCCGATGGCGCGCACCAGCCGCGGGTCGGCCTGGCGCCCGATGAGCAGCGCCATGTTCGTGCGCGTGAGCCCGTACGCGACGACCACGAGCAGGAGCCCGATCAAGAGCGACGCCAGCCCGTCCCAGACCTGCGAGCCGGTGAGCGCGGTGAGCCCGACGCCCGCGAACGCGATGGCCAGGCCGGTGATCGCCGCGCTGTCCTCGAACAGCACGGTGATGACGGTCGGGTCGTCGGTGCGGCGCAGGAAGGTGCGCAGGTCGAGCTGCTCCTCGTCGCGTTCCGCCTTGACCTGCCGGATGGCCTGCGCGAGCGACACCCCCTCGAGCGCGGCCGCGACGAGCAGCACGATCAGAGCGACGAGCACGTCCTGGCGCTCCTCTGGACCGCCCAGCAGCGTATGCACGCCCTGGTAGATCGAGAACAGCGCGCCCGCCACGAAGATCGACACCGCGGCGAGCAGCGAGAAGACGAAGCGCTCCTTGCCGTAGCCGAACGGGTGGGCCCGGTCCGGCGGCTTGGCCGACCGCTTGAGGGCCGTGAGGAGCAGCACCTCCGTCATGGTGTCGCCGACCGAGTGCGCGGCTTCGGACAGCATGGCCGCGCTGCCGGTGAGCAGCCCCGCCACGAGCTTCGCCACGCCAACGGCCAGGTTCGCGCCCATCGCGAGCAGTACGGTGAGCGTGCTCTCGCCGCCGGATTTCGCCACGGACCTGAGTACCCCGAATCGGGCCAGACCACCACGCGAAGCTCGGCGGTCCGCGCCAGGGTCCCTGGGCCCTATCCGCCCGTGACCAACCACGCGATGATCCGCGAGGACCATGAGAGGGCGAGCGATGTCGCACACCGCGATCCCGGATCGGCTCAACCCGCTGGACCTCACCTCGCTGTGGACGGACGACACCGACTGGGTGCAGGACGTCGCCGCGCTCGCCGTCCTCGACGGCCCGGTGAGCGTCGAGGAAGTTCGGGCGGCGGTCGCGGCCCGGCTCGACCGCGCGCCACGGCTGCGTCAGGTGCTGCGCGTGCCCCGCCGCGGGCTGGGGCGGCCGCTGTGGGTCGACGCGCCCGACTTCCGGATCGGCGATCACGTGCGGTTGGCGCCGTCGGCGGCGGACGAGGCGGGGCTGCTGGCCGTCGTCGAGTCCCTTCGCCGCCGCCCCTTCGACCGTGTCCGGCCGCTGTGGCAGATGTGGCTGGTCCCCGGGCTGCCGGACGGCCACACCGGGCTCTACATCCGGGTGCACCACGCCCTCGTCGACGGCACGGCGGGCGTGGCGATGCTGGCCGCGCTCCTCACCCCCGGCGGCGCCCCGACCCGGCCGTGGACCGCCGCGCCCGAGCCCACGAACGCGCAACTGGTCGTCGACAACCTGCGGCGCTGCCGGGACGCCGTCGGCCGCGATCTGGCCGGGCTGCGCAGGCGCCCCCACCGCAGACGCCACCAGTCGATGACAGCGGCCGTGCTGGAGATGGCCCGCCACCCCGCCCCGCGAACCAGCCTCAACCGGCGCGTCGGCCCCGACCGGGCGGTCGCGCTCGTCCGCTACCGCCTCGACCGGGTACGCGAGGCCGCGCACCGGAACGGCGCCACCGTCAACGACGTCCTGCTCGCCGCGATCACCGGTGGCCTGCGTGCGCTGCTGCTGTCGCGAGGGGAACGGGTCGAAGGGCTGGTCCTGCGTGCCCTCGTCCCCGTCTCGATGCACCACGAACCAGGGGCGCCCGCAGGCAACGTCCTCGGCCAGATCCCCGCGCCGCTGCCCGTCGGGGAGACTTCACCCGCGGAGGCGCTGCGGCTGATCACGGCCGCGACCGCCACGGAGAAGGCCCGGGTTGGACCGCGCCGCATGCCGGTGCTGCGCAGCCGGGCGCTGCAGCGCGTTTTCGTGGGGTTCATGGCGCGTCAGCGGATGACCACGCTGACGGTCGCGGACATCCCGGGTCCGCGGGAGCGGCTCGGCGTCGCGGGCGCATCTGTGGTCGAGATGTTTCCGCTGGTGCCGTTGATCGGGAACATGTCGATCGGGGTCGGCGCGCTCTCCTACGCCGGGAGCTTCGCCGTCGCGGTCGTCACCGACCCCGTGGCCTGCCCGAACATCGATGTCTTCGCCGATGCCCTGCGCGCGACCCTCGACAGCCTGGCCGAGGGGACGTAGCCGTGCCGGACGTCGCCGTCGCGCTCAGACAGGACGAGCCGGTCGGGTGAACCGGGCAGCACCCTCACGACTGACCACCGCCCGCGAGGCGCTGGATCACCTCGGACGTCGAAGGGACGGCCCGGTGGCGGCGGCGGATCAGGTCGGCGACCAGCCCCGTCCAGCCGGTCTGATGCGACGCCCCGAGCCCGGCGCCGTTGTCGCCGTGGAAGTACTCGAAGAACAGGATCTGGTCGTGCCAACGCGGGTCGGACTGCATCCGCTCCACGCCGCCGAAGCACGGGCGGCGACCGTCCGGCCCGCGGAGGAAGGTCGAGATGAGCCGGGCGCGCAGGTCGTCGGCGACGCAGTCGAGGGTGGTGAACTGCCCGGAGCCGGTGGGGTACTCGACCTCCAGGTCGTCGCCGAAGAAGCGGTGGAAGCGGTCGAGCGCGGCAACGGCGAGGTAGTTGACCGGGAACCACACCGGCCCGCGCCAGTTGGAGTTGCCGCCGAACATCGGCGTCGTCGACTCGGCGGGCTCGTAGTCCACGCTCGCACGGAGGCCGCCGAGCTGCAGCACGGCCGGGTGGTCGCGGTGGCGGGCGGACAGCGACCGCAGCCCGTGCGGGCTGAGGAACTCCGCCGGGTCGAGCAACGCGCCGAGCATCCGCTTGACCCTGTCGATGCCGACCACGCTCACCAGCAGCCGCCTGCTGCCCTCGGGCCCGCGCAGCAGCCCCGCGCCCTCCAGCCCTCCCGCCTCCTGCAGGCCGTGGCGGCGCAGGAACCGCGCGAACCGCTTGCTCACCGACAACGTGCTGCCCATGCCCTCTTCGCTGACGACGCCGCCCGCCATCATCGGGATCATCGAGGCGATCGACCGCACCCTGATCGGCACCGATGCGCCGTCGTGCGTGGTGAGCCGGTCGTAGAACATGCCGTCGGCGTCGTCCCACAGGTCGGTGCCGTCGAGCGCATCCCGGATCAGGGCGAAGTGCTCGAGGAACGTCTGCACCAGATCGACAGCGGGCCGGTGGCCGCTGCGGTGCAGGATCGCGGCGATCGTAGCCATGGTCGCGGCGTAGCCCGCCATCCAGCCGGTGCTGTCGGACTGCTCCAGCGTGCCGACGACGGGCAGGTGCGAACGGTCGATCGGGCCGATGTTGTCCAGGCCCATGAACCCGCCCTCGAACAGGTTCGAGCCGTTGAGGTCCTCCCGGTTGACCCACCAGGTGAAGTTGACCAGCAGCTTGTCGAACACCCGTGAGAGGAAGTTCAGGTCGCGGCCGCCGTCGAGGGCGAAGACCTCCAGCGCGGCCCAGGCGTGCACGGGCGGGTTGACGTCGCCGAAGTCCCACTCGTAGGCGGGCAGCGCGCCGCCGGGGTGCTGGAACCACTCCCGGCACAGCAGCGTGAGCTGGTACTTCGCGAACGCCGGGTCGATGTGCGCGAGCGTCACGCAGTGGAACGCCATGTCCCACGCCGCGAACCAGGGGTACTCCCACGTGTCGGGCATGGAGAGCAGGTCGTAGGCGTCGAAGCTGCGCCAGCGGGCGTTGCGGCCGCGGTGGCGCTGCGGCGGGGGCGGCGGCTGGGCCGGGTCGCCGTCGAGCCAGCGGGCGACGTCGTAGAAGTAGAACTGCTTGCTCCACAGCATCCCGGCGAACGCCTGGCGCATCACCCGCGCCTCGTCGGCGGACGCCCCCTCCGGCGTCAGCTCCGCGTAGAACGCGTCGGCCTCGGCCCGGCGGGCGGCCACCACGTCGTCGAAGTCCGGTCCGAGGGGATCACCGCCGTCGGGCGCGAGCCGCAGCCGCAGCTCGACGGTCTCGCCGGCTGGCACCGTGATCCGGTACCAGGCCGCGCACTTGCTGCCCCGGCGCCGCGGGTTGACGGTGGCCGCGCCGGTGACGACGTGGTCGTTGATGCCGTCCTTCGGGTACCGCGGCCCGGCTACCCGGTACAGCCGGGCGGTGTTGGTCTCGTTGTCGCAGAACAGCAGCTCAGGGGCGGTGCCGTCGGGGCCGGGCCCGGCGTGCAGCGTGAGCGGTCCGAGGAACGGGTGCTCGGTGCGCACGTCCTGCCCGTCCGCCGCCAGCACCGGGGGCGGCGTGCCGTCCCATGACCAGGTGTTGCGGTACCAGAGCTGCGGCAGCACGTGCAGGGTGTCGGCGTCCGGCCCGGCGTTGGTCACGCGGATCGTCATGAGCAGGTCGAACGGCGAGGCCTTGGCGTAGTCGACGTCGACCACCCAGTAGCGGTCGTCGTCGAACACCCCGGTGTCCAGCAGCTCGAACTCCGGGTCGCGCCGTCCACGCCGGGCGTTCTCCTCGACGAGCCGGTCGTAGGGGAACGCGGCGCGCGGGTAGTGGTAGCGCCACCGGTTCCAGGCGTGGCTGGGCACCGCGTCGAGGAACCACCAGTACTCCTTCGCGTCCTCGCCGTGGTTGCCCTCGTCGCCGGTCAGCCCGAAGATCCGCTCCTTGAGGATCGGGTCGCGGCCGTTCCACAGGGCGAGCCCGAGGCACAGCCGCTGCTCGACGTCGCAGAAGCCCGCCAGCCCGTCCTCGCCCCACCGGTAGGCGCGGGAGCGGGCGTGGTCGTGCGGCAGGTAGGACCAGGCCTCGCCGTCGGCGCTGTAGTCCTCCCGCACCGTGCCCCACTGCCGTTCCGAGAGGTAGGGCCCCCAGAGGTACCAGTCGCTCGCGCGGCGCAGGCCCAGCTCCAGCCTGCCGAACTCCGCGGTCCGCGCCCGCTCCGCGCTCTCGGTCATCCGGTGATTGTCGCGCCATTGCGCGCCGAAAGGTATTTCCGGCGCCCGTCGGCGCTCCTTAACTCTTGGGATGGCGAGGGGCAGCCATGACGCAGAGCCACGGTCCGGCCAGGGGTGCCGGAGAGATCCGCACCGAGGTCACGGTGACGGGTGGCGTCAGCGGACAGCTTGCGGTCGGCGACAACATCGTCCAGGTGCATGTGGACCGCGTGCTGGGCAACGTCGTCACCGTCCTCCCGCCGGGCTCCGCGCCCCGGGTCACCGCGCGGCCGCACCCCGTCCGCTTGGTGCCGGGGCGGGCGATGCCGGTCTTCGACCGCGCGGCCGAGACAGCACGGGTGCTGGCGGAGCTGATGGCCCACCGGCCGGTGGTGCTGCAGGCGCCGCCCGGCATGGGCAAGTCGACGATGGTGCACCACGTCGCCCACCATCCCGACGTCGACGCCGCCTACGGGGCGGTCGTGTGCCTTTCGGCGCGCGGGCACACGCGCGACGACCTGTTCCAGGCCCTCTTCGAGGCCTTCTACACGTCCGACGTGCCGGTCCGTCCCACCCGCGTCCAGCTGCGGCACCTGCTGCAGGCGGTGCGCGCCGTGGTGCTGCTCGACGACGTCGACCTGCCCGACGACGCCGTGGCCGAGCTGGCGGAACTCGCCCCGAGCTGCGGCTTCGTGCTGGCGGGCGTCCGGAAGGGGCCGTGGGGGGCGGCCGCGTCGGTGCCGCTGTCCGGCCTGCCCGCGGACGCCGCGGGCATGCTGCTGGCCCACGCCCTCGGCCACCCGCTGCAACCCACGGACCAGGGCGCCGTGTACGCCCTCTGGGGCCTGACCCGCGGCGCGCCCGCCCGGCTGATCCAGCTCGCCGTGAACGCGACGGCCTACCCCGGCTCGCTGGAGGCGTTCGCGAACGCGGCGATGCGCGAGGGGCCGCCGCCGTTCGCCGTGGACGACCCGGCCGACCAGCGGCTCCTCGCGCTGCTCGCGGCGATGCCAGGCGGCGGGCTGGAGGCCGAGCACCTGGCTGCGGTGTCCGGGGTGCCCGACGTGGCGTGGCGGCTGCAGCGCTGGGTCGAGCGTGGCGTGGTGACGGTGTCCGACCTGCCCGACGGCACGCGCACGTTCGGCTTCGCCTGCGGCGGCGAGCTGGACCCGGCCCAGTGGCAGCTGGAGGAGCGGCGCGCGGAGCTGGTCGCCTACTTCGCGACGTGGGCGCGGCGCCACCCGGACGTCGTGCTCACGGCCGGATCGGCGGAGCCGGTACGGGCCCTGCAGGAGACGGCCCGGCGGCACGGGGCCTGGCGCGCGGTCATCGCCCTGGGTCTGCTGCTCGATGTCGCCTACGCGCTCGCGGGCCGCTGGGACGCCTGGCACGTCGCCCTCCAGGCCACGCTGGAGGCCGCACGCGCGGTCGGCGACCGGGCCGTGGAGGCGCTGGCGCTGCACCAGCTCGGCACGGCCGCGCTCTGCCGCGGCGACCTCGCGGCGGCGCTGGAGCTGCTCAGGGCCGCGCTGGACCTCCGCACGGCGCTGGGCCAGCACGCGGCCGCCGAGGTCACGCGGCACAACCTCGCGACGATCACGGTGCCACCCGTCCCGGTGAGCACCGGGCACGACCACGGCGGCCTCGCGGGCGCGCTCGCGAAGGTCCCCACGGCCGCGAAGGTGGCGGCGGTGCTCGTGCCGCTGCTGGGCGCGCTGACGTTCGTCGGGCTCGGCAACGCCGGGAATGCGCCGCCGCCGCGTTTCGAGCCGCAGCGGCTCGCCTTCACCGGCCAGGCCGTCGACCAGGCCAGCGCGCCGCAGGTCATCCGGCTCGACAACGGCGGGCCTGCCGGGCTGCACGTCGACAACGTGGCTGTCAGCGGCCCGAACCACGGCGCGTTCACGCTCGTCGACACGAGCTGTGTCGGCGAGGTCGCCGCGGGCGCGGGCTGCACCGCGACGGTCGTCTTCACCCCTGCGACGCCCGGTGAGCAGCAGGCCAGCCTGTCCTGGCGGATCCGGGAGATCCCCGACGACCTGGCCTCACCGCTCGTCGGCACGGGTGTCGTCGCGCCGCCGACGGCGCCGTCCGCGAACCCCGACGCGCTGGTGTTCGGCAGCCAACCGCTCAACACCCTCAGCGCGCCGCTCAGCGTCCGCGTGACCGCAGGGTCCGGGCCCCTGCGCCTCGCGGCGTCCAGCACCCAGGGCGTCGAGTCCGCCGACTTCCTGGTCGACGGCGACGGCTGCGCCGGAGCCCAGCTCGCGGCCCGCACGGCATGCACGGTCGGCGTGCGGTTCACGCCGAGCGCGGCCGGGGAGCGCAGCGCGTTGCTCACCGTGACCGATGCCGACGGCCATCCGGCCGCGACCGTCGCACTGCGCGGAACGGGCGCGGTGCCGCCAGAGCAGGCGGTCGCGGTGACTCCGTCGGCGCTGCGCTTCGGCGACCAGGCCGTCGGCACCGCATCGGCGGGCCAGCCGGTGACGCTGACCAACGGCGGCGGGGCGCCGATCGACCTCGGCGCCACGACGATCGCCGGGTCGAACAACTTCGCGGTCACCGGCAGTGACTGCCGGGGTCGTCTCGCCCCCGGGGCGGCGTGCAGGACGACGGTGACCTTCACCCCGACCGGAGCGGGGCCCCGGGACGCGCAGCTCCTCCTCGGCGCGCCCGGCAGGCCGTCGGTGCCGCTCCGCGGCTCCGGCGTCGCACGGCCGCCGACGCTGCCCGAGCTCTCCCCGTCGGCCGTCGCCTTCGGCGAGCAGGCGACCAAGACCGTGAGCGGGCCCAAGACGGTGACCGTGACCAACCGGGCGGACCAGCCCCTGCACCTCGGCGGCATCACGGTCGACGACGCGGGCGGTGCGTTCCGGATCGAGGCCGGGAACTGCACCGACACCACCCTCCCGCCGGGCGGGTCGTGCCGCGTCGTCGTGCGCTTCGCGCCTGCCAGGGCGGGCCCGTACTCCGGCGTGCTGAGCGTCGGTGTGCAGGGCGTGGACGGCCACTCGGCCACCACGCTCACCGGGAACGCGACCGACCCGGACACGGTCGTCGTGCCCAACGTGGTCGGGCTGCCGCTCTCCGCCGCGCAACGTGCGGTAGCGGCCGCCGGGCTGCGGCCCGGGGCGATCACCCGCAAGCCGGTGCCGGACGTCGCGGCGGGCACGGTCGTCGACCAGACCCCGACGGCGGGCCGCACAGCAACCCGGAACCAGCCGGTGGATCTTGTCGTGGCGAGCGACCAGGTCCCGGTGCCCGAGCTCATCGGCCGCACCGAGGCGGAGGCGGCGGCCCGGCTGGACGGAATCGGCCTGCACGTCGGTCGGGTCGACAGGCGGTCCGACCCGAGCATCGCGGCCGGGGCCGTCGTCGCGTGCCTCCCGCCCTCCGGCACCCGGGTGGATCGCGGTTCTGCCGTCGACCTGGTCGTCTCCACCGGACCGCAGCTGGAGGTGCCGGATGTGGTCGGCAAGCCACTGACCGAGGCGCAGGCGCTGATCGAAGGCAAGAAGCTGGCGATCGGGAAGATCACGGAGGTGGCCAGCGACACCGTCGCCAAGGACGTGGTGATCAGCAGCAATCCGGAGGCGGGTACGCCGGTCAAAGTCAGTTCGCGGGTCGGGCTCACGGTGTCGACGGGTCCACCGGAGGTGCCCGACGTGGTCGGCAAGCCGGTCGGCGTGGCGCGGTCGCTGATCAAGAACGCGGGCCTCGTCCCCGGCGAGGTCACGAGGGCGCCAAGCGGTGACTACGCGAAGGACGCTGTGATCAGCAGCAGTCCCCAGGCGGGTACGCCGGTCAAGGTCGGTTCGCGGGTTGACCTCACGGTGTCGAGCGGGCCACCGCCGAAGGTCCCCAATGTGGTCGGGGCGCCGGTCGACGACGCGCTGCGCACACTGGGAGCGGCCGGGCTGACGGCGGTCGACGCCAACAGGCGGCCCGTGCCGAAGGGGACGAAGGGCACGGTCGAGGGCACGGCACCGGGGGCGGGCGAGCAGGCGCCGGAGGACAAGAAGGTCACGCTGACGGTCAAGCCGCCCGACACGCCGTTGGGCTGAACCGCAGATCCAGGAGGGTAGATGAACGCCGAGAAGCGGTACGTCGTGAGGATCGACGGCGGCGTGAGCGGCCAGATGGCGGTGGGCGAGCACATCAGCCAGACGAACGTCCGCAACGACCCGGTCACCGAGGCCGACCGGGCCGCCGTCCGCAGGCTTGTCGAACAGCTCAAGGAGCAGGTGGCGGCGGAGGCGCCGCCCGCGGAGCGCGCCGCCGCGCTCGGACGGCTCGACGAGCTCGGCGACGCCGTCGTCGCCGAGACACCGGAGGTGAGCACGCTGGTCTACGTCCGGAACTGGTTCGCCAAGCACCTGCCCAAGCTGGCGGGCGCGGTCACCGGCTTGATCGTGCACCCGCTCGTCGGCAAGGTCGTCGAGGCGGCGGGCGACCTCGTCGCGGAGCAGTTCCGCAACGCCTTCGGGGGCCCGCAGGCCGGTCCATGATCGCCTCTCGCTACTTCGCGCCGCTCCGGGTATCGTCCTTGACCTTCGTCGCTCATTCCGGTGAGCCGCGAGCGAGGGGTGGCGATGACACATCGGGGAGTAGGGGAGATACGCGCCGAGGTCGTCGTCTCGAATGACGTCGGCGGTCAGCTGGCGGCCGGTTCGAACATGATCCGAATGCGCGTCGACGGCGTGCTGGGCAACACCATCGCCGTCCTGCCCCACGGCGCGGGTCCGAAGATCACCACGCGCCCGCAGTCGACCGGGCTGCTACCTCGTCGTCCGGTGCCGTTCTTCGACCGCGAGGACGAGACGCAGCAAGTGCTCGCCGAGCTGACGGCGCACCGGTCCGTCGCGCTGCAGGCGCCGCCCGGCATGGGCATGTCGACGCTGGTGCGCCACCTCGCCCGCCATCCCGGCATCGCCGCCGTACACGGCGCGGTGGTGTGCCTTTCCGCTCGGGGACAGTCGTGTGACGACGTCCTCCAGGCGCTCTTCACCGCCTTCCACACCTCCGACGGGCCGGTGCGGCCCACCCGCGGCCAGCTGCGGCACCTCCTGCGGCCGGTGCACGCCGCCGTCCTCCTCGACGACGTCGACCTGCCCGCCGGTGGCCTCGCCGAGCTGCAGGACATGGCTCCCAACTGCGTCTTCGTGCTCGCGGGCGCGCACACGGACGAGATCCGATCGGTGCCGCTGTCCGGGCTTCCCGTCGATGCCGCGGGTGAGCTACTGGCCCACGTCATCGGCTATCCCGTGGACCGGAGCACGGTGTACGCCCTGTGGGGTCTGACACGGGGAGCGCCCGCGGGGCTCGTCCAGCTCGGTGCGAGCGCGGGCGCCTATCCCGGTCCGCTCGCGGAGTACGTGACGGCGGCGTTGCACGAGGCACTCCCGCCGTTCACCGTGGACAGCCCGGAGGAGCGGCACCTGCTCGGCCTGCTCGCCGCGGTGCCAGGGATGGAGCTGAGCGCACAGCAGTTGGCCGCCATCTCCGGTGCGCCCGACGCGGCGGCCTGGCTGCGTCCGTGGGTCGACTGCGGCCTGGTGACGACGTCGGAAACCGGCACCTACCGCTTCACCGGCGGCAGGCTCGACCCGATGGTCTGGCAGTTGGCGGAGCGCCGCGCCGAGCTGATCGCCGCCTTCGCGACGTGGGCGCGCAGGCACCCGGAGGCCGTCCTCGTCGCGGGCGGGTCGGCGGAGCCGTTCCGGGCCCTGCAGGAGCTCGCCCGGCGGCAGCAGGCCTGGCGTGCGGTGCTCGCACTGGGCGCGCCGCTCGACGTCGCCTACGCCCTCGGCGGCCACTGGGACGCCTGGCACGCCTCCCAGCAGGCCACGCTGGACGCCGCGCGCGCCCTCGGCGACCAGCCCGCGGAGGCGTTGGCGCTGCATCAGCTCGGCACCCACGCGCTGTGCCGTGGCGACCTGGCGACGGCTCGGAAGCTGCTGGGTGCCGCCCTTGAGCTCCGGTTGGCGCTGGGCCAGACGGCCGCCGCCGCGGTCACGCGGCGGAACCTGGCGACGATCACCGACCAGCCTGCGCGTCGCGGGTTCGCGGCTACGCTTGGGCGGATCCCGATGGCGGTGAAGGCCGTCGCCGTGCTGATCCCGCTGCTCGGGTCGCTGGCGGTCGTCGGGCTGGCGCAGGCCGGTGCGACGCCGTCGGCCAACCTCAACCCGCAGCGGCTCACGTTCGCCGAGCAGGCCGTCGACAAGGCCAGCCCGCCACAGATCATCCGGCTCGGCAACGCGGGCAAGACCGCTCTGCACGTCGACAACGTCGCCCTCGGCGGCCCGAACCACGGCGCGTTCACCCTCGTCGATACGAGCTGCGTGGGCGCGGTCGCCGCAGGCAGCGAGTGCACCGCGACGGTCGTGTTCACCCCGGCGGCCCCCGGCGAGCAACAGGCGAGCCTGTCCTGGCGCATCCGAGAGATCCCCGGTGACATGCGTTCGCCGCTGCTCGGCGTCGGGGTCGCGGCGCAGCCTGCGCCCGCGCCTGCGGCCGTTGCCGGGCCTGTGCCAGCGGCCGTGCTTGCGCCTGCGGCCGTGCCTGCACCGGCGCCCGTGCCTGCGCCCCTGCCCGCACCGGCACCTGCGCCGGTGGTTGTACCGGCGCCCGCGCCTCCGGCCGCACCTGCACCGGAGCCCGCGCCTCCGGCTGCACCTGCACCTGCGCCTCTAGCCCGCGCCTCCGGCTGCACCTGCACCTGCGCCTCCGGCTGCACCTGCACCGGAGCCCGCGCCTCCGGCCGCGCCTGCACCTGCACCTGCACCTGCACCGGCGCCGGTGGCTGTACCTGCCCCCGTCGCGGTACCGGTGCTCGTCGGACAGCCTCAAGCGGAGGCCGTGGCCCGACTCGACGCCCTCGGCCTGCGCGTGGGGCAGGTCGAGCGGCGGTCGGACCCGAGGATCGCGACCGGGCTGCTCATCGCCAGCGACCCGCAGCCGGGCACCCCCTTGCCCCGCGGGTCGGCCGTTGACTTGGTGATATCGACCGGAGTCGCGCAGGTGGCGGTGCCGCAGGTCGTCGGCCGCTCGCTCGCGGCCGCCCGCAGCCTGTTGGGCCAACGAGGACTCGCCGTTGGGCAGGTCACGACGCAGCCAAGCGCTGCCGCCGAGGGCGTGGTGATCGGCAGCAGGCCTGCCCGCGGGGCGCTGGTCGCGCCGGGCGCGGCGGTCGGCCTGGTGGTCTCGAGCGGTCCTGCGGTCACGACGGTGGCGGTGCCGGATGTGGTCGGGCGGTCGTTGGCGAATGCCCAGGCATTGATCACGGGCCTGCAGCTCGTGGTGGGGTCGGTGAGGACGCAGCCGAGCAGCTCCGCCGCCAAGGGTGTGGTCATCGGCAGCAGCCCGGGTGCGGGTGCGCAGGTGTCGTCGGGTGCGGCGGTCGGCCTGGTGGTGTCGAGCGGTCCTGCGGTGACGACGGTGGCGGTGCCGGACGTGGCGGGCAGCTCGCTGGCGGAGGCGCGGTCATTGGTCGCGGGGCAGAACCTCCTGGTGGGGGCGGTGACGACGCTGCCGAGCAGCTCCGTCGCCAAGGGTGTAGTCATCGGCAGTGCGCCGGGTGCGGGGGCGCGCGTGGTGTCGGGCTCGCGGGTGAGCCTGATGGTGTCGAGTGGTCCTGCGGTGACGACGGTGGAGGTGCCGGATGTGGCGGGCAGCTCGCTGGCCGAGGCCCGGTCGTTGGTGACGGGCGCGAAGCTGGTCGTCGGCACGGTTCGGCAGCAGGCGAGCGCCGCTGTCCCGGCGGGTCAGGTGATCGGCAGCACCCCTGGTGCGGGTGCGCAGGTGGTGTCGGGATCACGGGTGGGCTTGGTGGTGTCGAGCGGCACGTCGCGGGCGGTGCCTGCCGTGGTCGGCCTTTCGGTGGCCCAGGCGGTGGCAAGGCTGCAGGCGGCCGGGTTGAAGGCCGTCGCGGTCGACGCCGACGGCCAGCAGGCGAAGGCGGGCACCGTCGTGGACTCCAACCCGGCCGCGGGCGAGCCTGCACCGGCGAACGGAAGGGTCCAGCTGACCGTCCAGGCGCCTGCCCAGCAGACCGAGACCCAGGATGGCGGATAGCTTCATGATCGCCGGTTCGGTGCAGAACCGGCCGGATATGGCCGCCTATCGCACCAAAGCGGCGATCATGACGGCGTGTCGAGGACTGCGCCCTCGACCTCGGCCACCAGGGCGGTCGCCGCGTCGAGGGTGACGACGAGCGCGTCGGGCGTGCCGCCGACCCTGGCCAGCAGGCCGTGCGCGCGGGCCCCGAAGTCCGCCGGGGCGTCCGGTAGCGCACCCGCCGCCGTGATGAGGCCCTTCTCGTTGAGCACCCACCGCCCCGCCCGGGCGTGCAGGGCGTACGCGCACACCCCCAACGCCCGGAACAGGCAGCCCGCGACGTAGGCGACGTCGCCGCGGTTCACCGTCTTGCGCGCGATGTCGAGGGTGAACCTCGCCTCCGGCAGCCGGGCGACGAGCGCTGCCGCGAGCGCGTCAGGGAACACCGCGGCCGCGGCGTGCAGGCGGGCCAGCTCGCCGGTCGGGTCGGCCAGCACCACGCCGACCGCCACCTCGCCCGCGTACCAGACGTCGAGCAGGCCCAACGGATGCCCGGTCTGCGCCTGCCACGCGACCCGGCCCTCCTGCGCGTGCTGCCACGCCTTGTGGACGCGGTCGACATCGCGGTAGATCCAGTCGACGGCCACACCGTCGATCCGCAGCCACGCGCCGCCGTCGACCCACGGCCCCCAGTCGCCGGGCCGGGTCACGGTGGCGTACGGCCCGGCAATCTCTCGAGCCAGCGCGGCGAGCCCCTCGACGGAAAGCGGTGGCCGGTAGTAGACGCCGAGGTCCACGTCGGAATCGGGATGATGCTCCCCGCGTGCCCGGCTGCCGCCCAACAGCACGCCGACGACGCCCCCAACCGCCACGAGCCGCTCGGCGAGCGCGGCGGGATCGGGCACGGTCTGACCCTAAGCCCGCAGCGCCGACGATCACCGGCCGCCGCTGTGCCGAGACGCCCGACTCACCCGACGCTGCCGTGGCGAGATGCCCGACGCACCGTCAGACGAGGTCGCTGCGCGCGACGACGCCGAAGAGGATGCCCTCCTTCACCACCGGCAGCAGCCGCAACCCGCGCTCGGCGATCAGGTCGCGGGCGGCGCCGATCGTCGCGTCGACGTCGACGGTGATCGGGCTCCTGGACATGACGTCGCCGACGGTGCGGCGCGGACCCTGCCGGTACAGCGGGTCGCCCAGCGCGTCGGCCTCGCTCACCAGCCCGACCAGCCGCCCGTCCGGCTCCACGACCGGCAGCACGTGGTGCCGGTCCTGGAGCATCAGCTCGGCGGCCCGGGAGAGGGCGACGGTCCGCCGGACGGCGATGACGTCGGTCGTCATCACGCTCGACACCGGGGCGTCGTCCGGTGGCCGCGGCCCGGTCCGGCGGGGGCGGGCGACGCGCTGCAGGGGCTCGTCGGCGTCGGCGCGGCGGAACAGTCGCCGGATCCGGTCCCCGAGGCTCGTCTGCGGCCGCAGCAGGTCCGAGCGCGTGACGACACCGACGAGCACCCCCCGCTCCACGATCGGCATCACCCGCAGCTCGCCGTAGGTGCGCAGGCGGTGGGCGACCAGCGTCGGCTTCGCGCTCGGCCGCATCCACAGCACGTCGCGCTGCATGAGGTCACCGACGGCCGGGTCGTCGTCCGGGTGCTCCTCCCGCCACCGCAGCACGTCCAGCAGGCTGATCATGCCAACGAGGTGGGAGGCCTCGTCGGTGACCGGCAGCGCGCTGAAGCCGTACTCGCGCAGGAGGTCGACCGCCCGCGAGACGGGGGCGTCCGGCCGCACCGAGACCACGCGGGTCGTCATGATGTCCCGAGCCCTGCGCGACACCTACGACACCTCCGGCCAGAACGCGCCCGGCCTGCACACGACCACGCGGGCGGCCCCTGTGACCGCCCAGTCGCCGAGCCCGTCGGGCACGGCCAACACCTCGCCGCGGGCGATGGGCTGCCCGCCGTCGGCCCACTCCAGCGCCCCGCCGGCGAGCACGACCGCGACGGCGAACCCGTGCGGCACCGGCACCGGATCCCCGTCGGGGGCGGCGACGTCGACGCGGAAGAACGGGTCCGCCGCCTCCGGCAGGCCGCGCAGGAGCCCGGCGCCCCGCGCGTCGAGCGCGACGTGCTCAGGGACGGGCGCGGGCAGCGCCGCATGGCTCACGGCGGGCAGCACGACGTCGAAGCCGAGCCCGAGGTGCGACTCGTCGCGCGTGGCCGTGGTGACCGACCACTCCAAGAGGATGGAGAAGTCGGTCGGCTCCTGCACCTCGACCAGGAACACCCCGGCCCCGATCGCGTGCGCCTGTCCAGCGGGCACGAGCACGCCGTCGCCGGGCCGCACGCTGATCTTGTTGAGGTGCGCAAGCATCCAGTCCGAATCCTGGGCGTCGACCTTCTCGGCGAGCACGGCCGGGTCGACGTCCTCGCGGAACCCCACCCACACGGCCGGGTCGTCGCCGTGGGTCGACAGCACGTACCAGGCCTCGGTCTTGCCGTAGCAGGAGTGCAGGTGCCGACGCGCGAACGGCCGGGCGGGATGGACGTGCACCGGCAGCCGCTGGCCCGCGTCGAGCAGCTTGACGAGCAGGCCGACGTCCGCGGGCCCGGCAGGCGCCGAAGCGGTGCCCGTCCACCCGACCGGGTCGGCGGCGATGAGATCGGCGAAGAGCGAGCCGTCGGGCATGTGGCTGCGCCCGACCTCCGGCTCGTCGGCCCGGTGCACGGTGGCGGCGAGCCACTCCTCGGGCCGCCGCGGCGACGGCAGCGGCACCCCGCGGAGGGCGGCAAGCCGCTCGCCGCCGAGGTAGTAGTGGTCGATGACGTTGGGCGGCAGCACGACCGGGCGCACCAGTCGAGCCTATCGCCAAGATCACCGTTCGGCGGCTCCTGCGCCGTGCGAGAAGGAAGCGGATTCGGGGCCGCGCGCCGGGGCGGTCTGCTTGCCGAGCCGTTCGAGCACCCGGCGGAGGTCGTCGAGCAGCAGGTCGGCGAGATCGTGGGTGAAGCCGTTGCGGACGACGATGCGCAGCGCGGCGATGTCCTCCCGGTTCTTCGGGAACGTGTACGCGGGCACGAGCCAACCCTGCTCGCGCAGCCCTGCGGAGACGTCGAAGACGGAGAAGGGCTGCTCGCCGTCGACCACGAACGCGAACACGGGCAGCTGCGAACCGTCGGTGAGCAGGCGGAACGGGCCGAGGTCCGCGATCTCCGCAGCCAGCCGCTTCGCGACCAGCCTGCAGCAGATCTGCACGCGCCGGTAGCCGTCGCGGCCGAGGCGCAGGAAGTTGTAGTACTGCGCGATGACCTGCCCGCCGGGCCGGGAGAAGTTGAGCGCGAACGTCGGCATCTGGCCGCCGAGGTAGTTGACGTTGAAGATCAGGTCGGACGGCAGCGCGGCCAGGTCGCGCCAGACCGCCCAGCCGACGCCCGGGTGCACGAGGCCGTACTTGTGCCCGGACGTGTTGATCGAGGCGACCCGGGGTAGGCGGAAGTCCCACGCCAGCTCGGGGTCGCAGAAGGGCGCGATCATCGCGCCGGACGCCCCGTCGACGTGCACGTTGACGTCGAGGCCCGTGCGTTGTTCGAGGTCGTCGAGGGCGGCGCAGATGTCGGCGACGGGCTCGTAGCTGCCGTCGAACGTCGACCCGAGGATCGCGACCACCCCGATGGTGTTCTCGTCGCACGCGGCGGCGGCCTCCGCCGCGCCGAGGTGCAGCCGGTCGCCCTCCATCGGGATGAGGCGCGGCTCGACGTCGAAGTAGTTGGCGAACTTGTCCCAGCAGATCTGGACGTTGATGCCCATGACGATGTTGGGACGGTCGGTGGGCCGGTTCGCCGCGCGCCGCGCGTGCTGCCAGCGGCGTTTGAGCGCGAGGCCGCCGAGCATGCACGCCTCGCTGGAGCCGATGGTCGAGCAGCCGATCGTGTCGGCGGGGTCGGGCGCGTGCCAGAGGTCGGCGAGCATGTGCACGCACCGGTTCTCCAGGTCGGCCGTGCGCGGGTACTCGTCCTTGTCGATCATGTTCTTGTCCAGCGACTCGGCCATCAGCAGCCGGGCCTGCGGCTCGGCCCACGTCGTGACGAACGTGGCCAGGTTGAGCCGGGCGTTGCCGTCGAGCATCAGCTCGTCGTGGACGATCTGGTAGGCGACGTCGGCGTCGATCTCGCCGTCGGGGAGCCGGAAGCGCGGGATGTGCATCGGCTGGCGGGTGAAGACCGGGTTGACCGACACGTCCGGGCGGGGGTCCGACGGCGGGTGCGCGGTGGGCATGCCGGAACCGTAGGCCCCCGATGATCGGTGCGAACCGCACACCACGGCGGTGGGCGGCTGCATAGCGTGCGACTCGAGGGGATCATCGCGGCGAGTGGCCTGCGCCGGCATGCTCCCCTCATGACCGTGCTGTCCGGCCTGCTCGCCGCCGTCGAGATCGTCGACCTGACCACCCCGCTGCAGGCGTCCACCCCGATCCTGGAGCTGCCGCCGCCGTTCGCGAACACCCACCGCTTCGAGCTTTCGGAGCTGTCGCGCTACGACGAGAAGGGCCCTGCCTGGTACTGGAACGACATCCACACCGGCGAGCACACCGGCACCCACCTCGACGCGCCGGTGCACTGGGTCACCGGCCGCGACGGCCTGGATGTGTCGCAGGCGCCGCTCACCACCCTGGTCGCGCAGGCCGTGGTGATCGACATGACGGCGGAGGTGGCGAAGGACGCCGACTTCCTGCTGGAGCACGCGCACATCCGGGCCTGGGAGGAGCAGCACGGGGCGCTGCCCGAGGGCGGGTGGCTGCTCTACCGCACGGGCTGGGCGGTGCGCGGCGACGACGCCGCCGCGTTCGCCAACGCCGACGAGAACGGTCCGCACACGCCTGGCGTCTCCCCGGACTGCGCGCGCTGGTTGGCCGAGGAATCGCCGATCGCCGGGTTCGGCGTGGAGACCGTCGGCACCGACGCGGGCGCCGCGCACTCGTTCGAGCCCGCGTTCCCGTGCCACTCCGCGCTGATGGGCGCGAACAAATGGGGCCTCACCAGCCTCCGCAACCTCGACCGGCTCCCGGCCACAGGCGCGGTGCTGATCGTGTGCCCGCTGCCGATCGTCGGCGGCTCCGGGAGCCCGGCCCGCGTGCTGGCGCTCATCGAGCGATGACGGGGCGCTCGCACAAGCAGTCCCGTGCCCGCACCGCCGCCCGGGCGCCCGTGCGAGCACGGCAACGCCGGTGCGAACCGATATGACGGAGACGTTCGCGACCGGGATCCGGATGGGGGAGTCGCCCCGCTGGCACGACGGCCGGTTCTGGATGTGCGATTGGCTCGCGGGTGCGGTCCTCGCCTTCGCGCCGGACGGCAGCAGGGAGACGGTGGCCAGGGTGTCCGGGCTGCCGTTCTCGATCGACTGGCTGCCCGACGGCCGGATGCTCGTCACCACTCGGGACGGTGTGCGGGTGGGGCCGGACCTCGCGCCCTACGGCGCGGCCGGGCGCGGCTGGAACGAGATCGTCGTCGACCCGGCCGGGCGGGCGTGGGTTGACATGCCCGGCGCGATGCCGTGGGAGGAGCCCAAGCCCGGGGTCGTCGGCGTCGTGGCTCCCGACGGCGGCCTCCGGATCGTCGACGAGGACGTCTGGTTCCCCAACGGGATGGCCGTGACGCCGGACGGGTCGACGTTGATCGTGGCCGAGTCGCACGCGCACCGGCTCACCGCGTTCACGATCACCGCCGCGGGCGGCGTGGCCGACCGGCGCGTCTGGGCCGACCTCGGCGAGGGCGCTGCGCCCGACGGCATCTGCCTCGACGCCGAGGGCGCCGTCTGGTACGCCGACGTCCCCAACCAGCACTGCGTCCGGGTCGCCGAGGGCGGGCGCGTCATGCAGACCGTGGCCGCCGATCGCGGCTGCTTCGCCTGCATGCTGGGCGGCGACGACGGCCGCACGCTCTACATCGTCGCCAACCGCTACGACGCGGGCCAGGTGCGCGACGGCGTGGTGGTCACCGAGCGGGTCGACGTGCCGCACGCGGGCATGCCCTGACGAACCTTGACCTCAACCCGGGTTGAGGGCGCATCGTCGGGGCATGGCCATCGAGCTGAACCACACCATCGTCGCCGCCCGAGACCGGCGTACCGCCGCCCAGTTCGTCGCCGACGTGCTCGGCCGCCCCGCGCCCGTCGCGTTCGGGCCGTTCGCGGTCGTCGAGCTGGACAACGGCGTGAGCCTTGACTTCGCCGACTTCATGAAGGAAGACGAGGTCGTCACGCAGCACTACGCGTTCCTGATCACGGAGGACGACTTCGACGCCGTCGCGGCCCGCCTGCGCGAGCGCGGCGTCGCCACCTTCGCCGACCCCGGTCACAGCACGCCGGGGCACAACACCCACGACGGCGGCCGCGGCCTCTACTTCTCCTCGCCCGACGGCCACAACCTGGAGGTGATCACCCGCCCGTACGGCAGCGGCGGCTGACCGGCTCGCTTCACCTTGCCTGCGGAGTCGGCGATATCCCACGGCCCCCCGCCGCCATCGCCGCGTGCCGAGAACGGCCGTGAGCGTCGAGCGGTACACCAGTGGGGTTCGATCACGGAGAAACCCCGCTCACGTTCCGTTCGACCGCCGGGACCTCAAGCGGTGGCCATCAACTCTAGCCGAGGCGGACGGTCGCGGTGAGCGAAGGCTCCGCGCCCTCGGCGGCCACCGTGATCGCGGCGTCGTCACCGTCGCGGTCGCCCGCTGCCACGATGCGCGACGGCAGGAACGCGGGCCGGACCAGGCGGTAGCCGAACTCCGCGACGGTCGCGCCGGGGGCGTGGACGCGCGGCAGCTCCAGCGCGAGCAGCGCCAGCAGCGGGCCGTGGATGACCAGGTCGGGGTAGCCCTCGACGTCCCTCGCGTACGGGGTGTCGTAGTGGATGCGGTGCCCGTTATAGGTCAGTGCGCTGAACCGGGCGAGCAGGACCGGGTCGGTGGCGAGGGTCAGCCGCCAGGCACCGGTGGGCGGCGCCGCGCCGCCTGCGGGCCGGTCCATCGTGCGCCGCACGGTGCCGGGGGGTTCCGCGCGGTAGACGATGTCCTGTTCCTCGACGGCCACCGGCTCACCGCCGACGGACAGCTCGTAGCGGGTGGTGACGAACGCCATCTCGCCCGTGCGGCCCGACTTCAGGGTGACGTCGGCGACCGAAGCGCGGCACTCCAGCCGCGCACCGAGCGGGATGGCGGCGCGCTGGGCGAACCGGCCGCCCGCGAACATGCGTCGCCTGCCGGGGACGGGCGGGAGGAACGGCCCGTGGGTGGGGTGGCCGTCCTCGCCGATGTCGGACTGGGCCGGGTGGTCGAGCAGCGTGAACCAGTGCCACAGCGGGGGCAGCGGGCTGCCCTCGTCCAGCGCGGGCGGGGCGGCGTCGATGAGGTCGGCGAACGCCGCTGCGGCCCAGGGATCCACCCGGCGCGCGGTCGTGACGGTCGGTGGTCGCCAGTCGCGCAGGGACTCGGCCAGCACTCCGGTCGCGGTCACGCCACCATCCTCCCCGGGACGGTCAGCCCGCGCCTGCCCGATCTTCGGGCCGGGTGCCGGTGTTGCGCAGCGACCCGAGCTTGGAGAGCGCCTCGAACCAGAACGGTGCGCCGAACGAGACGGCGAACGCGGTCACGCCCCAGCCGATGATCTTGAGGAGGATGCCCCACGCCGAGCCGAAGGCCGGGTCGGGCCAGCCGATCGGGAGGGCCGCCGCCTTGAAGTCGGCCAACTCGCCGGTCACGCACGCGGCCCGGTCGGCCGCGTTCTGGCAGAGCGTGCCCGTGTCGGCGGTGGCGATCACCGCCTGCTGGATCGGGGTGTCGACGTAGAGGGAGTGCGCGACCTGCAGCGTGTCGAGGTTGAGCAGGGCGGCGACGATCAGGCCGGTGATGCCGAGCGTGACCCGCGCCCAGCGCTTGTACCAGCCGGAGATCTTCGCCATCTCCTCGTCGTACCAGTGTTCGAGGGACTGCTCGAAGGCGTCGACGTGGCCTCCCGCCGCGGCGAGGAACGCGGTGAGCTGGCGCCGCAGCGTCGGCGAAGGGAGCGTGTCGACCGCTGCCGCGAGCGCCTTGATGTCGACGACCGCGGGCACGTTCCCGTCCGGCTCGGAGGGCACCAACAGGTCGATGAGGGCCCGCGCGAACATCTGGGCCGACACGTACTGCGGGTTGCGCACCGAGCCGGTGCCGAACGGCCACACGCGGCGGCTCTGCATCGACGCCAGCAGCGGGCTGTCGAAGAGCGCCTTGGTCACGACGGCGGCGTCGGTGATCGGCTCGGCCGCATCGGCAGCCGGGTCGGCGGCGGCTGGGCCCGCAGCCGTCTTCCGCATTTCGGCCACCGCGCCCGCCGTGCACTCCGGTTTCTTGACGGCCTCGTGCAGCCGCTTGTCCGTGGCCTTGCCCTCGCCGGGGTGCGTCTCCGGGCCGTCGAGTATCGCGCGCAGCCCCGTGAGCAGGTATTTAGCCCGCATTTGGAACAGATTCGAGAGGGTTTCGGTGATGCCGGAGCACAGCAGCGAGGTGGTCGCGAACAGCAGCACCAGCCCGACGGCCGCGCCCAGCAGCGGCGAGCCCAACATCACCGACCTCCTACGAAAATGGCCATGCCCCCGAAGAGCGACGGGCGCGGCCGCTGACACCGGACGCGGTAGGCAGCACCCTGGCACACCGCTTCAGGGGCCGACGCTGAGGGCATGGAAGGTCAGCCGGGCGCCGTCGCCGCCCGCGCCGCCGCCCGCGGAGTCGGCCTGCTGGTAGTCGCCCGCCTGGAAGCGGACCGGGGCCCCGGCGAACGCGGCGGGCACCGGGGGCGGCCCCGCCCGCCGTGTGGCCGTCGGCCGTGGCGGTGAACGCGAGCGTGCCATTGCCGTCGTCGCTGATCGAGAAACGTGAACGCGGTGCCGCATTTCCCGGTATTTTCCAAGTTCCTTTGGGTCGTCGTTGAGAATCGCTTTGCCGCGGAAATCCGACAAAAGCCCATTTCGTCGCGATTGCCGCTTTCTTCGCTGCAGTCGCCCGGCGATCGCTCATAATCTGCCGCAAGCACTACGTCTGCGGAAGGCGGCCCCGATGATCATCGACTGCGCGCACTATCGGGACGGGTGCCGCCAGGGCGTTGGCCCGGTGCCGGTCGAGGAGGCGGCGGCCCGTCACAAGGAGGGCGGCTTCGTCTGGTTGGGGATGTTCGAGCCCGCGCCCGACGAGCTCGACCGGGTGCGCGAGTGCTTCGGCCTGCACGAACTCGCCGTCGAGGACGCGCAGACCTTCCACATGCGACCCAAGGTCGAGTCCTACGACGGCGAGGTGCAGCTGGTGATCCTGCGCACGTCCCGCTACGACGACGCGGCCGAGGAGGTCGAGTTCGGCGAGATCAGCGTCTTCCTGTCGCCGAAGTTTGTCATCACCGTGCGCCAGGGCGTCGCCAGTGACCTCCGCGGCGCACGGGCGCGGCTCGAACAACGGCCGGACCTGCTCGACCTCGGCACCCCGGCCGTGCTGTGGGCCATCCTCGACTCCGTGGTCGACGCGTACGCGCCGGTCGTCGCGGGCCTGGAACGCGACATCGACCAGATCGAGGCCATGGTGTTCAGCGGCAGCGTGGCGCCGACCGAGCGGATCTACTCGCTGCGCCGCGAGGCCACCGATTTCTACCGCGCCGTGCATCCACTGCTGGCCGTGGTGGGCACCCTCGAACGGGAGGCCGATCCGTACCTCGCCCCGTACCTGCGGGACGTGCGCGACCACCTCCTCCTGGTCAACGAGGAGGTCTCGGCCCAGCGCGATCTCCTCGGCACCATCCTCGAGGCCAACATGGCGGTGATCTCGGTGGAGCAGACGAAGGTCAGCGTGCGGCAGAACACCACGATTGAGCAGCTGACCGTGCTCGCCACCGTGTTCCTGCCGCTGACGTTCGTCACCGGGTTCTTCGGGCAGAACTTCGGTTGGTTGGTCGACAACATCGACGGCATGCCGTCATTCGTGTTCTTCGGGATCGGCGGGCTGGTCCTGCCGCTGATGCTGCTGTTCCTCTGGCTGCGCCGCAGCCGGGCCCGCTGACCGGCCGCGGTGTCGGCACGGCGCCGCAGGCGTGCTCACGTGAACCAGTCGGCCTCCACGGCGTCGAACGCCTTGCGCGCGGCGATCAGCACCGGGTCCCACACCGGGGAGAACGGCGGCGCGTAGGACAGGTCGAGCGAGAGCACGTCGTCGACGTGCATCTCGTTCCAGATCGCGGTGGCCAGCACGTCGATGCGTTTGGCGGCGTCGTTGCGGCCGACGACCTGCGCGCCGAGCAGCCGCCCCGTGCGCTTCTCGGCAACAAGCTTGACCCGGATCGGCTGGGCGCCGGGGAAGTAGCCCGCCCTGGTCGTCGAGTCGACCGCGGCGCTGACGAAGCGGTACCCGGCCGCCTCGGCCTCGGCCTCGGACAACCCGGTGCGCGCCACCTCCACGTCGCAGACCTTCGTGATCGCGGTGCCGATCACACCGGGGAACGTGGCGTAGCCGCCGCCGAGGTTGACCCCCGCCACCCGGCCCTGCTTGTTGGCGTGTGTGCCCAGGGCCACGACCACGCGCTGACCGGACAGGCGGTGGATCGACTCGACGCAGTCGCCCGCCGCCCACACGCCTGGCACCTGGGTGCGCATGCGGTGGTCGACGGCGATGCCGCCCGAAGGGCCGAGCGGGATCCCGGCGTCGCGGGCCAGCGCGACGTTGGGCCGCACGCCCAGCCCGAGCACGACGAGATCGGCGGGCAGCTTCCGCCCGGACGCGGTGTGCACGCCCGTGGCCCGGCCGTCCTGGTCGGTCACGATCTCGACGACGGCGTCGGCCAACGCCAGCTCGATGCCAAGGCCGCGCACGGCGTCGGCGATGAACGCCCCGATGTCGGGGTCGAACATGCCGACCGGGGTGGGCGAGCGGTCGACGACCGTCACGGAAAGCCCGCGGACCTGGCAGGCCTCGGCGACCTCGAGGCCGATATAGCCGCCGCCGACGATCACGACGCGGCGCACGTCCTCGGTGAGCGCGGCCCGCAGCGCCGCCCCGTCGTCGAGGGTCTGCACGCCGTACACGCCGGAGGCGTCGATGCCCGGCACCGGGGGCCGCGCGGGCACGCTGCCCGCGGCGTAGACGAGGTCGTCGAACGGCTCGGCGTACTCGCGACCGGTGTCGAGCTCGCGGGCCTGTACGTGGCGCTCGGCCAGGTCGATGCCGATCACCTCGGTGCGGGTGCGGACGTCGATGTGGTTGCGCCGGTGCGCCTCGGGGGAGCGCGACACCAGCTGTTCCTCGCGCTCGACGTCGCCGCTGATCCAGTAGGGGATGCCGCACGCCGAGTAGGACGTGGTCCGTCCCCGCTCGAACGCCACGATCTGCAGCTCGTCCGGCCCGCGCCGCTTGCGCGCCTGGCTGGCCGCGCTCATGCCCGCCGCGTCGCCACCGATGACCACCAGCCTGCTCATGGACGTCAACCTAGGACCCGGACGGCCTGGGCGCCTCGGACTGCAGGAATGTCACCCTCCTGCTGTTCAGTGGCAGCAGGGTGACATTCCTGCAATGTGGGGCCCGCGCCTGACGTGTGTAAAGGTCGCCCTCATGAGCCGCTACGCGCGCTTCGCCGATCTGCGGGTCGACGGGCCGGACGACGACGGCGTGATCGAGCTGGTGCTCGACGCGCCCCACCTCAACGCCGTGAGCGAGCCCGCGCACGCCCAACTGGCCGAGATCTGGCGCGAGTTCGACGCCGACCCGGCCGTCAAGGCGATCCTGCTGCGCGGCGAGGGCAAGGGCTTCTCGGCGGGCGGCTCGTTCGACCTGGTGGAGAAGCTCACGACGGACTTCGACGCGCGCACCCGCACGATGCGCGAGGCCCGCGACCTCGTCTACAACGTCATCGACTGCAGCAAGCCCATCGTCTCGGCGATCCACGGCCCCGCGGTCGGCGCGGGACTGGTTGCGGGTGTGCTGGCCGACGTCTCCGTGGTGACGAGGACCGCGAAGATCATCGACGGGCACACCCGGCTCGGGGTGGCCGCGGGCGATCACGCCGCCGTCTGCTGGCCGCTGCTGTGCGGCATGGCGAAGGCCAAGTACTACCTGCTGACCTGCAGGCCGCTGACCGGCGAGGAGGCCGAGCGCATCGGCCTCGTCTCGCTGTGCGTCGCCGACGACGCCGACCTGCTGCCGACCGCGCGCGAGGTCGCGCACGAGCTCGCGTGCGGCGCCCCGCTGGCGATCCGATCGACCAAGCAGGCGCTGAACGGCTGGTACCGCCAGCTGGCGGGCGCGATCTTCGACGCCTCGCTCGCGCTGGAGTTCTACGGATTCGGCGGCCCCGAGGTGCGGGAAGGGCTCGCCGCCCACCGCGAACGCCGCCCACCGCGCTTCTGAAGACGACGACCCGGGTCTGGTCGTCGCCCCGCCGGGCCCACCGGGCTGCGTATCCTCACCACGATGCTGCCCGAGCCGCGCCCTCGCCAAGCCCGCCACACCCTGTGCATCGCGCGGTCCGAGGCGGCCGCGTGAGGCCGCTCACGGGTTTGCGGGTCGTCGAGTGCGCGAGCTTCGTCGCGGGCCCCACCGGCGGGATGACGCTGGCGCAGCTCGGCGCGTCGGTGATCCGCATCGACCCGCTCGGCGGCGGCTCCGACCACCACCGCTGGCCGGTCGTCGGGGTCGGGTCGGGCCCGGACGACGCCGAGTCGTACTACTGGGCGTCGCTGAACAAGGGCAAGCGCTCGGTGACCGTCGACATGCGTTCCGACGAGGGCCGCGAGCTGGTGACGGGCCTGATCACGGCGTGCGGGGTGCTGGTGGACAACATCGTCGGCAGGCGGTGGATGGCCAACGAGGCGCTCGTCGCGAGGCGCCCCGACCTGATCCACGTGCGCGTGCAGGGCTACCCGGACGGGCGGCCCGCCGTGGACTACACCGTCAACGCCGAGGTCGGGGTCCCGCAGATCACCGGCAGCGAGGATAGCGCCGCCCCGGTCAACCACGTGCTCCCGGCGTGGGACCTGGTGGCCGGGCTCTCCGTGTCCACCGCCGTGCTGGCTGCCCTCTACGACCGCGACCGCACCGGCCGGGGCGCCTACGTCGAGCTGGCGCTGGCGGACGTCGCGCTGGCCGGGGTGGCGAACCTGGGCTGGCTGTCGGAGTCGGCCGAGCGCGGGCACGACCGCCCGCGGCACGGCAACCACGTCTACGGCTCGTTCGGGGTGGACTTCGCCTGCTCGGACGGGCAGCGGGTGATGGTAGTCGCGCTCACGCCAGGCCAATGGACGGCGCTGACGTCGGTCACCGGCACGAAGGCGGTGTTCGCGGCGCTCGAACAGGCCCTGGGCGCCGACCTCACCCTGGAGTCGGACCGCTACCGGCTGCGCGACACGATCGCCGCCATCCTCAAGCCGTGGTTCCTGGCCCGCGACTCGAAGAGCGTCGCCGAGGAGCTCGACGCCGCCCGCGTGCTGTGGAGCCGCTACCAGCGGATGACCGACGTGGTCGCCGCCCACCGCGGCGGCGCCCACCCGGTGCTCGCCGACCTCGCGCTGCCCGACGGCGCGACCGGCATCACCGCCCGCTCCCCGCTGCGCTGGAACGGCGAGCACGGGGCGTCGGGCGCCGCGCCCACGCTGGGCCGCGACACCGACGCGGTGCTCACCGACGTGCTCGGGCTGGGATCCGCCGAGATCGCGGGCCTGCACGACCGCGGCGTCGTCGGCTAGTGCGGCGCACATGATCGCCAAGTGTGGTGCCTGACGTGCGCTGGTGCACCTCAGGCACCGATCTCGGCGATCTTCGGTAGGTAGCGGGGCGCTATAGCTCGGCGTCGTTCGCGACGGCCAGGTCGTGCTGCAGATCCCGGGAGGGCGGATCGTGCAGCGCCTCGACCCCCGGGATCGGCACGACCCGCGCCTCCACGCTCTGCCCCACGGTTCGGGTCTCGAACCGCGGCACCGACGCCGTGGCGGGCCCGTGCACGACGCATCCGTCGGCGAGCCGGAACTGCGAACCGTGCCAGGGACAGACGAGCCGGGCTTCCCCTTCGGTTTCGACGAGCTCGCCGTCCGACAGCGGCGCCGACAGGTGCGGACAGCGGTCGGCCAGCACGGTCACGCCCGCGCCCCTGCGGACCACGACGACGTCCACCCGGCCCGCGCGGCGCCGCACCGGCTCGCCCTCGGGCAGCTCGGCGATCGTGCCCAACGGCTGCCATTCGGCGGGGCCGATGTGCGTGATGTCCTCGGCGTGGTTGGCGCCCAACGCCTGCCGGTAGCCCAGATGGCCACCGAGCACGGCCCCGACGCCCGCGACGACCCCGCCCGCCACCGACGCGAACCGTCCGCTGCCGCCCCGCGCCCTCGCGGCCAACGCCGCCGCGAAGAGCGCGACGGCCGTCCCGTTGGTCGCCGCGTGCACGAGGCCGACGCGCTGCTGGTCCTCGTGCGCGTCGGCATAGTCGGCCCAGCCGCTGACCGCGGTCGGCAGCGCCGCCGCCAGCCCGGCCGCGATCAGCCGGGTGCTGCCCGACCGTGTGGTGCCCAGGGCATCCAGCAAGGCCGCCGACGTGAAGGATCCCAACGCGAACTGTGCCGCGCCGGGATGCAACGGGTGGCCGAGCCACACGCCGTGCAGCGCGTCCTTGACGCCCTGGTGGCGCAGGACGCGCTGGACGACCGTGCGGGCCGCCGCGGCGGGGCGGTCCAGCCACTCGGCGCGTTCCAGCCGGTTGATCTCGTCGAACGGGCGCATGGTTCCGGGGTGCCCACGAGGGGACGGGCGAAACGCCCGGCTACGCGGGTTCCTCGCGCACCACGTCCCGCGGATCTTTGTCGTCGCGCAGGCCGAGGTAGCGCGGGTGGCGCAGCTTGCCGTCGCGGGTCCACTCGCTGAACCCGATCTGCGCGACGAGCTCGGGCCGCAGCCAGTGCGCGCCCTTCTCGCGGACCGGCTCGGCGAACGGGGAGCGGTCGGCGGCGAGGTCGCGGAAGCGGGCGCTGAGATCCGCGAGGATGCGGTGGTCGAAGCCGGTGCCGACCTTGCCTGCGTAGCGCAGCCCGCCGTCGGCGTAGTAGCCGACCAGCAGGGCGCCGAACCCGGTGCGGGAGCGTTGCGGGTCGGTCCAGCCGCCGACGACGAGCTCCTGTTCGTGCACGCACTTGAGCTTGAGCCAGTCGGGCGAGCGGCGTCCTGGCCGGTAGGGGGCGTCGGCGCGCTTCGCCACCAGGCCTTCCCAGCCGCGCTGGCACGCCTCGCGCAGGTAGGCCTCGCCGTCCGCGTTGCGGTGGGTGCTCATCCGCAGCGGGTCGCCGAAGTCGACGGCGTCGCGCAGCAGCCGTTTGCGGGTGCGCAGCGGCAGCGCGGTGACGTCGTGCCCGTCCAGGACGAGGATGTCGAACAAGTAGAGGTAGACGGCGATGCCGGTGGCGAGCGCGGCGGCGGGATCGTGCAGGCCGAGGCGTCCCTGCAGGCGCTCGAAGCTGGTTTGGCCGTGGTCGAACGCGACGATCTCGCCGTCGAGGACGGTGTCGGCGGGGGCGCGGGCGGCGATGGCGTCCACCAGCTCCGGATAGGTGCCGTCCATCCGTTTCTCGGTGCGCGACCACAGCGACGCCCCCCGCGCGGTGTGGACGGCGACCGCGCGCACGCCGTCCAGCTTGCGCTCGAAGATCCAGGCCGGGTCGGTGAAGCGGTCCTGGGTGAGCGTGGCGAGCATCGGGGCGACGAAGCCCGCCGTCGTCGGGCGTACGCGGGCGCGCTCGGCGTCGTCGAGCGTGTCGAGGAGCGTGCTCATGTGGCGATCATTTCCGGGACGGCGCCGCCGTGTCCACGACCGGACGTGTGGGACGAGCCGGACTGGGTACGCCGATGACCATGACGACACCGAACTACACCGTGCCCGGCATGAAGCCCGACGCCGCCCGCGAGGTGATCGAGCTGCTTCAGGACCGGCTGAACGCCCTGAACGACCTCGCCCTCACCCTCAAGCACGTGCACTGGAACGTGGTCGGCCCGAACTTCATCGCCGTGCACACGATGCTCGATCCGCAGGTCGACGGCGTACGGGCGATGGTCGACGACGTCGCGGAGCGCATCGCGACCCTCGGCGGCTCCCCGAGCGGCACACCGGGCGCACTGGTGGCCGCTCGCAGCTGGGACGACTACTCGGTCGGTCGGGCCGACGCCATCGCCCACCTCGGCGCGCTCGATCTCGTCTACTCCGGCGTGATCGCCGACCACCGCGCCGCGATCGACAAGACCGAGGAGCCCGACCCGGTCACCCAGGACCTGCTGATCACGGAGGCCGGTGAGCTCGAGCAGTACCACTGGTTCGTGCGCGCCCACCTGGAGAACGCCGACGGCACGCTGCGCACCGCCGATGCCAACACCGAGGAGGACGCAGCGCGGTCGGCGACCACATGACGTCGGCCGAGCTGCTCGGCACCTACCTGAACGCCCACCTGGCGGGCGCGAACGCGGGGGTCGAGACGGCGGAGCGGCTGCGCCAGCACGTCACCGACCGCCCCGACGCGGACACCGCCGCGCAGCTCGTCACGGATATCGAACACGACCGCCAGGAGCTCCGGAAGATCATCGAACGGGTCGGCGAGGGCGGGCACGGGATCAAGAAGGCGATGGGCTGGGTCGCGGGCCAGGCCCATCGCCTCGCCGTGGCCGAACCCCTCACCGGAAGCGGGCACCTCAGCGTGCTCCTCGAGGCCGAGACGCTCGCGATGGGCATCGAAGGCAAGCACGCGCTGTGGCAGACGTTGCGCACCCTCGTGCCCGCCTACCCGCAGCTCGGCGAGGTCGACCTCGTGGGCCTCGCCGAGCGGGCGCGAGACCAGCGCGAACGCGTCGAGGCCATTCGGCTGGCCGCGGCGCAGCGGTCGTTCAGCACACCCGGCTGACGGTTACGCGAGGCTCCCCAACAGGTCGGCCAGGCCACCATCGGCCCGGCCGACCCTGCGGGCGCTGGTGCGCGCACGGACGTCGGTCGGCGACACCACGTGCAGGCCCGCCCGGCGCAGCCGGATCAGGAGGGCGTGCTCCTCGCCGTACGCGACCGGGGGAAATCCGCCGACCCGCTGGAACGCCGAGCCGCGGACCCCGAGGTTCGCCGCGTAGGCGTGGCCGTGCGTGCGCCCGGCGACCCGGCGGGTGACCAGTGCGGTGTAGCGGGCGAGCGCGTCGGGCGGCAGCGCGTGCGGGTCGTCGAGGTCGACGGCGCCCGCGACGGCGTCCGCGCCCGCCGCGGCGTAGCGCAGGTGGTCGAGCACCCAGGTCGGTGGGACCACGGTGTCGGCGTCGGTGCTGAGCAGCCACGTCCGTTCGGCCACCGCGCCGAGCCGTGCGCAGAGGTGCCGGAAGCCGATGTTGCGCACGTCACCGACGTGGCGCGGCAGGTGGTTCACGAGGACGACGTCGGCGCACGCCGCGCGGGCCCGCGCCGCGGTGGCGTCGGTGCAGCGGTCGGCGACCACGCACGTGATGGCCGGACACCCCGACCGCGCCACCGCGGCGGTCACGGCGGCCAGGCAGGCGCCGATGCGTTCCTCTTCGTCCCGCGCGGGGATCACGATGCCGACGCGCCAGGTCATCGACGGCGGAGCACGTGCAGGAGGAACTGTTCGTCGACGTGCTCGACCAGCGTGGCGAACCGCGGGTCCCCGGTGAGCTGGCGGTGGGTCGCGGCCGCGTCCCGGGGTGCCTCGGCGGCCCAGCCGCGCCAATGGACGAGCACGACGTCGGCGCCCGCCGGGATCCGGTCGATCGCAGGCGCGACGTCCTCGGGGGCCAGGTAGTAGAGCACCTCGCTGAGCACGACGAGATCGGCGTCGGCCGGGAGCGTGGCCGGGTCGGGCAGGGCGGCGGCCAGCACGTCCACGCCGGACCCGACGGCGGCGCGCGCCGCGTCGACGGCCGCGGGCACCGGGTCGGACGCCGTGACCCGGTCGCAGCGCGCGGCGAGCGCGGCGGTCAGCGTCCCGAGCCCGCAGCCGGGTTCGGCGGCGTGCGCGTACCGCTCGCGGGGCAGGCAGGCGAGCACGACGTCCCGCTTGCGGCGCTCGTACCAGCTGGTCCGGGTCCGCCAGGGGTCGGCGTCGGCGGCGTACAGCTCGGCGAACCGGCTGACCGGGGCGGACGCGCTGGGCGGCGTCCGGAAGAACAGCTCGCGGCCACCGTCGAAGTGGGCCAGTACGTCGGCGGGCAAGATCGGCGCCGCGCCTGCGGGCGTCGGCGCGACCTGCGAGGCGAACCGGGCGATCGCGCGCCGCTTGGCCGCCATGGCGTCCGCGTCGAGTGTGAAGACGCCCGCGTGCGGCCACGGCACGGCGGCGTCGTCGGGGCGGCACCAGGGCAGGGTCCAGATCGGGTACGCCCAACGGTGGGCCTGCACCGGCGCGACGGCCAGCGCGGCGCGCGCGGCGGCGGCGTGGTCGGGATGCGGGTCGCCCACCCACGGGCGCCAGGCAGAAGTCCGCGTCGGCCAGGAGGGGCGCGAGGGCGTCGGTCAGGTCGTCGACGTGCTGCGCGAGCCCGGAGTCGGGCAGACCGAGGCGGTGGACGACGACCTCGCCGAGCCCGATCGCGTCGAGCGCGTCGGCGAGCTCGGCCCAGCGGATCCGGCCCAGCTCCGGGTCGGGTGCGCCGAACGCGGCCTCACCGTCGGTGGCCACGACCAGCTCGATCCGCGCCCCGGCCGCCTTGGCCGCGTGCAGGAAGCCACCCGCGCCGAGGGTCTCGTCGTCGGGATGGGCGGCGACGACCAGCACCCGCCCGGGAGGTGGGCACAGGGACGGCACGGCGTGTTGGTCGATCGCGTCGGCCCACGCCGCGGGGGACGTGATCACCGGGCCTCCGCGACGGCCGCGCCCAACGCCGCGAGGTCGCGCTCGCCGTGATGCTGGCGCACGAAGATTTGCAGGTCGGCGAGCCGGGCGGCCAGGGTCGGGGAGTCGGCCATGCCCGTCACGCCCGCGGCGACCGGCGCGCGGTCCAGCACGCTGCGGCACACCCGTTCGGCGGCGGCCCTGGCGGTCCACACGGCCGTGCGGTGGGCGTGGCTCGGGTCGGCGTCGATCTCGTCGGCCGTGCGGACGAGGAGCGCGTCGACGGCCTGCAGCTCGGCGTGCAGCGCACCGACGTGCGCGAGGCGGTGCTCGTCCATGCGGCCGGGACGGTCGAGCACGTCGTCGAGGACGCCCGCGGCCCCGCCGAGCCACACCGCGGCGACGCCCCCGCCGCCCCACCAGAAGCCAGGGCGTTCCAGGTAGCTGCCGGGCGTGCCGACCACGTCTTCTGCCGTGACGGGCACGTCGTCGAAGGTGACGTCGAAGGTCTCGCTCGCCCGCATGCCCTGCGCCGCCCACGAGTTCGGGTCGACCCCGATCCGCGAGCGGTCGAGCGCGACGTCGACCAGCATCGTGCTTCCCTCGTGGGAGGCGACCACGAGGGCGCGGTCGAGGTCGCCGGAGCCCGAGCAGAACCGCACGGTGCCGGTGAGCCGCAGCTGCCCGGCACCGCCGGTGAGCCGGGCGCCGACGCCGCCAGGCCGCGCCGCCCACACGCCGTAGCGGGCGTCCGGATGCGGTCGGGCGCCCAGCTCGCGCAGGATCGCCACGGCGTCGACGTGCCCTTCGGCCAGCCGGGCGAGCGGCAGGTCCTGCCGCCCCCACCGGGCCAGCGTCGCCCACCGGCGGACGGTGTCGCCGCCGCCGGGATCGGGGAGCGCCAGCTCACCGTCGTGCAGCATGGCGGCCAGCCGGGCGCCGGGGCGCCCGCCTGCTGCCGGGCCCGGTCGGTCGGTCAGCAGAGACGACGGTTGCACGAGGGGAGGCGTTCCCCGCCCGACCGGGTTCACACCTGCGCGTCCCGTGGGCTCGATCACGGGTCGCGCGGCAGCTCCGGTGAGGCGGTGTCCAGCGGGATCGCGGACGAGCCCACCAGGCCCAGCTGCACGATCTCCCGTCGGAGCACGGCGTCGGTCGCCCAGTCGAGGGCGATGCGGATCCGGTTGCCCGGCGTCGAGGCGAGGTGGTAGCCGCGGGTCACGGCCTTGGCCACGATCCCGGACAGCGGCACGCCGAGCGGGTTCGCCGCGGCCTTCACGCCTCCCAGGTCGACGAGGAAGCCGAGATCATGGTGGAGGTACGCCTTGCGCTCTCCGTGCCCGAGCGCGGCGGCCACGTTGTGCCCGGCCAGCTTGCCCTGCCGTTCGGCGTGCTGCGCGGTCATGGCCGTGGTCTTCCCTGGTCGGGTCAGGTCCGGCACGGCGGCCGCGTCACCGCACGCGAGGATCTCCGGGTGTCCTGGCACGGCGAGGTACTCGTCGACGACCAGCCTGCCCTTCTGCGTGGGCAGGCCGAGGCCGTCGACGAAGGGGTCGGGCCGCACGCCGACGCACCACACCAGCGTGCGGGTCGACACCGTCCGGCCGTCGGTGAGCCGCACGCCGTCGCCGGTGGCCTCTTCGACCGAGATGCCCATCCCCACCTCGACACCGCGTCCGCGCAGCACCCGGTCGGCGGTGGTGGACAGTCGCGGATCCAGCTCGGGGAGCAGCCGGTCGGCGAGGTCGAGCAGCATCCACCGCATCGGTTGCCCGGCGAGCCTGCGGCGCCGTCGGGCCAGCGTCGCGGTGAGCAGCTGACCTTGGGCCGCCACCTCGGTGCCGGTGTAGCCCGCGCCGACGACCACGAAGGTGCAGCGGGCGGTGCGCTCGGCCGGGTCGTCGGTGTTCGCGGCCAGCTCGATCTGGCGGGTGAGGTGGTCGCGCAGGTACACCGCCTCCGGGATGCCGCGGAAGCCGTGGGCGTGCTCGGCCACCCCGGGGATGGGCAGCAGCTTGTTGACGCTGCCCGCGGCGAGCACCAGCCGGTCGTAGGGCAGGCGCCCCTGGCCGCCTTCGGGATCCTGGAAGGTGACGGCCCGGTTCTCGACGTCGACGCTCGTTGCCTCGCCCAGCTCGAGCCGCACCCCGGGGAGCGCGGTCGTCAACGAGACCGTGATCCGCCGTGGTTCGACGATGCCCGCCGCCACTTCCGGCAGCAGCGGCAGGTAGAGGAAGTAGTCGGTGGGGTTGAGCAGCGTGATCTCGGCGTTGCGCGGCAGCTTGCGCGACAACGTGCGGGCGGCATGGAAACCCGCGAACCCTCCGCCCACAACGAGGACCCTGGTGCCCATTCCCGCTCCTTCACCCCGAGGTGGATTCTGCCCGCCGGAGGCGCTCGCGCTGTGGCTCAACGGTATAGCGGCACCTCCCCGCCCCGCCCGCCGTGATCGCCTGCTGGGCGCGAATACGGCCGGATATGCCGCCTTCTGCACCAAACCGGTGATCATGGGGTGGGGGGCCACCCGCTCGCGCAGCTGAGATCCCGGAGACGCTTTACGCTGCCGCCGTGGCCACCCCTGCGGACACGGTCGGGCACGGCTGGCCGCACGCCGGACGGCTGGCCTGGCCCGGGATGACCTCGGTCTACGCGGCCCTGCCCCCGCACGCCGACGAGACACGCACGGGACCGGGTCAGGTCGGCGTCTCGTTCAGCGCCCACCGCGACGTCGTCTACCGGTCGCACGCGCGCACCGCCCGCGCCACCTACGCGGGTGGCTCGGTCATCTGCTCGGGCGGCGACGAGATCGTCTGGAACGAGGTGCGCGAGGCGACCGAAGCGCTGGAGATCTACCCCGACCCCGACCTGCTCCGCGCCTTGGGCGCACCCGACCACGCCCATCCGTGGCCGGTCGAGCGGACCGCGGTCGGCCTGGTCGACCCGGTCGTGCTGGGGGTGGCGTCGACGTTGCGGCGCACGCACGTTGTGGGCGCCTATCTGAGCGAGACGGCGAGCAGCACCCTCGCGCACCTGCTCGCTGGCCACGTGCTGCGCGCGTACGGCGGATCCGCCGACGCGCCCGAGGAGCGGCCTTCGCGGCTGTCCGGGACGGCGCTCGGCCGCGTCCACGACCTGGTGGAGAGCGAGCTCGCGGGGGATCTGACGCTGGACCGGCTCAGCGCGGCGGTGCACCTGAGCCCGTTCCACTTCGCCCGCTGCTTCGCGGCCACGGTCGGGATGCCCCCGCACCGCTTCGTGACCTCCCGCCGCATCGACCACGCCCGCCACCTGCTGCGCAGCTCGCCGTGGCCGGTGGAGCGGGTCGCCTGCGCGGTGGGCTTCGGCAACCTCAGCCACTTCCGCCGCGTGTTCCGCGTCCACGTCGGGCTCACGCCCGCGGCCTACCGCGCGGCGACCCGGTCCCCGGTCACGCGGCCCGGCGCTGCGCCCGCTCGACCAGCTCGCGGGGCCCGGTCTCGTAGCTCGCGGTGAGGGTGATCGAGCGCATGGTGGCCGCGCACGTTGCATTCGACGGTGTTCTCCCCTGCGGGCAGCAGCGGGCCGAGGAAGTGCTGCGTGGCGTCGAAGCCGGGCAGCAGCGCCCGCCAGCGCGTGGCCAGCTCCGGGCCGTCGACGGTCTCGGGCTCGCCGCCGAACACCGACGTGTAGTCCGTGGCGAGCCACGATCCCGTGCACACCACGGTCGGCATGCGCGCGGTGCCCGCGTCCGGTGGCCGGTGGATCCGCACCGCCAGCGGCACGTCCCCGTGGGGGACGACGACGTCGGTCTGCTCACTCATGACCGCGAGTCTGGATGCATTCCGTCGCGCCGACAGGATCGGATCTTGCGCAGTTCCGGCGGGCCCTCGCCGGGCGTGCCACCCTTGGCCCCGGTTTCCGGTCCTCCACCGCGGACCTGACGGACGCCGCCGCGTCCCGAGCCCTTGCCCTGCGTGCTGAGGTCTCGCTCGTGGAGGCGGCCGCGAGCGACACGGGCGGCGCTATGTCCGGCTTCACCCGGCTCGCCGACGCGCTCACCGCCGGGCATCGGGCCATGGTCCTGCGCACCTACGAGACCGTCGCGGAGCCGTAGCCCGATCGTCGGACCTGCTAGGCGGCGAGGGCGAAGGCGCCCACCGCCTCGTGGCCTGCCGGCGTGAGGGCGGCGGCGACGCGCTGGCCGACGAGGCCCAGCGTGGCGGCGGCGATGAGGCCAGCCCGGACGAGGTGGTGGGCGGCGGACTGGTCGCAGCAGCAACGGCCGTCGAGGAAGAGGTCGGGCGCGGTGCCCAGCTGGAGCTCCGCCCCGCCTGCCGCCACGGCGCGCAGGATGGCCCGGTCGCGTCCGCTGAGGGTGGTCGTGGTGGTCATGGCGGTCTCCGTGGTGTGGCAGAAGCTGTGGTCTGGAACACGTTCAGTCTGGAGACCACGGGCGCCGCGCGGACTCATCGCCGCGGCCAGGAACGCGTTGTGGGTGGGCAGGAAACCCTGCCCACCCGGTAAGCCCGGCGCCGCCCGGGGCCATCAGCCCAAGAAGCGCGGCTGGGTAGACGGAGGTTCCGGAGCGAGGCAGCACGAGTGTCCGGCTGCGGCGCTGCCGACCTGGACCGTATATCGGTCGCGGCAGGAGCCGGAACCGCAGCCTGCAGACCAGCGCATCGGTGTAGCGGCCGACGTAACGGGCGACGACGGCGCCGCGGCGGTTGAACAGCGCCTGTTCCCACCAGTGGTCGGGTGCCACCTCGCCGATGAGCAGCACCACCCGCTCGTCGCCCGATTCTGCGAGACCGCGCACGTACTGCGCGACCGCGGGGCCGAGGACGCGGCTGGGTCGTCCCCGCTCGTCGACGCCGGACACCATGACGAGCGGGACGTCGGGGTGCCAGTCCTCCCAACGCCGCCGCAGGTCGGCGACCGCGGCGCGGTCGTCGGCCTCGTCCCCGAGCACGACGTGCAGCGCGACGACCCGGTCGCCGAGCGAGAGCGCCGCCGAGAGGCTCTCCTCGGCGAGCCGGGTGATCCCGAGGATCGGCACGACCACGACGGACGCCTCGACCCGGGGTCGCTGCGGGCGGGCGTCGACCTCGAGCACCCGGTCGATCCGGTCGTAGGCGCGGCGGACGATCCGGAAGCCCGCGACCATCAGCGGAATGATCAGTGCGACCAGCCATGCGCCCTCGGTGAACTTCTCGACGGTCAGCACGACGGCCGCGACCGCGGTCAGCACGGCGCCGAACCCGTTGAGCGCGGCCCGGGGCCGCCAACCGGGGCTGCGGTCGCGCCACCAGTGCCGCAGCATGCCGACCTGGCAGAGGGTGAAGCCGACGAACACGCCGATCGCGAACAGCGGAACCAGCACGTTGACCTGGCCTGCGGAGGCGAGCAGCAGAGCAGCGGAAAGCACGGTGAGGGCGATGATCGAGGCGTGGTAGACCTGCCGGTCCCCGCGCAGCCCGAACACGTGCGGCAGCGCCCCGTCGGCGGCGACTTTCGCCGCGAGCACCGGCAGTCCGCCGAACGAGGTGTTGGCGGCGAGGGCGAGCAGCAGCGTCGTCGAGAGCTGCACCACGACATAGCCCCACCCGGTGCCGATGGAGCCCTCCGCCAGCACGGAGAGCAGCGTGCGCCCTTCGACCGGATGCGCGCCGAACCGCTGGACGACCGCGGCCAGACCCAGCAGCAGCGCGCCCAGCACGATCCCGAGCCCCGCCTCGGCGGTGCGCGCTCTGGCCCGCCGCGGCTGACGGAAGGAGGGCGTGGCGTTGGCGATCGCCTCGATGCCGGTCAGGGCCGAGCAGCCGCTGGCGAACGCGGCGAGCAGCAGCAGGATGCCGACCGTGCGTGGTGAGCTGACCGCCGACACCGCGGGCAGAGGCGCGAGCGGGGCACCCCGCGCCAGGCCGACGACGATCAGGACGGCCAGCGACCCGACGAAGACGACGGCGGGCAGGGCAAACGCCCGACCGCCTGCCACCACGCCGCGAAGGTTGATCGCGGCCACCACCAGGAGAACGCCGAGGCACAGCTCGACCGTCCAGGGCAGCAGGACCGGGAACGCGGAGGTCAGGGCCGCGACACCGGCCGCGACCGAAACGGCGACGTTCAGCACGTAGTCGACGACGAGTGACGCGGCCGCGACCATTGCCGGTCGGAGGCCGAGGTTGTCGCGGGATACGGTATAGGCGCCGCCGCCGTCCGGGTAGGCCGCGATCACCTGGCGGTAGCTCAGCACCAGCACGCCGAGCAGCGCGACGATCACCGCTGTCACCGGCAGCGTGAACGCGATCCCGGCGGCGCCCGCGGCCGCGAGGGCGATGACGATCGCCTCCGGGCCGTAGGCGCAGGAGGCCAACGCGTCGAGCCCGAGGGCGGCGACGCCGGTGATGGCGGTGAGCCGGTGCCGCTCCTCGCCCGCGATCACGTGCGTCATGGCAGGCGCGCGTCGGCCGGCATCGGGGGACGCGGGCATCGGCGGGTCGAGACGGCCACGGTCATGGGGATGCCGAGGGCTGGAAGCGGTAGCCCATGCCGGGCTCCGTGAGCAGGTGGCGGGGTCGGGCGGGGTCGGGTTCGAGCTTCCGCCGCAGGTGTTTCATGTATTGGCGCAGGTAGCCGGTCTCGGTGTTGTAGGTCATGCCCCAGACCTGCTGGAGGAGCTGACGTTGGCTGATCAGCTTGCCGGGGTTGCGGGCCAGCACCTCGAGCACCTGCCACTCCACGGGCGTGAGGTGCACCGCCGCGCCGTCGTCGGCGTGGACAAGGCGGTCGGCGAGGTTGACGGTGTAGCGGCCGATGCGCACCGGAGGCGGTGGGTCGGCGCTCGTGGCTCGGCGGGTGACCGCGCGGATCCTGGCGAGGAGCTCCCCGATGTTGAAGGGCTTGGTCACGTAGTCGTCGGCGCCTGCGTCGAGGGCGGCGACCTTGCCGCGGCTGTCGAGCCGTCCGGACAGGATGATGATCGGGACGGGGGTCCAGGTGCGCAGCTTCTCGACCACCTTGACGCCGTCGATGTCGGGCAGGCCGAGGTCGAGCACGACCAGGTCGGGGTGGTCGCGCGCGGCCGAGTGCAGCGCCTCGGCGCCGTCGGCGGCGGTGACCACCTCGTAGTGCCGGGCCTGCAGGTTGATGCGCAGCGTGCGCAGGATCTGCGGTTCGTCGTCGACGATCAGGATGCGGGTCATCCGACGTTTCGCCAGTTGTCGATGCGATTCAGAATGGCGGGGTCGGCGGCCTGGTCGGGGTCGCCCGCGGCGGGCTCGGCTGCGGGCAGGCTAACGGTCATCGTCAGCCCGCCGCCGGGTGTGTGATCCGGGGTGAGGGTGCCGCCCATGGCCTCGATCAGGCCACGGGCCAGTGCGAGCCCGAGGCCGACCCCGGTGGCGTTGTCGCGGTCCCCGAGCCGTTGGAACGGCAGGAAGATCCGGTCCCAGTTGGCGGCAGGCACGCCGGGCCCGTGGTCGATCACGCGGACCTCGACCTGGCCGCCGTGGTCGCTGGCGGTGACGAGGAGTGGCTGGTCGGGTGGGTTGTAGCGCAGCGCGTTGGCCAGCAGGTTGACCAGGGCGCGTTCGAGCAGGGCCGGGTCGGCGTACACCTCGGGCAACTCGTCGGGGACCTGGATCCGCACCTGGCGGTCTTCGTCGGCGATGTCGTCGACGGCGCGGGGGATGGCCTCCCCGAGGCTGATCAGTTGCGGGGACATGGCCAGCGCTCCGGCTTGCAGGCGGCTCATGTCGAGCAGGTTCTCCACGAGGCGGAGCAGGCGCTCCAGCGATTCCTTGGCGGTGTCGAGCAGTTCCTTTCGGTCGGCGTCGCTGAACTCGATGTCCGGTGTGCGCAGGGTGTCCACTGCGGCGGTGGCCGAGGCAAGCGGCGTGCGGAAGTCGTGGCTGACGGCCGAGAGCAGGGCGGTGCGCAGCCGGTCGATCTCCGAGAGCTGGCCGACCGCGGCGGCGCGCTCCTCGAGGCGCCCCTGCCGGAGCGCGACCGCGGCCTGGGCGGCGAACGCCTCGACGACCCGGCGGTCTTCGGCGGCCAAGGGGTGTCCGCGAAGCACCAGCGAGACGTCGTCCTCGACCAGAACGTCCGCGTCCCCCTGAGCCGGGGTGAGGCAGGGTTGGTCGCCGACCGCGGCGGCGACTCGCCAGGCCGCCGGGTCGTGCTGCACCGTCGGACTGACCGCGGACGTCGGGCACGCGTTCCAGGAGGGTGACGCCGGTGAGTTGGAAGGTTTCCCGGAGCTGGTCCAGCAGCGCTTGCAGGGGGCGGCTACCGCGCAGCACGCTCCCCGCGACGGTCGACAGCGTCTCCGCCTCGGCGCGGGCGCGCGCGGCTTGGCGGGTGCGCCGGGCGGCGAGTTCCACCACGGCACTGACGGCGGCGGCGACGAGCAGGAAGACCACCAGGGCGAGGATGTTCTCCCCGCTGGCGATGGTCCATTCGTAGATCGGTGGCGTGAAGTACCAGTTCAGCAGCAGGAAGCCTGCGACGGCGGTGACCAGCGCCGGATAGAGGCCGCCGAGCAGGGCGACCGCGACGACCGCGCCGAAGTAGAAGAGGATGTCGCTGGGCAGGCTCAGCGCGCCGCGCAGCTGGGTCAGCGCCAGTGTCAGCAGCGGCAGCCCGAGTGCCGCCGCGACGAATCCGGCGATGCGGCGTCGGGCGGGCAGGCCGCGGGCAAGGGTGAGTGCCCGAGTGCCGCGGTTGACCTGCTCGTGGGTGACCAGGTGCACGTCGATCGGGCCGGACTCGGCGGTCGTGGTGACGCCGACCCCTGGCGTGAAGATCCGGGCGATGCGGCCACGGCGGCTGGCCCCGAGCACGAGCTGGGTCGCGTTGACCCCGCGGGCGAAGTCGAGCAGCGCGGTGGCGACGTCCACGCCGACGACCTGGTGGTAGGTGCCGCCGAGGCTTTCGACCAGCGTCCGCTGGCGGGCCAGGTGGGCGGGATCCGCCCCCGCCAGGCCGTCGCTGCGGGCCACGTGCACGGCAAGGAGATCGGCGCCCTTCGTGCGGGCCGCGATGCGCGCGGCCCGACGGATGAGCGTCTCGCCTTCCGGGCCGCCGGTGAGCGCCACGACGACGCGCTCACGCGTTTCCCAGGTCGTCGAGATGTGGTGCTCGGCCCGGTAGCGGTCGAGCTGCTCGTCGACCTTGTCGGCCACCCAGAGCAGGGCGAGCTCGCGCAGGGCGGTGAGGTTGCCGACCCGGAAGTAGTTGCCGAGTGCGGCGTCGACCTTGTCGGGGCCGTAGATGTTCCCGTGGGCCATGCGCCTGCGCAGCGCTTCCGGGGTCATGTCCACCAGCTCGATCTGCTCGGCCTGCCGGACCACGGCGTCGGGCACCGTCTCCCGCTGGGGCACGCCGGTGATCTGGGCGACGACGTCGTTGAGCGACTCGAGGTGCTGGACGTTGACCGTGGTGACGACGGTGATGCCCGCGTCGAGCAGCTGCTGGATGTCCTGCCAGCGCTTGGCGTTGCGGCTGCCGGGCACGTTGGTGTGGGCCATCTCGTCGACCAGGGCGACCTGTGGTCGACGGGCGAGTACGGCGTCGACGTCCATCTCGGTGAACGTCGTCCCACGGTAGGTGAGCGTGCGGCGGGGCACCACCTCCAGGCCTGCCACGAGCGTTTCGGTGTGGCGGCGGCCGTGGCACTCGACGAACCCGACGACCACGTCGGTGCCGCGGTCACGGCGGCGGTGGCCCTCCTCGAGCATCTTGTAGGTCTTGCCGACGCCCGGAGCGGCCCCGAGGTAGACGCGCAGCTGACCACGGGCCGTCATCGGCTGCTCCTCTCCCCTCGGGGCCTGCTCGGCGTCATCCGTGGAACGGGTAGGTCCGGTCCAGGTCGATGTTGAGTTCGACCACGTTCACCGCAGGCGCACCCAGGAAGCCGAGGGTGCGACCCGTGGTGTGCTGGTCGACCGCCTGCAGCACGGCGTCGACGGGGATGCCGCGGGCCTTCGCCACGCGCGGTGCCTGCAGCCGCGCGTAGGCCGGGCTGACCGCGGGGTCGAGCCCGCTGCCGCTGGCGGTGACGGCATCGGCGGGGACGGCGGGTGTGGCCGGGGCGTCCCCGCGGATGGGCGTGACCACGGCGCGGGAGTAGTCCACGCCGAACTGGGCGCACTGCACCCGCACGCCTTGGTAGCTCGGGAGGAACGGACTGGCCGGGCAGGCCTGGTCGAGGCTGACGACCTGGGTCACCGGCCCGGTGATCCCGTCGCGGTGGAAGACCCCGAGGACCGCGCCGACGCCGTCGGCGGTGCAGTACGGCCGCGACCCGTCGACGCCCTCCAGCTTGCCGATCGCGGCGCTGCGCGAGCAGACCTGGGTCAGCAGGCTCTGTTTGGCGTTGTCGTCGGTCTTCCCGGCCGCGACGAGGGCCGGGTCGGGCAGCGTGTCCACGACGCTCTCCGGCCCGAGGTTGGACGCCGCCGTGGCCGTCGGGTCGTACCCGTCACCCGCCGCGGACGGCCGGGTCTGGAAGTACTGGACCAGCGGGTTGCCGTCCTTGTCGATGAAGCCCTGGCCGATGATCGCGCTGCCGACGGTCTTGTCACCGACGGTGACCAGCGACCCGTCGGCATGGTCCCGAAGACCCGGGAGCTGGGCGACCGCGGTCACCACGAGCGGGTAGAGGACACCGGTCAGGACCGTGAGCACGAGCAGAGCGCGCAGCGCGGCGAGGTGTTGGCTGAGCCAAGAAGCGAGTCGCATCACGAGATCCCGGGGATGAACTGAATGACGAGGTCGATGAGCTTGATGCCGATGAACGGGACGATGATGCCGCCGATGCCGTAGATGAGCAGGTTGCGGCGCAGCATCGCCGCCGCGCTCGACGGCCGGTAGCGCACGCCGCGCAGGGCCAGCGGAATCAGCGCCACGATGATGACGGCGTTGAAGATCACCGCCGACAGGATCGCCGACGTGGGGCTGTGCAGCCGCATGATGTTGAGCGCGTCCAGGCCGGGGTAGACCGCGGCGAACATGGCCGGGATGATCGCGAAGTACTTGGCGATGTCGTTGGCGATCGAGAACGTGGTCAGCGCGCCCCTGGTGATGAGCAGCTGCTTGCCGATCTCCACGATCTCGATCAGCTTCGTCGGGTCCGAGTCGAGGTCGACCATGTTGCCCGCCTCTTTGGCGGCCGACGTGCCGGTGTTCATCGCCACCCCGACGTCGGCCTGGGCGAGCGCCGGCGCGTCGTTGGTGCCGTCGCCGGTCATCGCGACCAGCTTGCCGCCCTCCTGCTCCCGCTTGATGAGCGCCATCTTGTCCTCGGGCGTCGCCTCGGCGAGGAAGTCGTCGACGCCTGCCTCGGCCGCGATCGACCGCGCCGTCAGCGGGTTGTCGCCGGTGATCATGACGGTGCGGATGCCCATGCGGCGCATCTCGTCGAACCGCTCCCGCATGCCTGCCTTCACGACGTCCTTGAGCTGGATGACACCGAGCGCACGGGCCGGGCCTGCCGCCGCGCAGCTCCGCGACCACGAGCGGGGTGCCGCCGGAGGCGCTGATGCCGTCCACGATCGACCCGATGTCCCCGGTGGGGTGGCCACCGTTGTCGCGCACCCACTTCATCACCGCGGTTGCCGCGCCCTTGCGCACCGAGCGCACGCTGCCGTCCTCGGTGATGTCCACCCCGGACATGCGCGTCTGCGCGCTGAACGCCACCCACTTGGCGTGGGTCAGCTCCCCGACCTGCCGCTCCCGCAGCCCGAACTCGGTCTTGGCGTAGACCACGACCGAGCGGCCCTCCGGGGTCTCGTCGGCCAGGCTGGACAGCTGCGCCGCGTTCGCCAGCACCCTCGGGTCGACCCCGTCGACCGGTAAGAACGCGCTCGCCTGTCGGTTGCCGAGAGTGATCGTGCCGGTCTTGTCCAGCAGCAACGTGTTCACATCACCCGCCGCCTCCACCGCGCGACCGGACATCGCCAGGACGTTGCGTTGCACCAGGCGGTCCATGCCCGCGATCCCGATCGCCGACAGCAGCGCCCCGATGGTGGTCGGAATCAGGCAGACCAGCAGCGACACCAGCACGATCCCCGTGACACCGTTGCCGGTCAGCGCCTCACTGTCCGGGGCTGCGGCGTTGACGTCCTTGGAGAAGATGGCCAGCGGCTGCAGTGTCGCCACCGCCAGCAGGAAGATGATCGTCAAGGCGGCGAGCAGGATGTTCAGGGCGATCTCGTTCGGCGTCTTCTGCCGGTTGGCGCCCTCGACCAGCGCGATCATCCGGTCGATGAAGCTCTCACCGGGCTGCTGGGTGACCCGCACGACGATCCGGTCGGAGAGGACCTTCGTGCCGCCGGTGACCGCGGACCGGTCGCCACCGGATTCCCGGATCACCGGGGCGGACTCGCCGGTGATCGCGGACTCGTCGACGCTGGCGATGCCCTCGATCACGTCGCCGTCGCCGGGGATCACCTGTCCGGCCTCGACCACCACGACGTCGTCGCGCCGGAGCGCGGTCGCCGGGACCGACTCCTCGGTCAGCTCCGGCCACGCCGTCAGCCGCCGGGCCATGGTGTCCTGCTTGGCGCGGCGCAGCGTCTCGGCCTGCGCCTTGCCCCGGCCCTCGGCGACCGCCTCGGCCAGGTTGGCGAACACGACGGTCAGCCACAGCCAGATCGTGGTGACCCACGCGAACACGGTGGGATGGGCGATCGCCAGGACCGTGGTGAACACCGACCCGATCTCGACGATGAACATGACCGGGTTGTGCCACAGCGTCACCGGGTTGAGCTTGCGCAGCGCGTCCGGTGTGGAGCGCCACAGCTGCTTCGGGTCGAGCAGCCCGCCGGAGATTCGGCGCGGGGCGCCGGGCTGCGGCGGCTGTCCGGCCGGAAGCGCTTCGACCGTACTGACAGACATGAGAGGTCCTCCTACAGACCTTCGGCCAGCGGGCCGAGAGCAAGAGCGGGCAGGAAGGTCAGCGCCACGAGGATCACGGTGACGCCGACGAGCATGCCGACGAACAGTGGCTGGTAGGTGCGCAGCGTGCCCGCGGACTCGGGCACCGGGTTCTGCTTGGCCAGCGAACCCGCCAGGCCGAGCACGAACACCATGGGTAGGAAGCGACCGATGAGCATGCACAGCCCGAGCGCGGTGTTGTACTCGGTGCCGCTGACCGTCAGCCCGGCGAACGCCGATCCGTTGTTGTTGGTTGCCGAGGTGAAGGCGTAGAGCACTTCGGACAGTCCGTGCGCTCCGGAGTTCAGCATTCCGGCCTTGCCCCAGTCGGTGGCCATTCCGATCCCCGTGCCGACCAGGACGAGCGTCGGCATGGTCAGGAAGTACAGCGAGGCGAGCTTGACCTCGCGGGCGCCGATCTTCTTGCCCAGGTATTCGGGGGTGCGGCCCACCATCAGCCCGGCCACGAAGACGGTCAGGACCGCGAGGATCAGGATGCCGTACAGGCCCGATCCGGTGCCGCCGGGCGCGACCTCACCCAGCATCATGTTGAAGATCGTGATGCCGCCGCCGATGGCGGTGTAGGAGTCGTGGAACGAGTTCACCGACCCGGTCGACGTGAGCGTGGTCGAGGCGGCGAAGGTGGCCGAGTTGAGCACCCCTAGGCGTGACTCGGTGCCCTCGGTGGCGGCGCCGACCGCCATCGGCACCGTGCCCCCGTGCAGACCCTGCACCAGGTTGATGGTGATGACGCTGCCGATCGCCATGATCGCCATGGCGGCGAGGATCGCGTAGCCCTGCCGGTTGCGGCCGACCATCCGGCCGAACGTGCGCGGCAGCGAGAACGAGATCACCAGCAGCAGGAAGTTCTCGATCCAGTTCGTCCAGCTGGTCGGGTTCTCGAACGGGTGCGCGCTGTTGGCGTTGTAGAAGCCGCCGCCGTTGGTCCCGAGGTCCTTGATGGCCTCCTGGCTCGCGACTGGCCCGCCGGTGATGTGCTGGGCGGCGCCTGCGAGGGTCTGCACGTCGGTTCCCGCGGAGAAGTTCTGGATCGCCCCTCCGGCGATCAGCACGATCGCGGCAACCACCGCGATCGGCAGCAGCAGCCGGAACACGATGCGCACCAGATCGACCCAGAAGTTGCCCAGCCGGTCGGTGTTCTTCCGGGCGAAACCCCGAACCAGCGCCACGGCGACCGCGATGCCCACGGCGGCCGAGACGAAGTTCTGCACCGCGAGCCCGGCCATCTGCACCAGGTGGCCCATCGTGGACTCACCCGAGTACCACTGCCAGTTCGTGTTGGTGGTGAAGCTGACCGCGGTGTTCCACGCGCCGGACGGGAACACGTTCGGGAAGCCCAGCGAGAGCCACAGGTAGCTCTGCAGACGCATGAACGCGTACAGGAACAGGATCGACACCGCCGAGAACGCGAGCACGCTGCGCGCGTACACGCCCCACGACTGCTCGCCGTCGGCGTCCACCCCGACCAGCCGGTACATCACCTTCTCCGGCCACAGGTGCCGGGTCGAGGTGACGATCCGGTACATGTAGTCGCCCAAGGGGCGGTACGCCAACGCCAACGCCAGGACCAGCGAGACGATGAACAGAATGCCCGCAGTCGTGTCACTCATCAGAACCGCTCCGGAAGCAACAAGGCGGCCACCAGGTACGCGGTCAGCCCGACCGCGAGAACCAGACCGACAACATTTTCGATATTCACAGCTTCTCCACCGCCCGCACGGACAACCACAGAAGCGCAAACAACGCCAGCGTCAACACCACATAGACCACGTCAGCCATGAGTCAAGCCCCTTGTGTGCACAACGACCCCTTTGGGTTTCGCGGGCTGTTCGTCGTCGCGATCGACGGCCTGCCTCGCTTCTTCGCTGATCCACAGCATCCACCGCCGCCACCGCAGCCAGCGACTCGCCGCCCGGTACGCCACGCCCGCGATGAATCCCGCAGCCACCGCCACGGCGAGTGTCAGGAGGCGCCAACCATCCGCAGCGCCATGCCAGGACAGCTGCCCCAACGAATTGACCAGGAACCCGTCGAAGACCAGGAACGCCAGCAATCCGGTACCGGCGGCAGCAGCCGCGGTGATCGGCAACGCAGCGAATCCGGCAAGCGAAGCCGCGACGACGCCCAGCCGCACCGCACCGGCCGACGCAGGTATCGCCCCCGCCACCAACGCCGCCCCCACGACCACCACCGATCCGAAGGCGAGCCCGAAGCCGGTTGGGGTGACCTGTTGCTCTAACACGCTCGAACGTGCGCAACGCCCACCTAAGCGGCGCGCCATACCCACTCCCTGGTCCAATGCCACGGCCGGATGCCGGGCGAAGGACAGTCAAGCCCCCGAGCCGATTGCCTGGCAGGTGCGTTCACGCATTTTTCACGGGCAGCGCGAGGTCTTGACGACTTCTTGACGGGAGCCCGTCCGGGCAGTAGCGGCTGAGCTGCCCGACGCCGGTCTGCCCACGTACCAAGGAAGTCAAGAGGCGATCTTGACGTTTTCCTGATGCGCGGGAACGCCGTGTTCACGCTTCCCGAGCCTGACACTTGACGGCATGTTTCAGGTGGTGAAGCGCCTGCTCGTTGGGCGGCCTTTGCGTAGCACGTATCTCGGGGAGACGCTTCTGCCGAAACGGATCGCGTTGGCGGTCTTCTGTTCCGACCCGATCTCCTCGGTCGCCTACGCCACCGAACAGATCGTGCTCGTGCTGGCCGCGGGTGGCCTGGTCGCGCTGCGGTCGGCGCCGTGGATCGGGCTGGTGGTGGCGCTGTTGCTGGTGACGGTGGTCGCGTCCTACCGGCAGACCTGCTTCGCCTACCCATCCGGAGGCGGGGCGTACGTGGTCAGCCGCGACAACCTGGGCGAGTCCGCGTCGTTGGCCGCCGCCGCGGCGTTGCTGGTGGACTACGTGATGACGGTGGCGGTGTCCGTCACCTCCGGGGTGGTCGCCGTGACCTCCGCGTTCCCCGCGCTGTCCCCTTACGCCGTCGAGATGGCGATCGGACTGATCATCGTGCTGGCGCTCGCCAACCTGCGCGGCACCAAGGAATCCGGGCGCGTGTTCGCCGTTCCCACCTACGCCTTCGTCGGGCTCGCCCTGCTGATGTTCGGCTGGGCCGCGGTCAAGGCGGCGACGGTAGGACTACCGCCCGCCGCCACCGCGGGTTTGCCGATACCCGCGTCGACCGGTCTGGCCGGTGCGGCCATGGTGTTGCTGCTGGTCAGGGCGTTCTCCTCCGGATGCACTGCGCTGACCGGCGTCGAAGCCATCAGCAACGGCGTGCCTTCGTTCCAGAAGCCGAAGGCGCGCAACGCGGCAACGACCCTGACCATGATGGGAATCATCGCCGTGATCCTGTTCGGCGGCATCACCGTGCTCGCCGTCACCCTCGACGCCCGCGCGCTACCCGACGGCGACCCCTCGGTGATCAGTCAGATCGCCGTCTCGGTGTTCGGCGACGGCTCGGTGCTGTTCTACCTGTTCCAGGCGGCTACCGCGGCGATCCTCATCCTCGCCGCCAACACCGCGTTCAACGGCTTTCCCGGGCTGGCCTCCATCCTGGCCAGGGACCGCTACCTGCCCCGGCAACTGCACAACCGCGGAGACCGGCTGGTGTTCTCCAACGGCGTTTTGCTGCTCGCCGCGGCGGCGATCGCCCTCATCGTCGGCTTCGACGCCAACCTCGACCGCCTCATCCAGCTCTACATCATCGGCGTGTTCACCAGCTTCACCCTTTCCCAGTTCGGCATGATCCGCCATTGGCAGCGGGCCTTGCACGACCTGCCGAACGATGCCGCGACGGTCACCAGCGAGTTGGGTTCCGGTCGAGGCCGCGCGGGGCGGCGGGCGATCCGCCGCTCCCAGGTGATCAACGGCGCCGGGGCGGTGTTCACCGCGGTGGTCCTCGTCGTGGTGTTCGCGACCAAGGTCGAGCACGGTGCGTGGATCGCGGTCATCGCGATGGTGGTGCTCTTCGTCGCCATGCGCGCCACCAACCGCTACTACCGCCGCGTCACCGCCGAGGTCACCCCGCACCCTGACGACCCGGTGGTCACCCTGCCCGGCCGGGTACACGCGCTGGTGCTGGTCTCCCGGCTGCACAAGCCTGCGCTGCGCGCGCTGGCCCTGGCCAGGTCCATCCGACCCGACATCCTGACCGCCCTCACCCTCAGCGTCGAGGACGACGAAACCGCCCGACTGCGTCGAGAATGGGAGAACCGCGCGATCCCGGTCCGGCTCACCGTGCTGGAGGCGCCCTACCGCGATCCGCACCGCCTGCTGATCGACTATGTCAAGCGGCTCCGCGCCACCGACCCCCAGACCGTGATCATGGTCTTCATCCCCGAATACGTGCTCACCAAGTGGTGGCAGCAGCTGTTGCACAACCAGAGTGCCCTGCGGTTCAAGGCACGCTTGCTGTTCACCCCGGGCGTCGTCGTTGTTGACGTGCCCTACCACCTCGGCGTCGGCGACCAAGGCTGGCTCGGTACCCGCCGATCGGCTGTGACCTCCGCAGCAGCTCGGCCGAGTGACACCGGCGACGAAACCGACCTCAGCAGCGTGAGATAGATCGTTCGACTGGTCAACCCGCCGCGCCTGCGGGTGGTTCGCCTTCACGATGGGATGCGGCCGACAACGCGGCGCCGACCTGGTCGGAGAGCGCGATGACGACGCGAAGCTGCTCAATGGTCGGCCTGACGACCTGGGTCGCCGCCGTCAGCAGAAACCGGCCGCGGGTCACGCCTGCGCTCTGCACGAGCAGGGCGATCTCCGTGTCCGTAGGCAGGCCGTTGCGACGAACGTCGTAGGGCTTGCCGTCGTAGGTCATGGTCGCGTCGTTGTTGAGCGTCGCCAGGACCGGGAGGGTCCCGTCGTCAAACCGGCACTCGTCGATTTGCAGGACATCGAGGATCTGGTCGCGCACGCCGTCGATGAGCGAGCTGGTGGACGAACGGCCGGTGCCGACGGCCGCCGCGGTGGTCAGCACGCCGTCGAGGTAGCCCCGCTCACGGCTCGCGCGGGCCTGCTGCCGACGGCCCCAGAGCGCGATCTCGGTCACGGCCAGCCCTACCAGGAGGAGCAGCACATCGGTCTCGACGTCTGCCCGGTCGGTGATGGCAAATTGGGTGTAAGGCGCGGTCAGGAAGAAGTCGAACCAGACCGCGCTGGAGACCGCCGCGGCCAGCCCCGCAGCGCGCATGCCGGTAGCGGCCGCCGCGACGATGAGCAGCACGAGAACGAGGGCCGCGTTCGTGTTGGCGATGCTGTCGCGGAACACCCCCAGCACCGCACAGGCCGCGAGCGGCACCACCGCCGCGATGCTGATCACGAGGCCGCGGTGCGCTTGCAGGATCGGATCCACCTGCATCATCCCTGCATCCAACCGCATGTCGAGGTGATGTCAACGCTGATCCAAATGCCCCCTCGACCAGGCCCTCGTCTGGGTGTATCCCCGTCGCGGTCGGTCGGGGGAGCGGGGTCCTGCCCGGCTGCGGCTCCGGCCGGTGGACCCGGAGACGAGGACGACCGAGCCGTGGAGGTCTTCGATGTCCGTGACGCCGCGCCCGCTGCGGGATGCCGCCGCCGGACCCTCCGATCCCGGCCCACGCGAACCCGTCGCGCCCATCGGGCACCGACGAAGAGCCCGATTCCGGCGAATCCTCACTTGCCGCCGAGCGTGGCGTCCTGTCCTCGCCCGTTCCTCATCCGCGGGGGGTGAACATCCCACGCGGGTGATGCACGTACGCGCGACGGGCGCGAGACTCTGCACTTTCGGGAGGACACCGCCATGCGCACCCTGCTCAACGTGATCTGGCTACTGCTCTGTGGGTTCTGGCTGGCCCTCGGCTACGCACTCGCGGGGATCATCTGTTGCGTCCTCATCGTGACGATTCCGTTCGGCCTTGCCTCGTTCCGGATGGCCGACTTCGCTTTGTGGCCGTTCGGCCGCCAGCTCGTGAAACGCACCGACGCGGGCGTTGCCTCGACGATCGGCAACATTATCTGGATCGTCGTCGCGGGATGGTGGCTGGCCCTTGCACACATCATCACCGCCGTCGCACTGGCGGTGACGATCATCGGAATCCCGCTGGCGTGGGCCAACCTGAAGTTGGTCCCGGTGTCGCTCGTGCCCCTCGGGCGGGTGATCGTGCCGATCGGAGAAGGGCAGGACCCGCGGTACCCGGTCGTGCGCTGAGGGGGTGGACTATGCGTGGCTGCCCCGGAGGAGGTCGCCGCGTGACGACTTCGGTTGTTGAAGCCCGGCCCGCTGGGCATGATCGACCTCTGCAGCCGATAGGCGATGTCCGGGCGGCGCCACCGACCGTAGAACACAGCCGATCCCGTCGAGTGCGTCTTTCGGGCGGCACGCTGCCGCTCGTCCGGGCCACCCCGACGCTCACCTGGCTCGGGCGATGCCCATCTCGGCAGAGGTAGGCACCGTGCGTGGTGGATGGTACGCGTCGGGCATCGCGAGCCCGGGCCAACGAGATGAGGCAGTATGGGAACGAGGCGGTACGAGTTCCGGGTTGACGGCAGGCTTTCGGACGAGGCGCGGGCCGCGTTCGTCGACATGCGGATCGTCGAGGCCGCCCCGCAGACCGTCCTCGACGGCGACGTGATCGACGAGTCGCACCTGCACGGCATCATCGCCCAGTTCCAGGCGCTGGGCATCATTGTGGTGTCGGCCCTTCCCGTCCCGTGACGGTCGCAACCCGAACGCCGCGCCGACGGCCGCGAGGTGCTCACCCGACGGTGGAGCCGGTCCGCCAAGACGCAACGAGGCGGCGATCGCCGACCACGGATTGATTGGTGACCTGCAGACCGCGGCATTCGTCAGCACGAGCGGTTCGGCGGCCTGGCAACTTCCGGATCGGTCCGCCGCGGCAGCCGCCGCACGCCACCGACTCGTCCGGATACCTTGCATGCAGTGCGCGATCTCGACGAGAAGCGTCTCGACGTCGCTGAGCACGACCTGGCCGAGCGCGCTCGGCCGACGTTCGCGAGTTCCGATCGCCCAGAACGGGTGACGCCGCCCGTCGGGAGCCGACCTAACGTCACAGCGTGACCACATCTGTTTCCGGGCCCGCTGTTCCAGCGGTCGCTCCGCCGCCCCCCGCCGGTGCGGCGACCCGACGGGCAGGTATGCCGCGGCACGCGCGGCCCATCCGGATCGGGCGATGCTGCGACAGCGCCACTGGCGCATCGTGATCTGACCGATACCGATGTTGGAGGGGACGGATGCGATGGCGCCCGCGCGTTACGAGATCCGGGTGAACGGAACGCTGTCCGAGCGTGAGCGCAGCGCGTTCTGCACCTTGGCTGTCACGTCCATCCCGGCCCAGACGATCGTGTTCGGGGACCTCGCCGAGGTGGACGACCTCGCGGATCTCCTGACCTTGTGCGGCGCAATGGGCCTCGAAGTCGTCTCACTTCGCCGTCTGCCCGATGCGGGGGCGGCTGGGCTCCCGTCGATCGCCATGGACGACGTGGGTCCCGGCGTTCCCACAGAGCGCCGAGCCGAGCCTGGCGACGGGCCCCAACGCTTCGCGCACGCTAAGCGCGCTGCGCTGGAATTCGACGGCAGATGATGGGGTGTGGTCGGCGGCACGACCTGCCCGGCGGTCCGTATCGACGCTCGCCCGCGATGGGTGATGCCGCTGGCTGGCGCCCGGTCGACACTTCCCCCATCAGCGGCGGCCTCGCGCCTCCGGCGGCCTGCAGGCCCATACAAAGGAGTTCGACATGACCTTCTGGGACGTTATCGCGTCCATCTTCTGGTTCATGATCTTGTTTACGTGGGTATGGTTGTTGATCACGATCTTTGGTGACATCTTCCGCGACCACGAGCTGTCCGGGTGGGGCAAGGCGCTCTGGACACTGTTCCTGGTCTTCGTGCCGTGGCTCGGTGCCCTTGCCTACCTGATTGTGCGTGGTCGCTCGATGAACGAGCGTGCGCTGGCCCAAGCTCAGCGCAATGAGCAGGCGTTCGGCCAATATGTTCGTGAGACAGCGGGAGCAAGCGCGACGAGCACAGCCGATGAGCTGGGGAAGCTCGCCGACCTCCGGGACCGGGGGACCATCTCGGTCGCGGAGTTCGAGCTCGCGAAGGCGAAGCTGTTGGGCGCACAGCCCGCGCCTGCCGCCACGGCAACCGCGGACGGGCGGGCGGTGCCTTCCGCGACGTGACCGAGGGCGCCGGAAGGCCCGGCTTTGGCGCGTATCGCTTGGGTCTTGCGGCTGCGATCTCGTCCATGTGTGGTTTGTCGACTGATCAGTGCACAGGCCTCTATTCGTACGCGAGGGAGATCGCGTACGAATAGGGGCCGTTTTCGGCTGCCAATTTCGAGGTCGGAATCAGTCGCGGGCGTGGCGGGCCCTACCGCGGACCATCCAGGCCCAGCCGACCAGCAGCATCGTCAGGAACACGATGAACACCCCAGGGCTCCACAACAGGATCCCTGCCAGCGTCCCCACCGCGCCCAACACGATCGTCAGCCGGACGCGGAGCGTGGTCCAACGCGACGCCCGCGACGGCTTCCAGCGGGTAAAGCGTTTGGCGAGGCGTGGGTCGTCGGCCGTCAGCTGCTGCTCGATCGCCTCGAGACGGCGTCGATCGTGATGACTGAGCATCGCGCCCCGATTCGCTCATCGCCAGCGGCGGGACTGCGCAAGCCTGCGCTTGCACAGTCGCCGCGAACTGGCATTCCGATGGCCTCGCGTCCGACACCCGGCGCAGATGACGATCGTCACGCCAGTCTGCGTGACAGTCACTGCGTCGGCATCACCCTCGACGGGCGACCGCAAATTGACGTGCAGAATCCCGTCACGACCCCTGGGGCGGGCGAGCAGGCCCACCGGCCCGCGCATGGAGGTGACCATGCAGCGACACTGTGACCGGACGGGACGGTCAGGACGCTCACCCGGACCGGATGAGGTGGCCACTCGGCGCGGCGACCACGCTTACCGTCCGGCGATCCGTCGGCACGACGACAGCCAGTGACACCCTCGGCTTCGGCAAGGAGCGGCATGACAAGACGAGGAGAGATATGACAATCGGACCCGTACAGATGATCGTGCTGGGGTTCCAGCAGCCCGACTTCCACGGCGCCATCATCGCCGAGCTGGAACGGCTGCGCGCGAGCGACACGGTCAAGGTCATCGACGCCCTGGCGGTATACAAGGACGACGCAGGCGAGATCGAGGTATCCCACCTCAGCAACCTCACCGACGACGAGGCAGTTGAGGTCGGCACCGTCGTAGGAGCGCTCATCGGACTGGGAATCGAGGGCGAGGAAGGCCTCGAACGGGGCGCCGCCGCGGGCGCTCAAGCCGCCGCCGACGGCATCGAGGTGTTCTCCGACGAGGACGCGTGGGACGTGCTGGAGCAGATCCCCAACGGCAGCGCCGCTGCGGTGATCCTGCTTGAGCACACCTGGGCCATCCCGCTCCGCGACGCCGTCGCCGAGGCCGGGGGCTACCGCATCGACGACGGCTTCATCAGCCCGCTGGATCTCGTCGAGCTGGGCCTGGTCTCCGCCGAGGAATCCAAGCGGCTGCACGACCTCGAGACCGCGTCGGTCAAAGCATCCTGAGAAGAGGTGGGCTCATGTTCGGATCTCGCAGGGTCGCCCGGCGGACGTCGCGCAGGACGGCGCGGCGCGTCGGACGCCGCAACCGCTGACGACCACGGCCAAACCCGGATGCGCGCGATCCCATCGGCTGCGGCGAGGCCCTGCGCTTGGCCACATGCGCAAGGCCCCGCCGCCATGCGCGCGCCGTCCCGGCTGCCGAATGTTCGCCGACCTATCCATCAGTCCGACGCCGCAAGCCCGTGGTCTGCGCAGGAGGCCTGCTCGGCCTCGGCCGCGACCGCCGATCCGGTGCCGACCTCGGCCCAGGAGGAGGCGGGATGACGTTCACCGAGGCCATGGACGACGTCGCGAAGGCCTTCGAGGTGCTCGGCGCGGCCGTCCTCGTCTTGGGCCTGCTGCTGGCGCTCGCGATGTCCTGGCGGGTCTGGCGGCGCACCCGGCAGGGGCGAGTCGCCTACCAGGTCCTCCGGGAGACGTTCGGCGGCGTGCTGCTGCTCGGCCTCGAGATACTTGTGGCTGCCGACCTGGTGCGCACGGTGGCGGTCGAGCCGAACCTGGAGAACGTTGCCATCCTCGGCCTGATCGTGCTGATCCGGACCTTCCTCAGCTTCTCGCTCGAGATCGAGATCGAGGGAGTCGCGCCGTGGCGCCGGGCGCTCGTCGGCGTCGGCGGCCAGCACCTCTCCGAGGCCGTCGCCCACGCCAAGAATGCCGCCGACAGCGCGGCGCGGAAGTGACCCGCCAGCGCAATGCCGTACTCCGATCATCCGATGGGAGTGATGGCCCGGGGCCGCCCAGCGGGGCCATCCGGCTTGGGGAGAAGGGCGCACATGAGATTGGGCCGGAGACGCATGCCCATGATGAGTGTGCGCGGCCGCATCAGCTGCTGATGGTCAGCAAGCCGTTCTCGTGGGCGGCGAGCACGGCGGCGCGCCTGCTGCCGACGCCCAGCTTGGTGTAGATCGAGCGCACGTGGCTCTTCACGGTGTTGACCGACACGGTGAGGTCGGTGGCGATGTCGGTGAGCGACAGCATCGACGGCAGCATGGTGAGCACGGTCAGCTCGCGCTCACTGAGAGCCTTCGCCGTGTTGGTGGCGGTAGCGGTGGCGGCGCAGAGGGCCCGCGCGGCGAACATGTCGGACGCACCGAAGCTGCCCTGGTGGGCCGCCAGCAGGTCGCGGACCCCGGGCCCGGCCATGGCGAACGGCCGCACGGTGTCGATCGGTTTGGCGAGACCCAATGCCGTGGAAAGGGCGTGCCGGGCGACGCCCCTGTCTCGGGCGGAGAGGCACAGTTCTGCCTCGAGCAGCCATGCTTCCACCGGTGTGTGCGGCAGCAGCGCGGCTTGCGCGCTCTCCAGAATGGGCCGGAGTAGGGCACGGGCCTGCGGTTCGTGGCCCTCCGCCTCGGCTGTCCAGGCCCGCATGAGTTCGAGTTCAGCGCAGTCGCCGGTGCGGTCGGCCAGCCAGCTCCGCACCGTCCTGGCGGCGGCGAGGTGCCCAAGCTGCAGAGCCGCTCGCGACTCGAGCAACGCCGCGGCGGCAAGCAGGAGAGGCGCCGCGTGATTGTCTCCGAGGTCAGACCGCGCGTGCTGTATGGCTGACAGCCCGCCCATCTTGTCCCCGCTGTCGCAGGTCGCCGCGCCATGTACGACCTCCAGCGCGAACCACAGCGCCGGTGCGGTCTCGGCGATCTTCGACTCCCGCGCCGCGGCGGCGAGGCGGGCAGCCTCGGCGGGTTCGGCCCGCTGCAGCTCGGTGAAGCTGAGCATGACGCCTGCCGCGGCGGACCAGACCGAGGCCTGCCAACCATGGTCGGCCGCAGTCGCAGCGGCGGCCAGACCAGCCTCACGCACGGCCACCAGGTCACCGACCCCCAGCGCGGCCAGTCCTAAGCATGTGTGCGACTGCATGGCGAGGTAGTCGAGCCGGTAGCGGTGCGCCAGGCTCAGCATGGTGGCGAATTCCGTCCGGGCAGCGTCCAGGTCTCCGCTCTCGCGAAGGTGAGCCACGCCCAGGCTGAGCCGCATGAGGGCCTCCAGCTCCGGGGCATCGGGCACCTCCTCGGCGGCCGCTGCGAGAGCGTTGGCAGGCTCCGGGTTCTGCCCAAGCGCCACAGACACCAGCTGTTCGACCAGCCTGCGCAGCACGAGGAGTTCGGCCGTGCTGTGGGTGGGCCACACGTCGCGGGCATGACGAAGATCGCGATGAGCGGCGCTGACGTCGCCGACGTCGAGGTTCGTGATCGCCGACACAAGAGCAAGCTGTGGGTCGCTGGCGATCGCATCGCCGCCGAGGTCATCGAGCACGCGTCGCAGCGGCACCCAGTCTCCCTTTACGATCAGTTCGATCGCGTGTCGCCGCACGAGCTCGGACAGCAGCTCAGTGCTGTCGCTTCGCCGGGCGTGCTCAAGCGCGCGAACTGTCTCATGGCCTGCCGCCCACCAGCGTGCTGCCGCGGCGTGCAGCTCGTGCAGCTGTCGCAGACCATGGCGACGCAGGTCGGCGCGCAGGTAGGTGCGCAGCAGCGGCTGCAGACGGTAGCTCTCGCGCCGCCAGCCGACGGACGTGAGCAGCGACGTCTCGTGCTCGAGCGAATCGAGCAGGGCGCCCGCATCGTCCCGGCCCGACAGCTCCGCCGCCAGGTCCGCGGAGATGGGGTCCGCAATGCTGATGGTACGGAGGAACGCCAGCGCCTCGGGGTTCAGACGGTTCAGGACCTCCGCGGTGAGGTAGTCGGCGACGTGCCGTTCGTCTCCCGAGAACTCCGCGATGAACCTGGTCGGATCGGGCTCGTCGGCGATGGCAAGCACGGCTAGGCGCATGCCCGCCGCCCACCCGTCCGTTCGTTGGTGCAGCTGCTGCACCTGCGAGGACGTCAAGCTCAAGCCTGCCCTGACCACCAGGCTGGCCGACTCGGCAAGGGTGAAGCGCAGGCGGTCCGCGCGCAGCTCGTGGAGCCGGGAGGACAGCCGTAGCCTGCTCAGCCCGACCGGCGGGTCGAACGTGCTCGAGAGCACCAGTTGAACCTGGCGCGGGAGGTGCTGTACCAGGAACCGCAGTCCCTGCAACGGCGCGGGATCGGTGAGCTCGTCGACGTCATCGAGGATCAGCCTGATCGGGTTCGGCATGGCGTATAGGTTGTTCACCAGCTCCGCCGCAAGACTGGTGTGCTCGGTCGTCGACCATGCACGCGGAGACTTGATCGAATTCGACGTAGGCAAGCTGATGTGCGGGGCGAGCGCCGCCGCCACCGACGCCCACAACCGCCGCGGGTCGTTGTCGTCGCCGTCGATCGTGACCCAGGCCGTCTCGCCCGGTGAGGGGCGCGTCGCCCAATCCCTCAGCAACAAGGTCTTGCCGTAACCGGGTGGGGCGCAGACCAGGGTGACGCCCGCCCCGCCACCGGCGTCCAATTCAGCAAGTAGCTCGGTCCGTTCGACGAAGTCGGCTGGCATCGGACGCGTCCTCGTCTTCACGTCGGGCACCGCCAGCATCTCGACCACCTTCAGACAAGTACGCCGATAGCGACACAGATCCTCCGGCTGGGTCCAGGCCGGTTCTTGGCCGCATCGTCCACCTTGGTCGGCACGCCAATCGCTTTGATAGGGGCGAAGGACCCTTGACTAAGGCGCGGTTGTCGCCCGCCGTCACGGTCTGCCATGAGGGCGCACCAATGGCTGACCCTGGCGTCACGCCGCCGGGTGATGACGTCGTGCCGACTCCCGGGCGAGGACACCAGTCGATCGGCGTACTTCCGACGACCGAGCAAACGGTCGCCGAGGACGCGTACACGGCATCGACGCCGAGCGGGCCCGCGACGGCGCCCAGCTCCAGGCCGCTGCGCACGGTGACCTCCGGGCGGATCACCGTGCGACCCCAGTGCTCGGACCGGGCATTGCGGAAGTTCGTCATCCGGTGGCGTTCGGGGTGTCCGCGACTTCGACCACGGCCATCCCGAACTGCCGACTCGACCCGGTTAGGCAGGCTCGCCGCCCTCCATACCGGTCCTCTCAGCCGCTTTGCGCTTTCTCGCGGCCGACAAGCCGTCGCTGCGTCAGCCACCCCGCGATGGCCAGGCCCAGCCAGACGACTGCCGCGAGGGTCGTCTGGGCCGTCGAGACCGGGGTGCGAAGGAAGCCGAGCGCGTCGGGGAATGCCCGGCCAATGCCGCTCAAGACGAGCCCGGCACCCGCGAGGGCGCATACCCAGATCAGGACCGTGGTGTGGAACCGCTGCGTCGCGATACCGCCGATGAAGGCGACGGCCGCGACGAAGATCACTGCGAGCACGACGCTGTGATCGTCGCCCTGGAGCAGGCCGAAGAGCTTCGCTCCGATGACAGCCCCGCCGATCAGCCCGACGAAGAACAGGGCGGCGCGGAACACGAAGGTCGCCACAAGCCAGGCCACCACAGCCGTGGCCAGAGCGACGACGAACGCAACCCCGAGGCTGGCGTTGAACGGCTCGGTGATCAGCCATCCGAGCGCGAATCCCGAGGCGAGCGCCGCGATGGGCAACGACTTGACGCCCACGAAGCACAGGATGAGCCCGACGACCAGTACACCGATCCCAGTCACCGCAGCACCTGCGTGTTACCCGAGGAGGCGAGTGCGATCAGCCACGCAATCACGTAGATGCATCCTCCTGTCCGTGGTGTGGAGACATCATCGTCGGGGGCAGGACCACCGGTATTCACCCGTGGAAGGTGAGCGCGAAACCGGCAGGGAAGGCGCGGCGTACCGGTTCCAGATCCCGCCAGCGTGGGTGGTCTGGCGCTGGAGGGTGGTGTGGTGGAACCCGAGCGCTTCGGCGACGCGGAGACATCAGTGACGTTCACCCGTACGCCCAACCGTATGCAGCAGCAAGAGCGCATCCGAGTCAACCATGTATCGGATGCCTGCGCCCCGCCCCGAGGAGAACCGCATCTTGAACCCGGCCACACCCGCCTTGGCTTTCCACGGCGAACTCGACAACTCGGTCAGCTGTGCACCACCACGATGCGCGATGACCGTGTTGCGGGCCAATAGTCGCCTCCACCGCAACACCACGGACTGGTCGTCAACCCGCCATCGGGCCTCTCGCGCCCTGGCGACGCCGAGTACGAAGCCCAGCGGCACCGGGAGAATCGCCACCAGTTTCCACCAGCCGGGCAGGAACAGCATCAGCAGGGTGAAACCCCCAGCATATTCGAGCGGCAGGGTGAGATAGCGGCGGTGCACACGCGCCGGGAGGACCAGCAAAGGCCGGCTCGGCCACGGTAATTCGGGCAGCGCGCACCGGATCAAGGATTCTGCACGATCCATGCGCACCAAGGGAAAGAGCATGCGCTGATTAACGTTGGCCCGCCAGATTCCTGCGACCTCGACCTGCAGACTACAATAGCCCAGCAGCATGCGCCCGAATCCCTCGACAATGCGAACGGCCTGAACTCGGTCGACGGGAATGGTCGCCGCCTGCTTGCCCAACAGGCCGCGACTGTTACGCAGCACGTCGCCGTCGCGGACAAGGGTGAATCGGTACAACCGGAGCGCGCCGAGGATTAAGCCTGCCGCAATGGCCACCACCACAAGCGTGATCAACACCGCGACCACACCCTGCGGCACAACGATCTCCTGCATGAACTCCGATGCACGGATGGGCAAGTATTCGGAGAATCGGAACCACACCACCAGCGCAACCACGAGGAGCAGCGCAATCGAGCTGTTCGTCACCGTGGCGATCAGCATTTCGGCCGTGGTCAAGACCGCAATGACCTGCTGGCCATCGGCGGACGCAGAGGCCACCGAGGTACGCCGCCAGGCCCGGTAGCGCTGAATCGTCGACGGGCCAGGGCCCGGTGTCGGGTCGGTAGATACCGTTGCCCGGTCACCGGACTCGAGAGCGGCGCGGAGTTCGTCGAGCCGACGGCCCGACAAGCACGCGAGCGTCACGGCGGACCCGTGACGGTCACCCGGCGATTGCACGTCCAACCCCCAGACACCGACCAGGCGCTGGGTCAGGGACTGGGACACCGTCAGCGCGGTGATCCTGGTGATCGGCACGACCCGTACCAACCGGTTGACCAAGCCGCTGCGCAACATCAACACGCCGCCGACCACCGAGTACTTCTTGACGCGCCACTGCGCGATGGCGATCACCATGACCAACGCGAACAGGGCCACATAGACCCACCACGGGGCGCCCCCGAAGATCGTGACCACGAGCAACGGAATCGCCTGGCGCAAGGTCTTGGCCGTACCGATGATCAGGTAGATCGGATGCAGGCGGGTCCCCGGAACGGCCACCCCGAGCGAGGGCTCAGACATCGTCGGCGAGATCAGTCAGCTGGCTGATCCGTTCGCAAAGTTCGTCGGCCTCGCCACGGTCCAGGCCGCTGAGCCGGACCGAGCCTCCCGCAGTACGGATCCTCAGGTTCGTCAACCGGTAGTGGTCGGCCATCGGCCCGCGTTCGGAGAGCAGGGTCTGCACGCGACGCATCGGGACGACGCTGCGTGTGGTGAAGATGATCCCGTTTTGGATGTCAATCTCCGTCGACGAGATCGCATACCAGAACACCCGGTAGCGGATCGGCGGCAGGATGATGAGGCAAACAGCGATCACCGCAACGAAGACGCCGACGATGCCCCAGCGAACCCACCAGGGCCCCCAGGGCAGAACGATCGCCGCGGTGATCAGCAGGACCAAGAGCGGCAGCGACGAGTAGAAGACCCGCCAACGCCAGTACCTGGTGACCCGGGCGGGTAGACGATGTCGTTCGGCGGCCAGATCCCCGGCAAGGAGAGCGGGATCCGGTTCCCCTGCAGCCTTCGCGGGAAATGCGGTCGCCACAGGCTCCGTTCGCCCGTCCGCGCCCGGGGCGGCGGTTGCGGAGATCGGATCGCCTTCCTCGGCCGCGCCGGTATCGGATCCAGATGGTGAATTCATAGGCTTTGATCGGGGTAGGCGCAAACCGCCCGACTGCGCACCGGGCGTCTGACCAGCCGAGGGCCGGCTAGTCACGGTGCCGAGCATGCGGTGCGCACGGTGCCATGTCCATCCTCTCGACGGCGCGGGGAGGCCGTCCGCTCAGGTGGACCATCTCGTGAGCCTGCGCGCGGCCGTTCACAACCTCCGGGCCCAGCTCGGCGACGGGTTGACCATCCCGCCCTTCCGCGCCTCGCTATTCAGGATCTCCTCCGGCTTGTCCGCCCGTCACCCCGCGATGGTGAAGCGCAGCTATGGCCGTCCGATCGCACGAGGGCCGGTCACGCTGCCCGACGGGGCACCTGGCGTGGCAGCCTGGCCGTTGACCCAGCCGCCGTTCCTCCGGCCTCCCCGCGTCGTCCGTCATTCAAGCTGTCCCTCGAGTTGCGGTCTGCCCCGGGGCCTGTTCGGTGCGGCGGCGACGGTGGTGATCTTCGCCGGGTCCGGGCCGCCGCGTGGCTGATCGGGCCGGCGTGTGCTTCTTCGCGCGGCCTCGCCCCTGTCCGGCCGCCTGGGCGCACCCGTCACGTCGGAACGTGGAAGCCCGTTCGGAAGCCGAGGCGGTTGCTCGGCCCCCTGTGAGCCGACCGTGAGGAAGGCTCACCTCCCCGTCAGACCAGGCGGCGCCCGCGCTCAGCCAGCAGCAGCAGCGGCATCCCGGTTGTAGACGCACAGTGCCCAGATCACGAAGACATCCAGCGCGATGATCAGCAGGGACCACACCGGGTAGTAGGGGACGAACGCGAAGTTCGCGAGCATGCTCAGCAAGGCGACGATGATGCCGACCACCCGGCCCCAGAGCTGACCCGTTATCACGCCGAATCCCGCGGCCATGACGACGAGTCCGATGACGACTTGGATCCAACCCCACGTCGTCAGGTCGAACGCGAAGATGTACCGGGGGGCGGCGACGTAGACCTCGTTGCGGGCTAGCGCAACGACTCCCTCCATCGCGTTGAACAGGCCCGTGATGATCATCATGACGCCTGCGAAGAGGGCCAGGCCGACGACCCAGCCCGCGGTACGAGACCTGTGCGCTGGCGGGGAGGACGAGTAGCTGTTGTCCGGGTCTGCTGCCTGCCGGGGTGTGGACATTTCGGGCCTCCTGCGCGATGCGGTTCTTCTCAGCGAGGATCGTCGCGTCGCCCCGTCCCGATCTCCTCATCCGCCGGAGGTGATCGCGTCCTGTTACACGGGCACGACGGTCATCCCGAACTCGTCGACTTCGGCCTACGGCGGCTCAGACAGCGGGGCGGCGCCTGCGTCTGTACACGCCACTGCCTGCGTAGCCTGCGATGTCCACGAGTACTGCCAGCGTTAACCAGGGGAGGAACAGGAATCCCAGGAATAATGAATAGGCACATGGCGAGTCCCCTTGAGGTGTTGCGCCCAACTTGGGTGTATTCGGGACCACAAGTAATCCGGTCGACTTGTGAACGGCCTGGTGTGCCACTTCATCTTGATCATCCGCCGAGGTTTCGGTGGAGGTTCATGCACGGCCTCACCTACGAGGGGTGAATCCCCACGGTCCCTGCCGGAGGCGTCGGACGCGCAGCGCCTCGGGCCCACATCGCTGCAGGCGGGCCGGGTCGCTGTCCACCACGGCACTCAGTCGCGGGCCATGGCGTCGATGCACACGACGATGGCCAGGATCCTTGCCTCGTCCTCGTCGGGCATGATCTCCACTCCGTAGCTTTCCCTTATCCGGAACCACTTCTTCGAGACGGTGGCGATCGTGTCGCCGTCACGCTCGATCTCATACTCGTGATCGACGAGATTCCCGTGGGCGCTCAGGTCGGGACCACCGTCAACGTCGATCTTGAATCGGTCGCGCAGGCCGATGAGGGCCTTGTGGACGGTCGCGTTTCCGCCCGGCTGTTCGATCTCCATCGTGTCGCGCACCCGAAGCTTGTGCTCCTGGATCTTCGCTGCCTCCTGACCGGATGCGTCGCGCAGCACGAACGTGTCGCGCACTCGAAGCGCTTTACCGTCGACTTTGAACGCGCGCCGCCCGGTCTCGTCCTCGATCCAGTAATCGTCGCCTATCGACAACAGTTGTTCACGCATCTGATAACGCCGAGCATCGGGGTTGTCGTCCCTCCGCAGTCGATCCCGCAAGCTCATGATCCTGTTCCTCCATGTGGTCGGCGTCGGCCGAGCGCGCTCAGCCGGCAGCCAGACTGCCTTGGCGTGGCTCTATCTGACCCCCGCAAGGGGTGATGGGGGCGGTGTCCAGGAGCGCCGGTGGTGAGTTGCTCGCTGCGGGCCGAGTTCCGATCGAGGACCTCGAAGGCGCTGGACGAGACCGAACCAGAAGAGCCGCATTCTGAACACCTAATCCAGCGCGCCGATCAATCACCCGAAACGGGCGGCGACCGCCGCCGCGACACGGCAGACGATCTTCCGGTGCGAGCGACGTCGATGACCGGCCTCACTGGTGTCTCTGGAGGGGTCTTGCCCCGGCCCGTCGGAAACGCAGCTCCTGCAGCTCGCGGCCCATGGGCACTGGTGGTCCGGCTGGGCGCGGCGAGCATCTTCGGGTTGACCGGGATCGTGGGCTGCTCAGGGGGAGCGTCGGGTCCGCCGCCCCCACCCCCCGTCCGCCACCTCGCCTGCGGCCCCGCCGACGGCGAGCTCAGCGGCTCCTTCGTCGGCCGCGCTGTGTTCGGCGGCCGCGCAGTTTCAGACCGCCGCGGCCGCCATCGGCAACGTGGACGCCGCCAAGGTGGGCGTCGACGGTGTGAAGGCCGCCCTTGAGAACCTCCAGTCCGCGGGGCGCGATCTGGCCAGTGCTGCTGGAGCGCAGTTCGGACCGGACGTGGACAACCTGACCACCGCGCTCGGCTCACTGCAGGGCACCCTCGCCTCGTTGAACGACCAGACCAGCCTGTCCACGAAGCTCGGCGCGCTGGCCGCCTCGGTCGGTGCAGTGGAGGCGGCCGCCGCGCCGATCTTGAACAGTGCGCGTGCGGGCTGCCCGGCAACGCCGTCCACGTAGTTGTCGCCTCCTGCTGAGCTCACAGGCGGCGAACCCGGCCCGACCCGATTTCCATTGTTCATCGTCGATATCGGTCCCTCATCCCCAACGGATGATGGCCTGACCGCTGCTCCTCGTTCTTGAGTGAAGTGGGGGTAGGGAACTAGCCTCGTGTCGGCTCACCATCATGATCCAGCCCTTCGGCCACCCACCTCTTTGCGGCGTCGAGATCGGCGACCGCGAAGCCTCGTATCGTGCCCGGGACCAGTACCGAGAGAATGCGCAGTGCAGGGCCGAGCCAGCTCTCATCGGATACCAAGCACACGCGCTCGTAGGCGGTGATGTGGCGGGCCGCGAACTTCAACTGCTCCTGCGCAGCGTCGCCTTCGTACTCTCGCAGCTGCGGCCCGAGCAGGTACAACAGGCGGAGTTTGTGTCCGCCTGCGATCTGTCGACGCAGCACGGGAGCGACCACGTCCTCGAAATCGTCGTCGTCGATCTCTCCAACGGCCTCGAAACCGACGGTACCGGGCGGCATGGCATTGATCTGCTTGAACATCTTGGCGACGTTAGGTCCGTTCCCCGGATGCGGCGCCACCCATTCCAGGCGATCGGATGTCGACGCCCGCACCGGATGACGGCGTGGCCGCCTGCCCGTCCCTATGGTCGCCAGGCGTTGTCGGGTGACCGGACTGAGGATGACCGTGGGGTCGTACTGTCGGCCGGTTGTGGCGCGCCGTCGTCACCCCGTCCGGATGAAGGCGACGCACGTCCGTCGCCGACGTCGCCGACCCGCTGTGCCCGCGGCGTCGCCCGGCTGCGAGCGCGACCGGCCGTTCATCCGATACGGGTGACGCCCGAGGCAACGGCGGGAGGAAGCCTGAATTTCCACCGCCGACGAGTCCGAAGGACCCAGATGTCCCAGGCACAGAGCCGCGGGAACGCGTCCCTCGAGATCCAGCCCACCTGACGGCCGACGAGCGTGCCGAGCTCAAACGGCTGCGGCGGGAGAACGAGACACTGCGCGCAGACGTCAGCCGACCCCGCCGCCGGATTCGCTGGCGGTCCGTCCTCGCAGTGGTGTTGATCGTCATCGGCTGCGTGCTGGCACCCGTATCGCTCGTCGCGGTCTGGACCCACAACGAACTCTCGGACACCGACCACTTCGTCGCGACCGCCGGGCCCTTGATCGACGACCCGGCGGTGCAAGAAGCGTTGACAAACCGGGTCACGACGACGGTCTTCCAGTACGTCGACGTGCAGAGCCTTGCCGACCAGTCGCTCGCGGCGCTCGCGGCACAAGGTCTACGACCTGAGCTCGTCCAGCTCTTGAAGACCTTCACTCCGGCGCTGGCGACGGCGGTGAACGGGTTCGTCCGGGACAAGGTCGGCCAGCTGGATGGCGAGCCCCCAGTTTGCTGCGGCCTGGAACCGGGCCCTCACGCGCGCCCATGAGCAACTGGTCGCTGTGCTGTCGGGTGACACTCAGTCGATCGTCGTCCAGGGCGGAACGGTGTGCCTGGACCTCGCACCCTTCGTCGACGCCGCGAAGCAACGGCTCGCCGCCGAAGGGCTGACGGCGGTCAACGTTATCCCTGAGGCGCACCCGACGATCGCCCTCGTGGCAGCCGACCAGCTGGTACGCGCCCAGTCGGCCTACGCCCTGGACTCGCTCGCCACGGTGCTGCCGTGGATCACGTTGCTGGTGCTGGCGGTGGGCATCTATCTGGCGAGGGTACGGATGCGCGCGCTGGTCGCGGCAGGCCTCGGCGTCGCGTTGGCCCTGGTCCTGCTCGCCGCCGGGCTGCTGGTGGCGCGAGGGTTGCTGGTCGCTGCCGTGCCTCCGGCCGGGGCCCCGGCTGCCGCCGCAAGCTTCGACATCATCGTGGGATCTCTTCGCACCTCCGGGCGGGTGGTGTTGGTGCTCGCGCTGGTCGTCGCGCTGGGAGCGTTCCTGGCCGGATCCTCGCCGACCGCCGTCGGTGTCCGCCGCTGGCGAAGAACCTTCTGGGCCGCATCCGCGGAGGACGGTCGGCGACCGGACCAGTGGGCACCTGGGTACACGCCCACGTGCGGGGACTGCGGATCGGGGCGATCGCGCTGGCCGCACTGCTGTTCGTGTTCCTTCCGCAGCCGACGGGCGCGGCGGTCCTTGTCATCGCGGCGGGACTGCTCCTCGTGCTCGCGGGGATCGAGTTCCTCGCTCGCCCGGGGCAGGCCGCGATCATCCCTTCGCCGTCGGTCGTCTCGCCGCCTGAGGGCGGTGATGCGTCGGCGCCCGAGCATTCGATGGCTGCAGGCTCACCGGCCGAAGGCGGTCACGCATCGGCTCAGGAATCTCCGCCGGTCGTCGCGGGCGAGGTGACGGCGTCGCAGTCGCCGACGTAGCGATCCGACCAGAACGCCAGCGCTGCGACACCACAGGGGGCACGGTGTTGACCGCCTCTCATGGTGACGACGTATCGGCCGTTTGCCGCCATTGACGGTGGGACGCTGGGTGCCCGACAGGTTTGTCGGCGTCGCCACCGTGACGACGAACCAACCCCTGCCAGCCCGAGCGCACCCGCCCGGCGCCGAGCTCGACCCGGGTCGGCCCGGCTTCGCGTGTCGAGCGGCGCCGGTGGTGGTGGTTGACCGCGCTCGTGGGCCGTGCCCCACCGTGCCGACCAACCCTCCCATGGTCGGCTCCCCTGCCGCTGCCGCGCGTGGGAACCGCACGACCATTGCGATGTTCGCCCGCGGTGGGTGATGCCGACGGGCACTATCCGGTCGACGTTTACCCGATCAGCGGCGGCCTCGCGCCTCCGGCGGTGGCAGGCGTGGACGAAGGGTTCGACATGACTTTCTGGAACATTATTGCGTCCATCTTCTGGTTCATGATCTTGTTCGCATGGATCTGGTTGCTGATCGCGATCGTCGGCGACATTTTCCGAGACCATGAGCTGTCCGGGTGGGGCAAGGCGCTCTGGACGCTGTTCTTGATCGTCGTGCCGTGGCTCGGTTCGCTGGTCTATCTGATCGCGCGAGGTCGCTCGATGAACGAGCGCGCGCTGGCGCGGGCTCAGCGCAACGAACAGGCGTTCGGCCAATACGTCCGGCAGACGGCAGCAGTCGGCACGACGAGCACAGCTGACGAGCTCAGCAAGCTTGCCGACCTGCGTGACCGGGGCACCCTCTCGGTCGGGGAGTTCGAGCTCGCGAAGGCGAAGCTGCTGGGCACCCAGCCCGCGCCCACCGCCGTGGCAGACACGGATGGGCGCGCGGTGGCTTCCACGACGTGACCGAAGGGCCGCGTCGATCTCACGTCCGCATACGAGATATCGGCGGAGGCGCCCGATGCGACCGGCACCCACTCGTACTCGACGAGGTTCGAGAACGACCTGGTACGCGAGGGCGCCGCCTACGCGCAGATCGTCTCGTTGACCCACTTCGGGTCGGCGTCGGGCTGGTGGCCGCTCCAGTAGCCTGCCAGCCCGTACATCCCTTCGGGCGGACGCTCGTAGATGCCCTGGCCGTTGATCCGCATGCGGAACTTCTGCGAGGGGTTCACTTTCACCGTCGCTTCGCCGTGGCCAGACGTGCCCGTGGGCGTCTCGTAGTCCAGGCGCCTGGTCAGCGCGGCCGAGGTGTTCCCGGTCGTGCAGTCGAATAGCTGGTAGACGAATGTCCCTGTCTGGACCCGGCCGACCGACGACCAGCGGAACCGCATGGTGGCCGTGCCGCCCGTGCGCTGGTAGCAGCCGATTCCGACGACCTCGCCGTACTTGGGCACGTCGGAGGTGGTGGCCTGACCGACTGCCTCCGCCCCGCTTTCGGCGCCCGAGGGCCCCTCGCCGCCCTTTGGCACGGCCACGCCCACGTACGTCCCGGTCGCCGAGGTTTCCAGGTACCCGCTCGGGCAGGCGCTCGCCGACCCGCCCGGGTCCTGCTTGGCCGCGGCCTCTGAGCGGCTCCGACGGCCACCGCTAGAGACACCGTCGTCGCCGCGAGCATCACAGCGAGCCGAGCGCTGCGGCCTGCCCCGCCCCGCGCCGGTGGGGTCGCGGCCTGTGCGAGGTCCGTCGAGTGGTTGCACGCACCGCTCGCAGCGTTGTGGTCGCGGTGCCCGGCCGGAGCCTGGGGGCCGACCGTCATGCCCAGCCGGCGTATGAGTCCCGGATTCGTTTGGTCTTGTTCATCCTGTTGCTCCCCGATCGAGCCGTTTTGGATCCCGTATCCGTTACACACGGGAATCTGAGCGGGCGGGTTCGGAGAGCGGACGAACAAGGGGCAAGGTACGTCCCACCGGGCGACCTGGTGGTCGCCGACGCCGGCCTGACCGCCGTGCTCGACTGGGCGCCCTCGGCGCCGAAGACCCCGCTCAGGGCCTGGCCCCAGCCTCGGCGGTGCTCGACGCCGCCGTCGCCGCCGAGTTCCGCCACGTGCTCGTGACAAGGCTCACGATCGTCATCTGACAAGACCCGTCTGATTCCTCTCGACTTGACGCATGCCGATATGGGCATACGATTGTGCCGTGGCACGGGCAACGACGACGTCGGACGTCTTCAACGCGATCGCCGAGCCGCAGCGCCGGGAGATCCTGGTGCTGCTGCGGGCGGGTGAGCGGCCGGTGACCGTGCTGGCCCGGGAGCTGGGGATGACCCAGCCGGGGGCGTCCAAACACCTGCGGGTGCTCCGGGAGGTCGGGCTGGTGCGGGACCGCAAGGCAGGCAAGCAGCGCCTGTACGGCCTTGACGCCGGCGGGCTGCGACCGGTCCACGAGTGGACCGGCGGGTTCGAGCGGTTCTGGAGCGAGAGCTTCGACCGGCTGGACGCGTACGTGCAGGACCTCAAGCAGGCAAGGCATGAGGAGGGGTAGCTGATGAGCGTGACAGGACGAGGAGCGCAGGCGCCGTCCGCGACGGCCGACCGCGAGATCGTGATCTCCCGGGTCATCAGTGCCCCACGGGAGCTGGTGTTCGAGGCGTTCACCGAGGTCCGGCACCTGTCGCGGTGGTGGGGACCGGAGGGTTTCACCACCACCACGCGGGCGTTCGAGTTCCGTGTCGGCGGGGAGTGGGCCTTCGTGATGCACGGACCGGACGGGACGGACTACCAGGAGTGGATCTCCTGGACCGAGATCGCCCCGCCGGAGCGGATCGCGCTGCGCCACGGTGAGTCCCGCGGCGACCCGAACGCCTTCGAGTCGGTCCTCACGTTCGCGCCCGACGGCGCGGCGACCCGGATCGAGATGCGCACGGTGTTCCCCACGAAGGAGCTGCGCGACGAGGCAGTCGAGAAGTACCACGCGATCGAGGGCGGCAGGCAGACCCTGAGCAACCTGGCTGCCTACGTCGCCGAGATCGTTCGGATGGGAGTGGAGGGCTGATGGCCGGGAAGGTGTTCTTCAGTGTGTCGATGTCGCTGGACGGCTTCATCGCGCCCGAGTCCCTCGGGGACTTGATGGGGCAGCAGTGGATGGAGCTGCAGCAGTGGATATTCCCGACGCGGTTCTTCCGGGAGAACCTGACGCTCGGCGAGGGCGGCGAGGAAGGGCGCGACAACGACATCGTGCGGGAGACGTTCGAGCGCACCGGCGCGAGTGTGATGGGCAAGCGCATGTTCGACGCCGGTGAGCGGATGTGGCCGGAGGAGGCGCCGTTCCGCACGCCGGTCTTCGTCGTGACGCACGAGAAGCGTGACCCCTGGGAGCGGCCGGGTGGGACAACCTTCCAGTTCGTCAACAACGGCATCGAGACCGCGCTCGACCAGGCCCGCGAGGCCGCAGACGACCGGGACGTCCGCATCGCGGGCGGCGGCGCGACGATCCTGGAGTACGTGAACGCCTGCCTGATCGACGAGTTCACGATCGCGCTCTCACCCGTGCTGTTCGGCTCCGGAATCCGCCTGTTCGAGGGCGTGGACGCGGGCCGCGTGGCCCTGGAGCAGGTCCGCGCGGAGCCCTCCCCGAGTGTGACGCACCTGACCTACGCCGTCCGGGAGCGGTAGGCGCACGGCCGACGACACGCGGCGGACGGCGGACGCGAAGGAACACCCACGCGGTTGGCACGCAGGCGGTTCTCCTGCCGGGATGGCCAGTCCACATGGCTGGATGGCCAGAATGGGCCGCGTCCTCCGAGGTGGTGTACCGACCAAGGACTGGTTCACTCGTGGCATGAGCGCGCCACCTCCGGAGCCGGAACCGATCATCAATCCGAACGAGCAGGTGCCAGACGATCCCGCGGAGCTGCTTCCCGACGCCCCGGAGCCGCTGCCGCCGCCACCGATCGAAGCCACACCCGACGATCCCGGCGGCGATCCCGGCGGCGTACCTGAGCCTGCCTGACTCCGGTCAGCAACCCAACGGTCGCCATGATTCCGCCCGCACAATCAGGGATCCCCTCGGGAAGCAGATGGCTCGCCCCTAGCCGAGGTGTGCCGACGGTCAGGGCTCAGACTCGGTGTAGATCATCGGAGCGACGGCGGCATCCTCCGATCGAAGCTCGGCGAACCCGTACTTCTCGCAGAACTCCTTGGTCAGGTAGGCGTTGGCGCGCAGGTCGAGGACCGCACTCTTGCCCTGCCGCTGGATGTAGGTCCGCGACTCCTTCAACAGGTGCCGGGCGATCCCGTAGGCGTGCGCCTGCGGCTTGACGAGGAACCTGCCGATGGCCAACAGTTCGCTGACGGGCTGTCGAGCGCACTCGGCCAAGCCAGGAGTCGTCGACGCGCCGGTGGGTCGGTATATCTGCACGTGGCCGACGACGTTCTTCGTCGGCGCGACGGCCACCGGCGCCATGTCGTAGACCCAGGACCGCTCGGCAACGTCCATCTCGAGCCATGCTCTGGGGTCTCTGCCTGACATGACATCGGCGGGAAGTTCCAGGGCCGCCACGATGGCGCACAGCCGGTCGAGGTCTCCCGGGTGTCTCTCGCGGATCATCGTGCGACACCACGGGCATGGGCGACGGATTGACCCCACATCAGCCGATCTGCTCGAACAGGGACACGACAATCCCTTCAGGCCCACGCACGTAGGCCATCCGCACGCTGTTCTGGTACTCGCCGATGCCGCCGACAAGCCCGTACCCGTCCAAAGCCAACTCATCGACGACCGCATCGAGGTTGCCGACCTCGAATGACACGTTGCGCAGGCCAAGCTCGTTGGCCATCGCTGTGGGCGATCCGGGCACGTGGTCGGGCGTGACGAAGCTCGCGAGCTCCAGCCGGGACCCTCCGTCGGGCGGCCGCAGCATTGCGATCTCACAGCGCGCGCCCGGGATACCGCAGACGATCTCCACGAACTCGCCCTCCACGGATCCGGTGCCCTCGACCTCAAGACCCAGTCCGACGAAGAACGCCGTGACCGAGGCGAGGTCCGCCACGGTGATGCCGATGTGGTCGAAACGCTTTACGTGTGCCATGGATCCACGTCCTCCGATAGTTGTCTTGTCGATTCGACGCTGGGACGGAGCCGGAGCTGGGATCTCGACAGGCTCTTGCCGCGAAGCTGCGGTCAACCCTGACTTGAAATGGCCTTCCCGTTGCGCAAGATCATCCAGGCGACCACATGTGCCGCAAGCTGCTCGGCTTCCGTTCAGGTGGTTGTGTGGCTGCACTACGTGCCGGCGTCTTCGGTCCTTATCGGCGCCGCCGCGCCGTAGTGGTCGCTCACCGAGAGTCGCCGACGAGCTCGCCGACACCGGTGGTTACGATCCCAGCACGCGCGCGAAGCTGGTGAGGATCAAGACAGTCTACGAGCCCGACAAACGTCTTCCGGCTCAACCCGAACATCCGCCCCGAGCCCGGGCCTGCGGGTCACGCCGCGCTGGAAAGACTCCGAGCGCCAACGCGTACGGTCGCGGTCAGCTCGGTGACGAGCGCGTCGATCGTCCGCGCGCCGTGTGCGCGGGCCACGGAGACGCGGTGGTGGCCGTCGCGGACGAAGTGCAGGTGGCCGACCTTGTAGACCTCGATCGGGGGGATGATGGCGCCTGCCAGGCTCGCCCGGTCCAGTGCCTCCCATCGTTGCCGGTTGATCGGTCGGCGTGGGCGGAACCAGCGGTCGAAGTCGCCCACGCGCCCGACGCTGCCGACGATGGTGTCGATGTCGAGGTTGTGGAGTCCGAGGTCACGCTGGCCGACGTGGCGGAGCGGGCCCACGACGTCGCCGAGGTCCAGCAGTTCGGTTTCCTGGTTGGGCCGACGACGCAGCTTGCGGATGAGCCGCGACCATGTCTGTCGCCGCTGCACACGGGTGAAGTCGTGCGCGGCGTCCGCGATCAGATAGCCGGTGATCACGGCGGCCTCACCCGGCGGAGCCTGCAGCGGCCGGGACAGTGCTGCTTGCGGTGATGGTGGCGGCGACGTCGTCGTGGCCGTGGCCTGCGGCGATGGCCTGGTGCCAGCGGTCGAGCAGCGCGGCGGTGAGTGGGAGGTCCAGTCCGTGACGGTGCGCCGCTTCGGTGGCGAGCGCGGCGTCCTTGGCCGCGTGCTGCAGGGGGAACCCGGGGGTGAAGTCGGTGTTCATCATGGCGGTGGCTTTGTCGGTGGCGTACGACGACGCGAGGGGGCCGCCCGCGACGGTGCTCACGAACAGGTGCGGGTCCAAGCCAAGGGCGCAGGACAGGGCGAGGGTTTCGGCCGTTCCTTCGACCAGGACGGCGAGCCAGTTGTTGAGTGCGAGTTTGAGCCTGCTCCCGTCGCCTGCGTGGTCCAGCCAGATGATTTGCCGCGCGAGGGGCTCGAAGATCGGTTCCAGGCGTGACCGGGCGGACCGTGGGCCGGAGGCGAGGACGACCAGCTGCCCGTTCTTGGCAGGTCGTGAGCTGCCCGATACCGGAGCGTCGAAGAAGGTTACGTGGTGTCGGGAGGCCAGGTCGGCGAGTCGGTCGGACCAGTCGACCCCGATGGTGCTCATCTGGACCCAGATCGCGTCCGGCCCGAGGGTGGACAGTGCCCCGTCCGGGCCGGTCATCACCTGTTCGACGGCGGCGCCGTCGGTGAGCATGGTGATCAGCACATCGACGCCTGCGGCCGCGGCCGCCGGGGAGGTCGCCACCGGCGCCCCGTCGGCGGCCAGGCTCCGGGCCTTGGCCTGCGTGCGGTTCCAGACCCGGACCTGCATTCCGGCGCGCAGCAGGTTGCGGGCGATCGGGGCGCCCATGGTCCCGGTGCCCAGCACCGCGATGGTGTGCGTCTGCCTGCTCATCACACACTCTCCGGGGACGGCCCGGTGGCCGCGACAGTGGTGGTCATGATGGTGTCGATGTCGGCGAGGTCGGCGGCGCTCAGCGTGATGTCGGCGGCGGCCAGGCTGTCTTCGACGTGCCGGGTGTGCCGGGCGCCGACGATGGCGACCTGCACGGCGGGGTGGGCCAATGTCCAGGCGATGGCCAGCTGGCTGATGGTGATGCCGCGGTCGGCGGCCAGCTTCTCCAGCGTGCGCACGGCGGCCAGGTTGTGTCGGTAGCCCTCGCCGACGAACACCGGGCTGGTGGCGCGCCAGTCGTCGGCGGCGAAGCGGGTGTTCTCGGACATGGTGCCGGTGAGCAGGCCGTGGGCCAGTGGTCCGTAGACCAGCACGCCGATGTCGTGTGCGCGGGTGTAGGGCAGCACCTGGTGCTCGATGTCGCGGCGGAACAGGTGATACGGCGGCTGCAGCGTCTCCACGGGCAGGGTCTTGGCGAATTCGGCCATCTGCGCGGTGTCGTAGTTGGACACCCCGACGTGGCGGATCTTGCCTGCGGCGACCAGCTCGGCCAGTGCGCCCGCGGTGTCTGCGGCCGGGACGTTCGGGTCGGGCCAGTGCACCTGGTAGAGGTCGATGTGGTCGATCCCAAGGGCGTCCAGGCTGGCGTCGACGCCCGCGCGCAGCCATCGCGGGCTGGCGTCGCGGACCACGCCGTCGGTGGTCCTGCGCAGCGCGCCTTTGGTGGCGATCACGAGCTGGTCGCGGTGCTGGGTCAGTTCGCGGCGCAGCGCCGTGCCCAGCAGCCGCTCGGACGCGCCGAACCCGTAGGCCTGTGCGGTGTCGAAGAAGTTGACCCCGAGCTCGCGGGCCCGGCGGATTGCTGCCAGCGCGGCGGGCTCGTCGAACCGGCCCCAGTCTCCGCCCAGCTGCCAGGTGCCGAACGCGATGCGCGACACCATCAGCCCGGTACGGCCCAGTGTGGTGGTCTTCATCCCTGTCTCCTCAGATACTGAACGTCTAGTTTCGTAATTAGGCTAGCGCGGAGTCCGCCCCTCCTGCCCGTGACGTCGCTCTCAGTTGGGTCAGGCGGCCAGTCCGCGCACGGCAACGTCGACGATCGCGTCGGCGGCGGCATCGTCCAGCGGCGCGTATCCGGCGACCAGTCGGTACATCGCAGGCCCGAACACGACATCGATCGCGGCGTCGGGATCGGCATCGGGGCGCAGCTCACCGCGGGCCACCCCACGATCCCAGATCGCCCGCACCAGTCCTCGTCGCGAGCCGACCAGCCGATCCCGCAGCTCGACAGCAACCTCCGGGTCGAACTGTGCCTCGCCGACGAGCTGTGCGAACACCCGCCCGCTCGGCCCGGTGTAGAAGCGCATCAGGCCCCGCAGTGCGAGCCGGAAATCCTCCCGGGCCGATCCGGTGTCGGGGTCGGGCGACTCGGCGAACATCTCGGACAGGAACGCCTCGATGGCCACCGCGTACTTGTTGGGCCACCACTTGTAAATCGTCGCCTTGCTCGCCCCGCTGCGACGCGCGATCTCATCAGTGGTCATCGCGCGCAGGCCGACCTCGAGCATCAACTCCGACGTCGCCCGCAACACCGCATCCCGAGACTGTTCGCTACGCGGGCGGCCCGGCCGCGGCCGAGCCGCATCCTGGCTACGGCCGTGAGGCATGGGCACCTTCCCGAATGCGATACTGGCCGTGCAGTTTACGGATCGTGTTGTCGAAGGATCGGGCCGCCCCGGGTCGGTGATCGACGCGCGCGCGACGCAGGCGAGGATGTTCGATCTGGTCGCCGCGGAGCAGGCCACCTGCCCTGTCCAGGTGTCACCTGCTCGGTGCGCCGAGGGAGCCGTGGTAGGTCTGCCAGCCAGCCGGTTGCCTGCTGGTGGCGCTCGCGACGGCGACGACCACCGCGAGCGCGAGGGTGGCCGGAGCGAGCGCCACCGCGAGGGTGGTGTGCAACGCGAGCAGCGCGCCTACCAGGGCTCCGGCGAACATGGCTGCGACGGCGAGCATGCGGCGGCCGGTGGTGCGCACCGGGCTGTGCCGTACGTCCGCGGCGATCCCGGTCAATGTCATCGTCAACACCGTGGTGGTGAGGTCGGGTACGGCCAGGCGGCGAGCCATGGTGTTCTGCAGCCCCATCGCCACCGCCAGCAGCATCGCGACGGCGACAGCCGCCACCGCAGATGGAGCCGTCGGGGACATGGCCGTGACCACGGTGGCCAGTGCGACCAACGCGAGTTCAACCGCGGTGACGTTACGCAGCAGCAGCCCACGATGGTCCGCCCAACGCGGGACGAGCCGCCCGGCGGCGAGGGCGCCCGCGAGGAAGCCGATCAGGGCGGCCAACGACGGAGCCAGCGAGAACCCCGGCGCCCCGGCCAAGGCGAAGCCCAGGAACACGATGTTGCCGGTCATGTTGGCGACGAACACCCGACCCAACCCGAGGATGCTCACCGCGTCGATGACCCCGGTCGTCACCGTTAGCACCAACAGCAGCGCCGGAAGTGGACCGTGACAAGAGTCGAGGAAGAACCCGGCCCGAGACCGGATCCGGCCCGGCCGGTCACCTGCCGGTAGCCGGGGCCCGCCTCGCCGCCGCGCGCGCGCAAGACCGCAACCCGCCCGGCCGGTCGGCGGAGGCGTCGTTGGTGCGGTCGTCGACGTTCTTGGTGATGTTGCGCTCATTCCCGTCTCCTCGTGGATTCAGCGGTGCGCTACCGCCCCATAATAACAAACTAAACGACCAGTTTTTAAATGAGGGGGCTCACAGACTGAGGCAGGCTGTGCGCGTCGGGCAGCCACACATGCCTGTGGGGTTCCAGAACCCGCACATAGCGTGTGACCAGCGGTTTCAGGCTGCGGCCTGGTACTGGTTGATCAGGCCGCCGAGGATCGGTCGACGCCGGATCCTGCCGTGAACAGGCTCGGGGGCTGGCGACTTCGGGCGTGATGGATGCAGTCGTGGGTTGGTGCGGCGGAGTACGGCGACCTCGTGCCGCAGCACGAGCAGTTCGATGTCCTTGGTGGAGGACGGCTGGCCGAGCAGAAAGACCAGCCTCAGCACCTGCAGCAAGAGCAGATACAGCAGCCGCAGCGACACGGCGGCGATCATGCCCGACCGCCGAGACCGAGACCGTCTACCCCAAACAACTGCGCCGTGGCGATGAACGAGTTGTTCCCCCGCGCCGATAGTTACTCGGTTCGTTGCTCACCCCGGGGTGGCAAGATCAAAGAAGCCTGGTCCTGAGCTTCGATGAGTGCTCCTGACCAGGCCTTTTAGTGGTCGGGGTGAAAGGATTTGGACCTGCGACCTCTCGGCCCGAACGTGGAAGCGGAGGAGCAGGCGGGTTTGCCCTGCGCCACCTTGTGCCGTCTGACGTCCAGCGCCGTGACGGCTGATGTCGTCTGGTGGTGGCGAGGACTGGCCGTCCGCTCCGGATTTGCTCCGTGGAGATACCAGCCTGGGACCCGAGGCGATCCCCGGTGTTCGGGGCGAGCTGCAAGTCCGGGCGGACGGTGATGCCCGCAGCGGCGCCTGCCGCACGTCGGAGGGCGCGCCCGTTTCAAGCCTCCGTGCTGCGACGTGCACCGGCGTCGGCCGAACCGGCGCGGGCTGTGACGGGGTTAGTCGTGACCTCGCGCAGCGCGGCAGCCAGTGTCTGGAGATCGCGACTGAGCCGGTCACGTTCCTCGTGCGGGATCGCCTCGAACGCTTTTGCCACCCATACCCGCGCGGACGCCAGTCGCTCGTCCGCGGCGTCGGATAGGTGGACGATGCTTCGTCGTCGGTCACCGGCGTCCGCGGCTCGGCGGACCAAGCCCGCGAGCTCGAGGCGGTCAACCAGACTCGTCGTGGAGCCGGTGGTGAGGCCCAGTGCGCTCGCGAGGCTCGTCTGCCCCATCGGACCGCGGGCGAGCAGGTAGCTGAGCGCTTGGCTCTCGGTCACGCCTATCCCCATCGTTCGAGCCACCCTCGTGCGGTAGTTCTCACCAGCAAGGATCAGCTCTCGCAGAGCCGCTATCGACCCTTCAAGCGCTCTGTCGTGAACGTCCACCCACGGACCTGCAGCTCCCGTCCCAGTCCCGCTTCCTGCCGAACCAGTATCCATCCCCAGACCCTAGACGGGGACCGATCCGCTCGACTGTCAAGCAACTTGATGGTCGAGCCAGCGTATCTTAGTGTGACGTTCAATGTTCTCGTCACGAAGGTCAGAGGACGGGCGACGGCGCCGGCGACGTCCACGGTGAAGTCGCTCGTCGGATGTGGATTCCTCCACGCCCGACCGTGCATGATCGCTACTCCCAGGAGGGACCATGACCGACAGCCGGACCGGCGCATCCGCAGTACCCGCGCTGCGCGGCAAGGGCACTCTGGTCATGGGCGCGGTGCTCCTGGCGCTCGGACTCGCGGCGATCATCCTCGGGATCGCCGTGACGGCTGGTACGGCGAAATCGCTCTCGGGCCAGCAGATCGGCACCCCGCAGACCTCGCCGACGACGTTTACCAGCGAGCTGGACAGCTTCAGAACCTACGCCGTGTATGAAGCCACTGACGCGCGCAGTGGGAACGCGCAGCCCGGCGACATCACCGTGACCGGACCCTCGGGAGCGGTGGTGACGGTCACCAAGACCAGCGACGAGGTCAGCGTCGTCGGCGACGGCAACAAGCGCTACGCCGAGGTCGCCATCTTCGATAGTGGGAGGTCGGGCTCCTACACCGTCAAGGTCGCCTCGGAGGGCTCGCTCGTCGCGGTGGCGCCTGCGCTGTCGACCGCGGCAAAAGGACTCGCCTGGATTGTGGCGGTCATCCTCGGGGCGGTGCTCGCCCTCGTCGGCCTGGTCCTGATCATTGTCGGGGTAGTGCGGCGGTCATCGTCGCGCTCGAAGCAGAGGGCGGCGCTCGCCGAACGCCCGGCTGGCACTCCGTCTGTCTGACCAGAACCCTGAGTTCGTCAGCCGGAACCTCCACCGGGAGAGGGGCCCGGGCTCGCTTCGGGCACCTCCCGAACATGTAGTGCAGGTAGACAAGGTGCAACCGCATGCTCAAACCAACGTCACACATGATCGTCGCTCTCATGCTGCTCACCGGGCTGCTGCTTGCGGCCTGCGCCAGCCGTGCGGCGCCGTTGTCGACCCAGGCGCCTGCCGCGCCGACGGCCATCCCTGCCCAGGCAAGCATCGGCGACTCCTACTACCCGCTCGAGGGGAATAGGGGCTACGACGCCCAGCACTACACGATCGAGCTGACGGCGGCGCCCGACCCCCGCACAATCGCCGGGAGGACAACCATCGACGCCCTGGCGACCGGCGTGCTGCCGAGCTTCGACCTCGATTTCCTGGGGCTTGAGGTCAGCGGCGTGACGGTCGACGGCGCTGCCGCAACATTCAGCCGCAGCGGGCAGGAGCTGCAGATCACCCCGGCCAAACCGATCGCCGCCGGGGCGACCTTCACGGTCGCGGTCACCTACGCGGGCCAGCCGCAGCCCTATCAGGACCCGGCCCTGTCGCTCGAACAGGTCACCACCGGCTGGAAGGAGTGGAGCCCCGGCTACTTCGCGGCCGTGGGGCAGCCTGACGGCTCGATGACGTGGTTCCCGTCGAACAACCATCCGAGCGACAAGGCGACCTACACCTTCCGCATTACCGCTGACGATCCCAACGTGGTCGCAGCCAACGGCGTGCTGCGGGAGGTCATCCCCGTCGACGCCGATACGAAGACCTACGTCTGGGAGATGGCCCAGCCGATGGCCACCGAGCTTGCCTTGGTCGCGATCGGCCCGTTCGAGCTGCGCGAGAGCAAGGCGCCCAACGGCGTACCCATCCGCAACTACTTCCCGAAGGGCGCCGATCAGGCGGTGATCGACAACTTCAATGTGACCGGCGCGATGCTGGTCTTCTTCGAGCAGCTGCTGGGCAAGTACCCCTTCGACGTGTACGGCTCGATTGTGGTGCCGGGCTTTGTCGACAAGTCGGCCCTCGAAACCCAGACCCTCTCGATCTTCGACGTCGGCGCAGCGCAGACGGATGGCGACGTCATCATCGTCCACGAGTTGTTCCACCACTGGTACGGCAACACTCTTACGGCAGCCAAGTGGAGCGATCTCTGGCTGCACGAGGGCTTCGCCAAGTACGCCGAGGCCCTCTGGATCGAGAAGACCCAGGGCGTCGAGGCCTACAACGCCTACATCAAGCAGCAGTACGAAAAGCAGCTCACCTACGGCAAGGCTTCGGACCATGTGCCAGGGCTGCCCCTCATCGAGCCGGGGCAGGTTTACCCGCCGGTCGACCCGGGCGTCCCCCTACTGTTTCTTTCGACCTACTCGGGCGGCTCGCTGGCGCTGCACAATCTGCGCATGGAGGTCGGCGACGAGGTCTTCTTCAGCATCCTGCGCACCTTCTACGAAGAGCACAAGGCGAAGCCGGTCGTCACCGCAGACTTCATCGCCACCGCCGAGCGGATCGCCGGGCGCGACCTGAGCAAGGTGTGGGACACCTGGCTGTACGGCAAGACCATCCCAGCCGACTTCCCGCTGCTGAAGGAGGCGCACAAGTACTAACTAACGGAGCTTCGCCCAGCCCGACGAGCGGTCCGGTGGTCGGCAGCGGGTTTCCGAGCAGGCCCACGCAGGGACCTGCGGTCAGCGCGGCCGACTGCCACCACTCGCTACGCCCAGATATGTTGACCATGATGCGAAGGGCGCTCACACAGGTCAGGTGCGCTGTCGTTGCGCCGTGGAGCGAGGCCGCTCATCCAGCCGAACCGGTCGTCCTGCGATACCAACCCGCGCACATCAGACTGGTCACCGAAGCGGTGTCCACGACGACGCCCACGGCAGCGATCCCTTTGCGCTACCGGGGAATCGTCGCGACCGCGGCCGGTGCCGGACTGCGCTGGGTGAGCCAGCCGGGGTGCGGGCAGACGCGCTCGACCTCAATGCGGGCGGCTTCTGATGATTCGGACCGTGGAGGAGGTGAGCGGGCATGCCTCGTCAAGCCATTCCCCAAGTCGCGGTCGGCGCGACTGACCATGCCGATCCCGAGCTGGCTGGTTACCAGCATTCGCCTACACATCGATCATTGGCCGGTCGTCGACGACATGACGCCGGTGTTCGCGAACGAGATCGGCGGTCCGCTGCGGTGCACGCTGTTCCGTACCCGCATCTGGCGGTCGTCGCTTGTGCGGGCAGGCATGCTCGGTGCGGTTGGAGAGGTCGACGGCGGCGGGTTCGAGGCGCAGTGGCCGGACGAGGCAGGCGTCAAGTACACGGAGTGCGGCCCACCATGCTGCAGCGGGTGATGGGGCACGAGAATGCCTCGACGAGGCTCGATCTCTACACGCGCCGAACGGACAACAGCGACCAGATCCTGAGTGCGCTCGATGATCCCACCGAAGATGAGCCAAAATGATGGCGCTGCGCCCCTCCGGCTCTGGCTTGAGACGAATGCTCCGGAGATGCGCCGGATCGGCTGCCCAACACGACGAATGCCCTGGCCGTTCGCTCATCCTGAGCGTCTGACCAGGGCGTTTACTGGTCGGGGTGACAGGATTTGAACCTGCGACCTCTTCGTCCCGAAGCAACCTGTGCAAGCTGCTGACCAGCGCATTTCCGCAGCTCACAGCACGTCTGTCGTCCATGGACGTCCACGTAGATGTGTCGTTGTGCAGGGTGATTGTTACTCAGATAGTTACTCAGCTCGGCGATCATCCACTTAGGACGGACCAGCGAGGGATCTTTGGGGCGACTCGCACAGCCCGCTGTAGCCCAACGAGCCCCGTGCAGCAGCTTTATTGCCGCAGTCGACCATCCCGACGCGCGAGTGGCGCCCGCTCTCGCATTCCGCATCGGGTCACTCACCGCAGCCCCTGGGGCGCCCCATCGCGCTTGCAGTGCGTGCGCGGTCGTCCGTGTCGGCGGCGTGCTCGTCGTGTGCGTGCTGCGTGCCTGTTGCGTGCTTGTCGTTGCCCACTGACGATGCCCGGTACGTGATAACGGTCGTTTCTCGACGTCCAGAACCTGGAAGATGTGACCAGGCGACACGCCCGGCGGTGATCGTCCGTAACCCGTGTCCGGAGCCAGCGGGTCGGCGCGGGCTGTCGGACGTCTTCCGAGAACCGCGGCGGCCCCGGCTACCGAGCGCGATGACCGGCGGCTCGCCGCGTTCGCTGCGCCTGCTGGTCGAGCAGCATCAGCTGATGCACCAGCTGCTCGATGCTGTCGCTGGCCTGGGCGGCGAGCTGCTGGAGTGTCGGGTCCTGCACTGCTGCGAGATCGGCGGCGAGTTTGTCCGCGCGTCGCGACACTGACCGGGCCTCGCGGAGCAGGGCCGCGACCACCTTCGCCGAAGGAGGATCCACCTGGTCCATGCCGTCGTGGGTCATGACCACGAGTGTGCTGCGTACCGCAAGGGTTCCCGGATCCGACGGTGGGGCGAGTGCCAGTGCCGTAGGGGGATGGTTCAGCGCTACGGTCTGCTGTCTCAGGCGACGGACTGCGGGGTTGTGCCATGGGCGAGTGGACGGCGGGCACGGAGCAGGAGCTGGCTGCGGGCACGGTGCGCCGGGCGGGGCCGTGGGCGGTCGGCAACATCGATGGCCGTTACTTTGCCGTGGGGCGCCGCTGTCGGCACTTGGGTGCCGATCTCGCCCAGGGCAGCATCGACGCGGACGGCTGCCTGATCTGTCCGTGGCACGGCGCCGCCTACGACGTGGAGTCCGGCCGCATGCGCCGCGGTCCGCAAGGGGTGTTCGCGAGGATCCCGGGTCTGGGCGCGGCCTATCGGGCACTGACCGTCGTCCTCCCGCTGCCCCGGGCCAAGGTCACGGTGCGCGACGGTTCGGTGGTCGTGTCGTCCTGACTACTGGGCCGCACGACGCGTCCGTCGTCACGTCGCTGATGAAGGGTCCCGGGCAAGGATCGCTGAGCGAGCCTGGCCGAGCGGGTGCGGCCCGGCGGCGGTCGCGCAGGACGTGGCGACGTGCTCCGGTGCCTTCGCCGGCCGGGATGCCCGAGCGGACGGGTCCTGAGACTTCGTGCTGGACGTGTCGTTCGGCACTGTCGTCTGGATGAGAAGGGGTGATGGTGGGAGCACGGCCCGTTCTCCGACGGCTGCTCCGTCACATGCACTCATGGGGCCGGAGAAACATCTTGGGCTCGGCGTCCTGACCCCGCGTCGGCATCTTCCCGACGACCGTGGAGGAGGACCAGCTGTGTCGCACGCAGACCAGCGCGATGAAACCCGTGAGGTGTTCCGATCATTCGTTGAGCGCCTGGGCATTCACCCGGACCGTGCTCAGCTGATCGACAAGCTCGAGCGGGACCACGAAGCCGATGGCGAGGGCTGGTGCCGCCATCCGCTGCACGTCCTCGCCGCTCATCCCGAGCACCACCCCTGCACGACGACACAACTGGTCGCGGCGATACGGCAGGCGGACAACGGGGGGCTCCCGACCTGACGGTTCCCCGGCGCGGACGCCCCCGCACCTGCACGAGCCCGCGACAACCCGCGCCCCACCTCAGTTCTCCGGCCACCGTGGGGTCGTCGTGACCGGCAACGGACACGGCGTCGCGACGGGTCCTGTAAGCCGATGGTCAAGCGGAGAAGGGGACCGCCGTCAGAGGCAGTCGAAGGCTGGGGCGTACCGGAACGTCCCGCGCATGGTGTCCGTCCAGGCGGTCAATCGACGGATCTGGAAGTGCGCCGTCCACGCGGGGTACGGAGGGCGCACGCCCAACGGATCTGCGAGCTCGAAGCCGAATCGCGAGTAGTACGACACGCTGCCGAGCAGGACGACACACGGCTCGTCGAGAGCGTCGGCGGCGGCGAGGACGCCGTGCATCAAGGCATGCCCGATGCCACGGCGCTGGTGTTCGGGCAGGACCCCCAGCGGACCGAGACCGAGCGCCGGCTGGCCGTCGATGTTGCCCCGGCTGCACACGACGTGTCCGACGACCGTGGTGTCCACCTTGCCGACCAGTGACAAGCCCCGAACCACGTCGCCGTTATCGCGGAGCTCGTCTACAAGTCGTGCTTCGGCAGCGACACCGCCGCCGGGTGGATTGAACGCTGCGACGTGGACAGCGTGGACGGCAGCTTGGTCGTGCGGCGCCTCACGACGGATGATCACGTATGCAGCGTGTGGGGGGCGGGGTGGCAGCGCAACGGAGTTCTCAAAGCCCCGACAACCAGGATGACTGTTCCCGATAGCCGATCTTCCACTGGGACGTCCCCCCGAAATCCCGGACAGGCATCGTGAGGCGGTTTCCGTCGACGATCGCGGTCGGGGCGGGCTTGGAGCTCATCGGGCCGTGGTGAGTGTTTCGGTGATGATGCGGCCGGTGGTGCGTTTGGTGAGGTAGTGGGTCGCGTCGTGGGGTGTGGATCCGTTGTCGACCGGGGTGGGGGTGACGGGGACGACGGTGGAGCCGGGGGCGGGCGGGAAGTAGGGCGGCAGATCGAGGTGTGCGGCGACGAGGTCGTCGCGGTCGACGAGGTTGTCCCAGCGGGTCACGGTGGGAGGGACGTGTGGGGGTTGGGGCAGCAGTCGTTCGTAGATGACGGTGCGCAGCCCGAGTGGTGATCCGAGGGTGAGCAGGGCGGCGGGGTGGTGGGTGCGGTGCAGGGCTTCGTAGGCGACGACGGATCCGAGTGAGTGTCCGATGACGAGGCGGGTGTCGGGGCCGATGTGGGCCAGGACGAGGTTTTGGGCGTCGGTGCGGAGGGTGGGGTCGGTGAGGTAGCGGCTGACCTGGCTCAGCGCCTGGCAGACGAACCGGCTGGCCAGGCCCATGCCGGTGGGTGCGAACCAGCGCAGCCGGGCGAGGGCGTTCATGACCGGACGGAGCGCCGCGCATGGCCCTTGGGCGGTGGCGGGGTCGGCGGGGTCGGTGAGGTGGGCGAGTTCGCGGGCGGCGGTGGCCTGGTCGCGGGTGTCGTCGGCGTGTGCGGTGGCGGTGTGCAGCCATGCGGCGGCGAGCTGGTCGGCCAGTTCGGCCGCGGCTGGGTCGAGTTGGGCGGGGTCGGCGGGGCCTTGTGCCTGGTCGTCGAGGAAGTGGTGGCCGTAGTAGGCCATCCGGGTGGTGATGTCGCCGGGTGCGGTGTGGCGCCAGAGCCGGTCGGCTAGCTCGGGGTTGCCGTGGTTGCGTACCCCGCCGGCCAGGGCGGGTAGCCATTGTGATTCCAGCAGGTCGGCGGCCAGGTGTTCTTGGGCGATGCCGTGCACGAGCACGATCGTGGACATGCGGGGGCCACCCGTCGGGAAGGAGGGTCGTTGGGCGAACGGTTCGGGGTGCATGGTTGCGGGGCGGGGTGGCGGCGTCGATAGTCGCGCCCGTGGCGGGCAGGTTAGCGCTGGTGGTCGGCTCGGAATGCGCCGCGTTGAACCCGCTCGGGTTCCCCGCTGAGCTGGCCGGTGGGTTGCTCACCGCGCTGACTGCCGCGGGTGGCTGGCAGCCGATCACCGGGGGGCCGGTGCTGGACCCGGATGTGGACGGACTCCATGATGCGGTGTTGGCGGCGTTCGTGCGGGCGCACACCGAGCGGGCCACCTTATTGGTGGCGTTCGTCGGGCATGGAGTGTCCACCGGTCCGCAGGATTTTTTTCCTGCTGGTCCGTGACTCGCCGCAGGCCCCGACGTCGCGGTCGGCGTTTCACCTGCCGCAGGGCATTCGGGAGAACCTCAACCGTGCGCCGTCGTTGGACGGGTTGATCGTGCTGGTCGATGCGTGTCAGGCCGAGCAGGGGGCGCGGGGCGCGGCGCAACGTTGGCCGGAAATGCTGGGTGCCGGTGGCCGGATGGAGCTGTTGGTGGCCTCCAGCGACAGCAACGCGTACGCGGGGTGTTTCACCCGCACCTTGCTGGCCACGTTCTCCCACGGTGTGGCCCACGCCGGGGAGAACCTGCTGTGCGCCGACCTGGACGGCGCCCTGGCAAAGGCGTGCCCGCGGCAGGTGTCGCAGCGGGTGTCCTTCGCCGCCGGTGCGGGTGGTTCTGAGGTGGGTGAGGCCAAGCCCTCGGTATGCAACGCATGCCCGGTGAGAGCCACCCGTGGGGTCTTCTCCCGCCCAACCGGGCCCCGCCGCCCGGCCGGCGGGGCGCCCCGCCGAAACGGCGCGTTACTGGTCCTCGCGGGCGGTGAGGAGTTGCACGATCTGGGCCATGCCAGCAGCGGTCTGATCGAGATTGGCGCGCATCTCGGCGAACCCGGTGCGCATCTCGGCGAACCCTGCGGCGGTCTGCACGCCCAAGGCGTTGATCGCCTGGCGGTTGGCGTCGACCTCGACGGTCAGGTCGGCCAGATCGCGGTCGCGGGCGGCGGCGAGGTGGCGGGCAGCGGCAGCATCGGCGGCGACTTCTTCCACCCGGGCTTCGAGCGCGGCAAGTCGCGCTTCGAGCTCGGACGGGTTCGTCACGAGGCTCAGGGTAGCGGCGACCGGTTCGGATCTCTCTTCGGTGCGTGGCTCGGTGCTGGGTCGAGTTGCGGTGGCAGAACTTCATCATCGGTAGGCCTCGTGCCCGCGCTCCTGCGCCACGCCGTCGACGATCACCTCGTGATCGATCCGCGTGACCTATTAGCCTGAGGCCGTATCAGACCGCCCGTTGCGCTTCCGTGACCGGGTGTGTCCTGTTGGCCACGCCGACCGCGCAGGTTGACTGGCTCAGGCCAGCAGCGCGTCGAGGACGTTGCGCATGGACACCACACCGATCACCTGCGAGCCGTCGCGGATGATTACGTGGCGTACCCCTGACTGAACCATCAGTCGGCCAACGGTCGCGATGGACGCGGTGGCGGGCGCCACGACGAGGTCAACGGACATTGCGTTCTTCACCTGCTCGCCGTCCAGGTCGATGTCCATGGCAGCGGCGGAGACGATGTCCCGCTCAGACACGATGCCGATCGGTCCGCCTGGGCTACTGACCAGGACGGCGCCGATGTCGTTTGCCTCGCCACCGCGGCCACGATGTCGGTGGCGGAACGGGTGGTCAGGTGGGCTGCACCGACACGGCAGGAGGGCGACTCAGATACTGAATCGTCGAAGGGTGCAGTAGGTCGCTGCGGCACACGAGACCGAGAAGCTTCCGCGTGCCATTAACGATCGGCACTACACGGAGCTGTTCTCCCTCGGGCGCCAGCAACCGAGCGAGTTCACTAACGTACGTGTCCGGCGACCGCGTGACCAGGTCGGACTTCATGGCCTGGCCGACGGTGCCTGCGGTCCGCCCCCCGCCACGCCAGTCAAGATCAGCCTCGCTGACAAGACCCAGGAGAATCCCCGATCCGTTGATGACCGGCAGCGCAGTGAAGGTGCGAGAGTTCAACGTGCCGGCCGCGAAATCCGCCGGCTGCGACTCGAAGACCCAGACGAGCTCGTTTGTGGGTGTCATGACATCTCGGGCGCGCGGGCCCGTCCGCGTCAGCCGCGTTGGATTGGATGAGGGTGAGGGTGGGGGCGACGCCGGGCGTCGCCGGAGCAGATCGCCGCGGGTCACGATGCCGGCGAGGGAACCATCGCTGTCCGTGATGGGCATGACGCGTACACGCGCGTACCGCAGCTTGCTCGCTAGGACGGCGACTTCCGAATCCGGGGGCGCCCGCATGACATCGGTGCTCATCGCCGCGCCCACGGTTTGGGGCTGGAGGTGCACCGGCGTTCGCCGGAGGGCATGCAGGACGTCGGCAGCGCTGAGGATCCCAACGAGGCGGTTGCGCCCGTCGACCACCGGGAAGGCGCTGTAGCCGGTCCGCCAGAACCGCTCGGCGGCCCGCGGAAGAGGGTCCTGCGGTCGCAGGGTTGCGACGCGTCGGGTCATCAGCTTGCGGGCGTGTAGCACCATGACTGGACGGTACGGTTGCCATTCGACGACCGCGCCTGGCGGAATGACCCCTCGCACTGGGGGCAAACGCCCCCATTACCTCGATATTCATTTGACGTGCAAGTGACGTGGTACCGAGATCGGCCGCGGGTCGATCTCTCGGGTGGTCGCTAGGTTCGGGTGATGGAGCGACGCCTCTTGACCCTGTTCATCCCGGCCGACGAGGTTCCCGCCTATCCCGGCGAGAGCACAGATCTCATCCTGAACAACGCCTACCAGAACTGGCGACTCGTGTCCCACACATACCAGCTCGTCGACGGCGGCGCCGTGCTGTCGCTCGTCGTCGAGCAGTAGTGACGACTTATGACGTCCGCGACTCGAGGACGCCGTCCCCGCTTCCGCTGTTTGTGACGCTATACGGGCGGGGCCCGCACGATCCGTCGTGGGCTGGGCGTGTCGAGCACGGTGTCGAGGCGGAAGCCGGCGCGGGCGAGGAGCTCACTCCAGCTCGCCGGCGGTGCGTTCGCGCCCCCGGGCCACCGCCAGCATGGTGATGTCGAGCGTGCTCGCACGGGGCGTCGGCCCGTCCCTCCGGAAGGACATCTTCGATGACGGGCAGCACCGCGCCTGCGGGTGCCGCGCGGCGGATCGCGGTCAGGAGCCGATCGCCGATTCGGCGCTTGCCGCTACGCCGGGTTGCGCCTCATGCGCCTGTCGGTCTGGCGTGCCTCCGGGCCCGGACGTCGGGACGGGCGACACGGCGTGCTTCTTCCCGGGACACCGGCGTTCGGGCAGCCTCGGTCGACGCCTGCAGCAGTGTCGGCGTCGGTGCGGCAGCGTGGGCGCTGGCGTGCGGTCGGTCGGTGTCTACGGAGGTGGACACACGTCGATGACGATGGACCCTGGGCGCGGTCCAACCCGCTGCATACGCTGGCCAGAGGGGGAAGGAGGTGCGCCATGTCGGTTCTGGTGACCTACGGCTCGAAGCGCGGCGGGACCAAGGGGCTGGCAGAGATGGTGGCGACCGATCTGCGCGAGGAGGGCCTCCAGGTCGACTTGGTCCCGCCCAACCGGGTCAAGCGGCTCGATGAGCACGAGGCGGTGGTGGTCGGAGGTGCGCTGTACGCCTCGCGGTGGCACCGGGCGGCGAAGCGGTTCGTGAAGCGCCACACCGGCGAACTCAGAGAACGCCCAGTCTTCTTCTTCTCTTCCGGTCCCCTTGACGACTCGGCAACCAAGAAAGACATTCCTCCTGTCAAGGGAGTCCAGGCGCTGATGGAGCGGGTGGTGGCACGGGGACATATCACCTTTGGCGGTCGCCTATCGCCCGATGCCAAGGGCTTCCCGGCCAGTGCCATGGCGAAGAAGAGGGCCGGAGACTGGCGGGATCCCGCTCAGGTCCGGGCGTGGGTCCGGTCCATCGCCGCCATCATTCGGGCCGAGGTGCCCCGCGCCATCTGATCAGTGGCCGGCAAAGGTGAGGAGTCATCGGGCACGAAGGCGGCGGCGGTCATCGGGAGCGCAACCTGGGGCCAGCGCATATCGACGCCAGAACGACGCTCAGGATGACGGCCCCGCCCCGTCCAGATCGAGTCTGCAATCAGACGGCTCGCTCACTGGCAACATCGACCGTCCTCAGCCACGCCGACGAGAAATCCGGTCGGGTCACGGGCTGGGCCAGGGACCCCGTGCACAGCTCGTCGGCGCCGGTACCGACGGTGGCGCGGCTCTGTCATAATATTTGTTACCGGTTATCGTTTTCATTAAAGTCCTGATGTGTGGCGAGGCGTGATCGGAGCGGGTCTGGCTCCGGGTCAGCCGATCCAGAGCACGTCGAGGATGTCGACCCGGCGCTGGTCCTCGAGGATCAGGTACGTGATCAGACCCTCGCCGCTTGGGCCGAAGGTCAGGGTTCGGACCCCGGCGTCGGGGTTGGCGGCGTTGAGGGAGTCGCCGCTCCACGGACTGACCTCGAGGACGACGCGGGCCTCGGCGAACGGTGACCGGGCATCCGGTGGAAGGGCCTCGATCTGGGGTTGGGATCGTGCGTCGGTGGTGACCCGGTACACCTGCGGGGTTGCCTGCTAGATCCCGGCGCGGCGGCGCGTCTGGGTCAGCGGTTCGTCATCGGGTACCGGATCGCCGGTGAGGCGTTCCGCGGCGCGGCGGGCGATCGAGGCGAAGCGGGCGGGGTCGCGCTGCAACAGGGCCAGCCGGCGCCAGTGCTCCAGGGTCTGGAACAGCTCCGTGAGGTCCAGGTCGTCGCGGGCTCGGGTGAGGGCGTGCTGGTAGGCGGTTTCGAAGGCGGCGCGGTCCTCGGGCAGTAGCGCGTCGCGGATAGCGGCCGGGGCGGCCCCGGGTAGCAGTGGGTCGCCGATGCGGGGCTGCTCGTCGAACGACCAGGACGCGGTCACCGGGTCACCGTAGCGCGGGCTGCCCGGCGCGGCGCTCGTAGTGCTGGTCCTGGCGCGAGTGCCTGCGCAACCCTGCTCTGCCGCGCCGGTCACTGCGGAGGACGGGCGAGGACCGGAGCGCGCGTCGACCGGAGCTGTCGTGGGTGATCAGCTCGGCGACGGTCCTGTCGGTTATGACGCAGCTGCGTACCCCCACCACGAATGCCCGGCAGGCCCGTTTCCGATCGGCTGCCCGACATCGCCGTCAACGGAGTCTTCCTGCTCGGCGGGCTGACCTGGCGGCAGGACTGGTCACGGTGGGCCGCCCAATTCCTCGCCGACACACCGGAGGATCCCGACGGCGCATGCCCCCGCGGCCCTGACCGTCCTGCACGCGCGTCGACGATCAGCTACCCCACGGCTTCTCCCATCCCAGACCCGCCCCCGTGCCCGTAGCTGAGCATCGGCAGCAGCACTGTGGCGTCCAGTGTGGAATCGATTCTGTCCGCGGACCCCCGGCGGGGCTATCCTGAGCCGACTTTTCTGCCGTGGAGGTGGATCATGATCGCGCGTGTGGTGACCAATCAGATCCAGCCCGGGAAGATGGACGAGTGGTTCGCGCTGATCCGCGACGCGATCGTTCCGGCGCTCAAGCAGGTGGACGGTTTCTCCGGGTTCGTCGCACTGATCGACCGTGACGCCGACCGCAGCATCGGCTACAGCGTGTGGGACAGCCCCGAGGCGCTCGCGGCGAGCGAGGACAGCGGGAACTACCGGGAGCAGATCGCCAAGCTCTCCGGGGTGCTGGCTGGTGCGCCGGACCGACAGACCTACGAGATCGTCGTGGTGGCCTGAGGATGATCCTCATCGTGGCTCGCCACCTGGTGCGCCCGGAGCACGCCGAACAGTTCCCCACGCTGGTGGAAAGCTTCACCGCGGCCACCCGGGCGGAACCGGGCACGATCAGCTTCGAATGGGCGCGCAGTGTCGACGAGCCGAATGTCTACCTGCTGGTCGAGGCGTTCCGCGACGCGGCCGCCGGTGATGCCCACGTCCACACCGAACACTTCAAGGCGGCCATCGCCATGATGCCCGGCCTGCTGGCCGAACCACCGCAGATCGTGCATGCCGACATCGAGGCAACCGGATGGACGCGGATGGGCGAACTGACCACCGACGCATCCCCCATGTCGTGACCCGAGTGGTCGTCCCGGCCGGTCGCGTTCCCCGAGATCCTCAGCCTGTGGTGGCGGCCGCCCGCCGCGCTTCCGAACTCGACGCGCTGGTGGCGAACCTCGTCGACAAAGCGGGCGCGGTCGGGCCGATCGAGGCGCTGATCAACGTCGCGGGCGTCGGGCGTGTGCATTCCGTCCTCCGCCGCCGACGCCGACGTGCAACAGTTGCTGGCGGTGAACCTTGGTCGCCCCGATCCGGCTTATGCGCCTCGTGGTGCGCGGCATGCGCGAGCGCGGCCGCGGCTCGATCGTGAACATCGGGTCCATCGCAGGCGAGGTAGGTGTCGACGGGCGTACTCGGCGAGCAGGTTCGGGCTGCGCGGCATGACCGACGCGGTGCGCAGGGAGCTCGCGGGCACCGGCATCGCGGTCACGCTGATCGAGCCGGGCTACATCGCGACACCGCTCACCGCGGAGCGCACCGGGCGGATGCCCGGTCCGGAGCTAATCGCCAACGCGGTCGCGGACGCGCTGGTCCGGCCGCGGCGCCGGGTGATCCTGCCCTTCCGCTACCGGGCGGTCGTCGTGCTCGCCGCAGTGCTCCCCGCCGCCATCGACCGACAGTTCGCGGGCACCGCCGATGGAGCCCCATCGCCACCGATGCGCGTCGCCAAGATCGCGCAGCTGATCCGCCACGCGCGAGGTTCCCGACAGTAAGGAGAGGAGCATGGGCATGTCGCCGCCGCGCACGACCTCCGTGCTGATCGGTGGGCTCGCCTGGGTGGTGGGCACGCTGCAGTACGCGATCTGCCAGGTTGTTGTCGCCCGCGCCTACGCGGATCCCTACAGCCTGCACGACAACTACATCAGCGATCTCGGCAACACGGCGTGCGGCCCGTTCGCCGTGCCCCACGGCGTATCCATGGAAGTCTGCTCACCCGAACACGCCCTGATGAACACGTCATTCGTCGCCGTCGGCGGCCTCACTGCGGTCGGGGCGGTGCTCCTGCGGCCGATGTGGCCCGCCGGGCGGCTCGCGACGACCGGCGTCGCGCTGTGGGTCCTCGCCGGGCTCGGCAAGATCGTCGTCGGGCTGGTTCCGGAGAACACGGATATCGGGCTGCACTTGCTCGGTGCGTTCAACATCCCGATCGGCAGCATCGCCATCCTGATCCTCAGCATCGCGGTACGCCGGACCGCGCCGCTCGTCGCCTGGCTGGGTGTCGTCCTCGCGCTGCTCGGCCTGATCGGAACCGTACTGTCGACAGCAGGGCAGCTCTCCCCGCCGCTTTATCTCGGACTCGGCGTCGGCGGCTCCGAACGTCTTGGGGGATACCCCGGCAACCTATGGATGCTGATCATCGGTGTGCTCGCCGTCACCACGCGACGCCCCGCCCTCGCCGCGCGGAGCGGCACATGACCGTGACCCTGGCCCGCGGGGGCGGGTTTGCGTCCTCCTTGGTCGCCCAAGGCGCAGAACATCAGCGACCCCGGGAAGCTGCGATCACGCTGATGCAGCAACTGCTCGCCAGGTCGTGAACCCGCCGCGTGCGCATCAGATCACGCCGCACGACATCGACGCCCTCACCGTCCTGTGCGGCACCGTCCTGTCCGGCATGGTGCTGCTCGGCCCGGGGCGGCCGCTTTCCGGTGAAGGTCGTGGGCAAACGATCACCGGACGGCTGTACCCGGTCCCGGCGGGCTCGATGTGCTCGTCCATGCCGAGGCGAGCGGGGAGGCTGGCTTGGTCGGACGGCTCAGGTCGGCTCCCGGCTGGCCACGACGGCCGCCACCGCCGTCGTGATCGGCACTGAGGCGACGAGCCCGATGCTGCCCACCAGCGTGCGGACGATCTCGGTGGCGACCTCCTCGGTCGTCACGATGTCGCCCAGCGCCCGCCCGGAGATGCTGAAGATCAGCATCAGCGGGAGCGAAGCACCTGCGTAGGCGAGCACCAGCGTGTTGACGGCGGAGGAGACGTGGTCGCGGCCGATCCGCATCGCGGCGGTGAAAAGACCTCGCGAGCCGAGCGCGAGGTTGGCCCCGGCGCAGCTCCCACACCGCGCTGGTCTGGGTGACCGTGACGTCGTCGAGCACACCGAGCGCGCCGATGACCACGCCCGCCAGCAACAGGCCGCGGGTGTCGACGCCGGTGCCGAGCGCGCCGATGAGGGAGCTGGTGGTCTCGTCGAGGCCGGTCAGCCGGGCCAGCGCGGTGAACGCGGCGGACAGGCCGCCGATGAGCAGCAGCGACACCAGGGTGCCCAGCACCGCGGTCGACGTGCGTGCGGACAGGCCGTGGGTCAGGTAGAGCACCACGAACATGATCAGACAGGCGCCGACGACGGCCACCCAGAGCGGGCCGTGCCCGGCGAGGATCGCGGGCAGCACGAACGCCAACAGCACCGCGAAGCTCAATGCGAGCGCGGCCAGCGCCGCGAGCCCGCGCCAGCGGCCCAGGGCCAGTACGGCGGCGGCGAACAGCCCGGCGAGCCACCACAGCGATCCGCCGCGCTGGAAGTCCACGACCTGGTAGGAGCCCGGGTCGTCCGGGTCGCCGCCGGACCAGGACAGCACCACAGCGTCTCCCACGCCGAACCGCGGGGTGCTCGGCTCGACCGGCACGACCTGTACGAGGTCGCGCCCCGCCCGCGGCCCGTCGGCCAGGTGGACGACGAGCGCGACGCAGCCGCCCGCCCCGTCCCCGCCCGCCCCGCCACTGCCCGTGCCTCGCCACTGCCCGTGCCATCGCCACTGCCCGTGCCAGCTGCCCGGTGCCGCCCGTGCCACTGCCCGCTGATGCGCCTGAGCCCTCGTCGCACCGGGCCGCCCGGGTCTCGACGACCTGGGCGTGCACCGGGGTCGCCGCGGCGGCGGGCGTCGTGGCCGGTGCCGGGCCCGACGGCCAGAGCAGGATGAGGCCGACAAGGGCCGCCAACGCGGTCGGCACGAGCAGCGCGGCCAGCAGGATCCGCACCCCGCCGGCCCGCACGCGGCGCTGCCGCGTGGCCGTGGCCGTGCCCGGGAGCGGGCGGATTTTCACGGCCGGGCGTGGCGGCGTGCCCGTACCCCTGCCCCCGGCCTATGGACGGAGGATCACGACGTCCCGGCGGCTCCGGATCCGGCCGTTCAGCGCGCCGGATCGAGACACGTGGCGCCGGCCCGGTCAGCGGCGCCGGGAAAGGGAACGGGTCGGTGCGGACCTCGGGCGCGGCATCCACGGGGCGTCGCTCGAGGGGGTGCGGCTGGGGAGGCACGCCCTGCATCGTCCCAACTGCTCCGCCATCCACCGCACCCGCGTCGTGGGGTGCCCCGAACTGTGTCGCGACGTGGTCCGTGATCGCCGCCCTGCCGTCACGCCCCTTCCGCTACGCGGGCCGCCAGCACTACGACGCCATCGCCCGCGCGTTGCGCCCGGTCTACACGGCACCTACGCCGCTGGTGGGCCGTGCGGATCGGCTGTCAGTTGAGGCGTTATCGGGCAACAGGCTGAAGAGCCAGGTCGGGATCGGGGGGTAGTCGCGGTCGTCGGATGCGCTTGCTGAGCAGCGTCTATCGTGCGTCGGGCGAGGTAACTGGGCGGGTCATTGACTCGACCCCGTCATGTGGGGAGAGGACGGCGCGGAGGACGCGATACGGAGCGTGGCACACCCGGGGCCAGGGTACGTCTGGGGGAGGAACGGTGACGATCGTGTTGACGGCCGATCAGGTGTGCATCACCGACGGGCGTCGCGTCTGGGTCCTGCCCCGCGCCGAACCCGGGCTTCCCGTCTGGAACTTGCCCCACGAACCCGGGACCGTGGACCTGACGACCGCGCCGACCCCAGCCGGCCGGGACCCGCTGGTGCGGGTCGACCTCGACTCCGGTCGGAGCGTGATCGTCACGGTCGCGATGGTGGCCGCATGTCATCCCCGCACCGGCCACCGGCCCCCTTGGTTGGGTATCTGCCGGTGGGTCGGCACCTGTGCCGAGCCCGCGGTGCGGATGGTGGCCCATCCGTTGATGTCGCCGGTACCGACATGCGGTAGCTGCGCTGCGAGCGGGACGAGCTCCGCGGCGGGCGCGTCATCCGAGGTGGGCAGGACCGTGTCGCCGGTACGGGGCTGCTCGTGGAACGACCACGAGCCGGTCACCGGGTCAACGTAGCGCGGCAGGCCGCCCTGGCCCGGCAGCCAGTGCGTTGGCGGGTCGCCTCGGCGGTCGGCAGCCCGCGTACCCGTACCTGGACCACCAGCGAGGGCGAGGACCGGTCGATCCTGGCCGCCCGGTGAGACCCACCGGCCCTGCCCGGCACGATCCGGGCGGGGCCGCAGGGCTGCCGGGGCGCCAGCCGTCGCCCGCGGCCCACCGTGCCAGGACGGTAATCCGGACTCCGGGGTTCGCAACCTCCCGTTCGGCGCCGCGGGCATGATCGAGCACGAGTCGACCGGATCAGTCGTGGGTGATCAGCTCGGCGACGGTGCTGTCGGTCAGGCGCAGGCGACGAAGCCTTCGCGGGCGGCGAGGATCGACCGGGCAGGGGCCGGTTCGTGTTGCACGCTCCCGCCGCCGACTCGCAGCCGTCACCGCCGCGCCGACGAACCCGCTCGCACGCACTGCGCCGACGGCGAGAGCGCTGGACCGCTAGCGGTGCCGAGGCTGGCCGAGTCGTCTGCACGCTGACGGCGCCGAGCAAGGCCAGTCAAGAGTCCGGAGCGGCGGCAGTGTCGACGACGAACAGTCACCGGATCGTCGTCAGCCAGGATGGCGGGCATCCGGCCGGTGATCACCGCTTCAGCTGCTCCCGCCAGGCGCCGAGCACGACCTCGGTGGTCTCCTTGACGAAGTTGGCGTGGGTGCTGGCGAGCGTCGCCGCCCACTCAAGGCCGGAGCCCTTCGCCGCCTGCTCCTCGAGGTCTAGGAGGTTCTTGAGCATCCGCTCGTAGCCCTCCAGCCAGGCGAGGCCGTTCTCTTTCGCTTTGTCGACCACCTGCGCGGACAGCTCCTGCACCCGCTGGACGGTGGCTTCCGTGTCGGACGGGTCGGTCATGGCGGTACCTCCCTCGATGAGTTGCCCCGGCCGGTTGCGCGCCCGGCCACGGTCAGCGTCGCCACCCCACCGGTGCGCAGCACACTGACCAGCGGATTGATCACCTTTCTCGTGAGTGCGGCCGGTTTGAGGTACGTCATCGGTCGAAGGTGCGGCATCTCCGGTCAACTCAGTAGAGCCGAAGGACCCGCGACTCGGGACAACCTCGCGACCACCGGCCGTCCGGGTCGGGAGCCTGCCGCCGGCGAACCCGCGGACACCGGAAGGGACGAGCCGGCGATCAGCTCTCGCCAGCCCCGGCTGTGAGGAGGACCCCGTGGCGGGCGAGGTAGAGGTGCTGTGGAGCGACAGTAGTACGACAGTCTGACGGCGCACGCGGTCCGGGTGGGGCCGGTCAGCCCTGGGGTAGCCGGCGTGGCTTCGAGGAGCAGTGGCCGTCAGGCGACGCATTCGCAAGGGTGCTCCTTCGGTTCGGCGGCCCGCAGGAGACGCCCGAAGGTCAGCACACCGGGGCGGGCCTCGCCGATGAACCCGGCCCCGATCCGCGACGGGTGGGACCGGCCTCGCTGCGCTCGGACGCCTGGCGGCGTTCCCACCCCGCTCGGAGGAGCCGGAACCCCCGCCGGGCTCGCCCCGGCGCGCTGAGGCGATGCCGCGTCCCTCACCGGCACCGATCCCGTAGGAGCCACCATGAACGAGCTCACCATCACCGGCAACCTCACCGACGAGCCCACCCTGCACGACACGCCCGGCGGCGCCGCGATCCTCACGCTCACCGTCGCGGTCAACGACCGCCGCTTCGCCCGCGGGCGCGGCCAATGGGTCGACCGGCCCGCGGTCTTCCACCGGGTGGTGGCCTTCCGCGGGCTGGCCGAGAACGCCGCCCATCTCGCCAGGGGCAGCGCCGTCACGGTCACCGGCAAGCTCGCCGACGACTCCTGGACCCCGCAGGACAGCGGCCGCAAGATCTACCGCACCGTCCTGGAGGCCGAGGACATCGCCGTGAGCCTGCGCTTCGCCACCGCCGAGGTCACCAAGGTCCGCCGCGAACAGCACGCCGACGACCGCGGCGGCGACGCCGAGATCAACATGGCACACCCGGGCGAGTGAGCGTTCGCCTCCCGCCGCGGGCGGCGCCGGGACAACCCGGTGCCGCCCCGCACCCGGCGATCCTGTAGCTGTGGCAGAGACGACCCAAACCGACACACCGGCGCGTCGGGCCACCCACAACCCGGCCGGATCCGGACTCGACCTCTACGCGGTGGTTTGGGTGCGCATCGCCGCAGGTCAGCTCGTCAGGCAAGCCTGTGTCACGGGGTGGCGGTCGAGCTGGGGCAGTGGTTGGCCAGCGGGCAGCGTGGGCAGGCCGGCGCGGTCCTTCGGCAGATCGTCTGCCCGTGGCGGCGCAGCAGCTGGTGCGCGCGTTGCCGCGCCGGCACCGTCTCGGCGAGCTCGGTACTCGCCTGGGTCTGGGCCTGCCGGTAGGTCGTGGCGTACGCGGCGTCGGGATCGCCGTACCCGAGCCGGACGAGCACCCGCAGCGCGTTCGAGTCCAGGGCCAGTACCGCGCGGGTGCCGGTGAACAACGCGATGCGCTCGGCGCCCGGCTTCCCGATCCCGGGGAAGCGCGTCCACGGCGCTTCGGCGATCGCCAGCTCGGCGCAGCGGCGCAGCCGGGCGACCCGTGCTGTGGGTTGCATCCCGGCGACCACCTGCAGCAGTACGTCGTCGGAGGCGGCGAGGATCTGCTCCGGCTCGATGCCGACGAGCCGCCGTAGCTCGCGCAGCGCCTCGCGGCGGCGGTCATCGTCGACCAGATAGGCGACGTTCTCGGCGAGCACCAGCTCCCACCCGTCGGTGGACGGGAGCGGGTCGGCTGGACCGGCGGCGGTCTCCAGCAGATCGAGCAACGCCTCGAGCGACGCCACCCGACCGACCGTAGCCCCTGCTTGTTCTCCACCCGACGACTTCTGTCGGGTAAGGACCGTCTGTCGACGATCTTGACCCGCTCCGAAGACCGCAGGTCGAGCTGCGCCACATCGCCGAACAACGCCACGCCGCGAAGTGATCCGTGGCGTGTCAGTTCGGACCGTTTCTGACACAACCCGGCGGAGCTGATCTTGAGCGGCGTTGCCGCTGGTCGCCGGATCTCAGAATCCCGTTGCACTTTCAGCGTGTCGCGAGTGGCTCGCTTCGGGGGTTTCGCTACGTTCCCGGGCCGTGGCCAAGCTGCTCGGGTATGCCCGGGTCTCGACGCTGGAGCAGAACGCCGCCCTGCAGCACGACGCCCTGGCCGCAGCCGGCTGCTGGAAGGTGTTCACCGACCACGTCTCGGGGGCCACGCAGGCCCGCCCGCAGCTGGACCGCGCGCTCGAGCAGTGCCGCGACGGCGACACCCTGGTCGTGTGGCGGCTGGACCGGCTGGGCCGCTCGCTGCGGCACCTGATCGAGGTGGTCAGCGACCTGTCCGAGCGCGGGGTGGGGTTCCGCTCGATGACCGAGGCGATCGACACCACCACCTCCGGTGGGCGGTTGATCTTCCACGTGTTCGGGGCGTTGGCCCAGTTCGAGCGGGAGCTGGTGCGTGAGCGGACCCTGGCCGGGCTCAAAGCCGCCCGCGCCCGTGGGCGGATGGGTGGGCGGCCGGCGCTGATGACCACGGACAAGACCACCACCGCGCAGCGGATGTATGACCGGCAGGAGCTGACCGTCGAGCAGATCGCGCGGGCGCTCGGGGTGTCGCGCTCGACGATCTACCGGGCGCTCAACCGCACAGGGTCGATCACCCATCGGTGTGACCAGTTGGCCGGGCAACAAGCGGGGCAGCAGCCGTGAGCCGGCGCCTGCGCGCGGGCACCGTCGCCGTCCGGCAGCGCGGGCTGCGGTGCGCGGGATGTGGGCAGGTGGCGGGCGATCCGGTGGCGCGCGCGGACGTGGCGATGACGTGGCTGCTGCCCGGCCCGCCCGGCACCGACTCGGTGCGCGAACAGCACTTCTGCCGTGGCTGCGTCCCGCCCGGCCCGGTCGCCGACGTGGCCTGTGTCCGGTGCGGGGACGGCCCGCTGTTGGGCGGGGACCTCGCGGCCGGGGCCGCGGCGGCCACGGCGATCGTGCACGCCTGGATGGCCGGGGTCGGGTGGCGGGTGTCCGGGCCGGTGTGCCCGGATTGCGTCGGTGAGCTGGCGCGATGACCCGCCTCGACCTGCAGGTGAAGGCGGTTCTCGTCGCGCGGCTGCGGGAGCGTCGCGCCGCGGGCGAGTTGACCAGCGCGCAGGTGCGTCGGGCCGCGGCCGAGGTCGGGGTCGGGTCGGGTCGGCGAGCGCACGCTATGGGGATGGCTTATCGGAAGCCAAGGGGCGCTGGCCGTCGGGGCCGCGAATTATCGAACCCGTGTGATGAGGTATTCCCCCTGCCCGGCGACGGTCCATCCGGCGGCAGCCGCGTAGCGCCACCCCACCACGGCGCCCATCAGGACAGCCATCACCACACCGGCCATGCCTGATGCCGTCACCCGCAGCCGGGTCGGCCGATCCTGCTCGGGGGGACGTTTGCGCATCATGACCGGTCACCCACCCAGCCTCACGCCCGCCGGCGGCCGGTCCACGCCGTAACCCGCCACCTGGGGGAACACGGCTGCTGTACCGATTCGGACAAGCCGGCCGTGCGGTGACGATCCGGGAACCGTGATCACCTCTGTCGGCCGCCGGATCACGGCAGGTCACGGTCGCGCAGCTCATCGAAGCGGCGTCCACGCCGAGAGCCCTGGTTCGGCCTGGATCCAGCTGCCGCCGCTGTGGCGGACGAACCGCCGCAGCCGCAGGTCCTCACTGAAGTCGTAGGACAGACGGTGTTCGGTAAACCAGGTTCGCCGACGCTGCCGCCACGCCCTCCAGTCTTCATACGTGGCCGAATCGTCGGGGTGGGCGGCCAGTTCGGGCGGCAACGCGGCGTTCTGCCGCCCCGGGCGTGTTCGCTTCATACGCGCCTCCACGGGTGCTCACCACCCAGCATCGCGCGCTGGGGCCGTGCCGGCGCCGACACACGCCGAAAACCGAACCCGCGTCGTCACGATGGCAAGCAATGCCGCGAGCAGTGCGCATGACCATCGTCAAGGTGACCTTGAGGGCGTCAGCCCTGTCAGTCAGCATGGAACGGCTGGCCCGTTCCGCATCTCGCGTGGGTCATCCACGGTGGGGCGGAAGGTGCCACATACGGAAGGAGCCGGCCGTCATGCCCGGGACGGAGCTGGACCTGATGAGTCGGGGGCGGTCTCGAATGAGGTGCTCCGGGACGCCGAGCACGAGGCCGCTCTGCTCGGCCATCCCTGCCTCGGCATGGAGCATCTGACCCTCGCACAGCTGTCCTCGCGGACGTTTGTCCTCGCGGACGTTGCGACGAGCACGCGGCGATGCGCGAACTGCTGCGGTCCGACCAGCCTCAGCGGTGGTGGTGGCGCCGAGCGGTTCGCACTCCGCACATCGACCGCGGGCCTCGCGGCAACCGCCACGGCTCGGCGACCCGTAGAACATCGCGAGTTCGGCGAGTAACCGCACGTCACGCAGCTGGTTGCCCACGCGTGTCCGGTGGCAACTCCGCCGCTTCGCGCTGCAGACTTTGAGCGATGGACGATGCCGTGCGGCAGTACATCGACAGCTTCGTCACGTTGAGCACCCGGGGACGGTGATCGGCGGCCTGGCCGCCGCTGTCGCGGCGAACCCGGAGCGGGACCTTGCGGCACCGTGGCCCTGGTGCCGCAAGGCGCGTCTTTGCCCGCCTTACACGCTGGGGAACGTCACGCCACCATGACGTGACACCTCTGATCCCGGCAGCACCAACACCCGGAGCGTGAGGGTGGCGGCGCTCCCCCTGCGCTGATCGGCACAGACCGCTCACAGATGCCCCCGAACAGTCTGTCGCCGGTGGGTGTCGCGCGGTGAACGGCCGCATCACCGCCGTCCGCGGTGCCAGCGCAGACAACCACACGGACACCGCGGACGGGGCGGGAAGGAGCGTCTCCAAGTCCACCGCTCCCCAGCGTGGACACGCAGTGCTCAACTCCCTCACCGCAGTATGTGGCAGCACACCGCCGGCGACCATTGCCCGCGGAACGGCACTCGTGCAGATCACCCGAACGGCAGACCGGGCACGGGCCTGCAGGGACCGACCGGTAATTCCGTGGGACGGCCGTGAGGGGTTTCACAAGCCGTCTCACCTGCGGCGACACGATTCGACGCAGGCTTGGCTAAAGCCGACCCGCGCGCGGCCCGACAATGGGTGGTGTCATGCCTTCATCGTTGCGAAACGTTCCGCCTCCGTCCCCGGCTGCCGCGCCCAAGGCAGGTTTGACCGTCAGCAAGGTCATTGCCGGAGCCGGGGCCGCGGCCACGAGCGCGGTGGCCGGATCCGTCTTCGGCGCGGACGGCACCGTCGTCGGGGCGGCTGTCGGATCGGTGGTCTCGGCGGTGGCGGCCGTGGCCTACGAACGGTCGCTCGACCGGACCCGCCAGGTCGTGGTGTCCCGGGTGCGGTTGCCCAACGGCCGGACCACCGAGGTGACCCAGGTGCTTCCCGCCGACGTGACGCAGGTGATTCCCGCCCAGCGACCTGCTGCGGGCGCTCGCCCCGCCACTCCGGTCGCTCCCGCACGGCCACCGCGGAGCACGAGACTTCCGCTGCTCGCTGGTGGCACCGCGCTGATTTTCCTGGTGGGTCTGCTCGCTGTGACGGGGGTCGAGCTGCTCGCGGGCGGACCGGTACTGAGCGGCCATCAGGGCGGCACCAGTGTCGGGAGGGTGCTGGGGGACGGCACCGGTTCTGGTTCCCCGGCGACCACCACCGACTCGCCGGCCGCAACCACGACGAGCTCTGCGACTGGCACGGACTCGTCGGCCACGCCGACGACGGTCGGGCGAGCGAATCCTGCTGCGCCCGCCTCGGGTAGCGCCGCTGCTGACAGCGCAGCCGCACCACAGACGCGATCGGCTCGCTCCAGCGACACCGCGGCTCCCGCCACATCGAGCAGTTCACCCAGCGGAGCAGGATGAAGTCCGGCCATCCGGCTGATTGGCGCGGCTTCTCTTCGTGTTTGCGGCGGGGCGGCGGGCGCGATCTGCGGCTCAGCATGGTCTGGCCGTGCTCCATGTCCAGCTGTCCAGGTCGAGCACGACCGCGGCGGCGCCACCGGTGGGGTCCGTCAAGACGACCGGTTGCCCTCACCGACGCTGAAGGGCCGCCATGACCCAACGGTCAGGCGGAGTTGCCTGGGGGGTCCATCAAATGTCGGGTACGGGCGGCAGCTGAGCCCGTCATCGTCCCGCCCTTCGGCGGTGGGGTCGATATCGAGGCCGTTGACGCGGATCGTCGGCGACCCGAGGAACGGTTCCCGCTGAGCTGGGTCGTGAGCCGGCCGACGGCGAACCCGCGGACACCGGAAGGGACGAGCCGGCGATCAACTCTCGCCGGCCCCGGCCTCGAGGTAGTCGCGCAGGGCGGCCCAGTTGCGCCGTTCCTGGCGGCGGCCGATCGCCGCCAGCAGTGGCCGCAGCGGCCGCAGCGCGCTGTGCGGGTGCAGGTCGAACAGCCAGTGCATCCGGGTGCCTGCCTGCACGGGTTCGAAGGTGAGCGTGTAGTCGATGTCCATCGCCGCCATGCGGGTGGTGGAGTCGAACCGGTGCGGGCGGTCGTAGCCGGTGCACTCGATCGTCATGGGGGCGGGGCGGGCCGCGGTGACGGCTTCTGCGCGGAACCGGGTGCCGACGCCCAGCGGCTCCGGGGTGAGCAGCTCCACGTTGCGCACGTGTGGGTTGTAGCGCGGTTCGGTGCGTTCGTCGGCGACCGCGTCGAACACGGTCTGCACGGGGCGGGCGATGACGATCTCGCCGCCGTTGCGGGCGGCTGGGTCCAGCTCGCGGGCGAGCATCCCCAGCGCGGTGCGCCGGATCAGCTCGCTGAAGGGTCCGATGAACCGCCAGTAGCGGCGGAAGCGGCGGGCGCTCGCGGCGTCGGTCGCCACGACCCGGGTCTCGACGGTCAGCACCGAGGCCGCCGGGCCCTGGGGCACGGCCCGCACCGCTAGAACGATCTTGACGTGGCCGGGGGCGGTGAAGGCGGCGAACTCGTCCGGGGTGGCGGGCTGCGCCGGGGGCGGCGCGGTGACCCGCCACGGTCGGGCCACGGTGCCGAGGACCAGCTCGGTGCCGGGCCGCTCGCCGAGCACGGACCAGCCGTAGGTCGGCCCGGTGAGGTCGCTGATGCGCAGGGTGGACGGGCCGGTCCCGCCCAGCGGCAGGGCCCGGGCCGCGACCAGGGCCCGAGCCAGCGGATGGTGGAGCACGTCGAGATCGCGGGCCGCGCGGAAGGCCCGCTCGGCGGCCACCCGGAACAGGGCCCGGTGTCGCAGGCGGATGTCGGCGCGGGGCAGCACCTCGTCGATCAACGGGATCATCGGCGTTCCCCTCGCACTCGTTCCCGTGTTCCGGTGTCGTGCGCCACGGCCACGGCCACGGCCAGATCAGCACGGCCAGGATCAGCACGGCCAGGATCAGCACGATCAGGATCAGCACGGTCGGGGTGGCCGCGGTCTGCACGCCCGCGACTGCGCGCAGCACGGCCTCCGGCAGGACCGGCGACGCGACCGCCCAGCACAGGTAGGCGATCAGCAGCGACGGCCAGAGCGTGCTCAGCGGCTGGCCGGCCGGATCGGGCAGGCGGCTCACACCACCGCCACGGGCCGGGGCCGCTCGGCGGCGGCTGTGGCGAACACCCGCGTGAGCAGCGCCCCGGCGACGGTGAGCACCAGCCAGGACAGCGCCAGCCCCGCCACTTCGAAGCGCACGTCCAGCCGGGCGCCGTACACCGCTGCCAACACCACCAGCGCCGCGAGGATCAGCGCGCCGCCACCGACGAGCGTCGCACGTACCGCCTTCGCCGCCGCCCCCGGCAGCGTCGCGAGCGCCGTGCCGAGCAGCACGAACGCCGCCCCGAACAGCGCGTAGCCGAGGTTCTCCAACGCGATGAACATCCCGTGCGGGTCGTACTGGCTCCACGGCGACAGGCCGTCGGTCTCGCCCGCCTGCAGCGCCGGCTGCATCACCATCAGCTGCACGGCGTAGTCGAGGACCAGCGCCGTCGCCCCGATCACGGCGGCGCCCGTACCGATCGCGGCCGGCAGCCGCCGTGCCGGGGCGACCAAGGGGTGCAGGCACAGGGCCAGCGCCGCGAACAGCAGCGCGCCCAGCAGTCCCGGGTACATCCACCAGTAGTCGCGCGGTACGAAGGCGGCCACGTCGGTGTAGGGATAGCCGACGCAGGCCGCCTGGCAGAACGCGCCCGCCCGTGGGGGTGTGGTCACCCCGAGCACCAGCGTGGCCGCGGCCGTCACCGCCGTCGCCGCGGCCACGACGACCGAGGTACGCCGCAGCCCGGCGGGCCGGAAGCCGGTCATCGGATGTTCCCCCATGCAGCCACCCTCCCTGGATAGGGCCGATCACCGCGACAGGGCGGAAGTCGGGCTGATCAGGGCCGTCCGGCACGACCACAGGGCCGTCCGGCACGACCACAGGGCCGTCCGGCACGACCAGAGGGTCGGGGCATGTCGTAGCGATCACGCTGTGCCGCAAGGGGTCCCTTTTCGGCACTCGCCACCCACGGACCGGCCGGTGTTTCCGCTGGTCGCGGCGTTCCGCTGGCCCTTGCACAATCTGCGTGTCACGAACCGGTCGCGCGGCTGGGTAGCGGTACGTCGTGGGGTGCCGGAGCTGGTGGGTTGCGCCGGGTGTCCACGACCGAGCAGCCGCACGGCGCGCCCGGGTGATGTCTGGGCACCTCGATGCGGCGATGGCAGGATCGGCGCCCGCGGCCACCGGCATCGAGGAGATCAGACATGGCTCAGGGCACCGTGAAGTGGTTCAACAGCGAGAAGGGGTTCGGGTTCATCTCTCCAGACGACGGCGGGAAGGACGTGTTCGTGCACTACTCGGCCATCACGGGCAGCGGCTACAAGGCCTTGGAGGAGGGCCAGCGGGTGTCCTTCGATGTCAGCCAGGGCCAGAAGGGGCCCCAGGCCGACAACGTCGCGATCATCTGACCGCGCGGCCGACAGAGCCTCTCCGTCGCCGCGGCGCTCGACCGGCGACCACCCCTGCGCCGCGGGCGCCCCTCACGGTCCGTCGCACCCCGCCACGACGTACCGCTACCCCCGGTACTGTTCGGGGAACCCCGGCCGGATCAGCGGGCAGCTTGACGAACCCGCACGCCGCGAAGGCTGCGCACCCATCCTTCTCTGATCGTCCGACGACCCCGCGGACCGCGATCTGGATTGCCGGTGTCGTGGAGGGTCTCGGCGTGTCGTGTCCGGCCGGATCGGTCGGACGCCGGACGGTCACGTCGTCGGCCAGCCGCGCGGTGTCGGTCAGGGTGTCCCGCCCCGTGCTGCCAAGAGCACCGCCGATGAACTGGCCGGTCAGGGCCACGGCCGTGGCCGTCCGCGTGACCGTCCGGGCCCGCGGCACCCCGCGTGGCCGCACTGGGCGGGGCCTTTCCCCCGCGGCTACGCGTGGCCGTCGGCTGTAGAGCGACGGTAGAACGACAGTGTTCTTGCGCTACGGGAATCTCGGTGACTCTGGGCCGATCGTGCCGGGGTCCGACGGTCCGGGTCAGCGCCGTTCGACGAACCGGCCGTAGCCGTAACCGTCAGTCGCGTCCCTTTGCGGTGTTCCAGTCGCTGACAAGGGACGCGACGTCCGGATGGCGCTCGGCCGGATCCGAGCAGGTCGCCCGGTCCAGTACACCCTGCAGCCGCGCGCCGCCGCGAAACCGGCTGTCGAGGTCGCCCTCGTCGAGCAGGACCTGTGCCGTGCGGCCGAGGTTGAACACGGTTGTCCGCTGGTCGATGACCGCGCCCCGGCGGAACTCCTCGGGAGCCATGAACCGTCGCGAACCCGGCAGGCGTTCACCGTCGACCGTGAAGGGCCCCGGTCGGTACTCGTCCAGGTCACACAGGCGCATGCTGCGGCCGTCGAAGTCGTAGAGGAAGCATCCGTCGTAGAGGTCGATGGCGACGAACCCGCGCGCCGCTATCGCCAGGTGGGCGTCGAGGATCGACTCCACCCTCTCGACCACGTCGGGCAGCGGAAGACTTCGGAACCGGGCGTGCGGCCCCGCCGGATCGACCCGCTTGGTCCGACCCGTCGCCGGGGCGCAGTAGAGCACCTCGCCGTTCGCCCAGGGATAGACGAGGGCCGGGCCGACGGGTGTCCGGATCAGGTGGCGGAGTCCGATGATGACCGGGTAGGCGACGGCATGGTGGAACCGCACCGCCCGCTCCAACGGCGACACCGCCTTCGCCTCGACTGCGAACTTCACGAACCAGCGCTCGCCATCCACGCTCATCCCGAGCGAGCGGCAGCCGGAGTCCTGCTGCCGGAACTCCGCGAACACGTCGCCGGCACCGGACAGATACCGCTGCGGGTCTGTGTGCAGGCGATCGACGCCGAGCAGCGGGTGTCGCACGGTGAGACCGTACGACCGGCCGGACACCGGTGTGACCGGTGCGGCTCGCAGCTTCGGGGGGGTGGGCGCGTGCGCGTGCCCGCCGTGCTCCGTGTCCCGCCCCTGGCCGCGCTCGGCGCGGTGGTGCTCGCGGCACCGCGACCGGGCGCACAGTTGATGAAGCAGACGCGCCGTCGGTAGCGGGAGCTGGTTGGGCTCGGCCGGGTCTGTGGGTGAACGATGCGCCGCGCCGGTGGCGCCGGTCAGTCGTCCTGTTCCCGGACGGTGATCACGACCTTGCCGTGGGCGTGGCCGTCGGTCATGTGCTGGACGGCAGCCGGAGTTTCGCTGAGTGGGTAGGTCCGGTCGATGGCCGGTGCCACGGCGCCGGACTCGACGAGCTCGGTGAGGACGTGCAGGTCGTCGGCGTTCTCGGAGTTGGTGAGCGCGCAGAGCGTCTGGCTGACGAACAGGGACAGCAGGGGCGCCCGGAGCGAGCGGTCGAAGCCACCGAGCCATCGCCCACCGGTCTCGGACCCGACGATGACGAGTGTCCCGCGAGGGGTGAGGGCGCGCCGGAGGTGGCTCAGCGATCGGTGACCGCCGATGTCGAGGATCACGTCGTAACGGCGGTGGCCGTCGGTGATGGTGTCGCGCGTGTAGTCGATAACGTGCTCGGCGCCGAGGGATCGCACGAGGTCGGTCTTGTTCGTGCTGCACACCCCGGTGACCTGGGCTCCGTAGGCCTTGGCGATCTGCACGGCGAACGTTCCGACGCCGCCGGAGGCGCCGATGACCAGCACGTGCTGCCCGGGCTGGACGTCGGCGCGACGGACGGCCTGCAGGGCGGTGAGGGCCGAGATGGTGGTGGCGGCGGCCTGTTGATGGGTGAGGCCAGCCGGTTTGGGCGCGAGCTTGTCCGCCCGGGCGCGGGCGTACTCGGCGAACGAGCCCTCCGCGATGCCGAACACGTCGTCGCCGGACCGTAGGGTGGTCACGTTCGCACCGACCGCCTCGATCTGTCCGGCGACCTCTCGGCCGCGGACCCGGTCGGTGGGCGCGCGGAGCCCGTAACCGAATAGGCGCAGCAGGTAGGGCCGCCCGGTCATGAGGTGCCAGACGCCGCGGTCGACGCCGGCGGCGTGGACACGCAGCAGCACCTCGTCGGCGCCGATCTCGGGCCGGATGGTCCGCTCCACGCGCAGGACGTCTCGGGCCTCGCCGTAGCGGTCTTGCACGGTCGCCTGCATGGTCGCCTGCATGGTCCGCGCCTCGGTTGTCGTGACGGGTGTGGTCTCGGGCGGTCGGCGGGTGTGTTCGGTACTCATCGCGCTCTCCTTACCTTGTAAGCTGACGTTGTAAGGTTGTACACTTACGACGTAAGTTCGTCAAGGGAGGGTGCGGATGTCCGACGCGAACGCCGAGTCGCGGGCCCGGCTGAGCCGGGATCGGGTGCTGCAGGCCGCGGTGAGCCTGGCGGATGTGAGCGGGATCGAGTCGCTGACGATGCGCAAGCTCGGCGCGGAGCTGGGTGTCGAGGCGATGTCGCTGTATCACCACGTGGCCAACAAGGGTGACCTGCTCGACGGCATGATCGACATCGTGTTCGGCGAGATCGATCTGCCGTCGGGGACCGGATGGAAGCCGGCCATGCGCCGGCGTGCGGTCTCGGTCCGGGAGGTCTTGTCCCGGCACCGGTGGGCGGTCGGGCTGATGGAATCGCGCCCCACCCCCGGCCCCGCGAACCTGCGTCATCACGACGCCGTGCTCGCCACGTTGCGGGCCGGCGGGTTCTCGGTCGCGATGGCCGCCCACGCCTACTCGCTGCTGGACAGCTACCTCTACGGGTTCGCCCTGCAAGAGCCCAGCCTGCCGTTCCACACCGCCGAGGAGACCGCACAGGCCGTGCAGGCGATCACCGCGCAGTTCGCCTCCGGTCAGTACCCGCACCTGCGCGAGATCGTCGTCGAGCACGTCCTGGCGCCCGGCTACGACTACGGCAATGAGTTCGAGTTCGGACTCGACCTGATCCTCGACGGCCTCGAGAACCTCCCCGGCACGACCTGACCCCGCGCTGCGCTCCCGTTCCGTATTGGACCGTTTCCCGACACCCGCTGGCTGGCTGGCTGGCCGAGAATCCGCAGGTTGGGGGTTGTCGGCAACACGCGTTGCGAATCAACGTCGGTGAACGTCCGGTCGGGCTTGTTGTCGACGGGCAGTGTTGGTAGCTCATCGCTGCGTCATTCGGTGCCCGGTTCGGCTTCCGCCGGCGCGGTCGGTGGCCGGGTGCGTGGGCGGTGGCCGATCCGGGGCTGGCGCAGGAGATGCAGGGCTTGCAGCGCGATGGCCAGCACGATCAGGGGTAGGCCGATCGCGCCGAGCAGGTTCAGCGGGGGCAGGCTGAGATCGTTGACCCCGAGCAGGGTGGGTGTGCCGCGCAGCGCCTGCAGCGCGTGCACGGTCGAGTCGGCGAGGGCGACCGCGCTGCCCGGTTGGGCCTCGACGCCGACGGTCACGGCTTCGACCCGCACCTTGTCCAGGGTGATCGGGTCGGGGGCGCGGGCCCGGATGCCGGTGGCGGTCAGGCCGATCTGGGTGCCGGTGACCGTGGTGGCGGCTTGCAGGTCCATGCCGGTGGTGCCGCCGCGGATCTGGCCTCCGGTGATCTGCAGGCCGGGGCTGAGGGTGCGGACCGCGGCGTCGCCGACCCCGGCGGTGGACAGGTTGTGGACCACGATGCCCGCGCTGCCGGCGGAGGTGACCAGCCCGTCGGTGCCGCCGAGGAGCGACACGTCGGTGGCGGTGACCCCGGCCGCGCCGCGTTCGATCCGCAGCGCGGTGCGGCTGTCTTTGACGGTGAGGCCGTTCAGCGCGGTGTCGTGGCCGCCGATCTGCATGCCCGCGACGTGCGCGTTGGTGATGGTCGATGCGCTGACGTGCAGGCCGGTGGTGGTTTTCTCGGCCAGGATCGCGGTGCGCCCCCCGTCGAGGGTGAGCGTGTCGAGTGCGACGTTGGTCGAGTTGAGGTGCAGGAACACCCCGTTGGGTTCGTCGGTGGTGGTGATGTGGTGGATCCGGCTGTTGGTGACCCGGTTGAGCTCCAGGCCGCCCGCGGTGTCGCCGGACAGGGTCAGGTTGGCGACATCGACCTGGTTTTGGCCCGCCACCGCCACCCCGTAGGCGTGGTTGCCGGTGGTGGTGATCCCGACGATCGGTCGGTCGGTGACCGCGCCCGTGACCAGTACCCCGTCGGCGCCGTTGTGGTCGGCCTTGACCCCGGACAGCACGGTGGCGTGGTCGCCGCGCAACACGATGCCGTCGGCGGTGGAGTCGTCGGCGGTCACGTCCTGCAGGCGCACGCCCTGCGACTGGGCCAACAGCAGGCCGGTCGAGTTGCGCAGCAGCGTGGTGCCGGTCAGGGTGCCGGTGGCGCCCCGGGCGAACCCGATCGCCGGCTCGCCGCGGTTGTCCCCGACGGGAGGACTGCCCAGGTCGCTGATCGTGGCATCGGTGGCGTCGAGCCTGCCCCGGCCGGAGACCTTGATGTAGGGCCGGCCCGCCGCGCCCGCTGCGACCGGATGCCCGGTCGCCGGGTCGATCGAGGTGACCGTGACCCCGCGTAGCCGGATGCGGCCACTGCCGGTGTCCAGGAACGCGGCAGCCGCGGCGTCGGTACCGCCCGCCAACTGCAGGGTGTGCACCCCCTCCACGTCCAGCAGCGTCGAGGGCGAGAGCACCACGGCCGCGTTCAACCGGGCGGCGTCACCGGCGATCGTCAGCCACGAGGACGGGATCGCGGCATCCAGCCTGCCCAGTGACATCGCCCGACCGTTGCGCACGACGCGCTGCACCAGATGCCCAGCCGCGACGGAATCGATCGACCTGGCGCGCACGATCACCAGCCGAGCCGGGTGCCCCAGCCGGGCCCACGGGAGGCTCGCGTGTCCGGTCACGGCGGCCTGCTGGGCCGCCTCCGCGGCAGCGGCCGCCGCCTGCTGCTGTTGCTGTTGCTGTTCGGCGGTGGGCGGTGTCGCGGCCTGGCCGGTCGGGACCTGGGCACCAACGCCCGACCAGTTCGACGCGGCCCACGCCACACCCGGGGTCGGGATCGCGATCACCGTCAGCGCGACGACCACACCGACCGGCAGCAGCCGCCGAACCACCCCGGGACTCACGCCACAGCATTCTCGATCATCAGCAATGGCATCCGCCGCAGCGACGCGCCACCTGATTCCGGACCGCGCCACTGCCGCGCGGTGGGCTGTCGGCGTGTCATCGGCGCACCTCCTCGGCAAGAAGGACGCCCAACGAAGCGAAAGGTTCACCGCCGGCGGTAACGTCCTCGCAACCCTGCCTGCTCGGCAGGCTCCGAGCGGACGCCGCGGGAACAGGCCCACCCCCGGCCCGCCCGGGAGGCGGAGCCGCGGGCTCGCCGAGCAGCTGCAGGTTGCCACCATCGCTCGTCTACCGGTCGATCGTCTACCGGGCCGTGGAACGCCTCCCGCGCAAGTTGATGGCGACCCCTGTCCCTACGACTGCCAGCTGCTCGGATCGGCGGGCCGCCCGTCGCGAGCTACCTCGGGGTGGAGCGGTCCGATCCCGGCCAGATGACCTCTGCCCTTGTCCTGTCTGGTCACCATGGGGACTGTCCGATCGTTGGCGATTGCGGCCCTGGCAAGATAGCGAAATGGAACGTGTGCTGGGAGTTGGCGGATACTTCATGCGGGCCGTCGACCCGGTGGCGCTGGGTGCGTGGTATCGCGATTGCTTGGGACTGGACGCGGGTGAGAACGGCTTGTGGCGTCAGGAAGCCGGGATGACAGTATTCGCGACGTTCGAGTCCGAGACCGACTACTTCGGCTCCCGCGCCCAGCAGACCATGCTCAACTTCCGTGTCCGCGACCTGGATGCGATGCTCGCACAATTGCGCGCCAACGGAGCGGACGTGGCCAAGGAGACTCAGGACATGGAGGGTGTCGGTCGATTCGGCTGGGTCACCGACCCTGAGGGCAATCGGGTCGAGCTGTGGCAGCCCAGCTGACAGTGTCGTCACGCAGGCAGCGACCTGCTGGTGGTCGAGTCTGTAGCACGATGTCGCGGACGCCTGCCTCGGCGAGGTGGAACGCAATGCTGGTGCCGTTCGCGCCGCCGCCGATGACGAGGACCTCCCCTGCCGGCGGTCGGCCACGTGCAGATCGCAGGACGGTCGACGGTCTGCTATGAACGCTGCTTTGCGCGACCGCCACGGGATGCCGAGGCGCCGGTGGCGGGTCGCGGGAAGTACGCAGTGTCGTCCTGCTTGGCCAAGACGCGGATTCATGGTGTATCGCGGATCCGTTGACGTCCATTCTCACCATTCTCACCTCGTGAGGTTGCACGTTGCGGATCGAGGCGTTGGCCATGGCGGCTGGCGGTAGCTGCAGCGGGCGGTCATGTGCGAGGACCTGCACGGCTCCGGCTTCCACGATAGGCGCCGGGTTGGTCGATACCGGCGATGCAGGGTCCGCTCACCGCGTCTGCTCGAGGCGCCTCGCGTTATTCCCAGCTGCGCGTCGGTCACCGACCGGTTCCGCCGGGGTTCGTCATGCGCTCGTGGAATAGTTCGCTACGATTGAATCATCCCCTCTACGAGCAAGGATGGACCGTAGGACGATGGCACAGATCACGCAGGTGAAGTTGGTTGATGACCTCGACGGTGGCGAAGCGGCCGAGTCGGTGGCGTTCAGCCTGGACGGAAAGTTCTACGAGATCGACCTGAGCGACAAGCACGCGGCTGCGTTGCGGGATGCTTTCGCTCCGTTCATCAGCAGTGCCCGCCGGGCGGGCAACGGCCCGAAGGTGGCGTCGCGGCAGCGGATGTCGATGCGGGCGGGTCGGTCGCGTGAGGACACCGCCGCGGTCCGTGAGTGGGCCCACGCCAACGGCCTGGAGGTGTCCGCGCGCGGGCGCATCTCAACGGCTGTTCTCGAGGCGTACGAGAACCGAGGAAACGCACACGCCAATCCTACGGTGGCCACAACACCGGCTGCCGCGCCCATCACCGAGTCCGCGGTTCAGGCGGTTGTCGATGCTGAGGCCAAGCCGAAGCGTCGCACCCGCAAGAAGGCGACCACCGAAAGCTGACCGCGCATCGCCGGAGGGCCCGGACGGCTGGTCCGGGCCCTTCTGTGCTGTCCAGACCGTTGGGCCTCGCACCAGGCTCCGCCGAGGAAGGGCGGCGCTGGGCGAGGTCGCGCGATCAGTCGCCGACACGCGACAAGCTGCGGCGCTGGTGCGCAGGTCCCGCGGTGCCACGGCGGCGCCGACAACGCATGTGCCGGTAAGGCTCGCCGCCCCTGAACTCGTGACCGGCACCGGGCCACCCGGCGGCTTCGTCCTGGCCTTCAGCGCAGCCCAACGGAGTGGTGTACCGGTTCTATGCTTGTCGGTTACTCCGGCGCCTGCGGCGGCCCGCGCGGGGGCGGCGAGCTGGCAGGCTGACTCCTTGATCAGCTTGATTGGTTCGCCGGGCGGACGGCGGAGATGGGGTGTTGTCATGAGCGTCCAGCCGGGCACCACCGATTCGATCGCGGTCCGGGGTAGGGCCCGGCGCGGGTTGGTGCTCTATTGCGTCCTTGTCGTGGTCTTCGACGCCGTCTTCGTGGCGGTGGTCGTCGGCACCGGTGATGCGCGGTGGATCCTGGCGCTGATGTGGTCGGTTGCGGTTGCGTCGGTCGTTTGTCGGCTGGTCTTGCGCGAGGGCTTCCGTGACGTGTCGTTCCGGCTTGGTGGGGTGCGCACCGTCGGGTTTGTCGCCGCCGCAGTGGCTTTCCCGGTCGCCATCGGGCTGGTCGCCTACGGCGTCGGCTGGGCGACGGGGCTGGCGGATTATGTCGCGCCGCCGGGGGGTTTCCTTGCCGGTCTGCTGCTTGCGGCGACCGTCTCCACGGTGCTGAGCTGCGTGTCTGCGGCCGGGGAGGAGATCGGTTGGCGCGGCTACATGCTCACCCGGCTGATCGAGGGCGGGATCCCGTGCCCGGTGCTGGTCAGCGGGGTGATCTGGGGTCTGTGGCACGTGCCGTTGATTGTCACCGGGCTGTACGTCGCGGGCGGGCAACAGTCGATGGTTGTGACGCTGTCCGTGTTTATGGTGGGCGCGACGGCCTTCGCGTTCGTCCTTGCCCGCTTCCGGTTGCAGACGGGCAGCATCTGGCCGGTGATCGTGCTGCACGGGGCGTGGAACAGTGTGATCCAGAGTGCGTTCGACCCGGCCGTGGCGGGTCCGGGGGCGCCGCTGTGGCTCGGCGAGAGCGGGATCCTCGTAGCGGTCACGCTGGTCGTCGCCGCGGTGCTGATATCGCTCGGGCGCTGGCGGATGCTGGGCGCGCCGGGCCGGCCTCTCCTCGGGACACCCGGCCGATGAGTTGAACTTGGCCCGGGCTCGGACCCGAGCTGTCGCCGCTCTGGCGAGCGGTGTAGAGCCAGCCTGCCTGTTGCACCGGGGCGCCGTAGTCGCGGAACGATCCACTGGATCCACTGGATCCACTGGATCCGGTGGGCACGGCTGCCGCGCAGCCGTTCACCGCCTGCGCGGCAGCGGGTCTGGTGGGCATCTCCGGTTTGGACCGCACCGCGCCCGCGGCGGTGTCGATGACTGACACCGCCGCCCCGCCGGTACCAGCCACGTAGGCGTGATGCCCGTCCGGCGGAACGTGGCCGATCACGGCTCGTGGGCATGGCAATGCGCCGGACGATCGTGTTCTTTGCGGTCCGTGAAGCGGGCGGTACGGGTCGCCCGAGCGCGCGCCGTGCGGCAGCGTCCGCGTGGCCGGCGCTTTCGCGCTGGGCGTGGGCCAGTCGCCGACGTTCGACGCCTGGCTGGCCGCCGCCGTATCTGGCCAGGTCGACACCCTTCGAGCTCGCGCGAGAGGCTGCGCGGCGCGATTGTGAGCACTGCAAGCATCGTCTGCGTGGACCGCTGTGGCGAACCGGAGGCGCCCGAAGATAGAGCAGCCGAAGCGACAGGGCGGCGATCATGCCCCCGACCACCGTCGTCCGCCGCACAACCATGACTGGGCGGCGGGGCTGTGGTTGGCCGTGGTGCTCGTCGAACCCGCGGTGCCCGTTTACCGCCGACCGGCGGGTGGGCACCGCGCGTTGGCCGGCGGGCGCGGTGGCGGCCGATGTCAGGGTGGCGGTGAGGCCCGGACCTGAGGGTGGCCGACCAGCATGGGCTGCGTCCAGTGGTTCCTTACTAACCGGCAAGGGGGTCCTTTCCGAGGTGGCCGGGTAGTCTGGCCGCGCCGGTCATAGCCGTTGGCGGCGGTCGTGCGGATGCTCTGGTGTGGACAGGGGCGCGTCGCGTCTCGCAGCGGTGCAGGCCTGCCCTGTCGTCGTGCTGTCCGACCGGGTTGGGGTGGCGTCCATGAGCGGCTTGTCGGCAGGCGCGGCGGGCGGGGGTCCCGGGGCAGGCACCGTCCCACCGTTGGTGGTGGAGGCGGCGGGGTCGCGACACAGCCTGGAGCCGGGCCGCACTTACCTGGTCGGTCGCGACTCCCGGTGTGCCGTCGTCGTCGCGGACGTCCGGGTGTCTCGCAGGCACGCCGTCATCGGTGTCGAGGACGGCCGTTGGGCGGTCGTCGATGACGGCAGCGCCAACGGCATCTACGTCGGCGACGGCCGGGTCGGGCGGGTGGAGATCACCGCGGAGTGCGTGGTGTACCTGGGCAACCCGGCAACCGGGCCGGTCCTGCGGTTGATCCCGGGCGGGTTCGAGCAGGCGGTCGACGAGCCGGAAGAATCGACGGAACGGATCGAACCGCGGCCGCTGCGCCGTGACGACGCGCCGCTGGATATCCCGTACGCCGTGCGCTGGTTGGTGCCGAACGGAGAGCGGTTCACGAACTTCGACGTCCTGAACGACAACGACACCCAGCTCACGTATTTCCGCCGGTTCGGGCACATCTACGCGGTCGGGGTCCCGGCCAAGCGGTGGCGGCTGGTCGTGGTCTCGGACCCCGAGCTGCTGGAGCGCGTCGCGACGGACGAGGAGCAGTTCGGCAAGCGCGTCGAGGAGATCAACTTCTTTGCTCAGCTGCGCAATTCCCGCGGCGGCGGGCTGTCGGTCATCGGCGATGGCGAGCACTACGAGCGGGTTCGGCGGGTGATGCTGCCGTGGTACTCGCCCGCTCACCAGCGCACGCAGCTCGAGCTGATGAAGGAGCAGGCGCGCAAGATGGTCGACGCCTGGGACGAGCTGCCCGACGACCAGCCGTTCGAGGCACGCGCCTGGATGGAGCGCTATACGTTGGAGGTCTCGGGGCGCGGTGCGTGTGCCTACGACTTCGGCCTGCTCGACGGGAACGGTGCTGGGCACGCCTTCGCGGGCGCGGTTCCGGCCAGCACGAAGGAGAGCATCCGGCGTGTCGCCGACCCCCGCCCCGACGCCGTACTGCTGGCCGGCCGCGCAGGCCGTAAGCGCCGGAAGGCCTACCGTCGGCACAACGAGGAGCTGTTGCGCACCGCGGGCGCCCTCGTGCACGCCCGACAGCACACGTGCCCGGCAGGTCAGCCGATCGACTTGCTCAGCCGCCTGGTCAGCACCCCAGACCCGGAGACCGGTGCGCTCCTGGATGCCGAGACCGTGCGCGATCAGGTCCTCATGCACCTGTCCAACGGCTTCAACGGGCCGTCGATCACGGCCGCGTGGCTGGTGGCGGTGCTCGCCACCCGGCCAGACGTCGAGGCCGAGCTCATCGCCGAGATCGACGGGATCACCGGCGGCGACCCCGGGTACGACCTGCGCTACGACGACCTGGCGAGCCTGACCTACACGACCCAGGTGATCAAGGAGGCGCTGCGCGTCTACCCGCCGATGCCGATCACGATCCGGCGCAGCCTCAAGGACGGCCTGCTGGGCCGGTACCGGGTCCGCAAGGGGGACGTCATCCTCGTCGGGGCGCTCGCGGCGCACCGGGACGTGCGGTACTGGGGCCCGGATCCCGACCGGTTCGACCCGGACCACTTCACGCCGGAGCGGATCGCCGAACGGCCCATCCACGCCTTCATCCCGTTCTCGATCGGACGGCGGCAGTGCATGGCGCAGGAGGTCTCGTTCATGATGCTGCGCGTCGTGCTGTTCGAGATCTACCGGCGGCACCGCCTGCGCCTCGCGCCGGGTGCGACGGTCGTCAAGAACACCGTGGTCACGACGAAGCCGGAGGCCGTCTCGGTGACGCGCATCCCGCGCGCGGGCACCGGGGCACGCAGGCCCGTAGCCGTTGCGGAGCCGCGGACGGACCCGGTCCCGGCCAGAGCGCACGACCGCGGCGAGCCCACGGAGATACCGGCGACGAGCCCGTACCGCCACGTGGTGATCGCCTACGGCAGCAACTTCGGCGCGAGCAAGGAGCTCGCCGAGCGCTTCGCGGAGCGCAGCGACTTCCACGGCTACACCAGCGAGGTGCTGACGCTGGACGAGCTCGCGGCGGCGCCTGCGCGCACCGAACCGTGGCTGCTCGCCGTCATGACCTCGACCTACACCGGGAACCCCCCGTCGAACGCGACCGCGTTCCGGGCGTGGATCGAGGCGAGCGGGCCGGGCGCGCCGACGTGGCGCGCCTGTCGCTACGTCGTCTGGGGGCTCGGCAACCGGCAGTGGAACGCGTTCCTGGCCTTCCCCCGCTACGTCCACCGCAAGCTCGCCGAGCTGGGCGCCACGCCGCTGGCCGACCTCGACTTCGCCGACGTGGGCATGACGGCATGGGAGACCCGCCACGAGGAGTGGAACGGGCGCGTCTGGCCGGTGCTGCTCGACCTCTCGGGTGCCCGGCCGACGCGGGCCGCCGCGGCGCGGGTCGCACTGGACGACTCGGTGACCACGGAGCTGACCGGCTCCGACTCGGTCACCGCGATGCGGCGCTCGCTGGGCACCGCCGGGAGCACGGCCCGGCCGGTCGACGTCGGCGTGCTGGTGCCGAGGATCCTCGACAACCCGGTCGGCGTCGCCACGGTCGAGGCGCGCGTGCTCGGCGCGCGCGAGCTGCATCCTGCGACGTCGCCGCGGCGGACGCGGCACCTGGAGATCGCCCTACCCGCAGGCGCTGCCTACCGCACGGGCGATCACCTGGGGGGGAGGGGGTGGGGGGGGGGGGTGGGCGGGTAAGATGAAGAGAAGGGTATGGAGTAAGAGGAGAAAGGGTAGAGGGTGAGAGAGGAGAAGGGGTTAGGGTAGAGGAGAATGAGAGTGAAGAATGATAGGGAGAGGGAGGTGAGAGTGAAGTGGAGGTGAGATAAGGTGTAGATGAGGATAAGAAGTGGTAGAGTAAGAGTGAGTTAGAGTTAGAGGTAGTAGTGATAGATAGAGAAAGGATTAAGAGAGTAGGAAAGTTAGAGGGAGTGGGGTGTAGAGGGGAGGTAGAGAGAGAGTAGTAGGTGGGTAGGGTTGTAGTAGGATAGGTGATGAGAGAGTTAGGGAAGGTTGGCGTCGGGGAAGGGGGATGTAGTGGTAGGAGGGTAGTAAAAGAAAAGAAGAAAGAGGGAGAGAAAAGAGGAGGTGGGATTGTAGGGGTTTAGAGGGAGGTGGAGAAGGTGATGGGATGAAGAGAGAGAGGGGCGGAAGGGAGAGGGTGGCGAGGTCGCGGAAAGTAGAGGTAGAGAGGATAGGAGGAGTAAGGAGATGTAGGAAGGAGAGGTAGGGAAGGCAAAGAAAAGAGGAGCTGGTGGTGGGTAGACGCGACACGTAGAGGAGCGCGCCAGACACAGCGGAAACCGGAGACAACGACAAAGCAGGCGACAGCCACAGTAGAACAGAGAGGAAGAGGGGAAAAGTCTTGGTAGAGAAGTAGAGAAGTGGAGAGGGAGGGTGAGGAGAGTAGGGAGTGAGAGGAGAGGGGTGGTGGGGGGGGTGGAGGAGAAGGGAGGGGGGTGGTGGGGAGTGTGAGGAGGGAGAGGAGGGAGGAGGAGAGGGGGGGGGTGGGGGTGAGGGGGGAAGGGGGGGGGGAGGGAGAGGGGGGGGAGGGGGGAGGGGGGCTCGGAGTACAAGCCGACAGATCACAGCACAGACGGATCAACGGGGACACACCTAACAAGTACAGTAGCGTGTGTGCTAAATCTGACGCTAATGGTGATCGGTACTCGGCAGTTCACATCTGCTGCTGAGAGGATGGGCACGCGATGCCCGCCGAAGGTGTTCACGGTCGGCTTGTCGGCTGCCGATCGTGAGTTTCTGGTCAAGCTGACCCGCGTGGCCGGACGGTGATCATGCGGTCTCGGGTGCTGCTGGAGCTGGACGAGAACGTCGGACCCGTACCGGATCAGGTGGTGGTCGCGGCGCGGGCGTTGACCTCGAGACCACGTGCGGGTGGTCGCCAGGCGGTTCGCCGAGACCGGGGGCGACATCCTGGCCACGATCGGCCGCAAGCCGCGTGAGACGCCGCCGGGGCGCCGGTCGTGACCGGCGATGTCGAGGCCCGCCTGATCAAGCTGGCCTGCTCGTCCCCACCCGAGGGCTATCCCGGTGGTCGCTGCGGCTGCTGGAGCGTCATGTCGCCTGTCGCAGGATCTGCCCGACCTGGACACCCACCATCGGGCGGGTGTTAAAACGGAACTGCGCCATCTGAAGAAGTGCTGGACGATCCCACCGCAGCCAACGCCGAGTTCGCCGCGCGATGGAAGATGTCCTGGCCGTCTACGCCCGACCCCATGATCCCCACCGGCCGGTGGTGTGTATGGACGAGAAGCCCTACCAGCTACTGGGGCAGATCCGCGACCCGATCCCCGCCGAACCCGGCGGGACCGCAAAGAAGACAGCGAGTACGTCCGCACGGCACCTGCTCGATCTTCGTCTGGGTCGAACCCCCGCGGGTGGCGCCGCGTCGACGCCCAACCACACCGAACCAAGATCGACTGGGCTCATCAGGTACATCGCCTGCTCACCCACGACTACCCCGACGCCGAGACCGTCGTGCTGGTCATGGACAACCTCAACACCCACGGCATCGGCTCGCTCTACCAGGCCTTCGAACCCGCCACAGCGTTCGCCCTGGCCCAACGACTGGAGATCCACCACCCCCCCGCCACGGCTCCTGGCTCAACATCGCCGAGATCGAACTCTCCACCCTCACCCGCCAGTGCCCGACCGGCGCATCACCGACATCGACACCCTCAACACCGAACTCGCCGCCTGGCAACACGCCACCAACACCGACCACCGACAAGTCAACTGGCAGTTCCCACTACCGACGCGCATCAAAGCATATATAAATATGGATAGGCGTCTGTCCCCGCAACGACACCGCCGACGTCGAGCGGCTCGCGCGGCACCTGAGGGTCTCCCTCGACGGCCTGTTCACGGTGCCGAAGGCGCTGCCGGTCCGCGTCGTGCCGAAGGGCGTCGTCGTCCAGGTGCGCAACGTGCTCACCAACCTGGTCGACATCGGCGGGAAGCCGACGGTCGCGCTGGTCGACGCGCTGCTCCGTTCGGCGAGCGACGCCGAGGAACGGTGCAGGCTGGCGCAGATCGGGCAGGTCCTGCGCACGCCGGACGGTCCCGCGTCGCCCCTGCGTGCGGCGATCGACGCAGGCGGCTATGACGTGCTGCGACTGCTGGACGCCTTCCCGTCGTCCTCGCTCAACATCTTCGAGCTGCTGTGCGTGGCGCAGCCGCTGCGGCCGCGCTACTACTCGGTGAGCTCCTGCCCCGACATCCACGGCTGCGGGACGGCCCACCTGACCGTCGGCCTGGAGGCCGTCGACGTGCCCGGCGAGCACGACCGGACCTTCCACGGCACGGGCTCGCGCTACCTGCACGGGCTGCGACCGGGCGATCGACTGGCCGTCTTCCTCGACAGCGCCGACGGGTTCCACCTGCAAGACGACGTCAGCAAGCCGATGATCTTCGTCTCGGCGGGCACCGGGATCGCCCCGATGCGGGCCTTCCTCTGGGAACGCGCGGCGCTGCACCGCCGCGGTCTCTTACTCGGCCAGGCCGCGCTGTTCAACGGCCTGCGGTCCCGGCAGCTCGACTACCTGTACCGCGACGAAGTCGCCCGGTTCGTCGCCGACGGCGTGCTCGATCACGTGCACATCGCGGCATCGCGCGAAGATCCCACATGCCGCGAGCACGTCCAAGATCGCATTCGGCGTCAGGGCGACCTGGTGTGGCGGCTGCTGTCCGAAGGCGGCTACGTGTACGTGTGCGGCGCACAGCCGATGCGTGAAGGAGTCCGGGCGGCGTTCGTCGACGTCCTCGCCGAGCACGGTGACATGTCGCCCGAGAGCGCCGAGGCGTTCATGGCCGATCTGGAAAGCGCCCAACGCTACCGGCCCGATCTGTGGGCCTGAACCTGTGAATGTCACAAGCCGGACGCACGGCGAATGGGCGAATGTCCTGCTGATAATCGGGGATCAAGCCGCTGGCCGATCCTTTCGCCTACGTTTCTAAAAGCTTGATCTACGAACGACCCCACCTGGGCGAGGCTACCCACCGATCCGCATCGGTTAGTAACTACACTCCAGGCCGGATCCGCAGGTCAGTGACCTGCACGAGCGATGATTACACCGTAGTGATACAAGTCAGTCAGAGTGGCGTGCTGACGAGCGCCATTGCGCCCTGTCGGGTGCCAGAACCCGGCCGTGGTCTGTGACCAGCGGTTTCATGCTGCGGGTTCGTACTGGTTGATCAGCCCGCCGAGGATGGGACGACGCCGGATCGGGCCGTGGACCGGCTCGGGAACAGGCGTTTGTGGACGTGGCGGACGCAGTTGCAGCGCTCGGTGTGGCCGCGCGGTGTTGTAGTGCGCGGCGTAGGTCGCGAGCACTCGGCGCAGGTGCCGCTCCCCGAAGATCAGCATCCGGTCGGTGACCTCTGTCCGCACTGTCAGGACGAAGCGTTCGACGAAGCAGTTCGCTCGAGGACAGCGCGGCGGGATCTTGACGACCTCGATGCCCGCGTCCGCCAGGATCGCGTCGAACGTTGTCGTGAACTGTCCGGCCCGATCGCGGACGAGGAACCGAAACCGGGCGGTGTGGTCGCCGAGGTCCATGACGAGGTTGCGGGCCTGCTGTGTCGTCCAGGGTCCGTCGGGATGTCCGGTCACACCGAGGACGTGCAGGTAGCGGTCGCCGACCTCGAGTGCGAACAGCACGTATAGCCGTCGCAGCGTGACCCCGCAGTCGACGTGGAAGAAGTCGACGGCGAGCATGCTGGTGGCCTGGGTGCGCAGGAACTGCCGCCAACTGGTGTCGGTGTACCGCAAGGGCGCTGGTGGGATGCGGTGGCGCTTGAGGATCCGGCGGATTGTCGAGGCACCGATGCGGTGGCCGAGTTTGAGCAGCTCGCCCTGGAGTCCGCAGGTAGCCCCAGCGCGGGTTCTCCCGCGCCATCCGCGCCACCAACGCGGCGAGGGCGTCGTCGATCGGTGGACGTCCGGTCCGGTTCGGGTAGGTCCATCGTCGGCGGACGAGGCGGCGATGCCAGCGCAGGATCGTGTCTGGGGTGACCAGTCGATGACAACGCAGTGCGCGAGGTAGCCGCTGGATGAGGGCGGCGAACACAGCTCGGTCGGCCCAGTCCAGGCGGGGTCGTGGGTTGGTGCGGCGCAGGATGGCGACTTCGTGGCGCAGCACGAGGAGCTCGACGTCCTTGTACTACAGTCGGGGTTTCACTTTGGGTTACCGCCAGTGCCCGAGCGTAGCCGCCTTGGGCCGGTGCGCGGCTACGTAAAGTGACATTGGTGGGCTGATCGGCGCCTGAATTACAGGGATGTAATCCGGGGCGGCCGTGCCGCGTTGCCGGTTTGTGGAACAGATCAACAACGACACGGCCGCGGTGGCCAGCATAGAGGCTCTCGCCGAGTGCACGGCGGGGGCAGACGCCCAGCTCCGGGCGGTCCTGCGGGGGGTGATGGCGCAGCGGCGCAGCGCGTCGGCGGCGTTGGAGTATGTGACGGCGCTGGCGTCGGGGGTGAAGGCGAACTGCTGGTCGCTGGCCGAATCAGCTGGTCATGACGGGCAGTCTCGGATGCAGGGCCTGCTCGGTTCGTACCGGTGGGACTGGAAGCAGCTGCGCGATCAGCTACCCGGGTTGGCCGCCGCGTGGATCCCGGACGCGCAGCAGGATCTGATCGGTCCGGGGATCGCGATCGACGAGACCGCGCAGCTGAAGAAGGGGGATGCCACCGCGTGCGTAGCGCCCCAGCACGCCGGGTGCACCGGCACCGTGGAGAACTGTGTGACCACGGTGTTCTGCGCCTACGTCACCGCGAACGGGCAGGCCTGGGTGGACTTCGACGTGTACATGCCCGAGCGCTGGGCTCGGGACTTCCCCCGCCGCCGGGTCGCTGGAATCCCCGATGACCTGGAGTTCTCCACGAAGCCGCAGCTGGCCATGAATCAGCTGGACCGGCTGGTAGCGGCCGAGCTGCGGGCCGGATGGGTCGCGTTCGACGAGGTCTACGGCCGCAGCGAGCAGCTGCGTAAGAAGACCGCCCGGGCCGGGCTGGCGTATGTGGGGATCATCCCGTGCGACTACCGGGTCAGGCTGCCCTCCGGCACGACGATCCGGGCCGATCAGGCTGTCGCAGAAGCGGTGTTCGAGCGCCGGTCCTGCGGGAACGGGTCCAAGGGACCCCGCTCCAGCGACTGGGCGATGACCGCCACCGCGACCCCGGGACAGTACCTGCTGATCCGGCGGCTGACCTCCCGCCCGGACAGTCACACGTTCTACCTGTGCTGGGCACCGCCGGACCGCCCGGCGAGCATGACCTACTTCATCACCATCGCCGGGCGCCGCTGGCCGGTGGAAGAAACGTTCAAGACCGGGAAGGACGTGTTCGGTTGGGACCAGACCCAGGCCCGCACCTGGAACGGGACCTGCCGGCACACCGCCCTCGCCGCCCTCGCCCAGCTCCGCGCCGCCGCCATCCGCAACGCGATCACCGGCGGCATCACCCTCCCCGCCGTCAACGACGCCGCCTGTGAGCACCCGCCGGACACCAGCACGGCGGCCGGCGACAGCGCCGTCGATGGCCCGGTCAGTGACGCCGACCTGCAGATCCCCCTCGGCGACGCCCCCGTCCCGGCCCGCGGTGGCCAGCCCTGCCCACCCGACATCAGCCCGATCAAGCTGTCCATCGCCGAAGCCACCCGGCTGGCCACCCTCGCCGCGCGCTACACCACCGGGCTGATCACCCGCGCCCGACTCGCCTTCGCGCTGCGCTGGTCACGACGCCGACGACGCCACCAGGCCACAGCCCGCTGGCACCACTACAACACCCGGCTCATCGCCGCAACCGAAACCGGATAGGCACCCGCCGACCAAGAAGGAGGTAACGCAATGTAACCACATCTCGCCGACACATATCACGCTGAGCAACAGCGCGGCCACCCATCGGAAAACCGCGACTGTCGTACTTGGCGGCGGACGTCCGGCCCATCAGCAGGACCAGTTCGAGCACCTGCCGGAAGATCAAATACAACAATCGCAGCGACACGCCCTGATCATGCCCAGCCGACGATCATCGCTGGTCAGCGGCCCAGGACCGACTTCTGGCACCCCACAGGTTTTCGCGATGCTGCATGGCGAGTTGATCGCCAGCCCCTGAAGCCCCGTTGCCCTTGTTCTTCGCCTGAAGGGGCACACTTCGCCGTCCTCCAGCGGAGCGCGCAGGTTACCCGGAGATGCCGCGCTGGTAGGCGTCGACCTCGGCCTGCAACGCCTGGGCGCCCCTCCCGCACGAGCTCGTCGATCAGGGCCACGCCGCCCGGCTAGCGGGGGTCATCGGCGTGGGCAGCTCCAGGAACTACGATGAACACGGGTCGTACCTTCCCAATAGGCGTTGGCGCTCCGGCCTTGCTTGAGACCGTCAGGATGATCGGGAGGGTACGACCCATCCCTGCTCATCCACGGAATTCAAGCATTGCTCCTCCAAATGGGGCAGCCGTACTTCGTCCCACGGATGCATTCGGAGTCCTCGCTCATGACACGCTGCGGTCCGAGAACGCGCGAACAGCCTGATCGATAGAAGAATTAGTGTGGCTTACTAATAGACCGCTTGTCGTCGGCACCCGTGCAGTCGTCGCGCCGTCCGTGCAGAAACGTATCAGCAAAAATGCGGTCTTTGTCCGATTCAACCCCGTTCGCCGCGCGAAGTTGCCCATCGGGCGCGGTTGGCGCACATCGGGGCAACGATCGCCAATACTTCCGAACTGCGCAGCTGGCCCGTGCCCGTTGCGAGCACGCTCCCTGTTCCATCCTGTTTCTCGGAGTTGATCCCCGTATGACCCGACTTACCCGTGTCTGCCGCGCCGCGGGCGTAGGTATCGCTGTGACCACGGCCACCCTGGCCATGACGCAGGTCGCCAATGCCGCGCCTGCGCCTCCGACCGGCCCGCCCGAGCTTGCGCCACCCCCCGGTAACCAGATGTTTCTGGCCGGCCACGGCAAAGGCGTGCAGATCTACACGTGCAAGGCCGTCCCCGACGGCAGTACCACTTTCAATGGGTCTTCGTCGAACCTCGGGCCACTCTGACCACCGACAACGGGCAGGTCATCAACCACTCTAAAGGGCCCACCTGGACGGCACTGCCGACGGCAGCGACGGTCACCGCCAAGGCGACCCTAAGGCCCCCCCGAACAATCCGCCCTTCGATCCCGCGACTGCGAAGGACATTCAGCAGCTTCGGCTGGCGTGCCACCAGGCGGCGCGAGCGGCGCCCTCCTGGGCGCAACGACTTTCATCCAGCGGCTCAATACTCAGGGCGGGACCCAACCTCCCACCGCCGAGTGCAAGGCGCAAACTGCTGGCAAGGTGAAGGAGGTCCCCTACCAGGCGGACTACCTCTTCTGGAGGGCGGCTGCCCCCAAGCCCGCCTGATCGGGCGCGTCGACCTGCAGGATGGCCGCTCCCGGATCGTCCGGGAGCGGCCATTCCCGCGCTCGATTCAACAACAAAAACATCATAAGCGATCTCCATACGACCGCGTCCGGTTGCGCCATCAGATCAGAAGTAGCCGTAGACCAGAGCTCCGATGACGCCGGGCGAGTGTTGACGATGGAACGGCGTGTCGTGGTGCCGGATCTCTACTCGATCATTAATGAGGTCGACTCGGCGACGATCGCCCGAGTTGCGGTGGCCATGGAGGAAACTTGCGACCTTCCTATCCGACCTGGAGATACCAGATGGAGCACGGGTGCTGGAGGTTGGCTGCGGTACCGGAGCCGTCAGCCGGGCGCTCGCATACTGGCCAGGGTGAAGAGCGTGGTGGGCGTCGACCCGTCGCCCGCTCTCCTGGCACAGGCACGCGACCTCGCTGTCGGTATCGGCAGCTTGAGCTTTCAAGAGGGCGACGGCCGTGCCCTACCACTTGACCGACCCGACGGTGGACGTGGTCGTCTTCCATCGGGTCCTGTCGCATGTGGCCGAACCCGCGTGCGAGTGGTTTCGCCGGTGCATTGGTTTGTGCCGACGGCTCAGCACCGCGAGACTCGTGTCGTACCCGGAGTGAACGCCCGCCTTTTATCAGATCACTCGCGGCACGAACACATGACCGGGTGCCGCGCGGGGCGCTGGCCGCCTGCGCCGCTGGGGAGCGCCACGTCACAGTCGCGAGCAATGATGACCGAGTCAGGAACCAACGGTTTCGGAGTTGCGCGGTGCGGTCAGCGGTCAGGGGTCGGCGCTTGGCGGTCGCGATCCGTGTGGGCAAGCGTGTCGAGTTACGGCAAGTTGCGTTGATCGGTCGGCTCTAGCGCACCTCGATCAGTTGATACCGATCATATGTTCGAGATGCGATATTTCTTTGGAAGTGAGGCTTACCTAATGTTGATCCTCGCGGGCTGTTGATCCAGCCGTTCGTCGACGAGGCTGGTCGGCGCTATCGACGGGTGAAACCGACGACGAGATGATCGCTGGTGGTGTTCGTCGTACACAGTCGTGATTGGGGGCGTAGATGGCCGATTTCGTCGATATGAACGAGTCGACCGGTTCGGTTTTTTGCTGATCCGGCTGGCTCCACTGCGGGGCAAGCTGTTCAAAAATACATTTCATAGCGTGCGGTATTGTGACCCAGTGGCGCCCTGGATGCCCTTGGCCTATGCCGCGCTGTTCCTCCGGAGGCTTCCGCGATGCGCGATAGCTTTGGCCGTCGGCTCACCTGCCTTGGCGCATGCCTGATCGGCACGCTCGTGCTGGCCGGATGTGGCAGCGGGCGACCCGGCGGGGAGCCTGGAGCGTACACCGACTCGAGGTTTGTCCCGTCGTCCGCCTCCTCGTCTGCTGCAGCCCCATCGGACCCGGCGTCGTCCTCTGATCAGCCTTCTCTGTCGATCCAATCGGCCGGGCAGGCAGCGAAGGTGCAGTCAGAGGTCGACTCATCGAGCCCTCAGGTGAAGGATCACACAGCAGGTCCGGAGGGCGGCGAGCCTGTCGTCAAGCCGCCCCAGGCGCACGCAGCGACGAATGGGCCGGACGTGTTGGCCCAGCCTCGGCCTGTCCAGCCACCGCCTGTCCAGCCACCGCCTGTCCAGCCACCGCCTGTCCAGCCACCCCCTGTCCAGCCACCCCCTGTCCAGCCACCCCCTGTCCAGTCTGTTCAGCCACCGGTCGTCCAGCCACCTCGTCCGGGCGGTCAGCCGGAAGGAGGGAGCGTCGTCGACGTCCTGGGAAACGCGTTCACACCATTCGACACCTTTAAGAGGAACCAGCTGGACCAGTGCCCGCAGGACAGGCCCAACTGCTGGAACGTGGTACCCGCAGGGGTCGGCAACATCGCTGGCAACATCGCCTGCACTACCGATCCGAAGCCCTCGTCATTCGCGGCCTTCGACTCGACAATCACGGTCACGACGACGGCGAGTGTCAATGACTGTGACAAACTGACGGGCAAGGACACTGGCGATGGCAGCGGCCCCGATCCGTCTTCTTCGTCTTCGGGTGGTGGCTAGTGTCGCGTAATCCTCTCCGGTTTACGTCTGCCAGATGTATCTCCGCAGGTCATGGGGCTAACGAGACGAATCGACGCATAAGGGTCGCTGCATTACTGGACACTAGGTGACGCCGGGGCCGCGCCGGATTCGGCCTCGGGAACACGCTCCCGAGGCGCCGCCGACATCCTCGCGCGCCTTGCGAATAGTGGGCTCGATCGTAGCACCCGCGACAGTGCTGACCGCACTGCTGCTGTATTTCGGCCGCCTGCATCTCACTGGACTGACACAGTACTTCGGTCTCCAGTACTCGGTCTTGGACCTGAGCTCCCAGGACTATTTGGTGCGTAGCGCGGACGGGCTCGTCTTGCCCGCAGTGATCGCCGCTTGCGTGGTGCTCTTGGCTCTCTGGGGCAATCAGATCTTGACGCGCGCACTCGGCTCGGGAGCGCGACAGAAGGCGTTGCTCGTCGTCATTCCGGTGGCCGCCACACTCGGGTCCAGCTTGATCGCCTTGGCCCTGCTCGACGCGTTCGGGGTCGACATCTTTGGGTCCTTTGGTGAGGGACGTGGCCTGAGCCTTGCGCTCGGCGCACCCTTACTTGTCTACTCAGTCCGGCTCATTCGGTTCTACTTGCCTGCATATCACCGTGGGCGGCAGAGAGGGGCAGTCAGCGGCAGCGTCCTGCTTGCCGAGTGGGTCGCGGTGCTCGTCTTGGTCAGCGTCGGCCTGTTCTGGGCTATTGGAACATATGCAGTCGGCGTCGGGACCGGGCGGGCCGAGCAGCTGCAGGCAATGCTGCCAACGATGCCGGACACGGTAGTGTTCAGCGACAAGGATCTCGATCTTGATCAGCCGGGTGTCCGAGCGCAGCCCTGCACGCGTCCCGATCATGCCTATGGTTTCCGCTACGACGGACTGCGCTTTGTCCTACAGTCCAGCAACCAGTATCTCCTTCTACCGGCTGGGTGGACGCCGGATGCAGGTGCGGCGATCCTGCTACCCCGCCGTGACGGAATACGATTGGAGTTCAATTGGAGTAGCGAATGGCGCCCGAACGCCTGCTGACCCTCGGCAGCGGCGCAGCCGCCGCGTGAGTTTAACCTGTATTCGTGGATCATCCATGATGACATCCCACGCTGCGATCTCGTGAAGCGGCGCGTGCCGCGGTGGTGTTGCTTGCCATAGCGGTCTGGCCCCTGCAGCGGGTGCCTGTGCTGGCTGTGGTGGTCGGCAAGAGGTAACTGGTCAGATCTCGGCCGGCGCGCCTAGTTGATCTCGGGGGCTGAGCGGCGATCATGTCGTGGTGCCTGCCGGTGCGTCCTATGAGGTGTTGGCCGCGGAGAACGGTGAGCTTCGGGCGATGGTCGAGGCGTTGACGGCGCGGTTGGACGCGTTGCAGGCCGAGAATGCTGAGCTGAAGCGGCGGTTGGGGCAAGACAGCCGGAACTCTTCGAAGCCGCCCTCGTCGGATTCACCATTCGTCAAGCCGGCGCCGCGCTCGTTGCGCCGAGGTGGCGGGCGCAAGCCGGGCGGTCAGCCCGGGCATCCGGGGTCGACGAGCGAGTGTCGGATCGTGGCGCCGGTACCGGTGGGTCAACGTCAAGAACTGAAGGCGAACGCGGTCCGGTATGCCTGTGACCTACTCAAGCGGCACGGACTTGGCAGCTTGAAGGTTTGCGCAAGTTCAACTTATCTCCAACACGTTGATATGAGCTTCCTTCCGTACAATCCGGCACAGCCGGGCTCTGCCGATGTTGTAATAAGCAACAACATCTACTGTGATCCTGGGGATACGGCGACAGGCGAGCTGCGCAACGTCACGCTCCCTGCTGGCTACTCGTATACGTCGATGCAGTCGCCTGACAACGTCAGCAGTATTTACGTGAAGGTGCATCGGCCAGCGACGAACTACGACTATACGCGGCCACCCACTGATGCTGATCTTATCCGCTTCTCATTTGATTTTGTCTGCCAGGACACTGCAGCGCCCCGCCGAGCTTCTTGAAGAGAGGTACGCCGTCACACGTGAAGGGGCGCCCCTGGTCGGAAGCCGGATCACCAGCCCGTGTAACGGTATCGGCATGTTCGACGAAGATCCCGGCACTGGGTCCGTCCCACGGGCGCCATAGTTTGGCACCTACCCTTGGAGGAAATTTGTCCAAGCTATCGCGGCTCGTCGGAGTCCTCGGGCTGGCAGGACTGCTCGTGCTGGTGGGCGTCGCACCGCAGGCCTTGGCCGACACGCCACCCGGCGGCGGCCAAGGCAACAACGGCCACTCATCGACGGTCGTGAACACCTGCGCCTACGCGGGCAAGTACAAGGCCGGGCCGCAGGTGCCTCAGTACGGCCGTTACCCCGTCGCCGGCGCGTCGAAGACGCATCCGGCGGTGGTCGCCAAGGGCATCATCGCCGTCTATAGCAACGCCGCTTGCTCCCGCGCCCAGGCGCGCATCTTCCTCGAGACGCAAACCCCCTCCGGCTGGCAGGTGCAGAACCAGACCACGTTCGAGGAGATGCCCCCGCTTGGCTACACGCCGCTCTTCATCAGTGCGCCCGCTCTTCAGGGCGTCCACGTCTACCGCACCGTGGTCGAGGTGGGCTGGACCGAGCTGGGCGTCTACGTGAATGGACGCCAAATCCAGCAGCTCCGCACCACCGACAAGTACTACACCAGCGGCGCCGTCCAACTGCGGGGCTGACCCCGGCTCCCACCCGGCCCGGATCACGCTGGCTACTACGTTTGCGCGTTGTGCGGAAGGCCGGTCCACGAGAGCGAGGTGACGCTGGATCACATCGGGCTTGCCGTCGTACCAGGAAAGCTGAGGCCGTCGACGCGGACTCTTGAACATCGCAGAGGCCGAACTCCGTTCGGGGCACGCCAGCCTTGTGGGATCACGACCTGCGAGTCTCCGTTCACCAAACCGGTAGTTTGATCTTGACTCGGCCGACGCGCCGTAGACCGGCACGCCTGTGACCTGCATAAACCCGTACGCCGCCCGAGACTCGAACTCGGAACCCGCTGATTAAGAGGAAGAACCGCCTGAGCGCTGTGCTGACCTGCGAAAACCCATGTCAGGTACGAGCGTAGGTGGCCGAATTAGCGGGTGAGATGACGATCAGATCATGATCTTGCCGCCCTCGTGCCCAGTGTGACACGACCCTCATCGTAGTGCTTGGGAGTCAGTCGAGGCGTCAGCACCCGGTCGGCGCGCCTCGTCTCGTCTGGGCCGATCTTCGCGGCTCCCACAGCGAGAGATCGTCTCCTGACGGTCGAGGTGTCGCTGGACAACCAGGCCGGTTTGCAAGGTCAATCGCGAGAAGGGCGTGACAGGAGAAGCCCACAGTCGGTGCACCTGCTCTGCACCGCGCGGGACAAGGTCGAGTGGGGGATGCCAAGTGCAAGAGTCAATCAACGGTCGTTGGCTCGCGGCAAAGCGGCTTGCGACAATCATCGCGGGCAACATCAGGCGCCGTCCGGTTCAGTACCGTTGGCAATATGTCGTTTTCATGTTAGCCGTAAGCATCGAAGACGGTGAGGGCCTTCGCCGAGAGAGCATGAGGAAAAGCGTTTCTCGCGCTCTTGAGGATTCAGGCGTGCCCACTCCGTCCATCCGACGAGTAGTAACGGGTGCAAGCTGGTCGGACGTCGTGGGCGGACCATCGACACACCCAGAGCTGCCTCCAAATGTTGCTCCATATGTCCTCGGCGAGGTCCTACAATTCGTAGTCGACCACGGTGATTGGGTCTGGCAAGGTGCGATCGGCGGAGTCCTTGGAAACCGGCTCGATGCCGCGTTCATGAAAAGCATGCGGAAAGCCCGGCTCGAGAAGCGGACACGCACTGCGCCACCTCTAGACCGAAACTCCGCCGAAATCAGAGCCAAGGCTGCTTTGGCATCAAGCTACCCGAGCGATATTCACGACCAACTCTACGATCATTGCCTTCGCGTTCAGTCGGAGGGCGTTGACCCGAGTGGTTCATGGCATTTCTCGTTCCGGAACTACAACACGACGAATCAAGATGGCGAGTTCCAGTATATACCTGATCGATGGCTGTATCGTGCTATTGTGCAGGCGACGAATTCAAGCGGCGGAAGAAGGAACCGTCGCGACGCGTCGGAAGTCTCGTCGGGCTTGATCCAGGTGGTGGTTGCTCGCGACGATCTCGGTACGCAGTAAGCTTTGACCAAAGGGTGCCTCAGGCACACGAAGGATGGCTGCGGTCCGTTCGCGTCAGAAGCGTTTGGTGAAGATGCCAAGCTTGCATTCCAAGATCAGCGAATCGATTCCCTTATACTTCTTTTCGCAGTCAACGCCCTTGTATTCGTCGGTCGTATAGCGAACAATGCACTCATCACCGACGTCATCGTAGAAGTTGCTGTCAACATTGTCGTACTGTTTTCGCTCTCGCTCGTAGATGTCGTAGCACGTCCAACCCGCGGCCGGTGAGGAAGACGAACCAGTCCTTCAGATCATGCGCGTAGGCCTTGACCGTGTTCGGCGAGCGGTCGACGTCGGTCAGGAACGCCAGGTAGCGCTCGACCGGCTCGATCGGTACCCCGTCCGGGCTGAGCACCGTCCACGATCTATGCCGCGAACCGGGCAACACCACCTGAGCAACGAACACCGAACCTCCCGGAACACCGCGTGCTGGACCGCGGGAGATAACCACGTCCACCAGGCAGAACCGGGGACCTCAGGTGCTCGTCAACGACATCGAGGACACCCCGAGAGCGGCTCCAGATAACGATCGAGTCGGTCAACTCGCGCATCCGCCGCGCGGTGAAGGCCCGCGGACACTTCCCCAACGAGGCTGCTGCGCTCAAGTGCGTCTACATGGCGATCATGAGCCTCGACCCCACCGGGGCCGGGCAACGGCGCTGGGCGATGCGCTGGAAGCCGGCGTTGAACGCCTTCGACATCGCCTTCGATGGCCGGCTGTCCGCCGGCCGAAAGTAGATCAACAGAACCCAGTTACACCGAAAAGTTGACAGACCCCGGCCTCACCGGTTCAGCCGCCATTCAGGGCAGCTCGCCGAAGGTCTCTGCCGGCAGCCGGGTGATGTGGCCGTCCTGGACGACGTTCCAGCCGAGCCAGCGCCAAGCGCCCGGCGTGGCGTGCAGCAGAGCGCCGGTTGCGGCGTCGAACGCCGCGGCCTCACCGTCGGGCAACATGTGGAACGTCCGCGCAAGAGGCATCTTGGCGGATACCTCCCAGAGCCGCACTGTCGCGTCGTTGCCTGCGGTAGCCAGGTCGGTGCCGTAGGGGTGGTAGGCCAGTGCCTGCACCCAATTGGTGTGGTCGGTGAGAGTGTGCAGGACCTGGCCCGTGGTGACGTCCCAGATGCGCACGGTCGCGTCGTCGCCTGCGGTAGCCAGGTGGGCGCCGTCGGGGGGGTAGGCCACCGCCCGCACAGCGCCGCTGTGGCCGATGAGGGTGTGGCGGAGCTGGCCGGTGCTGGTGTCCCAGATGCGGACGGTCGCGCCGTCGCCTGCGATCGCGAGGTGCCTGCCGTGAGGGTGGAAGGCGACGGCCCGCACGGAGTCGGTGTCGCCGGTGAGGGTGTGTACGACCTCGCCTGTGGTGTCCCAGATGCGCACGGTCTCGTCCGCGCTCGCGGTGGCGAGGTGGGTGCCGTCACAGGCTCTCGTAGCCCAGCTTGTAGCGGAACTTGAGGAACATCAGCCGCAGGTAGGCCTCCATCGGCGTGGACGGTCGGCCCAGCCGCGGGTCGAAGAACGGCACGGACGGCACGAAGAACACCGGATCATCCCGGAATGCATCCACCCGGGCGAGTTCCTCGGGCCGCCGCAGCACCACCTCGGGCAGCACCGCCTCCCACAAGCTCACGCCGGGCGCCTGGGTCCGCAGCATCAGAACCCGTTTCCCTGCTCAACTGCCTCACCGGAACATTCTCTCGGCCAAACAGGCCCCCACCGAGCAGACACGCCGACACATTCCCGCAGGTCAGCAGCCCGAACCCCTACGACTTCTTCAGGGCGAAGTAGATACGTCAGGTCCGAGCGGTGACGTGGATATCGGCCGCGTCGCGGACGAGGGTGTAGGTCTCGGTACTGGGAAAGCTGAGGTGAGCGCGGTAGAGGGCGTCGGCGCGGAGTCTGTCGAGGATCGCGTCGGCCCGGGCGGCGTGGCCCTCATCCGGCCACGTGCTCACCAGCAGGGCGTTGCCGAGGTCGTGGTCGACCAGGATCTCGGCATGCTGGAAGCCTGCGGTGGCCCGCAACCGCGGCAGGATCTCGTCGCGGAGATACCCCACCCCGCCCGCGGCGCGGGAAGGCGCGATCTGCATCCGGGCCAGGCGCACCGTCGAGCCCGGCGCCGGGATCGATGCCCGGTCGGCGAGCGCGAGCACGTAGCTCTCGGCCACCAGGTCCCCGGCCGCGGCCGCGCCCGCGTTCTGGCGGGCGCGGGTCAGTTCGGCTTGCGAGGAGCGGTCGGGCTCGTCCCAGTAGGAGATGGCGATGATGACCGCGGCTTCCCGGTCGACCATCGTGGTGAGTCCCCGGTTGCCGCTGGTGGCCTCGACCGCGGCGCGGTCGGGGCCTTCGATCTGGGCGATGCCTGCCTCGACCCGGTCCTTCGGTCCGAAGATGGTGTTGACTCGTGTGTACACGCGAGTTTCTTACGGGATGCGCGGGACGTGACCTCGGTAAGCGGGTCGGTGACTCGGTTCGTGCCTGATTCCGGATCGCCTTCGACCCGGCCCGGTGGACGCCGCCGAGCGGTCGACCCGGGGCGGTGAGGTCGATCGCGTGCCGCGCGGCGATGTCCATCGGATCGGCCAGACGGGCGCGATGCAGGTGGGCCTCGTAGGGAGACCGGCCTGCTCGGCGAGCGCGGAGCTTGTGCTGACGGCGTCGATCTGTGCATGTAGCTCCTCGATCACGATCATCCTCCTACCCCGGACATCCCAACTACGGTATATTATTTTAATTGCAAAAATGTGCAATTATGAGCAGGCTGAGAGCAGAGCCCTCATCGAAGACCTTGCGGGGTTCCAGAACTCGGGCCGGGTCGCTCGCCACGGTGATCGGCGGCTGGGTATGATCCGAAAGTGTCGCTGCGGTTGCTCTATTTGATCTTCCGGCACGGTGCCGGGGGCTGGTCCTGCTGATGGGACGCACGTCCGCCAGCAAGGACATCGAGCTTCTCGTGCTGCGTCACGAGGTCGCCGTCTTGCGCCGCACCAACCCACAGCCACGCTTGGACTGGGCGCACCGGGTGCTGTTCGCCGCCCTCGTTCGGCGGCTGCCTCGCGCGCTGCGGGCCTATCGCCTGGTCACCCCGAACACGATCCTGGGCTGGCATCGCCGCCTTGTCCGCCGACGGTGGATTTACCCCCACCGGACCGGGCGGCCGCCGATCGAGGACGTCCTGGTCGCTTTGGTGGTGCGGATGGCGCGGGAGAACCCGCGCTGGGGATATGTGCGGCTGCGGGGCGAGCTGCTCAAGCTCGGCCACCGCGTCGGCGCCTTGACGATCCGACGGATCCTCTAGCGCCACCTCATCCGGCCAGCGCCGTCGCAGAGCACACCGATGCCAGTTGGCGGCAGTTCCTGCGCACGCAGGCCACCAGCATGCTCTCGGGCGACTTCTTCCACGTCGACTGCGTGCTCACGCTGCGGCGGCTCTACGTGTTGTTCGTGCTCGAGGTCGGCGACCGATATCTGCACATCCTGGGCGTGACCGGACATTCCGACGGACCGTGGACCACCCAGCAGGCCCGCAACCTTGTCTTGGACCTCGGCGGCCATGCCGCCGGTTTCGGTTCCGGGTCCGCGATAGGGCCGGTCAGTTCACGGATTCGTTCGACGCGGTCCTGGCGGACGCCGGTATCGAGGTGGTCAAGATCCCGCCGCGGTGTCCGCGCGCGAACTGCTTCGCCGAACGCTTCGTGTTGACCATCCGCACCGAGCTCACCGACCGGATGCTGATCTTCGGCGAGCGTCACTCGCGCAGTGTGCTCGTCCGGTATGCGGTGCATTCCAACCGGCAGCGGCCGCATCGATCGCTGAAGCTACGTCCGCCGCGCCGGACGCACCTGCCCCGAGCCGATCCGCGGCAGGATCCGGCGTCGGCCGATCCTGGGCGGCTTTATCAACCAGTACGAGGCTGCGGCCTAAAACCGCTGTTCAGATGCCGTGGCCGAATTCTGGCACCCGACAAGGGTGGTGATGGCCGTGTGGCGCAGCGAGTGCGCCGAGAGCCGGTCCCACTGAGCGATCCCGGCGGCTGCGGCCAGCCGTCGGACCAGCTCACAGCTGACTGGGCCGCATCCGAGCCCCGGACATGGTGGCCCGGTAACGGGCCCCGCCTCCCCCGCCACTCCCTAGGTAGGCGAGCACCGCCTCGAGGCTGCGTCGTCAGGCTGGCTGCGCCGACGCTGTACCGCTGACGCCCGGCACCGCCGCGACGCCGGTCACTGTGCACGACGGCGAGGATCGCCGTTCGTCGACCGGATCAGGCGTGGGCGACCAGGTCAGCGACCGTGCTCTCAGTTGCGGCGCAGTCCACGAAGCCCTCGCGGGCGGCCACTGTCGCCCACGCGGCGGGATCGCCGTCAAGGGTGTGCCTGGTCGAGATCACCACATCCGCGACTGCGACAGCGCCTTGATGAGTTCCATCGCTTGGTGGAGGGCGTCGTGGGCGCTGGTCGCCTGCAGCCTCACCGGCCCCAGCCCCGTCGGGGGCCACGGTCGCGGTCCAGGCCCCAGAGGGGAACAGTGGTAGTCCACGAGCATGTACCACAACCCGTCCTCACCGAACGCGTCGAACTCGTCGACCACCACCGGTATGTCGGGGGTCGGCCTGCCTCGACGGTGGCGCTCAGCCCAGTTGCTCACCATCCCAGCATCGCCCGCATCGGCGAATGTGCCATCATCGACACGCCGAAACCGGCTGACACCGGGGTGACCCCGAAGGCCGACAGCCCTCTCCACCGACGTCAGCCCTGTCAATTGAGGCGTTATCGGCCAGGTGAGGCCGGGTGGCAGCTGATCAATAACAGCATGTGTCATGGCCGCCGCCGTCGGCGCGGCGGCGACAGCGTCGTGCTCCTGGTCTGGCTCGGACGGCATCTCCGCCGTCCACCTCAGGCTGATCCCAGATGCTGCAGGAGTTCGGGGGCCAGTCAGGTGTCCGTTGGCGACGCCGCGGCTGTCCGTTATCGAGATCGGGCCGCGGCGGGACCAGTCCGTCCACCTCTGGATCTCGCCTTCATTCTCCGCGCGGACTTGATCCACAAGACGCGCGTCAGTGGCTCGGCAACGCGCGGGCACGGGACCGCAGCGTCTCCACGGTCTGCTCCTCGTGCCCAGGCCGCGCCCGCACCCCAGCGACCAGGTGCGCAAGCGTCGATAACGGCCGCTCCTGCGTGGCCGAGCGGGCAGCCACGGCCGCGAACTCCCGGTACTCGGCGACGTCGGCCACCAGCCCCGGTCGCCGCACGCAGATTCCCAAGCACGGCTGAGGCGCGTCGATTCGCCCGCAGCGCGGGCACCCCCACGCCTGGATGACACCTGCCTCCGGCTCGGGTGGCGCCGCCATCCGCACCGCGGCCCGCGCCCGGGCCTGTACGGCAGGCCAGTCCACCGGTCCATCGCTCGCGAGTACGCGGATGACCTCGCGAAGCGCCGCTACGCGCTCCTCCAGCGCCTCGACCCGCGTGGCGATCGCGACGAGATCGTCGACGTCAACGAGGTCGAGCGGCAGGTGAAGCGCCTTCGGCGCACTCAGCGCTGTGGCTGCGGCCCCGCAGCCGATGCAAGTCGCCACGGGCAGGTGTCGGGTGAGTGTGGTGTCCATCTCGCCTCGTCGTCGCGCGGACTTCGTCGCCCAGTCTCGTCACTCCGACCGCGCGCACGTCTCACGCGGGCTGGGCTGCGGCGCGGCGCTGGACGACGGTGGCGGTGAACAAGGCGGCGGCGAGCGCGGTGACCGCGAGCAGCGCGAAGCCGACGCCGTAGCCGCCGAGCGTGCCGTAGACGAGGCCCATCACCAGCGGCGGGAAGAAGCCGCCGAGCCCGCCCGCCGCGCCGACGACGCCGGTGACGGCCCGACGCGCTCCGCGGCGACCATGCGGGCGACGAGGGCGAACACGGCGCCCGTACCGGCGCCGAGCGCGGCGGCCATGCCGAGGAACGCGGCGGTCGCGACCGGCAGCAGCGGCAACTGGAACGCGACGACCGAGGCGAACGCGGCGATGACGCCGAACGCGGCGACGAGGACGGGGACCGGGCGCAGCCGGTCGGAGAGCCAGCCGCCGATGGGGCGCATCGCGACGGCGATCACCACGAAGCCCGCGGTGCGCAGCGCGGAGTCGCTCTTGTCGAGGTGGTAGGCGGCGGTGAGGTAGGTGGGCAGGTACACGCTGAACGCGACGAACCCGCCGAACGCGACCGCGTAGAGGAAGGACAGCTGCCAGGTCGCGGCCATCCGCAGGGTGCTCGCGAGCCGCTGCAGCAGGCTGCCGGTGGCGATTTGGCGGTCGGCGCGGTCGCGCAGCGCGACGGCGGCCAGGACGGCGTAGATCGCCAGGACGGCGGCGACGAGGTCGAAGGGGAAGGCCGGGCCGAACGCCTTGGTGAGTTGCACGGTGGTGAAGGCCGAGATGGCGGTGCCGCCCATGCCTGCGCCGAAGGTGCCGAGCGCGAGGCCGCGTCGCTCGGGTGGGAACCACGCGTTCACGAAGGGCACGCCGATGGCGAACGTCGTGCCGCCGAGGCCGAGGAAGAAGCCGCCGATCAGGTAGGCGGTAAGTAGTGGGCGAAGTGTCCGAGGTAGAGCACCGGCAGGATGGTCAGGAGCGCCACGGTCGGGGACATCCGCCGTGCGCCGAGCCGGTCGGTGAGCGCGCCGACGGGGATCCGGCCCAGCGAGCCGACCAGCACCGGTACGGCCACCAGGAGCGCCTGTTGGAAGGCGGTCAGGCCGAGTTGCTCGCGCAGGGTGCTGCCGAGCGGGAGAGCAGCGCCCACGCCCAGAACGTCAGCGCGAAACCGATCGTCGCCATGGTCAGCATCAGCCCGGCGCCGCCGCGCGCGGGGGCGGTGTCACCGCTCAGCTGGTCGCTTGGCGAACTCCTGCCCATCGTTCCCACTCCAGATCCTTCGCTTCTCCACCTGCGGAGTC
>CAVTOL010000015.1:0-438105 GCA_963736375.1 uncultured Actinomycetota bacterium
CAGCTCCGACGCCGCCAAGGACGCCGAGATCCTGACACTTCGGCACGAGGTCGCGGTACTGCGTCGCACGAATACCCGGCCGAGACTGACCTGGCTCGACCGCGCCGTGCTCAGCGCACTGAGCAGACTGCTGCCCGCGCCGCTGCGCCGGGCGCGGCTGGTGTCGCCCCGAATGCTATTGCGCTGGCACCACCACCACCACCACCACCTCGTCGCCCGCCGCTGGACCTACCCGCACCGACGACCAGGCCGACCACCCACCGCACCGGCGATCCGGGACCTCGTGCTGCATATGGCCCGCGAGAATCCCCGCTGGGGCTACAGACGGATCCAGGGCGAGTTGGTCGGACTCGGCCATCCTGTGGCCGCCTCGACTGTCTGGAAGATCTTGAAGGACACAGGACTCGACCCCGCGCCCCGACGGGCTGGGCCGACCTGGCAACAGTTCCTGTCCGCGCAGGCCGATGCGATCCTCGCGGTTGACTTCGCCCACGTCGATACCGTGTTCCTGCGCCGCCTCTACGTCCTCGTCGCCGTCGAACACGACTGCCGCCGCGCGCACATCGTGGGGATCACCGCCCACCCCACCGGCGCCTGGGTCACCCAGCAAGCCCGCAACCTGTTGATGGACCTCGGCGATCGCGGCGATCGGTTCCGGTTCTTGATCCGCGACCGGGACAGCAAGTTCACCGGATCCTTCGACGCCGTCTTCGCTGGCGCCGACATCCAGATCATCCGCGCCCCGATCCGAGCGCCCCGGGCGAACGCGATCGCGGAACGCTTCATCGGGACACTGCGTCGGGAATGCCTCGACCACCTTCTGATCACCGGACCAGGCCACCTCGACGTCGTGCTGCGCGAGTATGTGCAGCATTTCAACGCGCACCGACCTCACCGCTCACTCGATCAACGCCCACCCGCGGGCGGCACTCCGCCACGTTCCGACGCAACCGTCCGGCCGCTACGACGAGACCGGCTCGGCGGCCTCGTCCACGAATACGTGCAGGTCGCATGAGGTGACCGCGTTATCGGCACCCACAGGCTGCTGCGTACCTCCGACACCACGCTCACCCCCGACGATCTCGCCGCCGCCTACAAGCAACTGCTCGCCGTCGAACGCGGCTGGCGCGACTTCAAAGGCGTGCTCGGGCTGCGCCCGGTGTTCCATTACCGCGAGGACCGCATCCGCGCCCACATCCAGCTGTGCTGGCTCGCGCTGCTGCTCCTACGCGTGATCGAGAACGCCACCGGCGACACCTGGCGCAACCTCCGACGCGAACTCGACCGGATGCACCTGGTCACCCTGGCCACCAACGCCAGCCAGTTCGCCCAACGCACCGCGACCACCCCCGGCGAACAGACCGTGCTACAAGCCCTCGACCTGCAGGAACCGCCCCGGTTCTTCGACTTCACCCTCCCCGACAGCCGCTGAACCACCCCCAGAGCCGCCGGCTTGTGTAGTAACACGACCCCAACCGCCCTACTCGACGTTCCCGCAGGTCAAGCACCAGATCGGTTGCTCGTGTGCTCATGATCTCGGAAGTCCGGCCTGGTGGGTGCGGGCCAGGGTGCGCAGCACGGCGGTGGCGTAGCCGCGTCGTTGCTGTTTCACCTGCCGCGCCACGCTGATCCGGGCGGGCTTGGGCCGCGGCGGGGTCGGGCGCGGCGGGGCCGCCTGCGGCGTCGGCGGGGTCGCCTGCGGTGTCGTCGTCGTGGACGTGGTGGTGTTCACGGTGTGTGTGCTCATGTGACCGAGCTCCCGAATGTCGAACCCATGTTCGAGACACGGTAGCTCGCCGACGGTTCTGCTGGCCACGACACGCCGGGACGGTGATCTCGTTCGCATTGCGGGATGCTTTCGCTGCGTTCATCGGCACCGTCGACTGCCGGGTTGTGGCGACCGAACGGGTGTCGGTGGGAGGGCGGGTGGTGATTCCGAAGGTCTTGACGACCCGGTCGTCGGTTGCGTTCGAGCTTGTCACGGTTGCCTGCTGTGGACGTGGGTCGTCGGTCATGGTGGTTGAAGATGTGGTTGATGATCTGAACCTGGCCGGTGGCGATGAGCGGGTGCAGCGCCAGGGCATGGGGCGCGGCCGCACCCTTGGCGCGATCTTCCTCCGCGTCCGGCTTGTGCGGCGGCGCGGGCCAACGGACGGCTGGTGCAAGCCGTCGACAGCGCGCACGATGCGCGGCCTGGCCTCGTGGCGCCGGCCGCGGCGGCGTTAACGCGCGGCGGGTGGCGTGCTCACGGGTCGGTGATGATGCGGTGATGATGCGGTGAACCACGTGCTTTCCGGTGAGCGGACGGCTGCTCACGATCATGCGTCGGGCGCCGTGGACGAGGTCCATGAATGTCGTCAGATCAGAGTGCCGTTGTTGTGCCCGCCGGGGTGTGATGCTGCTTTGTCACGAAGCGGTGGCGCGCGGCGGCGAAGCCGTGTTCGTCCTGGAAGATGTCGTTGCTCATCTCGGCCAGCTCCTCGTGGCGGTAGGCGCGCAGCGGCTTGCGTTGTTCGTCGGCTGCTCGACGATCGCGCTTGTGCGACAGGAGGCTCTGATAGTCCTCGGCGCGGGCGAGGCGATGGGCCAGCCGTTCGACTGTCGGCTCGAATACGTGCGGATCTCCGGGAAGGGTGCGGTCGGCGAGACCGATGCGGGCGGCCTGCGCTGCGCTGATGGGTAGGCAGTCGGTGGTCAGTGAGCGGGCTGGCTGCTGCCCGACGCGTTGAGGCAGGACGTAGGTCCAATATTCGGAGCCGTACAGGCCCATCGTGCGGTAGTGGGGGTTGAGCACTGCTGCGGCGCGGACCACGACGTGGTCGGCGCCCAGCGCGAGCATGACCCCGCCTGCGCCTGCGTTGCCCGCTATCGAGCACACGACCAGCTGGCTGAGGCAGGTGATGATGTCTTCGCACACATCGTCGATGGCGTGGATGTTGTCCCAGGCCTCCGCGGCCGGGCTGGGCGAGGCGTCGATGACGCCCAGGTGTATGCCGTTGGAGAAGGGGTGCCCGCCGCGCAACAGCAGCACTCGCGTGTCCTGTGCGGCGGCGTACCGCAGGGCGGTGCGCAGTCTGCGGCACTGCCCGGTGGACATGGCGCCGTTGTAGAACCGGAAATCGAGCAGGCCGACCGGGCCGTCGCGGCGATAGCTGATCTCTTGATAGCCGCCGGGATCGTCGGTGTCGGGGACGTCGGCGAGGTGTTCGGCGAGGACGGTGGTAGCGGGCAGCTTGTGGCCGACGCGGTCGGCGTCGGCGCGGGAGCGCAGCTGACCGACCCAGATGCCGCCATCGCCGGTGCGGACGAGGACGGCGCCGTGTCGGCGGCCCACGACGGTGCCGGGAACGGCCCGCTCGCGGGGCTGGATCCGTGCGGGGTGCGCGTCGAAGACCGTGACCGGCATGCCGCAGAGCTGGGTGTGCACGCCAGGGGCGCCGTCGGCGGCGCGGATCCGGCGCAGCACCCGCTCGGTGGGGTCGGACCAGGAGAAGCTGCGGTCGGATTGACGGGCTGCGGGTCGCAGCCGTCCGCGGACGCCGGCTCGGGTGTAGTCCAGCGGCTCGGGCGCGAAGCCCGGATCGGCGACCTTGGCCACCACCTCGTGGATCAGTGCCGCCGCGATGTCTGTCACCGATCCGTTGTAGAGGGCGCTCTTACGGGGCGGTTCGGTGTCGACGGCGAAGGTTCGGGACGCCCAGATCGGGCCCGCGTCCATCTCGTCGATCGCCTGCAGGGCAGTGACACCCCAGACCGGTTCGGCACTCATGATCGCCCAGTCGAGCGAGGACGGCCCGCGATCGCCCTGGGGACCGGGATGGATCACGATCGTGAGATACGACCTCCACACGTCCTCGGGCACGCGTTCGCGGAGGAAGGGACAGATCAACACGTCGGGGCGGATCGCCGCGACCGCGGCCCGCAGAGCCTCGTCGTCACCTGCATGCTGCACAGTGACCTCGTGCCCGGCCGCTCGCAGCTCGATCCAGGCCCGTTGGGTCAGGCCATTGAATGCCGAGCACAACAGCATGATCCGTAGCAGGCCGTCCCCGCGGGCCGGGCGCATCGGCGGGCGGGTCAGCGCCTCGAGGCCCAACACGAAATGGTGCCCGCGCGCGCATGAGGTGCGCGCATGTTCCAACGGACCGTCAGTGCTCTCGAGCACAAAGCGCTCGCGCACCTGGGCTGGCCCCCCGCAGTCAGGGCATTTCGTCGTGTCCGTCATCGTTGGCCCCCTCAACCGACGCGGTCAGCAACAGGTCCCCACTCGGTGCCGCGGCCGCGTTCCCGTGATGAGGTGCAGGACCCGCAGGGTGATACCGCGGATCGCCCAGCTCAGTCCGCTGCCGACGTCCCGACGTGCGTAGGCGTCGTAGACCACCAGTTCACGGATGCGGGAGGAGCACGGTTCACTTCCCGCGGCGGCCATGGCCGCCACCACACGCGGCGTCCCTCTCGACGCGTGGCCAGCGCCCGTCGATGCCGACACCGTGGCTGCGGGTGGAAGGCGGCTTCGAGCTGGACGCCGCCTCCACCCGGTACGACCCACTGGTCGGCGGCTGCGCGATCAAGAACGCACGGGCCGAGCCGGTGTAAGTAGTTGGCCGAGGGCGGCGATCACGGCGCGGTCGCTCCTGCCGATCGGGGACCGGGGTTGTACGTCGCTGCAGCCAGCAGCGTGAAACCGCTGATGAGGCGCTCCCGCCGAGCTCTGGAACCAGGCCTGATGGCTGTTTGACGTCGAGTCAAATTGTCAAGACATGAACTCTTTGACCGGTCGGGGTGGAGCAAATGTGGAGCACGTGTCTGACTTCAACGGACGCGAACGGGGCTGAACTGCGTTCAACTGCACGGCCGCGACCTGCCTGAAGTCTGTTTTCCCAGGTCAGCGCGCTCGCCGGGCCTGACTGGCAGCTAAAGGGTCAGAGCCTTCTACGCCGATCGTCGGTAGCGGCCCTGAGCTGCACGAACATCGAGGGACATGATCTCTTTCGTAGATCGGGCGACGCCTGCTGGAGCAAGCGTAATCGATCATTCGGGAGTTTAAGCCCTTGATCTTCTCACGCTGGCCGTGACTGCTAGGTCGATGGTCGAACGCGATCTTGCGTATGGTGTGGCTGCATTCTCCGCTCAAGCGTGCGCACGCCGAATTCGCGAGAGCGAGATATGCCGGAAGTCATGCTTCCGGCCATTGTGCTGGTCTTGTGCTCGGAACGGGGGCGTTCCGAGCGCGCGTGTGCGCAGTGTGAGCACGGCGCGAGCTACGCCGATATCGACGGCCTGGCGGTGGCTGCGGCTGTCCGATCAGCAACTGATAGGGATCCGCTACAGCCGAGATTGCCACGCACGCGGCTGGTGGCTCGGAGACGGCGACGCGATTGAGGCGCCATTGCTCAGCTGATCGACGTGCTGGTTGTTGCGCTGTCGGGATGCGGGCGCTCGTGCAGGGCGGCGAGTGAGGCCTGATCGCCCATCTGATCGGGACAGGGGAGGACGAACATCTTCGCGGGTCGGTCATGGCTTTCGAGGCGTCTTTGGAGGCCGCGAGCTTCTCGAAACTAGACGTCGAGCAAGTGGTCGAACTCTCCGCCCTTGGCGCCATCAAGCCAGGCGGCAAACTCTTGCCTGGTAAACCGCAGCACTGGCCCTGTTCCGGCGGTCTTGCTGTCGCGCACCTCGATGACTCCGTCGGCGGCCCGTTGTTCGACGCAGGCTCCTTGGTCGCCGCTCATCGAGGCCTTGATCCACTCATTCATGCCACTCCTCGGCGGGTATTGCCTTGTCCAACAGGACGCTCCAGACGAACTCGTACTCGGCGCGCTCGGCTGGCTGGTCGAAGTACCTCGCTGCCGGCGGCCCGTCGACGTAGGCGACCGACGGGTCTTCCTCGTCCTCGAAGTCGAGGAGTGCGAAGCTGCCTCGAAGCGGGTAAGCGCCAGCGCTGAACGGCAGGACAAGCACCGTGGTCGAGGACTTCCTCAGGTGGTCGAGCTGCGCTGCCATGATCTCGGGGGAGCCGACGACGAGCCGTAGTGCTGCCTCGCCGAGCACGACGGCCGCGCCGACGGCGAGCACGACTGTGCGACGCGATCGGTGCCATTGCGTGGCCGTCGAGCTCCCCGCCGAGCCGCCGATCGGATCCGTTTGTCATCGACCGCGATGGCATGGCATGGCAGGCGCGCACGGCGTGGCAGGCACGCGTACTGCGCGGGACGGCAGGGTCACCTGGGTGTCGACCGGTCCCCGCCGCCTGTTCGCCTTCGGCATGCGCCCCGAGGACGGGCTGACGGACTGGTCCTGCTCGTGACCGAGCGGTCACCGCTCACGATCGTGCACGTGGCCGCGCCGACGGCCGTGGCTGTCGACGACTGGGACTGGGGTGTCCCCGACGGGTGAGACCTACGTTCCGCGGCGGCTACGGGACCCGGGACGCAACCGCGGTGGCCGACTTCGCCATCGAGATGGGTCGGGCCGTCGCCGGGGCACGTTCAAGCCAGATCCGCCGGCCGGAGATCACCACACAGCCTGCGAAACCCCGCCGGGCGCCGCGATCGGTCGTGTTCGAAGCACACGTCGGCGTCGAGCACGACGAGCAGCGGCTCCGCGGGGGCGGTAGTCGACGAGATCTCCGGGCAGCTGCCCGAACCGCAACGACGCGAGCAGCTCGGGCTGCGGATGCCTCGCTGCGGCGGCACCGGCAGCGCACCGAGCTCGCGCCGTGCGGGCCGCGTCAACGGCCCGGTGCGGCCCCACGCGCAGGCGGCCCGGCCACCTACGTTGCGGCATACCCGAGTCCGACCGTGCCGGAATGGCGGACTGTTCGCCTCCGTCGTCATGGGTGGCAAGTTATCGAGTGGTCGTCGGTGGTCTGCCAGACCCCGGCACGGTGATGATGTCGTGGGTGATCGCCACGAGGGCGCCGAGGACCAGCGCGACGGTCAGCCCGGCCAGGATGAGCGCGAGGATGATGCGGCGGTTGCCGGTGGTCGCCCGGTGCGCCGGTGGTCGCCGCGGCCACTCCTGCGGCCGTGGTGCCGGTGCGCGCTCGCGGCGGCGGTGGCGGCCCACGCCCGGGGGTCGATGATCGCCGCTCGACGTTACGGCTGGATGAGTTTTCGACTCGAATGTCCTGATCGGAGGTTGTGGACGGCGAGTCTCAGGCTCTGGATTGGACGTGTCTCCCATCGTGACCAGGACCACGGCCCGGGGACAGCCGTGGGACAGCCGCTGGAACAACGCTGGCCGTCGATGTGGACGTGCGGGAGCAGGTGCCCGCGGGTCCGTGGCCTGCCGGGTGCGGGCAGGGATGTGAACCTCGGCAGGTCGGCCGGTTCAGCGGCGGCCGTCGAGTCGTACGTCGGGGCGGATGGTAGGTCGGCGATGGTGTCGGGGTTGCCGTGAAGGTTGAATAGACCGGGCGGCCGCGGCGGGGGCATGACCCCTATCTCCCACTTGATAGGGGTGAAGGGTGGAACCGTCAGACGGAACGAGCGGAGCATTCGAGGAGGATCGATGCAGGCACACACTGGTGATCGAATCGTCGTCGAAACGACGACGCTCGGTGCTGCCCGGCGCTCGGGCGAGGTGCTGGAGGTGCTCGGAACCGACGAGGGCGAGCACTACCGGGTCCGCTGGGAGGACGGTCACGAGTCCGTATACTTTCCCGGCCCGGACGCCCATGTGGAGTTCGCCCAATGATCGTCAACGACCTGCGGGCGTAACGTCGAGGAATGCGGAACGCTGGGCCGCGTCCGCTACGCCGGATGCTGATCTTCGGATCGTGACACCTCCGCCGGGTGCTTGCCGCCTCCGCCGCGCGCAACAACACGCAGCGGCCGCATCGAGCGCTGCATCCGCGTCCACCACGCCCGGAATCGCCTGTCCGCGAGCCGGTCTCGGCAAGGTCCGGCGTCTATCGGTCCTCGGCGGCCTGATCTATGAGTCGAACCGCAGCCTAAAAACTGCTGATGCCGTGGCCGAGGCACGGGCCGCGTTCAGCGGCGCTTCCGCGGGTCCTGGTCGTAGGCAATGGCGCCGATAACCGCCCCCGCGATCAGCAAGGCGGCCAATCCAGGCCACCAACCGATGATGATGTTGACCGCGAGACCGGTGCTGAGGGGCACCACCATCACGACGCCGCTCCAGAGCAGTCCGGCCAGGGTTGCGGGCAACCGCCCGGGCTCCATGTTCCGCCGTGCGGTGGTCGACATGGCGGCCTGTTCGTAACCTGCTGGGCGATCTGGACGGCGCATGGTCTCCCCTCAGAGACGATCGGCCGACTGACCATGGCCTCCGAGCTGTCGGTGGCGCGAGGGAGCGCCGGAGGCGCGTGCCGCCGTCCAGCGGGATCCGGCGGAACCGCCGCAGATCATCGAGTCAGCCACCTCCCGGCACAAGCTGTCGTAGCCCAGCCGGTAGCGGAACTTGAGGAATATCAACCGGACTTCACTCGTCCCCCACGGGGCCTCGGTGCGATTGGCATCGCCCAGCACAGGTAGACCTCCGTCGGCGTGGACGGGCGGCCCACCCGCGGGTCGAAGAACGGCACAAACGGTGCGAAGAATGCCGGATCGCCCAACAGCGCGTCGACTCGGGCCAACTCCTCGGGCAGCCGCAGCACCTCGTCGGGTAGTACCGTCTCCCATAAGCTCACCTCCGGCGCCCGGGTCCGCAGCATCTGGCCTCACTTCCTCAGCCCAACAGCGGTGCGCGGCCATTCTCCCGGCCAAATGCCCGCACATCCCGCAGGCGCGCCGACGCATTCCCGTAGGTCACAGTGCTGGGCGTGGCGAGGAACCCGCGGAGATCAAGCCGGAGAGGAACTGGGTGCTCATGTCGGTGTAGAAGCTGCTTTGAGGGACACGATCTCCGGCATCGCTGTCAAGGTCCTGGACGGGATGGCGCAGTTGCCCGATGACCGCTTTTACCCTCGTCCCGGGGCGCCGAGGCAGCGGCGTCAGCGTCGCCAGCGCGGCTTGGCCAGCATGCCGGTGGCGCGGGTCCGACCCTTCTCTCCGAACACCAGTTCGGACAGCGCCTCGTAGACCTCCTCCGGTCGCGGTATGTAGTCGATGCGATTGAGGGCCTGGATCTGCCCGGCCGACTCGACGATCAACGTGCCGTAGCCGAGCAGCCGGCCACGCAGGCTGCGCTGGAAGGTCAAGTCGGTGACCTTGCTCAACGGCATCATGCCCACCCGGTGCACGATGAAGCCCTGCGCGAGGATCACCCGCTTGTCGGTGATCACGATGCGCTCGATCCACCAGAGGATCACGAGCACGGTGAACCGCACCACCGCGACCAGCGACAGGTAGAAGCTGAGGTTGTCGACCAGCACACCCGCCGGCAGGTGGCGTTGTGCCACCACCATGAGCAGCAAGAACAGCGCCGTCACCAGAATGTCTTTCAGCATGACGGCGACGTGCTGGCGCACGCGGATGACCCGCCGCTCGGTCGGGAGCAGGTACTCGTCGATGTCGCGCGGGGCGAGCACGGCCTCACCCCCCCACATGGCCTGTTCCCAGTAAGTCCACTGCACCGCACGAGACCCGAGCGGCGCATCACCCGGACCTGGTGAACCCCGGTCCGGATCGTACGGGCAGGTCCGCGTCAGCAGCGCCGGCATATCGGGTTGGTGCCGCTCGTATCCGATCGGTTCGGCCCGTTGATTTCGGTCGATCAGCTTCACGCCGCCTTGATCCCGTGATATCTACGAGGTCCGAGAAGCGAGGGGCGCGTCCCAGTATCAGTGGAGGCCATAGTGATCTTCGGCTACAGCATCATCGGCGCGATCATCGTCGGTCTCATCCTGGGCGTGCTCGCCAAGTTCGTCATGCCCGGCAAGCAGGCTGTCCCGCTGTGGCTGACCATCCTGGTCGGCATCGTGGCCGCGATCATCGGCAACTACGTGGCCACACTGCTGGGGGTGAGAGAAACCTTCGGGTTCGACTGGATCCGCCACGGCCTCCAACTGCTCTTCGCGGTCCTCGGGATCGGCGCACTCGCCGGGGTGTACGCGAAGAAGGCCTGATCGACCGATCCACCATCCTCAGCGGATCGACGAGATCAGACCCGGAGACCGTCGCCCACGCGTTCGCGGATCTGATGAACGGGTACGATCCCAACGCGGCCGATGGTTTCATCACCGAGGACTACGTCAACCACAACGCCTACGTCGAGGACGGCCGTGAGGCGAACAGGGCGTTCTGGACGCTGTGGTTCGCGGCGTTTCCCGACACGGACGTGACCCTGGACGATGTCCTGGTCGACGGCGATCGCGTCGCGAGCCGATTCACCTACCGGGCCACGTTTCAGGGCCCGTTCATGGGGCTACCGCCCACCGGCCGCCCGGTGGTGATGCACTCGATCGACATCTGGCGCGTCGTCGACGGGATGGCCGTCGAGCACTGGGACCAGCTCGACGGGCAGGCGTTCTTCGCGCAACTGGCCGGTGAGGTCGGTGGCCAGTGACACCTGACGAACAGGACGTGCTCGAGCCGACACCGGCCCAGCGACGGAGGGAACGGGAACGGGCCACCGCGCGGGAGTCGATCCTGTCCGCGGCGCTCGACGTGGCCCGCCGTGATGGGTGGGAGCGGTGACCATGCGCCGGCTCGCGGAGAGATCGAGTACTCCGCGAACTTTGCCTATCGCTACTTCACCGGCCGCGACGACATCCTGCTCGCCCTGGTACGGAGGGTAGGCCGGGAGCCATGGCCACCGCCGGCGAGCACGCAGGGTCCAGACCTACCAGTCGGTCCAGCACGGGCCATTCGAGCACGGCCGCGGCGGCGGTACGGCGCGCAGCGCACGCCTACCTCGACTTCGCCCTAGCCGACCCCGACCTGTATCAGCTCATGTACGGCCTGGGCGGAGTGCGCGTACCCGCCACCGACGCCTGGAATGAAGGGCAGGCCGTCGGCGAGGTCATGACCCGCCTGCTCGCCGCCGCCGGAGACACCCAGCCCGAGCAGCACGTGCTGCAGCTGTGGGCGACAGCCCACGGGCTGATCGCGCTACAGGTCGTCGACCGCGTCGACGTCGACCCCGCCGGATTGCACGCCCTGTTCGAGGACGCGTTGACCGACCGATGTCTTCCCCGGTCTGCTTCGCGGGTCGACACCGCCTGCTGGACCCGGACTGCGAGCGAGACCCTGGACATCGGGCGGCAGCTCAAACCGAGCGGAGCCTGGTCGACATGGTGGTGGGGCCAAGCGGCGTTGGGCCGGTGAGGCCGACGTCAATTTCCACGTTGGACACCGACTCGCGCTCAGTGGAGGCGTTATCGGACATCCCGGCCTCGGGTGATGCTCTCTTGATCGACACGCCGCGGCCGGCCCGATCCCGCGGGGTGTCGGTCAGGAGCGCGATGCTCGGGGCATGGCGGTGGTGGCGGTCGAGGCCGCCCGCTCCCCATCCTCATGCCGTGGCTCTGGTCATACGATGAATCGCCACGACGCGGCCCACCAGCGGCGCCCGCCGCAGCCCGTCCGTCCCCGGAGGCCTCGTGCTCTCACGTCGTGCAAGAACTATCCTCACCGGGGTTGTCGTCCTCACCGGGATTGTGGTGGCCGCACTCGCAACCGGGTGCAGCAGCTCACCACCTGCCGGGCCACCGGCCCACGCGCCGGTGGACATCCCAACACCGCCCACCACGACAAATGCCCATGTGACCAAGGTCCTCACGATCGTCGAGGAGAACCACAGCCTGCAGCAGATGCAGGCCTCGATGCCGTTCTTGTCGGGGCTGGCGACCCAGTATGGCTATGCCACCGGCTACACCGCGGTCAGCCACCCGTCGCTGCCGAACTACCTCGCGCTCAGCGGCGGATCAACCTTCGACGTCACCAACGACGCGGCCCCGGCCCGGCACCCGATCCCCGGCCCGTCGGTGTTCGGTCAGGCCCTTGGCGTGGGTAAGACCGCCAAGGTCTACGCCGAGTCCATGCCCACCAACTGCGCCCTGACCAACTCCGGCAGCTACGCGGTCCGCCACACCGGCTGGGCGTACTACGTCGATGAGCGGGCCGCGTGCCAGACGGGGCAAGTCCCGATGGGCAGCATCTCCGCCGGTGCGCTCGCCCGCGACGTCGCCGCCGGCAGTCTGCCCACGATCGGCTGGGCGATACCCGACCTGAGCCACGACGGCCACGACGGCACCCTCGCCGAGGCCGACAACTGGCTCGCGGGCTGGCTTCCGGCGATCTTGTCGGGGCCCGACTTCCGAGGCGGCGGGCTCGCGGTCGTGATCACCGCTGATGAGGACGACCGCCACAGCGGTAACGAGGTTCTCACCGTGGTCGCCGCCCCGGCCCTGACGGGCAAGGTGGTTACCGCCGCGTTGACGCACTACTCACTCACCGGTCTGTACGACGACGTCCTCGGCGCCGCCAAACTCCGCGAGGCGGCCACCGCGCCGTCATTCGCCGCAGCCTTCGGCCTGGCCGTCGGGCCCTGACCTCTCGTGTTTCGCAGGTTTTGCGGGGGTTGCTGCCAGGTCCGCAGGTCGTAGCGACGCGCCGGGGCTGGCCAGGTCTGGGATCTTGGAGGATGAAGGGGAAGGCGTCATGCAGTCGACCATCCCGACGCGCAGCCCGTCCCCCGGCTGAAGTCCGCCCGGTTCAGGGGATTGCGGGCGGTCTGGCGGGCCTGCTCGAAGCGGGGGCGCATCCGGACCAGCGCTTTGGCCACCGCGGTGTGGCTGATCCCGCACGCGGTGGCGGTCTGGCGGGTTGCTGGGCTGCCGCGCCGCTGGTGGCATCATTGTGGTGTGGACCAGGTGGTGCAGTTCCTCACGCACTTCTGGTGGGTGATCTTCGTTTTCGGCGGGACGATAGGCGGTGCGCTGAAGGCGATCGGCGCGGCCAACGAGCGACGCCTGGAGCGCCGTCAAGAGCGCTTCCGCCTCAAGCAGCAGGCGAAGATCGCTGTGGCACAGGCCAGGACCCAACACCAGGCCGACGAACTGACGCAACGGCGTGAGGTCGACAAGACCATCGTCGAGCACGGTCGGACCGACGCCAACTGGTTCGCTTACGAGATCGATCCGATCACGCTGCTCGACTTCCCGATGATGACCGACATGCGTGAGCCATTGACGGTCGAGTTCCACAAGGCCAAACGCCGTGCCGACCTGCTGCGGCCGCCGACGGCGGAGACGCTGGTGGGAGACCGGCGGGCCCAGGACGACTATCGCGAGGCCGTGCACTCCTACGTCATCGCGTTCGACGTCGCCGAGGCGGAGGCGAAACGCCGCCGCCGCGGCGGGTTCACCCACGATGAGCAAGAACACCTCGTGCGTGCCCAGAGTCTGCTACGGCTGGCGATGGACGACGGCGCCACGCCGCAAGAGCGCCAGAGCGCATACCGCAAGGCGCAGAAGGAACTCGAAGGTCTGATCCTGCTGCCATCCAGCATGCGAGCGCAGATCGAGCGCCATATCGCCAGACAGATCGAGGCCTGAAGGCGTCGGCCGTGGGGTCGACGCCGAGGCCGTCCCCGCCCTCTGGTGTTGGGTAGGCCCGCTCTCTGGCGACACCGAGACCGGCGGCCTGTCCGGGCAGCATCTGGGCGGCCAGCCGCGGGTCGGCCCAGGAACACAGCAGACCGTTGGAGGCGCTCAATACGCGGTTCAACGGCGCCGTCCGGCAAGCCCTCCCACCCCTCTACTGACCACGTGAGAGACAGGTAACCGGTTGAGTAGTCGGCCCCGAAAGCAGCCCCATCCTGTCGCTCGGCTACCTCGCCGCCCCAGCCGTCGAGGAGGTTTCCTGAGTGTTTGCACCACAACATTGCGCAGCCGTCGAGGGGGCAGCGATGTCCGCATCTGGTCGCATTGGCGGGATGAACTGGCCTGAAGTGCGGCGATCGTCGCACGATCCTCCGACCGATCCGGGTCGAGGTTAAAGATGTCGTGAAGTTCTTGACGCGTGAAGCCCCGATTGTCCATATTTCGAATCCGATCCGTGTAGCCAGTCCCCGCCGGTTTCATCGCCAGCCGGTGTGCGTGTATTACGCGCCCCGATCGACGTCACACCCGATGTGATCGTTTCGAAACTCGATGCCGAGATCAACAGCGGTTGCCGGTTGCAGGGTTCCAGAACTCGGCCATGGCATCTGACCAGCGGGTTCAGGCCGCGCGTGTGGGTGCCGAGAACCCGGTCACCTCATGGGACCTGCACGTACTCGTGGATGATGCCGCCGAGCCGGTCTCGTCGTAGCGGCCGGACGGTCGCGCCAGAACGTGGCGGAGTGCCGCCCGCGGGTGGGCGTTGATCGAGTGATCGGTGAGGTCGGTGCGCGTTGAAATGCTGCACATACTCGCGCAGCACGACGTCGAGGTGGCGGGGTCCGGTGATCAGGAGGTGGTCGAGGCATTCCCGTCGCAGGGTGCCGATGAAGCGTTCCGCGATCGCATTCGCGCGGGGTGCCCGAATCGGGGTGCGGATGATCCGGATATCGGCGCCAGCGAACACAGCGTCGAACGCGGCCGTGAACTTGCTGTCCCGGTCACGGATCAAGAACCGGAATCGGTCGGCGCACTCGCCGAAGTCCATGAGCAGGTTGCGGGCCTGTTGAGTGACCCAGGCCGCGGTCGGGTGGGCGGTGATCCCGGCGATGTGCAAGCGACGGCGGCCGTGCTCGATCACCACGAGAACGTACAGGCGGCGCAGGAACACGGTATCGATGTGGCGAAGTCATCCATGACGGGGCGGGGACGATCAAGTAGCTGCTCGGGTTGGGTGGTGTCCGTTTTTCGGGTCGTTCCGGCGGTGGTTGGGCAGGCGTGTTTGCGGTGTCGCGGTCAGGCGCAGCGCCCGCAGGCGGAGCGTGAGCGGAGCCGAGGACGAACGGCCTTGAGGGCGACACCGTGCACGCCATGCTGGTAGAGCCGGGACGAAGGGATATCAGGACAACGGAAGATCGGGTGGTCGCGTTCGCCACGCTGCGGTCCGCGAAGAAGGACAGGCCGAAGGGGTTCGGCTGTCGGTCATCCATTCGCCCCTGCGATCCGGCGTTCCGGGGGGACCCGTGAGGCCGGTCCGGGGGCATGGTGTTCTGCGACCGGATGGGACGGGGTCATCAAACCCTCGGCTCGCCGCCAGCTGTCGGGAGCCAGACTCCGCAACGACCACCCGCCCCATCACTGCCGAAGATCATGTCGCGCCCGCCGCGACGCGTGTCGCCTTACCGACTGGTGGTGGGAGGGCGCGGATGTGCCCGTCGCGCAAGCCGTAGTAGACCAGGGTGAGCAGCGTTGGTGCCGGGTTACTGGTTCGTCGACGCGTTGGTGCAGATCCTGCTGTTGCTGGCGCTGCTGTTCACCCTGCCCGCACTGCGCCACCTCGAGAGCCGCCGTCCGTTCGGTTTCGCGGCGACGGTGCTGAGCCTCGCGCTGCTGGGCCGGTTCTGTCGGGCCGCCTACGGCTGGTGGTTCACCGTGGACCTCTAGGGCACCCAGGTCGTGCTCTGGCTGTTCGTGCTCGGCTGGATGACGCACCGGGCGACTACCTCCGTCCAGCGGTGGACGACAGCGGCCGCGACGCTCGTCCTGGTGCGCACGTTCTTCGGGGCGGACGCGCTGCGCAGCGTGATCGTCGTCGGCGGGCTGCTGCTGTTGCTGTTTCGGCCGACGCTCACGGTGCCGCGCGTCGTCGTGACCGCGGCCACCACGCTGGCGTCGGCCTCGCTCGGGATCTATCTCACCCACTTCGGGGTGCTGCGGCTGGGCTCATTCGGGTTCCCACCCGAGGCCGTGGTCGCGGTCATTGTCGGCATCGGGGCCACCTGGATCCTTGACGCTCTGCTCCGGCATGTCGCGCGGCGGCGTCGCACTCGCGGCGCTGCTGCTGCCGTGCAATCGGGCGCCGTTGCCGCGGGCGAGCGGGTTCGGCAGGGGCTACGTCACGTCGCTGCCGGGAGCGCGACGACCCGTCCCGTCGTGACGCGAAGGGCGGCATGAGGCGCGAGCGCGTCGTGTTCGGTGAGTTCGTGGGCGACGGTGCGCGCGGTTTCCGGGCGTAGGCCCTTGGCCTCGTACAGGGCGGCGAGTTCGGCGAGCTCGGTCTCGGGGTCGTCGCGCAGTTCCCGCTTCTCGGTGGCGAGTTGGGCCTTCTCGGAGTCGCGTTGGCTGGATACCGACACGTATTCGCCGAGGGCCATCGACACCGCCCCGGCGACCAGGCCCGCGATGCCCGCGGTGAACAGCGGGCCCCGGTCGGTGGTGACCCCGGCGACGCCGACGAGGAGTCCGGCGACGGACACGATGCCGTCGTTGGCGCCGAGCACCCCGGCCCGCAGCCAGTTCAGCCGGGAGCCGAAGCCTGCGCCGTGGCGCTCGCCGGGGTGGTGGCGGGCGTCGGGTCCCCGCTCGGGCGGGCCGGCGGCGTTCACCCCGCCATTGGAGCACGGCGAGCGGTGTGGGTGGCCCGGGACCTGTCATGGGGGGTGATGGTGGGCTGCGCGCGCCGACCGGCGTCGTCGACCGCTGTGGGCTGGCGGTCCGCGATGGGCGGGACCATCGGCGGGTGAGGCGGGGTAGCCCGCCCGTGCCGCGCCGGGTCTGTGGTGGGGATGGTGTGGTTGACGGTCGGCGCGGGTTCGATCGCCACCGAGGAGAGTCCGGTGTCCAGGGGCGAGGCTTCATCGGGTCGACCGCGCGGTCCGGGGGCGATGTCGGTGGTGATGTCGGTGGTGATGTCGGGGGTGATGTCGGGGGTGATGTCGTGGGCGCGGCGGTGGTTCGAGTCTGTGCTGCTCGTCATGACGGTGGCGTTGCTGGTGGCGGGCGGGGTGGCGTGGGTGGCCGGGTCGAGCGGGTGGGCCGACGCCTTGTGGGCCGCGGCGACCATCGCCGCGGTTGTCCCGGCGGTGGGCTGGGTGGTGGCGGCGGTGCTGCGGCGGACGCTGGGTGTCGACCTGATCGCGGTCCTGGCCTTGCTGGGCACGCTGGCGGTGGGCGAGTACCTGGCGGGTGCGCTGGTCGCGGTGATGCTGGCGACCGGTCGGGCGTTGGACGCCGCCGCGCAGCGGCGCGCCACCCGGGATCTGCGGGCGTTGCTGGAGCGGGCGCCGCGCACGGCGCGCAGGCGGGTCGGCGACCTGGTCACCGAGGTGGCGGTGGATGAGGTTGCCGTCGGGGATCTGGTGGTCGTCGGCCCGGGGGAGGTGCTCCCGGTGGACGGGCTGGTCGCGGCGGGTCCGGCGGTGCTGGACGAGTCGGCGCTGACCGGCGAGCCCGAGTTGGTGGAGCGTGCGGTGGGGGAGTCGGTGCGCAGCGGCACCTTGAACGCGGGCGGCGCCGTCGAGGTGCGTTGCTCGGTGCCGGCCGCGCAGAGCACCTACGCCGGGATCATCGCGCTGGTCGGGCAGGCGGGTGCGCAGAGCGCGCCGGTGATCCGGCTGGCCGACCGGTTCGCGGCCTGGTTCTTGCCGCTGTCGCTGGCGCTGGCCGGGTTGGCGTGGTGGGTCAGCGGGTCGGCCGAGCGCGCGGTGGCGGTGCTGGTGGTCGCCACGCCGTGCCCGCTGCTGTTGGCGGCGCCGGTCGCGATCGTGTCCGGGTTGTCGCGGGCGTCGCGGCGCGGGGTGGTCGTGCGCAGCGGTGGCGCGTTGGAGAACCTCGGCCGGGCCCAGACGATGGTGCTGGACAAGACCGGCACGCTCACCGCCGGGCGACCCGCGGTGACCGAGGTGGCCACCGCGCCGGGCCGCGCGGCCGCCGAGGTGCTCCGTTTGGCCGCCTCGGCCGATCAACTGTCCCCGCATGTGCTGGCCGAGGCGGTGGTCGCCGAGGCGCGCAGGCGCGGTCTCGCGCTGGCGTTGCCGGGCGAGGTCGAGGAGGAACCGGGCCGCGGCGTCACCGCCGTGGTCGACGGCGTCCGGGTGCGGGTGGGTAAACGGGACGCGGTGCCCGACGCGGCGTGGGCGTGCGCGGCGGTCAGCCGGGCCGGGCTGGACGGCTGTGCGCTGGTGTGGGTCGAGGCCGACGGTGACCCGGTCGGCGCGGTCTTGCTGAAGGACCCGTTGCGGGTCGACGCGGGCCGGACTCTGCGGCGGCTGCGCGCCGCCGGTATCCAGCGGCTGGTGATGCTCACCGGGGACCGGCCCGAACCGGCCCGGGAGGTCGGGAAGGTGCTGGGGCTCGACGAGGTGCGCGCCGAGCAGACACCCGCGAGCAAGGTCGCGGGGGTGCGCGCCGAGGGGCGGCACGCGGTCACCGTGATGGTCGGTGACGGCCTCAACGACGCCCCCGCGTTGGCCGCGGCCACGGTCGGGGTGGCGATGGGCGCGCGGGGTGCGACCGCCTCCTCCGAGGCGGCCGACGTGGTGCTCACGACCGACCGGCTCGACCGGCTCGCGGACGCGATGGAGATCGCCCGCCGGGCCCGGCGGATCGCCGTGCAGAGCGCGCTGGCGGGCATGGCGATGTCGCTGGCGGCGATGGTGTTCGCGGCGTTCGGCCTGCTGCCGCCTGCGTTCGGGGCGTTGCTGCAGGAGGGCATCGACGCCGCGGTGATCCTCAACGCGCTGCGTGCGTTGCGTGGTGGCCAGGTCGGTGGCAGGCCGGTGCCGGAGGGCACGCGGGCGTTGCTGCGTCGTTTCGCGGGCGAGCACGACCGCCTCCACGAGGTGCTCCCACTGCTGCGCACGGCCGCGGACATGCTGGCCGTGCAGCCGGACCGCGCAGCCATCGACGCGCTGCATCGGGCCTACGCGGCGCTCGCGGAGCGGCTGGTGCCCCACGAGGAGGCCGAAGAGGCGGAGCTGCTCCCGGCGTTGGCGCGCACCTTCGGCAGCAGCGAGGCGGTCGCCCCGATGAGCCGGGCGCACGCCGAGATCGGCAGGCTCACCCGACGCCTGCACAGCCACCTCGACGCGATCGACCACGGCGCCGAGCTCGACCCCGAGCGCCGCCAAGACGTCCTGGCCTGCCTGTACGGGCTGCACACCCTGCTGGAGCTGCATTTCGTGCAGGAAGAGGAGAGCTACTTCGCGCTCGTCACCGAGTAGACGACCGACACCCGCGTGCCCGACGGTGCCGACGGCTCACGGACACGTCCGTCGCGGCGCTTCTCGTCGCGGAGAAGGGGCCGGGACGTTCTCGGCCGTGGCGACCCCAGCCTGCTATTCCCGCGATGACGGCGGCCACCGTGCCGTCGAGCACGAGGGCCGGCGGCGACTGATCGGTTCGCTCATCCCCGACCGCCTCGCCGTCGCCCATGCTCCACCTTGTCGATCTCACCGATCGTCGAGGTGGCCGTTGTCGGCTGGCCAGGTGTGGGTGTGATGGCCGGTCACAGCGCCGGTTGGGGCAAAGGCTGGTCGCGGGCGGCTGCCTGGTCGGGTGTGCGCTGCTGGCGTCCGGGTCGGGCAGCGCCGGGATGTCGCGGGGTGAGCCGGGGCGGCGGACACGCAGGTGCGGGTGTTGCAGATGAATCTGTGTGACAGCGGGCTCGCCGGCTGCTACACGGGCCGGTCGGTGACCGCCGCCGCGGCGGTGATCCGCGACCAGGCACCTGATCTCTGGTCCCGCTCAACGAGGTCTGTCGAGACGACGTGTCGATCCTGGAGCGGGCGCTGGGCGGGTCCGACCAGGTCGGTGTGACGGCGTCGGCCTTCCAACCGGCGCGCGACCGATGCACGGTAGCGTCGTTCCGCTGCCGTGACGGCCAGCCCTACGGGATCGGTCTGGTGGTCCGCCTGCCGTTGCCCGATCGTGGGTTCACCATTACCGGAGTGGGATCTACCCGATCCAGGACGCCACCGACCCTGAGGAGCGGGCGTGGCTGTGTGTGGACGCGGGCGTGTTCGCGGCGTGCACCACGCACTTGGCCGACACCAGCGCGTCTGTCGCCTGGGCGCAGTGTCGTTACCTGGTCGGCACGGCCCTCCCGGCGGTGCGCGCCGGGGACTCTCCCGCGCCCGCGGTGCTGGGTGGGGATCTCCACCTTCGCGTGGGAGGCTCCCCCGACGTCCGCTCGTGCCTGCCTTCCGGGGATCGGCGTGCCGATGACGGCGGCGTACAGGACATCGTGGTGATGCCGGACCTCGTCATCGCATCCCGCGAATTTGACCAACCTGCAGGCTACGACCGATCATCCCGGCCTGCGCTGGCCAATCCGTGCCCACGCGGACGCGACAGCGGCGTGAAAACGCGGGCCAGATGCGGCCGCCGACGTCAGCACGCGAACTCGCATCAGCCCTCGGCCGCCACACTTCGGGTGGCCGGTGTGGCCCATGGGGTCGGTGGGTCGGTGGTGGCGCTGTGGGTGACTGGTTAGGTGCGGTGGGTGCGGTGGTAGTCGCGCCAGATCAGTCGGTGCACGCCCAGCAGCCGGGGCAGCTCGCGGAGGCCGGGGATGAAGGGCAGCAGGAGCAGGGCCAGGGTGAGTACCATCATCAGGCCCCAGACCAGCGCGTCGGCGTTGTCGGAGTCGGAGAACGGCGGCACCTGGTACCAGAAGGTGTAGAGCCACATCCAGGGCTGGCCGGGGTAGTTCCCGGTCTCGTTCATCATGCCCCACTGGTCCCCGCCCAGTTGCTGGGCGCGGGCTTGGTCTTCGATGTAGGCGCCGTCGGCCAGCAGCAGCAGGCTGCGGGTGGCGTCGGTGCCGTAGAAGGTCCCCGAGGAGGTCAGCGACCCTTCGAGACCGCCGGAACGGGCGAGACCCAGGAAGCGTTGCGCCAACAGCGGGACCGGGCCGTAGTCGCCTGCGGCGACCTGGGCCGGGTCGTTGTCGGGCGCGGCGGCGAGGGCTTTGACGTAGTCGCCGCTCCAGGCGGCCTGCTGGTCGGCGCTCGCGGCGTGGTAGCGGGCCAGTGCGGCGGTCAGGGCGGGGTCGCCGGTGATCCGGGTCAGCGGGGTCAGCACGAGGTCGTTGGCCGGGTCGACGGGGAGGGTCACGCCCGCCCATTTCTGCAGTTGCAGCGGGCCGATGCTTTGACCGTCGGCCGCGGTGTTGTAGGGGGGCCCGTAGCCTGCGCTGGTGGTGGTGCCCGCCAACTCGCCTGCCGCGGTCGCGACGACGTCGTTGGGTGCTCCCGCGGCCCAGTCGGCGAGCGTGATCGGCTTCTCGTCGGGTGAGGAGAAGATCCACGCCAGGGCGACGGTCAGGACGAGGACGCCCACCAGCGCGAGGGTGAACTCCTTGACCAGGTCGTAGGGCCGGGTCGGGAAGAGGTGGCTGTCCGGGGTCTGGTCGCCGCGGTGGCGCGGTGCGCGCTCGGGTGTCGTGGGCGGCGGCTCGGTCGTCGGCGGGATAGATGTGCTGGTCACGAGGTCACCTGCCGGTTGTCGGTGTCGTCGACCAGGGGCTCGGGTGCCTGGACGCCGATGGGTGGGACGACGCCGTGGCGACGCACGAGCACGACGTGCCAGATCGTGAGGACGCCGATGAGGAACGGCAGCAACGAGATGTGCCACATCAGCATCTGGCCGGGGTTGAGGACGTTGAAAAACGCGCCGATGCCGACCGCGTTCAGTCCGTCCTTGGCCTGGGTGCTGATCCATTGGGCGTCGAAGTTGGTCTGCGAGAGGTAGCCGGTGAACGCGGTGCCGATCGATCCGACAAAGGCGACGACGCCCGTCATCCAGGTCAGCGCGCGCCGGCCGCGCCAGGCGGCCATGAAGAACTTCCCCCACAGGTGCACGACCATGACGGCGAAGAAGATCTCGGTGCTCCACAGGTGCAGCGAGTTGACGAAGCGGCCGGTGCCCGAGGTGTGCCACCAGGTGGGCCCGCCCAGGGCCAGCATCCCGCCCGTGATCAGTACGACCACGAGGCCTGCGAGGGTCAGCACCCCGAAGACGTAGATCCAGGAGGCGACGTAGACGGGTTGGCGGTCCGGGAGGGCCTGACCGGGCGGAACCAGCGTCGCGATCCGGGTGCGCAGCTTTGCTGTCCAGCTGGTCTCGTTCATCGCCCGCCGCCCTGGTCACGGTGTCCGAAGGGCACCAGCACCGCCAGGGCGAAGATCGCGAGCATCAGCAGAATGACCACCAGGTTGGTGACCGATATCTGCAGCACTCCCCACGACACATAACTTCCCGCGGTACCCATCCGCGGAGCGTCCCCCTGCCCCCGGGTGATCGCACAGAGCCTTTAGACCTCAAGCGGACCGCCGGAGGACCGCCCGATTCGGGCCTGCCTGGCAGGCCCTGCTCGCCAGGCTGCCCCAGACGGTGAGGTGGGAAGTCGTGTTGAACGCCGCATGCGCCGCGAAGTTGGGCCCGTGGGCTGGGGGTGCCTGAGGGTCGACACACCGCTTGTGACCAGCTGGTCTCAAGGTCGGTCTGTCGAGCTGGCACCACATCGGGCCGTGTTGGTCGCTGTTTCGGGCGTACGCGGACGCAAGCCGCTGCTATCTAGTGCGCACGCTGCCGGCGATCCCGCTGCGGGTACGCAGGGCCCGAAAGATCTGTGAGTGTCGTTGCGGTGCTCCGGGATGGAGAACCACCAGGCTCGGTGCCGGTGACCCGGCGTGACTCGCGAAAGATCTGGCCGCTTCGGTGTGCCCTTTATTTGACCTGTCCGCCGTGGTTGCCGGCACCGGCCTGGCCCACCAGTTGGCTTGATCAGAAGTCTGTCCGCCTGTGGGCGTGACCCGTCACAGATGTGCCGCTCGGTGATCCCATCCAGGCCGGTGCCGACCGTTCGACCCGCTCCCCGAAGGAAGGAACCAGGCCGGTGCCCATGCTGGCAGAACTCGTCGACGCCGTCGTCGGGGTCGACACCCACCGCGACACCCACCAGGTCGAGATCGCCCTGCCCAACGGCGTCCCGATCGCGGTCACCACCATCACCAACGACACCACCGGCTACGCCGAGCTGCTGGCCTGGATCGTCGACCACGCCCCCGGCCCGCGGCTGGTCGTGTCGATCGAGGGCACCCGCAGCTACGGCGTCGGACTGGCCCGGGCCGCCGCCGCGGCCGGCCTGATGGTGCTCGAGTGCGAACAGCCCAACCGCAAGGCCCGCCGCGGGCGCGGCAAGTCCGACCCGATCGACGCCCACCTGGCCGTGCTGGCTGCGCTGCGCCTGGACGCCGACCGGCTGCCCACCCCGCGCGCGGACGGCGACCGCGAGGCGCTACGCATCCTGCTCGGTGCGCGCCAGGAACTCACCACCACCGGTACCGCGCAGACCAACCAGCTGCGCGCGCTGCTGCTGGGCGGGGACGACACCGACCGCACACTGGCCCGCGGCGCACTCACCGAGATCCGCCTGGCCGGGCTGGTCCGGCGCCGGCCACCGCGCGAGGCCAGCCGGGAGCAGGCCGTGCGGCACGCCGAGATCCGCCGCCTCGCGCTCGCCCTGCGCGCGGCCGCCCGCGCGCTCAAGGCCAACCGCGTCCAGCTGCAAGCCATCGTCAACGACATCGCACCTGGACTGACCGACCGCCGCGGCATCGGCCCGGTCAGCGCCGCCCAGGCCATCGTGTCGTTCTCACACCCCGGGCGATGCCGCAACGACGCCGCGTTCGCCGCCCTGGCCGGCGCCAGCCCACTGCAGGCCAGCAGCGGGCGCACCGTGCGGCACCGGCTCAACCGCGGCGGGGACCGCGCCCTGAACCGGGCGCTGCACACCATCGCCATCACGCGGATGCGCTCCTGCCCGACCACCCAGGCCTACGTCGCCCGGCGCACCGCCGAAGGCAAGAACCCCAGAGAGATCCGCCGCTGCCTCAAGCGCTACATCGCCCGCCAGCTCTACCGCACCCTGACCACCGCGATGGCCCCCGCCGTCGAGGTCAGCCGATGACCGAGCAGCGCGAATACCGTTACACGCCGCCCCAGGCTCCGGGGCCGTGTTCGGACCATCCCAACTGCCTGGTTCTTCGCTGCCGGCGCTTGTTCTGCGAGCGCACGTTCCACCAGCCACTCATCCAGCGCGGCCAGCCCCGCCGCTACTGCAGCCCGGCCTGCCGCGTCGCCGAACACCGCAGACTCCGCACGTGATCACCGACCGAGCCGCAACCGAGCCGCCACACCCGGGGGAACGACCACCAGAAGCCCTTGACACACATAGAAGCGTCAAGTATGCGACCAAACTGGTGATGATCATGGCGAGTGGAACATGGACGGCGGTAAGCGCATCCTGGCTGTCGTCCCGGATGAGGCCGCCGAGGTAGCTCTCGGTCAGCATCAGGGTGGTGAGCAGGGCGCCGACGATCCAGAGGTCGGCCTGGTCGCGTAGCCAGAAGAACGCGACCACCGTGGCGAGTGCGGCGAGACTGATGGCGACCTCCGCACCGCGGGCGTGGACGTCGATCCAGCGGCTCGCCTCGTCACGGGCACCGTCGGTCTCGAGGAAGATGCCGGCCCAGAGGCCCTGTAGCAGGACAGCGAGCCCGGCGAGTTCGACAAGCACCAGGTAGGACGTTGCAGCGGTCATTGCTCGTGTGGGCGTGGGGGCGGTAGCAGTCACCGTCAGCTCCTTGCGGTCGTCAGGTTGACGCGATTCCCCTTCAACGACGGAATTGCTGGTCGGGGTACGCGCGAGAGATTCGGCGGCCGGCAATGTTGCCCGCGAGTCTGGCCGGGAAGACTTCCTTGTCGGACTCGACCGCGCCGCGATGATGTCGCCGGCCCGCAGTTGAGCCCAGTGGCGAGTTGTGCGCGACGACCGCGTGGCGGACTGGGCCGCCGGTTGTCCGAACGCGCAGCGGGCGGCGGCGCAAGCCCGGGCTCGGCGATGTTACCGCCGCGGCGCCGCCGCCGGGTAGCAGTGCTGATGAGTGAGCTCTTCGGCTCGACAGCACCCACCTCAACCTTGCCGGCGGCGCCGGTGCGATCGTCATCGACCCCTCGTGGAGGCCGTGCGCGCGGTCGATGACCACCGTTCCTCGGGGTGTGCGGGTGGTCCCGTGCGACCATGGAGGCGGCTGCTCATCGGGCTTATCCTGATGATCGCGATCTTGGACATCATCATCCCGCGGTCGTAGGTACCGGGGTTGGTCGAGCGTCCAGGTGGCGGAGGAGACGCTGCTGCGCTTGGCCGACCTGTCGTTCACCGGCCGGCGGTGGCAGGATGTCCGGACGGCGGTGAACCGGGCCCGCCGCGAAGGCGTCACGGCCTGCTGGACGGCCTGGTCGGCCGCGGTGCGCGAGCAGGTGCGCGCCCTGTCCGCGGAGTGGGCGGTGGGCAAGGGCCTGCCGGAGATGGGGTTCACCCTCGGCGGGCTGGAGGAGATCGACGATCCGCAGGTGCGGATGCTGCTGGCGGTCGACGCGGCGGAGCGGGTGCTGGCGGTGACGAGCTGGTTGCCGGTGCGCGCCGAGGGTGTGACCGTCGGCTGGACGCTGGATTTCATGCGCCGCCGCGCCGACGCCCCGTCCGGGATCATGGAGTTCCTCATCGCGACCGCGGCGCGTGACGTGCGCGCCGACGGGGCCGCGCTGCTGTCGCTGTCCGGGGCGCCGCTGGCCCGGGTCGGCGGTCAGGACGGCGACCGCGTGCTGCAACGCCTCCTCGACCTGCTCGCCCGCAGGCTGGAACCGGTCTACGGCTTCGGCTCGCTGCTGGCGTTCAAGGCCAAGTTCCAGCCGCTGTATCGGCCGCTGCTTCTGGCCTACCCGGACCCGGTGGCGCTGCCCGTGATCGGCAATGCGCTGGCCCGCGCCTACTTGCCCGCGCTCAGCCCGCGCGCGCTCACCCGGCTGGCGCGGGCGGTGCTGGGGTAATCGTCGGGGGTGGCTGCGGGTCGAGGATCTCCGTGCGCCCGGCCAGCCACGGCAGCGCGCCGGCGAGGGCGTGGCTGGCGATGCTCCACGAGTGCTCGCCCGGTACCTCCAGCAGGGTGACGCCCACGCCCGCGGCCCGCGCGGCCGCCGCCACCTGCTCGGCCTGCGGCCGGTAGATGCCGTCGTCGCGGCCGACGACGAACACGCCCGCCGTGCCCGGGTAGGTGCGGGCCCGCAGCTCGTCGAGCGGGTCGACCCGATGGTAGGCGGCCACGTCGCCGCCGAACGCGGCCGCGACCGTGCCTGCGGGGTCGCCCAGCGTGGGGTGGGCCTGGCCGGAGATGTCCAGGAACGTGCGGAAGACCTCCGGTCTGCGCAGGGCGAGCTGCAGCGCGCACGTGCCGCCGAAGGAGAACCCGCCGATGGCGAGGTGGGTGGCGTCGACCTCCAGGTGCGCGGCGGCCCAGGCGGGCACGTCGTCGGCCACGTAGGTCTCGGCCGCCCCGAGCCGGGAGTCCAGGCACAGCGTGTTGCCCAGGCTCGACCCGGTGGCGTCGGGCACGACCACCACCGGCGCGAGGCCGTCGTGCGCGGCGGCGAACCCGTCCATCACGGCCGCGAGCCGCCCGGCCAGCAGCCAGTCCTGCGGGCCGCCCGGCTGGCCGGGGATCAGCACCAGCACCGGCAGCTTCGCGCGCACCGAGCCGAGGTAGGCAGGCGGCAGGTAAAGCCATGCGGGCCGGGCCGGGAACCGGGAGCGCCCGCCGGGGATCGTCACCGTGGAGATCCGCCCGGCGCGCGGCATGCCCGGCGGGGCGTGCCAGGACCGTGCCAACGCCTGCCGGGGCCGAGCGGTCCACAGCGGCGGCCGCGACGGCAGCTGCGGCCAGGTCCACCTGGTTGGCCGCGGGCACGCCGAGCGCGGTGCCCAGCGTCGGCCGGTAGCCGTAGAAGGCGTTGACCTTCATCGCGCACGTCCCGAACACCGCCACCACGGCCAGCACGGCCAGCGCGAGGCGCAGCCATCCATCGCGCCGCCGCGCCCACCCCAGCCCGACCGCGACCGCGAGCACCGCTACCCAGGCCAGGATGCGGGTGGGCAGCAGGTCGGGGAACGGGTGCAGCACGGCCACCGCCAGCCCGAGCGCCGCCGCGACGACCACCCCGCACACGACGGCCAGCGGCACCGCGCGCAGCCACCACACCCGTGACCGGCCCACGAGCAGGCCCACACCCCCGACCGCGCCCACCGCCTCGATCGCCCTCGGTAGCGGACCCGTGATCACCGAGGCGTCCAGGAACGGCGAAAACGGCATCGTGGCGCGTCCTTTCTCGGGCCCGAAGAATAGCGGCGCGGAATAGGGTCAAGATCTAGCCAACCGCACGCAAAGCAAGAGGGCCCGGAGATAAGGTCGAGATACGCTGTGCCACCATCCGATCGTGTGCATTCTTCGGTGGGTCGCGGTGGTGGCGCTCCTGTCCGTTGCGGCGGCCGGATGCGGCGTCACCGGCACCCCGCACGCGGTCCCGGAGGGCACGCCCGCGCCCGCGGTGCCGGCCGGGCCGGTGACGCTGGCGGGGTGGAAGCTCACCCTGCCGATCGCGGGCCGCAAGGGCGATGCGGCCACCGTGGACCCGGCCACCGTCGCACCGCCCTGGCTGATGCCCGACGGCCACGGCGGCCTCACGTTGTGGGCCCCCGTCGCGGGCGTCACCACGCCCAACTCCGGCCACACCCGCACCGAGCTGGACAGCCTGTCCCCGTTCCTCGCGGGCGTCGGCAAGCACGTACTTACGGCCTCGGTCACCGTCGCCCAGCTGCCCCGCGCCAAGCCCGACGTGATCATCGGTCAGATCCACGGCTCCGACGCCATCAGCTCGGTCCCGTTCGTCATGCTGCACGACGAGGGCGGCACGATCGACGTCGTGGTCAAGCAACAGCGCTCCGGCGCGGACGCCACCCAGGTGCGGTTGCTCACCGGTGTCCCGCTCGGCACCGCGTTCACGTTCTCGATCAGCGACGACGGCAACGGCACGCTCACGTTCACCGCCACGGCCAACGGCCACACGGCGGGCGGGACCGCCCCGGTGCCCGCCGCGTTCGCCGGGGCCCCGGTCCGCTTCCAGGCGGGCGACTACCAGCAGGCCGACTCCGCGGACGGCGGCGCGGGCGACGACGCGGGCGATGACGGCGCCCGGTTGACCTTCCACGCCCTCACCACCGGACCCTGATCCGATATCGACCGGCCCGCTTCGACCTCTTCTGGCCTTGGCGCTTGCGGTGCTGGTTGCGGCGTGCGTGGCGCCCGCCCCGGCTCGCAGCTCGCCGTCGGTCGCGTCGGCCCTCCATCGTGGTGCGTTGGCCCGCCACCGGCGCGCTGTTCGGCGGCCCGCCCCAGCAGCTCGGTGATCACTACTGCACGGCCGCGGTCGTCGACAGCCCCGCGGGCGACGTGCTCATCACCGCCGCCCACTGCGTCGCCGACGGGGACGGCACCCCCGCTCGTACCGGGATGTCGTTCGCGCCCGGCTACCACGACCACGCCGCGCCGTACGGGATCTGGGCGGTAACGGCCTCGGCGGTCGACGACACCTGGCGCGGCCGCGCCGACCCCGACCACGACATCGCCTTCCTCACCGTGCAGCGCGCCGACGGCAGGCCGGTGCAGCAGGTCGTCGGCGGATACCGGCTGGTGCTCGACCCGGGTTCGGCCACCGCCGTGGACGCCATCGGCTACCCGGACTTCGCCGACGACCCGAACGAGCGTTCCGGCGTCACCACTCGATTCTCCGGCACTCAACTTGAGCTCGACGCCCGTGGCCTTTACGACGGCACCAGCGGCGGCCCATGGCTGCGGGCGGCCCCGAACACCGACGGCGACATGGACGTCATCGCCGTCACCGGCGGCTACGAGCAAGGTGGCCGCAACCCGGACATCTCCTACGCCGCCTACTTTGGGCCCGCGGCCGCGGCGCTGTTCCAGCAGGTCAGCGGCGCGCGCTGAAGGAGGCCTTGCGCGACGACCTCGCCGATACCCGCGACGACGTCGCCGGTATAAGGGTTCTGCGCCGACGCGCGTTCCCGTGGCAGGCTCCCGGCGGCGACGGCTTCTGCTGCGAGCGGGCTGGCTGGCCGCCGGCTCGGCGAAGCGCGGCCGGTGCAGCACCTGTTCGTGGTCCGCGGGAAGCTGACCGACCCAGGAGCAGATCACGCACGAATGCTGCGTCCACATCGTGCCGCTGGTCCCAGCCACGCATCGTCTCTTCATCGACCACGGCATCGGAGGGCACGTCTGGGATGAGGTCGAGCACCGCACCGGCGCTCGGGCACGCCGCAAGCATCTCCGTGATCGGCCCGTCGAGAGACACCCGGTCAAAGTAGACGAGATCGCACTGCACGGACGCCACAATCGCGTCCGGACCGGGTCCGCGGCCGACCGCGGTACACCTCCGGGATCGCCCGACGCAGTTCGCGTCCGTGAGCGCGCACCTCGTCCCTGACCGTCAATGCATGATCCATTGTCCTCCTCCTTACCGCTGCGGCGACCGCGTTCTCGTCGCGATTCTGCCCAGCCATCGGCTCGATGTTGTGGCAGGAGACGGGTCGGGGTACCAGGCCTTCCCGAGGACGGGCGGGCGGGGCGAAAAGGGGTCAGGAGTTGGCCAGGCGCTGTGCTGGCGGATGCCTGTGTCGAAGTAGTCAGATCGCGAGCCGCTGCCTTGTCGATACGCCTACGGTGTGGCGCATGGTCGCCGACCGCCCCACTCGCCCCACCCGCCCCGAACGTCCCGACAGAGCCGAAGGCTCGGTGGCTGCTGGGTTCGCGGTGGTTCGTCGGGGTTACGACCCGGACGCGGTCGAGGCCTATCTGCGGCGTCTGGATGTCCAGCTGCAGATCCTGGCCGCTGATCGGGATGCCGCGCTGGAGCAGTCCCGACAGATGGGCGTCGAGCTGGAGGCCTGCCGGGCCCGGGTCGAGCGGTTGCGCGGTCAGGTCAGCGCCTTATCCGGGCCGCTGCTGACCGTCGCCAGCACGAGCGAACGGGTCCGGTCGATGCTGCGCCTGGTCGAGGACGACATCGTCGACTTGCCGAGCCGGGTGCTCGCCCTAGGTGGCTGGTGTCGTACGGCCGCTTCGGGAGTGTGGCCGGCTCGGCTGACGGTTCATGGGGTTCCTGGGTTCGCTGAGATCGGGACGGGTGGCGGTTCCGCGGAACCCGCTTGAGGAAGCGTTCTGGCCGGCCTGTCGCCGCGGCGAGCCCTCGGTGAGGGGTGTCTCGCTTGCTGGTCACGCCGCCACCGCCCATCCTTGGGCGGTTCCGCGCAGCCCGAGCACGGCCAGCCGGGCCAGGTTCACCGCGCCGGCCAGCAGCCGGAAGTCGGCGTCGACGCGGGCGGTGCCGCGGACCCGGGCTCGTCGTCCGCCGTGGTGACGGCGAACGAGATGGCCGAGCTTGCGCTCGACCTTGGGTCGGGTGGCGCGGTAGTCGGTGACCCAGGAGGGATCGGTCTGGCGGGCGCGGGCGTCGGTGAGGGTCTGCTCGTACGGTCCCACGGACACCGTGCGCCCGCCGGCGGCGGTGGTGCACTGCGCGCGCAGTGGGCATGCGGAGCAGGCCGAGGCGAAGTAGGCGGTGCCGCCGCCGGCGCGGGCCGGGCGGATCGGCGCGGTGACCCCGCCCGGGCAGGTCACAGCGCCGGCACCGAGATCTGCGCCGAGGTTGATGTCGAATCGGTCCTTGCTGAACAACCCGCCCGCCGCGGTGGGTGTCTGGGTTTTGCAGCGGTCGGCGATCCCGGCCTGCTCGAGCCGGTCGTGGAACGACCCGGTGCCGTAGGCGTTGTCGCCGTAGACGCAGGCCTGCTCGGCGTCGCGGGCTGCACCGGTGCTCGGCTCGACCGGCGACGTGGCCGGCTGCGGCTCGGCAGCCTCGGGCTCGTCCCGGCCCGCCCTGTCGTCGAGGTCGTCGTCGAGGTCGTCGTCGAGGTCGTCGTCGAGGTCGTCGTCGAGGTCGTCGTCGAGGTCGTCGAGGTCGTCGAGGTCGTCACCGAGAAGGTCGGCGACGAGGTCGTCGGCAACGCTGGCGTCGCCGGCGTTGCCCGGGGTGACCGTGGTCGCGGTGATGATCTCCGAATCCGGGTCGACCGCGGCGTGGCCCTTGTAACCGTCGAACCCGCGCGCGGAGGTCTTGTGCCCGTGCCGGGTGTCCGGGTCCACGGTGGAGATCACCCGGTCCTTCGCAACCCGACGCGCGATCCGGAACGCCCCATCGGGGCCGGTCTCCAGGTCCTGACCCAGCACCGTGGCCAACAACGTCGCCGCCTGCTCCACCGCCTCGGCCAGTTCGCGGCCATCCAGCAGCGCGAGCATCGCGAACCCGTCCCGGGCCCGAGAATCGATCAACTGTTCGCGGGCGGCCCGGTCGTCCCAGTCGATCTGCGGCTTGCCGTTGCCGACGTAGTCGTCCCCGCTGCTCAGCACCACCCGCAACTCCGCGGCCAGGTCGGCGTCGGCGGTGGTGGCGGCGGCGAGCAACCCGCGCACCGCCGACCGGATCAACGTGATCGTGTCCATCGTGGCCACCGCGTCATACAGCGGCGTCGAGTCCAGCACCCGGCGCCGGCCCACCAGACCGGCCGCATGCGCCGCCTCCAGACCCACCTCGAAGATCCGGTCCGGGCATGTCGAACGACGCAGCCGCGCGCGCATGTCCACCAACACCGTGTGCGCGAAGCTGCCCCACCCCGTGCCGTAGCCACCGACCCCGGCCGCGTAACGCCACCGCACATCGAAGGCATACCGCTCGACCGCCTCCCGGTCCGAGAGCCCGCCGAGGCGCTGCAACACCATCACCGTGGCCACCACCGACGGCGGCACCGAACGCCGACCCGAAGCCTCGAACAGATCATCGAACAGCTCATCGGGGAACAACCGGTCCCGCTCCCGAGCCAGGAACCCGTAGATCGAGTTCCCCGGCAGCGAGCCCTCGCAGAACCGGACCACATCGTCGAACAGATCACCCTGACGGTCCACCCGGCCCATCGTCACCTGATCATTCTCTCGGAGCCCCGCACCGACCCGGGGGACCGCCACGCGAAAAACACCAGCCACCTAGGGCCGAACCACGACGGGGACGATGATCCAGGACGCCTGGTCGCGGTGTGTGCGGAGTCGATGCGGGCCGTGGCGCGCGTTGCCGCCGCCACAGTGGAAGCCGAACACGACCGCGTCGCTGCCGAGTTCGCGTCTGTGCGGCGCGAGGATGCTGCTCGCAACACCGCGGCCATGGCGGCGGTGGAGGCCGAACGCAGCAGGGTCCATACCGAGCTGGAAACCGCGCGACGAGTGCACGCCGAGCAGATCAAGCAGGCCACAGCCGCAGCAGAAGCGACAGCAGAAGCGGAACGGGCTCGGGCGTGGGCGGAGTCGCAAGCGCAGTGCGCACAGGCGTGGGCGGACTCGCAGGCGCGATGCGCGCAGGTTGAGCGCGACTTTCGGCTCGCGCTGGATTCCCGACGCAGCGAGGCCATCGCGCTGCTGAACAGCGAGCGAGAACAGACCCGACGCATGAACGAGGAGCTACGCACGGCCGCGGTCCAGGAAGCCCACCGGACGGTTGAAGACGGCCGGACCAAGACACGGCAGATCCTGGAGCAGGGCGAGCGCCAGATGGCGCTGCTGCACGGCCAACGTGAACAGCTGATCACCCGGCTCAACACCGCCGACCAGGAACTGCACCGTGCCCTCAGCGGACTCGTATCGCCATCCGAGCCCACACCATCCGACTAACGGACCTGCTTGATCGAGCCGTGCAGCGCGCCGCTGGCGGCCTGCCGGAAGATCAGATACAAGTTGACAGCCCCTCGGAGACCGCGAGAAGGACTGCCGCTCGACCTGCCGGACGCCGACACGCCGAGTCCGTCCATCACGGACTACACCCCCGGCCGGACCCAGGCAGGAGCTATTGAATAGCAAAGGCGACCACTCGACTATTCAGGGCGAAGTATTCAAGTAGGCACCGCGGACCTTGGACTTGGAGCAATTACTGAAAACCTGCGCCAATCGGCGCTTCACCGCGACGGAGGGCGACGAAGTCGGTGAGCTGTCCAGCGCACCATGCTCAAGAACGCGCCGCCGCCGTATCGCCCAGACTATGCAAGCGCGCTTAAATCGATGGCCTCTCTTCGTAGATCAAAATCGTCCGGTGGAACACCGTTTGCCCAATTTAGCCACTCGCCGCGTTGGCGCGGTCGATTCGCAATCTTGCCGTCAAGCATGAGGGCTGGCTGGAAAGACCACCCGGCGCGGATGACGACCGGTTGGCCCGCCGGGGTGTGACCTGTCGGTGCAGGAGCGAGTCGATCCCACGGCGCAGGGGGCAGGAGGCCGGATCCATGGTGCTGAGCGAGTACCAGCCAGCCTCGGTTCCCGGCAGGATCGGTCGGACGACCGACGAGTCGACCCGGCCGTGGCCGCAACCGGTCCGTGGTTTGCCCGGATCATCCACCGTGCTGTTCATCGTGCCGGATGACTCCCGGCGCGGTTGCCGTCCAGGCCGCCACCGGGTGGTGGAGCGGCATCTCCGGTCTGGCTTGGGGTCCCCATCCTGCGGCTCGCGCGGTGCGTCTGCCTCCGCACGGGGCGTCGTGTCGGCCGCGGGAATGGAGCGAGCCCGATGACGCGTAAGCGGGTCGACGAGCTGAGCCCGGCGGCTCAGAAGCGCATGCTGACCGCAGCGCTGCTGCGGGCCGCCGCGTCCGCGGCGCTGCTGGTGGTCGTCTACTACCTGGCCCCACTGAACCGGCCGCTCGACGCAGGCACCTGGATCGAATTCGCGCTGGGGCTGGTGGTCTTCGCCGTCATCATCGGCTATCACACGCGGGCGATCGCCGCATCCGACGTCCCGCATCTGCGCCTGATCCAGGCCGTCGCGACCGGCCTGCCGACGCTGCTGCTGATCTTCGCGGCGACCTACGTCCTGATCTCGAGAAGCGACCCGGGCAGCTTCAGCGAGATGCTCGGCCGAACCGGCTCGCTGTACTTCACCATCACGGTTTTCGCCACCGTTGGTTTCGGTGACATCGCCCCTCGCAGTGACGTGGCCCGCATCCTCACGATGATCCAGATGATCATAGATCTGGTCGCGGTCGGGGTGATCGCGAAGATCCTGTTCGGCGCGGTCGACAGCGCGAAACAGCGGCGCAAGGACGAGGCGGCGGAGATCGACGACCGCAGTGAGGGTGGATGAGCGTGGCCGATGCGCCGTTCTCGCCGAGCCGAGCCCGGAGAGTCTCGACTGCAAGGTGCGACGATCCGATGTCGAGTGATCGTTCCCGGACCCTTCGGGCTGGCCTCCTCGGACCCGCGGAACGATCGCCCTCAAGACGCAGTCGTCCCGGTCAGTTCGCGGACCCCTTTGGGCACGAGGTTCTCAGGGCGACCGGCTGTCCAAGGTTTGGCGTTCGCAGGGTCTAGGGGTCACTTTCTTGTTCGACTGTGACGACGTCGTCGTCGTCCGGTTTGTCCCTTGGCCAGAGCAGATGCGTCGACGCCAGGGCCATCGCGCAGCCCAGCAGCGTGTCGAGCAGGCGGTGCCCGGCCCAGGCGCCCAGATCGCCCGCGGGCCCGGCGACGAGCAGCACGGCGCCCATCGCGGACAACGCACCGGCCTGCAGCGGGTAGGTCGGTTTGTAGGCGATGCCAACCAGCAGGAACAGGATCGCCGCCGCGAACAGCACCCCTGCGGCGGCGACCATGCCGAGCACGGACAGGACCAGCACGCCGACAACGGTGCTGACCACCCGCGCCGCGGCGACCCTGACCGCGGTCTTCCCGGTCGGCAGCAGCACCGCGAATGCCGCCAGGAAGACCCACAACGAGTCGTGGTCGAGCGTGCGCTGGTAGATGAACATGCCGATCGCGAGAGGGATCGCCCGTCGTACCCCGTCGCGGGTGTGCTCGTCGAACGACCTCAACGATGCCCACATCGGCCGCCACGGCGCGGGGATGTCCGGGACGGCCCCGGCGCCGGCTCGGCGGTTTCGCAGCATGGCGCCGACCGCGGCCACAATCAGGCCGCCGACCGCGCCCAGCACCGCCCGCAAGGCCCCGGACAGCAGCGACACGTCCGGTACCAACCTCACCGTGGCGGCGCCGACGACCGCCAACACGAACCCGACCGATCCGAGCATCCCCAACGCTGCACCGATCGGTCCCGCGGCTGCAACGGCCGAGGTCAGGACCGCCACCGCGGCCATCGCAGCCGCCGCCCACCAGGGATGGCCGGTGACGACAAAGGCCGTGAACACGACGATCACCGCAGCCGCGGTCGCGAGGGAGGCGAGCCGCAACGAAACCTTCGTCGGGCCCCTCGATCCCGCCGCGGCCACCAATGCACCGGTCAGTGCGGCCAGGACGGCACCCTTCTGCGGCGTCAGCACCGCACCCAAGGCCCCGCCGACCACCAGACCCGCCGCCGCGTACAACACCGGCCGCCACATCGGGGCAGCCCGGTCGAAGCGAACCACCGGCGCCAACTCTGCGTGGCAGGGCTCGTCATCGCCGTGCCAGGCTGATCATCCCGGCGTTGGACGACGTCGGGGCGTCCACGCGGAGGGCAGTCCGCGCCCATCCCATGCCGAATGTCTTCCTTGCCGTCCTCGGCACCATGCGGCAAATCATCGACGACCCCATCCCTTCCCGCCACATCCATCAGCCTGGATCCACCGTCGATCTTCAGTGTTAAGAGCGTTGATCTTGCCGCTGGGTTGGTGGCGGGTGGGCGTGATTGACGGCCGCGTGGGTTGCGGCGTCCGACCGCAAGGCCGCCGAGCTGATCCGGACACGACTTCCCGGCCGCCGTCTGAAGGCTGAGTTCAGTCGGGTCGGGTGCCGAGGGCGGTGAGAACGGCGTCCATGAGCAGGCCCGGCAGGGCAGGGCAGCGTCAATCGGGTCGTGACCCAGGGCGAGTGGGACGACATACGGGCAAGCCTGCCAAGGACGTCCCGGAGCTGGTCGGGTCGGTTTCGACGCCCCACGGCGTGCGACATGGACCGGGCGACCAGCAGGTAGTCGAGGAGTTGGCGGCACTCGCCGAGGTCGCCGAGGACGAGCGCGAGGTACTCGGGGCCGAATAACACGTTGCGCAGGAGCCCCGCACGTCGCGGGCATTGGCGGGCGCACGGTTGAGGCGCGCCGGGTTGGCCGCCCGGCGTCGGCTCCAGCTCTGCCGCGTCCCTCCCAAGGAGCGGAAGTCGGTGACCGCCAGGCGGTGCAGGTGCAGGTGCCGATCACCCCGTGGTCGGCTCGGCACGCTCGCCCGGCGCGCCCGAGGGACCCACCGCCGTGCGCACGGGGTGGCCTCCGAACTGCTGACGCAACGCGGCCACCGCGCGCATGGCTGGCGAAGACTCCTGTCGCGACGCGAACCGGGCGAACAGCGCTGCAGAGATCACCGGGAGCGGCACGGCGTGGGTGATCGCCTCCTCGATCGTCCAGCCGCCCTCGCCGGAGTCCTCGACGTAGTCGGTGAGGGCCTCGAGGCCTGGATCCTCGTTGAGTGCGAGGACCAGGAGGTCGAGCAACCACGATCGCACGACGGTGCCGCGTGACCAGGCCCGCAGCACCGCGGGAACGTTGCTGACGAGCTCGACGGCGTCCAGCAGCTCGAAGCCCTCGGCGTAGGCCTGCATGAGGCCGTACTCGATGCCGTTGTGCACCATCTTCGAGAAGTGGCCCGCGCCGACCGGGCCTGCATGCGCGAAGCCCTCCTCACGCGGCCCCTCCGGCCGCAGTGCGTCGAAGATCGGCATGGCGCGCTCGATGTCCTCGGGCGCACCGCCCGCCATCAGCCCGTATCCGTTCTCCTTGCCCCAGATGCCTCCGGACACGCCGCAGTCGATGTACGAGACGCCCCTCTGGCCGAGCAACGCGGCGTTGGGTCGGTCGTCGGTGTAGCGCGAGTTGCCGCCCTCGATCACGAGATCGCCAGGGCCGAGCACCTCGGCGAGCTGCCGGATCGTGACGCGGGTGATCTCCCCGGAGGGCACCATCACCCAGACCGTCCGTGGCGGCGCCAGCGCTCCTGCCAGCGCAGCGAGCGAGTCGACGTCGGTCAGGCCCGGACGGGGGTCGTAGCCCACCACCTCATGGCCTGCCGCTCGCAATCGGTCGCGCATGTTGCCACCCATGCGGCCCAAACCGATGAGTCCAAGTTGCACGATGTCGCTCCTGTCAGGAAGGAACCGGCGGGGTCGTTCGGTCAGCCTGCCGCGTCGGCCGGTACGTCGCGTTCGACCCGGAACGCCATGAGGAAACCTCTCGCGCTGACGGCGTCGGCCATCTCACGACGAGGCGACGGCTTGTCGCGTCGCCCGGCGCCGGACTGGGGGCGGCGGTGAACCTGCTGCGGGCTCACGAACGACCCGCGGCCTTCCGCAGCGATTCCAGCATGCCGTGCAGGTGGGCAACCGCGAGTTCGATGTCGCGGTACTTGCGCTGCCCGGCACGCGACTCCGCCGCCAGCAGCCCACACCGATGGACCTTCTCGAAGTCGCCGTACGGGAACTTGTAGCGGCCCTTCGTGCTTTCGTCCTGGTCGTCGTCGAGCCCGAGATACCACCGCGCGTACTCGGCGATCCCTTGCCGCTCGATGAAGGTGTTCTCCTGCCGGGCCGAAGGCTGGTGCTCGCTCCACGCGTCGCGGTCGTCGATCACGCATCGGCCCTCCGCGATCAGGTCCCGCGCCTGGTCATACGCCCTCTGGTTCAGTCGGACCGTCATGTGTCCACGCTGGCGGCTGCGGCCCGAGCTGCCCTCGACCCGGCGAGCCAGGACCGAGTACCCGCCTTCAATCCCTCAGGGCCAGGCCCGGTTCGCACAGCCTGAGAAGGATGACCAACGGCGGGCGTACCAGCTACGTGACCGACCGGGCGTGCGAGCGCTCGCGGAGGGACTCCCACCAGGAGCGGGGCAGCCAGTCACCGACGAACGCGACCGTCGCCGCCCCGGCCCCGGACGACCACCTGGGTCCCGGGGGCTAGGTAACCCATCGGTCGGGTTTAGCCGTAGTCGCGCCACTTCACAGAGTCCGGTTAGAGGCTCTTCGTGTCACGCGACGCGCTGATCACCACCCTCTGTTTCGTCCGGTCGTTCGATGAGCTTGCCGTTCTTGGGTACCGCGCCGGCACGGTGGGGTGTATTGGCGGCCCGCCACCGGTTCTGTGCTGATTCGATGAGCTTGAACGCCATCGCGACACGGCGGCGAAGCCGGGGCCCTGGGTGACTCGCTCGCGAAGCCCGACGGTGGCGAAGGTGGACTCGATCGGGTTGGTGGTGCGCAGGTGGATCCAGCCGCGGAGCAGATCGAGCCACGACTCGGTCGATTCGCGGTGCCCTCGTCAAGCGCGATGGGTTCCTGGGTGCCGTCCGCGCGGACGCCGATCGTCACCAGCAGGCAGACTTTGTCCAGCGGACAGTCAACGCGGCAGCGGCGCAGCAGTCGACGATGCCGTACAGCGGGTCGCGAGCCCGGACGCGTTGCCCGAGGGCCTCCTGCTGACCCGGCGCCGGACGTCGTCCAACACGGCAGTCCCAACCGCAGGACATGGCAGGACGCACGTCCTGGTCGGGCTTGTCCGCGAGCACGCCGAGCAGAACACCGGCGAAGTCTCGGGCGATTGGGACGGCAGCCCGGTCCATCAGCCCGGCGACCACGGTCGACCAGCCGGTGCCGTCGACCGCAGGCGCGAGTGGATTCGAACGCCCTCGGTGCTCAGCCGGGGTCGTGCTCTGGCCTGCGGTGGAGCGCGCGACGGGCGAGGCCGACCTGCCACGCGGCCTCGGCGGTGATCGCCTCGGCGTACAGGTCCGCGTCGGCGAGGCCCGGCTGCAGCGCCCGATAGCGCCACACCAGCTGCTCCAGCGCGGCCAGGAGATATTCAGAGATCATCTGGCACTCCTGCCCTCGATCGTCCGGCACGGACATGATCACTCTCCCGTCCTTGGCGACGACTGGAGCTAGGCGCGGCCTTCATGCCCTCCGTGAACCCCGCAGGGACGAGCACGTCCTCAGGCGCCAGGTCGTGGACCGACGCGCAGTCCAGACCGAGCAGCGCCGAGTCGATCCCCTTGCGGAGGATCTCCAGCACGTTCTTCACACCCGACTCCCCGCTGGCGCCCAGCCCCCACAGGTACGCCCGGCCGATCATCACGGCGCGCGCGCCCAAGGCCAGTGCCTTGACGACGTCGGCGCCGCGGCGGATGCCGCCGTCGAAGAGGACCTCGATCTGGCTGCCGACCGCCTCGGCGATCGTGGGCAGGGCGCGGATCGACGCCAATGTCGTGTCGAGGTTGTTGCCGCCGTGGTTGGACACCGAGATTGCGGTGGCGCCCGCGTCGACGGCGCGCCGGGCGTCGTCGGGCCGGATGATCCCCTTGACGAGGAAGGGGCCGTTCCACTGCTCACGCAGCCACTGGATGTCCGCCCAGGTGGCGGGAGGCGTGTTCATCCACTCGCCGTATGCGGCGAAGAACGTGGGTGGCGGCTCGCCGGGGAGCGCGAGGTTGGGCACGGTGAGGTCGGGCAGCGTCCGGTGGCGCAGCCACTCCGCGAGATAGCGAGGGCGGGCGAGCACCTGCGGCGCGAAGCGGGCCAGCGCGACGAGGTTGAGCTTCTCCGGGATCGGCGGGCTGCCCCAGTCGCGGTAGGTGTCGAACGTCCAGTCCAACGTGACGATCAGGGCCTTCGCCTGTGCCCGCCGCGCGCGCTCGACGCGGGCCAGCACCCGGTCGCGACCGCCGACCCAGTAGGTCTGGAAGAACAGCTGCGAGTTGGCCGCTGCCACCTCCTCGACCGGCTTGCTCGCAAACGAGCTGAGCCCGATCGCGGTGCCTGCCGCCGCGGCGGCACGCGCGACGGCGACCTCGGCCTCCGGGTGCACGGCCTGCACCCCGACCGGAGAGATGACCACTGGGAGGGCGATATTCTGACCGAGCGCCGTAGTGGCCTGTTCCCGCTTGACGGGCAGGTCGGCGACGTGTGGCCGGAACCGCAGCTCGTCGAACGCGACGAGGTTGTCGGTGAGGGTGACGCCCCGCTCGGATCCAGCGAGCAAGGCGGCGTAAACCGACCTCGGCAGGTTCCGCTTCGCCCGGCGGTGCGCTTCTGCCACCGACTCGAACCACTGGCCAGCCATGAGCCGTCCTCAGCTGTCGAAGTCGAGCACGCCGCGGATGTTCTTGCCCGCGTGCATGTCGGCGTAGCCCTGGTTGATCTCGTCGAGCGGGTATCTGCCGGTGATCAGCTCGTCGAGCTTGAGCATCCCCTCCCGGTACATCTCAAGCAGCCAGGGAATGTCGGCGGTCGGGTTGGACGCGCCGAACAGGGAGCCCTGTAGGCGCTTTTGGTAGGTGGTCATCTCGAAGATCGACAGCTTGAGGTCGAGGTCGTTCACGTTGCCCACGCCCGTCACCACCACGGTCCCGGCCTTGCGAATCGACTCGAACGCCTGCGCGACATGCGCGGGCCGGGTGACGCCGACCGTGACGATGGTCGCGTCGGCGCCTTGGCCATTGGTGAACTGTTTGGCCAGGTCCGTGGCCTCTTCGATCGATTCGGTGGCGTGCGTCGCGCCGAACTGCATCGCCGTCTCACGCTTGAAGGCCACCGGGTCGACGGCGATGATGTTTCCCGCGCCCGCGTGCACCGCGCCCTGCACGGCGTTCATGCCGATCCCGCCGACGCCCATGACGATCACGGTGTCGCCCGGATAGAGGTTCGCGGAGTTGACGGCCGAGCCCCAGCCGGTACCGACGCCGCAGCCGAGCAGACAGACGGTCTCCAACGGCGCGTCGCCCGGCACCTTGACCGCGTTGTCGACGTCGACGGTCGTGTACTCGCTGAAGGTCGCAAGACCGAACATCTGGCCCACGGGCTGGCCGTCCAGGCTCATCCGGTAGCTGAGGGGGTCCGACAGCCTGCCCCCGGTCAGCAATCCTGCGCCGCGGTCGCACAGGTTCTGCATCCCGTGCGCGCACCAGCGGCACTTGCCGCAGACAGGCAGGAAGGAGAACACCACGTGATCGCCTTCGGCCCACCCCGCGGTGTGCGGCCCGACCTGCGTTACGATCCCCGCGCCCTCGTGGCCGCCGCAGACCGGGTAGATCCCGTAGGGCATGTCACCGGTCGCGACGTGGTCGTCGGTGTGGCACAGCCCTGACCCGACCATCTTGACCATCAGCTCGCCTTGCAACGGCTCGGCGAGGTCGAGTTCGATGACCTCGTAGGCGCCGGGCGCCTTCCGCAGGATCGCACCGCGGGTCTTCACACCGATCACCTCACCGCGTCGTCTTCCGGGGTGGTGCGGCGATTCTGCGTGGGACCGGGTCGTCGCGTCGTCGCCCCGACAGTGCGAGAAGGTGACGCGCCTGCCGTCCTGTCAGGCCGCTCCGAACACGGGTTGGTCTGCGGCAGCCGCGCATCCACCCCACGGCGTGGATCCGGGGAGGTCGAGGACGAGCGCGCCGTCGAGGTCGGACACGTCGTACAGAACATGAGGCGACCGGCATGCCGCCTCTGCGGGCGTTCGCCTAGGCACGGTATCTGATCATGGAGGGCAGGTACGTCATCGACGACCGCGACGCGTGGAGCTAGCACCAGCCCTCCGCCCAACAGGAGAACGCGTTCATCGAGAAGCAAGGAAGTCCCACGACATCGAACTCGCTGTGGCCCACCTGCACGGCATGCTGGAGGCGCTGCGGGGAGCGGGTAGGCCGACCCGCCGGGTCGGGGACCGTGCGATGTGAGGGTCGGCCCGGGTCCTCGAGGAGACCCCGCCTCCCCGCCTCGGTCAGGATGCGGTGGGCCGTTGTGCTCCCTCGGCACGGACCGAACCCGTCCGGCGCGTCGCGCCCGCAACCGCCAGCGGGGCGGCGATCTCTTCGAGCGACCTGCCTTCGGCGTCGACGCCGAAGAACCACGCGACCAGTCCACCGGCGATCATCACGACCGCGCCGAGCAGATAGCCCAGGAACAGCTTGACCGGCTCTGAACCGTCGCCGATGAGCGCGCCGTAGATGACCGGGCCAAGGGCGCCGAAGCATTGCGCGATGGCAAAGAACACCGCGATCGCCTTTGCCCTCACCTCTAGCGGGAAGATCTCGCTCACGGTCAGGTAGGCCGCGCTGGCCCCGGCCGACGCGAAGTAGAAGATGACGCACCACGCGATGGTCTGGCAGGGCGACGCGCAAAGTCGTTCTTGCTGGTCGGCGGCTGTTTGACTGACTCGCAGTTGGTTGGGGCCGGTGGGCGGGTGGCCTGGTGTGCTGAGTGATCAGCCACACCCGGGGGTGACGATGAGTAGCCGGAGACCGGTTTGGGGGGTCTGTCCCGAGGCGACTCGGGGCCGGTGTCGATCACCGCCAGTGATGATCACGGAGTGGTCGCGGTCGGCGCGTCCGGCGGGGAATGGGCAACGGAGCCCCGTAGGACGAGGACTTTCTGAGGATCTTCGTCTGATCGGTGGCTCCGTTGCCCGTGCAGTCTGTCATTCCCGGCGGGTCCGTTGCGCCGATGGTAGGTGCCGAGCCGGCCGCCGGGCCGGCGGCGGTGGAGGTCCTGGTCGGGCAGGCCGGGGTGCTCGACACGATGTTGGCGGGGGCCGGCGCGGAGGGGTTGTTGGAGTGTTTCGCGGCGATCGACGATCCGCGTGACCGGCGCGGAATCCGCCACTCGCTGGCCTCGATCCTGGGGCTGTGCACGGCCGCGGTGACATCGGGGCAGCTGCTGTTGGATGACATCACCGCGTGGGTCAGCGCCGCCGACCCGCAGGTGTTGGCCGCGTTCGGGTGCCGCCGCGACGCCGAGGGCCGTTTCACCCCGCCGCACCCGGACACCGTGGAGCGGGTGTTCGCGCTGCTAGAGGCCCAACAGGTGGCCGATGGGGTCGGGACCTGGCTGGCCGCTCGCGCCGGGGTCGGCCCGGTCGCCGCGCCGACCGGCGGGCCGGGGTGGTTGCCGGCGATCGCGGTCGACGGCAAGGCCGTGCGGGGCGCGATCGGCGAGGACGGGCAGGTGCCCTACCTGTTGGCCGCGGCCACCCACGAGGAGTCGGTGGTGCTGGCCGAACGGCTGATCGGCGCGAAAACGAACGAGGTGCCCGAGTTCGCGCCGTTGCTACGCGGGCTTGCCGGTCGGGTCGGCGGGGTCGGCGGGTGCGTGTTCACCATGGACGCCGCGCACACCGTCCGCGCCCACGCCCGACTGATCACCTCCGAACTGCTGGCGCACTACGTGATGATCGTCAAGCAGAACACGAAGGCGCTCTACGACAAGATCGACGCCCTGGACTGGGCGAACGCCTCGATCGCCCACGAAACCCTCGACATCGGGCACGGCCGGCGAGACAAGCGCACCCTCCGGGTCCGCGACGCCCCGGCCGATCTCGGGTTCCCCGGTGCGGCGCAAGTGTTCCTGGTCGAGCGGTACACCACCCGCACCGTCCGCAAACGCCCCAAGGGCTCCCGCCGCTACAAGAAGGTGCAGATCCGCAGTGCGGTGGCCGTGCTCGGCGTAACCAGCCTGTCGGCCCGCGAGGCCGCACCCGAGCACCTGGCCGGCTACGTCCGCCGGCACTGGTCGATAGAAAACAAGATCCACTGGGTGCGTGATGTCACGCTCCGTGAAGACGCCTCACAAGTCCGGAAGGGACTCAAGTTCCGGATAATGGCAACTCTCCGTAACTTGACGATCGGTCTCCTCCGACAAGCCGGCTACACTCGCATCGCCGCCACCATACGGAAGATCCACAACGATCCCCACCTCCTACTCACCATCCTCGGCCTGCGGCAACACCCCGAAACCCGCCCATGACCAGCAGAAAACGACTTTGCGCCTCGCCCTGATGGTCTGGGTCGTCGCATTGAGCACCCCGGCGTTGAACAAGACCGCGCTGATGGCGAGCAGGACACCCGACAGCAGGTATGTGCTCGTGATCATCTTTCGGCGCCCGATGGTGTCGAAGAAATGGCCGATGGTCAGCGGGCCTGCTAGGTTCCCGACCGCGAACGCGATCAGGTACAGCGGCGCCGAGTCCGACGCCACCCCGTAGAACTTGCCGAGCACCAACGTGTAGGTGAAGAAGATGGCGTTGTACAGGAACGACTGGCTGATCATGAGCGAGGCACCCAGCACGGACCGGCTCGGGTAGTCGCGGAAGAGCACGCGAGTCAGTGCCGCATAGCCGACCTTCTCGGTGGGCCGCAGGACGATGACCTTGCTCCCGTCGACGGGCGGCAACTTGACGCCGGTCGCCTCCACCTCCTGTTCGATGTAGGAGATCGTGCGCTCGGCCTCCTCCAAGCGGCCGTTCATGACCTGCCAGCGCGGGCTCTCCGGCAGGTTCCGCCTCACCACGAGGATCACCAGCCCGATGACCGGTCCGAGCAGGAAGGCGAGCCGCCAGCCGAGGCTGAGGTCGACGGCCTTGAGGAAGATGAACGTGCCGAGCGTGCCGAGGATCGCGCCCGCCCAGTACGTGCCATTGACGGCGATGTCGACCCGGCCACGGTAGCGGGCCGGGATCAGCTCGTCGATCGCCGAGTTGATGGCCGAGTATTCCCCACCGATGCCCATACCGGCGATGAACCGGGTGACGTAAAGGAAGACGACCCAACCTGCGTTATTGCCCAGGGTCAGTGCGGTGAGGCCGCTACCAAGGAGGTAAACGGCCAAGGTGACCATGAAGAGATTCCGGCGACCCAGTTTGTCCGACAGTCGCCCGAAGAACAGCGCGCCGACCACCTCACCGGCCAGATACACACTTGCGATGAGCCCGACCGCCGCCGAGGACAACCCAAGAGTCTCGGGCCTGGTCAGCGTGTCCGCAACTGCGCTGGCGACGGTGATCTCAGTGGTTTCGCGTCGTCGCGCGGCAGCGCGATGCGATCCGCGACGCCATCGATGAACTCCTTGTACTTCATGGGACCTCCTTGCCGCGGTGGAGCTTCCACGTTCGTCGCGGCCGGAGGGCCTTGACACCGGCCCGAGCCGGTGAAGTCCGCGGCGCCCGGTCGGCACGGCGGGTCAACGTCAAGCACGAGCTGTGCGCATTGCCACCGATCAGCCGCTGGTGAGGTAGCGGGCGGGATCGCTCGCCGCTCGGGCACCGTTGTCGAGCCATCGTCTGAACCCTGTGGGGTCGCGGCGTTCGAGCTCGTCGAGGTAGGCCGCCCGAAGCGCGACGATCGGTATGAGCTCATCTGGCTTCGATGCACGGGTGACCGCGAGGTAGCTGCGCCTCCACTCCCAGCACAGGTCCGGTGTCGGCAGGGTTGGCATGGGTGGGGCGTCCAATGGTCTCCTGACGAGCGGTGGCGGCATCGCGGGAGCCGCGGTCGGCCTCCGAGGAGTCGAGGCCTGAGCCTCGGCTGCATACCCGCCGGACGCATTAGGCGTTCGTCGCAGCGCGACGAGTGCGACCAGAGCCGTGAACGCGGCGGCGAAACCGATCGGAAGAGCGGCCGAACCGAACAGCGCGTGTAGACCGTTCAGTACAAGAACTCCGACGAACCCGACTGCGGCGACCCGCCAGGCCTCTGACCATGCGCCCCAGCCGGTCTTCGCCTGTCCGTCGCGCTTCCACACCCAGGCGAGTCGCGCTGATACAGCGAAGCTCGTAGTGAACATACCGAGCATGATCACCGCTGGGCCGAGTTGCGGCAGCCCTGACAGCGCCAGTACGCCCACCATGACCAGGACGATCCGGCACCAGGTCTTGTGTGACGGCATGACGAATCCTCCCGATACTCATCCGTGGCTGGGCGCGCCCCATCTCGGCAGCTGCTTCCCAGATGTCCACCCGACTCGATGCCAACCACGCCCATGAGGGCCAGATTCGTCGCTCCCTTGACCCCGCCGGGTCAAGGGAGTGAACCGCCCCGGCGTGTCCGGAGACTCCGGCCACGCTCTGCCTGTTCAACTTCCTCGGCACGGTGCACAGCACGACACTGGGCGACTACGAGGACGACTTCACGAACACACCGATCGCGAACGGGCTGCACGGCTTCCGGCTCGACCTGTCCACCGCCGAAGACGAGATCGCCCTGCGCAACCGGCCGCGGCCTCAGTCCTATGAGTACTTGCGGCCATCGTTGATCCCAAACAGCACGAACATCTGAACCCACGTGCCGTGACCACGGATCAGGCCAGGGATTCGCGGATCAGCGCGCCCGGAGGCAACCAGGTAGCGGAACGCGCTGATGGCCGAGCCGACATGCTCGCCTTCCTCCGGTCCTGATGCAGTGCCACGTAGCCTAAGTTGATCATGCTGCTGACTGGGGTTTCAGCCCTCGGATGTTGATCGTGGCCGGTGCTCGGCGACGGATGCTGGCCTGCTCGCCGGGTTTCTTGACCCGGTAGCTGTTGTGCCGGGCCCGTTTGACCGCTCGCGGGCAGGTGCGTTCGCGCCGCGGTGGGACGAGCAGGGTGGCGAGTTCGCCCAGGTGGACCGGGAGACGGGTGTGCCAGTCCTCAGGAGGGAATATCCGCCGTCCCGGTGGCGGTACGGCGGGATCATGCGCAGGGCCTTGGTGAAGGAGAGCGAGTCGGGAACGAGGTCGGCGGCCGCGGAGGCCCGGGTGTCGCGTGCTGATCGCGGTGCACGATCAGGTAGGCCCGGACCTCTTGATAGACCAGGTCGGGCGGCCGTGAGCGCAGCACCCGTCGCGGGCCCTCTCATCAAGCGGCGGCCTCGCGGCGCGCCACCTCGGCGCGCACGAGCGGGATCACTTGACGGCCGAACTCGACGGCGTCGGGGATCAGGTCGTAGCCGCGTGCGGACAGGATGCGCACACCGAGGTCGTAGTAGTCCATGAGGGCAGCCGCGACCGTCTCCGGTGTGCCGACCAGCGCCGTCGAGTTGCCCGCGCCGCCGGTGGCCGCCGCGGTGACGGTCCACAGCGCCCGATCGTGGCGCTCGCCTTGCGCGGCCACGGCCAGCAGCCGCTGTGAGCCCGCGTTCTCCGGATCCTTCAACGGGTGGCGGCGGGTGAGCGTCTCGCCGCCCTTGGTGCGGTCTTGGATTGCTGCGACCGTGGCGTAGGCCTTCTCCCACGCCTGCTCCTCGGTGCGCCCGAGGATCGGCCGGAAGGCCACCTGGAACGTCGGCGCAGGCCGACCGGCCTGTTTGGCGAGCTGGGTGATCGTCGCGATCTGCTCGGCTGTGCCCGCCAGCGGCTCGCCCCACAGGGCGTAGATGTCGGCCTCTTCGGCGCCCACCTTGTAGGCGGCGGGGGAGGAGCCGCCGAAAGAGATCTTCGGACGCGGCTTCTGGGCAGGTTCGACGTCGAGCACGAAGTCATCAAAGGAGTAGTGCTCGCCGTGGAAGTCGAAGGGCGAGCGCTCGGTCCATGCCCGCTTGAAGATCTGGATCGCCTCGCGGGTGCGGTCGTAGCGGCGGTCTTTGGGCAGTGTGTCGCCTTCGCGCTGCTGCTCGTGGTCGTTGCCGCCGGTGATGACATGCAGCGTGAGGCGGCCGCCGGAGATCTGGTCGAGCGTGGCGACGGTCTTCGCCGTGAACGTCGGGTAGGCGACGTTGGGACGGTGCGCCAGAAGCAGTTGCAGCTGCTCGGTGCGGCAGGCGATCAGGGCGGCGGCCTGCGCGGGATCGGGGCTGCCCGAACCGTACGCGGTCAGCACCCGGTCCCAGCCGGACTCTTCGTGGGCGCGGGCGAGGGCCACGGTGTACTCGGGATCGAAGGCAGGGCCGGAGCGCGCATGCGTCTCCGTGCCGTCGTTGGTCGCGCCTATACCGAGGAACTCGACGGGCATGACGTCCTCAACCGCACCGACCCCATGATCATTCCCGGGTGGCCGGGACGGCCGCTGCGGCCAACCGTCTCCTGACCGCACTCGAGAACCTTCCCCGCCGCCGCGCGTCGCGGGTGCCCTAGGTGGCTGGTGTGAAGCGGACGGCTCGGGAACGCGCTCGCGTGAGCGGAGGGTCATGGGGGCTCCTGAGACGGGCGGGGACGAGGTTTCACGCGAGTTGTTGCGGCTGCTGGGGCGGTGGGGTCCGGGTGCGCCGGATCGGCGCTCTTGTCCGGCTGGGCGTGTTTATGCTGCTCAGACGGCCACCGCCCATCCTGCGGCGGATCCGCGCAGGTCCAGGACGGCCATGCGTGCGAGGTTGACCGCGGCGGCCAGCAGCCGGAAGTCGGCATCGACGCGGGTGGTGCTGCGGACCCGGGCTCGGCGCCCGCCGTGGCGGCGGCGCATGAGGTGGCCGAGCTTGCGCTCGACTTTGGGGCGGGTGCCGCGATAGTCGGCGACCCAGGCGGGGTCGGCCTGGCGGGCGCGGGCGTCGGTGAGGGTCTGCTCGTGCGGGCCGACGCTGACCGTGCGCCCGCCGGCGGCGGTGGTGCATTGGGTGCGCAGCGGGCACTGGGGGCAGGCCGAGGCGAAGTAGGCGGTGCCGCCACCGGCGCGGGCCGGGCGGATCGGGGCGGTGATCCCGCCCGGGCAGCTCACCGCGCCGGCGTCGAGGTCGATACCGAAGCGGTCCTTGCTGAACAATCCGCCCGCGGCGGTGGGTGCCTGGGTCTTGCAGCGGTCCTCGATCCCGGCCTGGCCGAGCCGGTCGTGAAACGACCCGGTGCCGTAGGCGTTGTCGCCGTAGACGGCCGCCTGCTCGGCGTCTTCGCCCGCATGCGACTCGGCCACCTCGGGCTCGGCGGGCTGCGGCTCGGCGGGCTGCGGCTCGGCGGGCTTCGGCTCGGCCTGACCCGGCTGGTCGCCGAGGAGGTCGGCGATGAGGTCTTCGGCGACACTGGCGTCGCCAGCGTTGCCCGGAGTGACCGTGGTCGCGGTGATGATCTCCGAGTCCGGGTCGACCGCGGTGTGTGCCTTGTAGCCGTCGAACCCGCGCGCAGAGGTCTTGTGCCCGTGCCGGGTGTCGGGGTCCACGGTGGAGATCACCCGATCCTTGGCCACCCGCCGCGCGATCCGGAACACGTTGTCCGGGCCTTCCTCCAGGTCCTGGCCCAGCACCGTGGCCAGCAACGCCGCCGCCTGCTGGACCGGGTCGGCAAGCCTGCGACCATCCAGCAGCGCGAGCACCGCGAACCCATCGCGAGCCCGGGAGTCGATCAACTCCTCACGGGCGGCCCGGTCGTCCCAATCGATCTGCGGCTTACCGTTGCCGGCGTAGTCGTCCCCGCTGCTCAGCCCCGCCCGCAGCGCGGCGGCCAGCTCGGGATCGGCGACGGCGAGCAGCCCCCGCACCGCCGAGCGGATCAACGTGACGGTGTCCATCGTGGCCACCGCGTCATACAGCGGGGTCGAGTCCAGCACCCGCCGCCGCCCCACCAGCCCGGCCGCGGCCGCCGCCTCCAGCCCCACCTCGAAGATCCGGTCCGGTCGTGTCGAATCGCGCAGCCGAGCGCGCATGTCCACCAGCACCGTGTGCGCGAACCGGGCCCAGCCCGAGCCGTACCCGCCGACCCCGGCGGCGTAGCGCCAGCGCACGTCGAAGGCGTACCGGTCGACCGCCTCCCGGTCCGAAAGCCCGTCCAGCCGCTGCAACACCATTACCGTGGCCACCACCGACGGCGGCACGCAGCGCCGCCCACGATCGCAGAACAGATCGGCGAACAGCTCGTCGGGGAACAACCGGTCCCGCTCCCGCGCCAGGAACCGGTAGATCGAGTTCTCCGGCAACGACTGCTCGCAGAACCCGGCCGCATCGTCGAACAGGTCGACCTGGCGATCAGCACGCCCCAACGTCACCCCGAAATCCTCCCGCGGCGGACCGCCGACCACGGCAACCAACACGCGAAAGACACCAGCCACCTAGGCCGCGTTGAGCTGATCGCCGCGGAGGTCGCACATGAGCTCGCGATCAGCCGAAGCGCAATTCGGCGCTGTCCGCAGGCGTCGGTGACGACCTGACCCCCCGCGATGACGGCTGCCCGTTCCCTGCCCGTCGTGGACCTTGCTCGGTTCCGTGTCCCGCGCGCTGACCACGATGAGTTCCTGGCGCGGCTGCGCGGGGCCGCGCACGACGTGGGCTTCTTCGTCGTCGGGCACGGGGTGCCCGAGGCGGTCACGGCAGGCGCGCTGGACGCCGCGAAGGCGTTCTTCGCCCTGCCCGAGGCCCAGCGCCTGTCTGGACGCGGTCATCGAGCCGCTGGCGCTCCCGCCCGAGCTGGTGTTACCGCGGATCCGGATAACCCGTTGCTGCCCGGGTACGGGGAGAACGCCCTGGTCGGTTGGTTGCGCTCGCATCCGCGCGTCGCCGAGAAGTGGTGGGCGGACGTCCTCGCCCGCAGGTCGTGAGCCGATCTCCGGCCGGGTGTTCTTGGCAGGGGCCGGTCCGGGATGGTAGTAAGGCGCGCATGGCGGTCGCTTCTCCCCTCGTGCGCCGCCGCCACGTCGACCACGGACGCGTCTGTTCGTCCGCCTGTCGCCGCTCGCGCTGACCGCCGTTCCGCTGCCGCCGCATCCAGCCGCAGGCGCCGCCGAGATCGCCCGCTCAGAGCAGGAGTAGGAACACGATGGCCGACCGTCGATGGGGAATCGCGACCCGCGCTGTGCATGCGGGCGGTACCCCCGACGGCGCTACGGGCGCGCGGGCGGTGCCGATCTATCAGACCACCAGCTTCGTGTTCGACGACACGACCGACACGTCGGCGTTATTCGCGTTGCAGAAGTTCGGCGACGTCTACAGCCGGTTCGGGGTGGACACGACGTTCGTGCCGGGGGCCGACCCGGAGAAGGTCGCCGCGGCCATCACGGACCGGACGAAGGTGGTGTTCGCCGAGGTGATCGCGAAACCCGTCGGGGGAGATCGCCGACATTGCGGCGCTCGCGGACGTGGCGCATGCGGCGGGCGTTTCCACGGTGGATTGCACCTGGCCGGGTTCAACACCGGTGTGATCAACTCACGCCGACAACAGCTCACCCAGACAAACAACAATGAGGGAGCCGTCATGACGAGCACCGATACCCCCACCGCCGACAACGGCGTCGATGTCCCGTTCCTGTTGGAGGCGCGCACGGCGCTGTCCGACGCGCCCGCGGGAGCACAGTTCCAGTGGCGCGCGGAAACCGAGTGGGTCAGGGGCACCCACTCCCGCGGCACGGTGAAGACGTTCTTCGGGCTCGGCGAGGAGCAGGACCACACCTCGTCGTTCACCTTCGACGCCGATCATCCGCTGCAGTTCTCGGCCGAGGACAAGGGCGCCACTCCGGTGGAGATCTTGCTGGTCGCCCTGGGCGCCTGCCTGACCGGCGGGGTCGCGTCGGTCGCGCAGCTGCGCGGGATCCAGCTGCGCTCGGTGAAGGCGACGATCACCGGGGAGCACGACATCCTCGGCATCCTCGGCGCCGACCCCGAGGTGCCCAACCGGTTCAAGAGCATCAAGGTCCACTACGACGTCGACGCGGACGCCACGCCGGACGAGATCGCCGCCGTGGTGGCCCAGTCGCAGAAGCGCTCGGCGGTCTACGACAGCATCACCAACCCGGTCGCGGTCACGGTCGAGGTCAACTGAACACACGTCAACTGAACGTCAGGGAGGGCCGCGTGCCGGAGGTGACCAGTGTCGTCATCGGCGCGGGGCACTGCGGGCTGGCGGTGGCGAGGCACCTGGCCGAGCGTGGCATCGACCACGTCGTGCTCGAACGCGGCGAGGTCGCGCAAGCGTGGCGCACCCAGCGCTGGGACTCCTTGCGCCTGCTCACTCCGAACTGGCTGACCCGGCTGCCCGGCTACGCCTACCGCGGCGAGGACGCAGACGGCTACATGACCGCCGCTGAGGTGACGGCGTTCGTGGCGGCGTACGCCAAGGAGATCGCCGCACCGGTCCGCGCGGGCACCACGGTGACCGCGGTGCGCCGGACCGACGGCGGCTACCTGGTCGAGACCGACCAGGAGACGTGGCGTGCCCGGGCCGTTGTCGTCGCGGTGGGGGCCGCGACCGTGCCTTCCCTGCCGGAGGTCCGAGCCGCGGTGCCGGAGGGGATCGAGCAGCGGGTGGCGATCGGCCCGGCACCGTCGGTTCCCGCCTACCGCAATCCGGACGACCTGCCCGGCGGCGGCGTGCTCGTCGTCGGGCCGTCGGCGAGCGGGGTCCAGATCGCGCAGGAGGTGCACGCCTCCGGACGGCCGGTGACCCTGGCCGTCGGCGAGCACGTGCGCATGCCGCGCACCTATCGCGACCGTGATGTGCTGTGGTGGATGGACGCCACCGGGCTCTTCGATGACCGCTATGACGCGATCCCCGACCTGCCCCGCGCCCGGGTGCTGCCCTCCATGCAGCTCGCGGGCTCGCCCGAACGCGCCACGCTCGACCTCAACACGCTCTCCCGCGCAGGCGTCCGCCTGGTGGGACGGCTGGCCGGGGTACGCGACGGTGTGGCGCAGCTGTCCGGCTCCTTGACCAACGTCTGCACACTCGCCGACCTCAAGCTCAAGCGGCTGCTCGCGGGCTTCGACACGTGGGCGGGGGACGCCTCGGGGTTCGGCGGCGGCGAGCCGGTGGAGCCGACCGTCATACCGTCGCCCACCCTGCAGGAGCTCGACCTGCGCAGCGGCGAGATCCGCACGATCGTCTGGGCCACCGGTGCGGGTCCGGACCTCGGCCTGCTCGCAGGCCTCGGCGACGTATTCGACCGCAGGGGCCGCGTCCGCCACGACGGCGGTGTCGTCACCGCCAGCCCCGGGCTCTACGTCATCGGCCTGCCGTTCCTGCGCCGCCGCAAGTCCACCCTGATCGACGGCGCCGCCGCGGACGCCGCCGACCTCATGGCGCACCTGGCCGCCCATCTCGCCAACGCACGATGACCGGTCGAGGCCCAGCCTGCCGGACGTCCCGCCGCCGTGGTCGACGACCTCGATGACCGCACCCGCGTCCAGGTCCACCACGCAGATCAGGCCTTCGACGGGGCGCGCATAGCCGTTCTCGCCTGCGCCGAGCCCACGAAGGTCAAGGGGCGCGCGATCCGCCTGCGCGCGGGGTCGACGGCCTGCGCGGCCGGATCGGTCATCTCGAACTGACCGATCCGGGCGTAGCCGTCGGGTGCCGTGCTCCGTCAGCGACCCGCCACGAGTTCGCAGAGAGCAAGTGGCGGGAGGCCGCATGAGGCGTCAGCTGCGGTCCTCCCCGCGACGACAGGACCAGTGACCATCGCTGAGGACAGACCTGTCCAGATCCGCGTCGAGCACGTCCGAGGTCAAAGCAGATTCTTGTCCGGATGATCTCCGTAGCGCCCTCCTTGCCTCGACCACTCAGATCCGCTGGACGAAGTCGATGAGGACAATGCCTGCAACCATGGCGGCCCGTGCTGGGGCCGCGGTACGCAACGCACCGGTCACCGTCGCGCTGGTGGCCTTCTTATGGTTGGTGGGGGCGGCGACCGGAAGCCTGATGGCAGGCCCGTCCCCGGCCCTGCGCGCGGTAGTCGGCTCGGGCGTGGGTCCGGTGCGCGACGGGCGTTGGTGGACGGTGCTGACGTCGGTGCCGTGGTGCGCGCAGCTGCTCGGCTACGTGGTCACCAGCCTGGCCGTGTTGGTGCTGTTGCCGTTCGCCGAGCGGCGTTTGGGCGCGGCGCGCACGGTGCTGGCGGCGCTCGTCCTTCAGGTGGTGGGCGTGCTCGGTGGCGTCGCGCTGGTGGGTCTGTCTGGGGGCGGGACCCGGTGGGTCACCCAGCTGGATCACACGGTGATGCTCGGCCCGAGCGCCGCCGTGGTCGGGGTGGTGCTGTTGGCGTCGGCGGGTTTTGGCCCGCTGTGGCGGCGGCGGACGCGGCTGCTGCTGTTGTGCGGGTTGGCGATGATGGCGCTGTATTCCGGCATGCTCGGCGATGTGCTGCGGTTGGGCACCGGCCTGCTGGGGTTGATGGCGGGCATGGTCACGTTCGGACGGCAGGGTGATGTCCGGCCGCGGCCGTCGTCTCGTTCGGAGACGCGCGTGCTGGTGGCGCTGCTGGTGGCCGTGTCGGCCATCGGCCCGCTCGTGGCGGCGTTGGCGGAGACGCGGGTGGGGCCGTTGGCGGCGCTGCGTTATGTGTTCACCTCGCCGGTCCCTGACGCGGCGACGGTGCGGCAGGTCTGTGGGGATCCGGCCGGTGGGTGCGTCGCGGCGCAGACCCGGATACGTCTGGACGGCGCGGGTTCAGCGGTGATGTCGGTGATGCCCGTGGTGTTGCTGCTGGTCAGCGCGGTGGGTCTGTGGCGGGGCCGACGGCTGGCGTGGGTGGCGGCGCTGGTGTTGAACGGTGTGCTCGGGCTGGCGGGTCTGGTGTTGGCCGGGACCAGGGTGTGGGGGTCGACCGTCCAGCTCTGGGTGCTCGGCTCGGGTGGGCATGTGCACGCCTGGCTGGTGCTGGCGCTGCCTGCGTTGCAGCCGCTCGGGGTGGCGGCGGTGCTGGTCGCGACCCGGCGGCGGTTCCGCCAGCAGGCGCCGCCCGGGCTTCTGGCCGCGGCCGCGCGGACCATGGTGCTGGCGTTCGTTGGGGTGGCCGTGGTGTTCGTGGTGGGCGGGTATGCGGTGCGGCGGGGGTTCACACCCGTGCCGGATCTGGCCGCGCTGCTGGTGGACCTGCCCACCCGGCTCCTCCCGCCGGTCTACCTGGGGCGGCTGGCGCCCGCGTTCTTGCCTGCGTCGGCGCTCGCGCGGTGGCTGTTCGACTGGACGGGTCCGCTGTTCTGGGCGGTGTGCTGCGTGGCCGCGCTGCGGACCTTCTTCGCCGACCGCCCTGCCGCGGGTGACCGGGAGCGGCTGCGGGAGCTGACCCACCGCGGCGGCTCGACCCTGTCGTGGATGGCCACCTGGAAGGGCAATGCCGCCTGGTTCACCCCGGACGGCGCGGCCGGACTGGCCTACCGCGTGGTGGGCGGGGTGGCGCTGAGCGTGGGCGGTCCGGTCGGCGACGAAGCCGCCGCTCCGGACGCGGTGCGGGGATTCGTCGCGCACTGCCGGGAACAGGGCTGGACGCCTGCGTTGTACGGGGTGGTGGACGAGGTCGCCGCGCTCGTCCGCGCGACGGGCTGGTCCAGTGTTCAGGTGGCCGAGGAGACGCTGCTGCTGTTGGCCGACCTGTCGTTCACCGGGCGCCGCTGGCAGGACGTGCGCACCGCGGTGAACCGGGCCCGCCGGGCGGGCATCACCGCGCACTGGACCGATTATCAGGCGGCGCCCGCGGCCGTGCGTGACCAGGTGTGCGCGCTGTCCGCGGAGTGGTCGGCCGGCAAGGGGTTGCCGGAGATGGGGTTCACGCTCGGCGGGCTCGACGAAGTGGACGACCCGCAGGTGCGGCTCCTGCTCGCCGTCGACGCGGCCCAGCGGGTGCTGGCCGTGACGAGCTGGCTGCCGGTGCGCGCGGACGGCGTGACCGTCGGCTGGACGTTGGATCTCATGCGGCGCCGCCCCGACGCCCCGCCGGGGGTGATGGAGTTCCTCATCGCGACGGCCGCCGTCGATGTCCGGGCGGACGGGGCCGCGCTGCTGTCGCTTTCCGGGGCACCACTGGCCCGGACAGCCACCGATGGTGACGGCCTGCAGCGCCTCTTGGACGTGTTCGCCCGCAGGCTCGAACCGGTCTACGGCTTCGGCTCGCTGCTGGCGTTCAAGGCCAAGTTCCAGCCGCTGTACCGGCCGCTGTACCTGGCCTACGCGGACCCGGTCGCGCTGCCCGCCATCGGCAACGCGCTGGCCCGCGCCTACCTACCCCAGCTGACCCCGCGCGCGCTCACCCGACTCGCACGGGCGGTACTGACGTAACCTGCGCCGCAGGCTCCGCGACCGGCACCGCGTTGGCCGTCGGCGGGGGCACCGGGTCCAAGATCCCGGTCCGCCCGGCAATCCACGGCAGCCCGGCCGCGAGCGAATGTGTGGCGATGGCCCACGAATGCTCGCCGGGCACCTCCAGCAGGGTGACCGCCACCCCCGCGGCCTTCGCCGCCGCGGCGACCTGCTCGGCCTGCGGCCGATAGACGCCGTCGTCACGGCCGACCACGAACAAGCCCGCGGTGCCCGGATAGGTGCGGGACCGCAGCTCCGACAGCGGGTCGACCCGCTGGAACGCGGCGATGTCGCCCGCGAACGCCGCCGCGACCGTGCGGGGTAGATCCCCCAGCGTGGGCTGCGACTGCCCCGAGACATCCAGGAACGTGCGGTAGACCTCCGGTCTGCGCAACGCCAGCTGCAGCGCGCAGGTGCCGCCGAAGGAGAACCCGCCGATGGCCAGCTGGGTCATGTCGACCTCCAGATGCTCGCCGACCCAGCCGGGGACGTCCTCGGCCACGTAGGTCTCGGCCGCGCCCAGCCGGGAATCCACGCACAACGTGTTGCCCAGGCTCGAACCGGTGACGTCCGGCACGACCACTACCGGTGCCAGCCCATCGTGCGCGGCGGCGAACGCGTCCATCACCGCCGCCAGCCGCCCGGCCAGCAGCCAGTCCTCAGGACCCCCCGGCTGGCCCGGGATCAGCACCAGCACCGGCAGCCGCGCCCGCAACGAGCCCAAATACGCGGGCGGGATATACAGCCAGGCGGGCCGGGCCGGGAAGTGCGAACGCCTGCCCGGGATCGTCACGGTGGAGATCTGCCCGGTGCGGGGCATGCCCGGCGGCACGTGCCATGAGCGGGCCAACGGCTGCCGCGGGCGGGCGGTCCACACCGGCGGCCGCGCGGGCAGCTGCGCCAAGTCCACCTGGTTGGCGGCGGGCAGCCCGAGCGCGGTGCCGATCGTGGGCCGATATCCGTAGAAGGCGTTGACCTTCATCACGCACGTCCCGAGCACCGCCACCACCGCCACGACGGCCAGCGCGACGCGCACCCAGCCGTCGCGCCGCCGCGCCCACCCAAGCCCCACCGCGACCGCCAACACCGCGACCCACACCAGGACGCGAGTCGGCAGCAAGTCGGGAAACGGCCGGAACACGGCGACGGCCAAACCCACGCCCGCCGCGACCACTACCCCGCACACGACGGCCAACGGCACCGCACGCAGCCACCAGATCCGGGAGCGGCCCACCAGCAGCCCGACGCCCGCGACCGCCCCGACGGCTGAGATGGCGATCGGCAACGGGCCCGCGACCACCGAGACATCCAGGATCGGCGACAACGCCATGGCGACCCGTCCTCACTGGAATCCCCTCCGGGCAGGCGGTGAACAGCCCGGAGAGAGCGTCAAGCTCTTGCCAACGTTTCCCACGCAAGAGGGGCGGCAATGAGATCGAAATACGCTGTGCCACCATCGTCGACCGTGCGCGTTCCACGGTGGACTCGGCCGCTGGCCGTCGCGGTGCTGGTTGCGGCGTGCGCGGCGCCCGCTCCGGCCGCGGCTCCCGGCTCGCGGTCGGCCGCACCAGCGCCCTCCACCGTGGTGCGTTGGCCCGCCACCGGCGCGCTGTTCGGCGGCCCGCCCCAGCAGCTCGGTGATCACTACTGCACGGCCGCGGTCGTCGACAGCCCCGCGGGCGACGTGCTCATCACCGCCGCCCACTGCGTCGCCGACGGGGACGGCACCCCCGCTCGTACCGGGATGTCGTTCGCGCCCGGCTACCACGACCACGCCGCGCCGTACGGGATCTGGGCGGTAACGGCCTCGGCGGTCGACGACACCTGGCGCGGCCGCGCCGACCCCGACCACGACATCGCCTTCCTCACCGTGCAGCGCGCCGACGGCAGGCCGGTGCAGCAGGTCGTCGGCGGATACCGGCTGGTGCTCGACCCGGGTTCGGCCACCGCCGTGGACGCCATCGGCTACCCGGACTTCGCCGACGACCCGAACGAGCGTTCCGGCGTCACCACTCGATTCTCCGGCACTCAACTTGAGCTCGACGCCCGTGGCCTTTACGACGGCACCAGCGGCGGCCCATGGCTGCGGGCGGCCCCGAACACCGACGGCGACATGGACGTCATCGCCGTCACCGGCGGCTACGAGCAAGGTGGCCGCAACCCGGACATCTCCTACGCCGCCTACTTTGGGCCCGCGGCCGCGGCGCTGTTCCAGCAGGTCAGCGGCGCGCCGTGACAGAGGCCTTGCGCCGCGTTCGCGGAGGGGCGAAGGCGCGGCGCAGGGCGGCGCCGAGTTCGGCGATCTGCCGCTGCGACACCTCGGCCGACAGGATCGCTTGCGAGGCCTGGCCGCAGGGCTATGTCCGGGCTTTCGCCGACGATGGACAGCCGATGGCCGCGCTGTTGGCCCGGCTGATCGCCGCCCAGCGGTCCGGCGGGGCGGCCGCCGAGGTCCCGCTCGGCTGCCTGGCCCGGCTGCGGCGCGCGCTCAATGCGCAGGCCATCGTGGTCGATACCGGACAGCGCGGTGCCACGGCGTTGCCCCGCCTGGTGGACCGGCTCACCAGCCGTGAGCAGGAGGTGCTGGCGATGCTGGCGGCAGGCAGCTCGAACCAGGCCATTGCGAGCCGGCTCGTGGTCACCCTCGACACCGTGAAGAAGCACGGCAGCCACGTCCTGGCCAAGCTCGGCGCGGCCAACCGCACCGAGGCCGTCGCCCGCGCTCGCGAGCTCAGCCTGATCCCTTGATCCCGACGGGCTGGGTGCTACGGCTTTGCACGGCGCGCGCGCCGCACCGGCATCGCCGTCCCCGCACCGGCGTCCGGACGCCGGTGCGGGGACGGCAACGCCGGTGCGAGTGGGTTGTGGCCCCGCCGCCGTCGGCCGCGCGCCGGGCAGGAGCGCGGGCTCAGACGGGGCAGCCGCCACCAGTCGCTGGTGGCCCGCCGAAGGCGGCAAGCGACTACGCCTTGTCCTGCGCGATGTGGCTGCGCGGGAGCGGGGCGCGGTCCAGCCGGGCCATCGCGAGCAGGTGCCCGCTGGCGTCGGTCACGGCGACGCGCACGTCGACCGCCAGCTCCTCCGCCTTGGCGATCGCCGCGATCGCACGCTGCGCTGCGGCTGCTGATCGAGGGCATCAGAACATGATCGACGGTCATCGTCGTTCACCACTTCCCGATTCAGCCGAGGTCACCGCCTGCGACCGGCAGCCGGGTGCCGGTGATGTAGGACGCCTCGTCGGAGGCCAGGAACAGGATCGGCGCGGCCTGTTCGTCGAGCGTGCCGTAGCGGTGCAGCAACGACGAGGACACGGTCTGATCGACGACCGTGGCGTACCAGGCCTTCTGCTGCTCGGACTGCTCGACCGCGGACCCGCGCGGCACCCGCCGCGGCGGCGCCTCGATGCCGCCGGGCGCGGTGGCCACCACCCGGATGCCGTGCTCGGCGTACTCCCAGGCCAGCGAGGCGGTGAGCGCGTTGACCCCGCCCTTGGCCGCGGCGTAGGGCACCCGGTTGAGCCCGCGCGTGGCCACCGACGAGACGTTGACGATGGTCCCTCCGCCTTGCGCGACCATGATCGGAAGCACCGCGCGGCAGCACCACAGCGTCGGGAACAGCGAGCGCCGGATCTCGGCTTCGATCTCCGCTTCCGCATAGTGCGTGTACGGCTTGGCCCAGATCGTGCCGCCGACGTTGTTGATCAGCACGTCGACGGCGCCGAACTGGTTGCGGGCCGCGGCCATCGCCGTCGAGGCGCCGAGATAGCGCTCAAGGTCGGCGGTCAGCGCGACGGTCTGCGCGCCCTCGGCGGCCAGCTTGGCCGCCACCTCGTGGACGATCTCGGAGCGGTCGACGCACGCCACCGCGGCACCCTCACGCGCCGCCCGGGTGGCCACGGCCTCGCCGAGGCCCTGCGCTGCGCCGGTGACCACGACGACCTTGCCCGCAAAGCGATCGGCGTAGATCATCTCAGGCCCTGCTTCCGGCCCGCTCGATGCCTGCCTGCATGGTCGACTTGGCGTGCTCGTTGTGCTCGGCCATCACCGCGAGCAGGCGGGGTAGGTCGCACTTCTCGAAGGCGTCGACGATGTCGCGGTGGTCCTGGCTGATGTCGCCGACCAACTCAACGGTCGGCGAGAGCACCTGGCCCATGTACTCGCCCACCTGGAGCCGCCGGTGCGCCTGTACCAACGTCTGGTTGCCCGTGGCCTGCACCGGGAACAGGTGGAACGCCGCGTTCGCCTCGCGGAAGCCCGCCGCGTCGGTGAACTGGCCATCCTTGATGTGCTGGCCCGTGGCGACGGCCAGCCGTCGGTACTGGGCCAACTGGTCGGCCGAGAGCTTGCCGCACACGATGGCCGCGGCCCCGGCCTCCAGCGCCATCCGCGCGTCGAAGGCCTCGTTCGACTCGGGCACCTTGACGTGGATCTCGCCGATCTCGCTGACCACGCCGCTGCCCGCGAACTTCTCGTAGTAGAAGCTGGCGGGCTCGATGCCCTGGTCGGCCAGGTGCTTGCGCACCGCGTCGACCATCGGCGGCGGCCCGCACAGGTAGATGTCCACCACACCCTCGTTGAGGTGTTCGGGCTGCATGTGGTGGGTGACGAACCCCTTGGTCGGATGGTTCGACTCCGCGGCGGCCACGGTGCAGGAATAGCTGAAGTTCGCCATCCGCGCGGCATAGCCGTCCAGCTCGTCGACCTTGACGAGGTCGGCGTCGTTCGTCACGCCGAAGATCAGGTGGATCGGGTGCTCCGCTCCGCCGTTCTGCTCGATCTTGTGCAGCATCGAGAGGAACGGGGCCAGCCCGGTGCCCCCGGCCAGGAACAGCACCGGCCGCTTGATCTCCCGCAGGTAGAAGCCGCCCAGCGGGCCGTTAAACTCGATCTTGTCGCCCACCTTCGCCCGGTCGCGGAGGTAGGTGGTGAGCACGCCGTGCGTGGTGTTGCGGGCCAGGAAGCCGACCTCATCCTGACCGGGCCCCGAGCTGAACGAGAACGAACGGGCCTGGTCGGTGCCCGGAACCTGGATGTTCACGTACTGCCCCGGCAGGAAGCCGAGTGCCGAGGGGGCGTCCAGCTTGATCCCGAACGCGATCGCGGTGTCGGACACCGTGTCGACGAACGAGACCGTGCCTGCATGGGTGGCAATGCTGGTCTTGGCCACGTCCGAGGTGGCCGGGATGCGCAGGATGAGATCCGACTCCGGCACCATCTGGCACGTCAGCACGTAACCCTCGGCGGCCTCGTCGTCGGTGAGGGCATCCTCGATGTAGTCGCCGCCGTCGTAGCGGCCGGACTCGCAGAACGACTTGCACGTGCCGCAGGCCCCGTCCCGGCAGTCCAATGGGATGTTGATCCGCTGCCGGTACGACGCGTCGGCCACCACCTCGTTCGGCCTGCACTCGATGAACCGCGTGACCCCGTCCTCGAAGTTCAGGGCGATCTGGTAGCTCATGGTGCGCCCCTCAGACGTGGTAGATGTCGACGACGTGGTGGATGTAGTCGTTCTTCAGCACCACTTTCTTCTTCTTGATGAGCGGCTCGGCGCCGGTGAAGTCGATCGTGTAGTACGAGGTGCCGAAATAGGGGTCGATGTTCTGGTAGCGGTAGTAAAGGGTCAGCCAGTTGAACCGCACTTCGACCACGTCGCTCGATTGGGCCAGTATCTCGACGTTGGAGATGTTGTGACCGGTCCGCGGCTCGGGAAGGCTGGTCGCACTGGACCGGTCGGTCTTGATCCGGAAGACCCGGTCCTCCAGGCCGCCCCGGTTGTTGTAGTAGATCAGCGAGATCTCGGTCGTCGGGTCGGTGACGAGGGTGTCGTCGTCGTCCCACGACGGCATCCAGAACTCGGTGTCCTGGGCGTAGCACTCCAGCCACTTGTCGAACTCGCGGTCGTCGAGGTAGCGGGCCTCGCGGTAGAGGAACTGCTCGACTTCGTTCTGCGACACGGACATGTCAGGCACCCTTCCCGTTCGCGATCACGGCGATCTCGGCCTCCACGGCGTCGCGCATCGCCTTCTTCCAGTAGCCGTGCTGCACCAGGTAGAGCCCCTCGTCCTCGGTGCGCATCCCGCTGGAGACGGGGTCGAGACCCAGCTCCTTGGCGTCGTCGTCAGGGCCGTCGATCCAGTGCTCGGCGCCGCGGCTCATGTCGTTCCACGGGGCGGCCCCGGCCAGGTAGGTCTTCTGGCAGGAGCGGAACTCCTCGAGATCGTCGGGGGTGGCCATGCCGCTGGCGTTGAAGAAGTCCTCGTACTGGCGGATCCGCGCGGTGCGCGCCTCGGCGCTCTCGCCCTTGGGGGCGATGCAGTAGATGGTGACCTCGGTCTGGTCAACGGAGACCGGCCGGAAATGACGGATCTGCGAGGAGAACTGGTCCATGATGTAGACGTTGGGGTAGACGCATAGGTTGCGCGAATACCTCAGCATCCAATCCGCTCGGGCCTGCCCGAATTCCTTGGCCCATTCTTCACGGCGGTTCCACAGCGGCCGGTCCTCCGGGTTGCCCCACTCGTTCCAGAGCAGCACGTGGCCGTGCGCCCAGGCGTAATAACCGCCGCGCAGCTTGCCCCATTGGCCCGCGTCCATGGCTTTGGTCTCGGTGGCCGACTCGCCGGTCGTGCGCCGGGACGTGGTGGCCGCGTAGTTCCAGTGCGTGGCCGACACGTGGTAGCCGTCGGCGCCGTTCTCGGCCTGCACCTTCCAGTTGCCGTCGTAGGTGTAGGTGGAGGAGCCCTTCAGCACCTCCAGACCCTCCGGGGACTGGTCGACGATCATGTCGATGACCTTCGCGGCGCCGCCGAGGAACTCCGTTAACGGGACGACGTCGGGGTTCAGGCTGCCGAACAGGAAGCCGCGGTAGGACTCGAAGCGGGGCACCTTCGTCAGGTCGTGCGAGCCCTCGGTGTTGAACTGCTCGGGGTAGCCCGCGCCGCGCGGGTCCTTGACCTTGAGCAGCTTGCCGCTGTTGCGGAACGTCCAGCCGTGGAACGGGCAGGTGAACGTGCCGCGGTTGTCCTTCTTGCGGCGGCAGAGCATCGCGCCCTTGTGGCTGCAGGCGTTGATGAGGGCGTGCAGCAGGCCCTCCTTGTCGCGGGAGATCACGATCGGCTGCCTGCCGATGTACGTGGTCAGGTAGTCGTTGTTGTTGGGCAGCTGGCTCTCGTGGGCGAGGTAGATCCAGTTGCCCTCGAAGATGTACTTCATCTCCAGCTCGAACAGCTCGGGATCGGTGAACGCCTCCCGGCGGCCGCGGTAGAGCCCGTGCTCGGGATCCACCTGCACGGCTCCGTCGATCTTCCGTCTGACCTCGTCCAGAGTCTCCGTCATCGCCGATTGACCTCCGTTGGCTCGATTGGCTTGGGCCTCAGCGTCGCCGCTGGTCAGGCGGCTTCGCGCCGGGCGAACGCCTAGGTGTGACGTCCTGGCAGGTAGCGGCGCAGTTCGTGTGTCGGGAGGGGTGTCGCGAGGCCCGCGGCGCGGTCGGGGGGCGCGGCGTGACCGACGTCGTCAGGGGATCAGGCGCGCTACCACTGAGCAAAACCTAGGGCTTTTCCCTGCGCCAACCGGGGTCTTCAGGTGACACCGTGCTGCACATGGGTGTTTCGGACATGGCCGTCGCCGAGATGGCCGACGCGCTGTGGCGCGCCGAGCGTGAACGCGCGGCGATCGCCCCGCTGACCGACACCCACCCCGAGCTCGGGATCGCCGAGGGGTACGCGATCCAGGCCTACAACATCGCCAGGCGGACGGCGGCGGGCGGTGCCGTGCGCGGCCGCAAACTCGGACTGACCTCGCGGCGGACCCAGCAGCTGCTGGGCGTCGACGAGCCCACGTTCGGGGTGCTGCTCGAGGAGATGTTCGTCGACGACGGCGCCGAACTCGCGCTGGCCGAGCTGCTGGCGCCGCGCGTGGAAGCCGAGCTCGCCTTCGTGCTGGCCGCCGACCTGGTGGGTCCCGGCGTGTCTGTCGACGAGGCGCTCGGTGCGATCGGCGGTGTGCTGCCCGCGATCGAGGTGGTCGACAGCCGGATCGTCGACTGGCGAAGCCGGATCGCCGACAGCGTCGCCGACAACGCGGGCGCGGCCAAAGTGGTGCTCGGCACGCGGCCCGTGCCCGTACAGGGGCTGGACCTGCGACTGCTTGGCGTCTTGTTCTCGCGCAACGGCCGTCCGATCGACAGCGGCGCAGGAGCGGCCGCGCTCGGTCACCCCGCCGCTGCGCTCGCGTGGCTGGCCGACATGCTGTCCAACTTTGGCGAGGGCCTTCACCGCGGCGACGTCGTGCTGGCGGGGGCCTTGACCCGGATGTTTCCGGTCCGTGCGGGCGATCGCTTCTCGGCCGAGTTCGCGCATCTGGGCGCGGTGAGCCTGCGGTTCGCCGGAGGTGGTCCGGAATGACGACCCCGCACCTCATGGCCGACGCGTTGCTGACCGCCGAACGGGAGCGTTCCCCGATCCGGCCCTTCAGTAGTAGGAACCCATTCCTGGACGCAGGCGTCGGATATGCGGCCCAGGACCTGCTCGTCGGGCGCAAGCGCGCGGAAGGAAAGCAGGTGGTGGGCTTCAAGCTCGGCATGACGAGCAAGGTGAAACGGGACGCGCTGGGCATCCGCGAGCCGGTCTACGGCCGTATCACCGCGGACATGCTCGTACCGTCGGGCGAGCTGCCGGTGGCCGAGCTGATCCATCCACGGGCGGAGCCCGAGCTCGCGGTGGTGATCGGGCGCCCGATCCCGCCGGACGCCGACATCGCCACCGTGCTGGCCGCGATCGACGCCGTGCATCCCGCGATCGAGGTGTTCGACTCCCGCTACGCCCAACCGTTCCGACTGGTCGACTCGATCGCGGACAACGCCGGTGCCGCCAGGGTGGTGCTCGGTGATCGGCCGCGCAGGCTAGCCGAGCTCGTCGATCTGCACGTGCTGGGCTGCGTGTTCGCGTTCGCGGGCGGTTTCGACACCGCAGCGGGCGGAGCGGCCATGGGGCATCCGGCCGCCGCGGTGGCCTGGCTGGCGGGCGCGTTGGCCGCCCGCGACGAGCGGATCGAGCCCGGCACGATCGTGCTCACCGGCGGCCTCACCGCCGCGGTGCCGCTGCGCGTGGGCGACCGGTTCGTCGCCGAGTTCGACGGGCTCGACCGCGTCGAGGTGCACGGTGGCTGACCCGGAACTGAAGGCCGCCGAAAACAACATCACGATCCTGCCCGACGGCGTGCGCGTGACCGCGACCGGCGACGAGACGCTGCTGCGCGCTCTGGGCCGGGCCGGCCTGCGGTACCGGGTCGGCTGCAGGCGCGGCGGCTGCGGAATCTGCAAGGTGCAGCTGCTGGAAGGCGAGGTGCGCTACGAACGTCCGATTGCCGACAGCGTGCTCACCGACGACGAACGGGTCGAAGGCATCTGCCTGAGCTGCCGCGCGGTCCCGCTCACGAACGTCGTGATCGAACTGCAGGAAGGCGACCGGCTGCGGCGGGTTCTCGGCTTCCTGTTCGCAACCACACCAACGAAAGGATCGCCATGAGCGCCGTAATCCGACTGGGTTACGTCCACCTGCGGGTCACGGACCTTGAGGAGGCGCGCAACCACTACTCCAACACGTTGGGCATGGAGGTCGTCGCATCCGAGCCCGGCAAGCTCTACCTCAAGTGCTGGGACGAGTGGGACCACCACTCGCTGGTGCTCGAAGAAGGTGGCGTCGGGCTGGTCAAGCTCGGCTACAAGGTCGAGAGCCCTGACGCCATGACGACCTTCGAACAGCGGGCCCAGCAGTTCGGCGTGACCACCGGCCGCTTCTCCGCGGGGGAGAACCTCACCGTCGGCGAGGGGGTGCGGATCACGCTGCCCTCGGAGCACACCGTCGAGCTCTACACCGACATGGAGTACGCGGGCACCGAGACCGGCGCGATCAACCCCGAGGCCTGGCCACGGAACCTGCGTGGCGTCGGCACGCATTGGATCGACCACGCCCTCATGCCCTGCGAGGACCCCGGACTGAACGAACGGTTCCTGCGGGAAGTGCTGGACTTCAAGACCGCCGAGCGGGTGGTCACCAGCATCGACGAGCCCGAGGTCATCGGCACCTGGATGAGCTGCGGGGAGTCACCGCACGACATCGCGTTCATCAAGGGCCCCAACGGCAAGCTGCACCACTTCGCCTACCACCTGGAGGACTGGAGTTCGATCCTGCGGGCGGGCGACATCTTCACGATGGACGACGTGCCGATCGACATCGGCCCGACCCGGCACGGCATCACCCGCGGCACCACGATCTACTTCTTCGACCCGGCCGGGAACCGCAACGAGGTGTTCGCGGGCCTCGGCTACCGCGTCCAGGCCGACTTCCCGACCATCAACTGGACGGTCGACCAGCTGGCGAAGGGCATCTTCTACCACGCCCGCGAGCTGAACGACGCGTTCACCAGCGTCTTCACGTGAGCGCTTCCGGACCGGGGTGGCTGCTTCCCGATCGCTCGCGGAACTGAGCGGCCAGCTCGGCCCGGGACCCGATACCGAACTTGGCGTAGATGTGGGTGAGGTGGAACTGCACCGTCTTGACGCTGACGAACAGTTCCGCCGCCACCTGCCGGTTGCTCATCCCGACGGCGACCAGCCGCGCCACCGCCTGCTCCTGGGCGGTGAGCTTGCCGGGGTCGAAGGCGCTTCGCCGCGCAGGTGTGAGCCCGCATCCGCGCAGCTCACGCTCGCAGCGCTCCAGGAACGGGACGGCCCGCAGCGCGGCGAACCGGTCGCGGGCGGCCTGGAGCTGGGTCGCGGCGGCGCGGCGTTTCCCGCCGCGGCGCAGCGCTTGCCCGTAGGCCAGCTCTACCTGGGCGCGTTCGAAGGGCATGGTCAGGGTCGCGAGCGTGGCCAGCGCGCCCTGATAGGCGTGCTCCGCGTTCGGCAGTTGCCCGCGGGCCGCCTCCAGCCGTCCGCGCGCCCGCCCCAGCCGGGCCGCCATGGCCGCCCGGCCGCGATCGGCCGCCAACCGCTCGTGCGGACCGAGCAGGGCCTCGGCCTCATCCAGCCTGCCCGCGCTGATCAGGGCCTCGGCGAACACGTGCGGCCACGGCCAGAACCCGGGTTCGTCCACGCCCGCCCGGTGCTCGATGGCCAGTACCGGTTCCATCGCACGCAGCACGCTCTCCTGCTCGCCGCGAGCCGCCGCCACATCGGCACTGGCCAGCGCGGCGGCGACCACCATCAGCTCGTAGTCGCCCGCATGCGCGGTGCCCGCGCGCAAGTGCTTCTCGGCCGCCTCCCATTCGCCACGGGCGGCGGGCACGAGCGTCGCCGCGTAGCGGGCCAGCGGCCGGAGCCACTCCATGCCGGACTCGTCGAGCAACGACACCGCGCGCTCCGCGTCGGCCGCCGCCTCGTCCCAGGCTCCCAGCAGGAACTCGGCGTAGGCCAGCCAGGAGAACGACCACACCGCGATCCGCACCGACCCGGCCCGCAACGCTGCGGGTGCGCTCATCGCGAGGGATGCGCGCGCGCCGGTCACGTCGCCGCCCACCAGCCGCAGCCAGCCGTGCGCCATCCGGATGCGCTCCAGCTGGGGACCGTGCTCGTCCGCGTTCACCCGACCCAGCAGCGCCTCGTACGCCGTCATGCCCTCGTCGATCCGGCCCTCCCAGCCCATGCCCAGCCCGAGCAGCGCCTCGGCCTCCACCCGGACGGGGTCGCCGGGGCGGGCCAGCTCGACCGCGCGCGTCGACCAATGGACCACCTCGTCGCCGCGCAGCCGCCCGACCGCGTGCAGGCCCAGCCGTTGGGCGACCACGGCGGCCACCGACGTGTCCGGATCGTCGGCGGACAGTCGCCAGGCGTGGTCAAGCAGCTCCTCGGCCTCGTCGCGGCGCCCGCGCAGGATGGCCAGGTAGCCGAGCGCGGCGTCGCGCCACGCCCCCCGGCCGAACGACGCGACGTCCCTGGCGAAGATCTCGGCCTGGTGCAGGTCGCCCGCGCCGACGGTGGCGTCGACGGCGAGCAGCAGACGCTGCTCGCGCAGCTCTCGGTTGGGGCTGAGGTTGCTGCCCTCGACCAGCGCCCACGCCGCGCTCGACCAGGCGCCGACGGCGGCTTCGCGGCGCGCGAACGCCTCCAGCTCGCCCGCCAGCTCCGCGTTCGGGGGGGTGGCGGCCAGCACCCGGTGCCGCAGTAGCGCGCCCTCGTCCTCGACGAACTCGGCGGCCGCCGAATGCAGCTGCATCCGGCGCAGCGGCCCGAGCTGCTCGTACACGGCGGCCTGCACCAGCGGGTGCGGGAACGCGACCTCCCGGATGCCGAAGTCCTCCCGCACCAGTAGCAACCCGGCGACCGACGCCTCGTCGAGCGCGGCGAAGAGGTCGGGTACCCCGGCCAACGTGGCGGCCGCCCCCACCGGCGCGGTGGTGCCGAGCACCGCGACGGCCTCCACGAGGCGCCTGGTCGGCGCGCCGGCCGCGGCCAGCCGCCGCAGCACCTGCGCGGCGAAGGCACGCGGCGCGGGCAGCGTCGGGTTCCAGGTGCGCCAACGCTTCTCGGGCAGCTCGCTGAGCATGGTCTTGACGTACAGCGCGTTGCCACCGGTGTGGGTGTGCAGCCGCCGCGCCGCGCGGGTGGAGAAGCCGCGCACGCCGAGGGCTGTCGCCAGCTCGTGCACGTCGGACGGCGGCAGGGGCTGCAGAGCGACCGTCGTGCCCGTCCGGCCGCCTGCCAGCCTGCGCAACCCCTCGGGGAGCCGCTCCTCGTCCTCGATGCGTTGACCGAGCACGAGCAGCACCCGTTCGTCGACCAACCGGCGCGCGGCGAACAGCAAGGCCCGCAGGGAGTCGATGTCGGCCCAGTGGGCGTCGTCAACGATCACTGCGACCGGGGCCTTCTGGTCCAGCTCCTTGAGCACGTCCAGGATCCAGGCCCCGACGCCGACCGGCTCCTCGGGCGGGAAGGACCGGTCGCGGCTGACCAGCAGCCGCGCTGTGCTGACCCCGGCGCCGCGCATGATCTGGTCGACCACGCCGTAGGCGACGTAGGCCTCCCACGGCTCGCCGGTCGCCCGCAGCACGGTCAGGTCCGTTTCGGTGGCCAGGAACTGCTCGAGGAGGACCGTCTTGCCGATGCCTGCGTCCCCTTGCACGACCACGATGCGCGGCGTGCCCGTGCGGGCGGCCGCCAGCTCGGCCCGCAGCGCCGCGACCTCGGCGGACCTGCCGACGAAGGGAACGCTGCGCTCGGCGACGGTCACGGCGGTACCCACCTCCGTCCGAGGTGATCATCGGCGATCACCGGGCCCTCCTGGTCCGGGGTCAGTCGTTGCTCGGCGAGGCGGCGCCGGAACCAGGGTTGCCCGGGTACTCGCGACCCTTCGCCACGATGTTCTCCCGAAGGTGCGCCTCACGCCGCATGCCGTCCGCGCCCTTCGCCACCGCGCCCCGCCATGGCAGCGCGACGTCGCCGGACGCCGGGCTCGCTCCCGCGCCGCGGCCGATGCTCGGGCGGCCCGGGATCTTGTGGGTTGGGCTCCCACAATCGGGGCACTCGGGCGGCGGCGCGTCCCGTGCGACCAGCCGCTCGAACGTGTTCCCGCACGCACAGCGGTAGACGAAGATCGGCATGACACCCCCGGTTCGTGAGAGCACGGATCAACAAATGGACACTAGCCCGCGAAGCCGCCGTGGTCAGCGGTACAGCCGCACCGGCTGCGCCGAGTACCGGGGCGCGCAGCCCGCGGACGCCACTTCGCACCCTTTCGGCTTCTTCGCACCCCGCTGGCGGGGTGCGAAGTGGCACCAAGGGGTGCGAAGTCGGCGGCCACGAGCGCATCGAGGACGTGGCGCTCGCAGGCGGCGTGGTGTCAGTTCAGCAATCCCAGGCGCTTGGCACGCAGTATCGCGGAGATCCGGTCCGTCGCGTCGAGCTTCCGATATGCGTGTTCGAGATGCTTATGCACAGTTCGCTCGGCGATTGCCAGTCGGCGGCCCGCCGCCGCCGCCGTCATACCGCTGGCCACCAGCTCCAGCACGGTGATCTCGCGTCGGGTCAGATCTCGATCAAATTCATTCGTCGAGCAGAGGTCGCGGGCGTCGCCTGCGAAGATGGTCAAATGGCGATCGATACCGACCAGCAGGCGTCGTAGCACTTCCGTGAACTCGACTTCGGGGACGGAATAGCCGCGTTCCCTGCCGATGATGAACGTCTTGCACCGGCGTGGCGCGGACTCGATCGGGATCACCAGATGGTGTTCGGTGCCGATGGATCGGAAGTACGGCTCCCAGTCCCGCAGGCACCACAGCTCGTACGAGCCGCCGTCGCCATTCGCGGTGTGCCAGATGCGGAAGCGCGGCGGTTCGCCGCCAGGGGCGGCAAACGCGCAGGCCAGGCTGCCAAAGGTGGCGAGGAGGCGATGGGCGACCCGTTCGACCGGCAGTTCGCGCCCGTGGTCGGTCAGCAACTCGGCTGTGAAGTCGAGCCACTCGGCCTCTCGACGTCGCACGTCCATCTCGGCACCTCGCTGCTCATCGCCAACCAACTGAAGAGGTGCAAGGCGATGGCCGACGTACGTTTCAATGCGGCGACTACCCGAATAGAGCAGCTCGCCGAGATCATGAAGGGCTCGGGGCCCACGTCGAGACCAATGGATCAATACGCAGTTCTGCGCACGCCGTGTCGCGGTGGCGGCGACGACACTGGACACAGCCATGTGCACGAAACTGCGAATCCGATGAGGGCACCGACGTTGACCCGCGACGCCGACAAGATAACCACAGCGGTCGCCGAACTGGCAGCCCGGGCCGAGCAATCGTTCGACCGTGAGGTCGCTTTGACCGGTCGACGCTGCAGGGAGCGGTTGCGGTCGCCGATGCGGACCGCGGTAGTCGGTCGGGTCTCGACCGGAAAGTCGACACTGCTCAACGCGCTCCTCGGCAGCGCAGTTGCGCCCACGGACGGCCGCGAATGCACGAAGGTCGTGTACCAGTTCCGGCACGACCGCTTCTTCACCGCGTCGCTGATGCCCCGGGCCGGAGGGCAACCTACCGCCGTCCCCTTCGAGGGCGGCAGGCTGCCGTCCGAACTCGGCACGGACGCTTCACAGATCAAGTACGTCGACGTCACGCTGCCGACGCCGCTGCTCCAAGAGGTCACCCTGATCGACACCCCGGGGCTGGCCTCTGCGGCTACGGAACAGCCGGAAGTCCGGAAGCGGATGCGGGAGGACACCGGCGAATGGGCGGCCGACGCCGATGCCCTCCTGTACTGCCTCATGGGTCCGGTCACGCAGGACGAGGCGGACGCCGTCAAGTCCTTCCGCAGCGGCACCGGTGCGAAGCGGCTCAGCGCGGGTACCGCCATCGGGATCCTCACGCGGGCCGACCAGACCGGGGACGACCCGCGGACGGCCTGGCCGCAAGCGGTCGAACTCGGCGCGAAGATGTCGGCTCGCCACGCCGATCTGTTCGCGGCCGTGTTGCCGGTGATCGGCCTCTTGGCGGAGACGGCGGCCACCGGGGCGCTCACGGCGGCGCACGCGCGCGCGATCGGCGAGCTGGCGACGGCGTGGGACCGCGATGCCATCCGCATGGCCCTGATCAGCGGCGAGATGTTCGTCGAAGAGCCCGGACCGGTCGGGCCGGAGGTGCGGCGTGAGCTGTTGAGCCTGCTCGGTCCGTTCGGTGTCGTTCGGGTGCTCGACAAGGTGCACTCCGGGGCTGCGGCCACCGCCACTGCGCTGACCCAGGCCGTACGCGAGCTGTCGGGGATCGACGAGGTGCGTCGCCAGCTGAACGCCGTGCTCGGCAGGCGCGCCGACGTGCTCAAGGCGGCGAGGGCCCTTGACGATCTCATTGACAGCGCGCGTCGAGCGGGTGACCGAAAGCTGCAGGACGACGCACAGTGGATGTTCGATCGGCAGGAGATGTTCCCGCTGCGGGTGATCGACATGGCCCGCCTCCTCGCCACCGACCACGTCACGTTGCCCGCCGCGCTCAAGGAACAGGCCCGGCGGATGGTCACGTTCTGGCTGACCTCGGAGGCAGGCAGGCCGCCTCGTGCCTCCCGAAGGGAGATCACGCAGGCCGTCGGCGAGTGGCGGGAATGGGCGCAGCTGGCCGACCTGGCCGGTCGCAAGGTGGCCGACGTCATGGTGCGCGCGTGGCAGATGGCCGGGGAGGGGTGAAGCTGATGGCTGCAGGTCTTCGGACGGGCTCCTTCGTCGCCGTCGCGTTGATCTCTCTCCTGGGCGCCGTCGTGGCCTTCCTCCTGGTGTGGACGCTGACCCCGACGGAGGCCGCACCCACCGCGGTGGTCCCAACGCAGGCCGCAACCCAGCCGCCGGAGGCGCCGACGACCACAACGCCGGAGCCGCAGGCAACCCCGACGGCTTCTGGCCCGTCCCCGGCCGCGGCGGTGCCGGAGACGCTCGCCTCCGTGGAGCCGTCCGGGTCTGAGAAGGTCGTCGGCACACCGCCGACGCCTCCCGACGCGGAGGCGAGTCATTCGGCCGCCGAGCGGCCGCCGACATCCGCCCCTGACCAGCCGACTTCGGCGGTGGCAGCCGGCGCGCCGCCACCGATCTCGTCCGGTCCGACAACCCCGGCGCCGTCGACGTGGCTTCCGGCTGTCCTGTCGGCAGTCACCGCCGGTCTGACGGGCGTTCTGGCCGCGTCGGCGCTGACGATGGCCAGGAGCCGTGGACCGCGGGGGGCGAATCCGCCACCAGGAGGCAACACCGAGACCAAACCCGGGCAAACCGGCCCGCCACCGGTCGATCCACAGGTGCCTGCGTTGCTCGCGCAGCGGCAGATGTTGCTCATGCAGCGGACCGCCCTGCTTCGGGGCCTGGCCGATCTGCTGGCCAGGCTGCCGAAGGAGTTCACGTGGCAGGCGGCGAAGCTGCTGGAAGCGGCCGGGGCACGCCGGGTCGAGCCGGGGGACGGCGCGCCCTTCGACCCGGCCGTGCACCAGATCATCGACACGATGCCGACCGACGACGCCCGGCACGACGACACCGTCGCGCACCTCTTGCGGGCGGGATGGAGGGACGAGGACCAGGTGCTCGTCCCCGCCCATGTCGTCGTCTACGCGGTGCCCGAACACAGGTCTGCCGATGGCCCCCGGTAGCACGCGCACTGGCGAGGTCGGCGTCGACGAGCTCGCCCGGCTCCAGCGGCTCCACGACCGGCTCCGAGCGGAGGCGGAGCGGGCCCGCCGCGCGGACCTGCTCCGGGCTCTCGACGACGTCAAGCCGGTCGAGGCAGCCGAGCCGATACGCGCGTGCGTGGTCGGCGAGACAAAGCGCGGCAAGTCGACGCTGCTCAACGCCTTGATCGGGCGCCCGCTCCTCAGCCCGGTCGGGGTCGACATCACCACCACGTGCTGGGTGGAGGTCAGCTACGGCGAATCGGAGGGCGCCGAGGTGATCCTGGCCAACCCGAGCTCGCCCAACCAGCCGGTCCGGCGCTCCTGTCGGTTGGACGAGCTCGAGCGCTACGTCGCGTTGGGTCATGTGCGGGAGCCGGTCATCGGGGTTCAGGTGCGCATCGCAGCAATGGCCTTGCGCGACCTCGTGCTCGTGGACACACCGGGCGTGGGCGGCCTCTCACCCGGACACACGACGACGACGCTGGCCGCCCTGCGCAGAGCGGACGCGCTGTTGTTCGTCTGCGATTGCGGACAACCGATTCTGGCACCCGAGCTCGGCTTCCTGGTCGAAGCGGCCCGTCGGGTGCCGACCGTGGTGGTCGCCGCGACGAAACGTGACATCAACCCGGATTTCGAGCGGGTGGTCGAGGAGACGAAGCAGCGGATCGCGGCTACCGCAGGGCTGGGCGACGTGCCGGTGCTGACCGTCGCTGCCCCCCTCGCGGACAGGGCGGCAAGCGTCGCGGACGCGGACCGGTCGAGCCGCCTGCGTGCCCTGTCGGGCATCGAGCCGCTGCTCGACACGCTGCACGGCTACAGCCGCTCGGGCGCCGAGCTGGTGCGGTTCGAGAACGCGGCCCGGGTGCTCGCCGAGATCTGCCGAGCGCTGGTCGACCGCTCGGACGAGGTCGTCGCCGTCCTCTCGGGCAACACCGATCGGGAGAACCAGATCGGGCAGGAGATGGCCGACCTGAAGGGAGAGGTGGGCAACGGCCCGCGGATCGCCGAGCTCGTCGGCGACCGGCTCGACCTGCTCCGCAGGCGGCAACACACGGCTTACGACGAGGTCGTCGAGTCGCTGCGGTCTCGTTACCGGGCGAGCATCGAATCGAGTGCGGCAAGCGAGCGTGCGGCTCTTGCGTCGCGGATGGTCGGCGAGCTCGGCGCGGCGGCGGTCGATGCGCTCGAGGACACCGCGCGTCGCTGCACCGCGGTCGTCGCCTTCGTCATGGGCCAGCTCGGCGGGGCCGATCGCTGGCCGATGACCTCGAACACCACGCCGATGCGGTTCGAGATCGGACTGCCGCCACCCGACCGTTCGTCACAGCGCGGCAGCGTTGACCTGGTCGCGTCCGCGGAGATGTTCGCCAAGCTCGTAGAGATCTTGGCGGCGCCTGCCGTCGTGATGGCCGTGCTCACCGGTCCGGGGGTGATCGCCGCAGGACTTGCGCTCGCCGCAGGCGCAGGATTGCTCAAGGCCACGGAGAGCGGGGAGTCCGCGCATCGGGCGGCGCTGGTCGCGTGGGTCGACGCGGCCGCCGATCAGGCGCGCGCAACCTTCCGTCGGGAGCTCGACGAGCGCCTCAAGGCCGGGGAAGCGTATGTGGAGCAGACCCTTCCGAGGCTGCTGGACGCACGTCGGACGGAGCTCGCACGGCTCGCGGACGAGCTGGCCAAGATCCGATCGTCGAGCGCCGACCTCCGTGCCGTGCTGGCCGAACGCAGGGCCTCGGCGTCGGCGTTGCACGGCGTCGAGGCGGAGATCGAACAATTGGTGGCGTGGGCCGTTGCGGCCCGCCGTCATCGGCAGCGATCATGATCCGCCCGGGTGACTGGGTGTTCGCCGTGGACTTCGGCACGACGAACACGGTGGCGGCCGTCGGCGACGTGCACGGCGTACGGTCGCTCACGCTCAACGGTCGGATCGGCATGCCCTCTGCGGTCATGCTGCAGGGTCGGGGCAAGTGGCTCGTCGGCGAACTGGCGATCAACGCGGCCCGCCGGAACCTGGCGTGGTTCGAGCCGACACCGAAGAGCCGTATCCGCGACGGCAGTGTCGCGCTCGGTGGCCAGAGCATCCCGGTCATCGACGCCATCGCCGCGGTGCTCCGGTTCGCCGCGGGGGAGGCCCAGAAGCAGTACGGATCGCGCCCGCCCGTGCGCTACGTGGTGACCCACCCGGCCGGATGGGCGGGCGGGCGGATCGAATTGCTCCTCGCTGCGGCGCGCAAGGCCACTGATCAGGCGTGGCCGAACCCGCTGCCGATGGAGGAGCCGGTGGCCGCGGCGCAAGGCGTCCTCGAGATTCCGGAGATGCCCTCCCCGGTCCGGATCGTCGTTCTGGATCTCGGCGGGGGGACCGTCGACATCGCGACGGTGGATCGGGACGGGCCCCACCTCGTCGTCGCGGGGAGCCCGAACGGCATCGACGAGGCGGGCGGGGAGGACTTCGACCTGCGGCTGGCCCGGTTCATGGCCGACCAGGCAGGCGGCGACGACGGGCTCTTCGACAAGCTCCGTGCGTCCAATGACCCGCGCGACCGCGAGCTCGCCCTCGACATCCGCCAACTCGCCCGTTCGGTGAAAGAGCAGCTCTCGGTGGACGTCCTCCTGCCGATCGAGGTTCCCGTGCCTTCGTCCGGCGGGCCTGTGGGCGTGCCGGTGCAGATCAGCCGCCGGGATCTGGAGAACTTGATCGTGGGCGGTTCCGGGCGGCCGCCGGGGCTTACGGAGGCCGTCGGCCTGGTGAGCAAGGCGAGGCAGGAGGCGCCACCCCGAGATCTGCCGTTCGCCGGTGTCTACCTCGTCGGTGGATCATCGCGCATCCCGCTGCTCGGCTGGCTGCTGCAGCGAGAAGTCGGCACGCCGCCGATCAGTCGCGGCGACCCGGCTGTCGCGGTCGCCGTGGGGGCCGCTGACTGGGCGCGCCGCTCGATCGAAAACGGTCCGGAATCGACGCCGCTCTCCGATCGCGTGCGCGCGGTCCTGCCGGACTGGTCACGCCGTCTTTTCGCGGCGGTGATCGCGACGCTCATCGCGGTGGGGAGTGTGTTGCTCCTGCACCCCCTTGTCGTGACGCCGACGCCGCCGCCGCCCTCGACATCGCCGACCCCGCCGTCGACCACACCGCCACCGCCGACCAACAGCCCGCCGGGCGTCGGCGTCAACAGCTGCACGACGGCGGCCCAGGCCAACTGCGCGGAGGCGATCCTCGCCGCCTCCCGGTCGGTGTGGCCCGGAATGCCGACCGACCGCTGTCGGACGGCCGAGTCCCGCTATGGCGTCGACCTGTACTCGGCCGAGTGCCTGACCCCCACGATCAGCTACGACGTCTTCTGGCGGAAGGCGTCGGGATCGATCCTCACGACGCTCGTCGGACAGATGATGACGCCGACGTTGAACGATTTCACGCTTCCGGATTCACCCGTCAAGCTCGGCACCCAGGTCGGCGGCGCACGGGTGACCGCGTCCGGACCACGGTTCACCTGCGTATGGGAGTACGCCGACTACCCCGTGACGCTGGTCCTCGACGGTCCCGACACCGACGCGACGGCCACCTTGTGCGGCCAGCAGAAATTTCTGGACTCCGCGGGCATGAAGTCGATCGTGGCCCCGTCCTGATCGTGAGAGCAGAGGAAGAACGGCGATGGACCTGAGACGAGTGCCTGTGGGACGGCTGGCCGTGCTGCTGCTGATCGGCGTTCTGGTCGGCGTCGGCACCTTCCTGTACGTGGACAAACCCGCCTTCGCCGCGGCAGTCCTGATGGAGCCCGCCGATGCGCCCTCGCCGCGGCCCGCGTTCGTGCCGTTCGAACAGCTGCCCGTTGCCGCCAGCAAGCCGCAGCCCTCGGTGCACATGATCGGGCACGCCGCTGTGCCGGGGAACACCCCCGGCCTCTACGGCGGCAGCAACGCCAACACCTGCGATCCGGCGGCGATCCAGTCCTACCTCATGACGAACCCGAGCATGGCGGCGGCGTGGGCGGCGGCTCTCGTCATCCCACCGAGCGCGATCCCGGCCTTCATGGCGTCGCTCACCGCTCTAGACCTGCGAACGGACACGGCCATCACCAACCACGGCTTCGAGAACGGCGTTGCGACCCCGTTCCAGTCGGTGCTGCAGGCCGGAACGGCTGTGCTCGTCGACGCGGAGGGACTGCCGCGCGTCCGTTGCCGCTGCGGAAATCCGCTCCAGCCGCCCGCACCACGCGTGCAGGTCCACTATGAGGGGCCGCAGTGGGATGGGTTCGAGGCCGAGTCGGTGACCTCCATCGAGCCTGCGCCGACGGAGGTCAAGGAATTCGTCGTCGTGGACAGGGACACCCATCAAGCGGTCTATCGCGATCGGTCGAGCAGGTTCGCGTTGCAGGTAGCCGTAGATTCGAATACGCAGGCCCTCATCGGCAGGGATTTCCGCGACAACCACGCCGGGAAAGATGAAAGTCAGTCCGGCGGCGGACCCGGGACCGGCGGGACGTCGCCGCCGTCGACCGCGACGGGCACGGCGGTCGCGTCCGCCACGCAGGAGACCGGCGTCGCGACGTCGTCCGGCGCCGCCACCGCAACGGATGGCGTTGTAGCAACGGCGAGCGCCACCGCTACGGAGGTCGCCACGGCTACGGGGGCCGCGTCGGCCGGTTCCATCACCGCCACGGAGGTCGTACCCGGCACCGAGACCGTCACCGCCGGTGCATCGGCCACGTCCGAGCCCGCAGGTACGGCCGCGCCTGCCGGTCCCGTTCCGCCCGTCGGTCCTGTCCCGCCTGTCGGTCCCGTTCCGCCTGTCGGTCCCGCTGCGCCTGTCGGTCCCGCTTCGCCTGCCGGTCCCGTTGCGCCCGCGGTACCTGCCAACCCGGCGCCCAATCCCCCCGCGCCGCCTCCCGCCACCGGCGGCGGGACCGCGCACACCGGGAACAAGAAGCCGTCCAACGGCGGCTCAAGCGGCGGCGAGAGTGGGGGTGGCTCGAGCGGCGGTGGGAGCGGAGGCGGCTCGAGCGGCGGTGGGAGCGGAGGCGGCTCAAGCAGCGGCGGGAGCGGCGGTGGCTCAAGCGGAGGCGGTGGGAGCGGAGGCGGCTCGAGCGGCGATGGGAGCGGAGGCGGCTCGAGCAGCGGTGGGAGCGGCAGTGGCTCAAGCGGTGGCGGTGGCTAGTGCGGTGGCCACAAACGTCCACCGGGTCCTCGCGCGCCCAGACGACGCCTCGCGGCGTTGCCGCCATCGAAGATACGCCCGGTATGAGCTTCGGGCGGCGCCGTGCGAGCCGCCGCCTGGATCACGCGATCACCCGGCAACGTTCGTGGCCCTAGCCCGGCGCCAAGTCGTACAGGAACGCATCGACGAAACTCCGGGACCGCATGAGTTGGAGGGGCATTAGTTGGAGGGGCAGCGCTGCCCTCGTGTTCACCAAGTTGTCACGCGCGCCGATCGGTGGTGCACTGTCGACATGGCATTCGGGTCCACGCTGGCGGGACGCAGCTTCTGCGTCGCGCTCATGGCGATGGACCAGCTCTCGGTCGACGACCGGCGCTGTAGCCCGGCCGCGTAGCGGCCCGCGCACGCGCGGGTCGTTGCGTGGTGGACCAGCCCGCTTCGACCCGAGGGACTTCCGATGACCACCACCAACGTGCCTGGTGCCGCGGCGCACGGCAGACGTCGTTCCCGGATCGCGCGGCTCGTCGCCCGGATCGCAGCCGCCGTGCGGTCGGCGCACGCGTCGTCCGTGCCGTTCTGACTGTTCGGCTTGCCGCCCGCTCCTTAATGACCGTACATTAGTCAAGGTCGTCCCGATCGTTGGGACGACCTGACTGCTGTCGGGAAGGAGCGCCCCGGGTGACCGCCACGGCCGTCCTCGCCGCGGTGCTCGGGATCGTCGTCGGGTTCATGATCGGCGGCCTCGGCGGTGGCGGCGGTGCGCTCGCCGTGCCCGCGCTGGTCTACGTGCTGGGCCAGAACGCCCACGACGCCACGACGGGCAGCATCCTCATCGTCGGGGTCACCTCGCTTGTCGGGATTATCGCCCGCATCCGGGAACGCGGCGTCGAATGGCGCACCGGCACGGCGTTCGGCGTCGTCGGGATCCCCGCCGCCTACCTCGGCACGCTGACCAACCGCCACGTCGACCAACCGGTGCTGCTGATCGCGTTCGCCTGCCTGACGCTGACCGCCGCGGCCGCGATGCTGTGGCGCGGCCACGAATCTCCCGGGGCTTCGCCCGAGGCGGGTGGCACGGTAACGGCGGTCGCGGTGCGCCGGACCGTCGCCGGACAGGCCGTCAAGATCGTTGTTGGTGGTGTGGCCGTCGGCTTCCTGACCGGATTCCTCGGCATCGGCGGCGGTTTCCTCGTCGTGCCCGTGCTCGTGATCGTCCTGCGGATGCCGATGGCGCTCGCGGTCGGGACGTCGCTCTACATCATCGTGCTGAACGCCGTGTCGTCAATCCTGTCGCGCACAACGGATCTGCACCTGCAGTGGCAGGTGATCGCGCCGTTCACGGTGGCCGCCATCGTCGCGAGCCTGGTGGCCAAGCGGTTGGCGAGCCACCTTTCCGGTGCCACGCTCACCCGCGCGTTCGCCGTGATGCTGGGGGCCGTCGGCCTGTTCGTCGCCGTCGAGAGCGTCGGACGACTCATCGGGTGATCAGCTTGCCGCCGCCAGGGCTTGCTCGGGTGCGAGTGCGAGGGCGAACTCCCAGGCGGAGGGGTCCCTGGCGACCAGCTGCCAGAGCCCGAACCGGGTGCTGTGCAGCAATGACCGGACCGGCCCGTTGTCCGGCTGCACGAGGGCCTGCACCGTCCACCCGGCCCAGCGCGGCTGGGTGAGCTCTGCGTCGAGCAGCCGGGTCGCCACGCCTTCGTGGTGCCAGGCGTCGGCCACCAGCAGGCTCAGTTCGACCGTCCTGATCCCGACGACGTTCAGGTTGAGCAGCCCGACCGGGCGGCCCCCCACCGCGGCCAGTACGGCCGCGCCGGGCGGTGGCCCGGCCAGCAGGTAGTGCCCGTAGCGGGCCCAGACCGTGTCCGCGTCCATGGGCCCCGGCAAGAAGAACCGCCGTTGCAACGACGTCGGCGAGCAGGCACGCACCAACTCCCGCACCGCGTCGGGGGTGGCGTCGAGCGGCTCGATTATGACGGTTGTCATAGCCCCTGTTGTACGCCGTCCGCGTCCATCGGGCACTATGACGGACGTCATATCGCGAGGAGGATCGATGAAGCAGGCGCGTCGGATGTGGAAGCTCCTTGAGCCGATCCATGTGGTCACGTACTTCACCCCGGAAGCGCGCGCGGCGGCCGACGCGCTCGGCATGAAGGGCTTCTGGATGGGCTACACCGCGCAGCGGGTGGCGCCGATGGGCGCGGTGAGCGCGGCCGTTGCCACGGCCGCGTTCTTCGGGTTCCATCCCGACCGCATCGGCAGGGCGCTGCCCGACGCCTGGACGTTGACCACGCCCGCGGACGCGCTGGCCGCCCGGCTCGAAGGGGCAGGCGCAGCGCTCCGCCGTCTGTGGGGTGAAGCCGTTGCGGCGTCCACGACGGCCGAGGCGGCTGAGCTCGCATGGCAGGCCGCGACGGCTGCCGACTGCGCAGGCCGGGTGCTGGGCGCGGCCAACCAGGCGCTGCCTCGACCCGACCAGCCACATCTGGCGCTCTGGCAGGCTGCCACGACGCTGCGCGAGCACCGCGGCGACGGCCACGTCGCGGCGCTGGTGGCGCGCGGGATCACGCCCGTGCAGGCCCACCAGATCAAGTGCGCCGCGGGGGAGACCGACCCGGAGGTGCTGCGCACGGCGCGCAAGTTCGACGAGGTCATCTGGGCCGCAGGTGTCGCGACGCTCCGTGCCGACGGCGTCCTCACCGCGGACGGACAGCTCACCGCCGCAGGCCGACGCCTGCACGCCGACATCGAGGACACGACCGACATGGCCGCCGCGACACCCTGGCACATGCTCGGCGAAGCGGCGACCGCCCGGCTCGCCACACTGCTCACGCCGTTGGCCGCGGCCGTGCTCGACAGCGGCACCCTGCCGCAGCTGAACCCCGTCGGTCTGGTTGCGGACCGGGCCCGGTGACACCCGCAGACCGCCGCTCCTGAGCGACGTCCGCTACTGACGCCAGGTGAGGGTGTCCCACGCCCTGTCGAGGTGTTCTCGGTACGGGACGGTGTCGATCGCCTGGTCGCGGCGCCAGGCGGCGTCCCAGAACGTGGCGGCGTAGCGGTCGGCGCGGTCGCACATCAGCGTCACGATGCTGCCCGTGCGGCCCGTCGCGCGCAGCTCGCAGGCCAGCAGCAGGGCGCCGTAGAGGTTGGTGCCGGTGGAAGGGCCTGCACGCAGCCCGAACCGGTCGTCGAGGAAGAGCATCGCCGCGACCGAGGCGGCATCGGGGACGCCGATCATGCGGTCGACGACCCGCGGCACGAACGACGGCTCCACCCGCGGCCGTCCGATGCCCTCGATGCGCGATCCGGGCGTGTGCGCCACCTCGCGCGCGTAGGCAGGCAGGAAGGCCGAGCCTTGCGGGTCGACGACGGCGAGGCGCGTGGCGAGGCCGCGGTAGCGCAGGTACCGCCCGATCGTCGCGCTCGTGCCGCCGGTGCCCGCGCCCACCACGATCCACGCGGGCACCGGGTGCGGCTCGGCGACCAGCTGCTCGAAGATCGACTCGGCGATGTTGTTGTTGCCGCGCCAGTCGGTGGCGCGCTCGGCGTTGGTGAACTGGTCGAGGTAGTGGCCGCCGGACACCTCGGCCAGGCGGCGGGCGACGGCGTAGACGTCACCCGCGGATTCCACGAACTCGCACCGGCCGCCTTCCCGCTCGATCAAGGCCACCTTGTCGGGGCTCGTCGAGCGGGCCACCACGGCCACGAACGGCAGACCGAGCAACCGGGCGAAGTGCGCCTCGCTGATCGCGGTGGAGCCGCTGGAGGCCTCGACGACGGTGCTGTCCGGACCGATGTCGCCGTTGCAGATGGCGTAGAGGAACAGCGACCGGGCCAGGCGGTGCTTGAGGCTGCCGGTCGGGTGCGTCGACTCGTCCTTGAGGTAGACGTCGATCCCGAGCTCCGGCGCGGTGCGCAGCTGCAGCAGGTGGGTGTCCGCGCTTCGTCGGGTGTCGGCGCGCAGGCGCGCCACGGCCCAGTCCACCCATTCACGGCCGATAGGCGCTGTCGGTGCGACATCCCGGATCGGTTCCATCCCGCTGCTCACGGGCCGGAAATCTAGACCGTGAGCAGCAGGTCCAGCTCCTCTTGCACCGCATCGAGCGCGCTGAGGTCGCGTCGGGCGCGGCTGAGCACCACCGCGCCCTCGGCGGCGCTCACCACCAACAGGGCGAGCCGGGCCGCCCGTTCCACGGGCACCCCGCCGCGGACCAGCGCATCCTGGAGCGGCGCGAGCCACACCGCGAACGCCTCTCGCGCGGCGTCGGTCACCGTGGGACTGTCCCATGACGCGTCGGCCACGCCCGCCACGATCGGGCAACCCCCGCGGAACTCGGTGACGGTGAGCAGCTCCCGGAACCGGTCGAGCAGATCGCGGACGACCGCCCGCGGTGTCGGCGGCTCGTCGGCGGTCAGCGCCGTGCGGAGCGGACGGGCGGCCCGCTCGGCCATCCATTTCATCGCCTCGGCGAGCAGCTGCTCCTTGCCGCCGGGGAAGTAGTACTGCAGCGATCCGCGCGGCGCGCCTGCGTGCTCCACCACATCGCGCAGGCCGGTGCGGCCGACGCCGCGCTCGCGGAACAGCAAGGCGGCGCTGCGGACCGTGCGCTCGCGGGGGCTCCTGGTCGTCATGACGACCGTCATACTAGTCGCATGTCCTTGTTCAGGCCGTCGGCGCACTGCCCGCCACACCACGTCGGGCAGCGGCGGATGGTCCTCGAGCGTCAGGGCTTCCGGCCGACGCCGCCCGATTCGGAGACGTCGGGGGCCTGCCGGAAGACGTTGGGCTCCGGCCGCCACAGGTGGATGGGCACGACGCCCGGCTCGACCAACTCCAGCCCGGCGTAGAACCCGGCGATCTGCTCGTGGGTGCGGACGTTGTAGGGGACACCGCCGCTGTCGCGGTACATCTCGATGGCCGCCAGGTACTCGGGGCTCGAGTCGGTGCCGTCCGTCTCGACGAGATAGCTGCCCGACGGCAGCCCGTCGAGCAACCTGCGCACGATCGAGCGGGCTTCGTCGTAGTCCGCGACGTGGCCGAGAACCCCGATCATCAGCAGGGCGATCGGCTGATCGAGATCCAGCGTCTTGGTCGCCGCCATGAGGATCGCTTCGGGATCGTGCATGTCGGCGTCGATGTAGCTGGTGGCGCCCTCGGGCGAGCTGGTGAGCAGCGCGCGGGCGTGGGCGAGGACCAGGGGGTCGTTGTCGACGTAGACGATCCGCGCCTCAGGTGCCGCCCGCTGGGCGACCTCGTGGGTGTTGTCGGCCGTCGGCAGCCCGGTGCCGATGTCGAGGAACTGCCGTATTCCCTGCTCGCGCACCAGGTAGCGCACCGCGCGAGAAAGGAAATGGCGGCAACCCCGCGCCTTGTCCAACTGCAGCGGGTAGAGCGTGACGAACTCGTCGCCTGCCTCGCGGTCGGCCAAGAAGTTGTCCTTGCCGCCCAGCCAGTAGTTCCAGATCCGCGCGGAGTGGGGGACCGAGGTGTCAAAGGTGTCCGGCGGCTGACTCCCATTGCGTGCGCCTGCCATGACCGCCTCACCGCCCTTTGCGCGAATATCGTCGTGACCACCCTAGTCGGCCCCGCCTGCGCGTACCGTGAGGGCACGCGACGCCGTCGGAGGGAGCCCGGTCAATGCGGAGCGATCCGACGCCGCGGCCCGCACCCTGCTACGACCCCACGGTCGCGCCGCATCGCGACGGCGAGGTCGTGCACGTCCACGACTACGCGACGATCCGCGGCCTGCTGCGCGACGCGCTCCGGGTGACCGCCGACGTCACCGAGATGGTGTCGGCCGACGACCGCGACCGGCTCCATCCGGTGAGCGCGTTCGTCTGGGCCACCGATCGTCGGACGATGAGCGGCTGCCCCGGCAGGCACGGGGCGCTGCGCACCACCATGGCTCCGTGGTTCACGGCTTCCGCGGCCGCCGCACGGCAGGGAGGCGACGCGCGCCGCGGCCGAGGCGCTGGTCCCGGGGCCCGAGCAGGCGTTCGACCTGTACCACGACTACGCCATGCCGGTCGTCGTGTCGTCCACGGCCGATTGGCTGGGCGTCGAGACCTCCGATGTGACCTACGCCGTCGACGACCAGATCGCCCAAGGCGAGTTCTTCGAGCACTGGCCGATGCTGACCACCTCGGGGATGGACGACCACTACCGCGCCCTGATGGCGCGTCCGCCCGCCGGTGGTGTCGCGGCGCAGGCGCGCGAGCTCGTCGCGACAGGTCTGATCTCCGAGCGCGAGGCGTGGGGGATCGTCTACTCGCTGTCGGTGAGCACGGTGGCCACGGCCGCCGCGGTCACCCTCGCCGCCGGGCTCGCCGTCGAACACGGGCTGTGGGGGCGGATGGCCGATCCCGCGCACGCGGGCGCCGCCGTCGAGGAGGCGATCCGCATCGGCAACCCGTTCCCCCAGGCGAGCCGGTTCGTGCGGGAGCCGTTCCGGATCGGCGAGGTGCCGGTGCAGCCCGGCGACCAGGTGCTGATGTGGCTCACCGCGGCCAACCGCGATGTCCCCGGCCCGCATCGGGAGCCGCTCGACCGGTTCGACCCTGCGCGCGACAACGGCAAGCACCTGGGCTTCGGCTCGGGCTACCACCTGTGCGGGGGTGTGCACCACGTCCGGGAGGTCGCCGTCACCGCGGTGACGACCCTGGCGGAGCGCTGCCCGCAGCTGCGCCTGGCCGAGCCGTGGAAACGGTTCATCGGCATCGACGACGGCTACGTGGCCGCCCCCGCGGTCACCGGCCCCTGAGTCCCCCGATCGGGCTACCCGCAAGCGGCTAGGCTGTCGATCATGCCGCCGCCCATCGCCGACCGGATCACAGTGGCGCGCCGGAATCCCGCCTCAGCCACTAGGATTCGGCCCGCTCCCTATAGGGTCGCGGTGCGCAGCACACGGTGACGAAATAGCGTCTCTCTCGTCACTCGATCGTTGGAGCAGAGATTCGGGAGGACGCGGGCATGGGCGTTGAACCGCAGGGGGCGCCGGGAGAGGTGGTCGCACGGCCACACGGCATCGGGCCGTCCGGCTTCGAACGCAACGGCGTCGACCGCATTCCCGAAGGTGACCGCACGTCGACGCCGGGCACGTTCTTCGTGGTTTTCGTCGGTGGCTCGGTCGGGCTCGGCGCCATCGCCTTCGGCTGGCTGGGGATGTCGTTCGGGCTCGGGCTGTGGGCCACGATCTCTGCGATCGCCGTCGGCACCATCGTCGGGCAGATCCTGCTCGTCCCGCTGATCCTCATCGGTTCACGCACCGCGACGAACAACGCCACGTCCTCCGGCGCCACCTTCGGCGTGCGTGGGCGGTTCATCGGCAGCTTCATCGGGCTGCTGACGTGCCTGGTCTCGGTGGCCCTCACCGTGTGGGTCAGCGGCTCGGCGGGCGTCGCGGTCGCGGGAAGGCTGTTGGGGCTGCCCGACACGCCCGGCACCGAGGCCGTGGCGTACGCGCTCGTCGCGGCCGTCTCGGTTGCCGTGGCGATCTGGGGTTTCCGCTGGTTGGTGCGCTGCACGGCGATCATCTGCGTCCTCGGCGGCCTGGCGATGATCCTCATGCCGTTCGCGTTCGCGGGATCGATCAACTGGAGCTACGGGGGCGGCGAGCCGCTCCTCGGTTCGTTCTGGCCCACCTGGTTCCTGGTGGCGACGACGATCGGGGTTTCCGGCGCGCTGCTCGTTTGCACGATCCTGGGCGACTGGACCCGCTACATCCGCTCCGATCTGCACTCGCAGAGCAGGCTGGCCTGGATCGGCTCGGCCGGGATCTTCCTCGGGTTCGTGGTGCCCGCCGCGATCGGTGCGATCGTCACCACCGCTGTTCAGGATCCGACGGCGCCGTTCACGGTGAGCGTCGCCAACGAGTCGCCCGTCTGGTATGCCGTGCTGCTGCTGCCGTTCGCCGTGTTCGGCGGGGTCGGGCTCGTCGCCCAGTCCCTCTACAGCGCAGGGCTCGACCTTGAGGCGGTGGTCGTCCGCGTCACCCGCGCGCAGGCCACCACGATCATCGGCGTGATCGGGGTCGTGCTCGTCTACCTCGGGCTGCTCGCGCCCACGATCCAGTCCGCGGTGACCGCGGCGTTCATCATCTTCGCCGAGCTGGCCGCGCCGTGGGCGGTGATCGTCGGGATCGGGTTCGTGCTCACCCGCGGCCACTACGACCCCGACGACCTGCAGGTGTTCAACCGCGGGCGCACCGGCGGCCGCTACTGGTACTCCGGAGGCTGGAGTTGGCAGGCCACGCTGGCCTGGGTCGTCGGGTCGATCGTCGGGCTGCTGATGATCCAGACCCAGCTGTTCCAGGGTCCGCTCGCGAACATCGCGGGTGGCGTGGACATCAGCCTCATCGCCGGGTCCGTGGTCGCGGCGGTGCTGTACCTCGCCCTGATCAGGGGCCGCCACATACAGGCGAACTGAGAGCGCTCCGCTACTTTCACCTCGATTTTTCCGTCCGCGGCGTAATGTGCGCACAATGCGACCGGCCGATGCCGCGTCGCCGGTTGGGGAGCCGGAGACAGCACGAGCAGACCGGTCCCGTCGGCGCAGGCGGCGTGCGCTTCTCACCGTTGCCGTCGCCGTTGTCGCCGTGCTCGCACTCGGGTTCTGGCTGCTGCCCAAGGGGCCCCCGCCGCTCACCCACGCCGACGTCGACAGGGCCGTGCAGCACGGCCTCCAGCAGGCGCAGGAGCAGGAGCGCAACACCCCGCCCGACGCCACCACCGCCGACCACACGATCACGCCGTCGCTCGTCACCGTGACGGCCCAGCGGGCCGATCCGGCCGGGGCGACAGGCGACATCGACACCCGGCTCGGCAGCGGCGTCGTCATCAACGCAGCGGGCGCCGTGCTCACCGCGCTGCACGTGGTGGACGGCGCCACCCGGATCCAGCTCGGGTTCGCCGACGGCACCACGGCCGGGGCGACCCTGACGGTGAGCAAACCGGAGAGCGACATCGCCGTGCTCGCGCCGGACCAGCTGCCCAACGTGGTGGTGCCCGCGGTGATGGCGGGGCCACCGCCGGTCGGCGACGCGGTCTACGCCGTCGGCAACCCGCTCGGCCTCACCCACAGCCTCACCGCGGGCGTCGTGTCGGCCACCGACCGCAGCATTCCCACGGGCAGCGGCACCACGCTGTCCGGGCTCATCCAGTTCGACGCCGCCGTCAACCCCGGCAACAGCGGTGGGCCGCTGCTCAACCGGGCCGGGCAGGTGGTCGGCATCGTCACTGCGCTGGCCAACCCGGCCAAGCAGGACTTCTTCGTGGGCATCGGGTTCGCCGTGCCGATAGCCACCGCGGGAGGCGCGGCGGGCGGCCCCCAGCAGTGACCACACCGACAGCACCGAGTGGGAGACCCATGGAACACGAACTGCCCCTGGAACCCACCCTGTACCAGGTCAAGAAGACAATCGTCGGTCAGGACGGGCTCCTGGAGCGGATGCTGGTGGCGCTCCTCGCCCGCGGACACCTGCTCGTCGAGGGGGTGCCGGGCCTCGCCAAGACGATGGCGGTCAAGACCCTGGCCCAGTCCATCGGAGGGGACTTCCAGCGGATCCAGTTCACCTCCGATCTCGTTCCTGCCGACGTCATCGGCACCCGCATCTACAACCAGCGCGACGGCGAGTTCCAGGTGTCGTTCGGGCCGGTGTTCGCCAACCTGCTGCTCGCCGACGAGATCAACCGCGCCCCCGCGAAGGTGCAGAGCGCGCTGCTCGAGGTGATGCAGGAGCGGCAGGTGACGATCGGGCGCGAGACCTTCCCCGCGCCGGACCCGTTCCTGGTCATGGCCACGCAGAACCCGATCGAGTCCGAGGGCACCTACCCGCTGCCGGAGGCGCAGCTGGACCGCTTCATGTTCAAGGTGCTTGTCGGGTATCCCACGGCGACGCAGGAGTACGTCGTGGTGGAGCGGATGATCAGCACGCCGGAGCGGCCCGAGGCGGTGATTGACACCGAGACGCTGCGCGGGTTCCAGCGTGCCGCCGACAACGTGTACGTCGACCCGCACATCATCGAGTACGCGGTGCGGATCGCCGCAGCGACCCGCGACCTCGCAGGCGCGGGCCTACCTGAGCTCGCCCGTTATGTGTCGTTCGGCGCCAGTCCGCGGGCGTCGATCAACATGGTGCTCGGCGCGAAGGCCCTCGCGTTCCTGCGCGGCCGCGACTACGCCCTTCCCACCGACGCCAAGGAGCTCGCCAAGGACGTGCTGCGGCACCGGATCGTGCTGTCCTACGAGGCGCTCGCCGACGACGTCGCGCCCGACGCGCTGCTCGACCCCCTGCTCGACTCGATCGCGCTCCCGCAGGTCGAGCCGGGCGTCCGCACCCACAAGTCATGATCGATACGGCGGCGCTGACGCCGGAGCGGGTGCTGCGCAGACTGGAGTGGCGCGTCCTGCGCCGCCTCGATGGGCGGCTGCAGGGCGACTACCGCACGGTCTTTCGCGGCACGGGCGTCGACGTCGCCGACCTGCGCGAGTACCAGTACGGCGACGACCTGCGGCACATCGACTGGAACGTCACCGCGCGCACCGACATCACGCACGTCCGGGAGTACGTCGAGGACCGCGAGGTCACGGCGTGGCTGTTGCTCGACGCGTCGGCTTCGATGGATTTCGGGCCCGTCGAGCGGCGCAAGCACCTCGTCCTCACCGAGGTCGCGGCCACGGTGGCGCAGCTGCTGTCGCGCGGGGGCAACCGGGTGGGCGCGCTGTTCTTCGACGGGCGTGTGCGGGAGACGATCCCGCCCGGCAACGGCCGCAACCACGTGCTGCGCATCCTCGCGAAGATGTTGGCCGCGCCCGCGAACGCCGAGCGGGGGAGCACGGACCTCGGTGCCGCGTTGCGCGCCGCGATGGGAATCCTGCAGCGGCGCTCGCTCGTTGTGATCGTGTCGGACTTCCTTACCGAGCCGGGGTGGCAGGGCCTGCTCGGCCAGCTCGGCCGCCGCCACGACGTGGTGCCGATCCAGGTGGTCGACCGACGCGAGTTCGAGCTCCCGGCGGCCGGGATGATCTACGTGGAGGACGCCGAGACCGGCGAGGTCATCTTCGTCGACACCGACGACCCCGGCTTCCAGCTGCGCCTGCGCGAGCAGGCCGACGAGCGGCAGTCGACGCTCGTGGCCGACCTCCGGTCGGCAGGGCTCGACCTGTTCACCGTGTCGACCGACGAGGACCTGGTCCGCGCGCTGTTCCGGATCTCCCAGCTCCGCAAGCGGCGGCGGCGCTTATGAGTCTCCCGGCCACGCAGGCAGATGCGTCCACCACGGATCTTGCGACCGCGCCATCAGGGCTGATCTTCGTCTGGCCGTGGATGCTGCTCGCGCTCGTCGTCGTCCCACTCGTGGTGCTCTGGTACCGCAAGCTGCTGCACGACCGGGCGGCGCGCCGTGCGCGGCTGGCCGGGTTCGGTCTGGTCGCCCCGCGCGCGACGACGACGGGATGGCGGCGCCACGTGCCCCCGGTGCTGCTGCTGCTCGCACTGGTGGTGCTCGTGACGGGCCTGGCACGGCCGGAGGCCACCGTGCCGCAGCCCCGCCGGGAGGGCACGGTGATCCTCGCCTTCGACGTCTCGGCCAGCATGGCGGCCAAGGACCTCGAGCCGGACCGGATCGACGCCGCGAAGGCCGCCGCGCGCACGTTCGTCCAGAAGCAGCCGACGAGCGTGCGGGTGGGCGTGGTCGCGTTCAGCGGGAGCGGGCTGTTGACCCAGGAACCCACCACGGACAAGGGCGCTGTGCTCGCCGCGATCGACCGCCTCACCCCGCAGGGCGGCACCGCCCTCGGTAGCGGCCTGCAGACGTCGCTATCGACGATCGTCGGGCGGCCGGTGCTGATCGATCCCGGGCCCGCCAACCCCCTCGAACCTCGCGGGCAGAACCTCGGCTACCACGGCTCGGCCGCGGTGATCCTGCTCTCCGACGGCGAGAACACCGTCGGGCCCGACCCACTCGACGTCGCCGACATCGCGTCCGGGGCCGGGGTCAAGGTCTATCCGATCGGGTTGGGCAAGCCGGAGGGCACGGTGCTCACGCTCGACGGCTTCCAGATCGCCACCCGGCTGGACGAGCCGCTGCTGCAGGAGATCGCCGCGCGCACCGACGGGAAGTACTTCTCGGCGGCCGACGAGCAGGCGCTGGCGTCCGTGTACGACTCGATCGCACTGGCGTGGACGGTCGCCGACGAGCACATTGAGCTCACCGGCCTTTTCGCCGCGGCGGGAGCGTTGCTGCTGCTCGCGGGCGTCGGGCTGGCGTTCGTGTGGTTCGGGCGGGCGGTGTAGCGATGGGTGTCCAGTGGCCGTTGGCCCTTCTCTCCCTGTTGGTCGTGCCGCTGCTCGTCGCCGCGTACGTCTGGCAGAACCGACGTCGGCGCAGGCACGCGGTGCGCCACTCCAGCGTCGCGCTCATCCGGGCCGCGGCGCCGAAGCGGGCGGCGTGGAAGCGGCACGTGCCGTTCGCGCTGGTGCTTGGCGCGCTTGCGCTGCTCGGCGTGGCCGCGGCCCGGCCGCACGTCAGCATGGACGTGCCGATCGCCAATTCGACGATCATCCTCGCGCTCGACGTGTCGGGCTCGATGTGCTCCACCGACGTCACGCCCAACCGGCTCACGGCGGCCGAGACCGCGGTCCGCGATTTCGTGCAGAACCAGGACGCCGACACGCGCATCGGGCTGGTCGTCTTCTCCGGGTTCGCGCAGCTCACGGTGGCGCCGACCACCGAGCGGGGCGCCTTGCTGCACAGCCTCGAAGGCCTGACCACCGGCCGCGGCACGGCGATCGGCGCGGCCATGCTCAAGTCCGTCGACGCGATCGCCGAGATCGACCCGGCGGTGGCGCCGACGGATCCCGGCACGGGCGGGGGCGCCGGGCCGCGGGCGCGGCCGCCGGGCACCTACGCGCCGGAGATCGTCGTGCTGCTGACCGACGGCGCCAACACCACCGGTGTCGAGCCCGTCGACGCCGCGAAGGCAGCGGCGGAGCGTGGGGTGCGCGTGTACCCGATCGGGTTCGGCACCCGCAATCCGGCGGCGATGGTGTGCAGCGCCGCCCAGCTCGGCGGTCGGGGCTTCGAGAGCTACGGCGGCGGCAGCCCGCCGGTCGCGGGCGGCGGTTACGGCGGCGCCAGCGCCCGCAGCTACCTGGTCGCCGACGAGGGCACCCTGCGTCAGGTGGCGAGCGTCACCGGAGGTCAGTACTTCGCCGCCGACGATGCCGGGCGGCTGCAGAACGTGCTCAGGGACCTCCCGCGCACAGTGGCCACGCAGCAACGCGACATCGAGGTGAGCGTCGTGCCCGTTGCGGTGGCCGCGTTGCTGCTGCTCGGCGCCTTGTGGGCGGCGGCGCGCTGGACGGCGTTCCCGCACTAGCGCACGGCACGGGCAGGCAGTCTGCGTTCCAGCCGCAGGACGGCGGGCACGCTGAGCGCGTTGACCAGGCCGAGCACGAGGAACGGCAGCGAATGGCCTGCGGCGTAGAGGCCGCCGAAGAAGGCGGGCGCGATCACCGAGGCGAGGGCGAAGGAGTACTGGAAAGCGGCCAGGTAGCGGCCGCGGGCGGCGGCGGGTGCGGCGCCCGCGGCGGCGGCCGTCGAGATCGGCGCGTGGATGGCTTCGGCCACGGTGAAGAGCAGTGTGCCGACGATCAGGACGACCGTCGCCGTCGTGCCGCCGCTGACCCCGACCAGCGCGAGCATCCCGCACCACAGCACCCACAGTGCGGCGGCCGCCGCGATGCTGCGGGTGCGGCGCACCCCGCCGAGCCTGCGCACGACCGGGGTCGAGAGCGCCGCGATGAGCACGGCGTTGGCGGCCAGGAGCACCGACGTCAGCCAGGCCGGTCCGGCGCCCGCGAGCACGATGGTCGGCAGGGCGAGCGCGAGCATCATGCTCGTCATCGCGTAGACGGTGTTGAGGGCGACGAGCCCGAGGTAGGGCCGGTCGCGCACCAGCTCGCGGTAGCCCGCAGGACGGTCCGCGGCACCCGCCTGGTGCGGGGCCCACACCCCGACCGCGACGAGCACGGCCGCCAGCGCCAAGAATCCCGCGGCGCCGTAGGCCACCCCGCGGTAGCCCGCCGCGCTCCCGTCCGCGACCGCGAACCCGGTGGCGAGGCCGCCGAGTGCGAGCCCCGCCGTCCGCGCGGCGTTGCTGATCGCGTACCAGGTGTCGACGCCTGCGCCGCCCGGTCGCCCGTCGGCGTAGTCGGCGACCAGCGTGAAGACCGTGCACCAGAACACCCGCACCCCGACCGCGACGAGCATCGCCGCCGCCAGGATCCCGACGGGCCCCGTCACCGCCGCAAAGGCGAGGAAGCCCAGCGCCATCGCCGCCTCGGCCGCAACCACCAGCGGTCGCGGGCCGATCCGATCGGCCACCGCACCCGCCCACACGGGCAGGGGGAGCGCGACGAGGTTGGCCACCGTCAGTAGCACCCCGACAAGCGCGAGCGGCACGTCGGTGAGCCGGACGAAGTAGACCAGCGAAAGCGGGGCGAACAGGCCGTTGCCGATCGAGTCGACTGTCAGGGCGGTGACCAGCACAAACCCACCCCGACTCCGCACGCAGGCCGATGCTGCCACGGGAGGGGGATGAGTCTCCACCCCGTTTTCAGAGCGCGACGCTAGGGTGGCCCGCGAAGGGCCCGACTCGTAAGGGGGAGCGTCACGTGGGAGTCAGCCTCGCCAAGGGTGGCAACGTCAGCTTGACGAAGGAGGCCCCCGGTCTCACCAGCGTCCTGGTCGGGCTCGGCTGGGACGTGCGCACCACGACCGGTGCCGACTACGACCTCGATGCGTCGGCGATCATGCTCAATGTCACCGGCAAGGTCATTTCCGACCAGCACTTCGTCTTCTTCAACAACCTCGTCAGCCCGGACGGCACCGTGGAGCACACCGGCGACAACCTCACCGGCGAGGGCGAGGGCGACGACGAGATCATCAAGGTGAACCTGTCGGCGATGTCGCCCGATGTCGAGCGGGTCGTCTTCCCGGTCAGCATCTACGACGCCGACGCCCGGCGGCAGAGCTTCGGCCAGGTGGCCAACGCCTACATCAGGGTCGTCAACGCCGACAACGACGCCGAGCTCACGCGGTTCGACCTCACCGAGGACGCCTCCACCGAGACCGCCATGGTGTTCGGTGAGCTGTACCGGCGGGCGGGGGAGTGGAAGTTCAGGGCCGTCGGCCAGGGCTACGCGTCGGGGCTGCGGGGCATCGCGCTGGACTACGGCGTCAACGTCTGACCCCAGGCCGCATGATCACCGGTTCGGTGCGAGGCCGGTCAGATTTGGCCGCTTTCTGCACCGAACCGGTGATCTTGGCGGAAAATCTCCCGCACGGCGGCCATGTCCTCGCCCGCGCGGCCCGCCGCGGCCGCGTCGGTGAACAGGGCGTTCAGCGCGGTCATGAGCCGGTCGTCCATGGCTGTGGCGCGCAAGGCGTCGCCGATGAGGCCGCTGTCCTTCAGCGCGCCGTCCACCGCGAACGCGGGCGGGTAGTCGCCCGCGATCATGGCGCGGCCCTTGAGCTGGACGTAGGGCGCGTCCATCGCGCCGCCCGCGATCGTGTCGAGGAAGACCTGTGGGTCCAACCCCAGCCCTTCCGCGAGCGCGACGCTCTGGGCGGTGCCTGCGACGACGGACAGCACCCAGGCGTTGACCACCAGCTTGAGCCGGTGCCCCGCGCCGGGCTCCTCGCCCACCCAGACGGTCTTGGCTCCGATCGCGTCGAACACGGGGGTCACGGCGGCGCGCAGGTCGGTCGGGCCCGCCGCCAGCACGGTGAGCTTGCCGTCCTGGGCGGGCTGCCGGGTGCCCAGCACGGGAGCGTCGACGAACCCCACTCCCGTGGATCGGGCGAGTTCCGCGAGCTCGGCGGTGCCGTCGATGCCAACCGTGCTGGTCTGCGCCCACACGGCACCGTCGGCCATCGCGCCGACCGCGTCCGTCATCACGGCGGCGACGGACGCGGTGTCGAACAGCATCGTGACGACGACCGACGCGTCGGCGACGGCCGCTTCGGGCGTGTCGGCGAGGGCGATGCCGTCGGCGGCGAGTGGACGCGCCTTGTCGGGGTGGCGGTTCCACGCGACGACGTCGTGGCCCGCCCGCGCGAGGCTGCGGGCCATGCCCGCGCCCATGATCCCGGTGCCCAGCACCGCCACCTTGGCCATCACCAGATCCGCACGCGGTGCTCGGGCGCGGTGTACAGCGCGTCGCCCGGATGGACATCGAACGCTTCATGGAACGTGTCGAGGTTGGTGATGACGGCGTTGCAGCGCAGGTCGGGTGGGCTGTGCGGGTCGATCGTGAGCCTGCGGATCGCCTCGGCCTCGCGCGTGACGATGCGCCAGATCTGCGCCCAGCCGAAGAAGACGCGCTGATAGCCGGTGAGGCCGTCGATCTCGGGTGCCTCGTCGTCGCCGAGCGCGATCCGGTACGCCCTGAGCGCGATCGTGAGGCCGCCGAGGTCGCCGATGTTCTCGCCGACGGTCAGCGCGCCGTTGACCTTCTGGTCGGGCAGGCCCGCGGGGGAAAGCGCGGAGTACTGGTCGATGAGCGCCTGGGCCCGCCGGTCGAACTCGGCGCGGTCGGCGGCGTCCCACCAGTCGGTCATCGCCCCGTCGCCGTCGTACTTGCTGCCCTGGTCGTCGAAGCCGTGGCCGATCTCGTGCCCGATCACCGCGCCGATGCCGCCGTAGTTGGCCGCGTCGTCGGCGTCGGGGTCGAAGAACGGCGGCTGCAGGATCGCGGCCGGGAACACGATCTCGTTGAGCCGCGGGTGGTAGTAGGCGTTGACGGTCTGTGGCGTCATGAACCACTCGGCCCGGTCGACCGGTTTGCCGATCTTGTCGAGCTCGCGGTCGGTGAGCCAGGCACCGGCGCGCAGCACGTTGCCAAGGAGATCGTCGGCGCGCACCTCGAGCGCGGAGTAGTCCTCCCACTTGTCCGGGTAGCCGATCTTGGGGGTGAACTTGGCGAGCTTTTCCAGCGCCCGCTCGCGGGTGGCCGGGCCCATCCAGTCCAGCGTGGAGATGCTCTGCCGGTAGGCCTCGACGAGGTTCGCGACGAGGGCCGTCATCCGCTCCTTGGACGACGCCGGGAAGTGCCGCTGCACGTACAGCCGCCCGACGGCCTCGCCGACCGACGCCTCGACGAGCGCGACGCCGCGCTTCCACCGGTCCTTGAGCTGCGGCGTGCCCGAGAGCGTGCGGCCGTAGAAGGAGAAGTCCTGCTGCACGACGGCGTCGGACAGGAAATCGGCGCACGCCGATGCGGTGCGCAGCTGGAGCCACGCCTGCCACTGGGTGAGCGGTCGCTCGTGCCACAGCGTGGCGGCGGCCTCGACGAAGCTCGGTTGGCGCACTACGACCTCGGCGAACGCCCCTTCGGGCGCGCCGAGACCGTCGAGCCAGGCGTCCCACGCGAACGCGGGGGCGCGCTCGCGCAGCTCGGCGGCCGTCAGGAGCGTGTAGGTCTTCTCGGCGTCGCGGTTGGTCACCCGATCCCAGGACGCCGCGGCCAGCTCCGTCTCCAGCGCCATCACGGCCTCCGCGAGTTGTGCAGGCTCGGGGAGGCCCACCAGCTCGGCCATCCGTTCCAGGTGGGCGAGGTAGGCCGTACGGATCTCGGCGTAGGACTCGTCGCGGTAGTACGACTCGTCCGGCAGCCCGAGGCCGGACTGGTTCAGGTGCACGAGGTAGCGGCTGGGGTCCTTCGCGTCCGTGGAGACGAACGAGCCGATGAGCGACGCGCGGCCCTCCCGCTGCCGACGACCGAGGACGCGGGCGAGCGCGGTGTGGTCGGGCGCCGCGGCGATCTCGTCCAGCAACGGGCGCAGCGGCTCGACGCCGAGCGCCTCGACCCGCTCAACGTCCATGAAGGAGGCGTAGAGCGCGGCGATGCGGCGCGCGTCGTCGTCGACCTGCCCGGCCGCGCCCTCGACGATGGCTCGGACATCGGCCTCCGCCCGGTCGCGAAGCATGACGAACGTGCCATCCTGCGCACGGTCTTCGGGGATCTCGTGTGTGGCCAGCCACCGGCCGTTGACGTGTGTGAACAGGTCGTCCTGGGGGCGCACGTCGGCGTCGACCCAGGTGAGGTCGATGCCGGTGCGGGTCGAGTTCGCCGAGAGCGTCACCAGTCCATCCTGCCTGGCGCCGGCCGATGGCTGCCATTCGCCGTCTACGGGTACGACTTTCGTCAAACGCCCTCGGGGGCGGGCCCGATCGTCCTAGCGTGCGGCCCATGACAGGTCCGGGCTATGAGGTGATGCCCGCCGCGCTCGCGGAGACCGCGGGGGGCATCGAAGCGGTGATCGAGGAGCTGCGGCCGCTCGCCCCGTTCGGAGCGGCGGAGACGGGGCGCGGCGTGGCGCGATTGGGGTCCCTGCCGGGCGATGTCGGGCACGCGGGGCTGTCCTCGGCGTTTCTCGCGTTCTGCGACCGCTGGGAGTGGGGCGTGCGCGACGCCGTTCGCCTGGGCGTGGATCTGGCCGACGACCTCAGGGCGGCCGGGACGGTCTACGGTCACGCCGACGGCGCTGGTCAGAGCCTGCTGGCGCGCATCGCCTTCGACGTCGTGGGCGATCCGCGCGGGTTCGGTGACACGTGGGACGACGTGGGGGCGAGCATCGTTCCCGACCGCCGGCTGCCGGACTGGGGCGAGCTGGGCGGGCAGTGGGCCGACACCATGGGCGATGTCGCCACCCGCTCGTGGCCGGGGACGATCGCGAGGGCGTTGCGGGGTGACGATCCGTACGCAGGCCAGGTCGACGATCTGCGGCCAGTTGTCGAGTAGCGATGCTCGCCGAGCCGGAGTTGGGAGACACCGCTGACCCGCACACGCTCGTGCGCGGCGATCCGGCGGCCGTGCAGACGACCGTCGACCACCTCACCGCGCTCGCCGCCGGGTGCGCGACCACCGCCCACGGGCTGGAGGCGATCGGGGTGGGCGCGTGGACCGGCACCGCGGCCGAGGCGTTCCGGGCCCGGTTCGCCGAGGCGCCGGGCCGCTGGTCGCGAGCGTCGGCCGCCTTCCGGTCCGCCGCGCAGGCATGGGCGCGGTTCCGGATCGAGCTGGTCGCGGCGCAGGAGGAGGCGGCCACCGCGGTGGCGCGCTTCCGTGCGGCGACCGCTGCCTCGGCGCCCGGCACGATGGCGACGCACACCGCGGCGCAACATGCCGAGGCCGAGTTGGCGGCGGCGCGGCGGCTGCTCATGGACGCACGCCGCCGCCGCGACCGGGCCGCAGAGGCCGCCGCGCGTGCGATCGTCGCGGCGGCCGCGATGGCGCCCGACCCGCCCGTGGAAGGCGACCGCCGGATCGCCGAGGCAGGCGACTGGGTGCGGGCGCGCGGCCACGAGCTCGGGCGCATCACCGAGGGTGTCGGCGAGGGCGTGGAGGACATCGTTCGGCTCGTCCGCACCGCGAATCCCGCCGATCCCTACAACCTCAACCATCCCGGCCGCATGGTCGCGAACGCGTCGACAACGCTGGCGCACACCGCGGACGACGTCGTACATCCGCTGCGACAGGTGGCGGAACTCGTCGGGTCCGGCTGGGGCTCTGACCCGGCGCGGGCGTTCGGCCATCTGCTGCCCACCGTGCTGGTGGCGGCGGCCGCGGGTCCGAGCCGTTCGGTCGTCCGCGCGTCGGGGCCGGGCCGGATGATCGGCGCCGCGCCGGATGCGGGTCGTGCGGCAGGCGTGGGCCGGTCGACGATCGGCGCGGCGGCGCCGGTTCGCCCCGCGCCGCCGCTGTGGGCCGATCCCCGCCCGACCGCGCGCCCGTTCGAGCCCGCCCCGGCGCCTGCTGTCTCGACCCCGGCGCCTGCGGTCTCGACCCCGGCGCCTGCGGTCTCGACCCCGGCGCCTGCGGTCTCGACCCCGGCGTCTGCCGCCTCGACCCCAGCGCCGCCCAGTGGCTCAACGCCCGCGGCGACGGTCGTCGAACCCACCTCCGCGCCCGGTCCTGTGGAGATGGCCAGGGCCGAGCCCGCGCGCGTCGATGCGGTCGCGGCTGCTGACCGTGCGGCCGCCGAGCGGCTGGAGGAGATCGGGCGACGCCTGCCGACGGACCCGGCGAAGCTGATGCCGACGGAGGTGGCCGAGCCGGAAGGCCCGCCTCAGCCGGGGCCGCACCACGACCCGGAGCGCGCCCGCCGGGCCCGTGTGACCAGGGCCGACAAGAACTTCACCAGCACACGGGCCACCCGGGGCAACCGCAAGTCCCATCTCGACGAGCACGGGCACCTCGTCCCAGCGAACCCGGCAGGCGCCGCATCGGTCGTCGACCACGTCACCGGACGGCGTTCCGCGGCCAAGCGCGACAGCCCGTACTCGTCGTTCACCGCGCCCGGTGCCCGTGCGGCCGTCGACTTCGGGGGATCCGTGATCGAAGTCGACGTCGTCCGGCTGCAGGCCGACATCGACGCCGGGCGCGTTCCGGACGTCGAGATCCTCCCGCCGCATCGCGTCCAGGCCGCGATCCAGGCCGACGCCGACCGCATCGCGGGGCGCCCGGTCGACCTCTACGTGAAGAAGGGCCAGATTCCGACGGTGGCGCGGTCGTACGGTCTCGACGCGGAGACGACGGCACTGCTGCGGCAACGAATGATCGACATGGCCAACGCGCAGCGCCACCACGAGTGGATGATCCGCGGCGTCGTGCCAGGCCGGTACATCGTCGGTCCGCACCCCGGGAGGAGCCATGGCTGACACCCGCCGCCTGCTCTACACCGACTTCGAGGGAAACGCGCTGGACAGCCCGGAGCCGCTCCTCGGACGCGGCCTCGTCGACGAGCGCCATCTCGAGCGGGTGCCCGGCGTTGCCGCCGCGCTCCACGATCCGGCCGCCGACCCGTACGACCGCCTCTTCGCCTGCCTGGCGCTCACGGCATGGGGCGAGGAGAGCGGCTATCGGGCCGTGGCAGCGGCGGCTTCGGTGCAGCCACTGTGGCACGGCATCTCCCGCGGCAGGCTCCGCAGGGCGGACACCCCGTTCGGGCTGGTCGCCGCCCAGGTGGGGCTCGGCGACGAGATGGCGGCGCGCAAGGGCACCGAGGCTGCCCGGATCGCCGCGCTGCGCGCCCTAGTCCGTGTCGCCGACCGGGAGGACTTCGGCGACCAGCTCGGCGCGGCGATCTTCACCGCGCCCCCGTCCGCGGTGGTGGCGCACATCGTCGCCACGGCTCGCCGGGGGCTGCGGCGGCTCGACCGGCGGCCCTGGCCACCGTTCGACCTGCCGTGCCAGCTCGTCGACATCCTCGAGCCGCTGGTCGAGGTGGACGAGCCGACGGCGCTGGCGTTGGTGATGGAGATCGTGCGCCGCGACCCGAGCCCGCACACCTTGGGCTACGTCGCGTTCCTCGTCGCGGCGGGCACCACGTCCGCGGCGGACGCGCTCGCCGCCCACATCATCGCGGTCGGCGGCGCTTCCGTCGGTGAGCGGCTGGCCGAGGCACGCGCCCGCCAGGGTCGGTCGGATGTCACGTGACGTGCAGGCGGTAGTCGTCGATCGCGTCGTCCCATTCCATCGCGAGCAGGCCGCGGGTGCGGGCGGCCTTGACGAACGAGAGGAAGGTGTTGAACCCGTAGCGCTTCTCGCTGAACCCCGGCTCGCGCTTGCGCAGCTGGTTCTTCAGGCCCGACAGCTGGGGCTGACCCAACTGGCGGACGGCCTCGACGAGCAGCGCGAACGCGTCGTCATCGGCCGCGTCGTCCTCCGGGAAGGCGACTTCCGGATCGCCCTGCGCACTGCCGGGGCGCAGGGTCACGACGCCGCGCCCCTCGAGGTTGCGCAGGAGCTCGCCGAAGCCGCGGAACCCGTGGTCGGCCTCGTCGAAGGTGGGGTCCTTGCGCAGCACGGCGCGCTTGAGCCGAGACGCGAGCACGGGGCCGTCGGTGTGCCGAACGAGCCCCGCAAGCGTCGTCGTGACCAGCGGGGCGACGTCCTGGTCCTGCGTCACGGTTGGCGGCGAAGGCGGGGCGGTCTCCACCGGCGACTTCTCGACGCCGGGCAGCCGGTCGTAGAACAGGAACTCGTCGCAGGCGGGCGGCAGCAGCTGTGAGGTGGACGACTGCACGCCGATGCCGATCACGCGCTTGTCCAGCTCCCGCAGCTTGTGCACAAGCGGGGTGAAGTCGGAGTCGCCGGTGCCGATCGCGAACGTCGTGATGAAGCTGCGCTCATACGCCATCTCGATCGCGTCGACCGCCATCTTGATGTCGGCGGCGTTCTTGCGCGAGCCGCCGAGCCGCTGCGGGATCTCGATCAACTCGACCTGCGCGCGGGCGAGCAGCCGCCGGTCCTCGTCGAACGCCGACCAGTCGGCGTAGGCCCGGCGGGCGACAACCCGCCCACGCTCGGCCAGCGCGTCCGCCACGGGCCCGAAGTCGAAGGGACTCACGCCGAGGCCATCGCGCGCACCGATCGCGAGGTTCTCGTAGTCGAGGAACAGCGCGATGCGCTCATCGTCGGAGATCACAGTGGTCAGCGTGGCACACCGTTCGGCGCGGGTCCTTCTCGCAGGCGTTCCACCGCGCTCTGCCGACGACCTCACCCTGACGCGTATCACGCAGGTGGGCCAGAACCTCACAAATGGTGTCCCACCTAGGGAAGGAGTACGCCACGCCCACGGCCCGTGCCCGGTAGCGGGCGGAGTCGGTGCGTGGCTGCCGCGCAAGTGATCGAGGGGAATGGACCCCGCTTGAGGCGGGGTCCGCGCTCGTTCGATGGCGGCGAGATCCAAGAGCACACTTCCGGCAGGCCACACAGAGGATGCACAATGAGCGCTAAACAGCAACAGGCACTGGATACTCTTTATGCAATTGACAACGTGCTCACCATCAACATCGTGATCCCGCCCGGCGAATGGGATGCGGTGCGCAACGAGCAGCCTGCAGGCGGTGTGTGCAACTTCGAATGGACCGGCGGCAGTCGGTTCACGTGGCGCAAAGCAACGTCGGTTGAGATATCGGGAACGCACTTCCCCGCGCGGACCACATTCACCAACGTGGGCGTAAAGAAGAAGTCGTTCTGTGGCTCTTTTCGAGCCGACAAGCCGTGCCTGCACATCGACTTCGGCAAGTTCAGTGACGCCGACGCGGCGACGGCCGAGTCCTTGATCGGGTCGCGCTACCTGACCCTCAACAACTCCGTTCAAGATCGGTCCTATATTCGTCAGCCGCTCGGCTATACCTTGTTGGGGATGGCCGGACTGCCGCATTCGCGCTGCAACTTCGCCCGGGTGCTCGTGAACGGAAAGCTCGTCGGAGAGGGCGCAGACGGCGGCAAAAGCCCCGGCATCTACGTCAATGCCGAACCGATCATGAAGCGCTATATCGAGAGAAACTTCAACGGCAATATGCAAGGCAATCTGTACGAACTCGAGCACCACGACGACTTGGTCGCCGCGCGATTGCCCTTCATCGCCACCGAAGCGCTCTCAAAGTTCGACAACCAGGCCGACTTGAAATTCGCCGACGCCCACATCGCCGCGCACGGGCTGGCAGGTGCGGCCGAGGTGGTCGATCTCGACCAGTTCATCAAGGTCTACGCCATGGAGTTCCTCCTCAAGCACTGGGACGGGTACGCGGACAACACCAACAACACCTACCTCTACAACGATGTGGCTGCCGTCGCCGCACCCGGGTTGGGCAACGTCAAGTTCAAGATGATCCATTGGGGCATCGACCAGATACTCCAGCCGCAGCGGCCGTTCAAGATGGGCACTGACGGGCTACTCGCGAAGCTCGTACGCGGCGACGCCGCACGGCATGCTCAGTTGATCGGCCAGATTCGGACGTATCGAGAGACCGTGTTCAGTCGCGCCGTCCAACAAACGACGCTCAAGCCGCTGATCGATCGACTTGAAGCATTGCTCGTTGGCCTCGGCGTGCCTGGTGTAACGGCGGAAATCGCGACCGTGCGCCAGCAGTTGCAGCTGGCCGAATCTGCCGCCTACCTCTGCGCGGGCCTGCCTGGTGGTAGCGCGGTTTATGTCCTCGGGGAGGGCGCGGGCGAATGCCTGCACGCCAGCAATACCGAGTGGATTCCGGCGGGTGTGCCCGATCCGCTGAACTTCGAGGTTTACCATCGGCCGCTGCCTGGCAATGAGGATAAAGCGGATCTTTGGTCATTCAACGATCTCGGTGGCGGGAAGTCCATCACCAGTCAGGCCTACGGTCGCGCTCTGCACGCCAGCAGCACGTTCGTCACGGGCCAGGGGCACAAGTACCTTTACACTTGTGCGGCCACCAACAACGACCATGCCGAAGAGTTTTCCATCGTCCCCGTTGACTCGCCGGATGAGTTCACCCTCAGTGGCTATTTCAAGCTCGCCAGCATCCGGACCGGCCTGAAGGCAACCTTTGGGTCAGACGCCACGCCCGGCGGTCGGCCGAGGGTCTATCAAGACACCGACGGGTCAAAGCTCTATTTCTATTGATGGGTGCAGCCTCGCGCAGCGCCATACTGGCCCCATGACGACCGACGGGCGGGTGGGGCTGGTGCGCGGCGGCGCGGCGGCGCGTGGGCCCTACGCGGTCGCGGCTCCGGCCGAGCTGCTGCCCGCCCTGGTGCCGACGAGCTGCGACCCAGCGCTCGCGGCTGGCAGGCCGTACGAGGTGCGACCGGCGCGGCAGCGGTCGGCGTGCACCCCGGCGCGCCGTCCGTTCGGTCGCGGATGTGGTGCCGTCGGCGCCTGCCGTTCTCGCTCTCCCGCGGGTGTGGTGGCTACGTCGCGACGGTGCACGCGCGCTAGCCGTCGACGCCGCGGGTGAATGCGTCGAGGCGGGACTGAAGATCGTCCAGTCGTGCCTGCAGCAGGGCCATCTCAGCATGCAGAAGCGCGACCTGCCCGGCGCCCGAGAGATCGGCGTCCGCAGGCGCTGCCTCACCGCTGATCGTCACACCATGGCCTGCCAGCCGCGCGAACGCCTGCAGCTCAAGCCGCGGTCGGGCGCCGACGCAGGCCAGGCAGGTCGGCAGGAGCTGACGCCACCCGGTGCTGCCTGCGCCGGTGTCGACGAGCACGGTGGCGGGCTGCCCACAGTCGCAGCGGCTCACCCGCACCGATCGCACCCGTTGCCGGGAGTAGCGCAGCCCGCGTTCGTAGCGGCGGTACCGCCCGGAGGCGGCGACCTCCAGCAGTACGGCATTGCGGTGCTCGGGCTCGCACGCCAGGTCGCGGGCGGAGGAGACGTCGTGGAAGCAGTAGAAGCCGCAGTCACACCACTTCGAAGGGCTGGCGTGGCGGCTGCCCTGCACGCAGATCGCATCGTCGACTGCGAGGTAGACGTGTCCGCGCCCGACGGTCACCCCGCAGAAGCCCGCGCGACTGCCGTCCGCGGACAGCATCGGATGCGCCAGCTTGAAGCCTGCCAGCGGCTGTTCGGAGTGCTCGGGCGCCCGGCGGGCGGACCGCCAGGCCATGGGTCAGGCCCGCACCGGCTCGGCGGGGGCTTCGACCTCAACCCGTGGCTCTACGGGGACCTCGGCGACCGGCGGCGCGGCCTCCTCGGCCTCGGGGTCCACGGCGTAACCCTCGGCGAGCTTCCGGCCCAGTTGCATGAGTACCTCCCGCAGGGTGGTGTCTCGGCGTGATCTCAGGGTGACTCGCCCGGCCGCTCCTGTCCAGACCGAGCTCACATCGAGGCCGCGGCGCGCAGCACGGCGTGCCGGGCCTTCGCGGCGGCGTTCTTGTTGACCGGATCCTGGGCCTCCTCTGGCCGGGCCCCGCCCGACATGGCGATCTTGTTCATCGTGCAGGCCATCCGCATGAGGTGCACGATCCGGGCCTCGTTGCCGTCGACCGGCTGCTGGGACCCGTCGGCCAGCGCGATCATCCGATCGGCCCAGAGCACCTCAGTGTGCAGTCCCGCCTCGGCCAGCGCGGCATGCAGCTTTCGGCGCAACGCGCGGGTGTCGAGGCCGAACCAGTCGTCGAGCGCGCTCGCGTCGATGGGGAACAGCCGTCCGTGATCACGTACGTAGAGCAGTTCCAGGGCGTAGACGTGCCCGTGCGCGCAGTAGATGCAGCCGTTGCGCAGCGAGGTGACGAGGCAGGCCAGGTGAGCGCGGATCGGTCCGAGCAGGGCTGTCGAGACCAGATAGCGGGGCATGTTGGCGACGAACCAGCCGATTGCCCGTGGCGCGCCCATCTGATCGACGACGAGTGCGATGATGGTTGGCGGAAAGCCCCACATGACTTTGCACATGGCCTCGAGGCCAAGTACGACGAGTCGCTTGCCGATCAAGGCAGCTCCTCCTGTCACTCAGAGTGAGCCCTAGATTACTCCACCGCCTGCCATCGGGGCAGGTCTTGGCCCTGATCAGCGTTGGTTGCACATATCGGCGCGCCCGACGGCAGTGACCTGCCTCTTCGCGCAGGGAGCGACCGCTAGTGTCCGCCGCATGTCCGCACTGGGCAGCGAGCGGGCCGACGGCGAGCGTGTGGCCCGGTTGCTCGGCTTGGCTCCGTTGCCCGACGAGGGCGGCCTGTTCCGCCGGACGTACGTTGACGCATACTCGTCGGCGATCTACTACCTCCTGCTCGCGCCGGACTTCTCGGCCATGCACGCGCTGAGCGCGACCGAGACCTACCACTGGTACGCGGGATCGCCGCTGCGCCTGCTCCTGCTGCACGTCGACGGCCGCGTCGGCGAGCCGACGCTCGGCCCCGATCTCGTTGCGGGCGAACGCCCACAGCTCGTGGTACCTGCGGGCACGTGGCAGGGCTCGGCGCCGGTCGGCGCCTGGTCGCTCGTGGGCACGACCGTGGCGCCGCCGTTCGACTGGTCCGGCTTGCGCCTGGGCGACCGCGCGGATCTCCTCCGCGGATGGCCTTCGGCCAGTGCCCGCATCACGACCTTCACCCGTGACCGAAGCGACGGCTGAAGACGCGGCCGCCGCCGGAGTGCGGAAGCCGTAGCGGACGTTTGCGGCGGGTGCGGGCCGGGCCTGGCGCGGGGCCGCGTGACCGAGCCGCAGGCGGCGAGCCCGGCGACCTCCCGCCGGGCTCACCGCAGCGGGATCAAGACTCCGGCGCCTGGTGCAGGGCGAAGGGCGCGCCGAACGGATCGGTCACGAACGCCATGCGACCGTACGGCGTATCCACCGCGGGCTGCATCACCCCGCCGCCGAGCCGCTCGACCGTGGCCACGGCGGCGTCGACGTCCGCACTGCCGAAGTACACGACCCAGTGCGACGGGGTGCCTTCCGGCGCACCCATCATGCCGCCGAGGCCGCCCAGCGGATCGCCCCCGCTGCCGAACGTGCCGTACTCCGACAGCGCCACGCCCGGGATCTCCCCGTAGGACCAGCCGAACACCGCCGTGTAGAACGCGCGGCCTGCCTCCACGTCGCCAAGACGCGCGTCCTCCCACCCGATGCCGCCGGGCTCGTTGACGATCCCCGCGCCCGGCATGCCGAGCGATTGCCACACGCCGAACGCAGCGCCCGTCGGGTCGGTGGCGATGCACATGCGGCCGGTACCGGGCACGTCCATCGGCGGCATGATCACGGTGCCGCCATTGTCGGCGATCAGCTTCGCGGTGGCGTCGGTGTCGTCGCTGGCGATGTAGAGGGTCCAGAACGACGGCTGCCCCTCGGCCATGACCGGCCCGATGCCCGCCGCGGCCTGGCCCTTGACCTGGGCGATGTGGTAATGCCCGAAGTCTTCTCCGCTGTCGACGAGCGACCAGCCGAGCACGGCGGAGTAGAACTCGACGGCCTTGGGAAGGTCGGGGACCGACAGATCGGCCCAGCACGGGGTGCCTGCGGGCCACGGGGTGTCGCGGATGGACATATGAGGTTCCTTTCCTCCTGAGGTGTCCGAGCCTGCCACCGACCCCCGACAGTTTGCGGGCGGGTCTCACGGAGCGGCTATCGTCTGGCGGATGCCAAGGCAGCCCGTCGGACGCGTCACCGGCACCGAGGACGCCACGCCCCTGCAGTTCTCGGTCGCCCTGGCGCCGCAGCAGTACCTGCAGCTCGACGACGTCGTCACGACCGCGCGATCGGTGCCCGGGATCGGTGAGGTGCGTACGTCCGGCGTGGTGACCCAGGTCGTCGCGCGTCATGAGGGCACCAGCTACGGCTCGGACGTCTTCCTCGTCGCCGACGGGGTACTGCCCGCGCAGGTGCAGGAGGTCGCCGAGGTGACCACCACCCGCGTCGAGCCGGAGTGCTACGTGCCTCCGACGCCGGGGGCGGAGGTGCGGAGGGCCACCGGCGAGGAGCGCGCGCAGGCGCTGTACTTCGATCAGATGGACCGCAAGGTGCCGGTCGGAAAGGGCCGCGATGGCGCTCCGATCTACCTCAACCTGGAGTTCCTGGACGGCACCCGCGGCGGCCACGTGTCGATCAGTGGGATCTCCGGCGTCGCGACGAAGACGAGCTTCGCGCTCTTCCTGCTCTACGCGATCTTCCAGTCGGGGGTGCTCGGCAAGCGGTCGGTCAACGCGAAGGCGCTCGTCTTCAGCGTCAAAGGCGAGGACCTGCTGTTCCTCGACCACCGCAACCGTCGCCTGGACAGCAACCTGATCGCCGACTACGCCGAGCTGGGCCTGCCAGCGGGGCCGTTCGCGTCGGCGGGCTTTTACGCCCCGCCGACGCCGGACGACCCGAGCGGACGCCCGTTCGTCGCGGGACGGACCTCGGGCGTCACCGCGTTCTGGTGGACGCTCGCCGAGTTCTGTTCCGGCGAGCTGCTGCCCTTCGTCTTCGCCGACGCCGAGGACGAGCGCAACCAGTACACGATGGTGATCCACACGGTGGCGGCGCGACTGCGCCGGGAGGCGATCGCCGTCGGCGACGGCGCGGTGTCGATCGGCGGGGAGGTCCTGCGCACCTACGACGCCCTCGTCGAGTTCGTCTCCGAGCGACTCACCGACGAGGACGCCCGCCGGGACTGGGCAGGCCCGGTCACCGGCACCGGCACGGTCAACGCGTTCCTGCGGCGTCTGCGGTCGTCGTTGAAGCCGTTGCGGAGCATCGTCCGCGGCGACCTCCCGGACACCCCGCGACGACGCGTGACGACCGAAGACAGGCAGGTCACGGTCGTCGACCTGCACAACCTCCCTGAACGCGCCCAGCGCTTCGTCGTGGGCGTCGTGCTCGCGGCCGAGACCGCGCGCAAGGAGGCGGCAGGCGCGAGCGGGCTGCTCTTCACGATGATCGACGAGCTCAACAAGTACGCGCCGCGTGAGGGCTCCAGCCCGATCAAGGAGGTGCTGCTCGACATCGCCGAGCGCGGCCGGTCGCTGGGCATCATCCTCATCGGCGCGCAGCAGACGGCGTCGGAGGTGGAGCGGCGGATCGTGGCCAACTCGTCGGTCAAGGTGGTCGGGCGGCTGGACCCGGCCGAGGCGGGGCGGCCGGAGTACGGGTTCCTACCGCCGTCCCAGCGTGCCCGCGCGACGCTGGCCAAGCCGGGGACGATGTTCGTCTCGCAGCCGGAGATCCCGGTGCCGCTGGCCGTCGAGTTCCCGTTCCCGGCGTGGGCGACACGGCTCGCGGAATCGGCCGGGGAGGCGGCACCAACGAACGGTGCGGGCCCGCGCGACCCCTTCGCCAGGCTGGCGACATCGACCGAGGACGACGACGCTCCCTTCTGACGCCACCCGCGGGCCCGCGGCTGCGCATCACGCCCGTCGACTGCGCCTCACCACACAGGCGTTGCCGTCCCCGCACCGGTGTCCGGACGCCGGTGCGGAGTCCGCAACGCTTGTGCGACGCGCTTCGCGGCGTGCCGTGCGGGGTTGCGGCCTGTCGCCGCTCTACGATGACCAGCCGATGCGGTTCCTGCACACCGCCGACTGGCATGTCGGCAAGACGCTCAAGGGTCGCTCCCGGCTGGACGAGCAGGAGCAGGTGCTGCGCGAGATCGTCGGGATCGCGCGGGCCCATGACGTGGACGCGGTGCTGGTCGCGGGCGACCTCTACGACACCGCCGCTCCCTCGGCCGAGGCCCAGAAGCTCGTCAACCGCACCCTGCTCGGCCTGGCCCGCGACGGCGTCGAGGTGATCGCGATCGCGGGCAACCACGACCACGCCGCCACGATCGACGCCTACCGCGGCTTCGCGAAGGCGGCGGGCATCACGCTGGTCGGGTCGGTGCGCACGGCCGCCAACGGTGGCCTCGTCGAGCTCACCGCCCGATCGACGGGAGAGCGCGCGACCCTGGCCGTGTTGCCCTTCCTGTCCACCCGCTACGCCGTTCGGGCCGCCGAGCTCGTGTCCGGCACGCCCGCCGAGCACACCAGCGCCTACGACCAGCACCTGCGCGACATCCTGGGCAAGCTCACCGCAGGCTTCCGGGACGACGCCGTGAACCTCGTGATGGCGCACCTCACCGTGCTGGACGGGAAGATGGGCGGCGGCGAGCGGGCCGCCCAGTCGATCTTCGAGTACGCGGTGCCCGCGGGGATCTTCCCGGTCGAGGCGCACTACGTCGCCCTCGGCCATCTGCACCGACGGCAGACGATGGCGGCGCCGTGCCCCGTGCACTACAGCGGCGCGCCGCTGGCCGTCGACTTCGGTGAGCAGGAGAACACGCCGGTGGTCTGCGTCGTCGACGCCGCGCCCGGCACGCCCGCCGCGGTCACCGACGTGCCGATCCAAGCCGGACGACGGCTGCGCACCCTGCACGGCACCGTCGCGGAACTGTCGGTGCTCGGTGAGATGGTCGGCGACGACTTCCTCCGGGTCTGGGTGCGCGAGCCCGCAAGGGCCGGGCTGCGGGAGGAGGTCACCACCCTGCTGCCCAACGCTCTGGAGGTGCGCATCGATCCTGAGTTCGCGGCGCCGATCGCCGCCGCCCGGCCGTCGCCGGAGCCGGGCCGCACGCCGGTTGAGCTGTTCGGCGAGTACCTCGGCACCCGTGGGGTGGCCGATCCCCGTGTTGCCGAGCTCTTCCGCACGCTGCACGAACGGGTCACCGGCTGATGCGCCCGGTGCTGCTGGAGATGGCAGGGTTCGGGTCGTTCCGCGAGCCCACCACCGTCGATTTCGGCGGAGCAGAGTACTTCGCGCTGATCGGGCCCACCGGTTCCGGCAAGTCCACGGTGATCGACGCGATGACGTTCGCGCTGTACGGATCCGTGCCGCGCTGGGACAACACCCGCACGGTGGCGCTGGCGCTGGCGCCGACCGTCGCCCGCGGCACGGTGCGGTTCGTGTTCGACGTCGCCGGACGGCCGGAAAACGGCGCATCGGGCAGGGAGCGCTACGTCGTCGCGCGCGAGCTGCGGCGGGCGGCGGGCGGCGGTGTGTCGGTCCGTACGGCCCGGCTGGAGCGGCTGCGGGATCCGCAGGGCACCGGCGCCCCGGCGGAGGAGACCGAGCCGGTGGCCGACGGCGCGCCTGCCACCACCAAGGCCGTCGAGGAGCTGCTCGGGCTGCCCTTCGGCGACTTCATCACCTGCGTGGTGCTGCCGCAGGGCGAGTTCGCGGAGTTCCTCCACACCGAGCCGCGCAAGCGGCAGGAGACGTTGGTCAGGCTGCTCGGGCTCGGCGTCTACGACGTCATCGCCAAGGAGGCGAACACCGAGGCCCGCAGCCAGGAGCAGCGCGCGCAAGTGCTCGCCGAGCAGCTCGCGAGCTACGCCGACGACACGGCGGGCGTCGAGCAGGCCGCCGCTGAGCGGATCACGGCGCTGTCGGCGGTGCGGGCACGGGTCGAGGAGGCGACGCCGGAGCTCACCGCGGCCGCCGCGGAGCTGGCGGCGGCCGAGGCGACGATCGGCAGGGCGTCCGCCGAGCGGTCACGCCTCACCGGCCTCACCGCACCCGCCGCGCTCGAACAGCTCGCCGCCCGCCGCGCCTCGTCGGCGGCCGCGTTGGCCGCGGCCAAGAGCACGCTCGACACCGCGGAGTCCGCCGACACCGCGGCCCGCGAGGCCGTCACGGCCGCACCGGCGCGTGGCCCGTTGGAACAGGCTCGCCGCCACCACACCGAGCGGGCCACCATCGCGGCGGAGCTTCCCGGCGCCCGCGATCGGCAGGCCAAGGCGAGGGAGTCCGAGGCCACCGCCGGATCGGACGCGGCGGCCGCGCGGGCCGCGGTCGACGAGGCGCGCGTCGCGCGGGAGTCCGCGGCGGCCGCCCTCGCCGACGCGCGGGACGTCGGTACCAGGCTCAAGGCGGAGTGGGACGCGCTCCGGGCGGTGGTCGCGCCCGCGGGTCTTGACGCGCTCGAAGGGCGCCGGACCAGCGCGGTCGTCGCGCACGAGCGGGCGGCGGCTGCGCTGGCCGCCGCGGAGCAGGCCGACGCCGCCGCGCGGAGCGCCCTCGCCTCGGCTCCTGATCGTGCGCCGCTCGAGCAGGCCCGGCGGGATCATCGTGCGCTCGTCGAGGTCGGCGCGGTCCACCGCACCGCGCGCGAGGCCGCCGACGCCGCCCGGGCCGCCGTCGCCGCCACGGGTGCCAGGGTGGAGGGGGCGGCCGCCCACGTCGAGCACGCCCGTGCCCGCCGGGCGGCGGCCCTGCGCGCCGATCTCGCCGCCGCGCTGCGCCCCGGTCTGGTGCAGGGGGCGGAGTGCCCCGTCTGCGCCCAATCCGTGACGGTCGTGCCCCCGCCGCTCCCTGAGGGCGATCTCGCCGCGGCCGACCACGCGCTCGCGGCCGCCGAGGCCGCCCTCGACGAGGCTCGGCGAGCGGAGGCAGCGGCGACCGCCGAGCACGCACGGGCCTCGGCCGCGCAGCAGGCGGCGTCCGACACGGTCGAGCGGCTGACGGCCGCACTGGCCAGGGTCACCCTCCCGCCTGCCGTCATGGCGCCCGCGCCGTCCGCGGTCGGGCCGGACGCGGGCTTCGCAGCCGCCGCGCGGAGCGATGGCGCGGCGACGGATACGGGTGAGCCGTCGGTCTTCCGGCGCGGTGCCGCCGCCGGTGCGGACCCCCTGGCCGGTGGTGCGGCGCCACCCGATGAGCAGGCGGGCGGCGGCGCGGCGCAGGATGGTGACGGCAGGGAGGCGGTGCCGTCGGCCGCGGCGATCGAGGCCGCGCTCGTGCACCTCGACGAGCTGGCTGCGGCGGCCCGAGCCGCGGACGAGGCGGTGCGGCGTGCCCGTGCAGAGCGCGACGCAGCCACGACAGAAGTCGAGGCCGTCCGGGCCGCGGCCACGGCCGCAGTGACCGCGCTGCGGAGCGCCCGCGACCCGCTCGTGGGGGTCGGGGCGCCCTCGGTGGACGACGCGGACCCAATCGCAGGCTGGGCCACGCTCGTCGCGTGGGCGGCCCGCGAGGCCGACGTCCGTGAGGCGGCGCTGCCCGCCGCGCGCACGCGCTACCTCGAGGCGCAGGACATCCACGGCGGCGCCGAGCAGGGGCTGCGCTCGGCGGAGGAGGCGGCGGAGCAGCGGCGCCGCGAGGAGACCGCGGCCGCGCGGGCCGAGCAGGAAGCCACCGGGTTCGTCGAACAGCTCGAACGACGGGACCAGGAGCTCGCGGCCGCGCTGCGCGAGGCCCCTGCCGATGACGAGGCGGCGGCGGCGTTGGCCGAGATCGACGAGCTGGAGAACGCGGTCAGGGTCGCCGACGCCGCGTTGCGGTCGGCACGGGCGGCGGTGCGGGTCGCCGAAGGCGCGGCGACGGCCGTCGAGCGCGAGGTCGTCGAGGCATGGGCGGAGCTGCGGGCTGCGCGCGATCCGTTGGCCGCCCTGGATGCTCCCGCGGTCGGCGGCGACGATCTCGTTGCCGCGTGGGCCGAGCTCGTCACATGGGCACGGGTCGCGGCCGAGGATCGGGCCGCGGAGATCCGGCGGGCCGAGCAGACACGGGCGGGCGCTGCGGCGCGTCGCGGCGAGGTCGCCCGGCGGGTCCTCGATGACCTCGCCACGCATGACGTCCCGCTGGACACCGCCGCGCTTGCCCCTTCGCGCACCGGCCGGGGACCCGCGGCGGATGGAGCGGCACCACGGCCAGGGCTCAACGCGTCGGGCACGGCCGACGAAGGTGTCGTGGCGGCCAGGAGGGCCGAGGGTGCGGCCCGCGCCGCCGACGTGGCTGCGGCGTTGGGTGCGAGGGGCGAGGGTGCGTCGGCAACGGCACCGGGCGCGACGCGTGCGGCGGCAGGCCGCGCCGACGCGGGCGCCGACGCGGGCGCGGGCGCGGGCGCCGAGGCTCGTGTTGCGTCGGGCGTCGCGGCCATGGCCGTCGCGACGGCATTGGAACGGGCCAAGGGGGCGCACGCGCGGGTCGTCGAGCGCCGGGCCGCCGCGGCGCGGCTCACCGCCGATCGGGACGCCGCGGTGGCGGCACAGCAGGTCGCCAAGATGCTCGGCCACCTCCTGCGCTCCGACGGCTTCCCGCGCTGGCTGGTGGCCTCGGCGCTGGACGCGCTGGTCGCGGACGCCTCGGTCAGCCTCGCCGAGCTCTCCGGCGGCCAGTTCGAGCTCACCCACGAGAACGGCGAGTTCCTCGTCGTCGACCACACCGACGCCGACGCCCGTAGGCCGGTGAAGACGCTGTCGGGCGGCGAGACGTTCCAGGCCAGCCTGGCGTTGGCGTTGGCGCTGTCGGCGCAGATGTCCGGTCTGGCCGCCCACGGCGCCGCCCGGTTGGAGTCGATCTTCCTGGACGAGGGGTTCGGCACCCTCGACGAGGCCAACCTGGAGACCGTCGCGAGCACCTTGGAAGCCCTCGCCGCGCGCGGCGACCGCGTGGTCGGCGTGATCACCCACGTCCCCGCGCTCGCCGAGCGCGTGCCGGTGCGCTTCGCCGTCCGTCGCGATCAGCGCAGTTCCTGGATCGCCCTGGAGGGCGCATGAGGTTCACCGTTGATCCCTGGGACCCGGCCTACGGGTCCAGCGTCGACCCCGAGCTCGGCGCCTCCCCCGCCGCGACGGACACCACCGTCGAGGTTCCCGATGAGCGGTGGGCCCCGGTCCCGGTCCAGCCCGGCCTGCAGCCGCCCGACACCGTGCTGTTCGTCGACGGCGTCCGCCGCGTCGAGGCCCAGATCTGGGTGCACGAGGGCGACGGGTTGGTCGCGCCGGGGCTCTGCGCGTCCTACGCGGCGGGTGTGGTGTGCTGCTGCGCGAGCGACGGTGCGCACCTCGCGGCCTTTGAGGTGCGGCGCAGCCTCGTCACGGCCGCGCGGGACGCCGAGAAGATCGTCACCTGGGCGGGAACCTACGACATCGTGGGCGCGCGCCCCGGCGCCGCTCCCGCGCAGTTCCTCTCGTCGGCGCTGCAAGGCGATCTCGCCAAGGTCGAGGCCGAGGTGGCAGGGCGGGCACGGGGCGTGGCCGTCGGCGCGGACGACCTGCTCGTGTTGGACGGTCAGCTGCAAGGGCCGCATCCGCTGCCGCGGGCGATCGGATTCGTCAAGAGCCACAACAAGACCTATCTCGACGGTCGGCTCGGCGGCGTCGTCGGCGACCTCTCGGCAGGCGAGCGCACGCCCGTCTTCCGGATCGAGCGGCCGTTCCCCGTGTATAGCTGCTACCTACGGCTCCCGGGAGCCTCGCCCGCGCCGTGGGCGGGGGTCGCGCGGGTCGAGTGCGGCGGCGAGCTCACGCCTGCTGCGGCGGTGGCGCTCGCCGACCTCGCCCAGGTCACGCTCGTGCGCTACGCCTCGGCCGAGTACAAGGACTCCCGCGCCCCGCAGAACCTCTACCCGATCGCGGGCCTTGAGCGCGGGCTCCGGCGGCGCCTCGGCGAGCCCGCCCTGCTCTACCGGGCGCTGCGGGCCGCCGCGGCCTGACCCGAGCCTGCGAGCGTCGCCGCCACCCACCGCAGCAGCACCGCGTCGTGGCAGCTCGCCAGCAGCTCGGCTTGTTCGACGGCCGTTGGGCTCCGCCCGGTCGCCCGGTGCGCGCACCGCAGCTCCTCGAGGTCGAGCACGGTCTCGCCGTCGAACGGCGTGGCCGGACCGGTGAGGCCCAGGTCGGCGATCAGCAGACGCAGCGCCTGGAACCCGACCACGCGCACGCCGCAGGGCAGCGACGTCGCCCCGTACCCCTCGAGGCTCGTGATGCCGCCGTCGAGCATCGCCCACGCCTCGACCACGGGCACGTGAACCGCATGCTGGCGCACGGTCGGAACGTCCTGGATCGACGCCCAGGAGAGCACGGTGTAGCGGTAGTCCGTCGCGACGTCGAACACCGCCGCGCCGAGGGGGGAGCGGCGGAACGCCGTGGACCAACCGACCGTCATGGTGTCGCGACGGTAGGCCCTCGGCGGGGTGTCCGTCACCACCCGACGGGCTGTCCTACCGTCGGTGACCATGACGCGGACCGTACGCGACGCCACACCGGACGATGCCGCCGCGTGCGCGGCCATCTACGCCCCCTACGTCCGCGAAACCGCCATCACCTTCGAGACCGAGCCGCCGGACGCCGCCGAGTGCGCGCGCCGCATCGCCGCGGCGAGGGCGCGGTATGCCTGGCTCGTGCTGGAGGACGACCGACGGATCACCGGCTACGCGTACGGCGGCCCGTTCAACGCGCGCGCCGCCTATCGCTACGCCTGCGAGGTGAGCGTCTACCTGGAACGTGGTCTGCGGCGTCCGGCGGCGGCCGCGCGCTGTACTCGGCGCTCTTCCCGCGGCTCGCCGAGCGCGGCTACCGCGTGGCGACGGCGGGCATGGCGCTGCCCAATGAGGCGAGCGTCGGGCTGCACAGGGCGTTGGGGTTCGCGCCGGTCGGCACGTTCCGCAGGGTGGGGTGGAAGCTGGGCCGCTGGCACGACGTGGCGTGGACCCAGCGCGACCTCGGCTGACGTGGGCGAGCCCACGTCGGCCATTCCGGCCGGGTCGGGGACAATGAGCTGACGACAGTGCCGTCGACCGACCGCACGACCCGGTGGGAGACGACCCAATGATCATGATTTGCGAGCGCTGCTGCGCGCTCATCGCCGACGGCGATCCGGTGATCCGGCTCGCGCACATCGACCGCGCTCATCCGGACGGCTCGATCTCGTGGCTCCACAGCTACGTCCACACGGCAGGCTGCGCCGTTCCGCGGCCCGCGCCGCACGAGCGGCCCGACACCGGCGAGTGGGACGCCTCGCGCAGCATCGGCGCGCGCCGAACCTAGAGCCCGCTCGCCCGCGCCACGGGGCGGGTGACGGCCGCCCGCACCGAATCCGGCGTGCCCAGGATCCGCACGTGCTCGCGGGCCCGCGTGACCGCCGTGTAGAGCAGCTCGCGGGTGAGCAGCGGCGACTCCGGCGGCGGCAGGATGACGGCCACCCGCCGCACTTGGCTGCCCTGGGCTCGGTGGACGGTCATCACGTGCACGCCCGCGGTGTCGCCCAGCCGAGACGGTGGGTAGAGCGTCGGTGGGCCGCCGCGGGCGAACGCGACCCGCGGGCCGTCCGCGGTGGTGACGACGACGCCGGTGTCGCCGTTGAACAGCCCGGTGTCGTAGTCGTTGGCCGTGACGAGAACGGCCCGCCCCGGATACCAGGGATCCTCACCCCTCCGGGTCGGGGCGAGCCAACGGTCGACCTCGGCAGTCCATCGGGCCACCCCGAACGGACCGCGCCGGTGCGCGCACAGCACCCGGTGGCGCTCCAGCTCGGCCAGCGCGGCCCCGGCCTGGCCCGCCGCTGCGGCCTCGGCGAGTGCGGATCCGGCCGCGAGGACGTCCGCCTGTAGCCCGGCGACCGCGTCGGGCGGGTCGAGCCGCAGATCGTGGGATCCCACGCGCAGCAGCTCCAGTGCGGCGTCGGCGTCGCCCGCCTGCACGGCCCGCGCGAACGCGGCGATCGCGCCGTCGAAGCGCCAGACGTGGTCGAGGGTGACGACGCCGTTGACCACCCCGGTGGGCAGGCAGGCCGCGGCGAGCGCGGCGTCGAGCGCGGGCTCGGGCCGCCCTTCGGCCCTGGTGAGATCACCCAGCACCGCTCCGGCTTCGACGGACGCCAGTTGGTCGGGGTCGCCCACCAGTACGAGCCGGGCGTGGGGGCGCACCGCGTCGAGCAGCCGGGCCATCATCGGCAGGGAGACCATCGACGTCTCGTCCACGACCACGACGTCGTAGGGCAGCCGCTCCGCCCGGCCGTAGCGGAAGGTGCCTCCGCGCCGCCAGCCCAGCAGCCGGTGCAGGGTGGCGGCCTCGGACACCCTCGCCGCGAAGCGCGCGGGCAGCTCGGCCGTGACCGCCTCCTGCAGGCGGGCGGCGGCCTTGCCCGTGGGGGCGGCCAGCGCGATCCGCGGCGGTGGGCCGGGCTGCTCGGCGAGCAGGGCCAACAGCCGGGCCACCGTGGTGGTCTTGCCCGTGCCGGGCCCGCCCGCCAACACCGTGACGTGCCGCAACACGCCCACTGCCGCCGCGAGCCGCTGACGGGACGCGGCCTGCCCCGGGAAATGCGTGGCCAGCCCCGCCCGCAGCCGGTCGAGGTCGACGGCAGGTGGCCGCATCGCCGTCCGCTCCGCCAACGACCGGCGGACCAGCTCCTCTTCACCCCAGAAGCGCTCCAGGTAGAGCAGGCCGTCGACCAGCCGCAGCGGGCGCCCGGACGGTGCGCCACTGCCGTCGGCGACAACCGGGCCTGCCCGGCAGGCGGCATGCCATTCGATCGGCGAGGGCCACGGCAGGGCCGAGACGTCCAGCGGCTCGTCGCCTTCGCCGAGCACCGTGTGGTGGACCGCGGCGAGGTCGACGCAGACCGAGCCGAGCCGAGCGGCCCGCACGGCAAGGGCCGCAGCGAGCAACACCCGCTCGTCCGGCTCCCCGCCGAGGCGGCCGATGCGGCCCGCGACGTGCACGTCCGCCGCGTCGAGCACGCCCGCCTCGTTGAACGCGGCGAGCAGGCCCGTGGCCGTGTAGGCGCGCCGGGGATCTCCGATGTCGGCGTTGATCATGGGGATCACGTCCGCTCTCCGTGCAACAGGCGCGACAGCGCGACGGTCAGCGCGGGCGGCGGTGTCCACCCGAACACGCCGCACGGCACCCCGTCGACGAGGGGTGTCGCCGGGCCGCACATGCCGCGCACGAACAGGTAGAGCGTGCCGCCCAGGTGGCGCTCGGGCGCGTAGTCGGGCAGGCGCCAGCGCAGGAAGCGGTGCAGCGCCACGCCGTAGAGCAGCGCCTGGAGCGGGTAGTGGGAGTCGATCATTGCGGTGGCGAGGCGGCAGGCGGTGTAGTGCGCGGAGGTCAGGGGCTCGCCGACGGGGCCAAGCCAGTTGGTCTTGTAGTCCACGACGACGAAGCGCGGCCCCGGCAGCCTCAGGACCGCGTCGATGCTGCCGGTGAGATAGCCGCGAAGCGGTTGGTCCGCGAGCACCGGGGAGGCCAGGAGATCGGGGTAGCGGGCGAGGGGGTCGTCCGCGGGGAGGTGGGCGCGCAGCAGCGGGGCGATCTCGCCGAGCGTCGCGGTGAGCGGGGTGGGGTCCTCGCCGCCGCCGAGAGGGAGCTCGAACTCCAGCTCGGCGAGCCGGTCGCTCGGCGCGACGTCGACCAGCCGCACGCCGCCGCCGACCGGGCCGAGCGGGGTGAGCGCGACCGGCGCCAGTGCCTCGGCCAGGGCGTCTGCGCCGACGCCTGGCAGCGGATGGTGGACGAGCTGCTCGGCGCAGCGGGCGGTGAGCTCGCCGGTGAGGTCGGCCGCGGTGAGGTCGGCGACCTCGAGCACCGCGTGGACGAGCGTGCCGAACGCCGTGCCCGGCGGCAGGCCTGCCAGCGGGGAGGGAAGGACAGCACCCACGCCACTGCCCGGCGTGGCTGCATCGTCGGGCGGCGTGACGGCTCCATTCACCGCCGGGGCGTGGTCCGGCGCGGCGGCGACCCTCTGCGGCGCGCCGTGCTCGAAATCGCGTGCTAGCCGCGTCAAGACCCCCCACTCGCCGTGTCGAGAAAGCAGACTCACCGTCGGGAGGGGCGGGCTCGGGCTCGTCCTGAACGCCCGGCGCCTCCGGTTCGCTCGTCACCCCGCCTGTGTGGTGGCCCGCGCCCGCGGTGAGCGCCGAGTAGGAGGTGCGCCGCCACAGCCGGTCCATCGAGCGGGTGAACGTGGCCGCCGCCAGCTCGCCTGGGGACGGCGCCTGCGCGGTGTACCGAACCTCCGGCGCCGCGACGTCGCCGTCGACCCGCTCGACCGCCAGCACCGGCGAGGCTAGGTCGGCCAGCGCCGCCCACGCCGCCTCGTCGGAAGGGACGCGGTAGCTCGCCGCGGGCTCGGTGCCCGCCATGGGCCGTCCGATCAGCAGGCGGTGCACCGGCGACGTTGCGGTGGTGGTCGACGGCACCCACCAGGTGACGGCCTGGCATTTTGCCCTGGTGAGCGCGACGTAGAGCAGGCGCAGATCCTCGCCTGCCTCCTCGGCCCGATGCGCCGCGCAGCGCTCACGGAAACCCTCGCCGCTCTCCCCGCCGACGTCACGCACCCGATCGGCGCCGACGTGCAGCAGCGGCACGTCCGGATCCCGCACATTGCGGTCCCATCCGAACGGCACGTAGACGACGGGGAACTCCAGTCCCTTGCTGCGGTGGATCGTGATGATCTGTACGGCCGCGGCGTCGGACTCCAACCGCCTGCTGCGCTCCATCCCGACGTCGGTGGCCGCCTCACCGATGCGCCGCCGCAGCCACTCGACGAGCGCACCCGGCCCGAGGTGGGCCGAAGCGGTGACCGCGTGCAGCGCCTGCGCGACGTGCCGCAGGTCGGTGAGCCACCGCTCGCCGTCGGTGCGCGCGAGCAGGCGGCCGGGCAGCTCGGTGTCGGTGGTGACCGCCTCGAGCAGGGCCGCCACTCCGCGCTCGTGCAACATGACTGCCCAGCTCCGGACGGTGGCGCCCAGCTCGTCGAGCAGTGTGTCGGCCCGCGGCCCGCACAGCTCCTCGACGGTGCGGCCGAGGAAACACGTGAGCGCCGCGGCCCGCAGCCGGGCCAGCCGCGGCTGTTCGAGGGCCTCCAGCAGCGTGAGCCAGTCGGCCGCGACCGGGGTGCCGAACACGCTCGCCGTGCCCGTGACCACCGCGGGCACGCCGTGCGCCGCCAGCGCCGCGCGCACCGAGGCGCATTGTTCGTTGGTGCGCACGAGCACCGCGACGTCGCCCGGTCGCACCGGCATGCCGTCGATCGTCGCCGCGCTGTCGAGCAGGCGGGCCACGTCGGCGGCCAGGTCCGCGACGACCAGCTCGCGCGCCGGGCCGACGATCGGGACGTCGCGTCGCGGCGGAGTCGGCAGCCCCTCCCGGGGGGCGACCCGCACCCGCACCGGGGCGTCCGCCGGTGCCCCGATCAGCCGCCGTCCGGCCCGCGCGGCCGCCACCGGATGCACAACGATCCGTTCGTCGCCGAGCGCGGCCCCACCGAACACCGTCTCCAGCGCCTCGAGCAGGGGCTCGTCGCTGCGGTGGTTGGTCGCGAGCGTGGCGTGGTGGTCGGCCGCGCGCGTGGCCTCCAGGTAGGTGACGACATCGGCGCCGCGGAACGCGTAGATGGCCTGCTTGGGGTCGCCGATCAGCACCAGCGCGGTGTGCCCGTGAAACGCCCTGCGCAGGATCGACCACTGCACAGGGTCGGTGTCCTGGAACTCGTCGACCAGCACCACCCGGTAGCGCGCCCGCAGCCGGAGTGCGGCATCGGGGGAGCGGCCGAGCGCGTGGTCGAGGCGGGTGAGCATGTCGTCGTAGGTGAAGATGCGCCGCTCGCGCTTGCGCCGCGCGACCTCGGACCGCACTGCCGCGGCGAATCGATAGCGGGTGGCCGCGACCGAGCCGGGCTCGGCGGCGCGTGGCTCGAGGAGCGCCTGCCCGTCGTAGACCGCCGCGCGGGCCAGCTCCAGCGCGGCCGCGCGGTCGAACGGCGGCGGGCCGCCTGCCCTTTCGCCGTACTTGCGGACGTAGAAGTCGTCGACGACCTCGGTGAGCAGGTCCTCGACCGACTCGACGAACACCGCGTCCGGGTCGGCGCCCGCGGCCACGCCCAGCCCCGCGAGCATCTGCTGACAGAACTGGTGGGTGGTGGCGATCGTGGCGGCGTCGAACGTCGCGAGCGCATGAACCAGCCGCGCCCGCCGTCGGGCGACCTCGACGTCCGGGGCGGCGGCGAGGTGCGCGTGCACGGTGTCGGCGCCCGCGCGGGCCGTGGCGGGATCGGCGAGGGCCCGCTGGGCGGCGAACAGGCGGGCGCGCACCCGCTCGCGCAGCTCGGTGGTGGCCTCGCGGCCGAACGTGACGAGCATCAGCTCGGGCAGCGTCGCCACGCCCTCGGCGACGTAACGGGCGGCCAGCGCGGCGATGGTGAACGTCTTCCCGGTGCCCGCGCTGGCCTCGAGGACCGTGGTGCCGGTGGGGAGCGGCCCGCACACGTCGAACGCGGCGGGCGCGAGAACGGCGGTCATCGGCGCACCATGTCCTCCATCTGCAGCAGGGGTGTCCAGAGCGCGAGGGCGAGCGTGCCGAACCGGGTGGGCTCGCCGCCCGGCGGCCCGGGCTCGGCCATCAAGAGCGAGGCGGGTGCGGCTCGACCCCACACCCGTTCGTGTGCGGCGTCGGCGCGCTCGGCGCCCGCCCCGTTCGTCCACGCACGCGCGGCCTCGGCCAGCGCGTCGGCAGGGCTCGCCCCGCCCCGGCGGACCCGCGCGTACGTGTGCCCGGTGGCGGCGGACAGTGGCAGCGGTGCGCACAGCCCCGCCGCCCGCAGCGCCACCAGCTCGGCCAGCACGGCGCGGGCCTCGTCCGGAGGCAGCGGCCCAGCCGTGGCGCGGGCGATGCCGAACCGCTCGCCCCTCCCGACCGTGACCGCCTGCCACGGCTCGCCGGTGGCCGCGGTGAGCGCCACCAGCCGGGCCCACGACCGGATCCGCTGCTTCGGGGTGAGCCGGGAGTACTCGACGCGCAGGGCCGTGTGCCCGTACAGCCCACCCACGGTGCCGACGACGCGGGTGCCGTCGGGAAGCTCCACGTCGACGTCCCGGTCGGCGGGCTCGCCGACGCGGTACTCGGCGGCCGCCGATACCAGGGGCTCGACGTCCTCCAGCACGGTGGCGAGCAACCGGTCGCCGAGCGCGCCGGGTGGCAGGTCGCCGCGGCGCCACTCGGCCTGCCGACAGCGGTCAAGGTCGCGGCCCGCGAGCCGGTCGGCCAGCATCCGGTGCCCGATCGACCACGTGGCGAGGCCATCCGGCGCGATCGGCAGCGCGTCGGCGGGCGCCTCGTCGCCCGCGAACAGCGACAGCCCCACCCGCTGGGTGAGGAACCCCTTCACCGGGTGCTCCAGGAACGCGACCAGGTCGTCGAGCGTCACGAGGCCGGGCGCTGCACGGGGGAGCGGGGCGCGGAGGAACGGTGGCGGTGCGGCCCTCGGCCCGGCGGCGGCGCGGGCCCCGGCCAGCTCGGCCCGGTCGAAGCTGAACGGTGCAGGCGCGGCGAAGTTGCGCCCGTCGAACGGCTGCAGCGGATGCCGGACCACGACATCGGCCTCCGGCGCGGTGGCGGCGACGGCGTCGAGCAGCTCGCCGAGCGGCACCGCGGGCGGGCGGCGCAGCCCGGACCGCTCGTCGGCGCCCGAATGGACGACGACGAGCGTGTCGGTGGCCGCCATGATCGCGTCGAGGAGGAGCTGGCGGTCTTCGCTGCGCGCGTCGCGCTCGCCGACCAGCGGACGCCGGGCCAGCACGTCGTCGCCGTCGACTTCGCCTGCGCGGGGGAAGATGCCGTCGTCCAAGCCGAGGAGGCAGACGACGCGATGCGGCACCGAACGCATCGGCACGAGAGTGGCCACGGTGAGGGTGCCGGTGCGGAAGCCCGCCCGGGTGGGGCGCCCACGCAGGCGCTCGGCGAGCAGGCTGCGGACGTCCGCGAGGCCGAGCGGCACCGACGCTGCGTGCGGCCCCGCGACGTGCGCCGCCTCCGCCAGCTCGGCGCGCGCCTGCACCGCCTGCCACGCATCGGTGGCGGTGGTGGCCGTGAGCAGCTCGAGGGCGGTGGCGAGGGTGGTCGTCCACTCCTGCAGCGGCCGCTCGCCCGACAGCTGCCCGAGCACCTCCGCCAGGCGCTCGACGAACTCGGCAAGCCGTCCGATGCGGACGGTGTCGGCAGGCTCGACGGCGGCGGGGAGCGCTGTGCCCAGCCACGCGTCGGCAGGCATCGCGACGCCCAGCAACAGCCGATCCAGCCCGGCTGCCCATGTGTTCTGGCCGAACGCTTCCAGCTTGAACGGCCGCCGGTGCGCGGCGTCGAGACCCCAGCGCACACCGGAGCCGACGGCGAGCTCGCGCAGCCGGTCGAGATCGCCGTCGTCGAGCGCGAACCGCCTGCGCACCGGGGCGGCGGCGAGCAGATCGAGCACCTCGGCGGCGGTGAGCCGGGCCCCGGCGAGCTCCAGCAGCCGGGCCACGACGTCGAGCAGCGGATTGACCTGCCGCAACGCCCGGTCCGCCAGCCGCACCGGCAGCGCCTGCGCGGGGTGCGCGCCCGGCCCGAACGCTGCGGAGATCAGCGGCGCGAACGTCTCGATGTCGGGGCACATGACCAGGACGTCGCGCGGCTCGAGCGTGGGATCGGCTTCCAGCAGACCCAGCACGACCTCGCGCAGCACCTCGACCTGACGGTCCGGCCCGTGGCAGGAATGCACCTGCACGGAGCTGTCGGTCGCCGCGATGGGGCGCTCGGGTGGACGGTCGTCGCGCAGCTCGCGCTGCAGCCTGCCCAGCAGGGTGGGTGGCGGCTCGGGGCACCGGTGCCGGTGATCGAGGAGGCCGGGCACGGCGGCCGTGAGCCGCACCTGCAGCTCGCGGACATCGCGTCCGAGCGAGGACAGCAGGGGGTGGGACGCGGCGTCGGCGCTCGGATCGGCGGCGCGCTGCGGCACCCCGCAGGGCGCCACCTTGGCCCAGAGCGCAGGCGACGGATGGGGGAGCCACAGGTGCACCGCCCGGTGCTCACCCAACGCCGCGAGGACCGCGAGCTCCTGTGCCGCCAGCCGGGTGGGCCCGAACAGCGACAAACGCTCGGGGAGGGCGGCGACCGCCGGATCGGCGCGCAAGGCTGCGCACGCCGCGTCGACCCGCTCGGTGGGATCTTGGCCGCCGATCCGCGCGCGCAGCCGTCGCCACAGCTCTGGCTGCCACGCCAGGTCGGCGTCGACATCCCCCGAGCCGCCCGCTCGCCAGCTCCGCAGCAGCTCGGGCCGGTGGGTGGCGTAGGTGCCGAAGAGCTCGGCCAGCCGCCGGGCCAGTGCGTGGCGGCGGTCGCGGTGGGCATGCAGTGCGGCACACCACGGCTCGTCGGCGGCCGCGTCGAGCACCTCCAGCAACGGCCATACCGCACGCTCGGGATGCCACGGGTCCGTGTCGGATGCGCCGCCGATGGCCCCACTGATCGACTCGGCCACCAGCGCGGCAGGGGAAGAGAAGGACACGCCCGCGCAGACGCCGTCGCCACCGGTGGCGCCGAGCCGGTGCGAAAGGCGCTGCGCCAGCCACCGCTCGACACCCTTCGCCGGGACGGCGACCACCTCGGCGGCGAAGGGATCGGCGAGCGGACGCGCGAGCACCTCGGCAAGGGCGTCGGCGAGCACATCGGCCCGCTCCGCCCGGTGCACGTGGACGCCCGCGGTGGTCATGCCGTCACGGTAGGGGCACCCACCGACAGTACCGGCGGTGGGCCTTGTGATCACCGAATGTGAGCTGCCCGGCGAAACGACACGATCGTGGTATCCCGCCGAACGCCGGATAACGGCAGGGTGGTCGGCACGCGATCAGCGGGTGAGCGAGCTTGCGAGCGAACCATTCAACGCGTGAGCGACCCACCCAGGAGGCCGGGGAAGATGCACGAGGCAGGATCCAACGCGGATTTCGGCGCGGATTTCGGCGCGGGCTCCGAGGCGGGTTTCGACACGCCGGTCGTGCCCGCCCAGCGCGGGGTGCGCGATGCGGCGCGCGGCGAGGTGCTGCTGCGGCACGCCCGCCTGGCGTCGAGCGGAAAGCCGGTCTTCTGCACGCCCAGCCGCGATGAGCTCGCGGGTCTGGTGGCGCCCCGAGCAGGGCGCGGCACCGACGGCAAGGTCATCTACCCCACGCGCGAGGCCGCCGAAGCCGCTGCCCGCGAGCTGGAGGCGCTCGGCGCCCGCGCGCTGCGAGCCTACCGCTGCAGCCGCTCCCGGCGTGGACACTTCCACCTCACGACCGACTCGACCCCGCGCGCCCACCTGCGGATCCCCCAGCAGCGCCTCTCCGCCTGACCGATGATCGCCGGTTCGGTGCAAAGGCGGCCGGATCTGGCAGGAAAACGCACCAAAACGACGATCATGGGCGGGCCGCCCCACGCCGAATCTGGGAAGAGGCTGTGGATGCGCCTGCGGGATGGCAGGCTGTCGCCCATGCCGAACAGCCCCCGCGCAGGTCAGCCCGCCCAGCCCGAGGACCTCGTCGACGTCGACGCGCTGCTCGCGGCCTACCACGACCGGCATCCCGATCCGTCCATCCCCGGCGAGCGGGTGGCGTTCGGCACCTCAGGGCACCGCGGGTCGTCGCTGTCCACGACGTTCAACGACGACCACATCGCCGCCACCAGCCAGGCCATCGTCGAGTACCGGGCGGCGCAGGACACCACGGGCCCGCTGTTCATCGGCCGCGACACCCACGCGCTGTCCGAGCCCGCCTGGGTCACCGCCTGCGAGGTGTTCCTGGCCAACGACGTGCTCGTGCTCGTGGACGCCGCCGACGGCTACACACCCACCCCCGCCGTCTCCACGGCGATCATCGGCGCCAACCGGAGCCGCACCGACGGGCTGGCCGACGGCGTCGTCATCACGCCGAGCCACAACCCGCCCCGCGACGGCGGATTCAAGTACAACCCCCCGCACGGCGGCCCCGCCGACACCGACGCCACGAGTTGGATCGCGAACCGCGCCAACGAGCTTCTCACCGCCAAGCTCGACGGCGTCCGGCGCCGCCCGCTCGACCGCGGCGCGCTGGGCCGGTTCGACTTCCTCGGCGAGTACGTCAACGACCTGCCGAACGTCGTGGACCTCGACGCGATCCGATCGGCGGGCGTGCGGATCGGGGCGGATCCGTTGGGCGGGGCGAGCGTCGCCTACTGGGGCGCCATCGCCGAACGGCACAAGATCGATCTGACCGTGGTGAACCCCGTCGTCGACCCGCAGTTCGGGTTCATGACGCTCGACTGGGACGGCAAGATCCGGATGGACTGCTCGTCGCCCTACGCGATGGCGTCGTTGGTGGCGGCACGTGACCGGTACCCGATCTCGACGGGCAACGACGCCGACTCCGACCGGCACGGGATCGTCACCGCCGACGCCGGGCTGATGAACCCCAACCACTTCCTGGCCGTCGCGATCGGCTACCTCTACGCCAACCGGCCGGGCTGGCCCGCCGCGGCGGGGGTCGGCAAGACGGCCGTCAGCTCCTCGATGATCGACCGCGTGGCCGCCGACCTGGGTCGCACGCTGGTCGAGACCCCCGTCGGGTTCAAGTGGTTCGTGCCGGGCCTCATCGACGGCTCGCTCGGCTTCGGTGGCGAGGAGAGCGCGGGGGCGTCGTTCCTGCGCCGCGACGGTGGGGTGTGGAGCACCGACAAGGACGGCATCATCCTGGCCCTGCTGGCTTCGGAGATCCTGGCCGTGACGGGGCAGTCGCCGTCGCAGCGCTACGCGGAGCTGACGGAGCGGTTCGGCGCGCCCGCCTACGCACGGATCGACGTCGCCACCACGCCGGAGGCGAAGGCGAAGCTGGGCAAGCTGTCGGCGAGCGACGTGACGGCCTCCGAGCTGGCCGGGGAGCCGATCATCGCGCGGCTGACGGAGGCGCCGGGCAACAAAGCGCCGTTGGGTGGCCTGAAGGTGGTGACCGAGGGCGGCTGGTTCGCGGCGCGCCCATCGGGCACCGAGGATGTCTACAAGGTGTACGCCGAGAGCTTCCGGGGGCCCGAGCACCTGAAGCGCATCCAGGAGGAGGCGCAGGGCGTCGTCGCCGCAGCTCTGGGCGGCTGAGTGCTCGTGCGCGGAAAGCGTTGCGGGGGCAACGCTATCCGCGCACGAGCGCCTCGCGCGGCCGACGGGGCACCGTCGACTCACTGGGGAAATCGCAGCTGACCCGCGAAGCGTTGCCTCGGCAACCAAGAGTTCATCAGAAATGATGACGGCCGCGGGCGTCGCACTCCACGGGCAGCCGCACGCCCGCGCCGCGGTGCCCGGTCCTGCGGGGGCGGGGGCCCTTGTGGCTGGGTGCGCCGGTGCCGGTCTGCGCCAGAGCGAACAGGGCGAGATCCCGGTGCGTCGGGTCCTCGGCGCGTTGCAGGTAGCGCAGCACCTCCGGGGCCGCGCGTCGCGGGCGAGCCGCCACCCAGGCGCTGAGCTCGGCCTCGGCGACCTCGCGCCGCATGTCGACGCAGCGCACGCAGACGTATTCGATGTCCTCGTCGGCGAGCTCGCCCACGAGCGGCGCGTGCACGCCGGACTCGACGAGCATCTCCCGCACCGCCCACAGCCCGATCGGGGTGAGCCCGACCAGGGTGGGGTCCGGGTCGTCGCGGCCCGACAGCTCGACGAGCGCCCGGTGTGCGTCGCCCTCGTCGGCGTGGCTCTCTTCGAGGTGGACGGCGCCGAGCAGCTCCAGCGCATCGAGGAGCGCGGTGACGTCGCGCCGCCACAGCCGTTGCTCCACGTCGCCCGTCAGGTCGTCGACGACGCAGCCAAGCCGGGCGTTGACGGCATCGCGCACGCACCGGTGGAACCTTTCCAGCGGAATCGGGTCGCCACCCGCCGCGTAGAGCAGCGTGAGCAGCATCGGGTAGGCCTCGCCGAGGCTCATCCCGAACAGCGAGGGGGCGCCGAACACGTTCGACCCGCCGAAGTACTCGCCGATGCCGCCGACGGCCTCGAACGCCCGCTTCCACATCTCGATCGGCCGCGACAGCAGCGGCGCCGCGCTCTTGACCTGCACCAGATGCCCGCGCACGACCCGGACGAACCGGGCCTGCCGTGCCCAGCTGAACAGCAGCATGATCTCGGGGAGCTCGTCGCCCGCACGGGCCCTGTCGCGGGCGAAGTGATCGAGATCGAGCGCTTCGGCGACGGCGCGGGCGTCGCACAGCTGCAGCCTGCCGTCGCGGGTCAGCGAGCGACCCGCGCGCACCCAGCGGGTGAACCCGCGCAGCCGGGCGAGCGCGACCGAGGAGTCCGCAGCGGCGAGCATGGCCGCCGCGCCGGGCAGCAGCACCGGAGGCTGCGGGGGGCTGGGCGGCTCGGGGGCGCCGCTGCGTTCGCGACAGGTGATGTCGCGCAGGGCTGCGCGGTCGATGTCGAGCTCGTCCGCGTGCACCCGTTCGATGAAGCGGGCTACGGCCGTCGGGTCCGCCGTCGGCACACCGTGGCGCAGCATCTGGACGGCCCAGAACGTGCCGAGGTCGTGATTGCGCTCGTCGTCGAGGGCGTCGTGCAGCGCAGGCGTGGAGTCCTCGATCTGGACGTGCAGGCCGTCGGCGGCGTCGGAGCGGGAGTCGAGCCAGTCCCGCTCGGCGAGAAAGCCGATCAGCGCGTGCAACGCGGCCGGGACGGCGTCGCGGTCGTCGGGGAGCAGGGCGACAGTGCGGGGGAACCACACAGCGAGGGCGTCCGCGACGTGGGCGCGGGTCCAGTGGCCGAGCCGTCCGTCGACGCTGTGCTTGTGGTCCAACGCGGCCGCCACCAGCGACGGCTCCACGAGGAGGCCGCGGCGGCGGGCCCACGCCACGATGTGCAGCCGGAGTCGGTCCCGAACGAGGGCATACGCCTCCAGGTCGTCGGAGCCGAAGACGAGTTGCACCGGGGCACCCTGCCGGCCGCGGCGCTCGGCCACAGCGCGGGGGTCGCCCGACAGCTGATCGGGGTGGTGGTATCGGCGGTACGGTCAACTTCGACGCTGAAAAGGGAGACGGTATGCGTGCGGTGCAGGTGGTGCGGCTGGACGGACCCGCCGCGGTCGAGATGCGGGACCTGCCGGAACCGACGCGCACACCGCAGCAGGTGCTCGTCGATGTCGCCGCGGCCGGGGTGAACTTCCCCGACGTCCTGCAGACCAAAGGTCTCTACCAGTACCGGCCCGAGCTGCCGTACACGTTGGGCTCGGAGATCGCGGGCACGGTGCGCGAGGCGCCGGATGGTTCGCCGTTCGCGTCGGGCGACCGGGTGGTGGCGTTCACGAGCCAGGGCGCGTTCGCCGAGGTCGCCGCGGTCGACACCGACCACGTCCTCCCGCTGCCCGACAACGTCGCCTTCGACGCGGGCGCGGGGCTGCCGATGAACTACCTCACCGCGCATTTCGCACTGGTCGTGCGGGGGCACCTGCAGGCGGGCCAGGCCGTGCTCGTCCACGGCGCGGCGGGGGGCGTCGGCACGGCGTGCGTGCAGTTGGCCGCCGCGCTGGGCGCCACCGTGATCGCCGTCGTGTCGAGCGACGCCAAGGCCGAGGTGGCCAGGGCCGCCGGAGCCGCGCACGCCGTGCCGGTCGAGGGCTTCCGCGACGCCGTGAAGGAGCTGGGCGGTGTCGATCTCGTCGTGGACCCGGTCGGCGGCGACCGCTTCACCGACTCGCTGCGCTGCCTGCGTCCCCTCGGGCGGCTGCTGGTGATCGGCTTCACCGCGGGGGAGATCCCGACCGTGAAGGTCAACCGGCTGCTGCTGGGCAACATCGACGTGGTGGGCGTCGGCTGGGGCGCCTACGCGCTCGCCAGGCCCGGCTACGCCGCAGGCCAATGGGCGGAGCTGCTGCCGCACCTGCGGTCCGGCGCGCTCAACCCGCCGATCGGGGCCCGTTGTCCGCTGGAGAAGGCGGCGGAGGCCCTGGCCCAGATCGACGAGCGGCGGGTGCTCGGGAAGATCATCCTGACGACCTGAGGCCACCCCCGGCCGCAGCGGGGGCCCCTTGCTGCGATGCCGGACGGCTCAGCCTGCAGCGGTCGGCCTGGTCAGAAGGGGTTGCGCCGCGTTTTCAGCTCGCTGAACGCGGGCACGTCGGCGAGCAGGCGCACGGCCTCGAACAGCCGCAGCGCCTCGTCGCCCGTCGGGACCGGCACGACGACCGGCCCGAACCACGCCCGCTCGCCCATCCGCAGCACCGGGCTGCCCGTCTCCTGACCGACGGCCGCCTGCGCCTCGTCGTGGGACGCCCGTACGGCCGCGTCGAGGGAAGCGTCGTCGACGGCGGCAGCAACCGCGTCGGGCAGGCCCGCCTCCGCGACGGCTTCGGCGATCTCCTCGTCGGTGTAGGCCAACCCCTTCTCGTGCTTGCGGGTGCCGAGCGCCGTGTAGAGCCGTCCGCGGACGTGGTTGTCCGGGGCGGCGGCGAGCACCCGCAGGGCGCGGCGGCCCTGCTCCATCACGGTGCGCCACTCCTCGGGGATCTCGTTGTCTTCGTTGAGGATCCCGAGGCTCATCAGTCGCCAGGTCACGGTGGCCGCGCCCGCTTCGGCCACGCCCGCGATCCATCGGGACGTGCGCCAGGTGTAGGGGCAGGTGGGGTCGAAGAAGAAGTCGACGGCGGTCATGCCTCGAACATTACTTGAATGCTCAAGGTCCGGGTGGGTCGTTGTCCTCGTCGTGGCGCGCGAGGAACTTCTCGACCTCGGCGCCCAGCTCGTCGGCGCTGGGCAGCTCGTCGGAGAGCCCGGACGCGCGGCCTGCCGTGACCGCGTCGTACTGCCGTTCGAGCGCCTCGACGACCTCCTTCACCTCGTCCGACGCCGCCACTTGCTCGCCGATCTCCTTCTCCGCCCGCTCGGCCGCGACCGACAGCGATTCGGTGGACAGGTAGAGCCCCGCGGCGATGCCGACGTGGTCGACGAGCACGCGCGCGGCCTGCGGGTACTCGGCCCGCGCGAGGTAGTGCGGCACGTGCACCGCGAAGCCCATCGCGTCGTGGCCCGACTCACCCAGCCGCAGCTCCATCAGGCCCACCGCGCTGCCGGGCACGTCGGCCGCGGTGAACCAGGCCTCGTGGCCCTCGGTGAGCTCCCGGCGGGTGCCGTGCGCGGTGACGCCGATCGGCCGCGTGTGCGGCACGGCCATCGGGATCGCCGAAAGGTTGATCACCAGGCGTACCCCTAACCGTTCGACGAGCTGCCCGACCGCGGCGGCGAACCGTTCCCACTGCGAGTCGGGCTCGGGCCCGGCCAGAAGCAGGAACTCGGTCTCTGCGGTGTCCGTGAGCGCCACGACGTCCAGCTCGGGTGCCGCGTACGACGCCCAGTGGTCGGTGTCGAACCGTAGCGGCGGACGGCGGGACCGGTAGTCGATGAGCTGGTCGACGTCGAAACGCGCCAACGTGCGCCCTTCTTGTCCCTCGCTGATCGCCGCAACGGCCAGCCGGGCGGCGTTCCCGGCGTCCACGAAACCGTCCAGCGCCACGATCAGCACCGGCGCCGCCGCCGGGATGTCCGCCTCTGTCAGCTCGTAGAGCTCGGCAGGCTCCAGCATCGCGCACCTCCGTCCTTTCGTGAGCACCAACGTGAGACTGCCCGCACAGCATCCCGTTCCGGGCCCCGATGGCGCACCATTGGGTCCGCAATGACCGCGCCAGCCGTGCCACGAATTCGCCTGTGGGTGATCTGGGTCGTCGGTCTCGCGGCCTACATGGTCGGCGTCATGCAGCGCACCTCGTTCGGCATCGCCGGGCTGGACGCCGCGGCCCGCTTCCACGCTTCGCCCGCCGCGCTGTCCGGGTTCGTGGTGCTCCAGCTTCTGGTCTACGCGAGCCTGCAGGTGCCTGCGGGCGTGCTGCTGGACCGCTTCGGGGCGCGCAAGCTGGTCGTCGCGGGCGCGCTGATCATGGCGGCCGGGCAGCTGGTGCTGGCCGTGGCGAGCGGGCTGCCGTTGGCGATCACGGCCCGAACTTCCGGGTCGCCTGGTGCATCCAGTACGTCGTGTGGGCGCTCGCGCTGTTCGGCGTGCTGGTGGCCAGGAGGCGGGCCCGGCGCAAGCTGGCCGCGGAAGGGGTCCGCGTCCCGCCGCTGCGGGAGGCGCTCGCGCGCCGTCGGCGATGATCGACCCACCGTGATCACCCGTTGGTGGCGGCGGCCTGTTTCATGTGGTGCGGATCGCGTTCGTCGGCGGGCAAGGCAGCGGGAAGTCGACGTGCGCTGCGGTGTTCGGCTGCGTCCTCGCGGCCTTCCGGTGCTCGCGGTCGACACGGCGCCTGACCGGCGTCTTGGCGCGCTGTTGGGTCGCCTCGCTCCGCCGTGTTGGTCGCAGGATCACCTTTCCAAGCCGGTCGCCGCGCCGCGCGGTGGCCTGCCGCCGGTCGTCGTGCTGAGTCCCGACGGTCTCGGCCCGGTGGATGGGCCGCCGACCTGTCCGTCGGTCCCGGCCGCCGACCCGTGCGCCTGGTCGCGACGGGGCCCTCGACCTGCTGCTGGACCACCCTGCCGACGGGGCGGGGGAGCACGTAGTCATGGACCTGGCGCCGACGGTACGGCGTCATCGCGGTTCGACCTGACGGTGCTGGTCGGGCGAGCCGACACGGCGGGCGGTCGGGCTGTATAGACAGCACGCCGAGCACGCCGCCGCTCAGGGTGCCGTGCGGCGCGTGCTCGGCAACAAGACCTCCGACTGGGGCGACGCGGGGTGGCTCGCCGAGCAGATGGGCGACGCGCTGCTGGGCTGCGTCGGCACTCGGCGTGGATCCGGGCGGCGGAGCGCGGCACGGCCGGGTCGGTCAGCGGGTTGGAGCCGGGCAACACGGTGGCGCAGGCCGCGGTGCGCGCCGCAGTGGACGGCCGCCGTCCCCTGAACATGGAGCAGGGTGGCCCGATGTCGGGCCACCCTGCTGTGGTGGAGCCTGCCTACTCGGCGAGCAGGCGGTAGATCGTCTTGCGGGCTTCGGTCAACGCCTCGGTCGCCGCGGTGATCTGGGCGGGCGTGCCCGCGCTGATCACCTGGTGGGCGGCCGCGTGCAGCTGGCCCAATTGCTCGATGAGCGCCGTGGCGTCGTCGTCGCCGCGATCGACCGACTCCCACACCGCGTCGAGCTCGGCGCGGTGCTCCTCGACGTAACGGGTGCCTTCCTCGGTGAGGTGGACGACCCGGCGGCCGTCGGCCTGCTCGACGCGGACGAGGCCTTCGTCCTCGAGCTGCGAGAGCGTGGGGTAGACCGAGCCGGGGCTGGGGCGCCAGGCCCCGCTCGTCCGCTCGGCGATCTCCTGGATGATCTCGTAGCCGTGCCGGGGCTGCTCGGCGACCAGCGCGAGCACCGCGGCGCGAATGTCGCCGCGGGCGGTGCGGCGGCCTCGGCCACGCGGACCGCCGAAGCGGCGGGCGAAGCCGGGGCCCATGCCAGGGCCGAAGCCCGGGCCAAAGGGCGGTCCGCCGCGGCGTGGACGCCTGCCGCGGCCGCGGGGGCCGGGCTGCTCGTCGTCGATCGGGCCGTCGAACGGCGGGGCCGACGGCGGGCCGTCGGTGCCTGGCATGGCGTCCGGACCGAACGGCGGCCGGTGGCCGTGCCTGCGCCACTGACCCTGGCGGGGACCAAAACGGGGGTTGTTGGCAGTCATGATGCTGTCTCCTTCGTGTCAGAGCTCCCGAACTCCGATAGTCCGGATCAGCTCGTGTGCCATCACGATATATCGCGATACTGCTGATTGCGATGTGATCTGTGCCACTTTGGCTTCCCTGATCGCCAGTTCGGTGCGAACGCGGCCGTATTTAGCCGGGTCTTGCACCGAACCGGTGATCACGGCCCGGTGCGGGGTCAGCTCTCGTGCCAGCGTGGGGAGGTCGTGCGCGGCGGGATGAGCCGGGCCGGAACGTGCACCAGGTGCGGTCCGCCCGATGCGACCGCCTTGGCCAGGGCGACGGCCAGGCCGTCGCGAATCGCGGGCACACCGATGGCGGGCAGCCCGAACGCCGCAGCGAGGGCGAGGAAGTCCGGGGTGACCAGGTCGACGCCCACCTCTGGGTCGCCGACGCGGGCCTGGTCGTAGCGCAGCATCCCGTAGCCCTCGTCGTCGACGACGAGCACGGTGACCGGCAGCCGCTCCTGCACCAGGGTGGCGAGCTCGCCCAGCCCCATGGCGAGCCCGCCGTCGCCGCAGATCGCGATCACCGGGTGGCCCGCGGCGGCGGGGCCGATCGCGGCGGGCAAACCGAAGCCGAGCGTGCCCCAGCCGACCGGATACGCCAGCCTGCGTGGGCCGGGGGCGCTCGCGTAGCCGCCCACCCAGTAGCCCGCGATGGCCATGTCGCACACCAGCACCGTCTCGTCCGTTCGGGCGGCTTCGACGGCGGCGACGAGCGCCATCGCTTCTGCGCTCGTCGGGTCGGCGGCGAGCCGGGCGCGCACCTGCATTCCCAGATCGGCAGGCGCCCACGGTGGGCGGGCAGGGAGCCGGTCGCGCAGGCCGCGCAGCGCATCGCCGAGGCGTCCGGCGACCGCCGCATCGGGCGCCCACTCGGCGGCGTCGGCCGGGGGCGTCGGATCGAGGGTGACGAGCCGGGGCGGGCGCGGCATCGTCCAGTTGCGGGTGTTCATGCCGTCGAGGTCGCCGCCGACGGCGAGCAGCACGTCGGCGCGCCGGATCAGCTCCGCCACCTCCGGTTCGTGCGGGGGCAGGCCAACCGCCTGCGGATGCGTGGTGGGCGGCACGCCGCGGCCGTTAAAGCTCGCCACCACCGGCGCGCCCAGGTGCTCGGCCAGCACCTGCACCGACGGCTCGGCGTCCACCGCGCCGCCGCCCGCCCAGATGACCACGCGCGCGCCCGCGAGCACGGCAGCGGCCGCGTCGAGCGCGGCGTCGGTGGGCAGCGGTTCGAACCAGGGCGCAGGCGTGGTGGGTGCAGCGGCGTCGTGACCGAGCACGTCGGCGGGGACGTCCATGTAGACCGGCCCACGCGGGTGTCGCATCGCGGCGGCGACCGCCGCATCCAGGGTCGCTGCGACCTCAGCGGCCGACCGCGGCGTGAAGACGGCCTTCGCCAGCGGCCGGAACAAGCCTGCCTGGTCACGCGACTCGTGCAGCACGCCGCGGAGCCTGTCCGTCCGGCGCAGCGCCTGGGGGATCTCCGAGGCAACCAGCAGCACGGGCGAGCGCGCGGCTGCGGCCTCCCCGAATGCGGCGAGCGCGTTGGCGGCGCCGGGGCCGGTTGTCACAACGGCGGCGCCGAGCCTGCCGGTGGCTCGCGTCCAGCCGTCGGCGGCGTAGACGGCGGCCTGCTCGTGCCGGACGACCGTCGGCGCCCCGTCCGGCACCTTCCAGAACGCGAGGTTGTGCACCCCCGGGAGCCCGAACACGGTGGTGGCGCCGTGCACGGCAACGGCCTCCAGTATCGACCGCGCGACGCTCCCCACGGCCCGAGCCTAGCCCGCCCCGGCTGTCCCTCAGGCCGCCTCAATCCGACAGCCTCGACCCTGCGCTCGCCGCCGCTGCGCTCGCCGCCGTTGCGCTCGCCGCCGTTGCGCTCGCCGCCGTTGCGCTCGCCCGCACCCGACTTCGCACCCCTCCGGGTCACCTCGCACCCCGTCGGCGGGGTGCGAGGTGATGCTTAGGGGTGCGAGGTGCCGCTGGGGCGGGTGCCGCGAGGGCGAGCGCGGCGGGGGCGGGCGGTGCCGGTCGGGGTCAGGCGCCCGCGCGAAGTGCGCGGGACAGGCCGAGCGCGGCGGTGCGGACGGCGGGGGCGAGCCGCGCGGTGTCCAGCCGGTTGGCCCACCCCGTGATCGAGATCGCGGCCACGGCGTGCGGGCTGCCGTCGCGCACCGGGGCGGCGACGCACGCGATCCCGACCGTCGACTCCTCGTGCTCCTCGGCCACGCCCCGCTCCCGGACTCGGGCGAGCTCCTCGGCCAGCAACCCGGCCGCCACCACCGTGCGCGGCGTGCGGCGCGTGAGACCGCCCGCGACGACCGCGGCGAGCCGCTCTGGTGGCGCGAACGCCAGCAGGGCCTTGCCGACCCCGGTGCAGTAGGCGGGCATCCGGCCACCAATCCGGGACGGGATCTGCGGCCCGTTGCGCCCGGCGAGCTTCTGCACATAGACGACGTCCAATCCGTCGGGTACGGCAAGATGCACCGTCTCGTGCGTCGCCTCGAACAAGTCGGAGAGGAACGGGGTCGCCGCCTCGCGCAGGCCGCGCTGCAGCGGGGCGAGCTGGCCGAGCTCGAAGAGGCGCATCCCCAGTCGGATCCCGCGGGGCGTGCGCTCCACGATGTTCCACTGCGCCAGCTCGGCCAGCATCCGGTGCGCGGTCGGCTTGGGCAGCCCCGTTCGCCGGGTGATCTCGGCCAGCGTGAGCTCGGCGTCGCCCTGCCGGAACGCGGTGAGCAGGGTCAGCGCCCGGCCCAGCACGGACTTCGGCGGCTCGGTCGGGCGCACGTCGGCGAGCCTAGCGTTTCTCTGAGTGGAACGCGGGCGTAGAGCGGAGCGCGTGTTCGACGGCACCCTCGGTGGCATGAGTCCCGAGAAGGTAACCGCCGCCGTCGTCGGGCCGGGCAACATCGGCACCGATCTCCTGGCCAAGCTCCAGCGCAGTGCCGTGGTCGACGTCGCATACATGGTCGGCGTCGTCGAGTCCGACGGCCTCGCCCGCGCTCGCGCGGCAGGAATCGCCGCGTCGGCGGAGGGCGTCGACTGGCTGCTCCGCCAGGAACCGCTCCCGCAGATCGTCTTCGAGGCCACCTCGGCCGCCGCACACCTGGCCAACGCCCCGCGCTACGCCGAGGCGGGCATCCAGGCCGTCGACCTCACCCCGGCGCACGTCGGGCCGATGGTCTGCCCGCCGGTGAACCTGCGCGAGCACATCGCGGCGCCGAACGTCTCGATGATCACGTGTGGCGGGCAGGCGACGATCCCGATGGTGCACGCCGTGTCCCGGGTCACGCCCGTGCCCTACGCCGAGATCGTCGCCTCGGTGGCCTCGCGCTCGGCGGGCCCCGGCACCCGCGCGAACATCGACGAGTTCACGCACACGACCTCGCAGGCCGTCGCCGAGGTGGGCGGCGCGGCCCGCGGCAAGGCGATCATCATCCTGAACCCCGTCGAGCCGCCGATGATCATGCGGGACACGGTGTTCTGCATGATCGGCGCCGACGCCGACGAAGCCGCGATCACGGCGTCGATCCACAAGATGGTGGCCGACGTCCGGGAGTACGTGCCCGGCTACACGCTGCGCGCCGAGCCGCAGTTCGACGAGCCTCGCCAGCAGTGGCAGGGCAACGGGCGGGTGGCGATGTTCCTCGAGGTCAAAGGCTACGGCGACTACCTGCCGCCGTACGCGGGCAACCTCGACATCATGACGGCAGCGGCCGCCCGAGTGGGCGAGCTGATGGCGTCCGCGAAGCTTGGAGTTCCCGCATGAGCGACATGCCGCAGATCCGCCACGACGTCCGGATCACCGACACGACGCTGCGCGACGGCAGCCACGCGATGGCCCACCAGTTCACCGAGGAGCAGGTGCGCACCACCGTGCACGCGCTCGACGGGGCGGGCGTCGAGGTCATCGAGGTCACCCACGGCGACGGACTGGGCGGCAGCTCGTTCAACTACGGCTTCTCCGCCGAAGACGAGATCAAGCTGATCTCGGCCGCCGTCGACGAGGCGACGCAGGCCCAGATCGCGGTGCTGCTCGTGCCCGGCATCGGCACCATGAAGGACCTGCAGCGCGCCCACGACGCCGGGGCCCGTGTGGCGCGGGTGGCGACCCACTGCACCGAGGCCGACGTGTCCGTGCAGCACTTCGGCCTGGCGCGCAGCCTGGGCATGGAGACCGTCGGCTTCCTCATGATGGCGCACAAGACCACGCCCGATGAGCTCGCCCGGCAGGCGCGGATCATGGTCGACGCGGGCGCCCAGTGCGTCTACTGCGTCGACTCCGCGGGAGCGCTCGTGCTCGACACCGCCCAGACGCGGGTCGAGGCGATCGTGCGCGAGATCGGGGAACAGGCCCAGGTGGGCTTCCACGGGCACCAGAACCTGTCGATGGGCGTCGCCAACTCGGTGCTCGCCTACCAGAACGGGGCCCGACAGATCGACGGGGCGCTGTGCGCGCTCGGCGCGGGCGCGGGCAACTCGCCGACCGAAGTGCTCGCCGCGACGTTCGACCGGCTCGACATCAGCACCGGCGTGGACGTCGGCGGCGTGCTCGCCGCGGCCGAGGACGTCGTCAAGCCGTTCCTACCGCGGTGGCCCTCGATGGACCGCAACGCGATCGTGCAGGGTTGGGCCGGGGTCTACTCGTCGTTCCTGTTGCACGCCGAGCGCGCCGCGCAGCGCTACGACGTGCCCGCGTACGAGATCCTGGCCAAGGTCGGCGAGCTGGGTTACGTCGGCGGCCAGGAAGACATGATCATCGACGTGGCCATTGAGCTGGCGACGAGCAAGACCAAGCGGATGTGAGCAGGCACCCGGGCTCGGCGGTGCCGGGGGCTTGGTGGGGAAGGGGATTTTGAGTGGAGAGGTTCGGGCACATCATCGACGGCCGCGAGGAGACCGACGGAGCGACCTTCGACTCCGTCGACCCGTGGACCCGTGAGCCGTGGGCCACGGTCGCCTTGGGCGGCGCCGCGGAGGCCGACCGGGCGGTCACGGCGGCGCGCAGGGCGTTCGACGAGGGCCCGTGGCCGAGAATGGGCTTCGCCGAGCGCGGCGCGATCATCCACCGGTTCGCCGACCTGCTGCTCGATCACGTCGACGACCTCGCCCTCGCCGACACCCGCGACATGGGCAAGCCGATCAGCGACGCGCGCGGCAAAGACGTGCCGCGCGCCGCCCAGAACTTCCGATTCTTCGCCGACCACGCGCGGCTGGCCACGGCCGAGACCCTCCCTATGGACACCGGCCACCACGCGTACACGCGCTACGAGCCCGCGGGTGTCGTCGCGGCGATCGCGCCGTGGAACTTCCCGCTGATGCTCGAGAGTTGGAAGGTGGCGCCCGCGCTGGCCTGGGGAAACACCGTCGTGCTCAAGCCCGCCGAGGACACCCCCGCGTCGGCGACGATCATGGCAAGGCTCGCGCTGGAGGCGGGCATGCCGCCGGGCGTGTTCAACGTGCTGCACGGCTACGGGCCGAACTCGGCGGGCTCCGCGCTCACCGAGGACCGCCGGGTCGACCGGATCACGTTCACCGGCGAGTCGAACACCGGTCGGGTGATCACCGGCGCGGCCGCCCGGAACCTCACCCCCGTGAGCCTCGAGCTCGGCGGCAAGGGCGCCAACCTGGTGTTCGCCGACGCCGACCTGGACACGGCCGTCGAGTGGTCGATCAAGGCGATCTTCTCCAACGCCGGTCAGGTGTGCCTCGCGGGCTCGCGCCTCTACGTCGAGCGGGCGGTGATCGACGAGTTCCTCGCTCGGTTCGTCGCCGCTGCCGAGGCGATGCGGATCGGCGACCCCAAGGACCCGGCCACCGAACTGGGGCCGCTCGCGTCCGAGACGCACTGGCGGAAGGTGCGCGGCTACATCGACAACCCCGGCGGGAAGATCCTCACCGGTGGACTCGGCGAGGGCTGGATCGTGAAGCCGACCGTCGTGGTCGACGTCCCCGCGGACGCCCCGATCCAGCGCGAAGAGGTGTTCGGCCCGGTCGTCACGGTCACGCCGTTCGACACCGAGGACGAGGCGATCGGCGCCGCGAACGGCACCCCGTTCGGGCTCAACGCCATGATCTTCACGGAGAACCTCTCGCGGGCGCACCGCGTGGCGGCCAAGCTCCGCGCGGGCACGATCTGGACGAACTGCTTCTTCATCCGGGATCTGCGCGCGCCCTTCGGCGGCTTCGGTGACTCCGGCTGGGGCCGCGAGGGTGGCAACTTCAGCCGGGAGTTCTTCACCGAGCCCAAGGCCGTCGTGATGGCGCTCCGCACCTCGTGAGCGAAAAACACGGCCATAGCGGTGTTTTTCGCTCACGACCGTAGTAGTGCCGTAGGCGCCGACGCGCGAGACTGGCCGCATGCGGCACGCCTACGCCCACGACGCCGTGCTGGCGCTCGCCCCCGACGCCGACCTCGCCGCGCCCGGGGGAGCGATCACCGCGGAGCTGTGCGGGCACTGGGAGCACGCCCCACCCTGCCCGCTGGCCCCGCACCACACCGCCGCCCAGCGCAGGGGCCCGCAGGTGCACCTGCGGATCCTGTTCGCGACCGAGCCCGACCACGAGGCCGAGGTGCGCACGCGCATCGGCCGTGCACTGGCCGCGTGGGACGTCCGGAGCAGCGCCGCGGGTGCGGTGCGGCCCGACGAGAAGTCGCATGCAGGACGGCTGGTGGCGTCATGAGCGACCCCGGGATCCCGGAGAAGGTCGCAGCGCTGGAGTCGATCCTCGTCGAGAAGGGCTACGTCCATCCCGAGACGCTCGACACGATCGTCACCACGTACGAGGAGGACGTCGGCCCGCGCAACGGGGCCAAGGTCGTCGCCCGGTCCTGGGTCGACCCGGCCTACCGGGCGCGCCTGGCCGCCGATGCCACCGCCGCCATCGCCGAGCTCGGCTACGGCGGGCGGCAGGGCGAGCACATGGTGGCGGTGGCGAACACTCCCGAGGAGCACCACCTCATCGTGTGCACCCTGTGCTCCTGCTACCCGTGGCCGGTGCTGGGCCTGCCGCCCACGTGGTACAAGTCGCCTGCCTACCGGTCGCGCGCGGTGCTCGACCCACGCGGGGTGCTCGCCGACTTCGGCGTCGCGCTGCCGGACAGCACCCGCATCACGGTGCACGACTCGACGGCCGAGGTGCGCTACCTCGTCGTCCCGATGCGCCCCGCGGGCACGGACGACCTCGACGAGGAGGCGTTGGCCGCCCTCGTCACCCGCGACGGGATGATCGGTACGGCGCTGGTGTGAACGGCGCGGCGGACCTCGGCGGGATGATGGGCTTCGGGCCCGTCGTCCCGGAACCGGAAGGCGAGCGCTTCCACGCGGAGTGGGAGCGCCGCGTGCTCGCGCTCGTCCTCGCGATGGGCGCGGCAGGCCGGTGGAGCATCGACGCGAGCCGTTTCGCCCGCGAGAGCCTTCCGCCGTCGGTATACCTCGCGTCGTCCTACTACGCGATCTGGACGCTCGGGCTCGAGCGGCTGCTCGTTGCGTCCGGCCTCGTCGGGGCGGCCGAGCTGGCCGAAGGCCAGGTGCGCGAGCCCGGCGTCGCGATGCACGCCTGGACCCCCGATGAAGCCAGGGCGGCGTTCGCGGCGGGCAGCCCGTACACGCGGACCGCGCCCGGACAGGCCCGGTTCGCGATCGGCGACACCGTGCATACCCGGGTGCTGCACCCCACGGGGCACACCCGGCTGCCTCGCTACGCGCGCGGCAAGGTCGGGACCATCGAACGGGTGCACGGCGTGCACGTCCTACCCGACAGCAACGCCCACGGCAACGGCGAACGACCCGAGTGGCTCTACGCGGTGCGATTCCATGGCCGGGAGCTGTGGGGCGATGCCGCCGACCCGTCGCTGACGGTGACCATCGACGCCTGGGAGAGCTATCTCGCGCCTACGGCCCCAAACAGCTTCGGGTGATGTAGGCGCTGACCCGTTGCGAGGCGGCGGCCGCGCCGGTGGCGGCGGCCGTGGCGGACGCGGCCGGGTCGCGCGCGACCGCCCCGATGTCGCCCTTGGCCCGCACGAGCGCGTCGAGCTGGGCGTCGAGCGCGTCGACGACGATCTGGACGTCCGCGCGGATGTCCGACGGCGCCGCCGCGATCAGCGCGATGCCGCTGTGCCGCACGGCGTCGACGGTGCTCTGCAGCTGGTCGGGCGGCACCGAGCCGCGCTGCGCGAACCCGTTCAGCGGCCGAAGCGCATCGGCGTTGTCCTTGGCGGCGGCGCAGAACGGGGTGAGCGCGGTCGCCGTCGCCGTGCTCGGGATGGGACGGTCGGCGTCGGCCACCGAGCCACCGCAGGCCGCCACACCCATGAAGAGGCACAACACGGTGGGCACGGCCGTCCGAAACTGGCGGCAGCGCGACCCGAGACCCATCACCACTCCGCGGGGACAACCAGTGGACCTTGCGCAACGGTATCCCGCCCATCCGGTCGGGCGTCGCGCGGTGGGGCCGAGGAACGCACGGGGCGGCTCGGCCGTTGTGTCGGATGTGTCCGGCATTCCCGTCCGTCGCATGATTGCCCTGCGCGCACTCTGGCGTGCGCTGGTCGAGGGCCGTCGACCCGGCGCGCCCGGGTTCGGCGACCGGTTCCGCGCCCTGCCGCGCATGGCAGGCGGCGCGCTCACCGGCCGCTACCCGGTGCTGAGCCGCGGCAGGCTCGCGCTGCTCGTGCTGGCCGTCGCCTACCTTGTCTCACCGGTCGACCTGGTGCCCGAAGCGGTGCTCGGACCGCTCGGGCTGGGGGACGACGCGTTGGTCGCGGCCTGGCTCGCCGGGGCCTTCCTCGTCGAGACCGAGCGCTACCTGTCGTGGGAGCACTCCCGGCCTCTTGGCGGGTTCCTCGGCGATCACTAGCGTGGCGCCATGCCCATCCTCGAGGTGCACCTCGTCGAGGGCGAGCACAGCGCCGCCCAGCACACCGAGCTGCTCGCGAGGATGAGCGCGCGCTACGCGGAGGTGCTGGAGTCGCCGCTCGAGCGCGTCCGGGCCTATGTCACGTTGCACCGGCGTGAGCACTGGGCCACCGGCGGTGTCGCGGGCGTCGAGGCGCCCTACTTCACGGCGATCGTGCTGGAGGGCCGCCCCGCGGAGCAGCGCCGCAGGCTGCTGGGGGCGTTCACCGACATCATCGTCGACACCCTGCGGGTCGACCGGCGCGTCGTCCGCGGCCGGATCATCCAGGTTTCGCCGGACGACTGGGCGATCGGCGGGGTGCAGGCCAGCTCGGTCAGGAGCGCGGACATCGCCGCGCGAGCCGGGTCAGCCTGAGCGTCGGACACACGCGAGGTGCGTCAGAAGATGCCGCGGCGGGCGCCGACGTCGAGGGCAAGGGCCGAGCCGTCGAGCACGGCCGCCTCGGGGGCGAGCAGGGTGGCCACTGCCCACGCGACCTCGGCCGGCGTCACCAGCCGTCCGAGGGGTGACTCGGCGGCGCGCTCGGCCAGCACCGTGTCGACGGGCACGCCGCGGCTCTCGGCGGTCTGCAGGCACAGCGCCCGCAGCCGGGGCGTGTCCGCGGGGCCCGGAGCGACGAGGTGCGCGGTCACGCCACGTGGGCCGTACGCGGTCGCGAGTTGGCGCACGAGGTTGGCCAGCGCCGCGTTCGTCACGCCCGCTGCGCACGCATACGGGGCGGGCTCGATGCCGTAGTGGCCGCCGAGCGCGACGATCCGGCCGCCGGGACGCAGGTTGTGCTCGACCGCCCGCACGAGCCGCAGCAGGCCGCCGCACTTCAGCGCCACCGCGCGGCCCAGCGCGTCCGGCTCGATCGTGGCCAGCGGACCCGCGGCGGGCAGGCCCGCGGCCTGGACGATCATCCGCACCGGCCGGTCGCCGACCGCCGCCGCGATGGCCGCCCCGGCGTCGTCGGACCCGATGTCGGCGGCGCACCACTCCAGCCCGCCGCGCTCCGGGGGGGTCGCGCCTGGGGTGGCCCGACCGGGGTGGTTAGTGGGGCCCGGGGTGGCGGCGGCGGACGGGGTGCCGCCGCGCCCTGGCGTCGCTCCGCCGGTCGCGCCCCGCGCGACGCCGACGACGGTCAGCCCCTCGGCCACCAACCGCGCCGCGATGGCGCCGCCCAGCGCACCGGACGCCCCGACGACCACGGCGAGCCCGGCGGGGCCCTCAGGGCGGGCGCGCATTGCAGCAAGGTGCCCCTCCTGACGTTGAGTCGCAGCAGGGTGCCCCTGCTGCAGCCCCGGCGCGCCACCGGCGGCGCTCACGGACGGCCGCCGAGGTGGTCGGGCCGCCCAGACATCGCAGCAAGGTGCCCCTGCTGCGGTTGAGTCGCAGGAGGGGGCCCCTGCTGCGGCCCGGGTGCGCCTCCGTTCACAGTCCCAGCTCCTTCCGCGCGCGCTCGAAGACCTCGGCGGGATCGGCGAGGTCGAGCAGCAGGCCGATCATGCCCGCTTCCCGCGCGGCGTCGATGTTCCGGGGCAGGTCGTCGACGAACACGATCGCCGACAGCGGCAGGCCCAGCGCCTCGGCGGCGATCGCGTACGCCCGTGGGTCGGGCTTCAGCACGCCGGTCACCGACGCGTCGACCAGCACGTCCAGGCTCGCGATTAAGGGGAGGTCGGCCATGTCGTCGTCGCCGTGGAACGCGGCCAGGTCGTTCGTCAGCGCGCCGACCGGCATCCTCGCCGCCTGCGCGTCCGCCACCAGCGCCGCCGCGGCGGGCCGCACCACGTCCTCGCTCAGGCCGTGCAGCAGGCGCATGAACGCGGTGATCGGCCAATCCGGTCTCCCCAACGCCGCGCCCACCTCCGCCGATCGCGCCCGCCAGTACCCCCGTTCCGAGACCTCGCCGCGCAACATCGCGTCCCACAACGGGTCCGGCTCCGGCCCGATCGGCCCGCGGCGCGCGGCGATCGACCGCACGGCGGGCTCCCGCTCGCCCAGCAGCGCCAGCTGCTCCAGGCCGGAACGGAACGCCGTCCCACCCAGATCGAGCAGCAGCCCACGCCCGCTCAATGCCGTCCCTTCCCCGCCCCGGCCGCTCCGCCGCCTTCCATCCCCCGAGGCTCCGTCCCGACGAGCGCGCCGAGCACGACCGTGCACATCAGGTCGCACGCCGCGCACCAGCACACAACGTGCCGGTCCGCGGCCATCCAGTACTCCTGGACGAACGCAGGCTCCGCCCCGCAGGCCGGGCAGAACCGGATCAGCTCCATGCGGGCACCGGGTCGCCGAACAGTTGCGAAATCTCTGCGCGGATGGGGGAGTAGCGGATCGAGCTCTCCCGCGTCCACATCTGCCGGAACTCCACGGCCGAGCCGAACTTGTCCCGCTCCATTGGCAGGTCGATCACATCATGCCGCGCGCGGTAGGTGCACAGCGGATCCTCGCCGCGGGCCACCCGCTCCATCTGCTGCGCGTACAGCTTGCGCAGCAGGATCACGCCGAGATCCGAGCGCCCGAGGTGCTCGCGCGACCGGTCGGAGATCCGGCCCTGGGTGATCCACGCGACGATGTCCTGCCCGTCCACGTAGTCGCGCAGCCACTCGCCCTTCTCGTCGGTCAGCGGCACCTCGTAGACCGGGATCGGCCCCTGCGGCGGCGCCCCGCCCTCGGGCCGGTAGGTCTGGTACCACACGTGCCACGTGTTCTCGTCGTCGATCGGCACCCGGATCTGGAACGTCGCGAGCCCTGCCGCCCCCACGCGCAGCATGTGCGGGAACACCAGCGGATGACCGATCTTCCAGTCGTCGTCGTCCTCGGTGTGGCTCTCCAGCACCCGCCGCTTGAGGATGCCGTGCTCGAACACCTCGAAAGCCACCTTGACGTGTTTCTTCGTCACCACCGGCAACGACTCCCCGCGCAGGAACGAGCCGTAGCGCCCGTGCAGCCACTCGACATGGTAAGGGTCGACGGAGTTCTCCATGATCTGCACGAAGTTGCAGGGCAGCTCGGCGTGCCCGATGTCGCGCCAAGCGTCGTCCCAGACAAACAGGTCGTAGCGCGGCAACTCCGGCGCGGGCTGCGGCCCGAGGTAGGCGAAGACCAGCCCGCCCAGCTCCTGCACCGGGTAGGCCGTGGCCCAGACCCGGTCCTTGAACGTCGAGTCGGCGGGCTCACCGGGCTGTTCGAGGCAGCGGCCGTCGGCGTCGAAGCGCCAGCCGTGGTAGCCGCAGCGCAGCCCGACCTCCTCGGCGCAGCCCAGCCACAGCGCCGCCCGCCGGTGCGGGCACTGCTCCGCCAGCAGCCCGACCGTGCCGGAGCCGTCGCGGTAGAGCACCAGGTCCTCGCCGAGCAACCGCCGCTTCACCGGCGTCCGCGTCGCCATGTCGTGCGTGGCGACCGGCCACCAGTAGCGGCGCAGCAGCTCACCCATCGGAGTGCCCCGGCCGACGCGCGTCAGCCGCTCGTTCTTCTCTGCGCTGAGCATGGCCGCACCTTAGGAATGCCCGTGACCTGCAGGAAGGCCGCCGTTGCGCACCGCAGAACGCGGGCAGCGCGTTCCCGCCTCGCGAACGGCTCGCTTGCCGGGGCGGTGTGTGCGCTGTCACCTTCCTTCGAACGCGATCTCACCGAGGAGTGCACATGGGCAACGTCGTCCCCGTCGACGGGTTCACAGGCGAGTGGTACCCCGGCTACAAGCCCGAGCACTTCAACTTCCCGTACTGGGTCGACGCTCCGTCGCCGTTCCAGGCGGGCGATGAGAACCTCTTCTGGTTCCTCGACTTCCATTGGTCACGTGGCCTGACCCCGCTCGCCGCGACCCTGTGGAGCGCCGACGGCTACTGCTGGGGCACGCAGAGCGCTTCGGAGAAGCTGCCGCTCCCGCCCGGCCGCGGCATCACGTGCCGCTTCGCAGGCACCCACCTCTACGGCTCGCCGATCCCCGAGACCGATCCGCGGGAGATCGGCGCGCGGGCCAACCGGCTCGGCGTCAACCTGCCGCACTTCCTCCAGAACTACCGCGGCATCTGGGAGGCGGGGCGCGACGAGCTGGAGGCCACCTGGGACTACTTCCAGGGCATCGACTTCGCCGCGCTGCCGACGTCCGACCTGGCCGGGCTCATCCACCAGGGCCGCCGCTACCACAAGCGGGCGATGGAGATCCACTTCGACGTCATGTACCCGATGCTGGTGAACTTCCTCGGCTTTTACGGTGCCTGCGCGGAGCTGGGGATCGACACCAACCTCGTCGGCAAGTTCCTCCAGGGCGAGGACACCAAGATCATGGAGCTGGACCGGGAGCTTTCCGAGCTCGCGGCCAAGGCCCGCCGGGCCGGGCTCGCGCAGGTCTTCGCCGATCACGAGCCCGGCGAGCTGCGGGCCGCGCTGTCCGCCCACGGCGGCTCGGCATCGCAGTGGCTCACCGACTTCGACGACTTCCTCGCCGTCTACGGCCACCGCCAGGACGCCACCTGCGACGTCGGGCTGCCGAGCTGGATCGAGGACAACTCCAACGCGTTCGGCAACATCAAGACCTTCCTGCTGAAGGACGAGGACCACGACTTCGCGGCCGCGGCCCAGAACGCCCTCGCCGAGCGCGACGAGGCCATCGAGATCGCCCGCTCGGGCCTCACGAGGGAGGAACAGGCCGTGTTCGACGGCGGCCTCGCGGCGAACCAGGCCGCCAACTTCCCCTGGTGGCAGGACGATCACAACTTCTACATCGACCTCAAGGTCATGTTGCCGCTGCGGCGCGCCTGCCAGGAGCTCGCGCGCCGGGTGGACGCCGACAACAACGACGACATGCTCTACCTGTTCTGGCCCGAGCTGCTCGACGTCGCCGCGGGGAAGCCCTATCCGGGCGAGCTGAAGAGCCTGGTCGCCGACCGCCGCCAGTACTTCGACCACTGGCACGCCAAGCGCAGCGAGATGCCGAAGGTGCTGGGCACGGTCCCGGAGTCGGTCGAGGACCCCGTGCTCATCGAGATCTTCGGCATCAACCCCGGCTCGTTGCGCGCCGTGCAAAACCCTGACGCGGCGAACCAGACGACGCTGGCGGGCGTCGCCGCGGCGAAGGGCGTCGCCACCGGCATCGCCCGCGTGCTCCAGAGCGCCGACGAGCTGCACCGCCTGGCGCCGGGAGAGATCCTCGTGTGCGAGTCGACATCGCCGAACTGGACACCGGCCTTCGGCAAGATCGCAGGTGCGGTGTGCGACGGCGGTGGCATGCTGAGCCACGCCGCCATCGTCGGCCGGGAGTACGGGGTGCCGACGGTCACGGCGGCGGGCGTCGCGACGCTGGCGATCGGGGACGGCGACAAGATCGAGGTCGACGGCACCAACGGCAAGGTCACGATCCTCAAGCGGGCGGCGGAGTTGGCGAACGCATGACGGGAGTTCTCGTGGACCCAGAGATCGGCCCAGAGATCGGCACAGAGATCGGCACAGCGGTGGTGTGGGTCGACGACGTCGAGCCGGGGGTCGCGATCGCAGCGGCAGGGTCCAAGATGGGAAGGCTCGCCGAGCTGTACCGCGCCGGGGTCCAGGTGCCCCAGGGGTTCGCCGTCACCGTGGACGCCTACCGGTGCCACTGCGCGGAGTCCGGTCTCGATGCGCGCATCGACGAGGTCCTGTGGGGCGTCGATCCGGACGCGGTCGACGGGGCGTCGGCGCAGATCCGCGATCTGTTCGCCACCACGCCGATCTCGGACCCGCTCACGAAGGCGGTCATCGATGCGTACGAGGAGCTGTGCCTGCGGTGCGTGGACGTCAACGTGCCCACCGCGGTGCGCTCGTCGGCCACCGGTGAGGACGCGGCCGACGCCTCGTTCGCGGGCATCTTCGACACCTACCTCGGCGTCTCGGGGCCGGACCGGGTGCTCAACGCGATCCGGGCCTGCTGGGGGTCGCTGTTCACCCCACGCGCGCTGGCCTACCGGCTGCGCAAGGGGATCAGCCACCGCGACATGCCGATCGCCGTCGGGGTGATCGAGCTGATCCACGCGCGCGCGTCCGGCGTCGCGTTCTCGGTGCATCCGGTCACCGGGAAGCCGGACCGGGTCGTCATCGAGACGTCCTGGGGGTGGGGCGAGGCGATCGTGCAGGGGCTCGTCGATCCCGACCACATCGAGGTCGGCAAGGCCGACGGGCGGGTGCTCAAGTACGACGTGGCCCACAAGAAGGTGGTGTCGGCGTTCGACTTCGCCGACGGCAGGGTCACCGAGATCGAGATGCCCGCCAAGTTGGCCGACCGACGGGTGCTCGACAATGAGCAGATCGCCGCCGTCACCGCCGCGGTCACCGCCATCGAGGAGCACTACGGCTATCCCGTCGACATCGAGTGGGTGATCGGCCGCCACCGCCGGGCGGGCGACCCGATCTGCATCGTGCAGGCCCGGCCGGTCACCGTGGTCGCGACCGAGGCGGCGCCCGCCGCGTACGACCCGGTGGCGGTGGCCCAGAAGTACGTCTTCTCGGGGAAGGGTCTGCCAGGTCGGTAGCTCGCCCGTGAGCGGTAACGAGTGCCATAGCACTCGTTACCGCTCACAACCCCTAGCATCCGGCGCGTGGAAAGCATGCGCATCGTCACCCAGCGCACGACCGGCGGCCCCGAGGTGCTCGAGATCGGGCGGGCGCCCGTACCCGAACCCTTGCCGACCGAGGTCCGCGTGCGGGTGGCCGCGGCAGGCGTCAACCCGGTCGACTGGAAGACCAGGGCAGGTGGCGGCTTCGCCTCGGTGATCGGGCCGCCGCCGTTCACGGTGGGCTGGGACGTCGCGGGCACGGTCGACGCCGTCGGCGTAGGCGTCACCCGGTTCGCGGTCGGCGACACCGTGTTCGGCATGCCGTGGTTCCCGCGCGCCGCGGGCGGCTACGGCGAGTTCGTCACCGCGCCTTCGCGGCACTTCGCGCATCGCCCCGCCGGACTGTCGGAGGTCGAGGCGGCCGGCCTGCCGCTCGCCGGGCTGACCGCGTGGCAGTGTCTCGTCGACATCGCCGACGTCCGCCCGGGGCAGCGGGTGCTCATCCACGCTGCGGCGGGCGGGGTCGGCCATTTCGCAGTGCAGATCGCGAAGGCGCGCGGGGCGTACGTGATCGGCACGGCGTCGCGTGGCAAGCATGATCTGCTGCACGACCTCGGCATCGACGAGACCATCGACTACCGCGCCGAGGCGTTTGAGCAGGCAATCGAGCCGGTCGACGTCGTGTACGACCTCATCGGCGGCGACGTCGCCAAGCGGTCGCTCGACGTGCTGCACCCGGACGGCAGGCTGATCTGCCTGCCGTCGGCGAGCGCGGCCGGGGCCATGGCCGCCGCAGCCGACCGGGGGCTGCGTGCCACCGGAATGCTCGTCGAGCCGGACGGCGACGGGCTGGAGGAGCTCGCCCATCTCGTCGACGATCGGCGGCTGCGGGTGCTGGTGGCCGAGACGTTCCCCCTGGAGCGGGCGAGCCACGCCCACCGGGCGGGCGAGTTGGGGCACACCACCGGCAAGCTGGTGCTCACGATCTGAGCCTCACGGGTCCCGATGCCCTGCCGCGGCGCTCGGGAGCAGGTCGCAGCGCCCCTCGGCGCAATGGGCGAGCACCGCATCCAGGTCGGCCGCGACGCGGGCGAGCCGCGCCATCTCCGCGGCCACCCGGTCGCGGGCCACCTCAAGCCGCCAGCACTCGGAGGCGCAGTCGCCGCCCGCGTCGTGCGCGCGCAGGAGGTCGGCGACGTCCTCCAGGGTCATGCCGAGCCCCTGCAGTAGGCGCGCCAGCCGGATGCGGGCGACGGCGGCCGCGGTGTAGACGCGGTAGCCCGACGACAGCCGTCCCTCCGGGCGCACGAGGCCGCGGCGCTCGTAGTAGCGCACGGTGTCGACGCTGACCCCCGCCTGTCGGGCCACGGCCCCGATCCGCAGCCCTTGACTCTGGACCATGGTCCAGAGTTTACCGTCGCGGCATGACCGACATCGTGTGCAGGCTGACCGACGACGACGCGCGCGAGCGCCTCGACCAGTACGCCCGCCTCTTCGCGGTGGCCTTCGACGGGCGCGAGCGCATCGCCTCGGGAATGCGGTGGTGGCTGAGGGCCTGCCCAGGGATTGCGGAGCGGGCCCGCGACCTCGCGGCGCGGGAGCGGGTGTGCTGCGCTTTCCTGGCCATCGCCGTCACCGTCGTCGACGACCGCGTGGTGTGGGAGGTCACGGCGGCGCAGGACGTCGTTGACTGGTTCTACGACCTGCCCGTGATCGGCCCGAACGGCACGCCATGCAGGGTCGAACCTGCCTGAGGTGCATCTCGCCGCGATCTTCACGGGGCGCCGAGGCGGTGGCTGACCACCCCGGCCGCCTCGATCACAGCGGCCCGGATGCGCTGCAGCGGCGCGGGGCTCGCCCGGTCGGCGGGCGCGGCCACGGACAGGGCGGCGATCACCGTGTCGTCCCCACCCCGCACGGGCGCACCCACAGACACCACCCCGATCCGGCTCTCCTCGCGGTTCTCCGCCCATCCCCGTGCGGCAACTTCGCGGAGCCGGGCGCGCAGTGTGGGCTCGTCGACGATCGTGTAGGGCGTGATCCGCCGTGGCGTCCACCCCCGTAGCCGGACGTCCAACTCGTGGGGCGGCAACGCGGCGAGCAGCACCTTGCCCGTGCTCGTGGTGGGTGCGGGCAGCCGGGTGCCGACGCGCGCGAAGATCCGGACGGTGTGCGGGCTCTCCAGCCGGTCGACGTAGACCGACTCGCAGCCGTCCAGCACGGCGAGCTGCACGGTTTCGCCGGTCGTCGCGCGGAGCGTCGCCATCACCGGCAGCGCCGCCTCGTGCAGGTCCTGCCGGGGCGCGACGCTCGCCCCCAGGTCGAAGACGGCCAACCCCAGCCGGTAGCCCGCAGTCGTTCGCTCCACGAGCTTCTCGGCGGCGAGGGTGGCGAGCATCCGGTGGACCGTGGAGGTCGCGAGGCCCAGCCGTCGGGCCAGCTCGGAGACGCCCAGCTCGCGGTCGGTATGGGAGAACTCCTTGAGCAGCCGTGCGGCGTTGCGCACGGACGTCAGCTCCCAGGATGGCCTTCCCTGCATACGGGAAGGCTTCCTTGTCGGGGGCCGTCGCGCTACCTACCGTCATCCCCATGCTGACGGCAGAGCAGAACGACGAGCTGACCGAGGTCGGGCCCGGCACGCGCATGGGTGACGTGCTGCGCCGCTACTGGTACCCCGTCGCCTTCGCCCGCGAGCTGGCCGAGTTCCCGGTCAAGCGCGTCGAACTGCTCGGCGAGTTCTTCGCGCTCTGGCGCCAGCCGTCGGGGCGCTACGGGATCGTGCCGGAGCCGTGCCCGCACCGGAAGGCGTCGATGGCCTACGGCGTGGTCGAGGTCGACGGCCTGCGCTGCCCGTACCACGGGTGGAAGTTCGACACCGAGGGCACGTGCATCGACCAGCCCGCCGAGCGTGACAACACCAACTTCGCCGACCGGGTTCGGGCAGGCGCCGGAAAGGTGGCGGAGCTGGGCGGCCTGATCTGGGCGTACGTCGGTCCGGACCCGGCGCCGCTGCTGCCGCGCTTCGACACCTACGTCATGGACGGCTTCCGCGACATCGGCTGGGCCGACCTGCCGTGCAACTACGTCCAGATCATGGAGAACGCGGTCGACCCGCACCACGTCGAGTGGCTGCACGGGCGCTACTTCGAGTTCATGGGCCGCCACGAGGGCTTCACTGCGCCCGCGTCGTTCGGCAAGGAGCACATCAGGATCGGGTTCACGCCGTTCGAGTGGGGGATCATCAAGCGACGCGTGCTCAAGGGCGCCACCGAGGAGAACGACGACTGGAAGGTCGGGCACCCGCTGGTGTTCCCGTACAACATGCGGGTGGGCGGCGGCGGTGTGCACCAGATGCAGATCCGGGTGCCGATCAACCGGACGACCACGCGGTTCATGCTCTACACGGTGCACAGCCCCGACGGCTACGAGCACGTCGACCAGCCGCAGATCCCCGACTACCAGATCCCCGTGCTCGATCAGCACCGCCGCCACGTCACCAACTACGTGGAGGGCCAGGACATCATGGCCTGGGTGACGCAGGGCGCGATCACCGACCGCACCACCGAGCACCTGGGCCGCTCGGACATCGGCGTGGCGATGCTGCGCAAGATGTTCCGCGACCAGATGGACGCCGTCGCGCGCGGCGAAGACCCGCTCGGCACGATCCGCGAGCCGCACGAGCGCATCGACCTGCCGTGCGAAAAGGACAAGTTCAACGCGGGCGGCGCCCAGTTCGCGCTGGACTTCTGCGACATGGGCTCCACCCGCTTCTCCCCGGTGCTCGACACCATCAAGAAGATCCACATCTCGGCCGCAGAGAAGATCGCGTCGGGGGCGTGAGCGAACCGTCGGCACTGACCACGCCGGTGGACCGCCGGTTCGCCGCCGACGCCGAGGCCCACCGAAGGGACGCGCCGCGCTTCTGCCCGGCGTGCGGCGGCGGGCTGGCGATCGCCACCGAGTTCTGGGAGGCCGAAGCGCGGCGCTTCTACTGCTCCTGCACCGGATGTGGCTGGACCGGTGAGATCACCCCGACCGGCGCGGTCGCGATGGGCCACGAACCCGAGCACTGAGCCCGCCCCGCGTTGCAGGAAGGTGCCCCTGCTGCTGTTGAGTCGCAGGAATGTCACCCTGCTGCAGTTGAGGGGCGCGCGGCTCAGCGGGCGGCGCGGGCCTCGGCCACCACCTCCTGCACCCGGCGCCGCACCCCCCGCAGCTCGCTGAGGTAGAGCCAGTAGTCGGGGTGGACGCCGGTGAGCCGGTCCTGCGCGTTCCGCAGCCGCACGGACTGGGCGTCGAGGATCGGGCCGAAGCGCTTGACGAGGCCGCGGTCGACGACGAGCCGCTGCGCGTCGCGGAGCACGAACCGGGCTTCGGCGGCGAGCTTGGCCGGGTCGGCGCGGACCTCGCGGAGGTCGGCAAGGCGGCCCGTGACGGCGTCGTGCGCCTGCTCGGCCACGCCCAGCTGCGTGCGGGCCTCGGCGATCGCATCGGCGGCGTCGTCCCATTCGCCCGCGTCGGCGCGTTCCCCGGCGTGCGTGATCGCCCTGTCGACGGCGCCGAGGGCCGCACGGGCTTTCGCCTCGGCGTCGGAGAGGTCCGTCGAGCACCGCTCGGAGAACTCCCGTCGCAGCGCCGAGAGCGCGGGCGGGATCCGGTCCGCCTTCGTGGCCGCGGCCGCGCGTCGGGTGGCGACGCTGGTGAACGCCGACCGCACGCCCGCCGCGGTGCGCGGTGCTTCGCCTGCGAGGGTGGCCGCCGAGTTGGCCAGCTCGAGGACCCGCGCGGCCACCGCTCGCCGCTCGCGGATGGCCCGGCCGGTCGCGTCGAGGGCCGCGGCGGCGCGCTCGGCCTCGGCGAGCCGCTCGGCCGCTCGCCGCGACCGGGTGCCCGAGGCATCGGCGGCCTGCACGGCGGTGCGCGCCGCGACCAGCGCGGTGCGCGCCTCCTGCACCGCGACCGGCAGCGCGCGCAGCGTGTGCGCGGCCTCGTCGAGCGTGCGGGCGTGCGTCGACCGGAAGCGGCGGATGGTCTCCCTGGCCGCCTCGATTTCGCGCAGCGCCCGCTCGTCGGCCTGCCGGGCGCCCGTGACGGGGCCCGTGCCGTCGAGGGGGAATTGGGCGGTGGTGGCGAGGTAGGCCTCTGTGGCGCGATCGCCCGCCTGCGCGACCTGCGCCCACTCCGGGCCGAGGGGGCGGGCCCCGCTCAGCTCGTCGGCGGTGCGCACGGCGTCGGCGGCAGCGCGCTGTTCGTCGTCGAGGGCGAGGAAGGCCTGGCTGGCGGCGGTGCGCGCGGCGCGGGTGGCGTCGTCAGGTGCGTCGTCACGCCGCTCGGACCGCCGGAACAACGCGCCTCCCGTCCTCTGCATCGCTACCTCGAACCGTACCGGGCGTGGGCGCGCAGACGCTCGGACCAGGAAAGAGTTCGGGGCTTCTCACCGACGTCGGCGAACCAGGCCCCGTCCGCATGCACGACGGGGTGCACGGCGAGCCGATGCCGGGGGGAGGTCAGGCACGACCCGGAGTCGAGGTCGAAGCGGTACCAGTGCCACGGGCAGACCAGGGTGCGGCCCTCCACCCGGCCTTCGGCGAGCGGGCCGCGGTTGTGCGGGCATTCGGCATCGGTCACGCGGAACCCGCCGTCGATCGGGAAGACGGCGAAGCGGCGACCGTCGGCGGCCGTGACGACCCGTGGCGGGGCGCCGGGCTCGCCGAGCGGCACCAGCATCAGCGCCTGCCGGACGCCCGCAGCGCGGAGAGCGACTCGCCGCCGACGAACCAGAGCTCGGGCTCGCACTCGGTGATGACGACCCGCACGTTCTCCCGCGGCGCGCCTACCGCCTCGTGGACGGCCGCCGTCACCGCCTCGCCGAGCGCCTGCAGCTGCTCGGCGGTGCGGCCGCGGGCCAGGGTGATCTGGACGAGTGGCATGCGGAATCTCCTAACGGACGGCCAGCTCCAGGGTGCCCAGCCGATCGATCGACACGACGACGACATCGCCCGCCGCCACCGATACAGCGGCCGTCAGCCCGCCCGAAAGCACCACATCGCCTGCGCGCAGGCCGTCGCCGTCGGCCGCCATCGTGCGGACCATCCACGCCACCGCGGCCGCCGGGTGGCCAAGCGAGGCCGCGCCCGACGCCGTCGCCACCAGCTCGCCGTTCTTCTCCAGCACCACGCCGACGAGGCGCAGGTCGATGCCTGTCGTCGGCACGGGCGTACCGACGAGGAACCGGCCCGCCGAGGTGTTGTCGGCCACCACATCGGGCATGGTGAAGCGGTAGTCGCGGTAGCGGGAGTCGAGCACCTCGATGCCGACCGCCACGCCGGAGGAAGCCGCGAGCACGTCGGCCGCGGTCACGTGCGGCCCGGCGAGGTCGCGGCCGAGCACGAACACGATCTCGGGCTCGCACCGCGGCTGGATCAGCGCGGACGTGTTGAGCGGCTCGCCGATGTCCAGGGCGTTCGCGCCTTCGAGGAAGCCGTAGACCGGGCTGGTCACGCCCACCTGCGCCTGCTTGGCCCGGCTGGTGACGCCCAGCTTCCAGCCGACGAGCGGACCCGCGGCCGCGCGCAGCTCCCGCTGCACGGCGTAACCGGTGGCCAGGTCGGGCACCCCGAGGGCGTCGATCGCGGCGCGGTCGGCGACCGCCTTCTGGAGCCTCGTGGCGAACTCGTGTGTGGTCATTCCCCCACCCGCACGGTGATCGGGCCGAGCCGGTCGAACTCGGCGCGGAAGACGTCGCCCGGCGTCATGGGCACGGCGGCGTGCAGCGCCCCCGTCATGATCAGGTGGCCGGGCTCGAGCGCGACCCCGTCGGCGCCGAGGACGTTGGCGAGCCACGCGACGACGGCCACGGGGTCACCCAGCGCCGCCGCGCCCGCTCCGGTGTCGACGAGCTCGCCGTTGCGGGTGAGCGTCATCCCGACGAGGCGGGAGTCGAAGTCGGTGATCGGGACCACCCGGCTGGAGGTCGCCATCGCGCCGTTCGAGGCGAGGTCGGCGACCGTGTCGGCGAGCTTGATCCGCCAGTCCGCGATGCGCGAGTCGACGATCTCCATGGCCGCGACGGCGCCCGCGATAGCGGCGTGCGCCTGCGTCACCGTGACGCCGGGGCCCATCAGCCGCTCGCCGAGCACGAACACGATCTCGGCCTCGACCTTGGGAGCGATGAACCGGCTGACGGGGATCGTGTCGCCGTCGCGGTAGACGGTGGACGCGAGGACCGGGCCGTAGTCGGGGGAGTCCACGCCGACCATCTGCTGCATCGGCTTGCTGGTCAGACCCACCTTGTGGCCGACGATCCGGTCGCCGTCGGCGAGCAGGAGGTCGATCAGCTCGCGCTGGATGGCGTAGCCGTCGGCCATGCCCAGCGCGGGGTCGGCGTCGGTGAACGGGGGGATCGGCACACGCGTGCGGCGGGCGTCGTAGAGCGCGCGCGCTTTGGCCTGCGCGTTGATCACGGGCATACGTGCTCCTCGGGGTCTCGGGTCGATCGTGGCCGCAGCGGCGCTCTGGGTCATCACGAGGGTTCCGCTCACCGGAACGCGTTCGCTCATCCGCTGCGCGCCTTCGACTCGGGGCTCCAGCCGAGCCGTCGGCTGATCGCCTCGCCCGCCTCGACCAGCGCAGGCGCGTGCCTGCGACGGGGCGCGGCGCCGAACCGGGCGACCGGCGCGCCGATGCTGATCGCGGCCACGACCTCGCCGTGGACGTCCCGGATCGGGGCCGCGAGGCTCGCCACCCCGATCTCCCGTTCGTCGACGGCCTCGGCCCAACCCCTGGCGCGGACGGTCAGGAGCTCGTCGCGCAGCAGGGACGGCTCGACAATCGTGTGGGGGGTCAGCCGGGGGAGCGGGCCGCGCGCGAGGAACGCCTCACGTTCCTGCTTGGGGCGGTGGGCGAGCAGCACCTTGCCGGAGCTGGTGCAGTGCGCGGGCACCCGTCGCCCCGTCTCGGTGAACAGACGCAGGGAATGCGCCGACTCCAGCCGGTCCACGTAGACCACCTCGACCCCGTCGAGCACCCCGACCTGCGACGACTCGCCGATCTGCTCGCGAAGGTGGGCCAGGATGGGGCCTGCCGCTGCGTGCAGGTCGAGGTGCACTTTGACGGCTTCGCCCAGCTCGAACATCACAATGCCGAGGCGGTAGCCGCCGGTGTGCGGGTCGCGCTCCACCAGGCCTTCCGCGACGAGGGTCGTGAGCAGGCGGTGGACGCCGGACTTCCCCAACCCGAGCCGTCGGGCCAGCTCGGAGACGCCGATGGACGCCTCCCGCGAACGAAACTCCTTCAGCAGCCGGGCGGCGTTGCGCACGGTCGAGAGCACGGCGTCACTCATCGTCGTAGGTTCCGCGAGACGGACGAATCCGGGGCTCGTTCCCCGCGAACGTCCGGCTCGACGCGGGCCCGCCTCATGGGGTCCAGCCGCTGCGGCCGCCCACCGACGCCAACAGCGCTTTGCGGACTTCGTCGGGGTCCGGGCCCGACGAGCCCGCCAACGCCGACTCGGCCAGCGCCGCGACGGCCGGATCGCGCGGGGCGATCGCCTGTGCCAGCAGCGCCTGGGCTCGGGGGAGTCCCGCGTGCGCGGCCCCGACCAACTCGTCGACCAGCGCCTCCCGACCCCGCACCCGCGTCCTGATCGCCTCGAAGTCGCGCGCCGCCGCCGTGTGCCCCGCCGCCAGCCCTGCGCCGATGTGGCCCGCGTGGTGCGGCGTCAGCCCCGACCCCGGCTGCGCGACGACGTGGTAGACGACCGTCGTGACGCCCAACGCCGCCCGCACCTCGGCGTACGCAGGTCCGTCGTCCTCCGAGATCAGCCCGAGGGCGGGCGCGACCACGGGGTCGTAGAACCGCAGCGTCCAGTCGAGCCCTGGCAGCGAGCCCTCGACCGCCACCTCCTGGCCACGCAGCGGTCCGAGCCCTTCCCGCGTCGCGAGCAGGTGCAGGTTGCGTGCCCCGACGGCGGCGACCTGCAGAGGGCCACCGGTGAGCAGGGGCATCGCGCCCCGCACCGCGGGCGGGAAGGTGTCGGCCTGTGCGAGGTAGGCCCGATGCAGCCCGGTGACGTAATCGGCAACGGCCGCGCGCATCCGCTCCGGATCCATGCCCACCTCGTTCCGATTTGCGGAACAGCCAGTCTTTCTTCCGGAACGCTAGGCGGGCTACCGTCGGATGGTCAAGTTCCGCACAGGACATCCGACCGGATGCCCGCTCGCCGAGGTGAGTTGCGCCTTGGCCGGGAGGGAAACGCGCCCATGGGGATTCTTCGCCTCGCCCACATCGACGTCCGCACACCCGATCTGGATCTAGCCACGGCCTACTACACCGGGGTCATGGGTCTTCAGCAGGTCAGTCGCGACGCCGACCGCGTCTACTTCAAGTGCTGGGACGAGGAGGATCACCACTCGCTGCGGATGCGCTACGACCCGCGCACCGGGCTGGACTCGTTCACGTTCCGAGTCGAGCGCGAGGACGACCTGCACGACTTCGAGAAGCGCCTCGCCGACTACGGCTGCCAGGTTTCCCGGGTGAGCAAGGGCGAGGCGGTGGGGCAGGGCGAGTCGATCCGCTTCGAGGTGCCGTCGGGCCAGATCATGGAGCTGGTCTGGGACATCGAGAAGACCGGCAACCTCCTCGGCAAGCACAACCCCGCACCCGTCCCGCCGCCTGACCTGCCGGGCATCGCGCCGCCGCGGATGGACCACATGCTCGTCAACGCCGAGGAGGTCGGCGAGGCCGCCCGCTTCTTCCAGGACGTGCTGGGCCTGCGCCTCACCGAGCAGGTGCTGGACGGCAACGGCCACCAGCTCGGCGTCTGGCTCGCGGGCCGCACCAACTCGCCGCACGACATCGCGATCGTTAACGGCCCCAACGGCGCCCTGCACCACTGGGCCTACTGGCTCGACGACTGGGACCACATCCGCAAGGCCGCCGACACCCTCGCCTACAACGGCGTGCAGATCGACCAGGGCCCCACGCGCCACGGCGTCACCCGCGGCAACACCATCTACTTCTTCGACCCGCTCGGCATCCGCAACGAGGTGTTCACCGGCGGCTACTGGGTGGACCCGGACACCGAGATCATCACCTGGACCGAGCAGGAGTTCGGGAAGGGCCTCTTCTACTACGAGAACGTCGTCAGCCAGCGCTTCCTGAGGATGCACACATGAGCGATCGGATCCTGCGGCTCCAGCACGTCGAGGTGCGCGTGCCCGACCTCGAGCTGTGCACCGCCTACTACACCGAGGTGCTGGGCCTCATCGAGACCGCAAGAACCGACAACCAGGTCTTCCTCAAGTGCTGGGACGAGCGCGAGCACCACTCGGTGATCCTGCGCGAGGCCCCGACCTACGGGCTCGACCACATGTCGTTCAAGGTCGCCGACGCGGCCGATCTCGACTACTTCACCGAGAAGCTGCAGGCCGCGAGCGTGCCCGTGAAACGCTTCGCCGCCCGCGAGCTGGGCCCCGGCTGGGGTGCGGCAATCCGCTTCGAAGCGCCGAGCGGCCACGTCGTGGAGCTGACCCACGGCACCGAGCGGATCGGCAACATGCTGCCGATGACCAACCCGCCGCCCCGCCCGCAAGACCTGGTCGGCATCGCCCCGCCGCGGCTGGACCACGTTTTCGTCATGGCCGAGGACGTCGAGGCGTTCACCACGTTCTTCGTCGACGTGCTGGAGTTCCGGCTCACGGAACAGATCCTCGCCAACGACGGGCACCAGCTCGCCACGTTCCTCGAACGCAGCCACACCCCGCACGACATCGCCGTGATCACCGGCCCCAACGGGGCGCTGCACCACTTCGCGTTCTGGCTCGACGACTGGAACGGCATCCGCGAAGCCGCCGACACCCTCGCCTACCACGGCGTCGAGATCGACGTCGCGCCCACGCGCCACGGTGTCACGCGCGGTTACACCACCTACTTCTTCGACCCCGTCGGCAACCGCAACGAGCTGTTCACCGGCGGCTACTGGGTCGACCCCGACTTCGAGCCGATCACTTGGACGGAGGAGGAGATGGGCCGGGCGATCTTCTACTACCACCGCCAGGTCAACGAGCGCTTCTTCACGGTGCACAGCTGATGACACGCCGACGTACTTCTTCACGCGGAGGCGCCATATGAGCCGCATCGATCGCTACGAGGCCCCCAACTACCTCGCCCGCTACCGGGAGCGTCGGGGCGCGCACCCGTCGACGACGGACGACACGGGCAACGGGAGCACGGACACCGACGCCACGCCGCTCTACCTGCGCCGGTTCCGCGAGCGCACCGGGGCGGCGGCCTCGCTGTCGCCGCAGGTCGTCGAGTACGACGGGGCGCAGTTCACCCCGGCGCTCGCCGAGGCCACGCGCGGCAAGGAGGTCGCGGCGCCCATCGAGCGCCGGGCGTCAGAGCGCATCGCCTGCGAAATCTCGATCATCCGCCACGGCATCACCCAGGGGTACTCCACCGACGCGGGCCTGACGCCGATGGGTGCCTGGCAGGCCCACCGACGCGGGCACGAGCTGGCCCGCCGGTGGAGCTCTGGCGACCGCGTCCTGCTCGTCTGCGCCGACACCAGCCGGGCCCGTCAGACCGCCGACCAGCTCTACCGCGGCGCGTGCGACGGGCTGGTGATGTGGGGACACGACGTCGAGCTCGCCGAGCCTGAGCCGATCCCCGAGCTGCGCAACTTCGGCGTGTGGACGCCGGACGGCCTGCGCGACGTGACCTCGGCGTTCCGGCAGTACCAGTCGACCATGGAGAAGCTGGAGCGCATGGCGGTGGGCGACCGTCCGCGCTGGCTGGTCGAGATCGACCGCTTCTACCGCACCCAGCTCGGCGGCGCCGACCCCATCCAGATGTGGCTGACGATCCCGCTCATGTACTTCGAGCCGCCCGCGTTGTGCGTGCGCCGGTTCTGGCGCGGGTTCCACCGGCTGGTCGCGCTCGGCGGCCACGACCGGATCGTCGCGGCGACGCACTCCGGCCCGATGCGCGCGTTCGCGACCTGGGCCCACGGCTACGACCCCGGCGAGCCCCTCAACACCGAGGAGATCCGCGTCAAGCTGCGCGAGGGCGGCGAGACCGCCTTCGTCTCCTACCGCAACCGGGTGACCGAGGTGAACGTGCCGCCACCGGACGAGTTTCCGGCCTGGGAATCGTGACCGTCGCGGACCTCGACCCCGCCGACACAGCCGCGGCCGAGGAGCGTGAGGACGCCCCGCTGCGGTCGGTCTCGATCGCGATGGGGGTGCTGGGCTGCTTCGAGCGCGCCCCGGAGCTCGGGGCGACGGCGGTTGCGGCCGAGCTGGGCATCGCGAAGAGCACCGCGTGCCGGATGCTGGCGGCGCTCGCGGCGTCCGGGATGCTGGAGCGCGCCTCGTCCGGCCGCTACCGGCTGGGCCTGCGACTCTTCGAGATCGGTCAGCTCGCCGTCGACCGGCTGATGCTGCGTGAGCTGGCCGTGCCCGTGCTGGGCGAGCTGCGCGACCTGCTGCGGGAGACGGCCCAGCTGGCCGTCCCCGTCGGCACCGAGGTGCTCTACGTCGACCGGCTGGAGGGCAGCGGCGCGGGCACGATGTTCCACACCGAGCTGTACCGGCGCGGGCCGGGTCACAGCTCCAGCGCGGCGAAGGCGATCGCGGCCTACAACCCGACCATGGCGCGGGCGATCCTGGAGAAGGGCTTCGAGCGGCGCACGCCGTTCACGATCGTCGACCCGCGGCGGTACCGGCAGGTGCTACGCCAGGTGCGGGTCGACGGGTTCGCGGCCTCGCGCGAGGAGCACACGCTGGGGATCTCCTCGATCGCGGCGCCGGTTGTACTGCGGCGGGGCGGGCGGACGGTGGCGGTGGCGGCGGTTTCGGTGGTGGGCACGACGTCGCGGGTGTTGGGGGCGCGGAAGGTCGCGGTCGTGCAGAGTGTCCGAAGGGCGGCGGCCACGGTGAGCGCGGCGTTGGCGGCCTGCTGTGAGCGGTAACGAGTGCTGGAGCACTCGTTACCGCTCACAGGCCGACGAAGGAGGGTGACGCGATGACGTTGGCGGAGGAACGCGCACCGGTCGAGTTCGAGCTGTCGGCGCGCTACCGGGCGGGCGCCGGACCAGTCCTGCTCACCGGGGTGCAGGCGATCGCGCGAATGCTCGTCGAGCAGCACGCCGCCGACGCCCGCGCAGGCCTGACCACCGCGTCGTTCGTGTCCGGGTACCAGGGCAGCCCCCTCGGCGGCCTCGACCAGACCCTCGCCCGCGCCACCGAGCTGCAGGAGAACGCGGGCCTCACGCTCGTGCCCGCCGTCAACGAGGAGCTGGCCGCCACCGCCATCTGGGGCAGCCAGGTCGAGGTGCCCGGCCACGGCCGCAGCGTCGACGGCGTGGTCGGCGTCTGGTACGGCAAGGCGCCGGGTGTCGATCGCGCGGGCGACCCGTTGCGCCACGGCAACATGTGCGGCGCCCACCCGTCCGGCGGGGTGCTGGTGCTCGCGGGCGACGATCCCAGCTGCAAGTCCTCCACCATCCCGTGCATCTCGGAGCGCACGCTGGCGGGCTACGGCCTGCCGGTGCTCTACCCCGGCACCGCCGAAGAGATCGTCCGCCTCGGCCGCTACGGGGTGGCCCTGTCGCGGGCGTCCGGCATGTGGGTCGGCATGAAGATCACCGCGGACGTGGCCGACGGCGTGTTCGCGCTCAACGGCGCAGGCGATCTCCCCGTAACGCTCCCGGAGCTGGAGTGGGAGGGCGCGCCATGGGTGTACCGGCAGTACCCGATGCTCGTGCCGCCGGGCTCCCTGGAGGCCGAGGCGCAGATGTACGGGCCGCGCTGGGCGATGGTCCGCGCGTTCCTGGCCGCCAACCCGATCAACACCGTCGAGGTCGACGCTCCCCGCGCCTGGCTGGGCGTCGTGGCGGGCGGCAAGGCGTTCACCGACGTCCGGCAGGCGCTGCGTGACCTCGGCCTCGACGACCCCGATCCCGACACTGCGCTGCGCCGCGCGGGCATCAAGCTGCTTCGCCTCGGCATGATCCATCCGATCGAGCGCGAGAAGCTCCGCGAGTTCGCCACCGGGGTCGAGACGGTGCTCGTGGTCGAGGAGAAGTCGGCGTTCGTCGAAGCCGCGATCCGCGACGCGCTCTACGGCCTGCCCGACGCTCCCGCCGTCATCGGGTCGGCGGACGCCGCGGGCGCGCCGCTCGTGCCCGTGGCGGGGGAGCTCACGGCGGGCGCGCTGGCCGGGCCGCTGCGGCGCGTGCTCGCGGACCGGGTGGAGCTCGCCCCGCCGCGCCGCGAGCCCGTCGCCCTGCCGCTGCTTTCGTTGGGGCGCACGCCTTACTTCTGCTCGGGATGCCCGCACAACCGCTCGACGGTCGTGCCCGAGGGCGCCGTCGCCGGTGGCGGCATCGGCTGTCACGCGATGGTGGCGCTCACCGGCCGTCCGGAGAGCGAGGTCAGCTCGATCACGCAGATGGGCGGCGAGGGCGCGCAGTGGATCGGGCAGGCGCCCTACACCGATGTCCAGCACATGTTCCAGAACATGGGCGACGGCACGTTCGCCCACTCCGGGCAGCTCGCCGTGCAGGCGTGTGTGGCCGCCGGGGTGTCGATCACCTACAAGCTGCTGTTCAACCGCGCGGTCGCCATGACCGGCGGCCAGGACGCGGCGGGCGGCCTGGAGGTGCCGCAGCTGGCCACGAAGCTGCTCGCCGAGGGCGTCGCGCGGATCATCGTCTGCGCCGACGAGCCCGAGCGCTTCCGCGACCTCCCTGCGCTCCCGCACGGCGTCGACCTGTGGCCCCGTGACCGCTTCGACGACGCCCAGCGGGTGCTCGCCGAGACGACCGGCGTCACCGTGCTGATCTACGACCAGCGTTGCGCCGCCGAGTCTCGACGGCTGCGCAAGCGGGGCGCGATCCCCGTGCGCACCACCCGCGTCGTGATCAACGAGGCGGTGTGCGAAGGCTGCGGCGACTGCGGGGTCAAGAGCAACTGCCTGTCCGTGCAGCCGGTCGAGACGGAGCTGGGTCGCAAGACGCGCATTGACCAGACCTCTTGCAACACCGACTACTCGTGCCTGGCCGGGGACTGCCCATCGTTCGTGACCGTCGAGGCGGCGTCGGGATCCACGGCCCGGCCCCAACGGCCGGAGCCGCCGTCCGTGCCGGACGTCGAACAACCCGCCGCGGGCGACGTGTTCCTGGCGGGCATCGGCGGCACCGGCATCGTGACCGTCAACCAGGTGCTCGGCTCCGCCGCCGTCCGCGACGGGTTCGCGGTACATGGGGTCGATCAGACCGGCCTGTCGCAGAAGGCGGGCCCGGTCACGTCGCACCTGCGCATCGCGGGCGACGCCGCGGCGCTCGGGCCCGCGAACCGCGTCGGCACGGCGAGCTGCTACCTGGCGTTCGACGTGCTCGTCGGGGCCGACGCCCGCAACCTCGGCTACGCCGATGCCGAGTCCACCCTCGCCGTGGTCTCCACCAGTCCGGTGCCGACCGGGTCGATGGTGCGCGACCCCGGGGTGGCCGCCCCCGACGTCCCCTGGCTGGTCGAGCGGATCGCGGGACGCAGCCGCGCGGTCGTCACGCTCGACGCGCAGGCCGCGGCGAATGCGCTGTTCGGCGACGCCATGCCCGCCAACCTGCTGCTCGTCGGTGCGGCCTACCAGTCCGGCGCGCTGCCCGTCTCGGCGGAAGCCATCGAATGGGCGATCGAGCTGAACGGCGTGGCGGTGGCGGTCAACACCGCCGCGTTCCGATGGGGGCGGGTCGCGGTGGCCGCACCGGCCGCGTTCGCCGCTGCGACGGCGGCCCCAACGGTCGCGGCCCCGGTGACCTGGACGGAGCTCGGCGAACTGGCGGGGGAGACGCGGCGGCTTGCGGGCATCCGGGCGCAGATGCTCGCCGACTACCAGGACGCCCGCACGGCCCGTCGCTACGTGAGCGACCTGTTGACCGCTTGGCGGGCCGAACGCCGCCTCGGAGACGAGACGGCGTTTTCCGAAGCCGTAGCGCGCGGCCTGCACAAGCTCACCGCGTACAAGGACGAGTACGAGGTGGCGCGGCTGCTCACCGACCCGGCGTTCGAGGCCCGGTTGGCCGCCGAGGTGCCCGGCGGCACCGGGCTGCGCTACCGGCTGCACCCGCCCACGCTCAAGGCGCTCGGCCGCCAGCACAAGATCGCCCTCGGCCCGTGGATGCGGCCCGTCCTCCAGACGCTGGCGCGCGGCAAGTCGCTGCGCGGCACCCCGCTCGACCCGTTCGGCCGCGCGCCGATGCGGCAGCTGGAGCGGGCGCTGCGGGACGAGTACCGGGCGTTGGTGCTGCGGTTGGCCGTAGAGCTCACCGCGGACTCCTATGGCACGGCCGTGGCCGCCGCCGAAGCGGCCGACCTGGTGCGGGGGTACGAGGACGTCAAGCTCGCCGGTGTCCGCCGCTACCGGGCCCGGCTCGCGGAGCTGGGCCTGGCGGCTCGTGAGCGGAAAACATCGCTATAGCGATGTTTTCCACTCACGAGATCAGGCCAGGCTGAAGCGCTCCGCGTGGATCTGCGCGCGGGGCACCTTCAACGCGCGGAGGCTGCGCAGCACGGTGTCCGTCATCGCCGCGGGTCCACACACGTAGACGTCGCGCCGGGCGATGTCGGGCACCAGGGCGGCGAGCTGGGGTGGGTCGAACGGCCGCAGCGGCGGCTGTCCGGCGCCGGTGCGCCCGACCAGCACGTGCAGCCACGCGCCCCGTCGCCAGGCCAGGTCCTGCAGCTCGCGTAGCAGCACCGCGTCCGCGTGATGCGACACGCGGTAGAGCACGACGGTCGGGCCGTGTGCCGCTTCGAGCAGCGCCCGGATCGGGGTGACACCGACCCCGCCCGCGATCAGCAGCGTGCCGCCGGTGGTCTGGTGCATCGCGGTGAACGCGCCGTACGGACCTTCGGCGAACACCCGCATGCCCGGCCGCAGGCCGCGCAGGCCCGCGCTGGTGGCGCCGACGGCCTTGGCGGTGAGCCGCAGGTGTCGACCATCGGGTGCCGCCGAGAGCGAGAACGGGTTGGCCTGCCACCAGCCGTTGTGATCGGGAAAGCGCCAGATGAAGAACTGGCCCGCGCGGGCGGGAAGCCGGTCGAGGTCACGGCCCGTGACGTAGACCGAGGTGACGGTGGGGGACTCCGCGACGACGCCCGCCACTCGGAACGCGTGCCGGGCGTTGCGGCGCAACGGGACGACCAGGCGGCCCACGACCAGCGCGCCGACCACCAGCGCCCACACCGTCCACCAGTACGCCCGCGCCCACGGGGCGGCGAACGTGGTGCCTTCGAGGGCCTGGTGGACGAGCGCGACCAAGATGGCGAGGTAAACGGCCATGTGCACGGCGTGCCAGGCCTCGTAGGACATCCGCCGCCGCAGGAACCGGGCCGACGTCGCGGCGATGACCACGATGATCGTGGCGGCGACCATGCCGAGCAGCGACGCGACCACCCCGGCCAAACCCAGGAACGTCTTCAGCACCGGCGCGTTGTCGAGCCGGGCGTAGCCGAGCACGACGATCGTGGCGTGCGTCAGCACGGTCCAGAACAGCGTGAAACCCACCCAGCGGTGCCACCGGGTGAGCCGGTCCATACCGAGACGGCGGTCCAGCCACGGCAGCCGTGCGACGAGCACCAACTGGAGCATCATCAGCGTCGCCGCATGCAGCGCGAAGAACTTGGCCACGGTGAGCGTCGCGTTCTTCCCCGTGCCGCCGGTGAGGAACGCGGTCTCGACCACGGCCAGGTGCGCCAGCAGCACGCCCCCGAGTACCAACTGCGCGGTTGCCGCAGGCGGCAGCCCCGGGCGGGCCTTCGGTGGGCTCGTCGTCGTCACCGAAACCTCCTCGTGGACCTGGTCGGTCACATCATCCCGGAGGATCGGCGCGAATCTGTCGAATCGGACGGATCGGAACCGGTAATTCGACACGGTCGGCGTGTCGGCCATCGGGCGGAAGGTTGGCGGCCTGCCGTGACCTTTCCCGGCTCGGCGCGGGGTTGACGGCCGCCGCGAACGCTGTTCCCGATCTCCATCTGGCGTCCACCTGGAGCGCGTCGGCTGCTCCGTTCGTCCGTGCGGTCTGGGCTGGATCACGGCACCTGCGACGAAAGGCAAGGGGAGGTGCGGGGCAGCAGCGCCGAATGGTGGCCGTTACCTCGGCGTGTCCGATTCGACACGCCGCGGCCGCTCGGCGCACCTCGTGTCCCGGTGGTCTCAGTCGAGCGGCCGGGGACTCAACCCGACGTTGCAGAGCCGCTAGCGTTGTCCGCGGATCGATCACGACCCGGTCACAGACCGGACACGGACCAACGCTCCCCCAGCGGTCCGCCCGACAACCCCGGTCGGGACGTCCGGGCCAGGTCGGGTGGGATCCAGAAGGAATGGTTGTGTCCCGGCACCGCTCCCCCAAGGGCCGGCGCGCACACCACGGACCCCCGCTGTCTGCCCTCGTGGCGGCAGCGGGGTCCGGTGGCGCCCACCGGTCGATACCGCTCCCGTCGGTCTTCCCGACGCCGATGCACGCCGTTGCGGCGGTCGTCGTCGGCGGCACGCTGGCCGCCGCAGCCCAGCAGGCGTTCACCACCGTGCTGCCCGCCTTCGACGACGGCGCGAGCGCGGTTCGCGCGAGCCTCGACCGTGCCGTCGGCATCGCCCCGGCCGCGGCGACGGTGACCCCCGTCGCCCCCGAGCCGCCCGTCGCCGACGCCTCCTCCCTGATCAAGGCGGCTGATCTGCAGAAGACGGTCGCCGAGGAGCGGGCGGTCACGGCGGCCACCGCCGCGGCACCCGCACTGGCCGCACCCGTCGTGGGGGCACCGCCGCTGGCGAAGCCGCCCGCCGCCGTGCCTGCGGCGCCCTCCGTCCCATCTGTCCGTGCGGGGGCCCCCGCCATCGGAGCTCCGCGGATCCCGGCGGTGGCGCCCGCCATCGGGGCTCCGCGGGTCCCGGCGGTGGCGCCCGCTGCGGCGGGCGGCAGCGTCCGGATCCTGTCCGGACCGGTCACGTCCGGCTTCGGAGGCCGCTGGGGCACCGTGCACGAAGGAATGGACATCGCGGCCCCGATCGGCACCCCCATCCACGTGCCGCTGGCGGGTGTCGTCATCAGCTCCGGCCCGGCCAGCGGCTTCGGCCTGTGGGTGCGGGTGCAGCACAACGACGGCACGATCACCGTCTACGGCCACATCAACCGCTCGTTCGTCCAGGTCGGCCAGCGGGTCGCCGCGGGTCAAGTGATCGCCGAGACCGGCAACCGCGGCCAGTCCACCGGCCCGCATCTGCACATCGGCGTGATGCAGAACGGCGTGTACGTCAACCCGAAGCCCTGGTTGGACGCCCGCGGCATCAGCTATTAGGCCGCAAGTAGGCCTGGCCGGGGCACTCGTCGAACGCGCGCCCGACTACGTCGTGGGCCCGGAGGCCCGCATGGCAGGCCGCGCATGGTAGCCGCCGGGTCCGACAGGGGCGGCGGGCTCGACCCCGCAACGGCGAGGTTGTCCCCATCGCAGCCTGCCGGATTCTCCTGTCCACAGCCGGACAGGTGAAGCCGCGCCGACGGCTTCGCTGTGGGGCCACCCTCGGGGCATGACCTCGCCCGAACCTGCTGCCACGGTCTCCCTCTCCGACCCCGGCGATCTGATCGCCGCCACACCGGTGCTGCTCGGCTTCGTCCCGCGCTCGTCGCTCGTCGCGATGTCGCTCGGCGGCGCCTCCGGCAGACGGCTGGGTCTCACGCTGCGCATCGACCTCCCGCCACCCGAGCACATCGCGGGGGCGGCCGATGCCGTCGTGCACGGAATACTCCTCGACAAGCCGTCGGCTGTCGTCCTCCTCGTCATCGGGCCGGGCGGCGACGCCGGACCGCCCGCGGTCGAGTTGGTGGAGCGCGTGATCGCCTGCCTGGGGTCCCAGTCCGTCGAGGCCTGTCATGCGCTCTGGACCGAGAGCACCGCGGCCGGCAGTCGATGGCGCTGCTACGACGAGTGCGGATGCACCGGGGTCGTGCCTCGTTCGAGCACGTCTGCGTTGGCGACGGCGGCCCGGGCGGAGGGCCGGATCGTGCGGGCCGACCGGGCGGAGCTCGAGCGCCTGGTGGCGCCGGTCGATGACGGGGTGCTCCGCAGGCGCGAGACCTTGCTCGACGCGGCAGTCGACGCCGAAGCCGACACCCTGTTCGCCGCGTTCGCCGCCGATGCGGATGGTGTCGTCGCCGGGATCGCCGATGGAGATGTGGCCGGGACGGGGCGAGGCCGGAGGGCGGACACGGGGCACGACCCGCGAGCCGAAATCATCGAGGGGATCGCCGCCCTGGATGCCGCTCTCGAGGCCGCCCATGCCGCGATCACTACCCCGGACGGGAGCCCGGACGACATCCCGGACGACACCTCAGGCGGCGGAGCGGCGGACAGCGGGCACCCGCCCGTCGGAGGCGACCACTGGCTCGACGACGAGCGGGTCGTCGCGCTCACCCGGGCGCTTCAGTCACCCGCGGTGCGGGAAGCGGCCATCGCCGCGTGCACCGGGTCTCGCACGGACGCGGCTGCGGCGTTGTGGGCGGCGCTCACCCGCGGCACCCCGGATCCGGAGGCCGCTGAGCCCGCCGCGCTGCTCGCGTTGATCGGCCTTCTGCAGGGCGATGGCGCGCTCGCCAACGTGGCCCTGCAGCGAGCCGAGGCCGCGTGGCCCGGCCACCGCTTCACCGCGACCTTGCGCGGCCTCGCGGCGATCGGTATCCGGCCGGGCGAGCTGCGGAACTGCCTGACGGGCGCACCCATGCCCGGCGTTTCCCGGCAGCGGCCGAAGCACCGCGGCCGAGCAGGAGGGGGTGCGTCACGATCGGCACGGCGACGCAGACACGGCCGATGATGGTCCATCCCGTCCGCACGTTCCTGCCCGCGGTCGCGTCCGCGATCGAGCAGGTCGGTGTGGTCCTCAGGACGATCCGGACCCGGGTCGCCTCACGCGCTGCGTCGCAGCTGGGTGAAACGCCAGGCGTCGCCGACGATCGTCGCGAGGTCGGTGCGGGTCGGCTGCCAGCCCAGCTCCGCCGCGGCCAGCTCGCTCGAGGCCACCAAAACGGCCGGGTCTCCGCCGCGGCGGGGCGCGACGACCGTCGGGATCGGGTGCCCCGTCACGGCGCGGCAGGCCTCGATCACCTCCCGCACCGAGAACCCGGTGCCAGAGCCGAGGTTGTACACCGTGTGCTTGCCCGGCTCCGCATGGGTCAGCGCCAGCAGATGGGCATCGGCGAGGTCGTCGACGTGGATGTAGTCGCGGATGCAGGTGCCGTCCGGTGTGGGCCAGTCGTCGCCGTAGATCTGCATCGACTCCCGGTCGCCGGAGGCCACCTGAAGCACGATCGGGATGAGGTGTGTCTCCACGACGTGCCGTTCGCCGAACCGGCCGTGCGCCGCGGCCACGTTGAAGTAGCGCAGGCTCACACCCGCCAGCCCGTGTGCCACCGCGTACGAGGTGATCATGTTGTCGATCGCGAGCTTGCTCGCGCCGTAGGGGTTGGTCGGGCGCGTGGGGGCGTCCTCGCGGATCGGCACCTCCTCCGGCTCGCCGTAGGTGGCGGCGGTGGAGGAGAAGACCAGGCGAGGCGTCGAGTGGCGGCGGATCGCCTCGAGCAGCCGCAGGGTGGCGACGACGTTGCCCTGCCAATACATCTCGGGGTGCTGCACCGACTCGCCGACGAGCGAGCGCGCCGCGAAGTGCAGCACACCGTCGAAGCCGTCGGCCAGCAGCTCGTCCGCGGCCTCGCCGACGTCGCCCTTCACCAGCTGGGCGCCATCGGGCACCGCGTCGGCGTGGCCGGTGGAAAGGTCGTCGAGCACCGTCACGTCGTGCCCCGCGTCCACCAGGTGCGCCGCGCACACGCTGCCGACGTAGCCTGCGCCGCCGGTGACGAGCAACTTCACGTCATGTCCTCCTCCTGGGCCGGTCGGCCCTACGATGGCACAGGCCTAGGGCAGCCAGAGGACCGGGATTGGGCGTCAGCGCGCGCGCACCAGCACCGCGTGCGCGACCAGAGGCGCCACGCTGGCTGTGCCCTCCGCGGAGACCACTGGCACCGAGTCGCCGAACCGCGCGATCGCCCGCACCTCCACGGCGTTGCCCGGCATCACGCCCGCCGCCTTGAGATCGGTCATGAGCTCCGCATCCACCTGCACGTGCTCTGCGATCCGCCGCACCTCCACCGCACCGCCGCCGCGCCGGGCGAGCTCGTCGAGCCGCTGCAGGCCGATCTCCAGCGAGGGCGGCACCGTCACGCCTGCCCGCTCGGCCGCGGGCTGGGCCAGGTCGTCGAGGCCGGGGATGGGGTTGCCGTAGGGGGAGATCGTGGGGTTGTCGAGCAGTTGCACGAGCTTGCGCTCCACGGCGTCGCTCATCACATGCTCCCAGCGGCACGCCTCGGCGTGCACGAGCTCCCACTCCAACCCGATCACGTCGCTGAGCAGGCGCTCGGCCAGCCGGTGCTTGCGCATCACGGCCACGGCGCGGGCCCGGCCTTCATCGGTGAGCTCAAGGTGTCGATCGCCCGCCACGACCACGAGCCCGTCGCGCTCCATCCTCGCCACCGTCTGGCTGACGGTAGGGCCGCTCTGCGCGAGCCGTTCGGCAATACGCGCGCGGAGCGGGATGACGCCCTCTTCCTCGAGCTCGTAGATCGTGCGGAGGTACATCTCGGTGGTGTCGATGAGCTCGTTCACGCGCGTAGCCCTTTCGTCAAGGCACCAGTCTATCCGGGAGTGGCGGCCCGAAACGGGCACCAGTCCAGGCAGGATGACCGCGTGACACCATCCCCGTCGCCATCCCCGTCGCCGCTGATGTCGGCCGAACGGCTCGCAGCGCTTCTGGCCGCCGGGGCCCTGGTCGTGGTCCTCGACGTGCGGTGGCGCCTCGGCGGGCCGCCCGGTCGCGCCGACCACGACGAAGCGCACATCCCGGGCGCTGTGTTCGTCGATCTCGACACGGAGCTCGCGGACACGCCCGGGCGCGGGGGGCGGCATCCGCTGCCCGATCCGGCCCGGCTGCAGGCCGTGCTGCGGCGCGCCGGGGTGCGCGCCGATTCTGTTGTGGTGGCCTACGACGACGGGAACGGCGCGGTCGCGGCCAGGGCCTGGTGGCTGCTGCGGTGGGCCGGGTTTTCCGCGGATCGGGTGGCGGTGTTGAACGGCGGATGGGCGGGATGGGTCGCCGACGGGCGGCCGACCACCGCGGAGCCTTCGCGGCCGACCGAGGGCGACGTCGTTGTCCGACCCGGTGCCATGCCGGTGCTCGACGCGGCCGCCGCGGCGGAGATGGCCCGCTCCGGCGTGCTGCTCGACGCCCGCGCCGCGCCGCGCTACCGCGGCGAGACGGAACCCGTCGACCCGAAGGCGGGCCACATCCCCGGTGCGCGCAACCTGCCCGCCACCGAGATCGCGGGCCCGGACGGCCGGGCGCTTCCGGCCGCCGATCTTGCACGGCGGTTCGCCCAGCTCGGGGCGACGGCCGCCACGCCGATCGGCGCCTACTGCGGATCGGGCATCAACGCGACCGCACTCGTGCTCGGCGCGGAGCACGCGGGGCTTCGCCCGCCGGACGACCCTGTTGCGCTGTACGCCGGGTCGTGGTCGCACTGGTCGTCGGATCCGAGCCGCCCCGTCGCCACAGGCGCCGATCCGTGAGACGGTCCCTGCCATGAGCCCGCGCGCAGCGGTGGTGTGGACGCCGCAGTTCCTGTCCTACGAACTGAGCGACGACCATCCCCTCGACCCGGTGCGGCTTGATCTGACCATGCGGCTGGCGGGAGAGCTGGGTGTGCTGGAGGGCGTCGAGCACGTCGTTCCGGAGCCCGCGCCGGACACCGAGATCCAGCGCATCCACGTCCCGTCTTATCTGTCGGCGGTCAAGTCCGCCCCCGATCTGCCGTTCGGGATCGGCCACGGGTTGGGCAGCGACGACAACCCGATCTTCTTCGGAATGCACGAGGCAGGCGCGCTGATCTGCGGCGGCTCGCTGGCTGCGGCGCGGGAGATCGCCGAGGGCCGGGCCGAGCGAGCCGTCAACATCGCGGGCGGCCTGCACCACGCGATGGCCGACCACGCCGCGGGCTTCTGCGTCTACAACGACTGCGCCATCGCGATCTCCTGGCTGCTCGACCACGGATTCGAGCGCATTGCGTACATCGACGTCGACGTCCACCACGGCGACGGCGTGCAGGCGGCGTTCTACGACGACCCGCGGGTGCTCACGATCTCGTTGCACCAGCACCCGATGACGCTGTGGCCCGGCACCGGGTGGTCCCGGGAGTACGGCGAGGGCAAGGCCGCAGGCTACGCGGTCAACCTGCCGCTGCCGCCCGGCACGAGCGATCCCGGCTGGCTGCGTGCGTTCGACGCGGTCGTGCCGTCATTGCTCACCGCGTTCCGCCCGCAGTTGCTGGTCACCCAGTGCGGCGCCGACACCCACCGGGAGGATCCGCTGGCCGATCTCGGGCTGTCCGTCGACGGGCACCGTGAGATCTACCGCAGGCTGCGTGAACTGGCCACGTACACCGCGGGCGGGCGCTGGCTCGCCACCGGCGGCGGGGGATACGGACTGTTCCGGGTGGTGCCGCGGTCGTGGACGCACCTGATCGCCACCGTGCTGGACCGGGACGTGCCCGCCAACACCCCGATCCCGGCGGGCTGGACCGCGCACACCGCCACCCTCACCAAACGCGAGCTGCCGACGTCGATGACCGACGGCGCGAGCACCGCGCACCGGCCGTGGGGCGACGGCGCCGCGGAACGCGTCGACATCGCTGTGCTGGAGACGCGCCGGGCAGTCTTCCCTCTGCACGGCCTCGACCCGGACGACCCGCGAGACTGACGTGACCGAAACACATCCCCGCACCGCCGACACCCCGACGCCGGACGGGGTCGGGCGCTATCCCGCGCACTGGGAGGCCGACGTCGTCGCGTCCGACGGCGGCATCGTCCACGTGCGCCCGATCCTGCCCTCGGACGCCGCCGCGCTGGAGCAGATGCACGCCAGCCTCTCCGAACGCACCCGCTACCTGCGCTACTTCGGGCCCTACCCGCGCATCTCGCCACGCGAGCTCGAGCGGTTCACCGTCATCGACTACCACAACCGCGTGGCGTTCATCTGCCTCCTCGGCGGCGAGATCATCGCGGTCGGCCGGTACGAGGGGCTCCCGGGCCCGGATGGGAAGGTCGAGGCGGCCGAAGTGGCCTTCGTCGCCCGCGACACCCACCAGGGCCGAGGGCTGGGCTCCATCCTGCTGGAACACCTCGCCGCCGCGGCACGGGAGAACGGGTTGCGCAGGTTCGAGGCCGAGGTGCTCGTGGAGAACCGCCCGATGGTGGGGGTGTTCCGGGCTGCGGGCTACCAGGTCAGCCGGGAGTTCGCCGAGGGCGAGTTGCACCTCGAGTTCGACATCGACCCCACCGAACGTTCGCTCGCGGTGCGCGACGCCCGTGAGCAACGGGCCGAGGCACGCAGCGTGCACAACGCGCTGCATCCGTCGTCGGTCGCGGTGATCGGCGCCTCCACCGACCCTTCCAAGATCGGCTACGCGATCCTGACCAACCTGCTGCGCAGCGACTTCACGGGCCCGGTCTACCCAGTGCACCCGGAGGCGCGCTCGGTGCGCGGCGTGCGGGCGTACGCGTCGGTCACCGACATTCCCGACGCGGTCGACCTGGCCGTAGTCGCCGTGCCGCCCGCAGCCGTTGACGTGGTCCTCAGCTCGTGCGTCGCGAAGGGCGTCACAACGCTGGTCGTGGTCAGCGCCGCATCCGCGGAAGCGGGGTCGGAGGGCGTCGTGGCCGAGCGGCGGCTCGTCATGGCGGCCCGCGCCAACGGCATGCGCGTGATCGGACCCAAGGCGCTCGGCGTGGCCAACACCGCACCCGAGATCCAGCTCAACGCCACCCTCGCGCCGGACCTGCCCGGACGGGGCCGGATCGGGTTCTTCGCACAGTCCGGCGCACTGGGCATCGCGATCCTCGCCGCGGCGCGCAAGCGTGGCCTGGGGCTGTCGACGTTCGTCTCGGCGGGCGACCGCGCCGACCTTTCCGGCAACGACCTACTGCAGTACTGGCAGACCGACCCGTCCACCGACCTGGTGCTGCTCTACTTGGAGACGTTCGGCAACCCGCGCAAGTTCGCCAGGGTCGCGCGCAGGCTCGCCCGCACCAAGCCGATCGTCGCGGTGAAGAGCGGCAGGCACACCCGCCCGGTCGTGGGGTCCGCCGACGACACCGAGCCGATCGACGACGCGAATGTGCGTGCGCTGTTCGAGCAGGCGGGCGTCATCCGGGTCGAGACGCTCGCCGAGCTGTTCGACACCGCACTGCTGCTGACCTACCAGCCATTGCCCGCCGGTCCGCGGGTCGCGGTGGTCGGCAACTCCAGCGCGCTCGGGGTGCTCGTCGCCGACGCGCTGATGGGGGAGGGGATGCAGCTCGCGGGCGAACCCGTCGACATCGGCGTCGCCGCCCCTCCTGAGCAGTTCGCCGCGGCCGTCGTCGCGGCGCTGAGCCCGCCCGACGCCGGTCCGGGCCAGGCCGCCGGTGGCGCAGGCGATGCCGATGTCGTCGGCCCCACAGTCCGTGCTGACGGCGACACCGGTGGTGATGGCCACGGCGAGGCGGGTGCAGCGGCCCCGTCCCCGGACGGGTTGCGCGACCGGGGCGGAGCCGACGCGCTGATCGCGGTGTTCGTGCCCCCGATCGCCACCCCGGGCGAGGCATACGCGCAGGCGCTGCGTGAGGCGGCAGCAGCCGTGCAGAGGTCGGCCGACAAGCCGGTGCTCGCGGTGTTCTTCTCCGCCCAGGGCGTGCCCGCCGAGCTAGCCGTGCCGGGTGCGGACGGCACCCCCGTCCGCGGGTCGGTGCCCAGCTACGCCAGCCCGGAGCGCGCCGCGGCGGCATTGGCGCGGGTGAACCGCTACGCGCGCTGGCGCGCCGAGCCCGCGGGCGACTTCACCCCGCCGCACGGGATCGACAGCTACGGCGCGCGCGACCTGGTCGTCCGCCTCGGGGTCGCCGCCGAAGGCGACGGTGACGGCTTGGCAGGCGGCCGGAGCAGCGTCGTCGGCGCCGGGCGGGTGATGGCCCACGCCGACGCCACAGAGCTGTTGGCCTGCTACGGCATCACGGTCGTCGAATCCCGCCGGGTGACGGGGCCGGACGAGACCGTGGCCGCCGCCGAAGAGATGGGCTACCCCGTCGCGATCAAGACCATCGGCGATCGGTGGTGGCAGGGCGCCGATCAGATCGGCCTCCGACTCGATGTCGTCACCCCCATCGGGGCCCGCCGCGCCTACATCGATCTCACTGAATTGTCCGGGCACCGTGAGGTGGACGTCCAGCGCATGGCGCCGAAGGGCGTGGCGTGCGCGCTGGAGATCGTCCAGGACCCCTCGTTCGGATCGCTGCTCTCGTTCGGTCTCGCGGGCACGGCGACCGAGCTCCTCGGCGACCGCGCGTTCCGGGTGATACCGGTGTCCGACCGCGACGCAGCCGCGCTCGTGCGCGCCCCGCGCGCGGCGCCGCTCCTCGACGGCTACCGCGGCGCCGAGCCCACCGACCTCGCCGCGATGGAAGACCTCGTCCGGCGGGTGGGCAAACTTGCGGAGGACCTGCCCGAGGTGCGCTCGCTCACCCTCGAGCCGGTGATCGCCACCGCGACGGGCGTGTGGGTGGTCGGCGCCCGCGTGATGCTCGGCGCACCCCCACAGCACGACGACACCGGCCCACGCAGGATGCGCTGACCGGTGTCGGGGGCTGTGCGGCGTCGGCGGGAAGTAGTCAGCCGACGGCCTTGGCGAGCTTGTCGAGCGACCGTTCGAGGTCCTCCTGCGACACGAGCGGGAAGAGCTTCTCGAACTGTGGGTCCTTCACGCCGGTCCAGTCGTAGGTCTCGGTGACCTCGGTTCGCCCGTCGGCCTCGTGCAGGTCCCAGGTGTAGGTGTGCCCGCTCACGTCGACGCCCTCGAAGTTCTTGGCCGCGTCGCACGACGGATCCATGGACGGACCCCAGCCGATGCGCGCAGTAGGTACGAACGCCGTCACCGTGTTGACCATCCGGTAGTCGCCGAGGGCGTCCTGCCGCATGTTCATGGTGAAGACCTGGCCGATGCCGCCGATCGTGGGCGTGTCGCCTTCGGGGCCTTGGACCATGCCCCCGCCGTCGAGCTCCGCGTGCTGGTTGGGATCGGCCAGCACGGCGAAGACCGCGTCGGCGGGCGCGTCGATGACCTTCGTGGCAGAGATCTTTTTGCTGGTATCCACGACCAGGTGTATCCGCCGAAGGGAGCAACCAAACGTCGGTGTCGCGTTACCGCCGGAAGGTGACCTCCAGCGTCGGCAGGCTCACCTCGGCGAAGAAGTCGTTGCCTTTGTCGTCGACGACCACGAACGCGGGGAAGTCCGCCACCTCGATCCGCCAGATCGCCTCCATCCCGAGCTCGGGGTACTCCAGCAGCTCGACCTTGCGGATGCAGTCCTGCGCGAGCCGGGCCGCGGGCCCGCCGATGGAGCCGAGGTAGAAGCCGCCGTGGGCCGCGCACGACGTGGTGACCTGCTCGCTGCGGTTGCCCTTCGCGAGCATCACCAACGAGCCGCCTGCGGCCTGGAACTGCTCGACGTAGGAGTCCATGCGCCCCGCCGTCGTCGGCCCGAACGAGCCCGACGCGTACCCGGTGGGGGTCTTGGCGGGCCCGGCGTAGTAGACGGGGTGGTCGCGCAGGTAGTCGGGCATCGGCTCGCCCGCCTCCAGCCGCTCGGCGATCTTCGCGTGGGCGATGTCGCGGGCCACCACCAGCGGCCCGAAGAGCGACACCCGTGTCCTGACCGGCAGCGTCGAGAGCTGGGCCCGGATCGCGTCCATCGGCCGGTTGAGGTCCACCTCGACGACGTCGCTCGGCAGGTCGTCCGCCGCCGTCTCGGGCAGGAAGCGCGCGGGGTCGGATTCCAGCCGCTCCAGGAAGACGCCGTCCGGGGTGATCTTGGCCTTGGCCTGACGGTCGGCCGAGCACGACACGGCGATGCCTACCGGCAGCGACGCGCCGTGCCGCGGCAGCCGGATCACGCGCACGTCGTGGCAGAAGTACTTCCCGCCGAACTGCGCGCCGATGCCGAACTGCCGGGTGAGCTCCAGCACCTGCTCCTCGAGATCACGGTCACGGAAGGCGTGGCCCAGCTCCGAACCCGCGGCAGGCAGCGTGTCGAGGTAGCGCGCCGACGCCAGCTTGGCCACCTTCAGCGTGTATTCCGCGGACATCCCGCCGACGACGATCGCCAGGTGATAGGGCGGACATGCGGCGGTGCCCAGCAAGCGCAGCTTCTCGTCGAGGAACATCGCCAGCCGCCGCGGGGACAGCAGCGCCTTCGTCTCCTGGTAGAGGAACGTCTTGTTGGCCGAGCCGCCGCCCTTGGCCAGCACCAGCAGCTCGTACTTCGGCGTTTGCCCTGGCACGGAGTACAGCTCGACCTGGGCAGGCAGGTTGGTGCCGGTGTTGCTCTCCTCCCAGAACGACGTGGGCGCCATCTGCGAGTAACGCAGGTTGAGCTGGTCGTAGGCCTCGAAGACGCCACGGGAGATGGCCTCCTCGTCCACGCCGCCGGTCAGCACGGTCTCCGTGCGCTTGCCGATGACGATCGCGGTGCCGGTGTCCTGGCACATCGGCAGCACACCGCCCGCGGAGACGCAGGCGTTGCGGAGCAGGTCGGTGGCGACGAACCGGTCGTTCGGCGAGGCCTCGGGGTCGTCGACGATCGCGCGCAGCTGCGCCAGGTGCGTGGGCCGCAGCAGGTGCTGGATGTCGTGCACGGCCTCGCGGACGAGCGCGGTGAGCGTGGTCGGGTCGATCTCGAGGAACGTCCGGCCCGCGGCCTCGACGACGGTGCCGGGCGGCAGCGACAGACGGCGGTACTCGGTCTCGTCGGGGCCGAGCGGAAGCACTTCGGTGTGGTGGAAGCCGGGCACGGGACGGAATCTACCTCCGGTCGGGAGGCCGGACCGGCCCCCGACCAGTCCGACCCCCCGGGGAAGGCGCCCGACGAACGGACGCGCGCTCGAAAGACACTGCCCGGTCTCGGACCACGCGTCAAACCCCGGCGGCAGACGTAGGGTGGTTGCATGCCTGGATCGATCTTGGGAACCTCCGTGCGCCGTGTGGAGGATCGCGACCTGATCACCGGAGCGAGCACGTACGTCGGCAACCTCGCGCTTCCCGGCCTGTTGCACGTCGCGTTCGTCCGATCCCCGATGGCGCACGCGCGGATCGCCGAGATCGACACCGCCGCGGCCGCCGCGGCGCCCGGCGTCGTCGCCGTCTACACGGCCGCCGACCTCGACCTGCCCGCCCACCACGGCCTGTTCGTCCTCAACCCGGAGCTGCCGCGGCCGCCGCTGGCCACCGACCGGGTCCGGTTCGTGGGCGAGGCCGTGGCCGTCGTCGTCGGGGAGACGAAGGCCGCCGCCGCGGACGCCGTCGAGCTGGTTGAGGTGGACTACGATGCGCTGCCCGCAGTCGCCGACCCGGAGGCGGCCCTTCAGGACGGGGCGCCCGCGCAGTTCGAAGGGCGCGACAACCTCGCCGCAGGCCAGCGCAGCGACCCCGCCGAGGCCGAGGCCACGCTGGCCGACGCCGAGGTGATCGTCCGCGCACGGATGGTCAACCAACGGGTGGCCGTGCTCTCCCTTGAGGGCAACGCCATCGCGGTGCTGCCCGGCGGCCACGACGGGCACAACTCCGCCGATGATTGGCAGCTGACGATCTGGGTCTCCACCCAGATGCCGCACGGCTTCCGCAGCCAGGCCGCGCAGATCTTCGGCCTCGACCCCGAGCGGGTGCGCGTGATCGCCCCGCACGTCGGCGGCGGCTTCGGCGGCAAGGCCGGGGTGCTGGCCGAACACACCGTGGCGATCGGCGTGGCGCGCGCGCTCGGACGGCCGGTGAGCTGGGTGGACACCCGCTCGGAGAACCTCGTCTCGATGCCGCACGGGCGTGCTCAGGTCGGCTACTACGAGCTGGGGCTCACCCGCGCCGGGCGGATCACCGGCCTGCGGGCGCGCGTCGTCGGCGACTCGGGCGCGTACGCGGGCTTCGGCGGCGCCCTCACCCTCGGCCCCACCTACGTCATGAGCCAAGGCGTCTACGCCATCCCGAAGATCGCCTACGACGGCGCGGTGGCGCTCACCAACACCACACCGGTCGGCGCGTTCCGCGGCGCGGGGCGCCCTGAGGCCACCGCCTACCTGGAGCGCATGCTCGACCTCGCCGCAGCGGAGCTTTCCATCGACCCGGCCGAGCTGCGGCGCCGCAACTTCCTCGACCCGGCGTCCTTCCCGGTCACGACGCTGCCCGGGGCCCGCTACGACGTCGGCGACTACGACCTGCCGCTGCGCGAGGCCCTGCGCCTCGCCGACTACGACAAGCTCCGCGAGGAGCAGCGCACCCGCCGCGAAGCGGGCGATCCCGTCCAGCTCGGCATCGGGATCAGCGTCTACGTGGAGATCACCGCGGGCGGCGGGGGCAGCGAGTACGGCGCGGTCACCGTGCACGCCGACGGCTCGGCCACGATCGCCGCTGGCACGTCCGCGCACGGCCAGGGCCACGCCACCGCGTTCGCCATGCTCGCGAGCGACCGCCTCGGCATCCCCTTCGAGAAGATCCGGTTCGTGCAATCCGACACCGCGACGGTGCCGCGCGGCTCGGGCACCGGCGGGTCGCGGTCGCTGCAGATGGGCGGCAATGCGGTGCTCGTCGCCGCCGACGACGTGCTGGAGCAGGCCCGCCACCGGGCGGCGGAACTGCTGGAAGCCGCCGTCGACGACGTCGCGCTCACCGAGGACGGGGAGTTCGGCGTGAGCGGCGTGCCGTCGCCGACCGTCACCTGGGCGCAGGTCGCGAGCCACGGCGAAGAGCTGCACGCCGGGCTGGACTTCCACCAGGACGGGGCCACGTTCCCGTTCGGCGCGCATGTGTCCGTGGTCGAGGTGGACACCGAGACGGGCCGCGTCACACCGCGCCGCCACATCGCCGTCGACGACTGCGGCCGCATCCTCAACCCGCTGCTCGTCGCCGGTCAGCAGCACGGCGGCCTCGCGCAAGGCGTCGCGCAGGCGCTGTACGAGGAGATCCTCTTCGACGCCGACGGCCAGCCGCTCACGGCCACGCTCGCCGACTACCGGATGCCCACCGCGGCCGATCTCTTCTGGTTCGAGCCGCACAACACCGAGACGCCGACGCCGATGAACCCGCTGGGCGCCAAGGGGATCGGTGAGTCGGCCACCGTCGGCTCGACGCCCGCGGTGCAGAACGCCGTCGTCGACGCGCTCCGTCCGTTCGGGGTGCGGCACGTCGACCTGCCGTGCACCCCGGAGCGCGTGTGGCGGGCCATCCACGCGGGCGCGGTGGACCCGTGGCGCGAGCCGCCCGCGGTGTTCGCGACGCTGCCGGTGCGCGAGGCCGGGTCGGCCGCGGCGGAGGGCGGTGAGATCTAGCCGGCCACCTACCCGGTCGGGCGTGGCGCGTTGCCCCGTCGAGGGCGTATCACCGGGGGTGAGTGGCGACACACCCGACGGCGAGGAGACCAACGTGACCATTGACGCAGCGTCCATCGACCAGGTTCTGCAAGCCGCGGTCGACCGGGGTGACGTGCCGAGCGTCGTGGCGATCGCCGCGGACCGCGACGGCGTGATCTACCGCGGCGCCGCGGGCCCGCGCGCGGCCGGGAGCGACGACCCGATCTCGGCCGACACCCACTTCCGGATCATGTCGATGACGAAGATGGTCGCCACGGTCGCGGCCCTGCAACTGGTCGAAAGGGGCCGCCTCGACCTGGACGCGCCCATCGACACCTACTGCCCCGAGTTCGCCGACGTGCAGGTGCTCGACGGCTTCGACGGCGACACCCCGCGCCTGCGCGCCCCCGCGAGCCGGGCCACGGTGCGCCAGCTCGTCACCCACACCGCCGGGCTGGGCTACTGGTTCTTCAGCGAAGACCTCGTCAAGTGGGAGGCCGTCACCAGCACCCCGAACGTCCTCTCCGGCGCCAACGTGATCTTCACGGCGCCGATGCTCGCCGACCCCGGCACCACCTACATCTACGGGATCAACGTCGACTGGCTGGGCAAGGTCGTCGAGGCCGCGGGCGGCGTCGGGCTCGACGTCGCGATCAAGGACGGCATCACCGGCCCGCTCGGTATGAACGAGACCGCTTTCCAGATCGCCGACGGCTGGAAGGACGGCGGCCTGACCCCGGTGCAGGCCAAGGTCGACGGCGCCTGGGTGGACAGCGGCATCGAGCTGAACCAGAGCCCGGAGTACTTCGCGGGCGGCCACGGGCTCTACTCCACGCCCAACGACTACATCAAGTTCGAGCAGGCGCTCCTGCGCGGCGGCGAGCTGGACGGCGCCCGGATCCTGCAGCCCGACACGGTCGACGCGGCGTTCACCAACCAGATCGGCGAGCTCGACTTCCCGGCCGACGATCCCGACGACCGACCCGACGGTCGACCTACGAGTTCAACGCGGGGCCGGGCTGGAAGTGGGGCTACGGGCTGCTGCTCAACACCGAGGACCTCCCCGGCATGCGGCGCGCAGGCAGCGGCGCGTGGGCGGGGCTGTGCAACACGCACTTCTGGGTGGACCGCACCACCGGCATCTGCGCGTCGATCTACTCCAACTTCCTGCCGTTCGTCACGCCGGAAGCCTTCGCGCTGTACAACGACTACGAGCGGGCGCTCTACGCCGCGTTGTAGCCGGGGATGGAAACTCACGTGCGGTCGCGCAAGACTGCGGGCGTGACCGCACGTGAGGAGACCCGATGAGGCTGGCGACGATCCGTACCGCGGCGGGCCACCGCGCCGTGCGGGTGGACGAAGGGGTCGCGGTGGAGACGGGCGACGCCGACGTCCGCGCGCTGCTCACCCACCCGGACTGGCGGGCCAGGGCCGAGGCGGCCGCCGGGCCGTCCCACGGGCTCGACACCGTGGACTACGCCCCGCTCGTCCCGGCGCCCGAGAAGATCATCTGCGTCGGGCTGAACTACCGCGACCACGTGCAGGAGATGGGCAACGAGCTGCCCGAATACCCGACGGTCTTCGCGAAGTACGCCCCCGCGCTGATCGGCGCGCACGACGACATCGTGCTGCCGACGGTCTCGGACAAGGTCGACTGGGAGGCCGAGCTCACGGTCGTCATCGGCAGCCCGGTGCGGCACGCCGACGCGGCCGCGGCCGAGGCGGCGATCGCGGGCTACACGGTCATGAACGACGTCAGCATGCGCGACTTCCAGAACCGCACCAAGCAGTTCCTGCAGGGCAAGACGTTCGAGCACTCGACGCCGCTCGGCCCGCACCTCGTCACCCCCGACGAGCTGCCCGCGGGCGGGATGGGCCATCGGCACGACGCTCGACGGCGAGACCGTGCAGAGCTCCTCGACCGACCAGTTGGTGTTCGGGCCGGTCGAGCTCGTGGCCTACCTGTCGCAGATCGTCACGCTGAACCCCGGCGACGTCATCGCCACCGGCACCCCCGGCGGCGTCGGCCACGCCCGCAAGCCCCCGCGCTACCTCACCGAGGGCACCGTGGTCGTGACGTCCGTGGCGGGCGTCGGCGAGCTGCGCAACACGTGCCGTGCGGAGAAGCGGTGACGGCGACGTCCCCGCCCGTCGTCACCGACTCGCTGGCCTGGGCCGCGGACGGTGCCGCCCACCTGCGGGGCCTGATGACCCGGCTCGGTGACGACGCGTTCCGCGCCCGGTCCCTGCTGCCGGGCTGGAGCCGGGCGCACGTGCTGACCCACCTCGCCCGCAACGCCGATGCCATGATCAACCTGCTGACGTGGGCGCGCACCGGCGTCGTCACCCCGGCCTACGCCGATGCCGAGGCGCGGATGGCGGACATCGAGAAGGGCGCGGTCCGCCCGCCTACGGAGATCCGCAACGATGTCATCGCCTCCTCCGACCGGCTGGCCGTGGTCGTACGGGAGCTGCCGGAGTCGGCGTGGGCGGCGCTCGTCACCAACGCGCAGGGGCGGGTGATCCGCGCCTCGGCGGTGCCGTGGATGCGGGCCCGCGAGATGTGGATCCACGCCGTCGACCTCGACGCGGGCGCCTCGTTCGACGACATGCCCGGTCCGATGGTGAAGGCCCTGCTCGTCGACGCCTGCGAGGCGATGGGCCGCAAGGCCGGAGTGTCCGAGGTTGCGGCTGGTCGACGGCGACCACACCTGGTCCGTCGGCGACGGTCCAGCGGTGGTGGTCACCGGCCCGGCGCCGGAGCTGGCCGCCTGGCTGATGGGCCGGTCGAAAGGAAAGCCGCTGCGGGCCGACGGCACCCGGAAGCTGCCCGCCCTGCCCGCATGGCTGTGACCGAGCCCCCGACCGAACCGGACTTCGCCGCCGTCCGCGCCGAGTTCGCGCTGCCCACCGCGTTTCCCGCCCCGGTGGTGGCCGAGGCGGCCGAAGCGGCGACGCGAGCGGCGCTGGACAGCAATCTGGTGGGCGAAGGGCGGATCGACGCCACCGACGTCGAGCTGGTGACCATCGACCCGCCCGGGTCCAAGGATCTCGACCAGGCGCTCGGCATCACCCGCCGCGGCGACGGCTTCCGGGTGCACTACGCGATCGCCGACCTCGGCGCCGTCGTCACACCGGGTGGCGCGCTCGACACCGAGGTGCGCAGGCGCGGGCAGACCCTCTACCTCCCCGACGGCTCCGTGCCGCTGCACCCGCCCGTGCTCTCCGAGGGCGCGTCCAGCCTGTTGCCCGATGGGCCCCGCCCCGCCGTGCTCTGGACGATCGACCTCGACGCGGCGGCAGAGCGCATCGCCGTCGACGTCCACCGGGCGAGCGTGCGGTCGCGGGCTCGGCTGGACTACGCCGGGGTGCAGGCCGACTGCGACGCGGGCCGTCCACACCCCGCCATCGCCCTGCTGCCGGAGCTGGGCGCGCTGCGGCGGGCCCTGGCCGTCGCGCGCGGGGCGATCGAGCTGGAGCTGCCCGAGCAGGAGGTGGTGCCCGACGGCGCGGGCGGCTGGACCACCCGGATCCGGCAGCGGCCGCCCGTCGAGGCGTGGAACGCGGAGATGTCGCTGCTCACGGGTACGGCGGCGGCGTCCCTCATGCTGGAAGCAGGCGTCGGCGTGCTGCGCACGCTGCCTGCGCCCGAGCCATCCGCCGTGAAGCAGCTGCGGCGCACGGCGGCGACGCTCGGCATCGCCTGGCCCGACGGCGCGACCGCCGCCCAGGTGCTCTCCGGCCTGCCGCACGACAGCGGTCCGGCGCTCGCGCTGCGTCGGGCGGCCAGCGCACTGCTGCGGGGCGCGGGCTATGCGGCGTTCGACCGCGCGACGGGCACCGCGCCGCCCGCGGACCCTGGTCACGGTGGGATCGGTGCGCCATACGCGCACGTCACCGCCCCGCTGCGGCGGCTCGTGGACCGCTTCGCCACGGAGGTCTGCCTCGCCGTCACCGCGGGCATCGCGCTGCCGGAGTGGCTATCCGTCGCGCTGCCCACGTTGCCATCGCTCATGGCGGAGTCCGACACGCTGGCCGGGAAGGTGGTGCGGGCGTGCGTGGACCGCACCGAGGCCGCGCTCCTGGCGAAGCAGGTGGGGTCGGAGTACGAGGCCGTCGTGTTGCGCGCCTCCGGGTCGGGTGGGGAGGATCACAGCGAGCCCGGCGAGGTGTTCGTCGCGGACCCGCCGGTGCTCGCCCGCTGCACCGGGGTGCCGCGGGCGGGCGACGTGGTGCGGGTGCGCCTTGCCGAGGCGGACCCGACGACCGGCCGGATCGTGTTCCGTGCCTGAGCGGTTCCGCTACGGCATCGAGCACGAGCTCGCGATCCTGCGCGGCGAGGTGTTCGCCGACTTCACCGACCTCACGTTCGACGAGCTGCAGTCCGTGGTCGACGTCCTGCCCCTCGACGCCGCCGACTACCCGGATCTGCGCGTCGGCGACCAGGGCATCAAGCGCAAGCGCTGGTACGTCGAGGGCTATGAGCGCTTCGACGACCAGGGCGAGCTCGTGCGCTGCGACCCCAAGGGCCTCGAGGTGCGCACCCGCATCCACGACTCGGTCGAGGCCGCCGTCGACGCGTTGGCCGCCGACATCGACCTGCTGAACGCCCAGCTCGGGCGACGCGGGCTGGCGTCGTGCGCCATCGGGTTCAACCCGCTGCGCTCGGCCTACGTGATCGACCCACCGCTGGGGGAGTGGGAGCGCGCGCACCGCATCGGCTCACCCGAGGAACGCACCGCGCACCTGCACATGGTGACCTACGGCCCCGACCTCAACCTCTCGGCCGACGGCCTCGACGTCGTCGACGCCGCCCGCAAGCTCACCCACTACAGCCCGTGGATCGTGCCGCTGTCGTTCTCCTCGCCGTTTCGCGACGGAAAGCCCTGGGGCGGGCTGTCGGCGCGCACCCACCTGCGCACGGGAGCGCGCCCGGCCGCGCTGGCGTTCCTGGGCCCGGACGCGCCGCAGATCGTCTCCGACCCGTCGCTCACCCAGCCCGCGCGGCTCCCGGCGGAGATCGGCAGGCTGGAGTTCAAGGCGTTCGACGCGATCGGCGACCTCGCCCTCTACGGCGAGCTGCTCAGCCTGCTCACGGGGCTGGTGCTCGATGACACGCTGCCGGGGCGTCGCACCACGCCGGACGCGGCGGCGCACCGGCACGTCGCCGTGGCCGGTCTCGCCGACGATTCGGTGCACGCCGAAGCCGGTGCGTTGCTCACGGCCGCCGACCGCGCGCTCGGCGACCGTCCGGCCGACCGGGCGCGGCTCGCCGCGCTACGGGCGCGCTGGAGTCGTCGCGAGTCCAGCGCCGCGACGATGCTCGCGGCGTACGCGGCCGGTGCGAGCCTGGCCGACGTGATCCGGTCGTGAGTGGAAACGAGGGCTATAGCACTCGTTTCCACTCACAGCCGGGGTGTCACGTGTAGGAGTGTTCCTCGTCCGGGTAACTGCCCCCGCGCACCTCGTCGGCGTAGGCACGCGCCGCTCCCAGCAGGATCTCGCCGAGGTCGGCATACTGCTTGACGAAGCGGGGCTTGCGGCCGCGGTTCATGCCCGCCATGTCCGACCACACCAGCACCTGCGCGTCGGTGTACGGGCCCGCGCCGATGCCGATCGTCGGGATCACGAGCTCGGCGGTCACCCGTTTGGCCACGTCGGCGGGCACCATCTCCAGGACCACCGCGAAGGCGCCTGCCTCCTGCAAGGCGAGCGCGTCCTCCACGAGCCGCTCGCCCGCGTCGCCCCGGCCCTGGATGCGGAACCCGCCCAGCGCGTGCTCCGACTGCGGCGTGAAGCCGAGGTGCGCCATCACCGGGATGCCGGACTGGGCCATGGCCTCGACGTGCGGCGCGAACCGTGCCCCGCCCTCCAGCTTGACCGCGTGCGCGCCGCCCTCCTTCATGAACCGCACCGCGGTCGTGAGGGCCTGTTCGGGGCTCACCTGATAGCTGCCGAACGGCAGATCGGCCACCACCAGCGCCGTCGTCGCGCCCCGTACGACCGCCTTGACCAGCGGCATCAGCTCATCGACCGTCACAGGGATCGTGTTGTCGTAGCCGTACACGTTGTTGCCAGCCGAATCCCCGACGAGCAGCACCGGAATGCCCGCCTCGTCGAAGATCTGTGCGGAGTACATGTCGTAGGCGGTGAGCATCGGCCACCGCTCCCCGCGCTCCTTCATCTCCCGCAGGTGATGGATCCGCGTCCGCTTGGGCTTCACGGTCGTGCGGTAAGGAGCTTCAACTTCAGACGTCGCCCGCTGTTCAGACATCGCTGTCCGTCCTTCCCTCGAGGCCCGCCCTGCGGGTCCCCGGGTTGTCAGGTCCTGACGCGCACTAGCGTGACACCCGGCGGGGTCCGCGGCACGGGCCTGGGACGAGGTTCACAGCCGAGTGCGTAGGCTGCGCCGCGTGCAACGCTGGCGGGGGCTGGAGGCCGTGCCGACAGGGTGGGGCCGGAGCATCGTGACGGTCGGGGTCTTCGACGGTGTGCACCGCGGGCACCAGAAGCTGATCAACCGCACGGTGGAGCGCGGACGTGCCCGTGAACTGCCGAGCGTGCTGGTCACGTTCGACCCACACCCGGCCGAAATCATCCGCCCCGGCAGGCATCCGGCCCGGCTGACCAGCCTGCGCCGGCGCGCCGAGCTGGTCGCCGAGCTGGGCATCGACGCCTTCTGCGTGCTGCCGTTCACCCCCGAGCTGCAGCGCATGGACGCCGCCGCGTTCGCCTACGAGGTGCTCGTGGACCGGCTGCACGCCGCGGAGGTCGTCGTCGGGCGCAACTTCACCTTCGGGCACAAGGCCGCAGGCGACGTGCCGATGCTCACGGGGCTGGGCGCGCGCTTCGGGTTCGGCGTCGAGGGCCTTGACCTGATGACCGACGACGGGGTGACGGTCTCCTCGACCTACATCCGGGCCTGCATCGACGCGGGGGACGTGGCCGCGGCCACGGCCGCCCTCGGCCGCCCGCACCACATCGAGGGGGTCGTCGTGCACGGCGAGCACCGGGGCCGCGAGCTGGGCTTCCCCACGGCGAACATCGCGACGGCGGAGTGGACGGCGCTGCCGGCCGACGGCGTGTACGCCGGGCATTTCGTCCTGGGCTCACGGCGGCTGCCGTCGGCGATCTCGGTGGGCACCAACCCGACGTTCTCGGGCCTGGAGCGCACGCTCGAGGTGTACGTCCTCGACGTCGACGACGACTTCTACGGCTTCGACGTCGGGGTGGACGTCGAGCACTGGCTGCGCAGGCAGGAGCGCTTTCCCGACATCGAGGCGCTGCAGGTCCAGATACGGACCGACGTGGAGCGCACCCGCGCGCTCCTCGCGTCATGATCTTTTTCCAAACGCCCACGGGCGCGGGCGGTCGGCTGCCAGCATCGGGGCATGGCAGACGCGGTGCGGGCCAACCGGGCACGGCAGCGCGAGCTGTACGGCGCCCCCCTGGGTGACCGGGTGCGCCAGCTCACCGCCCGGCTCGGCATCTCACAGGCCCGCCTTGCCCGCGCGCTGGGCATCAGCCCTGCCATGCTGAGCCAGCTCGTCAGCGCCCGCCGCGTCAAGATCGGCGATCCGGCGGTGCTCGCTCGGCTGCGCGCGCTCGACGGCGGCCGTGCGGCGCACATCACCGCCCGGAATCCGCAGGCTGTCGAGAAGCTGCTCGCCGACATCGCACGGATGCAGTGGCACTGGACCGGCAGGCGGGCGGGCGAAGCGCCGCCCACAGCGGCCGAGGTCCTGCGCGGGATCGCCGAGCCGAGGCGCCTCGCCGCCGCCGCGGCCGCGCTGCGGTCCTCGTTCCCGGAGGTGGCGGAGGTCCTGCGGCAGGCGGCCCGCCCGGATGGGCCCGCCCCCGCGGCCTGACGGCCCGTGAGCGCCTCACCCGGCGGTGCGGACAGCCGCGATGTGGATCTCTCCGCGCGGCGACGGCGTGTGCAGGCGTTTCGGGCGCAAACTATGCGCACCCGATCAGCTCCCCCGGAGGCACGATGTCCAGCCGCACCCACATCGTCGTTCTCGCAGGCCTCGCCGCGCTGGCGACCGTGGGCCTCACCGCATGCGGCGGCTCCGTCGACGGCTCGGCACACGCTGTTGCCCCCGCCGCGGCGGCCGCCACCCCGAGCGCCTCGCCCGCCCCCACGTCCGCGCCCGCGACGCCCACCCCCGCCCCGGCCGTCGCCGCCCCCGGCCAGGCGAACCCGGCGCCCGCCAACGGTTCCGCCGGGGCAGGCAGCGGGTCGAGCAGCGGCGGGTCCGGCGGTCACGGAAGCAGCCCCGCCCCGTCGACGCCCAGCCCGAGGATCACGAGCTTCCGCGTGGTGCAGCAGCCCACGTGCCCGGTGCACGGCACACCGGACGCCCCGTTCTCCAAGCCCGGCACCGACATCGTGATCGCGTGGTCGGTCACGGGGGCAAAGGGCGCCGCGATCGCCGTCGACAACCCGGGCGTCTACGGCGCCTACGGCAGCGATTACCCGGTGAGTGGCAAGCTGTCGCTGCCGTTCGGCTGCGATAGCGCGGGAACGACCACCCACTCGTACACGGTCTGGCCTGCGGGCGCGCACAACGTGTCGCGCACCATCACCGCCTCAGCGCACTCCGACGGCTGACGCCCCCGCAACGGGGGGCTGCCCCTTAGTGGCTGGTATCCTGGGGTCTTGGGTCCGGCTGCAGTCCGTGGCGGCCGTGACCGTCTCCCCTCGTCACGCGCGCAGCGAACGGCGAGGCCGCACGGTACCGAAAGAAAGCAGAGGAAAGCGCACGTGGCACTCGACGCCGCACAGAAGAAGACGATCCTGGATGAGTACGGCACCCACGAGGGTGACACCGGCTCGCCCGAGGCGCAGATCGCGCTGCTCACCAAGCGCATCTCCGACCTCACCGAGCACCTGAAGATGCACAAGCACGACCACCACAGCCGTCGTGGCCTGCTTCTGCTGGTCGGGCGGCGCCGCCGCCTGCTGAAGTACCTGCGCGAGGTCGACGTCGCGCGCTACCGCTCCCTCATCGAGCGGCTCGGCATCCGCCGCTGACCCCGCAGGCCCGGCCCTCCACGGGGCCGGGCCTGCACCCAACTGGAGAAGGCCCCGCGTCGGGCGTACGCGACGCGCCGGTCCTCGGTAGTGGCCCCCGGGAGGAAAGCTCCCGAGCGCTTCGATCGAAGACCGGCTCACAGGCAGGGCGCGGGGCCCTGACGAGAAGGACACATGACAAACCCCGAAGAGAACGTGCACGAGACCACTGCCGTCATCGACAACGGCAGCTTCGGCACCCGCACTGTCCGGTTCGAGACCGGGCGCCTTGCGCGCCAGGCCGCCGGATCCGTCGTCGCCTACCTCGACGACGACACCATGCTGCTGTCCGCCACCACGGCGTCCAAGCAGCCCAAGGAGCACTTCGACTTCTTCCCGCTCACGGTGGACGTCGAGGAGCGGATGTACGCGATCGGCAAGATTCCCGGCTCGTTCTTCCGCCGCGAAGGCCGCCCGGGCACCGACGCGGTCCTCACCTGCCGCTTGATCGACCGTCCGCTGCGCCCTTCGTTCGTCGACGGCCTGCGCAACGAGATCCAGATCGTCGTCACGGTGATGTCGCTCGACCCACAGGACCCCTACGACGCGCTCGCGATCAACGCTGCGTCGGCGTCCACCCAGCTCTCGGGCCTGCCGTTCAGCGGCCCCATCGGCGGCGTGCGCGTCGCGCTCATCGAGGGTCAGTGGGTGGCGTTCCCCCAGTACGAGGACCTGCAGCGGGCCGTGTTCGACATGGTCGTGGCCGGTCGCGTCGTGGGCTCGGGCGACAACACCGACGTCGCCATCATGATGGTGGAGGCCGAGGCCACCACCGAGACCATCGAGTTGGTCGCGGGCGGCGCACAGGCGCCCACCGAGGCCGTCGTCGCGCAGGGCCTCGAGGCGGCCAAGCCGTTCATCCGCAGCCTGTGCGTCGCGCAGCAGCAGCTGGCCGACGTCGCCGCGAAGCCCACGGGTGAGTACCCGACGTACCCGGCCTACCAGTCCGACGTGCTCGACGCGGTCACCGCGCAGGCGTCCGACGACCTCGGCCACGCCCTCACGATCGCCGCCAAGCAGGAGCGCGAGGCGCGCATCGACGAGATCAAGGCGGCGGTACTGGAGAAGGTCGCGCCGCAGTTCGAGGGCCGCGAGAAGGAGATCGGCGCCGCCTTCCGCGCGCTGAACAAGAAGCTGGTCCGCCGCCGGATCCTCACCGACCAGGTGCGCATCGACGGGCGCGGCATCACCGACATCCGGCCGCTCTCGGCCGAGGTCGAGGTCGTCCCGCGGGCGCACGGTTCGGCGCTGTTCGAGCGCGGCGAGACCCAGATCATGGGCGTCACCACGCTGAACATGCTGCGCATGGAGCAGCAGATCGACTCGCTCGGCCCGGAGACGCACAAGCGCTACCTGCACCACTACAACTTCCCGCCCTACTCGACCGGTGAGACCGGCCGCGTGGGCTCGCCGAAGCGCCGCGAGATCGGCCACGGCGCGCTGGCCGAGCGGGCGCTCCTGCCCGTGCTGCCCAGCCGTGAGGCGTTCCCGTACGCCATCCGGCAGGTGTCGGAGGCGCTCGGCTCCAACGGGTCGACGTCGATGGGCTCGGTCTGCGCGTCCACGATGTCGCTGCTCAACGCCGGTGTGCCGCTGAAGGCGCCGGTGGCGGGCATCGCGATGGGCCTCGTCTCCGACGACGTCGACGGCTCCACCCGCTACGTCGCCCTCACCGACATCCTCGGCGCCGAGGACGCGTTCGGCGACATGGACTTCAAGGTGGCGGGCACCGCGGAGTTCGTCACGGCGCTGCAGCTGGACACGAAGCTCGACGGCATCCCGTCCGAGGTGCTCGCGGCCGCGCTCAACCAGGCCAAGGACGCCCGCCTCACCATCCTCGACGTGCTCGGCGAGGCCATCGACCGGCCCGACGAGATGAGCCGGTGGGCGCCGCGCGTCGTCGCCATCAAGGTGCCCGTCGACAAGATCGGCGAGGTGATCGGCCCGAAGGGCAAGATGATCAACTCGATCACCGAGCAGACCGGCGCCGACATCTCGATCGAGGACGACGGCACGATCTACGTCGGCGCCTCGGACGGCGAGTCGGCGGAGGCGGCGATCGGCATGATCAACGCGATTGCCAACCCGCAGCTGCCGAAGGTGGGCGAGCGCTTCCTCGGCACGGTGGTCAAGACCGCCGCGTTCGGCGCGTTCGTCTCGCTCGTGCCGGGCAAGGACGGCCTGGTGCACATCTCGAAGCTGGGCAACGGCAAGCGCATCGGCAAGGTCGAGGACGTGGTGAAGGTCGGCGACAAGCTCCGCGTCGAGGTCACCGACATCGACAACCGCGGCAAGATCAGCCTCATCCCGGTCGAGGAGACGGCCGAGGCTGCCCCTGCCCCCGAGGCCGTGCCGGACTCTGTGCCGGGTGCAGTGCCGGACTCGGCGCCCGAGCCCGCCCCGGTCGAGGTCTCGGCGAACTGACGCCCGTGACCGACGTCGTCACCGCGGGGGTCGCTTCGGCGACCCCCGCCCCCGGGGTGCTGCGCTCCGAACTGCCCGGCGGGCTGCGCGTCGTCACCGAAGCGGTGGCGGGCGTGCGGTCGGTGTCGCTCGGCATCTGGATCGGCATCGGCTCGCGCGACGAGACCCCCGAGCAGGCGGGCGCCGCGCACTACCTGGAGCACCTGCTGTTCAAGGGCACGCGACGGCGCACCGCGCAGGAGATCGCCGAGGAGCTCGACGCCGTTGGCGGTGATCTCAACGCGTTCACCGCCAAGGAGCACACCTGCTTCTACGCGCATGTCCTGGAAACCGACTTGCCGCTCGCGGTGGAGGTGCTTGCCGACGTCGTCACGGACGCGACGCTGCACCCTTCGGACGTCGAGATCGAACGCAGCGTGGTGCTCGAAGAGATCGCCATGCGCGACGACGACCCAGAGGATCTGCTCGGCGAGGTGGCCGACGAGGCGCTGTTCGGCGGGCACCCGCTCGGCCGCCCGGTGATCGGGTCCGAGGAGTCGATCCGCCGGATGCGCCGCGACACGCTGCATACGTTCTGGCGGGGGCAGTACACGACGCCGCGCATGATCGTCGCAGCGGCGGGCAACCTGGTGCACGACGAGGTCGTCGAGCTCGTGGGCGCGGCGCTCGCCGGAGCGGCCGCACGGGCGGGCGGCGCGGCGCCTGCGGGCCCACGGCGCCCTGCGCCCGCGCTCCTGACCCCCGGTCCGCGGCTCGTGCTGCGCCCTGACGACACCGAGCAGGCGCACGTGTTGCTCGCTGTGCCGGGGCTGTCGCGGCACGACCCCCGGCGCAGCGCGCTCTCGGTGCTCAACACCGCGCTCGGCGGCGGCCCGAGCTCCCGGCTGTTCCAACAGGTCCGCGAGCAACGGGGGCTGGCGTACTCGGTGTATTCGTCGTCGGTGTCCTATGCCGACGCGGGCGCGTTCAGCGTGTACGCGGGGTGCGCGCCCGAGCGGCTTGAGGAGATCGTCACGGTGATCCGCGCCGTCCTTTCCGAGGTCGCGGCGGACGGGCTCACCCCGGCCGAGGTGGCCCGCGCGCAGGGCAACCTGCGCGGTGGGCTGGTGCTGGGTCTTGAGGACACGCCGTCGCGGATGAACCGGATGGGCCGCTCCGAGCTCGACCACGGCTATCAGCGCACGGTGGGCGAGAGCCTCGACCGGATCGCCGCCGTCACGCAGGCGGACGTCGCCGCACTGGCCCGTGAGCTGCTCACCCAGCCGCTCACTGCGGCGGTGGTCGGCCCGTTCGACGACGAGACCGACCTTCCCGGTGACCTGCGCTGACGCCCCACCTCGCACGCCCGTCGTCACCGCAGCACCCCGCCGGTCGCCTCGGCCCCGCCACCCACCTCCTCGCACCCCTACGGTCTCTTCGCACCCCCGCCTGCGGGGTGCGAAGAGGAGCAAAAGGGTGCGAAGTCGGCCTCCCCTCCGGTGCTGACCCGCGGTGGGCCCGGGTGTTAGGCATGATGCGCGCGTGAACGTCACGGTGGTCACGGCGGCGGTGTTGATCGTCGTTGGACTCGTCGGCATCGTGGTGCCGGTACTGCCGGGGCTGGTGCTCGTCGTGCTCGGCGTCGCGGTGTGGGCCGTCCCCCGCGGCGACACGTTCGGCTGGACCGTGCTCGGCATCGCCGCCGCGATCGCCATCGCGGGCTCCGTGGTCAAGTACCTGCTGCCCGGCAGGCGGCTCAAGGAGGCCGGGGTGCCGTGGCGCACATTGGCACTCGGGGCGGTGCTCGGCATCGTCGGGTTCTTCGTCGTGCCGATTGTCGGGCTGTTCCTCGGCTTCGTGCTCGGCGTCTACCTCGGCGAGTACTCGCGCCTGAAGGACCACCGCCCGGCGTGGGCGTCCACCCGCAAGGCGCTCGGTGCGGTCGGCTGGAGCATGGCCATCGAGCTGCTCACCGGCGTGCTCGCGGCAGGCGTATGGGTGGGGGCGCTGGTGCTCGCCTAGGCTGCCCCGGTGTCGCGGATCAGGGTGGGGGTGCTCGGGGCGAAGGGCCGCATGGGCGGCGAGGTGTGCCGGGCCGTCGACGGCGCCGACGACCTCGACCTCGTGGCCCGGCTCGACCTCGGCGACCCGCTGAGCGGGTTGGGCGACGCGGGCGCACAGGTGGTGGTGGACTTCACCCACCCCGGCGCGGTGCTCGACAACCTGCGCCACCTGATCGACGCGGGCATCGCCGTGGTCGTTGGCACCAGCGGATTCGACGACGCCCGCTTCGCGACGCTGCGGGAGTGGCTCGCCGCAACCCCCGGGCACGTGCTGGTGGCTCCCAACTTCGGGGTCGGCGCGGTGCTCATGATGCAGTTCGCCCGGCAGGCCGCACGGTTCTTCGACTCCGTCGAGGTGGTCGAGCTGCACCACGCCGGGAAGGTCGACGCGCCGTCCGGCACGGCCGCACGCACCGCCTCGCTCCTCGCCGCCGAGCGGGCCGCAGCCGGGCTGGGCCCGGTGCCGGACGCGACGACCAGCGCGCTCGACGGGGCCCGCGGCGCGGTCGTCGACGGCATCCACGTGCACTCCGTACGCCTCCCGGGGCTCGTCGCCCACCAAGAGGTGCTGCTCGGCGGCCCGGGGGAAGCGCTGACGATCCGGCACGACTCGTTCGACCGCGCCTCGTTCATGCCCGGGGTGTTGCTGGCCGTGCGCAGTGTGCTCGACCGGCCCGGCCTGACCATCGGGCTGGAGCCGCTGCTCGGGCTCGCTACTCCGTGAGCTTCAGGTCCAGGGAGCCCGTGTAGCGCACCTCGCGGAGCACACCGTCACCGGTGTCGAGCCCGCGCAAAGTGCCGTCGGGCTCCCACCCCGCCCTGGCGTAGAACCGGCGCGACGCCTCGTCGTTCTCGGGGACCCAGACCTGGCCGTAGCGGGCGCCCGCCGCGCGCAGCGCCGCCGTGGCCGCGGCGAGCAGGCGGCCGCCGTGGCCGCGCCGCCCCCACCGCGGCTCGACGAGCAGGGTGCCGATCTCGCCCCATGCCTGCGGCCCGAGGGGGCTGCCGTCGGGCACGTCGGCGGGGCCCGCCGCGACGAACCCGACCGTCCACTTGCCTTCCGCCGCCACGAAGACCGCGCCCGCGTCGACCGCCGCCGTCCACGCCAGCACCGCTTCCTCGCTCCTGAGCCCGTTGATGGCTGCCTCCGGGACGAGATCGGCGTACGCCGCCGCCCAGGTGGCGGCCTGGATGCGGGTGATCTCGGCGACGTCGCCGATATCGGCGGCGCGGACCGTGGCGATGGCCATGCCGCATGCTTACCGTATTGCCGCGACAGGCGGTCGTTCGCCATGGCAACGTGGAACCGGTGTCATCCCCCTCTCGGTTGCCCTGGATCTCGCTCGTCGTCGTGTACGTCCTCTGGGGATCGACCTACCTCGCCAACCGCTTCGTGCTGCCGACGGTGCCGCCGCTGCTCGTCGGCGGTTACCGGTTCCTGGTCGGTGGCGCGCTGCTGGCCGGGATCGTGTTCTGCGTCGCAGGCCGCGCGGCGTTCCGGATGACGCGGGCGCAGTTCGGCACCACCGCGCTCTCGGGCCTGTTGCTCCCCGCATGGGGCAACGGGATGGTCGTGTTCGCGCAGCAGGGCGTGTCGTCCGGGCTGGCCGCGCTGCTGATCGCCGCGGTCCCGCTGTGGATCGTGCTCCTGCGCGCGCTGACCGGCGATCGGCCACGGGTGGCGACGATCGGCGGCGTCACCGTCGGCGTGATCGGACTAGCGGTGCTCGTGCTCGCCGGACCGGCCTCCGGCGGCGTGCAGGGCACCACCTGGTGGGGCCCGTGGCTGGTGCTGCTCGCGAGCCTCGGCTGGGCCACCGGAACCTTCGCGACCACCCGGCTGCCGGTGCCTCCCAACCCGTTCACGCTGGCCGCGCTGCAGATGGTGACGGGCGGGTTGATCCTGCTGGCGGTCGGCACGGCGCTGGGCGAGCGCCTTGACGTCACGGCAGTCAACGCGTCGGCGTGGATCGCCTGGGTGTACCTGAGCGTGGTGGTGACGCTCGGGGCGTTCAGCGCGTACGCCCTCGCGCTGGCGAGCCTCCCGGTGTCGACGGTCGCAACGTACGCCTACGTCAACCCCGTGATCGCGGTGGCGCTGGGGGCCGTCGTGGCGGGGGAGCGGTTCACCGGGCCGCAGCTGGTGGGCGCGGCCGTCGTCCTGCTCGCGGTGGTGCTGGTCGTGAGCGCCGAGCGGACCTCCCGAAAACGTCGGGGGGCCGTGGCACCATCCGTGGCATGACAGCGGTCGAGACGATCGGGCAGCCTGCCGCCCGCAGGGCCGTGCTGGCCGCGCAGGGATTCGGGAGGTCCCACCCGGCCGGTCCGGTCACCCGACGCCATCTCAGCGCCCTCCTGGAGCGCCTGCGGCTCCTGCAGCTCGATTCGGTGAACGTCGCCGTCCGCGCCCACTACATGCCGGTGTTCTCCCGCCTCGGCCCCTACGACCGGGCGCTGGTCGACGAGGCCGCGTGGACGCATTCGGCGCGCCGCCCCCGCCTGCTCGTCGAGTACTGGGCGCACGAGGCCAGCCTCGTGCCCGCGGCCGATTGGCCGCTGCTGCTTTCGGGGGCCAAGCGGCGGGGCTGGTGGAAGCACTACGCGGCGCTCGTGGAGCAGGAACCGGGGCTGGTCGAGGACATCCTGGCTGCGGTCAAGGAGCTCGGCCCGGTCGGCGCGGGCACGCTGGAGAAGGCGCTGGGCGCGGCCGCCACGCCGCGTCCGTCTGGCGTCAGCTGGTGGGAGCGCTCGCAGGTCAAGCGCGTCTGCGAGTGGATGTTCGGGATGGGCCTGCTCACCACCGGCACCCGCGTGCATTTCCAGCGGCTCTACGACCTCCCGGAGCGCGTGCTGCCGCCGGAGGTCCTCTCGGCGCCCGCCCCGTCGCCGGAGGAGGCGGCGCGGCGGCTGGTCCGCAAGGCCGCCGCCGCCCTCGGCGTGGCTACCGAGCCCGACCTGCGCGACTACTACCGGCTGGGCCCCGAGGCGAGCAGGCAGGCCACGGCCGAGCTCGTCGAGGCGGGGGAGTTGGAGCCGATCGCGGTGCAGGGGTGGCGGGTGCCCGTCTATCGGGTGCCGGGAGCCCGGATGCCGCGGCGGATCACCGGGCGCGCGTTGTTGTGCCCGTTCGACCCGCTGATCTGGGAGCGCGCCCGCACCGAGCGGATCTTCGGCTTCCGCTACCGCGTCGAGATCTACGTGCCCGAGCCGAAGCGCGAGTACGGCTACTACGTGTTTCCGTTCCTGCTCGACGGCAGGCTGGTGGCCAGGGTCGACCTCAAGGCCGACCGGGCCACGGGCGTGCTGCGTGTGCAGGGCGCGTTCGCCGAGCCCGCGGTCGACCGCGCCCGGGTGGCCGCGGAGCTGGCCGCCGAGCTCACGGTGATGGCCGAGTGGCTCGGGCTCTCCGGGGTGTTGGTCGCGCACCGGGGGGACATGGCCGCCCCCCTCGCGGCGGCCATGTCCTAGACCCCCGACCATGATCGCCGCTTTGGTGCGTGGAGCGGCCGAATCCGGCCGGTTCCGCGCCGAAAGGGTGATCATGGTGGGTCAGGCAGGGACCGTTGCGCGCGTCACGAGCACGTCGCCGCTGCCGGTGCGCCCGCGCACCTGCAGGGCCACGGCCTCGGCCGGAGGTGCTGCGTTCACGGCGAGGTCGCTGCGCGCACGGCCGGAGCCCGACGTGAGGTCCAGCTCGGCGCGCACCCCGGGGTGCACGGCCACGCGCAGCTCGCCCGAGCCGGTGGTGAGGTCGAACCGCCCCGAGTGCGCGTCGTCGATGCGCACCTCCCCGGAGCCGGTGCGCACGCCGAGGTCGCCGGACACCCGGCCGAGCGCGACATCGCCGCTGCCCGCCTTGATCTCGGTCGGCCCGCCCACCGCGGTCAGTCGGATCGTGCCGGAGCCGGTGCGCAGCCGGGCCCGGCCCGTCACCTCGCCGAGCACGAGGTCACCGGATCCGGTGGTGACGTCGGTGTCGCCGTCGACAGCGGCCACATCCACCTCGCCCGAGCCGGTCCGCACCGCCGCCCAGCCCGCGCGGCCGGTCATCACCACGTCACCGGCTCCCGTGCGGGCGGCGAGCCGGGATCCCGCGGGCGCGGTCACGGTGATCACGAGCGGCACCACCCGCAACGGCAGGTCCTGCGACGAGCGCACGATCAGCCGCCGCCCCGGCTCCGACCAGGTGATCTCGGCGGCCCGCACCGCCTCGGCGGCGAGATCGGCGGGCTCCATGCCCGGCCCGGCCGTCGCCTGGCCGATCCAGTTGATCACACCGCTGATGCCCTGGCCCCACACGCCGCCCGCAGCCGGGTCGTGGCGCACCTCCACCTGCACCTCGGGCTCGTCGGTCCGGTCGAGGTGCACCTCGATGCGCCCGACGTCGACGGACAGCTCCAGCTCGGCGACGCCGCCCACCGGCCAGCTCTCGCGGCGCACGAGCTCGGTGTCGATGGCGTTCCCGTCCTTCGTGAAGTCGATCGGCTCGCTCATCCCTGCACCCACCCCTTGACGCGCTTGCCGTCCCGGCTGTCCCGTCGGCCGAACTTCCCGTGCTCGTGGCCCGCGAGCGCGCCCTGAACGGCCTGGGCCACCCAGGAGTTGAGCGACATGCCCTGGTTCGCCGCCGCCTGCTCGGCCTGGTTCTTGATCTGCTCCACGAGCCGCAGCGTGACACGGGAGATGTCACCCGCGTCGCCGCCGAAGCCCGCGAATCCGCGGGGTCCGAAGCCCGCGTTGGGCGCGCCTGCGGCCTCCGGTTCCGGCGCGTCGGTGGCCGGGTCGGTGGCCGGGTCGGCGTTCACCGCGACGCGCACGTCGCGCCCGTCGAGGCGCACCTCCACCACGCGGTCGCCGAGCGCCTCGGTGACCTCCGCGGCCAGGTCGGAGAGCGCATTCATCAAAGCGAGCCGCGCCGCGGGCTCGATCGCCGCGCCGAGCAGCGCGCCGGTGCGCTGGGTCTGCTCGTCACCGGCCGCGGCGGTGGACGCGAGGTCCTCCCGCAGCTGGTTGACGTACTTGCTGAGGTCCATGACGCCATGGTGGCGTCAGAACTGACGTCGGTCAAGGAAGAATGGCGTCACGCCATCGGAAAGTGGTGTCAGGTTACGCTTGCGGCATGCCGGACATCGTCCCCCTGCGCGTCCAGCTCGTGGCCAAGACCGAGTTCGTGGCGCCGGACGACGTGCCGTGGACCACCGACGCCGACGGCGGCCAGGCGCTCGCCGAGTTCGCGGGCCGGGCCTGCTACCAGTCCTGGGGCAAGCCCAACCCGCGCACGGCCACCAACGCGGGCTACCTGCGCCACATCTTGGAGGTCGGCCACCTCTCGGTGCTGGAACACGGCTCGGTGAGCTTCTACCTCACCGGTGTGTCGCGCTCGCTCACCCACGAGCTGATCCGCCACCGGCACTTCTCCTACAGCCAGCTCTCGCAGCGCTATGTCCCCGAGCGGAACGCGGCGATGGTCGAACCCGAGGTCATCGCGGCCGACCCGGAGCTGCACGCGCTGTTCGCCGAGGCCGCGGAGGCGTCCGTCAAGGCGTACGAGGAGCTGTTGGAGGGGCTGGAGAAGCGTTACGCCGACGTCCCGAACGCCACCCTGCGCCGCAAGCAGGCTCGTCAAGCCGCCCGCGCGATCCTGCCCAACGCGACCGAAACCCGCATCGTCGTCACCGGCAACTACCGCGCATGGCGGCACTTCATCGCGATGCGGGCCACCGAGCACGCCGACATCGAGATTCGCGCACTGGCCGTCGAGTGCCTCCGCCACCTGCAGCGCGAGGTCGCCAACGTGTTCTCCGACTTCGAGATCGCCACCCTCGACGACGGCACCGAGATCGCGTCGAGCCCGTTCGTCACCGAGGGGTAGCCGTATCGACCGTCGCCGGTTTGGTGCACATCCCGGCCAGATCCGGCCGTTCCGCGCCCAACTGGTGATCACGGGCGGAGCAGCTACTGTCGAGTACATGAGCCTTGCCACCGCCGAGCGGGCGGCCATCTGCGACACCTTCGACGCCGTTGGCCCGGACCGCGCCACGCTCTGCGCAGGCTGGAACACCGCGGACCTGCTCGCCCACCTGCTCGTGCGCGAGCGGCAACCGGCGGCGGCGGTCGGCATCGTGGTCGGGCCGCTCGCAGGCGTCACCGAGCGCGCCATGCGCGGCTACGCCACCACACCGTGGCCCGACCGCGTGCACCTCCTGCGCGCAGGCCCACCGCTCTGGTCGCCGTTCCGGGTGCCCGCGTTCGACCGGATCGGCAACGGCGGCGAGCTCTTCGTCCACCACGAGGACGTGCGCCGCGGCGAGCCCGGCTGGGCTCCCCGAGCCGCCGACGTTGAGCGCGACGACGAGCTGTGGTCGCTGCTCAAGCGGATGGCCAAGATGCTCTACAAGAGCAGCCCGGTGGGCGTTGTGCTGGCGCGACCGTCCGGCGAGCGGATCGTCGCCAAGCAGGCCGACCGGTCGGTGACGATCACCGGCGAGCCCTCGGAGCTGGTGCTGCATGGCTTCGGTCGCGACGCCGTCAGCGTTGAGATCGTCGGCGACCCTGCCGATGTCACGGCGTTCGGCGCGGTGTCGCGCGGCGTCTGACGGCCATGATCGCCGGCTGGTGCGCTTCCGGCCGGATATGGCACGGAAACGCACCGAACTGGTGATCACGGCCGGGCTCAGAGCATCCAGCGCACGGGACGGTCCGGGTCCGGGTCGTAACGGCATGTGGCGCCGGTGGTGACGGTGTCGGCGAGCAGCCTGACCAGCGACGGGTCGATCGCCGCGATCCGGTCGATCGCGGCGGCGATGGCCGCCTCGGCGGCGAAGCCTGCCGCGCGCTCGGGCTGCCCGGCGTACGCCCAGGTGCGGGCCAAGGCCGCGGCAAGCCGAATGCGCGCTGCGCCCTGTGCACTGGCGCGCGCCTCGAACAGCGCTGCGGGCACCCCGCCGGGCACGGCGCCGAACGTGGGGGCGGCGGCCAGCGCGAGCGCGGCGGCGGCCATGGCCTCGGGATCCTCCGCTGCCTTCGCGTTCTCCCACGCCCGGACGAGATCCGCCACGCCCGGATCGTAGGGCTCGGCGCGCCGCCCACGAGTCAGCCCTGTGCCGCTCTTCGCACCCCTTGGCTCTCTTCGCACCCCGCCGGCGGGGTGCGAAGAGTGTCGAAGGGGTGCGAAGAGTGCGTCGGGCAGGCGGGGCTTCGCTCAGGGCCGGATCAGCTTCACGGCCTCGGCGTGCTTGGCGATCTGGCCAGGGTCCCAGTCGCCGGTGCAGTAGACCGTGAGGTCGACGATCCCCTCGGGTCCGACGTCGGCGCGCAGCATCTCCCGGCAGTACCAGGGCGTGCCCCCCTCGTCGACCCACTCCTCCTCCAACTCCAGCACGAAGCCCCGCGGGGTGGGGTCGACCCGGTGACGGGTCACCCGGCTCGCACAGGGGTGGTTGTCGGCGCGCAACGCGATCGTCGCCGCCCGGCCCTCGCTCTGCAGCCGCCACGTCGGCAGCGTCAGGTCGCAGAAGACGTCGGGCGCGAACAGACCGGGATCGGCCGCACCGGTTTCGAGGAAGCGGACGACCGCGGCCGCGAGCGCGTCGGTGCGGGTGGTGGTGGGGCTGGCCATGGGTTCCTCCTGTGCTGATGGACGGTCATCCGGGAGGCGTGACGGGCGGCGTCACACTGTGACGGACACCGTGCGCTCGACCGTGCCCGGTCGAGTCGGGGGCGAGCGGTACCGTTTTCACATGAGGTCCGGCCCCGGCCGCCCATTCGGGCGCGTGCTCACCGCCATGGTCACGCCGTTCGACGCCGAGGGTGCGCTCGACCTGAAGCGCGCGGAGGAGCTCGCGGCGCATCTGGTCGAGCTGGGCAACGACGGGCTCGTCGTGAACGGCACCACCGGTGAGGGCCCCACCACGTCCGACGAGGAGAAGAGCGAGCTCGTGCGCGCCGTCGTGGCCGCGGTCGGCGAGCGGGCCACGGTCGTGGCGGGCGCGGGCACGTACGACACCGCGCACAGCGTCCGCCTGGCCCGCGCGGCCGAGCACGCAGGCGCGCACGGGCTGCTCGTGGTCACGCCGTACTACTCGCGGCCTCCGCAGGAGGGGCTGCGGCGGCACTTCACCGCGGTCGCCGACGCCACCGGCCTGCCCGTCATGCTGTACGACATCCCGCCGCGCAGCGTCGTCCCGATCGAGCTGGCCACCTTGCAGCGGCTCGCCGAGCACCCGCGTATCGTGGCGGTGAAGGACGCCCGCGGCGACCTGCCGCACGGGGTCAAGGCGCTCGCCAGCACCGGCCTCGCCTACTACTCGGGCGACGACCCGATGAACCTCCCCTGGCTCGCCGTCGGAGCGGCGGGCTTCGTCAGCGTCACCGGGCACGTCATCGCCGATCGCCTGCGCGCCCTGCACGCGGCGTTCGAGGCGGGCGAGCACACCCGCGCCCGCGAGATCAACATTTCCCTGCTGCCCGTGTCGCACGCCATGGACCGGGTCGGCGGGGTCGTGTTCGCCAAGTCGGCGCTACGCCTTGTCGGCATCGACGTCGGCGAGCCGCGCCTGCCCCTTCCCCCGGCCGACGATGCCCAGATGCGCGCGATCGCCGCCGATCTCGCTGCCGCAGGCCTCCCTGTCACCCTCCCTAGCTGAAGGATCCACTTGTCTCGTCCCGAACGTCCCGACCGTCGTCCGCGCCGCCGCGAGCAGCCACGGCCCAGCTCCGCGCCGCCGGAGGAGGTGAACCGCGCCGAGCTGCCCACCGCGGCGCCGCCCGAGCTGCCCGAGGGCGGCCTGCGGGTGGTGGCGCTGGGTGGCATCGGCGAGATCGGCCGCAACATGACGGTCTTCGAACACGCCGGGCGCCTGCTCGTCGTCGACTGCGGAGTGCTGTTCCCCGCTGACGACGCCCCTGGCGTCGACCTGATCCTGCCCGACTTCCGGGCCATCGAGAACCGCCTCGACGACATCGACGCGATCGTGCTCACGCACGGCCACGAGGACCACATCGGAGCCGTGCCCTTCCTGCTGCGGCAGCGCCCCGACCTCACCGTCGTCGGGTCCCGGTTCACGCTCGCGCTGGTCGCGGCCAAGTGCAAGGAGCACCGCCTCACCCCGCACCTGCTGGAGGTGAAGGAAGGCACCCGGCTGCGGCACGGCAGTTGGGACTGCGAGTACTTCGCGGTCAACCACTCCATCCCTGACGCGCTGGCGCTCGCCATCCGCACCCCGGCTGGCCTGGTGCTGCACACCGGCGACATCAAGCTCGATCAGCTGCCCCTCGACGGTCGGCTCACCGACCTCGGCGGGTTCTCGCGGCTGGGCGACGAGGGGGTCGACCTGTTCCTGGTCGACTCCACCAACGCCGACCAGCCGGGCTTCGTGATCTCCGAGGGCGAGATCGGCCCCGTCCTCGACAACATGTTCCACCGCGCGGACGCGCGGATCATCGTCGCCTGCTTCGCCAGCCACGTGCACCGGGTGCAACAGGTGCTCGACGCGGCGGCAGCGCACGGGCGGCAGGTCTGCTTCGTCGGCCGTTCGATGGTGCGCAACATGGGACTGGCCACCGAGATGGGCTACCTCACCGTGCCCGCAGGACTGCTGGTGGAGCTCGACGACGCGGCGATGCTCCCGGACGACCGCATCGTCTACGTCTCCACGGGCTCGCAGGGCGAGCCGCTGTCGGCGCTCGCGCGGATGGCGAGCGGCGACCACCGGTCGGTGCGCATCAAGCCAGAGGACACCGTGATCCTCGCCAGCTCGCTCATCCCCGGCAACGAGACCGCCGTCTTCGCGGTGATCAACGGGCTCACCCGCCTCGGCGCCCGCGTGGTGCACCAGGGCACGGCGCGGGTGCACGTCTCCGGTCACGCGCCCGCAGGTGAGCTGCTGTTCCTCTACAACGCGGTGCGCCCCTCCAACGTCATGCCGGTGCACGGCGAGTGGCGGCATCTCCGGGCCAACGCCGCGCTGGCGGTGAAGACCGGAGTGCCGGAGGAGGCCGTCGTGCTGGCCGAGGACGGCGTCGTCGTCGACCTGGTGGACGGCAAGGCGTCGATCACCGGCCGGGTCGAGGTCGGGCGGGTGTACGTCGACGGGCTGGCCGTCGGCGACATCGGCGAGTCGACGCTCGGCGACCGGCTCGTCCTCGGCGAGGGCGGCTTCATCGCGATCACGGTCGCCGTCGACGGCACCACCGGCAGGCCGGTGTCGCGGCCCGAGCTGTCAGGGCGCGGGTTCTCCGACGACCCCAAGGCCCTCGACGCGGTGCTCCCGCTGATCGAGGACGAGCTCTCGCGCACCGAGGCGGAGGGGATCACCGACACCCACCGCATCGCGCAAGCGGTGCGGCGGGTGGTCGGCAAGTGGGTCGGCGAGACCTACCGGCGCCGCCCCATGATCGTGCCCACGGTCATCGCCGTCTGAGGACCCCTAGTCGCGGGGGTCGGTCGGGTGCTGGCCGGGCGGCAGGTTGGAGAGGTCGGGCGCGATCACCGTCTCCTCGTGCGAGTCCGGCAGCCCGATCCCCACGGTGTGGTGGGGCGGCAGGATCAGGTCGTGGCTGCCCTTGGTGAGGATCTCACCGCGGAAGAACGGCGGCGCGATCCGGCTGTAGATGAACATCAGCACCGCGCCGAGCACCAGCGAGCCGATCCCGATCACGAACACACCGCCGATCCCGAACACGGTGGTCTCGCCGCCGTCCGGGCTGGCGTAGGTGATCGACGCCTCGATGAACGCGCCCAGCAGCAGCAGCCCACCCAGCCCCGGCAGCACGCCCTTCGTCCACAGGTTCCTGCCGTGCAGGTGCTTGCGGTAGAACCACACGCACGCGAAGCCGGTGAGGCCGTAGTAGAACGCGATGAGCAGGCCCACCGCGGAGATCGAGTCGGCGAGCACGTTGGTGCTGATGATCGTCAACAGCACGTAGAACAAGATCGACACGATGCCCATCGCCCAGGTGGCGTCGCTGGGCGTCAGGTACTTCGGGTGGATCTTGGCGAAGCGGCTGGGGATCGCACGGTAAGCGCTCATGGAGAGGGCGGTGCGCGCGGTGGGCAGGATCGTGGTCTGCGTGGACGCTGCCGACGACGTCAGCACCGAGATGATCAGCAGCGTGACGAAGACCTTGCCGAGGGCGGTGTCGCCGAAGACCGACGGGCCGATCGCGGCGAACACGTCGCTCGCGTTGTCGGCGTTGCCCAGGCCGATGCCGGTCGTGCCGGTGCCCGCGAACGCCACCGAGGCCACAGCGACCAGCACGTAGGTGACCAGCAGTAGCACCGTCGACAGCACCGCGGCCCGGCCGGGGGTCTTTGTCGGGTCGTCGGATTCTTCGTTGACCGCCACAGCGGTGTCCCAGCCCCAGTACAGGAAGACCGCGATGAGGATGGCGTCGACGAAATCGGACAGCGACAGCCCGCTCGGCCACAGCCACGCGATGCTCGGCACCATCGACCCCTCCGGCGCATCGCCCGCGTACACCTTCACGAGCGCGATGACCGCGAAGGCGAGGAGCACCAGCAGCTCGATGCCCAGCAGCGCGTACTGCATCCGGGCCGACACCTCGATGCCGCGGTAGCAGATGTAGGTCATCAGGATGATCCACACGACACCCGCGACCGTGGACCACAGCTGGTCGTCGGCCAGGTTGTCGAGCCCGACCAGCTGGAACGAGTACGCGCCCGCGATCTGGGCGAGGTTGGCCATGACGATGATATCGGCGGCGATGATGCCCCAGCCGCCCATCCAGCCGGTCTTGGGGCCGAATGTGCGGGCGGCCCAGGTGAACGTGGTGCCGCAGTCGGGCTCGGCCTCGTTCAGCTCGCGGTAGGCGACCGCGATCAGGTACATCGGGACGAAGGCCAGCAGCATGATCGCGGGTGCCTTCTCGCCGGCCAGCACCACGATCAGCCCGAGGCTCGCCGCCAAGCTGTAGGCGGGAGCCGTGGACGCCATCCCGATCACCACGCTGGACACCAGGCCCAGCGCGCCGCCCTTCAATCCCTTCGTTCCGGGCGTCGTCCCTGCCGTGTCCGACGTCTGGGTGCTCATGCTGCCTCCGGCCTGGTGAATTTCGCTGGAAGGATGCTAGAACGTTGGACGACGTATTTCGAGGCCTGTGGGGACCAGCTCGATGAAATCCGTGTTGCAGGGAGCCGCTGACAACGGATTCCCTTCCGCGCTGCTGGACGACGTGGGGAAGGCGATCGTCGAGCAGCTGCAGGAGGACGGGCGGCGCCCCTACGCGACGATCGCCCGCGCGGTGGGGCTTTCCGAGGCCGCCGTGCGGCAGCGGGTGGCCCGCCTCCAAGAGGCAGGCGTGATCCAGATCGTCGCGGTCACCGATCCGCTTCAGCTGGGTTTCCGCAGGCAGGCGATGGTGGGCGTCCGGGTGGACGGCGATCTGCTCGCGGTTGCCGATGCACTGGCCGAGATGCCGGAGGTCGACTACGTCGTGATCACCGCGGGCAGCTTCGATGTGCTCGTCGAGGCGGTCTGCGAGGACGACGACCAGCTGCTGGAGCTGGTCGGTCGGCGGATCCGGGGGCTGCCCGGAGTCCGCAGCACGGAGACGTTCGTCTACATGAAGCTGCGCAAGCAGCACTACAACTGGGGAACAAGATGAGCGCAACGCCGCTCGGGACGGATCGGGCCGCCGCGGCTCGCGACCACCTCTGGATGCACTTCTCTCGCCACGGCGCGGGTGCGCCGCCGATCATCGTCCGCGGCGAGGGCTGCCGGATCGTCGACGCCGAGGGCCGGTCCTACCTGGACGGCCTCGCGGGGCTGTTCGCCGTGCAGGTCGGGCACGGCCGCCGCGAGCTGGCGCAGGTGGCCGCCCGGCAGGCCGAAGAGCTGGCGTTCTTCCCGCTCTGGTCCTATGCCCACCCGTCCGCGATCGACCTCGCCGAGCGCTTGGCCCACTACGCGCCCGGCGACCTCGACCGGGTCTTCTTCACCACCGGCGGCGGGGAGGCCGTCGAGTCGGCGTGGAAGCTCGCCAAGCAGTACTTCAAGCTCACCGGCAAGCCGTACAAGACCAAGGTGATCAGCCGCTCGATCGCCTACCACGGCACTCCGCAGGGAGCGCTCGCGATCACCGGCGTCGCCGAGTACCGCGTGCCGTTCGAGCCGCTGGTCCCTGGCGCCTTCAAGGTGCCCAACACCAACGCCTACCGCGCGCCGCACGGCCTGGAGGGGAAGGCGTTCGGGCAGTGGGCGGCCGACCGCGTCGAGGAGGCGATCCTCTCCGAGGGGGCCGAGACGGTGGCCGCCGTGTTCGTCGAGCCCGTGCAGAACGCGGGCGGCTGCTTCCCGCCGCCGCCCGGCTACTTCGAGCGGCTGCGGGAGATCTGCACGCGCCACGACGTGCTGCTGGTCTCCGACGAGGTGATCTGCGCGTTCGGTCGGATCGGCTCGATGTTCGCGTGCTCGGACTTCGGCTACCTCCCGGACATCATCACCTGCGCCAAGGGCATGACCTCGGGCTACTCGCCGATGGGCGCGATGATCGCCAGCGCGCGGCTGTTCGAGCCGTTCGCCACCGGCACGGCGTCGTTCCTGCACGGCTACACGTTCGGCGGGCACCCCGTGTCGGCGGCCGTGGCGATGGCGAACCTGGACATCTTCGAGCGGGAGGGGCTGAACGCGCATGTCCGGGAGCAGTCGCCCGCGTTCCGCGCGACCCTGGAGAAGCTGCTGGACCTGCCGATCGTCGGCGACGTGCGCGGCGAGGGCTTCTTCTTCGGCATCGAGCTGGTGAAGGACAAGGCGACCAAGGAGACGTTCGACGACGACGAGAGCGAGCGGCTGCTGCGCGGGTTCCTGTCCAAGGCGCTGTGGGAGGCCGGGCTGTACTGCCGCACCGACGACCGCGGCGACCCCGTCATCCAGCTCGCCCCACCGCTGATCGCGGGTCCGGCCGAGTTCGCCGAGATGGAGCAGATCCTGCGAGGGGTGCTGACGGAAGCATGGGCTCGCCTCTAACCGGCGTTCTCTGGATGGACCAGGTCGTCGCCGACGGCGACGACCTGACGCCACGGCCCGCGCTCGACGGCGACGTCGCGGCGGACGTCGTCATCGTCGGCGCGGGCTTCACCGGCCTGTGGACCGCCTACCACCTGGTGCGCGCCGATCCCGGGCTGCGGGTGGTGGTCGTCGAGCGGGAGATCGCCGGGTTCGGCGCCAGCGGGCGCAACGGCGGCTGGTGCTCGGCGCTGTTCCCGGCGAGCGCGGCGAGCCTGACCCGCCGCCACGGCCGCGCCGCCGCGCTCGCGATGGGCGCCGCGATGCGCGACAACGTCGACGAGGTGGGCAAGGCCGTCGCCGAGGAGGGCATCGCCTGTGACTGGGCGAAGGGCGGCACGGTCACGCTCGCCCGTTCCCCGGCGCAGATGCGGCGGGCCAGGGCCGATGGCCGGTTCCTCGCCGCCGAGGAGGCGTCGGCGCTGGTTGGGGCCACGCGGGTGCTCGGCGCTTCCTACACGCCGGACTGCGCTCGGATTCAACCCGCCCGGCTTGTGCGGGGGCTCGCGCGGGCCGTCGAGCGGCGCGGCGTGACGATCCACGAACGCACGACGGCCACGGCGGTCGGGCCGCGGCGGGTGGTCACCGACCGGGGGTTCGTCACCGCGCGCACCGTCATCCGGGCCACGGAGGCGTGGTCGGCCCGGCTCGTGTCCCGATCGGTGGTGCCGGTGTACTCGCTGATCGTGGCGACCCGACGGCTGCCGTCGTCGTTCTGGGAAGGCGCCGGGCTCGCGGGTGGGCAGACGTTCACCGACCACCGGCATCTGGTCGTCTACGGCCAGCGCACCGCGGACGACCGGCTGGTGTTCGGCGGCCGCGGCGCGCCCTACCACTGGCGCTCGCGGATCGCGCCCGCGTTCGACCGTGATCCCGGGGTGTTCGCGGGTCTGCGCGCAGCGGCCAGGGACCTGTTCCCGGCGTTGACCGAGGCCGATTTCTCCCACGCCTGGGGCGGCCCGTTGGGCATCCCGCGCGACTGGCACGCGGGCGTCGGGCTCGGCTCCGACGGCGTCGGCTGGGCGGGTGGCTACGTCGGCGACGGCGTGGGCACGTCACACCTGGCCGGGCGCACACTGGCCGCGCTCGTGCTCGGCTGCCCCGACCCGGTGACGCAGCTGCCATGGGTCGGGCACCGCTCCCGCCGCTGGGAGCCCGAGCCCCTGCGGTGGCTGCTGGTCAACGCGGGGCTGCGCCTCATGACGCTTGCCGACGAGGAGGAACGGTTGACGCGGCGGCCCAGCATGATCGCCGCCACCCTGTCGCGCGCCCTTGGGGGGTGAGCGTCGTGCGCGGAAACGAGGGCTAGAGCACTCGTTTCCGCGCACGACCGGCTACCGCCCAGCAGAGGGCCCGGACGGCAGCCGCACCCGTCAAATCAGGCGGAAGTCGAGGTCCGCAGGCAGGTCGGGGGTGTCCATCTGCGCCTTCTGCAGCTGTCCCGCGTAGTCCCAGTTGAGGCTCTGCCAGCGGGTGAACTGGTCGAGCACCCACACCCCGGACTGCCGCGAGCCGTTCCCGGAGCGGCCGTTGCCGCCGAACGGCAGGTGCGCCTCCGCACCGGACGTCGAGTTGTTGACGCTCACCATTCCCGCGCTCACCCGCTCGCGGAACCGGAACGCGTGCGCCGGGTCGGTGGTGTATATCGCCGCCGACAGGCCGTAGCCGTGCCCGTTCGCCAGCTCGACGGCCTCGTCGAACGTGCGGAAGGTGGCCACGCCGACGATCGGCCCGAACGTCTCCGTGCGGTACAGCGCGTCCTCGCGCCGTACGCCGTCAACGATCGTCGGGTGCGCGTAGAGACCCGCAAGCTCGCCGGTGAAGCCGTCGCGTGGGTTGTCGGCCGTGATCCGGCCGGTGCCGGTCGAGCCGTGCAGCGTGTGGTGCGGCTCGACGAGCGTGAGGTGCTTCTCGAAGTTCTCCAGGAACCGCGACGAGATCATGGGGCCGTACAGGACGTCGCCGGTCGGGTCGCCGATCGCCGCACCGCGCACCGCGGCGTCGAATCGGTCGAGGAACGCGTCGTGCACGGACTCGTGGACGATCACGGTGCCGAGCGACGTGCAGCGCTGCCCCGCCGTGCCGAACCCGGAGAACAGCGCGCCCTCGACGGCCAGGTCGAGATCCGCGTCGGGCATCACGACCAGCGGGTTCTTGCCGCCCAGCTCCAGGCACGGCGTCTGCAGGTGGCGCCCGGCGAGCTCGCCGATGCGCACCCCGACCGCCGACGATCCCGTGAAGCCGATCTTCTGCACGAGGCCGTCGTCGAGCGCGGCGGACAGGCCGTCGTAGGTGGCGGCCCCGTCGGCGAGCACGGTGTTCAGCACGCCCGCGGGCAGCCCGCCCGCGACGAAGAGCTCCGTGAAGGCGCGCGCGATGGCGGGCGTGTACTCGGCGGGCTTCCACACCACGGTGTTGCCGCACAGCAGCGCGGGCACCACGTACCACGACGGCACCGCAACCGGGAAGTTGCCCGCGGTGACGATCGCCGCAACCCCGACCGGCACGCGGAAGGTGAAGAGCTGCTTGTCGCGCATCTCGCTGGGCACGGTCTGGCCGTAGAGGCGGCGACCCTCGCCTGCGAAGAAGGAGCAGGTGTCGATCACCTCCTGCACCTCCCCGCGCGACTCGGCCAGCGGCTTGCCGATCTCGCGCGTGATCAGCGCGGACAGTGCCTCCTTGTTGGCCTCGACGATCCGGCCGATGCGCTCGACCACCCGCCCGCGCACCGGCGCGGGGGTGCCCGCCCAGCCGCGCTGGGCGTCGCGCGCCGTGGCGCAGGCCGCGACGAAACCGGCCGCATCGGTCAGCAGCGCCTCCGCGACCGGCGCGCCGGTGGCCGGGTCGACCGAGGTCAGCCGCCCACCGGGCGCGTCGCTGTACGACCCCACCTCGCCCCCCATTGCAGGAATGTCACCCTGCTGACGTTCAGTGGCAGGAGTGTCACCCTGCTGCAGCTCGGGCGCGCTCATCCCGCCACCGCCTTCGCGATCTCCCGGACGGCCAGGGCGAGGTCGTCCTCTTCGATGGTCAACGCCGGGCGCAGGCGGATCGAGCGCTCGCCCCCGCCGAGCACGAGCACGCGGGCCGCGTGCAGGCGCCGCAGCACCGCGGCGCGGTCCTCCGGGCTCGGCAGGTCGAACGCGACGAACAGGCCGCGCCCGCGGACGTTGTCGATGCCGGGCACGGCACACAGGTCGTCGAGCAGACGCTTGCCCAGCACGGCGGCCCGGTCGATGAGCCCCTCCTCGGCGATGACCTCGAGCTGGCGCCGCGAGCGGACCATGTCGGTGAGGTTGCCGCCCCACGTCGAGTTGATCCGGCTCGGCACGCGGAACACGTTGTCGGGCACCTCGTCGACGCGCCCGCCTGCCATGATCCCGCAGACCTGCAGCTTCTTGCCGAACGCCACGACGTCGGGCCGCAGGCCCAGCTGCTGGTAGGCCCACGGTGTGCCGGTCATGCCGCAGCCGGTCTGCACCTCGTCGAGTACGAACAATGCGTCGTGGGCGTGGCACAGCTCCTGCATCGCCTGCAGGAACTCCGGGCGCATGTGGTTGTCGCCGCCCTCGCCCTGGATGGGCTCGGCGATGAAGCAGGCGATGTCGTGCGGGTGCGCCGCGAACGCGGCCTCGGCCTGGGCCAGCGCCCGCCGCTCGGCCTCGGCGACGGCGACCACATCGATCGGGAAGTGGATCGCGGGCACGTCGATGCGTGGCCAGTCGAACTTCGGGAAGAGGTCGGTCTTCACCGGATCGGTGTTGGTCAACGACAGCGTGTAGCCGCTGCGGCCGTGGAAGGCCTTCCGCAGATGCAGCACCTTCGTGCCGAGATCGGACGGACGGCCGTGCATCGCGTTGTGGCGACGCTTCCAGTCGAACGCGGTCTTCAGCGCGTTCTCGACGGCCAGCGTGCCGCCCTCGACGAAGAACAGGTGTGGCAGCGCGGGGTCGCCGAGCACGCGCACGAACGTCTCGACGAAGTCCGCGAGGTACGTGGTGTAGATGTCGGAGTTCGACGGCTTGTTGACCGCGACCTCCACCAGCTCGGTCACGAAGTCGGGATCGTCGGCCAGCGCGGGGTGGTTCATCCCCAAGGGCGCAGAGGCGAAGAAGCTGAACAGGTCGAGGTACTGGGCGCCGTCGCGCGCGTCGACGAGCCGGGATCCGCGGCTGGCGTGGGTGTCCAGCACGAGGTCGAATCCGTCGACGAGCAGGTGACGGCGGAGCGTCTCGTGAACGCGGTCCGGAGTCACAGTCATGTCTCCAGTGTCCGGGCCGGGAAAGCGCAGGTCACGACGCCCGGCGTCGGACTTGACCGGCGAAGTGCCACGATATCGTCCGTGGCCCCGACGAATCGTCAGTTGGATGAGCTGGACCACCGTCTGCTCGAACTCCTCGCGGTCGACGGCCGGGCCACCATGTCCGACCTCGGGCGGGTCGTCGGCCTGTCGCGGACGGCCGTGCTCGCGCGCGTTCAGCGACTCGAGCAGGCGGGGGTGATCCGTGGCTACCGCGCCGAGGTCGTCCTGCCTGGCCCTTCGCCCGCCGCGCACCGCGCCCGCGTGGGCCTGGTGATCCAGACCACCGACGTCGCGGGCTACGTCCGACGGCTCGCGGCACTCCCCACCGTCACCGAGGTCGAGACGGTGGCGGGCGAGTACGACCTCATCGCGCTGATCACCGCCCCTGACTCGGCCGAGCTCGACCGGGTGCTCGACACGGTGGCCGCGTGGCGCGAGACCCGGCGGACCACGACGTGGGTGGTCCTGACGCGCTACACCTGACCGCGCCGGGGCCCGGTGCGGTGCGTCGGTGCCCGAGTGGATCATCGATCCCCGCTACCGTGAGCCGGTGGCAGGACGGACGACCGCGAGCAGCGGGAGCAGGAACACCGCGGCACGGTCGGCGGCGCAGGCGGCCGGGCGCGCGATGGCCGCCCAGCCGGGGAGCATCGCGACGCGCATGCCCGCCCCGCGCAAGAGCCGCCGGGCCCCGGCTCGGCGCCCGTCCTCGGGCAAGCGCAGGCCGCCGTCCAGGCAGGGCCCGGATCTCATCGACCGCGGGATCGACGCGGTCGGCCGCGGTATCGCCCGGCTCGGCAGGGCGACCGGCCGCGCGGTCGGCCGCACCCGGGAGATCGATCCCGCCCACCGCCGTGACGGTCTCGGGGTCGCGTTGCTCGTGCTCGCCGTGGTCAGCGCGGCCGGGATCTGGTTCGGGGCGGGCGGTCCGGTCGGGCGCGGCATCTCGGCGGGCATCGGGTACGTCGTGGGTCGTGGAGCGGTCGTCCTGCCGGTGTTGCTGGCCATCGTGGGCGTGGTGCTGATGGCCACGGAGCCGCGCCCGGACAGCAGGCCCCGGGTCGCGCTCGGTGGCTTCCTCTTCGCCTTGGGCGTGCTCGGGCTCGTGCACCTCGCCGCGCATCGACCCGACGAGCCCGCGCTCTGGCCCACCGGCGGCGGCGCGATCGGCTACGTGGCGGCCACCCCGCTGGCCACCGGGCTCACCGCGTGGGTCGCGGCGCCGGTGCTCGTTCTGCTGGCGGCCTACGCGCTGCTGCTGCTCACGGCCACGCCCGTGCGGGAGGTGCCGGACCGGGTGCGGCGGCTGCTCGGCCGCGCACCCGCCGAGGACAGCGCCGAGGACGGCCGAGGACACCGCCGACGATCAGTCGGCCGTCGAGACCGATCCCGGCACCGAGGCCGAGCCCGTCGCGCTGCGCCGCCCGTCGCGGCGCCGCCAGGCCTCCGTCGCGGACGTCTACCGCGACCCCGACCCGGCGCCCGCCGCGGACACCCCCGACGCCGCGGGGGCCGAAGCCGAGCCCGCGGCTCCGCGTCGACCCAAGAGCGCCCCGGAACCCACACCGGAGCCCGACGGCGCGGTGGGGGAGCAGCTGCGGCTGTCCATGCAGCCCACCGCGGACGGCACCGTCTACCAGCTGCCGCCCAGCGACCTCCTGCCCACCGGCCCGGTGCCGAAGCGGCGCAGCGGCGCCAACGACGCGATGATCGAAGCGATCACCGGGGTGCTCGACCAATTCTCCGTCGACGCCCAGGTCACCGGCTTCACCCGGGGCCCGACGGTCACGCGCTATGAGATCGAACTCGGCCCCGCCGTCAAGGTCGAGAAGATCACCCAGCTCACCAAGAACATCTCGTACGCGGTGGCGACCGACAACGTGCGGATCCTCGCGCCGATCCCTGGCAAGTCCGCGGTCGGCATCGAGGTGCCCAACACCGACCGGGAGATGGTGCGCCTGGGCGACGTGCTGCGCAGCGGCACCGCCCGCGCCGAGCAGCACCCCATGGTGATCGGGCTCGGCAAGGACATCGAGGGCCATTTCCTCTGCGCCAACCTCGCCAAGATGCCGCACCTGCTCGTCGCGGGATCGACGGGCTCCGGCAAGTCGAGCTTCGTCAACTCGATGTTGGTGTCGCTGCTCTCGCGGGCCACGCCCGACGAGGTCCGGATGATCCTCATCGACCCCAAGATGGTGGAGCTCACGCCGTACGAGGGTATCCCGCACCTCATCACGCCGATCATCACCGTGCCGAAGAAGGCCGCCGCCGCACTGGCCTGGCTCGTGGAGGAGATGGAGCAGCGCTACCAGGACATGCAGGCCAACAAGGTCCGCCACGTCGACGACTTCAACCGCAAGGTCCGCTCGGGCGAGATCGTCGCCCCGCCCGGGAGCGAGCGGGAGTACCGGCCCTACCCGTACATCCTGTGCATCGTCGACGAGTTGGCCGACCTCATGATGACCGCGCCGCGCGACGTCGAAGACGCGGTCGTGCGCATCACCCAGAAGGCCAGGGCCGCGGGCATCCACCTCGTGCTGGCCACCCAGCGTCCGTCGGTCGACGTGGTGACGGGCCTGATCAAGACCAACGTGCCATCGCGGCTGGCGTTCGCCACGTCGTCGCTCACGGACTCGCGCGTCATCCTCGACCAGCCCGGCGCCGAGAAGCTGATCGGCATGGGCGACGGGCTGTACCTGCCGATGGGGGCGAGCAAGCCGGTCCGCATGCAGGGCGCGTTCGTCGACGACGACGAGATCTCCAAGATCGTCTCGTTCACGAAGGACCAAGCCGAGCCGGTGTACACCGAGGGCGTCACCGCGCAGAAGGCGGGCGAGGCCAAGGAGATCGACCCGGACATCGGCGACGACCTGGATCTGCTCTGCCAGGCCGCCGAGCTGATCGTCACGTCGCAGTTCGGGTCGACGTCGATGCTGCAGCGCAAGCTGCGGGTGGGGTTCGCCAAGGCCGGACGACTGATGGATCTCCTCGAATCGCGCGGGGTCGTCGGGCCGTCGGAGGGCTCCAAGGCCCGCGACGTGCTCATCAAGCCCGACGAGCTGGCGGGCGTGCTGTGGCTGATGCGCGGCGGTGGCGGCGCGGAGCCCGACGACGAGTCGTGAGCGAAAACATCGCGGGAACAGTGTTATCCGCGCACGAGGTTATCCGCGCACGAGGAGCACGGCGTCGACCTCCACGGCGAACCCGCGGGGAAGCGCGGCTACCCCGATGGCCGTGCGCGCGTGGGTGCCGCGCTCGCCGAAGACCGCGGCGAGCAGGTCGGACGCCCCGTCGATGACGGCGGGCTGGTCGGTGAACTCCGGCGTGCAGGCGACGAACCCCCGCACCTGCACGACCTGGGCCACGGCGTCGAGCGCGCCCAGCGCGTCGTGGGCCTGGGCGAGCAGGTTGAGCGCGCACGCCCTGGCCGCGGCGTAGCCCTCGATCACGGTGAGCTCGGCGCCCAGGCGCCCGGTGTGGCCGTCGGCGCCCTGTCCGGAGAGGTGGAGCAGGTTGCCCGCGCGCATCCAGCCGCGGTAGTTGCCTGCCGGGTGCCGCAGCTCCGGCAGTACGAGACCGCGCTCGGCCAGCCGATCCTCGGGGGTCACGGGGACCAGACCCTACGCCCGACCCCGTGAGCGGTAACGAGTGCTCAAGCACTCGTTACCGCTCACGGGGTTAGAACGGCACGCGCTGGGCCAGCAGGCCGGTTCCGGGCGCACGCCCGGCAAGGGTTCGGCAGAACTCGATCGCGTCGCAGGTCAGCGCGGACCCGTCGGTGCCACTGGTGTACGTGCCGCCCGCGGGGCCGGTCAGCTCCAGGGTGAACGGCCTGCCGTGCCTGCGCGCCCACTCGGCGACGACATCGGCGACGATCCGGCCGTCATGCGCGGGCGTGAGGTCGAGCGCCCGGCCCGTCGCCCGCGCCACGTCGACCCGGTGCATCCACGTGTCGCGGGTGAGGATGACCTCGAAGACGTAGCCCATCGTCCACGTCTCGACGGTGCCGTCGGTGCTCGCGTCCTTCATCGGCATCCGCCGCAGGATCGGCCGCTCCGTGCGCCACCGAGCCTGCCGGGGTCCGGCCGCCGCCATGCGCGCCACCAGCTCGGCGGTGGACAGCTGAGCGTTCATCGCGACCTGGTGCGCGGTCACGCCGTCGATGAATGGCTGGTCGCCCGCCAGCTTCCCGCCCGCGCGGAACATCGAAGCCATCCGCCACAGCCCGGTGAAGCCCTCGGTCATGCCCAGCACGTGCCCGGCCATCGCCCGGACGTCCCAAGCAGGGCAGTCGGTCGGCCGCGCCCACTCGTCGGGGGAGAGGTCGACCAGGAGCGCGACCATCGCCGCGGTCTCGGCCTCGGCGAGCGTCCGTGCCTCCGGCCGGGTGATGGGGCCGATGTCGGCGGCGGTGATCATTAAGCGGGCAGCGCGGCGGCGAACCGCGCCTCGTAGGCGTCGGCGAGGGCACGCAGGGCGCCTGCGCCATCGCCCGCGAACGCCGGACCGTGCATCAGCGCCAGCGTGCGGGGCGAAAGCTCCGCCAGCGCCCGCAGCGCCGGGGCCGTCGTCGGGGTCAGGCAGGTGGCGCCGAACATGTCGTCCGCCGCCAGCGCGGGCTCGACGAGATCGGCGTCGTGGACGAGCGCGGCGCCGTCGCCGGTGCGGGTGAACAGGTCGCCGCACAGCAGCGTGCCGGTGGCCTCGTCGTAGATCACCTGCGCCTCCCAGCCGTGCGGGACGTGCGGAGTGACGATCGTACGGATGCGATGTCCGCCCAGGTCACGCGGGCTGTCGTCGGTGACGGGCACGGGCGGCCGGTCGGCGAGGTCGGCAACCGAGACCTGGCAGCCCAGCGCGTTGAACAGGATCTCCGCCGACGGGGCGACCGCCAGCCACTGGTTCATGGCGCCGCACTCGTCGGACTCGACGTGGCCGAAGCTGACCCAGCGCAGCCGGTCGAGCGGGAGCACCTTCGCGGCCGCCTCCGAGACGAGCGGGAACATGCGCCGCGGGCCGGTGTGGAAGAGCAGTGGCTCGTCGCCGTCGAGCAGGTACTGGTTGAAGGTGAAGCCGCCGGGTGCGACCTCGGGCACGCAGGTGGAGAGGCGGTACACGCGATCCGCGATCTCGTAGACGGTGGTCTGCATGCCGTTCATCCTGGTGGCGCCCGGCCACGGGCGCATCGAGGTCGGCACCCCCGGTTAGCGCGCGGGGTCACCCAGTTTGCACGCCGTGCACCCGCGCCAGCTCGGCGAGCGCGACCCGATCGGGGGCGCCGGTGCGCGCCAGCAGGCTGCCGACGTGCCGCTCGACGGTCTTCGTCGCGAGATACAGCCTGCCGCCGATCTCCCGGTTGGACAGGCCTGCCGCGACGAGCTTGAGCACGTCGACCTCGCGGCTCGTCACGCCGAGCGCTCGCAGCGCCGTCGGCACGGCCGATTCACCCCGGCCGCGGCGTGGCATCGGGGCGCCCGCCGCGCCCAGCATCGTGCGGCACCGGCGGGCGGTGTGGTCGTAGCCGCCCGCGGCGAAGAACGCCTCGGCCTCCCGCAGCCACGTCACCGGGTCTCCCCAGCCGTCGCGCAGCGCCGCCCGTGCCATGAGCAACTCCTGCACGTGCATGGGCGCGTAGCTGTGCTGCAGCCGCCGCATCCGCGCACGGACGTCGGACATCAGCGCGGTCGCGCCCGCGCGGTCGCCGGTCCGGCCCAGGACGACCGCCTCGATCGCGTCGCAGACCAGCCCGAACTGGGCCATTCCCATCCGGCCCACGGCAGCGGCGTTCTCGGCCCGCTGCGCGACGCCGAGGTCGTCGTCGTCGATCGCGTGCAGCGTGGCCCAGAGCACCCGGCCGGGGAACACCGAGGTCGTCGGCGGCGCCGCCCGGACGTAGTCCATCATCGTCTCGAGGTGGCCGGGGAGCGCCTCGAGGTCACCCGCGACGATCGCACGGGTGACCAGCACCCTTCCGTGCAAGTCGCCGAGGATCCGGGGATCGCCGGGATCGTGGGCGAGCGCCTTCGCGGTGGCCGCGGACATCCCGGCGTCGTCGCCCGCGAGGGCGTGCGCCCCGGCGAGCCAGAGATGCGCTACCGGCGCGGTGGCCAGCCCGAAGCGGCGACTGGCCTCGACGCACGCCCGCGCCGACGCCAGGCATCCGTCCCGGTCGAAGGCCATCAGCGCGATGTCGGCGAGGCTGAGGTCCATCACCGCCATGGTGGTCAGCGCGCCGTAGCGGGCGGCGAGATCGCGGGTGGCGCGCATCGCCCGCTCGCCGCCGTCGGCCCAGTCGAGGATCGCGAGCTCGTGGCGGGCCCGCAGGTGCCACGCCGTGAGCCCGTGGCGTTCGGCGACCTCCGCGGCGCGCTCGAACCATCCCCGCGCGTCCCGGATACCGCTCCGGCCCCGTTCCGCGCGGCCGATCACCTCCAGCGCCGCGCATTGCACGTCGGGCTCGTCGGCGCGTTCCGCTGCGGCCAGCGCGGCCTGACCGAGCCGCACGGCGTCGTCAAGGCGCACCTGGTCCAGCGCCACCGCGGCGGCGACCGCATCGACGCGCGCCCCGCTCCCGCCGGGCAGGGCACGCGCCGCCGCGACATCCTCCTCGGCCGCCGCCACGTCGCCCGCGGCCAACGCGGCGCGGGCGAGGCCGACCAGCAGGTCCGCGCGGTCGGCGGGCGCCAGCCGGGGAAGCAACGCGTTGCCGAGCTCGCGCGCCTCAACGGGCTTGCCCGCGGCCACGAGCACGCGAACGAGCATCTCGTCGGCTTCGCGGGCCACCGACTCGTCGGGCGGGGCGAGGCGGCGGGCGCGGCGCGCCGTGCCCTCGGCGGTGGCGAGCGCCCCGGCGGCGAGCGCGCGGCGGGCGCTCTCGACCAGCCGCTCGGCCGCGGCCTCCGGCGCACCTGCCGCCTCCGCCAACTCCGCCGCCAGCTCACAGGTGGCGCCCGGGAGGCCGGGGTGGGCCCGTTCGATCGCGGGCCACGCCTGCCGCGCGAGCCGCCGCCGCTCGGGCGGCAGCAGGTCGCCCGCCACGGCCTCGCGGGTGAGTGCGTGCCGGAAGACGAAGCCGTCACCGTTCACCGCGACGATCTGCGCGTCGACGGCGGCCCGCAGCGCGTCGACGACCGTGCGCCCGTCGACGTCGGCGATACCCGGCAGAAGCTCCCAGTCGAACCGGCGCCCCAGCAGCGCAGCGGCGCCCACGACGCGGCGCGCTGTGGGATCGAGCAGGCCAATGCGCCGACGGATCGAGTCCCGCAGGCTCGCGGGCACAGTGGGCGTGAGCTCGTCGCTCGCGACCCACAGCCCGTCCTCATGACGCAGGCTGCCCGCTGCCACGAGGCCCGCGAGCAGCTCCTCGACCAGGAACGGCGTGCCGTCGCCGTGGGCGCGCACGAAATCGGTGAGCCCGGGAGGCGGGGCCGGGGTGGCCAGGCACGCCGCCACCATGTGGTCGACGTCGTCTTCGGCCAGCGGGGCGACGCGGATGATCGCGGCCGGGTCGCGACGCTCCAGCCGTTCGAGCAGCTCCGCGGCGCCGCCTTCCGGGCGCGCCGTGGCCACGCAGAGCACCGGTTCGGTGGGCAGGGCGTCGCCGAGGTAGTCGAGGGCGGCGAGCGTCTCGGGGTCGGCCCAGTGCAAGTCCTCCACGACCAGGACACAGCCGCGGCCGTCGCCGTGGGCGCGCAGAAGACGCACCACGGCCTCGGCGAGCAGCAGCGGGGAGTCCTCCGCGACGCCGTCCGCTTGGCGCCAGGCAGGCACGAGCCGCCCGAGGTGCGCGCCCAACCCGGCGAGATCCGGGGAGTCGGGCACCGGCGCCGAGCGGAACGCCCCGAGGAACGCCTCGACGAGCGCGCGGTAAGGCACCGGGTTCGCGCCGGGCACCGCACGTCCGGTGAGCACCGGGCAGCCACGGGCGGCGGCGGCCTCCGCGGCGGCCGCCGCCAGCCGGGTCTTGCCCGCGCCCGCCTCCGCGACCAACACGACGACGCCGCCCCGCCTCGCCGCCATCGCGTCGACCCGCTCCCGCAGCAGCGCCCGCTCGGCGGCACGCCCGATCAGATCGGGGCAGAGCAGCGACACGGTTGGAGCCTAGTGTCCCGTCTCGAAAGGTCCGGCACGCAACTCGGCGGCCCAGCCGCCCGCATGCGGCATTGCCGCCCGGTCCGAGTACGCCGGTACGAGGACCGGGCGACGCCTTGCCTGCGGACGCCTGGACCCGCCGATTTCCGCACCGACCTTCCGAGACGGGCACTAGAGCCGCAGCAACATCCGGGCGTTGCCCAGCGTGTTCGGCTTGACGTGGGCAAGGTCGAGGAACTCCGCGACGCCCGCGTCGTAGCTGCGCAGCATCGCCGCGAACACGTCGGGCTCCACGGGCGTGCCGTCGATCTCGACGAACCCGTGCCCGGCGAAGAAGTGCTTCTCGAAGGTCAGCACGAACAGCCGCTCGAGGCCCAGCGTGCGCGCGTTCTCGATCAACGCGGCGACCAGCGCGTGGCCGACCCCACGGCCCAGCGCGCGGTGGTGCACGGCCACCGTGCGGATCTCGCCGAGGTCGGCCCACAGCACGTGCAGCGCGCCGCAGCCGACGAGCTCGCCCGCGAGCTCGGCCACGACGAACTCCTGCACCGACTCGTAGAGCGTGACGATTTCCTTCGCCAGCAGGACACGCCCTGCGTACCCGTCGACGAGCGACTTGATCACCGTGACGTCGGCGGTCCTCGCCCGCCGGACGGACACCTCGGCCACGGACCGAAGTAGATCACGACCGGCCGGTTACCCTGAGGGCGTGCCGGATCCACGCAGCGCCGATGGCCGCTCCGCTGTCGCTCCCCGGCGTGCCGATGGCCGCTCCGCTGTCGCTCCCCGGCGTGCCGACGGCCGCTCCGCTGTCGCTCCCCAGCGTGCGGCGCTGCTGACGCTCGGTTGCGCCCGCAACGAGGTCGACTCCGAAGAGCTCGCCGGACGTCTGACCGGCTCGGGCTGGGAGCTGGTCGACACCGACGGGCGGCCCGACGTCATCGTCGTCAACACCTGCGGGTTCGTCGAGCAGGCGAAGAAGGACTCGATCGACACCCTGCTCGCGGCGGCGGACATCGCAGGCGGGGCGAAGGTCGTCGCCGTCGGCTGCCTGGCCGAGCGCTACGGCAAGGAGCTGGCCGACAGCCTGCCCGAGGCGGACGCCGTGCTCGGCTTCGACGACTACCCCGAGCTCGCGGAGCGGCTCACCGACGTGCTGGGCGGCCACGCACCCACCGCGCACACGCCCGTGGATCGGCGCACCCTGCTGCCGCTCACCCCGGTCGACCGGTCCAGCGCCGACGTGCACGTGCCCGGCCACGCGTGGATCCCCCGCACGCGGTTGTCGGACGGCCCGATCGCCAACCTGAAGCTCGCCTCCGGCTGCGACCGGCGCTGCACCTTCTGCGCGATCCCGTCCTTCCGCGGCGCGTTCGTCTCCCGCACCCCCGACGAGATCGTCGCCGAGGCCGCGTGGCTGGGCACGCAGGGCGTGCGCGAGCTCGTGCTGGTGAGCGAGAACTCCACGTCCTACGGCAAGGACCTGCCCGGCGGCACCCGTGCGCTCGTGCGGCTGCTGCCGCGACTCACGCACGTTCCCGGCATCGACCGCGTGCGCGTGTCGTACCTGCAGCCCGCCGAGATGCGCCCCGACCTCATCGAGGTCATCGCCACCACACCGGGTGTCGCGCCCTACTTCGACCTGTCGTTCCAGCACGCCAGCCCGACAGTGCTGCGCCGGATGCGCCGCTTCGGCTCCCGCGAGGACTTCCTCGACCTCTGCTCCCGCATCCGCGCGCTCGCCCCGGAGGCGGGCATCCGCAGCAACGTGATCGTCGGCTTCCCCGGTGAGACCGAGGACGACCTCGCCGAGCTGGAGGCGTTCCTCGAAGGCGCCCGGCTGGACGCGGTGGGTGTGTTCGGCTACTCCGACGAGGACGGCACCGAAGCCGCGGGCTACGACGGCAAGCTCCCGGCCGAGGAGGTCGCCGCACGGGTCGAGCGGATCACGGCGCTCACCCAGGAGCTGATGGCCCAGCGCGCCGAGGACCGGGTCGGCACCGAGGTCACCGTGCTGGTCGAGGCGGCAGAGGACGAGGACTTCGAATGCACCGGCCGCGCGGCGCACCAGGCGCCAGAGGTCGACGGGGAGTGCATCGTCGAGCGCGGATCGGGCCTGCGCGTCGGGGACATGGTGCGGGCTGTTGTCGTCGGGAGCGAGGGCGCGGATCTCATGATCGCACCGGGCGAGGCCGTGCCCCGCAGCACTCTGCCGGGGCCACCGGGCGGCGTGGGGTGAGCGCAGGGACCGGTGGCATGCCGCCGCCAGGCCCACCGCCACCCCTGCTCAACATCGCCAACGTGCTCACCGGGGTGCGGTTGCTGCTCGTCCCGGTCTTCCTCTTCACGCTTTTCGCCGACGCAGGCCAGAGCACCGGCTGGCGCTACGCGGCCACCGGTGTCTTCGTCGTCGCGGCGATCACCGACCGGTTCGACGGGGAGCTCGCCCGCTCCCGAGGGCTCGTCACCGCATTCGGCACGCTCGCCGACCCCATCGCCGACAAGGCGCTCACCGGCGCCGCGCTGTTCGGCCTCGCCACGCTCTCGCTGCTGCCCTGGTGGGTGACCATTGTGATCATGGGGCGGGAGCTGGCGATCACAGTGCTGCGCTTCCTCGTGCTGCGCCACGGGATCATCGCGGCGAGCCGGGGCGGCAAGTTGAAGACGTTGACGCAGATGATCGCGATAGGGCTGTACCTCCTGCCGTTGGATGGGATGTCCACCGCGGTCGACGGGCTGCGCTGGGCCGTGATGGCGGTGGCGGTGGGGCTGACCGTCATCACCGGGCTGGACTACCTGGTCAAGGCGCTGCGGCCGCGCTCGCGCACCGTCTGAGGCCGCGCGACCCCCGAAGGTTGCGGCCCACCCCTTGCAGCAAGGGCCCCTTCCCCCGATTGAGTCGCAGGAAGGGCCCCCTGCTGCAGCGTCGGGCGCCGTGCGTTCGCCGTGGGCGGACACGTCGTGCGGCGACGCGCGGCTTCTCGAGTCGGTACGGTGAGGGTCACGGCCGAATCATTCGGCCAGGGCACGAGGAGGGTCGCATGGCGGTGCTGATGCGGGAGGCGATCGGCGGCAGCCTGCGGCGTGCGCGCACGGAAGGCCGCCGCACCCTGCGGGAGGTGTCGCGGCGGGCGCGGGTCAGCCTCGGGTATCTGTCGGAGGTGGAGCGCGGACGCAAGGAGGCGTCCAGCGAGCTGCTCGCGGCGATCTGCGAGGCGCTGGACGTCTCGCTGCCCGACGTCCTCGCCGAGGCTGCGGAGGTGATCGCCCGATCGTTGGCGGCCGACGGCGCGGAGGTCCTCTTGCCTGCTCGGGGCCCGATCGGGCTCCGGCACATGGATCTGCGGCTCGCGGAAGCGGCGCCGATGGCGCCCGCCAGCCTGCCGGTGGCCCCGATGCCCGTGCGCGGGGTACGGGCCGCGGCCTGAGCGCGTTCGCCCGCCTGCCTCCGGGTCGCCCCGGCATCGGCCTCCGGATGATCCCCGATATCGTCCACCTCGGGTGGAAGTCCGGACCGCACCGGTGCCACGATGGGGTTCGCAGCAGGTGACGCAGTCGGAGGGCGGAAGCAGATGGCCAACGGTTTCACGAAGGCCTGGAAGTACCTGATGGCGCTGTTCTCGTCGAAGGTCGACGAGTACGCCGACCCCAAGGTGCAGATCCAGCAGGCCATCGAAGACGCGCAGCGCCAGCACCAGGCGCTCTCCCAGCAGGCCGCCGCCGTCATCGGCAACCAACGCCAGCTCGAGATGAAGCTCAACCGCCAGCTCGGCGAGATCGAGAAGCTGCAGGCCTCGGCCCGGCAGGCGCTCGTGCTCGCCGACCAGGCGCGCGCGTCCGGCGACGAGGTCAAGGCGGGCCAGTACGAGCAGTCCGCGCAGGCGTTCGCCACGCAGCTCGTCACCGCCGAGCAGTCGGTTGAGGACCTCAAGACGCTGCACGACCAGTCGATCCAGGCCGCGGGCCAGGCCAAGCAGGCCGTCGAGCGCAACTCGATGATGCTCCAGCAGAAGATCGCCGAGCGCACGAAGCTGCTTTCGCAGCTGGAGCAGGCGAAGATGCAGGAACAGGCCGCCGCGTCGCTGCGCCAGATGAGCGAGCTCGCCGCGCCGGGCAATACCCCGTCCCTTGAGGAGGTGCGCGACAAGATCGAGCGGCGGTACGCCAACGCCATCGGCTCGGCCGAGCTCGCGCAGAACTCCGTGCAGGGCCGGATGCTGGAGGTCCAGGCCAGCGCCGTCGACATGGCGGGCGCGAGCAGGCTCGAGCAGATCCGCGCTTCCCTGCACGGCACCCCGGTGGCTGGCGAGGTCACGGCGGGCAACACCGCGCCCACCCCCGCCACGACCCAGCAGATCAACACGCAGAAGCAGCCCGGCACCGCCTGACGACGGGCCGCCCCCTAGTCGCGACTGCGCACTCCCGCGCGTGACTGGGCACCCGCCCTGGTCGCGACTGCGCACCCCTGCGCGTGCCTGCGCACCCCACCGGTGGGGTTGCGGAGTCGGCTTCCGGCGGCGTCAGCGCGATGAGGACAGGCGGTCTCGGCCCAGTGGGTGGGCTCAGCGCCGTGGGTTTCAGCGCGAGGACGATGGGGCCGGGCCGGGCTGGCACGTCGGGCACCAGTAGGCCACCCGGGCGTAGACCCCGTCGCCCTGCGGGGCCGTACGGATCCGGGTGCCGCAGCGACGGCAGCGCTGCCCGGCCCGCTCAAACACCCAGTGCTGACGGCCGCGGCCCAGCTCGCCGGTCGTCGTTTGCTCCGGCCGGTCGGCGTTGCGCAGCAGCAGCTTGCGGGCAAGCGCGATCATCCCGGCGGGGTCGGGCACGTCGCTCGTCATCGTCCACGGTGAGACGCCGCGCAGGAAGCACGTCTCGGTCTTGTAGAGGTTGCCGATCCCGGCCATCACCCGCTGCTCCAGCAACACCAGCCCGATCTCCGACGCTCCCCGCGCGGTCAGCCGCCGCAGTGCCTCGGCGGCGTGCGCGTCTGACCACGTCGGGTCGAGCAGGTCGGGGCCGAGGTGCCCCACGAGCCGTTGCTCCTCGACCGTCGGGAGCAGCTCCAGGTCGTGCAGCGCGAACCCGACGGCCACGCGCTCCTCGGTCGCCAGCACCGCCCTGGCCTCGTGCGCGGGCCGTCGCCACGCCATGCCCGGCCGGTAGAGGTGCCACGAGCCGTCCAGGCGGAAGTGGCTGTGGAGGCTGCGGCCGTCGTCGAAGCGGGTGAACAGGTGTTTGCCGACCGTCACCACGTCGACGACGGCGAGCCCTGCGAGGTCATGCTCGACGAGCCGAGGATGGCGCAGCTCGCCGCGCACGAGCCGCTGCCCCGCGAGCGCGGCCCGCAGCCGCTTGCCCGCCAGATAGACGGTGTCACCCTCGGGCATGCGCCCGACCGTAGTGGTCGGGCTCGACGGCGTACTCGTCCCAGTCGACGTGCCGGGTCATCGTTCCACCCCGACGGCGAGCTCTCGCTCGACGAGGTGGCGGACGGCTACGTCGACCTGATCGTCGGCCGGATGCTCGGGGGTCGTGAGCGGAAATGGTCGCTCTGACCGTCGTTTTCACTCACGACCGCAGGCGCGCACCCGCCACGCGGCCGCCAGCAGACCGCGTCGGGCGCCGAGCGTCTGCACGGCGCCGAGGGCATACGCGCTGCAGCTCGGCCGGGACGGGCAGGTGGGCGTGAACCGGGTGAGCCACCGTCGGTAGCCGCGCATCAGGATGGCGACCAGCCCGTCGGTACAGGCCGGCACGATCAGAGCGACCAGCGCGAGGAGCGTCGAGACCCGCAACAGCGGGAAGTCGCAACCGCCGCAGTCGCAGTCGGGGAGATCGCAATCGGGCACATCGCAGCCGTCGCACCAACCCGAACCCGCCACGGCGGCGTCACCCACAGGATCACCGGACTCCCCGGCCTGCTCCTGACGCCGCCTGCGCTCCTCCTCGGCGGCTCCGTCGTCCCCGCTGGGCTTGGACAGGTTTGCCACCGACACCCCCTTGATCGACCCGATGATCGACACTGTGATCGGAAGGGGAGCCAATCGCGTCCCGTGCCCGCCGGTCAACTCCGCCGCGCCGGAGCCGGTCGTCGGCGACGCAGCCCAGGTAGACGCCGATCGAAACACCCACGGCGTACCCGACGACGTTCAGCGGACGGTCGAGGTTCGTGAGCACCTGGCCCAGCGCGGCCACCGAGATCACGGCGTTGACCGCGCCGAGGGCGGTGGCTCCGCTGCGGCGGCCGCGGCCCGCGAGCGCCACCCGCAGGTGGAACACGCCGACCTCGACGATCACCAGCAGCGCGATGAGGACCGGCTGGACCAGGTGCGCCATCACGGGCCCGGCGGGATGTTGCGGTTGAACCGAAACACGTTGTCCGGGTCGAGACGGCCCTTGAGCGCAACCAGGCGCGCCCAGTCGTCGGCCGAGTAGGCCGCGCGCACGCGCTCCGGCGTCGCCCCGTCCAGGTCGAGGAAGTTGAGGTACGTCGCACCGGTCGCGTGCGGGCGCATTGCCGCCGCCACCCGCCCGAGGTAGCCCCGCACCGCGGGGACCGCCTCCGGTGTCGGGGTGACGCCGATGGCGTTCATGCTGAACCGGGCCGTGCTGTGCGCAAGCGGGCTCAACGCGGTGCGCACCCCACCGAGCGCACCCCCGAGCTGGCGCAGCTCCAGCATGATCAGCGGCGAGTCGGTGCCCAGGTCGACGAGCGTGTCGATCGTCGCGGAGGGCAGGTCCGGCAGCAGCTCGGAGTGCTGGTGCGCCGCGATCGGGTCGACCGGGTCCATGCTCACCATGTCCAGACCGGACACGGGGGACACCTGCCAGGTGTCGATCTCCGCGGGACCCAGCGCCGCCCGCGCCGCCGCGACCAGCCGTCCGCCCTCGCCGAGGTCCGGCCCGCACCAGCAGCCTCGCAGCGCGGCGAAGACGCGGCCGCGGAAGGCCTCTGGCACCGTCGGCAGCGGCGGGAACCGGCGGAACGCCACCGCCGACGTCATCGCGTCCGGCAGCGTCCGGTTCCACTCCGCCCAGAACGCGAGCACGTCCCGAGCCCGCTCGACCGGGTAGAACAGGTTGCCCGCGTAAACGTTCGCCACCGGGTGGAGGGCGAACTCCAGCGCCGTCACGATGCCGAAGTTGCCGCCGCCCCCCGCGAGCCCCCAGAAGAGGTCCGGGTTCTCGTCCGGTGTGGCCCGCACGAGCGCGCCGTCGGCCGTGACGACCTCCGCCGCGCGCACCGAGTCCGCCGCGAAGCCGTACCGGCGGCCCAGCCAGCCGAAACCGCCGCCCATCGTGTAGCCGACCACGCCTACGCCCGAGCTGGAGCCGGGCAGGCAGGCCAGACCGTAGGCCGCGGCGTCGGGGATCACGTCCGACCACCGCGCCCCTGCGGCGACCCGCGCGGTGCGGGCGGCCGGGTCGATCGCGGCTCCGCGCATGCGGGACGTGTTGACCAACACGCCGCCGTCGACGGCGGTGGCAACGCCGTGCCCGGTCGCCATCACCCCGACCCCGCGGCCCTCGGCGCGGGCGAGCCGCACCGCGGCCTGCACGTCCCGGGCGGACTCGGCCATCACGACCACGGCGGGCGTCTGCAGGGCGTTGCGGTTCCAGGCCAGGCGGCCTTCGTCGTAGCCGGGGTCGCCGCGCCGCAGCGGCGGCGCGGCCAGCCCGGCGGTCACCGGGACTCCCCGAAGACCGCCGCGTGGTCGTGCAGGAACGTGCCGACCGAGCGGGGTTCCCGGCCGAGGACGGTGTGGACGGTGTCGCGTGCCTGCGCCTGGGTGCCTTGGCGCAGGAGGCCGAACTGGGTGACCAGGTTAGTCGCGAACCACTCGGGGGCGCCCGCCGCCACCAACTGCCCCACGGCGGCGTCGTCGGGCACGGGCACGAACCCCACCCGGCGCCCCATGATCTCGCTCAGCTCGGCCGCGACGTCGTCGAAGGTGACGACGGCGGGTCCGGTCAACGGGAGCTCGCGCGCTACCGTCTCGGTCAGGGCGACGGCCGCGACGGCGGCGACGTCCCGCGGATCGACCATGGCGATCTTCGCGCCCGCGGCGGGCAGGAAGATCGCTCCGGCCTGGCGCACGCCGTCGGCGGCGGCCAGGAGGTTCGACATCAGGAACGCGGGGCGCAGCAGGACGTGCTCGATCCCGCTGGCCTGCAGGTGCGCCTCGATGCGACCGTGCGCGTCGGCGAACGCGACCGGCGACCCGATCGCGACGTCGAGCGCCGAGAGCTTGACGATGCGCCGCACACCCGCGGCGGCCGCGGCGTCGATCGCCGCGGTCTCCCAGGTGACCTGGGCCGGGTGGTTGCCGCAGGCGAGGTAGACGGCGTCGACCCCGTCGAGCGCGGGGCCGAGCGTGCCGGGGTCGGCGAGATCACCGATCACCAGGTCGACGGAGGCGGGAAGGTCGGCGGCCCGGTTGCGGACGAGCGCCCGTACCGGCAGGCCGCGGTCGACGAGTTGCGGGACGAGGTGGCGGCCGACGGTGCCGGTCGCGCCGATGGCAAGGATGGTTGGCATGGCGCCCACGGTGCGCCGGGCACCGTTCCCGGGGCGTTCCTCAGCGCGTGGTGTCCCGGAACGCCGCGGCGACCCGGTGCGCCTCTGGCACCCACACCGCCGCGGCGCCACCCATGGTGAGCAGCGCATCCGCCGCGGCGCGGGCCCGCGCGGGTTCGCCTGCCGCGACGGCTGCGGCGAGCCGGATGCGCGCCAGGATCGCGGGCACGCCGGGCGCGGGGCTCTGCCCCTCTGCCGCGCGGACAGCGGCGTCGATGGCCGGGAGCCCGGCGCGCCCTTCGATGACGGCGATGTGGCCTTCCAGCGCGTCGGCGGCGAGCTGGATGGGCGGCGCTTTCGGCGTGAGCGCCACCAGCCGCGCGGTGAGCTCGCGCAGAGCGGGTTCGTCGGCCATGTCGACGGCCAGCATTGCGCCGAACAGCAGCGCGATGCCGATGCTGAACGGCTGCGCGATTCGCTCGGCCCACGCGAGGGCGGCGTCGCGGGCCTGCCGCGCCGCGTCGGGCTCTCCGAGGAACCACAGCGTGTTGCCCAGCCTGCTGAGGCAGGCCACCTTCGGGTCTTGGCCGTAGCGGACGAGGTGGGTCGGGAGGTCGGCGGGCCGGTACCGGGCGACGGCCGTCTCGAGGTGGGTGCGGGCGGCGGTGAAGTCGGTCTGCCAGAACGCCGCCATCCCCAGCAGGTAGGCGCCCTCGACGACGAGCACGTCCTCGCCGAGCTGCTCGCCCGCGGCCTGGAGCTGGGCGCCGATGCGCAGCGTGGCGGGGAAGTCCTCCGCGGTCAGTGCGCTCATCCCGAGCGAGCGCAGCAGCAGCGGCGCTTCCGGGACGCCCAGCACCGCGGTGAGCCGCAGCGCCTCCTGCTGGTGCGCCGAGATGGCGGGCGCGACGTAGCCCGCGATCGACGCGAGCGGGCCGAGCATCGCGTTCTGCAGCTCCAGCTCTGCGGTATCGCGGCTTCGCGACGACGGCAGCGTGCGGACCTGGCGCACCGCGCGTTCGAGGAGGTCGACGGCCGCTCCGCTCGCGTGCAGCTCCTGCGCGGCCTCGGCGGCGCGCCGGTACCAGGTGACGGCGTGGCCTGCCGAGCCACCCTCCGCGTAGTGCCATGCGATCTGGGCGCTGACCGGGCCGGGATCGGCGGCGTGGGCGCGTTCGAGGGCAGGCGCGATCCGCAGGTGCAGCAGCCGTCGCCGCGGCGGGCTGACCCCGAGCGCGGCGACCTCGCGGAGCTTGTCGTGGCTGAACCGGTAGGCGTGCACGTCCTGCTCGCGGAGGATCCGCCGCCGCCAGAGCTCGTCCAGGCCGTCGAGGAGCACGTCGTCGGCGTCGCCCGCCGCTGCGGCCAGCACGTCGACGCGGAACTCGCGCCCGATCGTCGCCGCCACCTCGACGAGCGCCCTGGCCGGGGCGGAGAGCTGCGCGAGCCGCGCTTCCAGGACGGTTTGCACGCGCCTGCTGACCGGGGCACCGGGACCCAGCCGTAGCGCCTCGACCACGAAGAGCGGGTTGCCCTCCGTCTCGGCGTAGAGGGGCTCCCAGTCGACCGGCGCGCCGCCGAGCTCACGCGCGAGCTGGTCGGTCTCGGCCCGGGTGAGGCGGCCCAGCTCGATCTCGACGCACCGGTCGAGCACGTGCAGGCCTGCCAGCAGCGCCTGCGCCGGGTGGTCACGGTCGATCTCCTCGCGGCGGGCCGTCGCGGCGATGAGCAGCCGGGACGTCGGCTCGCGCCGCATGAGGTAGTGCACGAGCCTGCAGGTCTCGCGGTCGACGTGCTGCAGGTCGTCGAGGACCAGCACCCGGGGGGCAGCCGGGGCGAGCACGGCGTCGGCGACGGCGTCGAGCAGCCGCAGGCGGTGTTCGTCGGCGGAGAGCGGCGCGGGCTTGCGGGTGTCCGGCATCTCGACCAGCAGCTCGGGCAGCAGGCGGGCGAGCTCGGACCGGCGCTCGGGGTCCAGCTGCGCCAGCCGAGGGCGCAGTGCGCCGGACCGGAGCCACGCCGTTACCGGGCCGTAGACGAGCGGGCCCTCGGCCGAGTGGCACCGGGCCTCCGCGACGACCGCGCCGTGGCGCGCACACCAGGCGCGGAAGTCCTCGAGGAGGCGGGTCTTCCCGATGCCCGCCTCCCCGGTGAGCAACACGAACTGGGTGCGGCCCGCGGCGCAAACCCGGAAGAGATCCACCAGCCGTCGCCGTTCGGCGGCCCGCCCCACCAGCCCGGCAGGCGCCGCGGCGGCCTCGCGGTGGCGGGTTTCCCGAGGGAGCAGCTCGGCGTAGGCGGCACGGGTCGCCGGGGATGGGCGCACGCCGAGCTCGCGCTCCCACACCGCGGCACACTCGTGGTAGACGCCGAGCGCGCGTGCCGGGTCGCCGCGCTCGGCGTGCAAACGCATGAGCCTGCGGTAGTTCTCCTCGCGCAGCGGATCGGCTCGCAGCAGCCGCTCGGCGTGCCCGACGGCCCCGGTGAGGTCGCCGTCGGCCGCGCACCGGTCGGCGAGCTCGCCAAGGGCGTCGAGCCAGCGCCCGCGCAGCCGCTGCCGCTCGGGTTCCAGCCAGGCGGCGTCGTGCCCGTCCATCAGCTCGCCGCCGTAGAGCGCGACTGCCCGGCCCAGGTCGGACGTCAGCAGGTGCTCGAACTCCGCGACGTCGCTTTCGCCGCGCCAGACCACGGTGCGCGGGGTGATCTCCAGGTGGCGGTCGGCGGCGGGCAGCCTGCGGCGCACGGTGTGCAGTAGCTTGCGGAGGTTCGTGTGGGCCTGTGCCTCGGTCGAGTCGGGCCAGAGCGCGGCCGCCAGCCGCCTGCGGGGCTGGGCGTCCGGATGCAGCACCAGGTAGGCGACGAGCTGCTCGGCCCGCGCAGCGTCGAGCGGGATCTCGGTGCCGGTCCCTGAGTCGGTCCCGGTGTCGGCGTCCTCGATGCGCAGTGCGAAGCGCCCGAGGAGGCGGGCCCTCGCCGTCGGACGCACGAGACCCAGTGTTGCGGCAGTCACCGGGTGCATGGGGTCGATCCTGCCCCTGGACGGGCCTGGGCGGGATCGGTAGCGGTACCGAGCTTTGTCGGCCGTGACGAGACGCGGTCGGCGCGCGACGCTCCGACGCGACACCAAGACGTGCCAGGGGCCGCGTGCTCGGCGGCAGGTGCCCACTCAGGCGCGCAGCCGCAGCCCCTTCGGCGTGACCCGGAACCCGGCCTCGGTGAGCACTTCGGCCAGCTCCGATCCCAGCGACCCGACCCCGTCGGCCCGTTCGACGGCCAACGTGCCCAGCCAGCCTTCATGCACCGCACCGGCCAGTGCCTGCGCGGCGGCCACCAGCTCGGCGCGCTCGGTGGTGAACGACAGCAGCGACCGCCCACCCCGCTCGACGTAGAGCGCAGGCGCGCCCTCGACCAAGACGACGAGCGCGCCCGCCTTGCGTCCCGGTCGGTGTTTCGTGTCGCCGAGCGTCGCGGGCCACGGCAGCGCCGCGCCATAGGGCTGCGCGGGGTCGGCGGCGGCGAGGACCACCCGGGAGAGACCGCCCGCGCCGCCCGCACCACGTGCGCCCATGCCCCCCGGCCCGCTGTCGCTGCCACCCGGCCCACCTGCACCGGTCGGGGCGCCGTCGGGTCGGGAGAGCGCGCGGAGGCGGTCGATCGCGCCGGGCACCGCGAACTGGGCCGCGCCGAGCCCCTCCACGACGTAGCCCCGCCGCGCCCGTCCGGAGTCTTCCATCGCGCGCAGCACCCGGTAGATGCCCGCGAACCCGCCGGTGACGCGTTCGGTGGACAGTGCCCCCCGGGTGAGCACCCCGTGCCGTTCGAGGAACGCCTCGGCCCTGGCGTGTGCTCGACGCGTGGGATCGGGCTCGCGGGCGGGCGCGAGGGCCCACCGTCCACCGACCGACGGCGGTCCGCTCCGGCTGGGCATCGCAGGCCTGCCCGCGCGGAGCCCGGCGTAGCGGCCGCGCGCAGCGGTGCGTCGGCCGCGGTGCGCCGGACTGCCGCGGGTGCCCGAGCCGCCGAGGCGCGCCCGTAACGGGGCGAGGGTGTCGCCCGCGAGGAGCCCGGCCCATACGAGGTCCCACATCGCCGCCACCACGGCGTCGTCGCCGGGCGCCGCCTCTCCGACCGCCATCAGTGTCCGCCCTGCGGCGTCGGCGAGCTGGCGGAAGAACAGTGCCCCCCCGCCGTCGAGCGCGTCGAGCACGGCGTGATGCAGTGGTGTGGCGACCGTGTCCGGCTCCGGCTCGGGCAGCAGCAAGTCGGCGACGTCGGCCGGGGCCAGCGCGAGCCAGCCGTCCACTCCGGAGAGCGGGCCGCAGCCGGTCCAGCTGACCTCGCCCGCTGCGGTCAGCTCGTCCAGCAGCGCAGGCGTGTAGCCGGGCAGCCGCGCGGGCAGGATCAGCGACTCCACGGCGCTCGCCGGGAGCGGCGCCCCGGCGAGCTGCTCGATGACGCCCAACACGTCCTCGGCACCCGGAGCCCGGCGCATCCGGCCACGCCGGTCGCCGCTCGGCGTCGTCTGCACCCCTTGCCACACGGGCAGGAAGCGGCCCAGGGCGCGGGGTTCGACCGGCTCGACCTCGGCGCGCAGCCGCGCCAACGACGCCCGCCGCAGCCTCCGCAGCACCTCGGCGTCGCAGTAGTCAACCCCCTCGCCCGCGGGCCGGAGCTCGCCCCTGACCAGCCGCCCGACGCCGACCAGGCGGTCGAGCACCCCCGCCACCACGGCCACGCCCAACCCGAACCGGGCCGCGGCCGCGGGCGCCGGGAACGGCCCGTGCGTGCGCGCGTAACGAAGGAGGAGATCACCGAGCGGATCGCTCACCGGCTCGGTGAACGTCTCGGGTACGCCGACCGGCAAGGCGGCCCCCAACGCGTCGCGCACCCGACCCGCGTCCTCAATCGGCAGGAAGCGCTCCTCGGCGCCGATGCGCACGCGGATGGCCCGCCGCGCGCGCTCCAGCTCGGCCAGCCACTCCGCGCGAACTCCGCGGTCGGCCGCCTCGGCGGTGGTGAGGTCGCCGACGAACCGGAGGACGTCGGCCGCCCCCTCGACATCGCGGGCGTGCCGCTCGGGGGCGAGCCGCTGCAGCGACGCCTCGACCTCCGCCAGCACCTCCGGATCGAGCAGCTCACGGATCGCCTCGGACCCCAGCAATTCGGCCAGCAGCGTGGAATCCAACGAGAGCGCCGCAGCGCGCCGTTCGGCGAGCGGTGCATCGGCGTCGTAGAGGAACATCCCCACGTAGCCGAAGAGCAGGCTGCGCGCGAACGGCGACGGCGAGGGTGTGGCCACCTCGACGACCTGCACCGCGCGCCCCTGTACGTCGGCCATCAGCATGCGCAGCCCCGGCAGGTCGTAGACGTCCTGGACGCACTCGCGCATCGCCTCCAACGTGACCGGGAACTGCTCGTAGCGCCCGGCCACCGTGAGCAGCTGCGACGCCCGCTGCCGCTGCTGCCAGAGCGGGGTGCGCCTGCGCGGGTCTCGCCGGGGCAGCAGCAGCGCACGCGCCGCGCACTCGCGGAACCGCGACGCGTAGAGCGACGACCCACCGAGCTCGGCCACGACGATCTGCTCGACCTCGGCCGGGTCGAGCAGCACGTCCTCGGCGGTGGGCACGACCTCGGACCCGGCGTCGTCGAGCGCATCGGGCAGCCGCAGGACGATGCCGTCGTCGGCCGCGGAGGCGTGGCACTCCACGCCGCGCCGCTCCCGCAGGCGCGCGGCGATCGCGAGCGCCCACGGCCCGTTGACCTTCGACCCGAACGGCGAATGCACGACGAGGCGCCAGTCGCCCAGCTCGTCGCGGAACCGCTCGACGAGGATCACCCGGTCGCTCGGCACGTGCCGGGTGGCCTCCCGCTGCTCGCGCAGGTAGGCGAGGAGGTTGTCGGCGGCCCAGGCGTCGAGACCCGCCGCGGTGACCCGTGCGCGGGCGTCGTCCTCGGGCAGCGCCGCCATCTCGCGCACGAACGCCCCGACCGCCCTGCCCAGCTCCAACGGCCGCCCCACCTGCTCGCCCTTCCAGAACGGCAGCCGCGCGGGCACGCCCGGCGCCGGGGTGACGATCACCCGGTCGTGGGTGATGTCCTCGACCCGCCAGCTCGACGTGCCGAGCATGATCGCGTCGCCGACCCGCGACTCGTAGACCATCTCCTCGTCGAGCTCGCCGACCCGTGACCCCACGCCGTCGGCCCCACCCGGTGTCATCACCGTGAACAGGCCGCGATCGGGGATCGTGCCGCCGGAGGTGACGGCCAGCCGCTGCGCACCGGGGCGGCCGCCGAGCTGGTCGGTGACCCGGTCCCAGGTGATCCGCGCGCGGAGCTCGCCGAACTCCTCCGACGGGTAGCGCCCGGCCAACATGTCGAGCACCGCGTGCAGGGCGGATTCCGGCAGCGCGGCGAACGGCGCCGCCCGCCGTACGACGCGGGCGAGGTCGCCGAGCGACCACGGCTCCAGCGCGACCATCGCCACGATGTGCTGGGCGAGCACGTCGAGCGGGTTGCGCGGGTAGCGCAACGACTCGATCGCCCCCGCCGTCATCCGCTCGGCGACCACCGCACACGCGACGAGGTCGCCGCGGTACTTCGGGAACACCACACCTCTCGAAACGGCCCCGACCTGGTGGCCTGCGCGGCCCACCCGCTGCAGCCCCGATGCCACGCTCGGCGGCGCTTCGACCTGGACGACGAGGTCAACTGCGCCCATGTCGATGCCCAGCTCAAGGCTGGACGTGGCCACGACGCAGGGCAGCACGCCGCCCTTCAGCTCCTCCTCGACCAGCGTGCGCTGCTCGCGTGACATCGACCCGTGGTGCGCCTTCGCCACGGTGGCCGCGGCACCACCGCCGATGCCGGACTGGCCGATCGCCTCGGCCGGGAACGCGTCGAGATCCTGGACACCCTCGACCTCTTCGGCGGCCAGCTCGTTGAGCCGGGACGTGAGTCGCTCGGCGAGACGTCTCGAGTTGGCGAACACGATCGTGGAGCGGTGGGCGCGCACCAGCTCCAGCAGCCGCCGCTCGACCGCGGGCCAGATCGACGGCCGCTGGGCGGTGCCCGCCGCGGAGCCGACCACCTCCTCGTCGGAGCTGCCGGGCGCGGGCCGCTCGTCCAGCGCGGCGAGATCTGGCACCGGCACCTCGACCGACACCTGGACGGTCTTCGGGGTGCGCGGCTGGACGATCTCGACCGGGCGCGCTCCGGCGAGGAAGGTGGAGACCTCGTCGAGCGGTCGGACGGTGGCCGAAAGGCCGATGCGCTGCGCAGGCCGCTCCAGCAGCTCGTCGAGCCGTTCGAGCGACAGCGCCAGGTGCGCGCCGCGCTTCGTGCCCGCGACGGCGTGCACCTCGTCGAGGATGACGGTGGTGATGCCGCGCAGCGACTCCCGCGCGGCCGATGTGAGCAGCAGAAACAGCGACTCGGGCGTGGTGACGAGCACGTCGGGCGGGGTGCGGGCGAACTGGCGCCGCTCATCGGCCGGGGTGTCGCCGGTACGCATGCCGACCGTGATGTCGGGCACCGGAAGCTGCAGCCGTTGCGCCGCCTGGCGGATGCCTGCCAGGGGCGAGCGGAGGTTGCGCTGCACGTCGACGGCGAGCGCCTTGAGCGGTGAGACGTACAGGACCCGGCAGCGCTTCTGCGGGGAGGCGGGCGGCGGTCCCGTTGCCAGCCGATCGAGCGCCCACAGGAACGCCGCCAGTGTCTTGCCGGACCCGGTGGGGGCGACGACCAGCGCGTGCCTGCCTGCCTGGGCGGCGGCCCACGCCCCCTCCTGCGCGGCGGTGGGCGCGGCGAAGGCACCCGCGAACCAATCGCGGGTGGCGGGGGAGAAGCCCTCCAGTGCGGTCACATGTCCATCATGCGCCGGGGGTCCGACAGTTTCGGATCGGTTCGTGCTCAGCCGCGGTTTCGGGCCTTCATCAAGCTGCGCCGGGCGGCCTTGGCGATCTTCCGGTCCGGGTGGTGGCGGCCGAGGGTATCGAGAACCTCGACGGTGCGCTCGTGGTCGGCGCGCCAGAGGTGGTCGAGCACCTCGAGGGTCTGATCGACGTCGGAGCCGAAGAACTCGACCACGCCGTCCGGTCCCGCGTCGTCGATCATCACGGCGGCCACCTCGACGGTGCCGACGAGCATCTGCTCGGGATCGACCGACGACGGCTCGATCGCGCCGCGCAGCAGCAACCACATCGTCACCAGCGGCCCGTGCGGTCCCTCGCGATGCGCCTCGGCGGCCCGATCGATGTCGGTACCCAACGCCGTCGATCCCGCCATCTCCAGCAGGCTGAGGACGGCGACCGGGGCGATGTCGGACTGTGTCGCGGCGGCGGTCAGCTCCGCACCACCTGCGGGATGGGCCGCCGCCCATGCGCCGAGGTCGGCGGCGGCGTCGTCCTCGTCGAGCAGGAGCAGCGAGGCGACCAGTTCGTCGGCGTCGGCGGTGGTCGGATCCGCCCGGTACACCACCTCGATGCCTGCCTCGGTGACGATCTCCGCGCCGACCGCCCGCCCGGCCGCGGTCAGCACGGCTACATCGTCGACGAGCGCCACCAGGCCGAGATCGGCCAACCGGGCCAGCTGGTGATCGATCGTGCTGCCGCCCAGGATCGCGGCCATGGGACCGTAGCCGCCGAGGAGCGGACCGAGCCGCTCGGCGAGGTCCTCCACCGATGCGCCTGCCGCACCCGAGTCGAGCAGCTCGGCGAGGAGGGCGACGGCGAGGCCGTCGCTGTCCGGCGGGGCCGCCGCCCATGCCCAGGACATCGGGCCGCCGAGGCCGGCCTCCAAAGCCCCGAGGACGGTCCGCTTGTAGGCGTCGCGGTCGGAGCGTTCGCCGAAACGGGCCACGGCGACGAGCCGTCCACGCAGGCGGCGCACCGCCCCGGCAGCGAGAGCCGTGTCGACCAGCCAGCTCAGGTACGGCAGCTCGGCGGCGGAGCCGAGCCTCCGGTCGGGCGTATCGGCGCCCTCGCCGGTCTCCAACTCAAGGGTCAGCCTGCGCGCATCGGCCACCCTCAGATTGCCCTTGGCGGTCAACGCCAGCCCGGCTGGACCGCAGCGGTCGGCGAGCCCACGGACCTGGGCGAACATCCGTGCCTTTGCGATCGCCGCCGCGACCTCGTCTTCGGTCGGCGCCTCGACCGGCCCGACCACGCCAGGCCCCGCGTCGTCGAGGGACTCCAGCACCTCTTCGGCGGAGGTGCCCGTGAGCCGTGCGAGCTGTTCGAGCAGCGCGTTCGGATCGGCGTCGCCGAAGCCGCCGAGCAGCGACTTCGCCATCCCGAAGTTGGCCGGATCCGTCATCTCGCGGTCGAACCGCGGGCCGAGGTCCGCGCAGGCCCTGCGGATCACCGACGGCGAACAGCCGCGCGCGAGCAGACCCTCGTGGGCGAGGAAGTCGACGAACGCCCCGACCGAGCCGGGAATACTCTTGATCAAGTCAGGTGGTGAGGCGACCTTGCGGGGGCACCACCCGAGCAGGAACTCCTCGACGTCGGCGGCGTCCCAGTGATCGAGCCTGCCGTCGGAGTAGCCCCATTTCCAATCCAGGAGCAGCTCGACGTCGCCTGCGTCGGCGTCGCGCTGCTCACGCCGCGCCCAGTCCGCGAACCGAGCGCACAGCTCGTCCCGGCGTGGGTAGTAGGCGTGCTCGTCCTCCGCTTCGAACGCCATCCGCATCGGTGCAGCCTTGCAGACCGTGCAGAACCACCCGTTCGGGGTCGGTGCGACGTTCGATGATCGCGTCGCGTCGTCCGCGACGCTTCCGACCGGTGTCCCGCTCGTGCCGATCAGGCCGGGCAGAACCACCCGTCGTCGCGGCGCACCGGTTCACCGTCGGGCGCGGGGAACGGCTTGCGGAAGGTGAAGGCGTGCGGCGTGGGCCCGTGCGCGCGAAGATGCTCGAGCCGCGCGACGGCCTCGTTGACCGTCGGGATGTCGGCGCTCCACCACAGCACCTGGAACGCCTCGCGCATCGGCACGAAGAACTCGCGCCGCCGCGCCATGATCGCCCGATGCGGCCCGGAGTAGACGAACGCGGCGAGGGCCGCCACCGACGTCCAGGCGCTCATGTTGACCAGCAGCCGATCGTCGTCGTACGGGCGGATCGCGGTGGCATCGCCGTCCTCGGTCTGCAGCCGCCACACGAACCCCGGCGCCGCGTCGGCCAGCGCGTTGACCGGCTCCAGCGCTTCAACGAAGCCCGCCAGCTCCGGCTCGGTGAGCGGCGCGACCGGCAAGCCGATGTTGATCTGGGCGAGCAGCATGACCTTGACGCTACTTCCTGCGGTTGGTCCAGAACCAGCGCGACAACACGAGCAACGAGGCCAGCAGTGCGAGGCCGATGATGAACTGGCCAAGCGGCGAAGAGAATCCCGTGGGGTCGTTCATATCCACTCCGGAGTAGCGGCGCCATAGTCGGGCGCGGGGTCGGGCCAGGTCAGCGGCGTGCCGTCGACGGTGCCGGGCGGAGCCGCGAGCGTGAACCGGCCCTTCTCGACGAGGTAGGGCGCGGGGTCGACGTCGGGCACGTCCTGGGGCGCGGCGCGCGGCAGGTTCTGCAGCCACGCGGCGGTGCCCGCCAAGGAGAACCGGACGTGGTGGGAGCCGCCGTCGCGGCGCTGTTGCTCCACCGCGAGCAGCGCACCCGCGGCGGCGAGATAGCCGGTGGCGTGATCGAGCACTTGAGCGGGCAAGGCGCCGGGCGCGTCCGGCTTCCCTTCGTCGACGGCGATCCCGCACGCCGCCTGCACGAGGCTGTCGAACCCCCGACGCGTGCTCCACGGCCCCTCGTGCCCCCAGGCCGAAAGCGTGACGACGACCAGGCCGGGATACCGCTCGGCGAGCGCCTCCGGGGCGAGGCCGAACCGGTCCAAGGCGCCAGGGCGGTACCCGGTGACGACGACGTCGGCTTCGGCGAGCAGCGGCTCGCGGGCCTCGGTGTCGCCGAGGTCGAAGAGCGCGCTGCGCTTGCCGGGCAGCATGTCCCAGGCCTGGAGCGGGATCTCCGGGAGCTGGGGTGCGTCGAGGCGCAGCACGTCGGCGCCGTGCACCGCGAGCGTGCGGGTGGCGACCGGCCCGGCGATCACCCGCGTGAGGTCGAGTACGCGCAGCCTGCGGACGGGCCGCGGTGCGGCAGGCCCGAGCTCGCGGCGCTCGACGAGCGGCGGTGGAGGTCCGGCGACGGCGCGCCAGCGTGTCGCGGTGCGGACCGCCGCCGCGACCCCACCCGCCGCGTGCAGCGCGGTCTCCAGCTCGACCGCCTCGCGTCCCGCGATCGCCGCCGGGGCGTCGTCGAGACCGCAGCCCAGCACCCGCAGCGCGGCCTCGCGGTGCCATGGGTAGTTGGCGTGCAGCCGCAGCCACCCGTCGGACGTGCGGTGGAACGTCGAGAGCGGGTCGAAGGGGCTGCCGCCGGATCGGCCGTCCCTGCGCACGTACCGCTCGCTGCGCACCGCGACGGCGAGCTGCCGGGTGTCGACGGCGACGCGCGCGTCCGAGCCGAGCGTGGCGGCGAGCAGGCTGGCGCCGATGGCTCCGGTGGCCGCGTCCGTCACGGCGAATGTCGAGGCCAGCGTCGCGCGGGGGCCGGTGACCTCCAGACGCGCGACGCTCGCGGGGATCGCCGCCGAGCGCGGCCCACACGGAGTCGAGCACGTTCGCGACGCTACCGTGGTGCGGGTGCGACTCACCTACTTCCGTGAGCTGATGGAGGGCGAGTTCGGCGCTGTCCGAGCCGCTTCGGTGTCCCGCGACCATGTGTTTTCGCAGCTCGGCGGGCGCACCGTGGAGGAAGCGCTCGAAGCGGGCATCGAGCCGCGCGAGGTGTGGCTGGCGGTCTGCGAGGAGTACGACGTGCCGCCGGTGCGCCGCTGAGCGCACTGTCCGCTGGGCGACGCAGGGTACGCGTCCGGCGTGTCGGCGTCCCCGATCGAACGGGTGTTCGCTACGCTCTATCCACATCGCGGGTGGCCATCCACAGATTCCGGTCACCCGACGCGAACTGTCGGTGGTGGGCCCTACCGTCGACGGCAGTCCTCAGACGACACAGCACTCCCAAGACACAGCACGAGGTGGAGACCCGGCGATGACCGCACCCGACCGCGAGAAGGCCCTGCAGCTCGCCCTCGCCCAAATCGAGAAGAACCACGGCAAGGGCTCGGTGATGCGCCTCGGCGATGACACCCGCCCGCCGATCGGGGTGATCCCCACCGGCTCCATCGCGCTCGATGTCGCGCTAGGGGTGGGCGGTCTGCCGCGCGGCCGCATCGTGGAGGTCTACGGCCCGGAGAGCAGCGGAAAGACCACGGTCGCGCTGCACGCCGTGGCGAGCGCACAGGCCGCGGGCGGGATCGCGGCGTTCATCGACGCCGAGCACGCGCTCGACCCGGAATACGCCAAGGCATTGGGCGTCGACACCGATGCGCTGCTGGTCTCCCAGCCCGACACGGGCGAGCAGGCGCTGGAGATCGCCGACATGCTCATCCGCTCCGGCGCGCTGGACATCATCGTGATCGACTCGGTGGCCGCGCTCGTGCCCCGCGCCGAGATCGAGGGCGAGATGGGCGACAACCACGTCGGCCTGCAGGCCCGGCTCATGAGCCAGGCCCTGCGCAAGATCACCGGCGCGCTGAGCAACTCCGGCACCACCGCGGTGTTCATCAACCAGCTGCGGGAGAAGATCGGGGTGATGTTCGGGTCTCCCGAGACCACCACGGGTGGGAAGGCGCTGAAGTTCTACGCCTCGGTGCGCCTGGACATCCGCCGCATCGAGACGCTGAAGGACGGGGCCGACATGGTCGGCAACCGCACGCGCGTCAAAGTGGTGAAGAACAAGGTCGCGCCGCCGTTCAAGCAGGCCGAGTTCGACATCCTCTACGGCGTCGGCATCAGCCGCGAGGGCTCGCTCATCGACGTGGGCGTCGAGCAGGGGATCATCCGCAAGTCCGGCGCCTGGTACACCTACGAGGGCGACCAGATGGGGCAGGGCAAGGAGAACGCCCGCAAGTTCCTGCGCGACAACCCCGATGTCGCCGCCGAGATCGAGAAGCGGATCAAGGAGAAGCTCGGCATCGGGGCGGTGCTCGACGCCGACATCGAACCGCTGCCCGCGCCGGTCGACTTCTGACGGTGGCCGACCGCGAGCACGGCGAGCCGCCTGAACCCCGGGATCCGCCCAAACCCCGCGATTCGCCCGAGCACCACGATCCAGCACCCGAGGCCGAGGCGCCCACCCACCGGGTGGTCCGCCTGGCCGATCTCGCCGGGCATGGTCCGAGCGCACCCGTGGCGTCGCTGCGCGATCTCGATCACGACGGCAAGCGGGCCCTCGTGGTCGACCTGGCCGCCTGGCGCCGGAGTGCGGACGACTCGACAGACCCGGTGGCGTCGGTCGTGCGGCCCGAGGGATTTCGGTCGGGCGAGCGCCCGGCCCGGATCGCGCGGCTCACGACCGACGCGCCGAGTACGGCTGGGAGCGCGACCCACAGAGCGACCCAGGGAGTCGGCTCGGCCGCGGACATCGATGCCTGGAACGTCGAGGGCGCAGGCGGGCGAACGAATAACGGGAGAGGGCGGTCGGCCGCGTCGCGCACCGCAGGCGGTGCCGATCGGGCGCCGCGTCGGCGTGGTGCCCGGCTCCGCGCCGACCGATCGGCGACGGATGGGTCGCAGCCCGCAGGCGTCGAGCCAGGTGTCGAGCCGGACCTCGAGCCCGAGGCCGATCCGGTGGCGGTCGCGCGGGAGATCTGCCTGCGCCTGCTCACGGAACGCGCCCGCACCCGGCAGGAGCTCGCCCAAGCCCTGCGCAAGCGAGGGGTGCCCGATGCCGCGGCGAGCACGGTGCTGGAGCGGTTCGACGAGGTCGGGCTGATCGACGACGCCGCTTTCGCCGGGCAGTGGGTGCGCTCGCGGCACACCCGACGGGGGCTCGCCCGCCGCGCCATCGCCGTCGAGTTGCGACGGAAGGGTGTGGCCGACGAGGTGGCACGGGAAGCGCTCGCCGAGGTCGACACCGCTGCCGAAGAGCATCGGGCCCGCGAGCTGGTCGACCGGAAGCTGCGCACCATCCCGGCCGACACGCCCGAGCGCCGCGTCACGGCTGGGCGGAAGCTCGTCGGCATGCTGGCCCGCCGAGGCTATCCCGGCGGCATCGCCTATCGCGTGGTCCGCGAGGCGCTCGCCGCCCACGGCGCCGAAGAGGACGAGCTCGGCGAGCCCGACCTCTGACGACGATGCCGACGCCGGATGCTGGCGGCCGGTCGCCTGCGGCCCGTCACCGCCCGACCTCGCACCCCCAGTTGTCACTTCGCACCCCGTCGATGGGGTGCGAAGTGCGGCGATGGGGTGCGAAGTGCGGCGTTGGGGTGCGAACTGCGGCGATGGGTGCGAAGTGCGGCGATGGGCGGTCGCGCCAGGCGGGGCGGGCGCGGGCGCGGGCGGGTCACGGGTCGGGGTGGCGCAACACCTGTACGTCCCCGGGGAATCCGCCGACAGCCTGCAGCTCGGCCAGGAACGTGAGCAGCGTGGCCCGGAAGGCGCCGGTGGCCTGGCTCGGCTGCAGGTCCGCGCGCGAGGCCAACGCGACCGTCCGGTAGACCGCAGGCGTGAGCACCGTTCGCCGCAGGCCGGGACGCCCGGCGAAGACCAGGTCGGGCACCACTGCCACGCCCGTGCCCGTCTCGACCATCCGCAGCACGGCGTCCATCTCCCCGCCCTGCACCGCGAACCGGGGAGCCACCCCGGCGTCGGCGAACGCGCGAAGGGTGACCTCCCGCAAGTCGTAGCCGTCCCGAGGCACGACGAGCGACCGGCGCCCCAGCTCCCGCAGCCCCATCGACCCGCGCGCCGACGGCGGCCGCCCCGACGCGGCGGAGGCCACGGACAGCCGCTCCCGCAGCAGCGGCACGGCGTGCAGGGCCGGGTCGACCCCGGACACGGGCACGATCACCAGCGCGATGTCCAGCTCGCCCCGCACCAGCGAACGCACGAGCGGCTGCGACCCGCTCTCGGCGAGCTCCAGTTCGATGGCCGGGTACTGCTCGTGGAACACCCGCAGCACGTCGGCGAGCACACCGCTGCACAGCGAGGGCGTGGCACCGACCCGCACACGTCCCCGCGCCAGCCCCACGATCTCGGCCACGGCCACCCGCGCCCCGTCGGCATCGGCCAGGATCCGCCGCGCGAACGGCAGCACGGCCCGGCCCGCCGCGGTGAGCGTGGGCCCGTCGCGGGCGCCGCGGTCGACGAGGGGCGCCCCCAGCTCGTCTTCTAGCACCTTCAGCTGGCGTGACAACGTCGGCTGCGCCACCCCGACGAGCTCCGCGGCCCGAGTGAAATTGCGCACGTCTGCCACGGCCAGGAAGTACCTGAGCTGCTGCAACGTCACCGCCATAGCCTAGGTGCATCGGATCGCGCCAACTCATTTGAACGATCCCGAAGGTTGGCGTGGCGCTGCGCGCCGTAACATCCGCGCCATCAATTCCGACCGGCGCCGTCGCCTTCTGCGCAGCGCGCCCGGTAGCGCAGAACGCGAGGTTGCTGAAGTGGAAACCCTCAAGGACGGGGACTGACGTGTCCTCCACCCTCGACCCGGCCACCGGCCGCGCGCAGATCAGCGCGAAAACGCTGCGGACCGACCGGTGGTGGCTCCCGCCGCTGATCACCGCCGTCGGGCTGGTGGCCTGGGTGCTCTACGCGACGGTGCGCGCCTTCCAGCAGAAGGACTACTTCGTCGCCGAGTACAACTACCTGACGCCGTTCTACTCGCCCTGCGTCTCGTTGGGCTGCGACCCCGCTGCCGCGCATTTCGGCCGCTTCCTGCCCGACGTGTGGTGGCTGCCCTACGCGGCGCTCACCCTGCCGTTCCTGCTGCTGTTCCGGCTCACCTGCTACTACTACCGCAAGGCCTACTACCGGTCGTTCTGGTTCTCGCCGCCCGCCTGCGCGGTGGCGGAGCCGCACCGCCGCTACACGGGTGAGACCCGCGCCCCGCTGCTGGGCCAGAACGCGCACCGCTACTTCTTCTACATCGCCGTGATCATCTCGGTGATCAACACTTACGACGCGATCCACGCGTTCGTCAAGGCCGACGGAAGCTTCGGCTTCGGCCTCGGCAACCTGATCCTGCTCGCGAACGTAATCCTGCTCTGGGCGTACACGATCTCGTGCCACTCGTGCCGCAGCATCATGGGCGGGCGGCTGAACCACTTCTCCAGACACCCGGTGCGCTACAAGATGTGGGGCTACATCTCCCGGCTCAACGGCAAACATCAGGAGCTGGCGTGGACGACATTGGCCACCTTGGCCGTCACCGATTTCTACATCATGGCGGTATCCGCCGAGTGGATCTCCGACCTGCGGTTTGTGGGGTGATGAAGCGATGACCGAGAACATCGAGATCCACGAGTACGACGTCGTCGTCATCGGCGCGGGCGGCGCCGGTCTGCGCGCCGCCATCGAGGCGCGATTGCTCGGCAAGCGGACGGCGATCATCTCCAAGTCGCTGTTCGGCAAGGCGCACACCGTGATGGCGGAGGGCGGCTGCGCGGCGTCGATGGGGAACGTCAACCCCAAGGACAACTGGCAGGTGCACTACCGCGACACCATGCGCGGCGGCAAGTTCCTCAACAACTGGCGCATGGCCGAGCTGCACGCCAGGGAGGCACCCGACCGGGTCTGGGAGCTGGAGACCTACGGCGCGCTGTTCGACCGCACCCCCGACGGCAAGATCAGCCAGCGCAACTTCGGCGGGCACACCTACCCGCGGCTGGCGCACGTCGGCGACCGCACCGGCCTCGAGCTCATCCGCACGCTGCAGCAGAAGATCGTCTCGCTGCAGCAGGAGGACTTCCGCGAGACCGGCGACTACGAGGCCAACATCCGCGTCTTCCACGAGACGACGATCACCGACGTCTTCAAGGCGGACGGGAAGATCGCGGGCTGCTTCGGCTACTACCGCAGCAGCGGCGCCTTCGTCCGCTTCGACGCGCCCGCGATCGTGCTGGCCACCGGTGGCGTCGGCAAGAGCTACCAGGTCACGTCGAACTCGTGGGAGTACACGGGCGACGGGCACGCGCTCGCCCTCCGCGCGGGCGCCACGCTGATCAACATGGAGTTCCTGCAGTTCCACCCGACGGGCATGGTGTGGCCGCCGTCGGTAAAGGGGATCCTCGTCACGGAGTCGGTGCGCGGTGACGGCGGCATCCTCACGAACTCCGAGGGCAAGCGGTTCATGTTCGACTACATCCCGGACGTGTTCAAGGAGCAGTACGCCACCACGCCGGAAGAGGGCGACCGCTGGTACACCGACGCCGACAACAACCGGCGTCCTCCCGAGCTGCTGCCCCGCGACGAGGTGGCCCGCGCCATCAACTCCGAGGTCAAGGCCGGGCGGGGCAGCCCGCACGGCGGCGTGTTCCTCGACATCGCCTCCCGGCGCACACCCGAGGAGATCCTGAAGAAGCTCCCGTCGATGTACCACCAGTTCAAGGAGCTGGCCGACGTCGACATCACCAAGGAGCCGATGGAGGTCGGACCGACCTGCCACTACGTGATGGGCGGCGTCGAGGTCGACCCTGACACCGCGATGTCGATCGTTCCCGGCCTCTTCGCCGCTGGCGAGGTCGCGGGCGGCATGCACGGCTCCAACCGGCTGGGCGGCAACTCGCTGTCGGATCTCCTGGTGTTCGGGCGTCGGGCAGGCCTCGGCGCGAGCGAGTACGTCGAAGGGCTCGGCGGTGTGCGCCCCGGCGTGCTCCTGGCCGACGTGCAGGCGGCGCAGGACCGCGCCCTGCTGCCGTTCTCCACGGCGGCCGAGGGCGGGGAGAACCCGTTCAAGGTGCAGCTCGAGCTGCAGAAGACGATGCACGAGCTCGTCGGCATCATCCGCAAGGAAGACGAGATGCGCCTCGCGCTGAAGAAGCTCGAGGACATCGTTACGCGCACCCGCACGGTGTCGGTCACCGGGCACCGCGAGTTCAACCCCGGCTGGCACCTGGCGCTGGACCTGCGCAACATGCTGCTGGTGTCGCTGTGTGTCGGGAAGGCGGCGCTGGAGCGGCAGGAGAGCCGCGGCGGACACACCCGCGACGACTTCCCGGTGATGGACTCCGACTGGCGGCACGTCCTGCTCGTGCTGCGCGCGCTCGGCGAGGACGACGTGGAGCTCATCCGCCAGGAGCAGATCGCGATGCGCCCTGAGCTGTTCGACCTGTTCGAGCTCGACGAGCTCAAGAAGTACTACACCGGCGAGGAGCTGGGTGGACACCGAACGGAGCTTGCGCAGTGAGCATCGAGCAGAGACGGAGCTTGCGCAGTGAGCATCGAGCAGAGACGGAGCTTGCGCAGTGAGCATCGAGCAGAGCACGGAGCTTGCGCAGTGAGCATCGAGCAGAGCACGGGGGAGGTAGCGCGATGAGTTACGACGCCCATTTCCGGGTGTGGCGGGGCGACGGCGAGGCAGGCGAGCTCGTCGACTACCCGGTGGAGGTGAACGAGGGCGAGGTCGTCCTCGACATCATCCACCGCCTGCAGCAGACCGAGGCCAACGACCTGGCCGTCCGCTGGAACTGCAAGGCGGGCAAGTGCGGTTCGTGCAGCGCGGAGATCAACGGACGGCCGCGGCTGATGTGCATGACGCGGATGTCGACGTTCGAGGAGACCGAGGTCATCACCGTGACCCCGCTGCGGACGTTCCCTGTGATCCGCGACCTCGTCACCGACGTGGAGTTCAACTACACGAAGGCGCGCGAGATCCCGGCGTTCGCGCCGCCGCCGGAGCTCGCCCCCGGCGAGTACCGGATGCAGCAGATCGACGTCGAGCGGAGCCAGGAGTTCCGCAAGTGCATCGAGTGCTACCTGTGCCAGAACACCTGCCACGTGGTGCGCGACCACGAGGAGAACAAGCCCGCGTTCGCCGGGCCCCGCTACCTCATGCGGCAGGCAGAGCTGGACATGCACCCGCTCGACGCGCGTCGGGGGCGGGCATCCGAGGCCGTGGATGACGACGGTCTGGGCTACTGCAACATCACCAAGTGCTGCACCGAGGTCTGCCCCGAGCACATCAAGATCACCGACAACGCGCTGATCCCGCTGAAGGAGCGCGCGGTCGACCGCAAGTACGACCCGCTGGTGTGGCTGGGCGACAAGCTGTTCAAGCGCTGACGCCCTCGTGAGTGGAAAACGTCGCTCTGGCGATGCTTTCCGCTCACGACCCCAGCGACCTACGGATCTCCTCCAGCTTGGCGGCCGCTGCTTCCTTCCGCTTCGCCTCCTGCTCGGCGAGCGACCGGGCCTGCTCGGTCTCGCCGAGGAGCTCGCCCATGCCCAGCGCCGTGGCGTATCGACCCTCGATCTTGTCGCGGACGTGGTCGAGGGTGGGGACGCCTGCGTCGGTGTAGTCGGTGGGTACGCGCGGAGCCGTGGGGGTCGGCGGGGTATCGGGGACGATCTCGGCGTCGATCGGCTCGTCGGGCATGGCGCCACGCTACGCCGTCCGCGCCATGCGGAGCGTCGAATCGATCGTGCGCTTCGGGGCGACGCCCGGTGAGTCCGACTAGCGTGCGCAGGTGTGACGATCGCGCGGTACGGATCTTGGCCCACCCCGTTCACCTCCGCGTCGGTGGTGGCGGACGCCGTGCGGCTGGGGGAGCTCATCGTCGACGGCGATGACATCCTCTGGGCCGAGGGGCGCCCGGCCGAGGAGGGGCGCACCCAGATCGTGCGCCGTCGCCCGGACGGCGTCTGTACCGACCTGCTGCCCGATGGGATGAACGCGCGCACGGCCGTCCACGAGTACGGCGGCGGCGGGTGGTGGGCGCGCAACGGCGTCGTCTGGTTCGCCAACTGGGCCGACCAGCGGCTCTACCGGCTCGCGCCCGGCGCCGAGCCGCAGCCGCTCACCCCGGAGCCCGCCATCCCCCGGGCCGACCGCTTCGCCGACGGCGACCTCACCCCCGACGGCGCGTCGATCGTCTGCGTGCGCGAGCGCCACCACGGGCCGTCGGCGGACGAGGTCGTCAACGAGATCGTCCGGCTCGACGCGCACACCCCTGGCGAGCCGGAGGTGCTGGTCAGCGGCTCGGACTTCGTCGCGGCACCGCGCCTGTCCCCGGACGGCACCGCGTTGGCGTGGCTACGCTGGAACCACCCTTCGATGCCGTGGGACGCGACCGAACTCGTCGTCCGCGACCTCGGCAGCGGCGACGAGCTCGGGATCGCGGGCGGCCCCGACGAGTCGGTGCTGGAGCCACGCTGGGACGCCGAAGGCGCGCTGTGGTTCGTGTCCGACCGCACCGACTGGTGGAACCTGTACCGGTACACACCCGGCACCGACATCGCGACCATCGTGCGCGTCGACGCCGAGATCGGCGTCCCGCCGTGGCAGTTCGGGTCCGCCCGGTACGCGGTGCTCGCCGACGGGTCGGTCGTGTTCGCGCGCCTGCGCCGTGGGTACGACAGCCTGGCCCGCCGTGCCCCCGACGGCACGGTCACCGATCTGGACACGCCGTTCTCCCGGGTGACGGCCGTGCGCACCGCGGCGGACGGCACGGTCCTCGTCGTAGCGGGCTCGCCCACGCAGGAGCCGGGGGTGCACCGCGTCGACCCCGCGGGCGGGGTGGTCGAAACGCTGCGGCCGCCGCGGGAACTGGGCATCGACGCCGGCTTCGTCTCCGTGCCCGAGCACATCGCGTTCCCCACCGACGAAGGCCGCACGGCGTACGCGCTATTCTACCCACCCACGCACCCCGAGCTGACCGGGCCTGCCGGCGAGCTGCCGCCGCTGCTCGTGGAGATCCACGGCGGCCCGACGGCCGCGGCGTCGCCGGTGTTCTCGACGGCCGTGCAGTACTGGACGAGCCGCGGGTTCGCCGTCGTCGACGTCAACTACGGCGGCTCGACCGGATACGGCCGCGCGTTCCGCGAGGAGTTGCTCGGGCAGTGGGGGATCGTGGACGTCGCCGACTGCCTCGCGGCCGCCCGCCACCTCGCCCGCACGGGCCGGGTGGACGGCGAGCGGCTGGCCATCCGCGGCGGCTCGGCGGGCGGCTTCACCACCCTCGCGGCGCTCGCCCGCCCCGACACGCCGTTCGCGGCGGGCGCCGACCACTTCGGCGTCGCGGACCTCGAAGCGCTGGCCCGCGACACGCACAAGTTCGAGAGCCGCTACCTCGATCGGCTCGTCGGCCCCTACCCGGCCGCGCGTGAGGTCTACGTCGAGCGGTCGCCGATCCACCACGTGGACCGCCTCACCCGGCCGCTGATCGTGCTGCAGGGCAGCGAGGACGCGATCGTGCCGCCCGCGCAGAGCGAGACGATCGTCGAGGCCCTGCGCGAGCGGAAGGTCCCCGTCGCCTACCTGCTCTTCGACGGCGAGCAGCACGGCTTCCGGCGCGCTGAGAACATCCGCGGGGCGCTGGACGCCGAGCTGTCCTTCTATGCCCAGGTTCTGGGCTTCCCGCTCCCGGAGGACGAGGGCATCGAGCCGGTGGTCGTCGAGAACCTGTAGCCCTCGCCGGTCAGGGGGCGCCTGCCTCGACCGCGGTCGGCACTTCTACAACCGGCGGAGCGGCTGAGCGGCGGCCGCGGGCCAGGCGTCGTTGCACCAGCTCGGCGAGCCTCCCAAGGCCGTAGTTGATCAGAATGAAGACCAGGGCTACCGCGACGTACATCTGCAGAGGCAGGTTGATCCCCAGCTGGCCGCCGAAGAACTGGATCACCGTGTTCGCCGTGCGGACGAACTCGGAGAACCCGAAGATCACAAAGCCGAGCGAGGTGTCCTTCACGATGACGACCAGCTGGCTGATCAGCGCGGGCAACATGATCCGGAATGCCTGGGGGAGCAGGATCATGCGCAGCGTCTGCAGCCGGTTCAGCCCGACGGCGAGGGCCGCCTCGGTCTGGCCCCGCGGCAGCGCGGCCACGCCTGCGCGGAGGATCTCGGCGATGATCACACAGTTGTAGGCGGTGAGCCCGATGACGAGGTACCAGAGCGGCGGCAGCGAGATCCCGATCTCGGGCAGCACGCGCGAGGCGAAGTAGATCGTGATGACCACGGGCAGACCGCGCAGCAGCTCGATCACCGAGACGACCAGCCACCGGTACGCCCGCGTGCTCGACAGCCGCGCCACGGCCAAGAGCGTGCCGACGGCGAGGGCGGACACCAGCGTGAGCGCCGCGGCCAGGAGGGTGTTTGCCAGCCCGATACCCAGCGCCGTCCAGACGGCCACGAAGTAGGGGTTGGCGGGATTGAAGATCGGGCCCCATTTGGCCCCGTCTAGCTGCCCGTGTGCGCCGAGCTGCACGAGGACGAGCAGCATCAGCCCGGCCAGCGCCAGCCCCGCGACGACCGTGCCGATCGCGATGCGGCGGCGCGTGACCGGGCCGGGCACGTCGTAGAGCACCGTCATCGTTTGACCTCGATCCGCCGCTCGATGACGCCGAGGGCGATCCCGGCCGGAATGGTGATCACCAGATAGGCGATGGCGACCCCCGTGAGACTGGACAGCGCCGAATAGCCCAGCGCGGTGTTGGCCGCGTCCACCGAGAACAGCTCGCCGGTGACGCCGAAGGCCCCGACGATCGCCGAGTTTTTGATCATCGCAATGAGTACGCTGCCCAGCGGCGGGACGACCGTGCGCAGCGCTTGGGGGAGCACCACGGCGCTGAGGGTCTGCTGGAACGTCAGCCCGACCGCGCGGGCCGCCTCGGCCTGCCCCGGCGGCACGGAGTTTATGCCCGACCGCACCGCCTCGCAGACGAAGGCGGCGGTGTAGCAGGCCAGCGCCGTGACGCCCGGCCAGAAGAACGCGTTGCCGCCCAGCGTCGGGAACTGCACCCCGACCTGCGGCAGCGCGAAGGCGAACACGAACAGCATCACCGCGAGAGGTGAGTTGCGAAACACCGTGACCCATGCTGTGCCGACCGCCCGCAGCGGGGGTAGCGGCGACACCCGGAAGGTGGCCAGAAGCGTGCCGAGCACGAGCGCGCCAACGCCCGCGAACAGGCTGATCCGCAGGGTGCCGATGAAGCCAAGGACGAAGCTGGGGAACTCGGCGACCAGTGCGTCCACAGGAGACCTCCGAGGGAGGGAACCGGGCGGGCCGCCCCTCGACGGCCCGCCCGGTGCGGCAGGTCAGCTACAGGCGTCGGCGGGCGGCAGCTGCGGCACGTCGGGCCGCACGGAGCCGACGGTCGCCTTCCACGCCGCCGCGTAGCTGCCGTCGGTGCCCGCGGTCTTCAGCGTGTCGTCGATGAACTGGCAGAACGCCGTGTCGCCCTTCTTGATGCCGATGCCGTAGGGCTCCTTGGTGAACGGCTTGTTGATCAGCTTGAACGCGCCCTGGCTGGTGCTCACCAGGCCTGCGAGGATCACGTTGTCCGTCGTGACGGCCTCCACCTGGCCGTTGCGCAACGCATCGGCGCACTTGGAGTAGACGTCGAACAGGACGATGTTCGCCTGGTCGACGTACTGCGTGATGTTCTTGGCGGGCGTCGAGCCGCTCACCGAGCACACCCGGGCGTTCGCGGACTTGAGCGACTCCGGCCCGGTGATCGTGGTGTTGTCGGCCTTGACCATCAGGTCCTGGCCCGCGATGTAGTACGGCCCGGCGAACGAGACCTTCTGCTTGCGGGCGTCGTTGATCGTGTAGGTGGCGACCACCATGTCGACCTGGTTGTTCACCAGGACGTCTTCCCGGATCTTCGAGGGGGTCTCGGTGTAGGTGATCTTGTCGGCGGGGATGCCGAGCTTGGCGGCGACGATCTTGGCGATCTCGACGTCGAACCCGACCGGCTTGCCGTCCAGGCCCTTGAGCCCGAACAGCGGCTGGTCGAACTTGGTGCCGACGCGCACCGTGCCCGCAGAAGCGAGCTTGGCCATCGTCGAGTCCGGCGGGAAGGAGGTGGCGCTGGCCACGGGCGGGGCGCTGGCGCCCGACGAGCCGAGCGAGGATTGCTGGCCGCACGCGGCCAGTGCTGCGACGATAGAGCCGCCTGCCAGAAGCACGGCGGTGAGTTTGCGGAACGACATGCGTGGGTCCTCCTAGTGCGTAAGGATCTTCCCGAGGAAGTCCTTCGCGCGGTCCGAACGGGGTTGGGTGAAGAAGGCGGCCGGTGGTGCGTCCTCGACGATCTCGCCGTCGGCCATGAACACGACACGCTGGGCGGCCCCCCGGGCGAAGCCCATCTCGTGGGTCACCACGAGCATGGTCATCCCCTCCTTGGCCAGCGTGGTCATCACGTCGAGGACCTCGTTGATCATCTCGGGGTCGAGGGCGGAGGTGGGCTCGTCGAACAGCATGACCTTGGGCTTCATCGCCAGCGCGCGGGCGATCGCGGCCCGCTGTTGTTGCCCGCCGGAGAGCTGGGCCGGGTACTTGTCCCGCTGATTGGCGATGCCCACCCGCTCCAGCAGCGCCATCCCGTCGCGCTCCGCCTCCGCTTTGCCCGCCTTCCGCACCTTGAGCGGCGCGAGCGTGACGTTCTGCAGGATCGTCTTGTGCGCGAACAGGTTGAAGCTCTGGAACACCATGCCGACGTCGGCGCGCAGGCCCGCCAGTGCCTTGCCCTCCGCGGGCAGCGGCTGACCGTCGACCTCGATGGTGCCGGAGTCGATCGGCTCGAGCCGGTTGATCGTGCGGCAGAGCGTGGACTTCCCCGATCCCGACGGCCCCAGCACGACCACGACTTGACCGGGTTCGACGTCGAGGTTGATGTCGCGGAGCACGTGCAGCTCGCCGAAGTGCTTTTCGACGGCCGCCATCCGGATCATGGGAGCATCGCTCATAACGGGCCTCCGAGCATTTCGCGGACGTTAGGACGAATTGGACATCCGCGCCAGGCACTTGAGGTACCTCTAGGGTTTCAGTCACATCACGGATGCGGACGGGGGATTGGTTCTGCACATCCTGCTCGTCGAGGACGACGACCGTGTCGCGGCTGCGTTGCGGCCCGCGCTGCACCGCCACGGCATCACGACCACGCGGCTGGCCAAGGGCCGCGGCGCCGTCGACCACCTGGCGGGCATCGACGTCGTGCTCCTCGACCTCGGCCTGCCCGACATCGACGGCGTCGACGTCTGCCGGGCGATCCGCGCGGTCAGCGAGGTGCCGGTGATCGTCGTGTCGGCGCGTGGCGAGGTCGACGACCGGATCCTCGGCCTGCACTCCGGCGCCGACGACTACCTGGTCAAGCCCTACGACATCGGGGAACTCCTGGCTCGGGTGCACGCGGTCTACCGGCGCCGCCGCCCCGGGCCGGGCTCCACGACGGGCGACGTGGTGGTGGTCGACGATGTCACGGTCGACCTGGAGCGCCACACCGTCACGGTGGCGGGCAGTCCGGTCACCCTCACCCGCAAGGAGTTCCAGGTGCTCGGGATGCTCGCGGCGTCGCGCGGGGCGGTGTGCACGCGCAGCCGCATCGTCGCCGAGGTGTGGGGGCGCAGCTGGGCGGGCGCGAACCGGACCCTTGACGTCCACGTCGCCACACTGCGCACCAAACTCGGCCGCCCCGAGCTCGTGCAGACCGTCCGCGGCGTGGGCTACCGGCTCGGCCTGCCGGACGCCGGGGCTGAGACGATTTCCGGAGACGAGTGACCCGTGCGCGCGCGGCTGCTGGTGATCGTGCTGGTCCTCGTCGGCCTGCTGGCGGTGGGCCTCGGGGTGCCGCTGGCCCTTTCAACCTCGCAGGCCCGGCAGTCGCAGCTGTTCACCCAGCAGCTCACCGACACGATCTTCTACGCCGCGCTCGCCGAGCGGCCGATCACGCAGGACGACACCTCGGGGCTCACCGCCGAGCTGCAGCGCTACGACGAGGTCTACGGGGTTGCGGTGCTCGTGTTCGACCGGGAGGGCAAGCCGATTGCCGCCTCTCGACCGAACCCGCCAACTCTCGACCCCGCGGGGCGCGAGCGGCTGGCACTGGCGCTGGCCAACCGCCGCTCGGACGTCTACGCACTGCGCTGGCCGTGGGACGAGCGGCCGTTCGTCATCGCCGAGCCCGTGCTGGTGGACACGGAGGTGCGCGGGGCGGCGGTCACGGTCGCGCCGACCGACGACCTGCGCGCCTACCAGGTGCGCGTGTGGCTGGTCGTGCTGGCCGCCGCGCTGTTAGCGCTCATCTTGGCCACCCTCGTCGCGCTGCCGATCGTGCGCTGGATCCTGCGGCCGGTCCGGCGGCTGGACGAAGGCACCGGCCGGGTCGCCTCGGCGGTGCTCGCGGGCGGTGCGCCCGACCCGATCGCCGACGGCAGCGGGCCGCCCGAGCTCCGTCGGCTTTCTGCGTCGTTCGACCGGATGGCGGAGACGGTCGCACAGGCCTATGGCGCCCAGCGCGCGTTCGTGGCGGACGCCAGCCACCAACTGCGCAACCCGCTCACCGCGCTGCGGCTGCGGCTGTCCAACCTCGAGGGGCACGTCGACGCCGTCGCGCAGGAAGACCACGTGGCCGCACTGGAGGAAGCGGAGCGGCTCTCCACGTTGCTCGACGGGCTGCTCGCGCTGGCCAGGGCCGAGCGCACCGCGCCGCTCGTTCCGGTCGACGTGGACGCGGGCGTCGACGACCGGATCGAGGCGTGGCGGCCCTTGGCCGAGCACTCCGGGCTGCGGTTGTGCCGGGAAGGGCCGCACGGGCTGCGCGTCACCGCGACCGCAGGGGCCATCGAGACGTTGCTGGACGCGGTGCTCGACAACGCGGTGAAGTTCACCCCGCGCGACGGGTCGATCACGGTCACCGTGACGGCCGAGCCCGACGTCGTCGAGATCGCCGTGCGGGACACCGGCCCCGGTGTGCCGCCCGAGGAGCTGGAGCGGGCCACGGACCGGTTCTGGCGAAGCCCAGGGCACAGCAGCGTCGACGGGTCGGGGCTGGGGCTGGCGATCGCCGCCCGCACGGTCGAGCTGGCGGGCGGCGAGATGCTCCTCTCGCTGCCGGATGGCGGCGGCCTGCGCATCGCGGCTCGGCTGCCCCGCGTGCCCGCGGAGCGGGATGCGCACCAGCAGCTGGTCGAGGACGCCCAGCGGTGACCACAGGTCACCGGGCCTGCACCCGCGTGTGGGGGACGAGAACGGCGAGCGCCGCCAGCACGACCACCCCGAGCGCGCCGAGCGTCAGCGGATCCGGGGCGAACAGCGGCTGGGCCCGGAACGCCTGCCAGAGCAACAGCAACACGACGCCGAGGTAGCCAACGGCGACCGACCACACGATCCGCGTCCGCATCGGCTCGGGCGCGGAGCGCTGTGCGAGGAGCGCGGCCAGCAGCGGCAGCACCTGGAGGGCGTGCAGGCCGACGAAGTGGGCGATCCGCAGGTCGCCACCCGTGGTGCTCCAGCCGACGAAGAACAGGCCGGGGCCACCGTCGGGCACGCCGACGGAGTGGCCGCCGTGCGCCGCCAGCACGAACCCGACGGCCATGCCGACCAGCGAGACCAGCAGGCCGAGCCGGATCGCGAGCGCCATTGAAGGGTCGCGCCCCTGCTCGCGCAGGAAGCGAAGGGCGATCGCCAGGGTAGCGAGCCAGACGACCGCGATCGTTGCGCCCATGACCTGGAAGAGCACGGTGCCGAGGCCGCCGTCGGTGTTGAAGTGGGACATCTGGCCGCGGGCCGCCTGGCCCACGATGATGACCATCTCCAGCACGAGACCCGCGACGATCACCCAGCCCGTCCGCCGCATCGCGCGCTCCCGGAGCTGGCCGAGCATCCAGGCCAGCGCGAGGGTATACAGCGCGATCGAGATCGAGAACTTCAACGGCTTGAACCAGAGCGGGGCGCCGACGAGCGTCCGCTCGTCGACCAGGGCGAGCCCGGCCGTGACGAGGGCGAGCACCGCCATCGCCACGGCGGTCCAGTAGAGGCCCTGGTGGCCTCGGCGTGCGTCGGCGAGAACCGTGCGCATAGGGATCTCCCTGACAGTGTTAGGCTGTGCGAGCGATGCCAGTTTGACGCGTGTACCTAACAGTGTCAAGGAGAGCTGTCAGTGTCAGTTCAAGGATCGGTGCGGGACCGGCGGCGGGCCGAGACCGTCGGAGAGATCAAGGCGGCGGCGCTCGACCAGCTGGCGACCGCGGGCACCGGCGGGATCTCCCTGCGCGGGGTGGCGCGGGCGGTCGGCATGACTGTGCAGTCGCTCTACCACTACTTCGACAGCCGCGACGCGCTGCTCAGCGCGCTCGTCACCGATTCGCACCACGCGCTGGCCGACGCCGCGGAAGCCGCGGCCGCCGCCACGCGCGGGCGGCCTGCCCGCGTGCGTAGGTTGGCGACCACTGGCGCGTTCCGGGAGTGGGCGCTGGCGAACACGTCGGCGTTCCTGCTGCTCTACGGCACCCCGGTGCCCGGCTTCGACCCCGGCCCCGCGTCCGAGAGCGGCCAGGCGGCGCTGCGGCTCGCCGGGCCGTTCGCCGACGTGCTGTTCGACGGGTGGACGCCCGCCCAGATCGCCGCCGTCCCGCTGCCCGAGGGCGGCGACGCGCTGGGGGCGGCCGTCCCGGACGGCGCGCTGCCCGCGGGCGCGCTCGCGCTGTTCATCGAGCTGCGGGGGCGCATGCACGGGCTGGTGATGCTGGAGCTGCTTGGCCATCTGTGGCCGTTCCAGGACGTCGGCGAGCAGTTCTACACCGCCGCCATGGGACGCATGTCCGACGAGCTCGACGCGCTTCAAGCTCGCCCCGACATTGCAGGAGGGTGACACCGCTGCGACTCAACGACAGCAATGTCACCCTGCTGCAACTCCGCGGGCTACGAATTGCGCGCCGTGCGGAACCAGTTCTCGGCACCGGGGTGCAGGGGCACCGGCTGGGTGCCGATGGCTGCGCGCATGTCGATGGTCAGGGCGTTCGGGCTGGACTGGGCGATCTGCTCCTGACGGCTGAACAGCGCCGCGACCAGCGCGTATGCCACGTCGTCCGGCATCTCGGCGCGGACGAGCAGTACGTTGCGCAGCAACAGCGTCGTCACCGGTTGGGTGAGCCCGTAGGTGCCCGCGGGCACCGTGCCGGGTGCGTATTCCGGGTAGGCGGCGTGGATGCGGGCGAGGTCCTCCTGCACGGTGAGCAGCCGGATCGGCGTGCTCGTCGCGAGGTCAGCCACGCCGCGGGTGGGCAGGCCACCGGACCAGAAGAACGCGTCGATGCCGCCCTCCCGCAGGGCGACCACCGCGGCGTCGAGCCCGATGTAGCTGGCCTGCAGGTCCTTGTCGGGGGTGATCCCGAGGGCCCGCAGCACCCGCTGCGCCATGAACAGCACACCGGACCCGGGGCTGCCCAGCGCCACGCGGGCGCCGCGCAGCTGCGTGACCGAGGTCAGCGGCGAGCCTGCGGGCACCACGACGTGCACCACGTCGTCGTAGATGCGGGCGAGGGCCCGCAGGGCGGCGGGATCGCCGGGCGCGGCGTGCGCCAGGTGGTCGGCGGCCGTGTCGATCTGGTTGAACGCCACGTCGGCCTTGCGGGCTCCGAGCAGCTGCAGGTTGTTGATCGACCCGTCCGTCGAGGTGACGACGGGCGGCATGCGTAGGCCCAGCGCGTCGCGCCACGCCGTGGAGAGCGCTTCGCCCAGCGTGTAATAGACGCCGTTGCGGCTGCCGGTGGCCACCGAAAGGCGCAGGTCGGCGTACGAGGATCCGCACGCCGAAAGCCCGACGGCGATACCGAGGCCGCCCAGCGCCCGCAGCGCGGTGCGCCGGGAGATCAGCATGCCCGCATCGTGCCCTGCCCGAGCGGCGCGGTCGAGCGGATGGCGCCTACCCTCGTCGGGTGGCCCGCAGTTACACCGTCCGCACCTACGGGTGCCAGATGAACGTGCACGACTCGGAGCGGATGGCGGGGCTGCTCGAGGCCGCGGGATACGTGCGCGCCACCGGTGACGACGCCGATGTCGTCGTGCTCAACACCTGCGCGGTGCGGGAGAACGCCGACAACCGGCTGTACGGCAACCTCGGCCACCTGCGTCCGGCGAAGGACACCCGGCCGGGCATGCAGATCGCGGTCGGCGGCTGCCTCGCCCAGAAGGACCGCGCCGAGATCGTGCGCCGCGCGCCGTGGGTGGATGTCGTCTTCGGCACCCACAACGTGCACGCGCTCCCGGTTCTGCTGGAGCGCGCCCGGCACAACGCCACCGCGCAGGTGGAGATCGCCGAGGCCCTGGAGGTCTTCCCGTCCACGCTGCCCGCGCGCCGCGAGTCGGCCTACTCCGGCTGGGTGTCGATCTCGGTGGGGTGCAACAACACCTGCACGTTCTGCATCGTGCCGTCACTGCGCGGCACCGAGCGCGACCGGCGTCCCGGCGACGTGCTCGCCGAGGTGGCGGCGCTCGCGGCCGAGGGTGTGCTGGAGGTGACGCTGCTCGGCCAGAACGTCAACGCGTACGGGGTCGAGTTCGGCCACCGCGGCGCGTTCGCTGCGCTGCTGCGCTCCTGCGGGGAGATCGAGGGCCTGGAACGGGTGCGGTTCACCTCGCCGCACCCGCGGGACTTCACCTCCGACGTGATCGCCGCGATGGCCGAGACGCCGAACGTCTGCCCGCAGCTGCACATGCCGCTGCAGTCCGGTTCGGACGACGTGCTGCGCCGGATGCGCCGTTCCTACCGATCGGCGCGCTACCTCTCGATCATCGACGAGGTGCGCGCGGCCCTGCCCGAGGCGGCGATCACCACGGACATCATCGTCGGGTTCCCCGGTGAGACAGAGGCCGATTTCGCCGCCACGCTGGAGGTGGTGCGCGCTGCGCGGTTCGCGAGCGCGTTCACGTTCCAGTACTCGCCGCGGCCCGGCACCCCCGCCGCGACGCTGCCCGACCAGGTGCCGAAGGCCGTCGTGCAGGAGCGCTATGAGCGGCTGGTCGCCCTGCAGGAAGAGATGTCCTGGGCGGGCAACCGCGCTCTGGAGGGCCGGATCATCGAGGTGCTGGTGGCGTCGGGGGAGGGGCGCAAGGACGGGGCCACGCGGCGGCTTTCGGGCCGGGCCCGCGACGGACGGCTGGTGCACTTCACGCCCGGTGACCTGGCGGTCCGGCCGGGCGATGTCGTGGACGTCGCGGTGACCTACGGGGCGCCGCACCACCTCGTCGCCGACGGCCCGGTCGTCGCGCACCGGCGCACCCGGGCGGGCGACGCCGCAGACAGGCCGCGCGGCATCGGCACGGGGCTGGGCTTGCCCGGTTTCGGCCCACCCGTGGCCGCTCCCGTGCCCGTGTGCGGGACCGCAGGATGAAGGTGCCCAAGGTGGCCGGAGGAGACGGGGAACACGAGGTGCCGGAGGAGCTGAACGAGCTGAACCGCGAGCTGTCGGGAGTCGAGCGACGGGTCGAGCGGCGGATCGACCCTGGCGGCATCGCGTTCGGTGTCACCCTCGCGATGCTCGTGCTGATGCTCTCGTTGGTGCTCCCGTGGACAGGCGACGCCCAGGGCTGGGAGATCCTGGCTGGGAGTCGCACGTTCGGCGCATTGCCAAGGCTGTTCACGTTCACGTCGCTGGGGTTCGGCCTGGTCGTGGGGTCGCTGGCGTTGGCGACGCGTTGGTGGGCGCTGGCGTTGCTCACCGCCGTCGGCTGCGGGATCTCGGTCGTGAACGGGCTGTGGGCCATCTGGTCCCGGCAGACGGGTGTGCTGACCGGCGGCACGGGCCCGGGGGTGGGGATGGTGCTCGCCGCGGTCGCGGTGATCGTGTTGACGGCCAGCTGGGTGCGGATCGCGGGCCGACGCGGCTGACGGTGAGTCGGCCGTTTGGCCTCCGCGAGTCGGCGCATTCGACACGGTGAGTCGGCCATACGGGCCCGGCGAGTCGCCGTTCCGGGTACGGCGAGTCGGCTGTTCGGGCACGCCCCGGCGGTCAGCGGTGCTGCACGGCCTGTTCGGCGGTCCCGAGCCATTCCCGCCACTGTGCGGCTTGGGCCTCCGCGTCGGCGGCCCGCTTGGCGTCGCCCGCTGCTCGCGCCTTCGCGGCCTGGGCCTCGAAGGTCGCGACACGCTCGCGGAACTGCGCCACCCTCGCTTCGGCCTCCGGGTCGGTGCGCCGCCACTGCCGGTCGGCTGCGTCACGCACCTTGTCCTCGACCGCGCGCAGCCGTGCCTCCAGCGGGCGTATGTCGTCGCGGGGGACCTTGCCGATCGCCTCCCACCGCTCCTGTATCGCGCGCAGCGCGGCCCGTGCGGCAGTCGCGTCCGACGCGTCGATCTTGTCGGCCTCCGCGAGCAGCGTTCGTTTGGCCTCGGCGTTGGCGACGAACTCGGCGTCGCGTTCGTCGAACGCGGCGGACCGGTGCGCGAAGAACGCATCCTGCGCGGTACGGAAGCGCTGCCAGAGGGCGTCGTCGGCCTCCTTGTGGGCGCGGCCCGCGCCCTTCCACTCGGCCATGAGGTCACGGAAACGGGCGGCGGTGGGGCCCCACTCCTCGGAGTCGGCGAGCTTCTCGGCCTCCTCGACCAGCTCCTCCTTGCGATGCTTTGCGCCCGAACGCTGCCGGTCGAGATCGGCGAAGTGTGACCCGCGGCGTCGGTTGAACGCCTCACGGGCGCGGGAGAACCGCTTCCAGAGCTGCTCGTCGGTCTTCCGGTCGATCCCGCGGATCGTGCGCCACTCGTCGAGGATCGTCTTGAAGCGGTCGCCTGCCTGCTTCCATTGGGTGGCCTCGGCCGCGAGCTGTTCGGCCTCGGCCGCCAGCTCCTCCTTGCGCGTGACGGACGCGGTGCGCTGGGCGTCGCGCGCGGCCCGCGCCGCGGTGACCGCCGTCTCGGCGTGACCGATCAGCTCCTCGAGGCGCGTGTGCAGTCCGACGAGGTCGCCGACGACGGTCGCTTCGGCGAGACCATCACGCATCGCGCGGGCTGAGCCGAGGGCGTGTTTGGGGTCGCCCCCCGCGACAAGGCGGTGGAAGAGGATCTCGACCTCGGTGGCCATGTCGTCGAATCGGCGCGCGAAGTGCGCAAGACCCTCGTCCGGGGCGCCCGCCTTCCACGAGCCGACCATGCGCTCGCCGTCGCTCGTGCGGACGTAGATCACGCCCTCGGCGTCGACCCGGCCCCAGCGTTGCGGATTGGCGCAGGCCGACGGGATCGGGGAAGCCTGGACGGCCGAAGAAGGCGGCTCGGCGGGCGCACGTGCGGGACGGGGGCCGCGGAGGGCGGCAGGGCGCGGGGGTCGTGGCTTCGGCCCGGCGGCAGGGGGCCCGGGACGGCCAGGCGCCGACGGGGGTGCGGCGGGCCGCGGCGGTGCGTCGGAGCGAGACGTCGGGCCGGGCTGTGGCGCAGGTTGGACGGGTGCGTCTGCGGCGGGGCTGCCGGGCCCTGCTTCGGCCGGTGCCGACGAGGGAGCCGCCGTCTCATCCGCGGCCCTTTCCGCGGATTCGGCGTGGGACGAGGCGGGCACAACGTTGTCGGCCGCATCCGGGGCGGGTGCTGACGGCTCGGCCGCGTCGGGTGCAGGCGCCTCGCTCTCAACGGCCGTATCCGGGGTGGGCGCTGACGGTTCGGCCGCGTCGGGTGCGGGCGCCTCGGTCTCGACGGGCGCGTCCGGGGTGGGCGCTGACGGCTCGGCCGCGTCGGGTGCGAGCGCCTCGCTCTCAACGGCCGCGGGCGTTGGGGCGGTTGAGTCCGGTGACGACGGCGCCGGGATGGCCGGTGGCGATGCGGGCGCGGGATGCCCGACGGCGTCCGGCGCGGACGTTGTGGGTGCGTCGGCCGGTGGGGTGGGCGTTGTATGGGCGGTTGGTCGGCGGGGTCGTGCCGCGGAGCTCCGGAGGTGGTGCAGGCGCCGCGTGGTTCGCGGCAGGCTCCGCTGCGGTGGGATCCGGGTCGGCAGGCTTCGGTTCGGTGGACGGCGACGGGGCATACGTGCCGGTCGCCCTGATGTCCTCGTCCGTGTTGGTGCGCTGCTCCTGGTCCGACATCGGCCCTCCTCGCGATCCGGCCCACCCGAAGGCGGGCGCCCCGCCCGGGGGCGGAGCCGTGCACAACGGCTGCCTCGTGCGCCGAGACCAGCCGTGCGGCGATTCAAACAGAGCAGGCCGCGCAGCGGAACGCCCTGTCAGGGCTGCTCGGCCCAGCGGCTTGCGTCGGTCGCCGAGCCGTCACCGGGCCTTCCCCAGCACCGGGTGATCGTCGCTTCCGGGCATTTCGGGTGCTGACGCGCCCTGATCAGGGTTACGGCGGGCCACTAGCCTTCGGTCGTGCTGTCGATCGTCGCGGTGGTCCCCGAGCCGCCGCTGCTCGTGCCCGAGCTGGCCACGGGCGCGGCCGCCGAGACCGCCGCACTGCGGGCGGCTTGCCGCGAGGCCGCTCATCGGCTGGCCGCGTCGTCGTCGTCGTGGATCGCCGTCGGAGCCGACTCCGGCGGCCGACGGACGGTGTCGGCCGACGCCAGGGGGAGCTTCGTCGGGTTCGGTTCCACCATCGTGGTCGGGTTGGGGCCGCACGCCGCTGGACCCGTCGATCCCGCGTTGCCGCTGCCCCTGCTCATCGCCGGATGGCTGCGCGACGGGCTGCCGGTCGCTGTCCGCGGCGAGCTGGTGGCGCCCGACACCGACCCCGCCGCCTGCCACGCGCTCGGCGCCGCGCTGGCGCGGGGGGCCGCCGCGCCGAACGAGGAGGACATCGCGCTGCTGGTCGTCGGTGACGGCGCCGCCACGCACACGGAGAAGGCGCCCGGCTACCTCGACGAGCGCGCCGGTCCGTTCGACGACGCCGTCGCCGCGGCCCTTGCGACCGCGGACGCCGCCGCTCTCGCCGCCCTCGACCCCCAGCTCGCCGCCGACCTCATGGCCGCGGGCCGTGCGCCGTGGCAGGTGCTGGCGGGCGCGACCGGCGACGGGGCGTGGAAGGGCGAGCTGCTGCACTCGTCGCGGCCGTTCGGCGTGGGCTACCACGTGGCGGTGTGGCAGCGATGCGGCTGATCGCCGTCGTCGGCCCAACCGGGACGGGCAAGTCCGACCTGGCCATGGCCCTCGCCCGCGCCTACGGCGGCGAGATCATCAACGCGGACGCCATGCAGCTCTACCGCGGCCTGGACATCGGAACGGCCAAGGCGACCCCCGCCGAGCGCGCCGAGCTGCCCCACCACATGCTCGACGTCCTCGACGTGACCGAGACCGCTTCTGTCGCCGCCTTCCAACGCGCCGCCCGCGCGAGCGTTGAGCGGGTGCTGGCCGCGGGCAGGACACCGGTGCTCGTCGGTGGGTCCGGGCTGTACGTCCAGGCCGTCGTCGACGAGCTGGAGTTCCCTGGAACCGACCCGGACCTGCGCGCGGAGCTCGCGGCCGAGCTCGAACGGGTCGGCCCGGCCGCGCTGCACGCCCGGCTCGCCACGGTCGACCCGGCGGCCGCTGCGGCGGTGCTACCGAGCAACGGGCGGCGGATCGTGCGGGCGCTGGAGGTGGTCGCGCTGACCGGCCGTCCGTTTGCCGCGCGCCTTCCCGAGGCTGCGGCGCCGCGCTACGACGCGGTGCTGCTCGGGGTCGACCGGCCTACCGCCGAGCTCGACACCCGCATCGCCCGCCGGGTGGCTCAGATGTTCGCGGCGGGGCTGGTCGCCGAGACCCGTGCCCTGCTGCCCGGTCTGCGCGACGGACGCACGGCGTCGCGGGCGTTGGGCTATCAGCAGGTTCTCGCCGCCATCGAGCACGGCGATCTGGAAGCCGCAGCGGCCGACACCGTCCTCGCGACCCGCCGGTTCGTGCGCAGGCAGCGGTCGTGGTTTCGGCGTGACCGACGGATCGTCTGGCTGGCGGCCGACACGTCCGATGTCGTCGACCGCGCCCAAGCCGCCGTCGCCGCCTCGGTACGCTGAGGGCCGTGCAGTTCAGCAAGGGGCACGGCACCGAGAACATGTTCATCGTTCTCCCTGATCCCGACGGTGCCCTCGACCTCACCCCCAACCGCGTCGCCGCACTGTGCGACCGCAACCGCGGTATCGGAGCGGACGGTGTGCTGCGCGTCGTCCGGTGGGCCGCGCTGGCCGAGGGCCCGATGCCCGCCGACGACGTCGTGTGGTTCATGGACTACCGCAACGCCGACGGCAGCGTTGCCGAGATGTGCGGCAACGGCGTGCGGGTCTACGCCACCTACCTCGCCCACCGCGGCTGGCTCCCCGAGGGGGAGCTGCGCCTGGGCACCCGCGGCGGCATCCGCACGGTGCACGTCAAGGACGACGAGGTCTCGGTGGAGATGGGGCCCGTGCGGGTCGACGGCGAGGCCAAGGCGAGCGTCGACGGGCAGGCGTTCCCCGGCCTCATGGTGAGTGTCGGCAACCCGCACCTGGCCTGCATCGTCGACGTGCCGCTCGCCGCGCTCGACCTCACCCGCCCGCCCGGCCACGACCCGGCGCTGTTCCCGCACGGGGTGAACGTCGAGTTCCTCACGCCCATCGTGAAGAACCGCATCGCCATGCGCGTGCACGAGCGTGGTGTGGGGGAGACCCGCTCGTGTGGCACGGGCACGGTGGCGGCGGTCGTCGCCGCGCTGCGGCAGGCCGGGCGGATCACCGGCACCATTGCCGTCGACACACCGGGCGGCCCGCTGCGCGTCACGGTCGATGAGGACATGACCACGTTGCACGGGCCTGCCCAGCTGGTCGCGCACGGCGAGCTGGACCCGCGGTGGTGGGACGGCACCGTCTGATGTCCGCGACCGTCCACCGGGCCTTGGCGGCCGACCTGGACGCCCGGTTGCTCTACGAGCTGCTGCGCCTGCGGGTCGATGTGTTCGTCGTCGAGCAGGCCAGCCCTTACGGCGAGCTGGACGGGCGCGACCTCGAGGAGGGCACGCGGCACTTCTGGCTCGCAGGCGACGGTCCTCCGTTGCTCGGCTGCCTTCGCCTGCTTCGGGAGCCCGACGAGCTGTTCCGGATCGGTCGGGTGTGCACGGCCCGCTCGGTGCGGGGGCGCGGGCTCGGGCGGCAGCTGATCGAGGCCGCGCTGGCCGAAGTCGGCGACGCGCCCTGCGTTCTGGATGCCCAGGAGCATCTGGCGGACCTCTACCGCGGCTACGGATTCGTCCCCGCGGGACCCACCTACGACTGGGACGGCGTCACCCATCTGCCCATGCGTCGCGAGCGCGTCTGAGGTACGGCGGAGCGCTCGTTGCGGGATACTGCGGCAGGCACGGCACGACGTGGGCGAGGGAGAACGATGAGCGAGGATCCGACCAGGGCGCTGCCCATGCCGCGCCCCCCGGCCGGGGAGATCCCCGCCTACGGTCGGGTCGGCCCTGCTGATCCGCACGCCGATCCGGCCACCCACCCGGCGCTGCGCCCCGCCGACATGGAGGGCCCCGCCACCGATCCCGGCATCCCGGCGGTGCAGGCCGCGCCCGAGCCGCCGCCCGAGCCGCCGACCGTGCCCACGGCCCAGCCCGAGCAGCCCGCTCCTGCCGTCCGGCGCAGCCGGTCTGGCGGGCTGTGGACGGGGCTCATCCTCTCGGCGATCGTGCTGATCTTCCTGCTGGTGTTCATTTTGCAGAACCAGGACTCGGTGCGGATCACGTTCCTGTGGTTCGGCGGTTCGCTGCCAGTCGGCGTGGCGTTGCTGCTGGCCGCGATCGCCGGTCTGCTTCTCGTGGCGATCCCGGGCGGTGTGCGCATGACGCAGCTGCGCCGTGCCGCGCGCCGGGCCGTGCGCCGGTGATGCTGCACGTCGCGGGGCGGCCGCTGCCGATCGTCGGACGGGCGCGGATGTACGTCTGTGGCATCACGCCGTACGACACCACGCACCTCGGCCACGCCGCCACGTTCGTGTGGGCCGACGTCGTGGCGCGCGTCGTGCGCCACCTGGGGGTGGACGTCGAGGTGTGCCGCAACGTCACCGACGTCGACGACGTCCTGGACGCCGCGGCCGCCCGGTCGGGATCGCGGGCCGACAGCTTCGCGGCCGTGCAGCAGTTCCGGTTCGACCGCGACATGACCGCCCTCGGCGTGCGGAGGCCCACCCACGAGCCGCGGGCGCGGTCGCACGTCGGACAGGTCGTCACGCTGGCGGCGGCACTGGTCGCGACGGGTGCGGCCTACGAGCGCGACGGCACCGTGTGGTTCCGCGGCGCAGGCCTTGCCGAACGCGCCGGGCTGACCGATGCCGATGCGGCCACGGCGGCTGTCGAGTTCGGGCACTCGCCGGACGCAGGTGCCGAGCACCCCGCCGACGTCCCCGTCTGGCGGCGGGCGCTCGCAGGCGAGGTGGCGTGGCCGAGCCCGTGGGGAGAGGGTCGGCCGGGCTGGCACGCCGAGTGCGCGGCGATGGCGCTCACGACGCTGGGCCCCGCCGTCGACCTGCACGTCGGCGGCGCCGACCTGCGCTATCCGCACCACACCTACGAGGCGGCGATGGCCGAGGCCGTCACGGGAGTGGCGCCGTTCGCGCGTGCCTGGCTGCACGTCGGCACCGTCGGGCTGGACGGCGCCAAGATGGCCAAGAGCACGGGCAACCTCGTGCTCGTTTCCGACGTGCTGGCCAAGCACCCGGCGGGCGCGCTGCGCCTGCTGCTGGTCGACCGGGCGTGGGCGCAGGCGTGGGAATACGACCCGGTCGCGCTCGACGCCGCCGCCGCCCGGATGGAGCGGCTCTACGGCGCAGCCGCCCGCGGCGGGCTCGACACGGGCACGGCCGCGGCGCGCGACGTCACCGATGCCCTCCTCGACGACCTCGACGTGCCCCGCGCCCTCGCCGTCGCCGAGGAAGCGGGCGGCGAGGCGGCCCGGGTTGCCCTGTCGGTGCTCGGCCTCAGCTGATCCCGACGTCGACGACCTGCGGCAAGTCGATCACGATCAGTCGCCCGTCGTGGACCAGGAGGTTGAACGCCGACAGGTCGCCGTTGGCCAGCCCCAGGCGCGCCGGCCCACTGAGGGCGTCGACGAGCTGGGCCCAGAGGTCGGCCGGCTCGTCGGCGCTCGGACGGAGCTGGGCCAGGCGCGGAGCCGCCCCACCGTCCTCGGTGCCGAGGTACCGGGTCACCGGCTAAGGGGTGGGCAGCACCAGCTCCAGGGCAGGCCCCCGGCGCTCCACGCGCAGACCCGCCCGGCGTGCGAGCGTAGCCACCCCCGCGGCGTCCGACGGCTCCGCGCGCGTGCTCGCCAGGAGCCGCGCGAGCCGACCCTTGTGCGCCTTGTTGAAGTGGCTGACGACCGCGCCCGCTGCCGTGCGAACGGTCACGGTCACCGCGCCCGGCACCCTGGCCAGCGCCATGTACGATCCCGAGCGCAGGTCGACCACCAGCTCACGCGCCGCGACCACGCCGAGCACCGGCTCCAGGGCGGGCCGCCACGCGGCGGCCAGCGTGCCCCTTCCGGGCAGCGCGGAGCCCGCGGAGAGGCGGTAGGCGGGCACCATGTCGTCCGCCCTGAGCAGCCCGAACAGCGCCGAGCCCACCGCGAGGCGGCGCCGGGCTCGGCTGGCTGCCGTGCCCCGCAAAGAGCCGATGTCGAGCGCGTCGTAGAGCACCCCGGTGTAGCGGTGCAACGCGGGCATGGTCGGCGATGTCCACAGCTCGGCGTTGCGCGCCACCTCCGCGTCCTGGTGCGGCGACAGCCCCAGCGCGGCCCGCGCGGCGCTGAGGTCGCCCGCGAGCTTCACGAGCTCGTCGACCAGCTCCGCCCGCAGCTGAGTCAGCTCGGGATGGGCCAGAGCGGACAGGAGCAGGGGCGGTCCGTCGCCGCCGCACCGCTTCGTCTCCGACGGAGGCAGCAGCACCAGCACGGCCCGCACGGTAGCGCTCGGCAACGCGCTGCCTGAACGCCGTCGGGTGCGGTCTCGGTGTCCTTGTTGTGTGCAGGTTCCGGCCGCATTACGGTCGCGCTCGTGATCCGTCTCGTGATGCGCAGGCATGTGGATCACATGCGGGTCGCGAGCGCGGCCTGTCGCCCCGGCTGCTGACCGAAGAACCCGTAGCCCTCTCCTGGAGACAGTTGTGTCCGAATCCTGGTCCTTCGAGACCAAGCAAGTGCACGCGGGCGCCACGTCCGACCCGACGACCGGCGCTCGTGCCACCCCGATCTACCAGACCACCTCCTACACGTTCCGCGACACCGAGCACGCCGCCGCGCTGTTCGGGCTCACCGAGCTGGGCAATATCTACACGCGGATCATGAACCCCACCCAGGACGTGCTGGAACAGCGCGTCGCTGCGCTCGAAGGCGGGCTCGGCGCCGTGGCGTTCGCGTCCGGCCAGGCCGCCGAGACCCTCGCGATCCTCAACATCGCCGAGGCGGGCGACCACTTCGTGTCGAGCGCCTCGCTCTACGGCGGCACCTACAACCTGTTCCACTACACGTTCCCGAAGCTGGGGATCGAGGTCAGCTTCGTCGACGACCCCGACAACGCCGACGAGTGGCGCGCCGCGATCCGGCCGAACACCAAGCTGCTGTTCGCCGAGACGCTGGGCAACCCGCGCGGCAACGTGCTCGACGTCCGCAAGGTCGCCGACATCGCGCACGAGGCGGGCGTCCCGCTCATGGTCGACAACACCGTGCCGACGCCCTACCTGCTGCGACCGATCGAGCACGGCGCCGACATCGTCGTCCACTCGGCCACGAAGTTCCTCGGTGGTCACGGCACCGCGATCGGCGGCATCGTGGTGGACTCCGGGAACTTCAACTGGGGCGAGCACGCCGACCGCTACCCCGGGCTCACCTCGCCGGATCCGAGCTACCACGGACTCAACTACTGGGAGGCGCTCGGGCCGCTGTCGTACCTCATCAAGCTGCGCGTGCAGCTGCTGCGCGACATCGGTCCGGCGATCTCCCCGCAGAACGCCTTCCTGCTCATCCAGGGCATCGAGACGCTGTCGCTGCGCATCGAACGGCACGTCCAGAACGCCAAGGCCGTCGCGGAATGGCTGGAGGGCCGCGACGAGGTGGAGAAGGTCTACTACCCGGGCCTGCCGTCGAGCCCGTGGCATGCGCTGCAGCAGCAGTACATGCCGGGTGGCGGGGGCGCGGTCGTCGCCTTCGACCTGCGGGGCGGCGTCGAGGCGGGCCGGAAGTTCGTCGACGCCCTGGAGCTGCACAGCCATCTCGCCAACATCGGCGACGTGCGCAGCCTCGTCATCCACCCGGCCAGCACCACGCACAGCCAGCTGTCCGGTGCGGAGCAGCTGGCCACCGGCGTGACCCCGGGGCTGGTGCGGCTCTCGGTCGGGCTGGAGGGCATCGAGGACATCAAGGCTGACCTCGACGCGGGGTTCCGCGCGGCCAAGGGCGTCTGACGAGTGACGTTGATCGAGACGGCGCCCCCTCCCGCCACCGGCGCGTGGCGGGAGGGGGACCCGGCGGGCAGGCGCCGATGGGTGCGGCTCGAGCGCCCTCTGCCGCTGGAGCTCGGCGGTGAGCTGCCCGCGGTCTCGATCGCCTACGAGACCTGGGGCGAACTCGCTCCGGACGGGTCCAACGCCGTTCTGGTGCTCCACGCGCTGACCGGCGACAGCCATGTCGCCGGGCCCGCAGGCGACGGCCACCCGACGCCGGGCTGGTGGGACGCCGTCGTGGGACCCGGGCGGGCGCTGGACCCGGCGCGCTGGTTCGTCGTGGTCCCCAACGTGGTCGGCGGCTGCCAGGGCAGCACCGGCCCGGCCTCCGTGGCGCCGGACGGGCGAACATGGGGGAGCCGCTTCCCGCTCGTCACGATCCGCGACTCGGTGCGTGCGGAGACCGCGCTCGCCGACGCGCTGGGCGTCGCGCGGTGGGCGTGTGTCGTCGGGGGCTCGATGGGGGGCATGCGGGCCCTGGAGTGGGCGGCCACCGAGCCCGAACGGGTCGCGCGGCTGTTCCTGCTGGCAGGCCCCGCGGCCACCTCGGCCGAGCAGATCGCGTGGTGCGCACCCCAGCTGGCGGCGATCCGAGGCGACCCGAACTGGCGCGGCGGCGACTACCACGACGCCCCGCCAGGGCGGGGCCCGCACATCGGGCTGGGCATCGCGCGGCGGATCGCGCACCTGTCCTACCGGAGCCCGTACGAGCTCGCCGAGCGGTTTGGCCGCGCCCCGCAGGACGGTGAGGACCCCGCGAACGGCGGGCGCTACGCCGTGGAGTCCTACCTCGACCACCACGCGGCCAAGCTGGTGCGCCGCTTCGACGCGGCCGCCTACGTGCGGCTCACCGAGATGATGAACGCCCACGACGTGGGCCGCGACCGTGGCGGCGTGGCGGCGGGCCTGGCCAGGATCACGGCGCGGACGCTCATCGCGGGGGTGTCGTCGGACCGGCTGTACCCGCTGGAGCAGCAACACGAGCTGGCAGGGGCCATTGCCGGGGCCTCCGACGTCGAGGTGATCGACTCGCCGTACGGGCACGATGGGTTCCTCATCGAGGCCGCAGCCGTGTCGCGGTTGCTCGGCGGTCTACTCGACACTCCCGGGCGGCTATTCTTGTAGCGGGACCTCCCGGATGGTGACGCCCGTCACATGTTCGTGACGAGTGGACCGTATCGCAGGCGCAGCCGTGAAACTCCCATAGGGGTAGGAGCGATAGCAGTAGCAATGATGCTGTGGCGCTGGGTCCGCTTGGACTACCGTTCGGCGCGAAGGGGGGTGTGATGACGGCGTTCCTCGAGGTGTGGCGTCCCGCCGGGGCTGACCTTGTCCCGCTGGGTGGCGACCGCATCACGGTGGGTCGGGCGGCAGGCAACGACATCGTGCTCGGTGACGACGGTCAGGTCTCCCGCGTGCACGCCGTCTTGGAGCGGCTCGGTGGTGGCTGGAGCATCCGCGACGTCAGCTCCCGCAACGGCACGTTCGTCAACGGCAACCGGGTGTCCGGTGAGGCCAGGGTCGGGCCGGGCGACGAGCTGCGCATCGGCCGCACCCGGATCGTGCTGCGCGCCGACCGCACGGCCGATGATCCCGGCATGACGGAGGCCCAGGCGCCGCCCCCGCAGCTCACACCGCGCGAGAAGGACGTCCTCATCGCGCTGTTCACACCGATGACCGGGCCGGAGATGTTCACTGAGCCCGCCTCCACGAGGGCGATCGCGCAGCAGCTGTGGGTCAGTGAGGCCGCCGTCAAGCAGCACCTGCTGCGGCTCTACGACAAGTTCGGCGTGTCGGGCGACGGCGAGCGCCGCCGCACCAAGCTCGCCAACGAGGCGCTCCGCCGCGGCGCGATCACGCTGGCCGAGGTGCGTGCGGCCGCGTCGAAGGACAGCTGATCCCCGGTGACGGATCCGGGTGTCACAGCGGGCGGACGGCCCGCGATCGTCATCGACCTGGCCCGCGCAGGCTTCACCGACGCGGTCGAGGTCGGCCGCGGTGGTTTCGGCGTGGTCTTCCGCTGCACCCAGGAGGCGCTCAACCGCACCGTGGCGGTGAAGCTGCTGCACACGGATCTCGACACGGTCAGCCGCGAGCGGTTCTTCCGCGAAGGCCGGGCGATGGGCGGCCTGTCAGGCCACCCGAACGTCGTCGACGTGCTGCAGGTGGGTGTCACCCACAGTGGGCGCCCCTACATCGTCATGCCGTTCCAGTCGCTCGACTCGCTCGCCGTCCGGGTACGGCGTGAGGGCCCGATCGAGTGGCAGGAGGCCAGCCGGATGGGGGTCCGGCTGTCCGGGGCGCTGGAGTGCGCGCACCGCGTCGGCACCCTGCACCGCGACATCAAGCCCGCGAACATCCTGCTCTCCGACTACGGCGAGGCCCAGCTCACCGACTTCGGCATCGCCCGCATCGAGGGCGGCTTCGAGACGGCGACCGGCGCGTTCACCGGATCGCTCTCCTACAGCGCACCCGAGGTGCTCAACGGGCGCCCGCCGACCCCCCAGTCGGACATCTACGGTCTCGCCGCCGCCTTGTTCTCGATCATCGCGGGCCGCGCCGCCTTCGAGCGGCGCGAGGGCGAGGAAATCATCGCCCAGTTCCTGCGGATCACCGGCCAGCCCATTCCCGACCTGCGCGGCCACGGCGTCCCCGACGAGCTCTGCGCTGTGCTCGAGCGCGCCATGGCCAAGGACCCCGGCAGCCGCCCGGCCAGCGCGGAGGCGTTCGGGCACGATCTGCAGGAGGTGCAGCGCGCCGCGGGGATCCCGGTCGCCGAGATGGCGCTGCCGGCGGGCAGGCGGCCGACGGACCGCGATGCCACGGAGGTCGCGCAGGTTGACGACCGCTCGCCACAACGCACCTCGAACCCGCTTCCCCTGGTCGAGCGGCCGTGGGCGGGCACATTGGGCGCGGGCACAGCGGCCATGGCCCCGAGCCCGCAGCCGCACTCCACCTCGAACACGTCAGCGAATTCGTCGGGGCGGGGACAGGCCTACACCGAGCGGCCCGCCGGGCACACTGCCGCCACGGCGGCGCTCTCGGGCGGTGCGGTCGACGGAGCGACGGTCGTCGTCGGCAGGCCGGGGGCCACCGGGTGGCCTTCGCCTACCGGCCCCGCGCACCGGCCGGGCGATACCGGTCCAGGGCACTTCGACCACACCGGCGGCTCCGCTCCGACCGCGGTCCACCCCGGCCGCCGCGGGCCCGACGGGCCGGGCGGATCTTCCGGGCCGCCGACTCCGCCCCCGCTGCCCACGCCCCAGCCTTCCTCGCCGCCGCCGGATGGACGTCGTCGCCGTCTTCCGCTGATCGCCCTCGGCGTGGTCGTTGCGCTGCTGGCGTCGCTCGCGGTCGTGGGTGTGCTGGTCTTCGGCAGGTCGAGCACCGGCACCAGTGCGGGGCCGCCGCCGGTCACCGCCGCCGTGCCCGCCAGCGCCTGGCGCAGCCTGCGTCCTGACCCGACCCCACGCCAGCAGGTCGCGACGACCGTCGCCGACGGCACCGTCTGGGTGATCGGCGGCATCACCCAGGGCGCCGCGTCGAACCTCGTGGAGGGCTACGACTCGGCCATCGACACCTGGAAGACCGGCATCCCGCTTCCCGTCGCGCTTTCGCACGCGATGGCCGTCACGTACCGCGGCGAGGTCATCGCGCTCGGCGGCTGGCAAGCGCAGGGCAGCAACCTCACGGCGGTGAGCTCGAACAAGGTCTACGCCCAGCGCGGCGGCGGCTGGGTCGAGCTGCCTCCGATGCTGTCGCCGCACGTGGCGGGCGGCGCGGTGGTCGTCGGCGACCAGATCATCGTCAGCGGCGGCCAGGCCGACGGCAAGCTCAACCCCACCACCGAGGTGTTCGACGGCACGAAGTGGAAGCGGGTCGCCGACCTGCCGACACCGCGCGAACACCTGGCCATGGCCACCGACGGCACCTACGCGTACGTCGCGGGCGGGCGCGACCTGTCGTCGGACAAGAACAGCTCCGCCCTGGAGCGCTACGACCCGAAGACCGACTCGTGGGCCGCGCTCGCGGCGATGCCCGCCCCGCGTGGCGGAGCAGGCGCAGCGGTGGCCGACGGTCGGCTGGTCGTCGCGGGCGGCGAGGAGCCGACGTCGGTCGACAACAGCGTCTACGCCTACGACATCACGGCCAACACGTGGACCGAGCTGCCCCCGATGCCCACCGGGCGGCACGGGCTCACCGTGGCCGCCGTCGACAAGATGCTCTTCGCGATCGACGGCGCCACCCAGCCCAGCCACACGGCGTCGACGGGTGTGGGCGAGGGGCTGCAGATGCCGCCGCGGCGGCTCCAGCCCGCGCCGGTGTGGCGGGCGTTGAAGGACGCACCGATCGCGCGCCAGTTCGCGGGCACCGCCGTGGCAGGCGGGAAGATGTGGATCGTGGGCGGGCTGACGAAGGACGCCGCCACTCCCGCCGTATACGGCTACGACCCGGTGATCGACAGCTGGACGCGCGGCCCCGACCTCCCGCTGCCGCTTCACCACATGGCGGCGGTGACCTACCACGACGAGGTCGTGGTGATCGGCGGTTGGGCCCCCGCGAACGGCAACCTCTCCGGCCTGGTGTCGGGCAAGGTCTTCGCCCTGCGGGGCGGGGCGTGGGTGGAGCTGCCGCCGCTGAACCATCCGCGAGTGGCGGAGGGCGCGGCCGTCGTCGGCGACAAGATCGTCGTCATGGGCGGCCAGGCGGACAACCAGCTCATCACGCCCACCGAGGTGTTCGACGGCACCCGGTGGACCGACGCGGCGCCGATCCCGACTCCGCGGGAGCACATGTCGGCGGCCACCGACGGCACCTACGCTTACGCCGTCGGTGGGCGAAACCTGTCGTCGGACAAGAACAGCGCGGCGTTCGAGCGTTTCGACCCGGCGACGGGGGCGTGGCAGACCATGCCGAACATGCCCACGCCGCGCGGCGGGGTCGCGGCCACGTACGTCGACGGCCGGATCGTCGCCGCGGGCGGCGAGGAGCCCACCCGTGTGCTGCCCACCGTCGAGGCGTACGACATCGCCACCGGCACGTGGTCGACGCTGCCCGCCCTCCCCGCACCGCGCCACGGCATCGCGCTCGCAACCGTCGGGAACTCGATCTACGCGGTCGGCGGGGCCCAGCGACCGACCCACGCCCAGTCCGCCGCGACGGCCGAGGCACTGGACTTCTCCTAGCGCCGCGCAGATCCCGCTTGTCGCGTGACTTCGCACCCCTTGATGTCACTTCGCACCCCGCCGGTCGGGTGCGAAGTAGCTCGGTGGGGTGCGAAGTGCGCCGGAGGCCAGGTGGGAAGTGGCGCCCATCGGGTACGAAGTGCGCCGGGCCAGGTGGGATGTGCGCTGGTCCGGGGCGGCGCCGGGGTGCGGGTGCGCTGGTCCGGGGTGGTGCGCGCTGGTCCGGGGCGGCGCTGGTGGCGCGGTGGCCGGGTGGGCGCGCGGCCCTTCGTGGAGCGCGCGGACGCCGGGGCGCTGGGGTCGGCACTGGGGTCGGGCGGTGCTGGGGGCGGGCGCTACGCGGTCTGGGAGGCGGGCGGCGCGACCGCGCGGCGACGGCCCATCAGCACGACGAACGCGCCGGGCAGGCTCGCGATCAGCGCCAGGACGCCGTAGGCGACCGCCACGGTGACGCCGAGCGGGGCGGTGAGGCCCGCCATCCAGAACGACACGGCGGCGACGCCCTCCCGCGGGCCCCAGCCGCCGACGCTGATCGGCAGGCCCATCGCCATGAGGGCGAGCAGCAGGAGCGGCAGGAGCGTCCACACCGAGGCGGTGGTGCCCGCGGCGTAGGCCGCGACGAGGAACAGGCCAAGGTAGCCCGCCAAGGCGCCCGCGGACAGCGCCAGGATCCCCGGCCACGCGCCCCTGGCCAGCACGCCGGAACGGAGGTCGGAGATGGACTTGGCCGCAGCAGCTCGCCAGCGTTCGTGCGAGCCGTTGCGACGGGCGCGCATCAGCACGAAGGCCGTGGCGGCCAGCACACCGAGGCCGACGCCGATGAGCACGACCGGCTTGGTCTGCACACCGCCGAGCAGCGACGGGATCAACGCAGGGTGGGTGGGCAGGACGAGCAGGGCGGCGCCGATCAGCACGACCTGGCCCGCGGTGCGCTCCAGCACGACGACGCGGGTCGACCGGCCGACGTCGCCCGCCTCCCGGCCGTGCCGCCGCGCACGGTCGACATCGCCGAGCACGCCGCCCGGCAGGACCGAGTTGAGGAACACCGCGCGGTAGCTCTCGGCCACCGCCTCGGGCACCTCCAGCCGCAGCCCGACCCGGTGCGCGATCAGCCGCCACCGCAACGCGGTGCAGACCGTGGAGAACAGCCCCATCGCGAGCGCGGCGGCCGCCGACCAGGGGCCGACGACCCGCAGCCCGGCTGCGAACGCGCCCGTGCCGAGAGCCGACGCCAGCGCGATGAGCATCGCGACCCCGCCGATGATGCGCAGCCACGGCACCCGACGCCCGGCCACGGCGTGCTTGGTCGGCATCGCGGCGGGAGTGGCGATGTGCCGGGGGCCACCGTGCGTCATGGGGGGCCTCCGTTCGGAAGGGCAAGCAGGTCGACGTGATAGATCACGGCGCGGAGCGGCGCGGAGTTCACCCTACGGTGCAGGGCGGCCACTGCGCGTCCTTCGAGTGCCGGTCGTTGCTCGACGGCGGCGGCCACCCGCTCGGTGAGCCATCGGGCGATCAGGGCGTGGTCGTCGGCACCGAGCCGCCAGGGTGTCTCGGCGACGTGGACGGTCATGCCGTGCCGTCGAAAGGCGTCCACAGTGGCCACGGCGGCGTCCGGGCCGAGCAGCGGGCGGCCTGCGACCGTTCGGCGCTGGTGGGCGTCGAACGCCGCGGAGACCTCGGCGTCGAGCGGGTCGGACGGCTCGATCTCGACCCGCCCGGTCACGGTGAGGGTGAGCAGCGCGGGCACGCGCGCCGCGGCGCAGGTCGCGGCGAGGCCGTCGATCTCGGTGGCGGTGAGCAGGTCGACGAGCGCGGAGGCGGTGACGACGCTGGTCGCGGCGAGATCGCGGGCGGTGAGCGCGGCGATGTCGGCGTGGCGGGTCGTGCGGGCAACCGCGGCACCGTCGCGGTCACGCACGGCCGTCGTCCGCTCGGGGACGAGCGCGAGCAAAGCCGGATCGCGGTCCAGGAGCACCCAGTCTTGCGGGCCGGGCAGGAGCGGGGCGAGCCAGCGGGTCGTCGCGCCGCTGCCGCAGCCGATGTCGAGGATGCGCACCGGGCCTGGGCGCAGCGCCGCGGCGAGCTCGTGGGCCAGCTCGGCGCTGCGGCTCCGTCGGTCGGCGGGCTCGCGCAGGTCGAGCCAGTCGGGCTCGGCTACAGGCGGCATCGCGACGGTGGTTCGTGAGGTCGACGGATCGGGGCTCACGGCGCACCTGTTCGCCCGGGCAGCAGGGCATCACCGCTCCGCCGGGGTCGGGGCAGCGCCAGCGCGCCGCCGTCAGGGCCCGTGTCGGGGCGAAGGGCAGCGGCGACGGCGGTGGCCGTCGCCGACCAACCGGGCAGGCCCTTCGCCCGCGCCCTCGCGGCGGCGCGCAGTTCGACGCGGAGCGCGGGCTCGTCGAACCAGCGGCGGAGGGCGGCGGCGAGCCCGTCGGCGTCGTCGGGCGGGACGAGCAGGCCGGGCCGGGTGCCGTCGGGGGTGTGGCCGACCGTGTCGGGAAGGCCGCCGCCGGTGGTCGCGATCAACGGCAAGCCGCGGGCGAGCGCCTCGGCGGCGGCCATCCCGTAGGTCTCGGTCCGTGAGGCCAGCACGGCGAGATCGGCGGCGGAGTAGGCGGCGTCGCGGGCGTTCGGGTCGAGGGGGCCGACCAAGCGTATCCGGTCGGCGAGCCCGGCGCGGGCGATGCGTCGTCGCACGTCGGCGACGTGGTCGGGCGCGCGGTCCAACGGACCTGCGCACACGCACGTCCACGGCCGGTCGGCGACGGCGGCAAGGGCGTCGACGAGCACGTCGTGGCCTTTGACGGGCGTCACCGCGGCCACGCACAGCAGCGCCGACGCGCCGTCCGTGCCCGCAGCCCACGGCGCCGGGTCGGTGCCCGGCTCCGCGATGAACACCGGGAGGAACGCCGCGGCTTCCGCACCCGCCGTGTCCGTGTCGCGGGCCTGCCGTGCAGATGGTCCGGCGGTGGACGCGGCAAGTCCGGCGGCCAGCCCCGCGTCAGTAGGGCGGCCGGCAGGGTCGGCGTCAGCGGGTGGCCCGGTGGCGTCGGCGGCGAATCCGGCGTCCGACCCCGCGGCGGTACGGCGACCGGCCGGGTCTGCCTCGGCGGCCCGGCCGCTACGGCGACCGGCCGGGTCTGCCTCGGCGGCCCGGACGTCGCGCGCGAGCCGCCGGGCCGCCGCCGCGCTGGGGACGACGATGGCGTCGGCAGCGCGCAGGGTGGCGCGTTCGCGGGCGTCCAGGTCGGCGGCCACGTCGGCAGGCAGGCCTGCTTCGTCGGCCAACGGGAGGTGCACCAGCACAACCACGCGCACCCGCCCCGCGTGTGGGGCGACGACCTCCGGTACCCCACACGCCACCAACCCGTCGAGCAGCACGATCTCGTCGTCGGGCACGGCCGCGAGCAACCTGGCCAACCCGGCCTCCTCGGCGGTGGACGGGCGCGGCCAGCTCCCGGGTACCCGGTGCCGCGCGACCGTCCAGCCGAGCGCGGCCAGCTCGTTCGCGACCCGGCGCCCATAGGTGTTGCCGCCGCTGGGCGACCGTGGGTCGTCGACGTTGCCCGGCAGCACGACGTGCACGCGACTCATAGGCTGCGCTCGTAGCCAGCCGACGCGACGTGCGACTCGTGGAGCGTGACCTCGATGCCCGCGATCCCGCGCGCCGCCTCGCCGAGGGCGCCCGCGTGGATCCGGTCGGCAAGCCGGTCGGCGATCAGCCTGGCCAGGAACTCGGTGGTCGTGTTGACGCCCTTCAGGTCGGGGTGCTCGTCGAGGTTGGTGTAGTTGAGGTCGGCGAGCGCCTTCCCGAGCTCATGGGTGGCCAGTCCGATGTCGACGACGATGTTGTCGGCATCCAGCTCGGCGCGCCGGAACGTGGCGTCGACCACGAACGTCGCCCCGTGCATGGCCTGGGCGGGCCCGAAGACCTCGCCGCGGAAGCTGTGGGCGACCATGATGTGGTCGCGGACCGTCACCCGGAACACGTCATCCATCGTGGTCATAGATCACCCGCTGGCACAGCGCCGAACGGTGGCCCTCCGCCAGTTCGGCGAGCACGGTCGGTAGGTGGTCGAACGGCACGTCGCCGGAGATCAGGGTGTCGAACGCCGGATCGGCCAGCAGGTCGAGCGCGAGCGCCAGGCGGTCGGCGTGGGTGCGCCGCACCCGTCGTCGAGCGGCGATCGCCCCCACCTGGCTCGCCCGCACGGTGAGCCGCCGCGAGTGGAACGCCTCCCCGAGGGGGACGGGCACGAGCCGGTCGCCGTACCAGGACAGCTCGATCACCTCGCCTTCCTCGCCGAGCAGCCCGAGCGCGAGGGTGAGGCCGTCGGGGTGACCGGTGGCGTGCACGACGAGATCGCAGCCGTCCGCCGCCTCGGCGGGTGCCCGGAACGGCACGCCGAGCGCCGCGGCGACCGTCGCCCGCGTCTCGTCGGCGTCGACCAGCTCCACCCGCGCGCCGGGAAGGGCGGTCAGCAGCCGGGCGACGCAGCAGCCGACCATCCCGCCCCCGACCACGGCGATCCGGTCGCCGACCAGCGGCGCGGCGTCCCAGAGCGCATTGACGGCCGTCTCGACCGTGCCCGCCAGCACCGCGCGCCCCGCGGGCACCCCTTCGGGGATGGGCGTCACCGCGCTCGCGGGCACGACATAGCGGTCCTGATGCGGGTACAGGCAGAACACGGTCCGCCCGACGAGCGGGTCGGGCCCCTGCTCCACGACCCCCACCGAGAGGTAGCCGTACTTGACGGGGCCGGGGAACTCGCCGTCCTGGAACGGGGCGCGCATCAGCGCGTGCTGGCTCGGCGGCACCCCACCGCGGAACACCAGCGTCTCCGTGCCCCGGCTGATCCCGGAGTACCGGGCGCGCACCAGGACCTCGTCCGGTCCCGGCGGCGGCAAGGGCGCCGTGCGTATTTCGCCGACGCCGGGGGAACGCAGCCAGAACGCACGCGACACACCGGACATGCGCCCGATCCTGCACCCCGGTCGGGGCCGCCCGCGGCGTGGGACGCACGATGGAGGGTGAACCGCATACCCGTCCGCTCCGTGAGGAGGGCATGGCCATCAGTACTTACGCGACGAGCACGGTGTTCGACCGCGAGCTCGCCGTTGCGGGTGCGGGACAGCTCGTCGTGCTCGGCGGCGTCGCGGCAGCAGTCGGGCTGAGCCCGCTCGGCTGGGTAGCGGGACTGGCATTCGCGCTGGTCACGGGCCTGCTGCTGGCTCGGCATGATCCGCAGGGGCGGGCGAGAGCGGCAGGCGCGGCGAACCAGGTGACGCTCGCGCGCGCGACGCTCGTCGGCGGCGTCACCGCGCTCGTGGCGGCGGGCGCGAACGGCGCACAGCTGGTCGTGCTGGTGGCCATCGGCTCCGTGGCGCTCGCCCTCGACGGCCTCGACGGCTACCTCGCCCGCCGCTACGACACCGTCTCGGTGCTCGGGGCCCGGTTCGACATGGAGGTCGACGCGTTCCTCATCCTCGTGCTGAGCGTGCTGGTCTGCCGCACGCTGGGGCCGTGGGTACTCGCGATCGGGCTGATGCGCTACGCGTTCGTCGCCGCGATGTTCGTCGTGCCGCGGCTGCGGGCGCCGCTGCCGTTCAGCAGGGCGCGGAAGGTCGTCGCCGCGATGCAGGGCGCGCTGCTCGTCGCGGCCGCCGCGCCGATCTGGCCGCACGCGGTCGCCGCGGTACTGGCGGCCGTGGCGCTGATCGCCCTGGTGTGGTCGTTCGGCCGTGACGTGCGGTGGCTGCTCGTTCACTAAGTGATCGGCGGACCTGATCACCCCCGTGGCCCGCGAGACCGGCCGCGGAGGACAATCGGGGAGTGGACGACCGTGGGCTGTTGCTCGAGGCGATCGCCCTGGCCAAGCACACGTTGCCGTCGGCGTACGCGTTCTCGGTCGGCGCGCTGATCGTCGACCCGCACGGCGGGCGCCTCGCGGCGGGCTACACCCACCAACACGACCCCCGCGACCACGCCGAGGAGGTCGCGCTCGCCGCGCTCGGCCCCGGCTGGCGGGCCCCGGCGGGCGCCACGCTCTACAGCTCCCTCGAACCGTGCAGCGTTCGCGCGTCCCGGCCGCGCAGCTGCACGGAGCTGATTCTGGCCGCCGGGATCGGGCGCGTGGTGTTCGCCTGGCGTGAGCCGGAGCTGTTCGTGCACGGCGAGGGCGCCGAGCGGCTGCGCGCCGCGGGGGTCGACGTCGTGGAGCTCACCGAGCTCGCCGACGCCGCTCGCGACGTGAACCTGCACCTCCCCGTCTGACTCCGGTGATCGAGTTCGCGACGATCCTGATCGCCTCGTCGAATCCCGCGACGTCGGCGACGGTGGCGACGGCGGCGCGCTGGCGCGACGCCGTGAATGAGGCGTCGCTACGCTTTGCGGGGTGTTCACCCGGATGTCGACGCTGTTCCTGCGCACCCTCCGCGACGACCCCGCCGACGCAGAGGTGCCGAGCCACAAGCTGCTCGTCCGCGCCGGCTACGTCCGCCGCATCGCGCCCGGGATCTACTCGTGGCTGCCGCTGGGCCTGAAGGTGTTGCGGCGCGTCGAGGAGGTCGTGCGCGCGGAGATGAACGCCATGGGCGCGCAGGAGATCCACCTGCCCGCCCTGCTGCCCCGCGAACCCTACGAGGCCACCGGCCGCTGGACCGAGTACGGGCCCAACATCTTCCGGCTCAAGGACCGCAAGGGCGGCGACTACCTGCTCGGCCCCACGCACGAGGAGCTGTTCACCCAGCTCGTCAAGGGCGAGTACGCCTCCTACCGGGACTACCCGGTGATCCTCTACCAGATCCAGACGAAGTACCGGGACGAGGCGCGGCCGCGGGCGGGCATCCTGCGCGGCCGCGAGTTCCTCATGAAGGACTCGTACTCGTTCGACCTCACCGACGAGGGGCTCGCCGAGTCCTACCGGCTGCACCGCGACGCCTACGTGAGGATCTTCGACCGCGTCGGGCTCCGGTACGTGATCGTCGCCGCGACCTCGGGAGCGATGGGCGGGTCGGCGTCGGAGGAGTTCCTCGCCGTCGCCGAGACCGGCGAGGACACGTTCGTGCGCAGCCCCGGCGGCTACGCGGCCAACGTGGAGGCGGTCACCACACCGGCGCCGCCCGTCCGCTCCGTCGAGGGCCTTCCGGAGGCACAGGCGCACCACACGCCGAACACCCCCACGATCGAGACGCTCGTCGACTTCCTCAACCGTGACAACGGTGTTGGGCACGACCTCGGCCGCACCTTCACCGCCGCCGACACCCTCAAGAACGTGCTGCTCAAGACGCGCGCTCCGGGTGCCAACGAGTGGACGCTGCTCGGCGTGGGCGTGCCCGGCGACCGCGAGGTCGACATGAAGCGCCTGGAGGCCGCGCTCGACCCGGCCGAGGTCGCGCTGCTCGACGAGGCGGACTTCGCTCGGTATCCGTTCCTGGTCAAGGGCTACATCGGGCCGGGGGCGCTGGCCGCGAACGGAGTGAAGTACCTGGTCGACCCGCGTATCGTCACCGGCACCGCGTGGGTGACCGGGGCCGACAAGCCCGACCACCACGTCGTCGACCTGGTGGCGGGACGCGACTTCACCCCCGACGGCACGATCGAGGCCGCCGAGGTGCGCCCCGGCGACCCCGCGCCGGACGGCTCCGGCCCCCTCGAAGCGGCCCGCGGCATCGAGATCGGGCACGTGTTCCAGCTCGGCCGCAAGTACACCGAAGCGCTGGGCCTCGACGCGCTCGACGCGAACAACAAGCCGATCCGCATCACGATGGGCTCGTACGGCATCGGGGTGTCGCGGCTGGTCGCGGCGATCGCCGAGCAGAGCGCCGACGAGCACGGGCTGGTATGGCCGCGTTCGGTGGCGCCGTTCGACGTGCACCTGGTGATCGCCGGGAAGAGCGAGGAGATCGTCGGCGCTGCTGCGGACCTGGCCGCCGCGCTCGACGCCGTCGGCATCCGGGTGCTGCTCGACGACCGCACGGCCTCGCCCGGCGTCAAGTTCGCCGACGCCGAGCTGATCGGCGTGCCCACGATCGTGGTCGTCGGCCGCGGCCTGGCCAACGGGAAGATCGAGGTCAAGGACCGCGGCACCGGCGAGCGGGAGGAGATCCCGCTCGTCGTCGCGGTCGAGCACCTCGCGGGGCTCGTGCGGGGGTAGTGCAACCGATCGGGTGACGATCGGGCACAGTGGTCACCGTGCGTCCGCTCAACGTCGGCGGCGTCCCCGAGGACCACGACCGTGGCCTCGTCGCCGACCTCCCGCTGCTGCGTCGTCGTGCGCTGCTGGGCCTGCTCGCCGGTGCGGGCCTCGCCGCGGTGGCGGCCTGTGCCGGCACCGACTCGACGCCCGAGACGACGACGGCCGCCACGCCGAACAGCGCGATCGACGTGCCGCCGAGCACCGGCGCCGCCTCCGGTGCCTGCGTGGAGATCCCCGAGGAGACCGCGGGCCCTTTCCCGGCCGACGGCTCGAACGGTGCGGACGTCCTCGGCCAGGCAGGCATCGTGCGCAGCGACATCCGATCGAGCTTCGGCACCGCGTCCGCGGTCGCTGTCGGCGTGCCGTTGACGATCAAGGTGACGGTCACCGACACCTCCGCGAACTGCGCCGCGTTCCCCGAGGCGGCGGTGTACGTCTGGCACTGCGACCGCGACGGCCGCTACTCGCTGTACTCACCCGGTGTGACGCGGGAGAACTACCTGCGTGGCGTCCAGGTCGTCGACGCGGACGGCGCCGCGCAGTTCACCAGCATCTTCCCGGCGTGCTACGCGGGCCGCTGGCCGCACATCCACTTCGAGATCTACCAGGACTTCGCCTCGGCGTCGTCCGGGGCGGGGCCGATGGCTACGTCGCAGATCGCGCTGCCGGAAGGCGTCTGCGACGCGGTGTACGCGACCGACGGCTACGGCGAGAGCGCGCGCAACCTGACCGACGTCGCGCTGGACTCCGATCCCGTGTTCCGGGACGGGTGGACCAGGCTGCTCGGAACGGTCACGGGCAGCGTCGGCAGTGGGCTGGCCGTCGCACTCGCCGTACCGGTGGGCGCCTGAGACCACGCAATCGGGTCACTGTGTGCTAGCACGACGGCACACTGTCCGCCATGCGTGTGACGACAGACGTCACTGACGACACGGTTGGCTTCGACGGGCTGCGCGCCGTTGTGGGAGCGGGCGACGGCGTCGTCGGTCGATTTCCCGGCATCGTTTGCGTGGCGCACTGCTCCGATCCCGAACCGCTGAGGGCGCTCCTCGCCGTGTGCGCGGACGTGGCCGGACGAGAGCCCGGGCGGACGCTCGCGCGGCGGCTGGCCACCTGGATGAGTGGTGCCGATGCGCCCGGTCCGCAGTTGCGTTTCGGGACGATCGCTGCGGCAGGCGACCAACTCGCCGTGTACCTCGTCGGTGACGTCGACGCACGGGTCGACGCCGCAGGCGGGTTGGCGCTCTCCGGGGCGCACGCGGCGATCGGGACCGACCGGCTGATGCCTCGCCCCGCTTCGGCCATCGTGCTCAGCTTGAACGGCGGCGAGGTGCGCGCCGATCCGGCCGACGTCCACGACCTGCGGGCGGGCGTCGTCCCCGGTGCGGGCGTGGTGCTGCGCCCGGCAGGCTTCGGCCTCGACGACCAAGCCGACGATGACGCAGCGCCGGGGCACGAGTGGTTCGCCACCAGCGAGGAGACATCCGACCCTTTTGCCGGTCCGCCGCCGGCGTCGGGCGTGCCCGCGCAACGAGCGGCTGGGACGGAGGTGGGTGGCCGGAACGGGGCAGCCCGGGCGGCCGATCCGGAAGCCACCGCCGAGGACGATGAGCCTCCTGCGATGGCGGGCGGTGGTTCGACGAACGGTTGGGACGGCGCGCCGACCGACGAGCCGCCCTTGGGGACCGATGACGACCTTGACGGCTGGTTAGACCCTGCGCCGGTGGCCGGGCCGGAGCACGAGCCGAGCGCAGCGTGGATCGACCGGCCGGATCCCGGTGTGAGCCCGTTCGAGTGGTTGGATCACGAGGCCGAGCCGATCACCGGGTCGGACGGCTGGGGGGTGGCCGATCCGGGAAACGGCACGCCGGGGGGTCGCCACGCGCTCGAAGCCCCGGCCGCGCCTGTGGAGGAGTGGGCAACCCCCGACACCCTGGCCGACCCGCCTGCCGACACGGCCTGCGACCCGCTGCCGTCGGACGCCCCCGCCGACGAGCCATTGCGCGCACCCGCATTCGCCGACTCACCGGCCGAGGCCGGAGCACCGATAGGGCGCGATGCGCTGAACGGCGCCCCGCCGGAGGCCGGTGCGGGCCTGGTCGGAACGTCGTCGGCGGACGCGTTGCCCGTGCGGCCCCGATCGGCGACGACCCGGGCGTGGCCTGCCGAACCGGCATCCACACCGACGTCAGCACCGGCATCTACACCGACGTCAGCACCGACGTCCACACCGACGTCAGCGCAGTCGTCAGCACCGACGGCAGCACCGACGTCAGCACCGACGTCAGCACCGACGGCAGCACCGACGTCAGCGCAGCCGCCGACGGCCTCGTTGTTCGCGCCTGCCCGCGAAGCCGCCCCCGCGACCCGCCCCCGGATCGGCTGTCGACCCCCTCGCTGGTTCCGTCGCCCCGGACGGGTTCGCCGCGCCACCCGAGGGCGCGCCCGGCCCCACCCGGCCGCCGCCCATCCCGTCGCTCACGCCGGAGCCGCACACCCCGCTGCCGCGCGCCGCGGCCCTTCCCGGCCACGAGGCGGCGCCGGACGTCGCGGAGCGCACCGCGGCGCCCGTCGACCCGGAATCCGAAGAGGCGCCTGGCCGCAGGCGCGGGCCCCGGATCCGCGGCTATCGCTGCGAGAACGGCCACCTCAACGACCCGCGCTCGCCGTCGTGCCGCGAGTGCGCAGCGCCGATCGACGAACGGGTCGGCGGCCTCGTCGCCGGTCCGCGGCCCGCGCTGGGCACGCTCGTGTTCGACGACGGCGCCGCCCACCTCGTCGACGGCGGTTACCTCGTCGGCCGAATGCCGAACGTCGACGAGCGGGTGCGCACCGGCGAACTGCGCCCCATCGTCGTCGACGACCAGACGGGATCGGTGTCGCCCGCGCACGCCGAGATCCGGGTCAGCGGATGGGACGTGCTGGTCATCGACAACGGCTCTGGCAACGGCACCGACGTCTCCGGCCCCGACGAGGGCCAGTGGACCGCGCTTCCCCCACGCCGCAGCCGACGACTCCTGCCCGGCACGCGTGTTCGGCTCGGTGCGAGGGTGTTCGTCTTCGAGTCGTCGTCGACCGTGCGCTGAGCCCGCCGGACCGCTACCCGGCCAGGAAAGACAGCCGAACCGAGCGGACCGGGTTGTCCCGGTTCGTGTCGACGAGGCACACCGACTGCCACGTGCCCAGCGCCGGTCGGCCGTCGAGCACCGGCACGGCGAGCGAGGGCGAGACGATCGCAGGGAGCACGTGGTCACGGCCGTGCCCCGCGCTTCCGTGCCGGTGGCGCCACCGGTCGTGCGCGGGCAGCAGGTCGCGCAGCGCGGCGAGCAGGTCGGCGTCGCTTCCCGCACCCGTCTCGATCACGGCGAGGCCCGCCGTCGCGTGCGGCACCCAGACGGATAGCAGGCCTTCCCGCGCGCCTGCCGCGCCGAGGAACCGGTCGATCTCCTGGTCGAGGGCGACGACGGCCTCGTGGTTCCCGGTGCGAATCTCGATCACTTCGGTCTGCACAGGCCTACTGTCGCAGGCGTGCGGACGGCCTTCGGTTGCGAGTTCGATGTCCCCGACGGCTATCTCAACACCGCAAGCGTCGGCGTGCCGCCCGTCCCGGTCGCCGACGCCGTGGCCGATGCGGTGCGCGGCTGGCGCACCGGCCGCGACCGCCCTCCCGACTTCGACGAGCCCGCCGCGGCCGCCCGCCGCGGCTTCGCCGACCTCGTGGGGGTGCCGCCCGGATGGGTGGCGATCGGCGCTTCGGTGTCGTCGCTGGTAGGGCTGCTCGCGGCAAGCGTGCCCGACGGTGCGCGGGTGCTCGTGGCCGCGGGCGAGTTCACGAGCGTGACCTGGCCGTTCGCCGTGCAGTCTTGCCGGGGTGTCAGCCTGGTGCAGGCCGAGCTTGCCGAGCTGGGGGAGCGGGCCGCCGGGTGTGACGTCGTCGCGGTCAGCGTGGCGCAGTCCGCCGACGGCCGCCTCGTCGACCTGGACGCCCTGCGCGCCGCGCAGGCCTGCGGCACCCGGGTGGTGCTGGACGCCACACAGTCGCTCGGCTGGCTCGACGCCGACCTCGCGTTCGCCGACGCCGTCGTGGCGGCAGGCTACAAGTGGCTGCTCAGCCCGCGGGGCACGGCCTGGCTCGCGCTGCGGCCGGGCTGGCCCGTCGTGCCCCACCACGCAGGCTGGTACGCCGGGGCCGACGTCTGGGACAGCGTCTACGGGCTGCCGCTGCGCCTCGCCCCCGACGCGCGGGCCCTCGACACCTCGCCCGCGTGGTACTGCCAGGCAGGCGCGGCCGTCGCGCTGCCGTGGCTCGCCGGGCTGGACCGCCCGGCGGTACAGGCGCACTGCATCGGCCTGGCCGACGCGTTCTGCGCAGGCCTTGGCATGCCGTCCGCGGCCTCGGCGATCGTCGCCGTGCGCCGCCCAGACGCGATGGCGCTGCTCACCGCGGCAGGCGTCGTGGCGAGTGCGCGGGCCGGGGCGGCCCGGCTGGCGTTCCACCTGTACAACACGGACGACGACGTCGACCGCGCGGTCGACGCCCTGACCCGCTGAGCGTCAGGGCCGCCCGGGGAAGACCGGTATCGCGGGCGTGGCACCGATCACGGTGCGCCACCGCGCGCACCGGCCGGTGCCGTCGGCGAGCGCCTTCAGGCCCGCCTCGCGCAACCCGCGGTCGGTGGTCTGCTCCAGCAGCGCACGCCAGGACGTCAGGCAGTCGGTCTCGGCGACGACCGCGAGCCGCGCAGCCGACAGAGGATCGGTGACCGGCTGCGGCGTCGCGTAGGCGGGCTGGGCCGAGACGGGGCGCTGGCCGATCTCGGTGAGTGTCTGCTCGATGCGGCTGCGCAGCTCACGATGGACGTCCGCGTCGCGGCGGGCCTGGCTCTGCTGCGGCTCGACCAGGAACGCGACGGCCAGCGAGTAGCACCACAGCGCCGCGTGCTCGGCGCCGAGGGCCGCCTGCAACGCCTGCGTCGCCTTCCCGTCGATCGCCGAGACCGGTGCCGTCCGTTCGCTCATGCCCTGCTCACCCCAGCGCCGCTGCGTACGTCGTACAGCACGCCGCCACCGACGCCACGAGCCCCACCCGGCGCGCATCAGCGGTCATCGCGACCTGCCCTGCCGCCTCCGCCGCGGCGCCGACCGAGCGTCGCAGTCCGTCCACGGTGGAGGCGCCCACAGGCGTTGGCGCCGCGCTGGACCGGGGCGTTCCCGGTGCCGTCGTGGTCCCGGCCTGGCGGGCCACTTCGGCTTCGAGCGCGGCAGCGTGCTCGGTGCGCGCGTCCCGCACCGGCCCGACCCGCCCGGCGAGATCGGGCGTCGCCGCGATCACGGCAGCCGCCAGCGCGGCGTCGGCGCGTGCGGCTACGGCCAGCGCGATGAGCGGGTCGGGCGCCGTGGCCTGCGCCGACGGCCTCGGGGCGCAGCCCGCCAGCGCGGGCGGCACCAGCAGCAGCGCGGTGAGCAGCCCACGCCGTGTCAGTGTCCGTGTCAGTGTCCGTGCCCGTGTGCGGGTCCGCGTCTCGGCCTGCCCCGCCATCCACACCTCCGCCAGCCGTCCGGGATCGACCATCCTGCCAGTGGACCCCGACGCGGGGATCGGCGGAGCGCGACCGGCGGAGCCCACCGTCGGGCGCGATACCCTGACGGACCCACCCTCCCTCGCCACGCAGGAGCCAGCGCAAATGCCCCCTTCCCGTCCTGTGCGCCCATCACCAGGGCCGTTGCCGGGGCAGCTGCATGGCCTGCTGGAGCCGATCGTGGCCGACGCAGGCTTCGAGCTCGACGACCTGGACGTCCGCGCGACGGGCCGCCGCCACACCGTGAAGGTCGTCGTCGATTCCGACTCGGGGGTCGGGCTGGACGACATCGCCAAGCTCTCCAAGGCCGCCGCCGCCGAGCTGGACCGCCACGAGCACCTCATCGGTGGCTCGTACACCCTCGAGGTCACCTCGCCGGGCGTCGACCGGCCGCTCACGACGCCACGGCACTGGCGCCGGGCCCGGCTGCGCCTGGTCACCGTGCGGCCGCAGGAGGGCAAGCCGTTCACCGGCCGGGTCGGGGCGGCGGACGAGGACGCGGTCACGATGCTGGTCGACGGTGTCCTGCGGCGGGTCCGTTACGCCGACGTCGATCGCGCCGCCGTCGAGGTGGAGTTCAAGCCCGCGCCCGAGTCCGAGGTTGCGATGCTTGCTGAAACCAATCCAGGGGATCCCGAGTGAACGTCGACATCGCCGCACTGCGCGCCATCGAGCGCGACAAGGAGATCCCTTTCGACACGGTCCTGGAGGCGATCGAGACCGCCCTGCTCACCGCCTACCGGCACACCACCGGCCACCAGTCGCACGCGCGCATCGACATCGACCGCAAGACCGGGCTCGTGCGCGTCATGGCCCAGGAGCTCGCGGAGGACGGGGCGGTCGCCAAGGAGTGGGACGACACCCCCGAGGGCTTCGGGCGGATCGCGGCCACCACCGCGCGGCAGGTCATCGTGCAGCGCCTGCGGGATGCCGAACACGAGCGCACGTTCGGCGAGTTCTCCGCGAAGGAGGGCGAGATCGTCTCGGGGGTCATCCAGCGGGATGCGCGCGCCAACGCCCGCGGCGTCGTGGTGGTCGCCCTGCAGGGCCAGATCGAGGGCGTGCTGCCCCAGGGCGAGCAGGTGCCCGGCGAGACCTACGTGCACGGCGAGCGGATCCGCTGCTACGTCGTCGGCGTCACCAGGGGAATGCGCGGCACCCAGATCACGTTGAGTCGGACGCATCCGGGTCTGGTGCGCAAGCTGTTCGCGCTGGAGGTGCCCGAGCTGGTCGACGGTTCGGTCGAGATCGTGGCCGTCGCCCGTGAGTCGGGGCACCGGTCCAAGATCGCCGTGCGGTCGACGGTGCCCGGCGTCAACCCGAAGGGCGCGTGCATCGGGCCGATGGGCGCACGGGTGCGCGGCGTGATGAGCGAGCTGAACGGCGAGAAGATCGACATCATCGACTGGTCGGAGGATCCGGCGACGTTCGTCGGCAACGCGCTCTCGCCGTCGAAGGTCATCTCGGTCACCGTGCTCGACGCGAAGAACCGCACGGCGCGGGTCGTCGTCCCGGACTTCCAGCTGTCGCTGGCCATCGGCAAGGAAGGCCAGAACGCCCGGTTGGCCGCCCGCCTCACCGGCTGGCGCATCGACATCCGCAGCGACGCCGATCCGCGCTCGGCGTCGGGGGCACCAGAGTCGGAGTCGGTCGGCTGAGCGAGCCTGCGAGCGAAAGGTCGGCGCTGAGCGAGCCTGCGAGCGAGAGGTCAGCACTGAGCGAGCCTGCGAGCGAATCAGCGGCACAGACCACTCGGCGGACCGGAGCCCCGGCCACGAGCGGAGATCGCAGGGACGCTGCGCTACACTCGGGCCCGGCCCACGACCTGGGCGCAGCCTCCGTTCGTCCGGCACCGATCAGGACGTGTGTGGGCTGCCGCTCGCGGGCGTCGGCCGACGGTCTGCTGCGGGTCGTCGCGGTGCACGGAGCCTTGGTTCCGGATCCGCGGCGGCGGCTTCCTGGACGTGGTGCGTGGCTGCACCCCGCCCTGGAGTGCCTCCACCGTGCCGAGCGGCGCTCGGCGTTCCCGCGTGCATTGCGCGTCGCGGGGCCGCTGGACACCGGTCCGGTGCGGCAGCATCTGATCGTCGCAAGCGGGGCCCGGGAAACGCCTGGGTCCGTCGAAGAAGAGAGCAAGGTCGACCCGTCATGAGCCAGTCGTGAAGATCGCACCATGAACGTGCTTCGACACTAGGTTCGAGGTCGAGCGGAAACCAGCCGCCGGCCTCCGAGTAACAAGGAGTGCAGTGGCAGGCAAGGCCCGCGTGCACGAGCTCGCCAAAGAGCTCGGCATCAGCAGCAAGCAAGTCCTCAGCAAGTTGCAGGATCTCGGGGAGTACGTGAAGTCCCCCTCCTCCACCGTCGAGGCTCCCGTCGTGCGCAAGCTGCGGGATGCCATGGCCGGTGGAGCCGACAACGGTTCCGCGCGCCGTCCAGGCGGCGGCCGTCCCCGTTCCGCAGGCCAGTCCGCGCCGGGTCAGCGTGCGGTCCCGGCCCCCGCGGCAAGGGCCGACGCTCCTGTGCGTCCCGCACCCGGAGCAACGGAGGCCGCCCGCACGGGCACGTCCGGCCCGCGTCCAGGGCCCCGGCCGGGCCCGGCCGTGCGACCGCAGGAGCCTGCTCCGCAGGCGCCGCCTACGGTCGCGCCGCAGAGCCCGGTCGTCGAGCAGGCCCCGACCGTCGAGCGCGAGGCGCCGAGCCCGTCTCCGGCGCCCGCGCAGAGCCCGGCGGCCGAGCGTCCGGCGAGCCCGGACCGCCCCGCCCCGACGGGCGCGCCGCGGTCCGGTGGCGTTCGCCCCGCGCCCGCACGTCCGCAGACCGGTCCGGCCCAGCCCGCCGCCGACGGCACGGCCACCGTGCCGCCGCGCCCGCAGGCCCCCAAGCCGGGCCCGCGTACACCGCGGGTCGGCAACAACCCCTTCGGCGTCGGCTCCGGCGCTCCGCCGCGCCCGGCCGCGCCCCGGCCCGGCCCGCCCGCGCAGGGCGGTGCCGGACAGGGTGGCCAGGCGCCCGCGGCCCAGGGCGGCAACGCCCGTCCGGGTGGACCGCGCCCCGCGGCGCCCCGCCCCGGCCAGGGCGGTCCCCGCTCGCCGTCGCCCGGCAACATGCCGCCGCGGCCGAACCCGGGCATGATGCCCACCCGTCCCGCTGCAGGTCGTACCGGCCCTGGTGGCGCGGGTGGACGTGGCGGTCCGGGCGGTCGTCCCGGCGGTCCGGGTGGTCCGGGTGGTCCGGGTGGTCCGGGCGGTCGTCCGGGTGGTCCGGGCGGTCGTCCGGGTGGCGGCGGCTTCCGTCCCGGTGGCGGCGGTCCCGGTGGCGGCGGTGCTCCCGCCGGTGGCGGCGGATTCCGCGGCGGGCCCGGCGGCGGTCGTCCCGGTGGCGGCGGCGGTGCAGGTGGCCGTGGCCGCGGCGGTGCCGCAGGCGCGTTCGGCCGTCCCGGCGGGCCTGCCCGTAAGGGCCGCAAGTCGAAGCGGCAGAAGCGCCAGGAATACGACGCCATGCAGGCTCCCTCGGTCGGCGGCGTCCGCCTGCCGAAGGGCGACGGTCAGACGATCAAGCTCGCCCGTGGTGCGTCGCTCACCGACTTCGCCGACAAGATCGGCGCCAACCCGGCGTCGCTGGTGCAGGTGCTGTTCCACCTCGGCGAGATGGTCACCTCCACCCAGTCGGTTTCCGACGAGGTGCTGGAGCTGCTCGGCGGCGAGATGAACTACGTCGTCCAGGTCGTCAGCCCGGAGGAGGAGGACCGCGAGCTGCTCGACAGTTTCGACCTCTCCTACGGCGAGAACGCGGGCGACGACGACGACCTCGAGTTCCGGCCGCCGGTCGTCACGATCATGGGTCACGTCGACCACGGCAAGACGCGCCTGCTGGACACGATCCGCAAGACCAACGTCCGTGAGGGCGAGGCGGGCGGCATCACCCAGCACATCGGCGCCTACCAGGTCCTCACCGAGCTGGAGGGCTACGAGCGTCCGATCACCTTCATCGACACCCCTGGCCACGAGGCGTTCACCGCCATGCGTGCCCGCGGCGCCAAGTCCACGGACATCGCGGTGATCGTGGTCGCCGCCGACGACGGCGTCATGCCGCAGACGGTGGAGGCCATCAACCACGCCCAGGCGGCCGACGTGCCGATCGTGGTCGCGGTCAACAAGATCGACGTCGAGGGCGCCAACCCGGCGAAGATCCGCCAGCAGCTCACCGAGTACAACCTGGTCGCGGAGGAGTACGGCGGCGACACGATGTTCGTCGACATCTCGGCGAAGCAGGGCACCAACATCGATCAGCTCCTGGAGGCCATCCTCCTCACGGCAGACGCGTCGCTTGACTTGCGAGCCAACCCCAACATGGAGGCCCAGGGCGTCGCGATCGAGGCCCATCTGGACCGCGGCCGCGGCCCGGTGGCCACGGTGCTGGTGCAACGCGGCACGTTGCACGTCGGCGACTCGATCGTCGCGGGCGACGCCTCCGGGCGCGTCCGGCGGATGCTCGACGAGCACGGCGCCGACGTCACTGCGGCTCTGCCTGCGCGTCCGGTGCAGGTCATCGGCTTCACGTCGGTGCCGGGCGCAGGCGACACCTTCCTCGTCGTCGACGAGGACCGGGTGGCCCGCCAGATCGCCGACCGGCGCCGCGCCCGCGAGCGCAACGCCGAGCTGGCCAGCCGCCGCAAGCGCGTCTCGCTCGAGGATCTCGACGCCGCGCTGAAGGAGACCAACCAGCTCAACCTGATCATCAAGGGCGACAACTCGGGTACCGTCGAGGCTCTCGAAGACGCGCTCCTGAAGATCGATGTGGGTGACGACGTCGAGCTGCGGGTGATCCACCGCGGCGTCGGTGGAATCACCGAAGGCGACATCAACCTCGCCATCGCCGACAACGTCATCGTGCTGGGCTTCAACGTCCGCGCCGAGGGGAAGGCCACCGAGCTCGCCAACCGCGAGGGCGTGGAGATCCGTTACTACACGGTGATCTACCAGGCCATCGAGGAGATCGAGGCGGCGCTGAAGGGCCTGCTCAAGCCGGAGTTCGAGGAGGTCGAGCTGGGCAGGGCAGAGGTCCGCCAGGTCTTCCGGTCCTCGCGCTTCGGGTCGATCGCGGGCTGTCTGGTCATGGGTGGGGTCATCCGGCGCAACGCCAGGGCCCGCCTGATCCGCGACAGCGTCGTGGTGACCGAGAACCTGTCGATCGCCTCGTTGCGGCGGGAGAAGGACGACGTCGTCGAGGTCCGCGAGGGCTACGAGTGTGGTCTCACGCTCGGCAGCTTCAACGACATCAAGGAAGGCGACGTCATCGAGACCTTCGAGATGCGGGAGAAGCCCCGAAGCTGACGCCTGTGCGCGGTAACGAGTGCCCTAGCACTCGTTACCGCGCACGAGCCGCGGAGCGTGATGTCGCTGTATGTCGGAGCGTTGGAGCTGGACGTCCTGTTGGGGGACGTCCACTCCTTGAAGCAGAAGCGGTCGCTGGTGCGGCCGATCGTCGCCGAGCTGCGCCGGAAGTTCGAGGTCGCGGTCGCCGAGGCAGGTCATCTCGACCTGCACCGGCGGTCGCTGATCGGCGTGAGCTGCGTCGGCGCCGACCACGGCCACGTGACGGCGGTGCTCGACCGCTGTGAGCGCTTCGTTGCCGCCCGACCCGAGCTGGAGCTCCTGTCGGCACGGCAGCGAATGCTGGGACCCGAGGACTAGGTAGGGAGAGGTGAGATGGCGGACCAGGCCCGCGCGCGGCGGCTGGCCAAGCGCATCACGCACATCGTGGCCGACGCCCTTGAGCACGAGGTCAAGGACCCGCGGCTGGCGAGGGTGACCATCACCGACGCACGGGTGACGGGCGACCTCCGCGAAGCCACGGTCTACTACACCGTGCTGGGCGAGACGGTCGACGCCGAGCCCGACAGCGCAGGCGCGGCCGCGGCGCTCGCCAGCGCGACGGGCGTGCTGCGCACCAAGGTCGGGGCGGGCACGGGCATCCGCCACACGCCGTCGCTGGCGTTCGTCGCCGACGTCGTCCCCGGCGAGGCGCGACGGATGGAGGAACTGCTCGCCCGCACCCGTGAGTCGGACGCCGAGGTGGCCCGGCTCGCGGTCGGTGCGCAACACGCGGGCGACGCCGACCCCTACCGCGCCCCGCCCGAGCCGGACGAGGACGCCGACTGAGCGCGGCCTTTTTGCCCGTTCCACCCGTGCGCGACGGCGCAGGCGGCTACGCTCCGTCCGGTCTATTGGATCCATCCCCGAGGAGCGCCTTGGCCGCCGACCCCTTACGGACCGCCGCCGAGGTGCTTGCCGACGCTGCCGATGTCACCCTCCTGGCGCACGTGCAGCCCGATGCCGACTCCCTCGGCAGCGCACTCGCCCTCGGCATCGCGTTGCGACGCCGCGGCGTGGCGGTCCGAGTGGCCTTCGCGACGCCCGACAGGATGCCCGACACCTTGGCGCCCCTCGACGTGCTTGGCCTGGTCGTCCCCCCGTCGGCGGTGCCCGCCGTCCCGGACGTGGTGGTGGCCTGCGACGCCGCCGAGCCCGCTCGCCTCGGCGATCTGGCCGCCGCGTTCTACGCCGCCCGCGTCTCGATCATGATGGACCACCACATCTCCAACCCCGGCTTCGGCGACGTCCAGTTGCTCGACCCGGCAGCGGAGGCGACGGTCGTCGTCGCCCGTCGGCTGCTCACGGCGATGGGCGGCCCGCTCGACGTCGACGTCGCCCGGTGCCTGTACGCGGGCCTCGTCACCGATACCGTGGGCTTCCGCACGGCGGGCGAGGCCGCCCACCGGCTGGCCGCCGAGCTCGTGGCGGCGGGCGTCGAGCCCGCCACGCTGGTGCGGCCCCTACTGGACACCCACCCCTTCGCCTGGTTCGCCGCGCTGGCCCGCGCGCTGGATGGCTGCGTGCTGGAGCCCGAGGCCGCCGGTGGGTTGGGGCTCGTGCACACCGCCGTTCCCGCCGCCGACGTCGCCCGCTTCCGCGCCGCCGAGATCGACAGCGTCGTCGACACCGTCCGCACCGCTGCGGAGGCCGAGGTCGCGCTCGTCCTCAAGCAGGTGGGCGATCAGCGCTGGTCGGCTTCGCTGCGGTCCAAGGGCACGGTCGACGTGTCCCGTGTGGCTGCACGGCTCGGCGGCGGTGGTCACCAGGCGGCCGCTGGCTTCACCCGCGACGGCACGGTCGGACAGGTGCTTTCCGAGGTACGCTCGGCGCTCGCGGCGAACAGCTGGCCGCTGGCGTCCTAGAGCGCCCTGAACAGCGCCTCGACGGCCACGTTCGGCCCCGCCCCCGCCCGTGCGGCTACGGTGCTTGCTCGTGAGCGCCGATCACCCCATGCCGACCGACGCCGCCCACCGATGGGCGTTCCTCGCCGCGTTTCTGCGGCGTCCCGCAACGATGGGTGCTGTCGTGCCCAGCTCGGCGCGGCTGTCGGCCGTCCTCACCTCCATCGTCCCGACGGTCGGCACCCCGGTGGTCGTCGAGCTCGGCCCCGGCACCGGCGCGGTGAGCGCCGTGATCGACGAGCGGCTGCCGCCCGGCGCCCGCCATCTCGCCGTGGAGCTCGACGCGGGCATGGTCGAGTTCCTCGGCCGCACCCGGCCAGGGCTCGAGGTCGTCCACGGCGACGCCCGCGACCTCGGCAAGCTCCTCGCCGAACGTGGCGTCATGCACGTCGACGCCGTGGTGTGCGGGTTGCCATGGGCATTGTTCGACGAGGCGACGGAGGCTCGTTTGCTCACCGAGGTCGGGCACGCGATCGGCCCGACCGGTGCGTTCACCACCTTCGCGTACCTTCCCGGCATGGCGCTGCGGGCCGCGCGCCGGTTCCGCCGCACGCTCCGCGCGCGGTTCGAGGAAGTGGTTGTCACCGCACCGGTGTGGCGCAACATGCCGCCTGCGTACGTCTACGTGTGCCGCAGGCCCATCGCGTGAGCTCGTCTTCCGTCACGGAGAACGCGTGAGATCGGCGCGGATCCCGGCGCGGGAGATCGTGCGGCTGGCCGGGCCTGCCTTGCCCGTGCTCGCGGCCGAGCCGTTGTACCTGCTGGTCGACACGGCCGTCGTCGGACGGCTGGGGGCGGTGTCGCTGGCGGGGCTCTCGGTGGCCGCCGTGCTGTTCGCGCAGGTCACCAGCCAGCTCAACTTCCTCTCCTACGGCACGACGGCCCGCACCGCGCGGCTCTACGGGTCCGGGCGGCGGGCCGACGCCGTCGCCGAGGGCGTGCAGGCCACGTGGCTCGCGCTCGCCGTCGGCGCGGTGGTGCTCGGTGTCGGGCAGCTGGTCGCGCGGCCCGTCGCCGAGGCGCTCGGCAACGGCGGCGCGATCGCCGAGGGGGCCGTGAGCTGGCTGCGGGTGGCGTTGTTCGGCGCTCCGCTGCTGCTGGTGACATTGGCCGGGAACGGCTGGATGCGCGGTGTCCAGGACACCGCCCGTCCGCTGCGCTACGTGCTGACGGCCAATGGCGTGTCGGCGGTGGCGTGTGTGGTGCTCGTGCACGGGATCGGCGCGTTCGGCGGGTTGGGGCTCGTCGGCTCGGCGTGGGCGAATGTCATCGGCCAGTGCGTCGGGGCGGCCCTGTTCCTGGGCGCGCTCGTCAGGGAGGGTGGCGGGTCGTGGCATCCGCGCCCGACCGCGCTGCGCGCCCAGCTCGCCATGGGCCGCGACCTCGTCGCACGCAGCCTCGCCTTCCAAGCCTGCTTCTTGTCCGCGGCCGCTGTCGCCACCCGGTTCGGCGCGCCGGTGGCCGCCGCCCATCAGGTCGTGCTGCAGCTCTGGACGTTCATGGCCCTCGTGCTCGACGCCGTGGCGATCGCGGCGCAGTCGCTCGTCGGTGCCGCGCTCGGCGGTGGGGAGGCCGAGCGGGCGCGGGCGCTAGCGGCCCAGGTGACGCGCTACGGGCTGGTGCTCGGCGTCGGGTTCGGCGTGCTGTTCGCGGCGCTGTCCGGGGTGCTCCCGCCGCTGTTCACGCCGGACGCTGCGGTGCTCGCGGCCGTGCCCGTGGCGTGGTGGTTCTTCGCCGCGCTGCAGCCCGTCGCGGGCGTCGTGTTCGCGATCGACGGGGTGCTGCTCGGTGCGGGCGACGCCGCGTTCCTGCGGACCTCGACGCTGGCCGCCGCCGTCGTCGGGTTCCTGCCGCTGATCTGGGCGTCGCTGGCGTTCGGATGGGGGCTCGCCGGGATCTGGTCGGGGCTCGCGGCGTTCATGCTGGTGCGCCTGCTGGCCGTCGGTCTGCGGGTGCGCGGCGGCCGGTGGGCGACCACGGGCGTCACCCCCGCCTCGTGATCGCCGCGAGACCGACGTTTCCGGTGATCGAACCCCGGCAACGTCGGGTTCGTCGCGATCATGGCGGCGGACTGCGGGAGAATCGGCGGGTGGAAGCCGGACTCGTGATCGTCGATAAGCCCGCCGGGCTGACCAGCCACGACGTGGTTGCCCGGCTGCGGCGGATCCTGCGCACCCGCAAGATCGGCCACGCGGGCACGCTCGACCCGATGGCCACGGGCGTCCTCGTCTGTGGCGTCGAGCGCGGCACGAAGCTGCTGGGTCACCTCGCCCTCGACACGAAGGCCTACACGGCGACCGTCCGGCTCGGGGTGGCCACGACGACCGATGACGCCGAGGGCGAGATCGTCGGCACGGCCGAGCCCGCAGGCGTCACCGATGCGGCGATCGCAGCGGGCGTCGCCGCCCTGACCGGTGCGATCGAGCAGGTGCCCAGCTCGGTGAGCGCGATCAAGGTCGACGGGCGGAGGGCTTACGCGCGCGTGCGGGCGGGCGAGGAGGTGACGCTCCCGCCGCGCCCGGTCGTGGTGTCGGCGTTCGACGTGCTGGCCAGGCGGGGCCCGGAGTTGGACGTCGCCGTCGAGTGCTCCTCGGGGACGTACGTGCGCGCGCTGGCCCGCGACCTCGGCGCCGCGCTCGGGGTAGGGGGACACCTCACGGCGCTGCGCCGCACCCGGGTCGGCCCGTTCACGCTGACCGACGCCAGCACCCTGGAGGCGCTGGCCGACACGCCGTCGTTGTCGCTCACGTTGGACGAGGCCGTGGCCGTGGCGTTCCCGCGCCGGGACGCCGACGCGGGCGAGGCGGTCGACCTCGCGCACGGCCGTCCGCTCCGCCCGGCGGGGGTGGCGGGCATCCAGGGCGTCTTCGCCCCCGACGGGCACGTCCTCGCCCTGGTGTGCGACCGCGACGGCCGCGCCCGCCCCGTCGTCGTGCTGGCCCCCGCCTGACCGTCCCCGATTCACCGTGTCGACAAGGCCGACCCCGCCGTCAGTGGGTGGGGATCTTGGCGATCTCGTCCAGCCAGATCCGGGCCGACAGGTCCGAGGGCGCACGCCAGTCGCCGCGCGGCGACAACGAGCCCCCTGCCGACACCTTCGGCCCGTTCGGCATCGCCGAGCGCTTGAACTGGCTGAACTGGAAGAACCGCTGGGCGAACACCTCCAGCCAATGCCGGATCTCCGCGAGCTCGTAGCCGCGGCGGTCGTCGGCCGGGTACCCCGGTGGCCACGCGCCGCGTGCCGCATCGCCCCAGGCGTGCTCGGCCAGGAACGCGATCTTCGCGGGGCGGAACCCGTAGCGCAGCACGTGGAAGAGCGTGAAGTCCTGCAGCGGGTACGGCCCGACAGTCGCCTCGCTGCGCTGCACGGCCTTGTCGTCGCCGTCGTCTCCACCGGGCACGAGCTCGGGGGTGATCTCGGTGTTGAGCACGTCGGTGAGCACGTCACCCACCACGGGCGCGAACTGCCCTGACGACACCACCCACCGGATCAGGTGCTGGATCAGCGTCTTCGGCACGCCCGCGTTGATGTTGTAGTGCGCCATCTGGTCGCCGACGCCGTAGGTGCACCAGCCCAGCGCCAGCTCCGAGAGGTCACCGGTGCCCAGCACGATCCCGCCGCGCTGGTTGGCCGCCCGGAAGAGGTAGTCGGTGCGCAGCCCGGCCTGCACGTTCTCGAACGTCACGTCGTACACCGGCTCGCCTGCCGCGAAAGGATGCCCCAGCTCGCGCAGCATGAGGCGCGCGGTCTCGGTGATGTCGAGCTCGGTGAACGTCACGCCGAGCGCCTTGGCCAGGCGGATCGCGTTGCCCTTCGTGCGGTCGCCCGTCGCGAAGCCCGGCAGCGTGAACGCGAGGATGTCCGAGCGCGGCCGCTGCTCCCTTTCCATCGCCTTGGCCGCCACGATCAGCGCGTGGGTCGAGTCAAGGCCGCCCGAAACGCCGATCACGACCTTGGGGTGCGCGAGCGCCCGCAACCGCTGCTCAAGGCCTGCGACCTGGATGTTGTAGGCCTCGAAGCAGTCCTGGGAAAGGCGCGTCGGGTCGGCGGGCACGAACGGGAAGCGCTCGACCGGCCTGCGCAACCCGATGTCCTCGGACGGCGGCGAGAGCCGGAACCCGATCTGCCGAAAGCCCCCCAACCGGGCCGCATGATGACGGCGGTTGTCGTCGAACGTGCCCATCCGCAGCCTCTCCGAGCGCAGCAGGTCGAGATCGACATCGGCCACCGACCGGCGCTCGCCCTTCGGGAAGCGCTCCGACTCGGCGAGCAGCACGCCGTTCTCCCAGATCATCGTCTGGCCGTCCCACGCGAGGTCGGTGGACGACTCGCCTTCGCCCGCCGCGGCGTACACGTACGCGGCGAGGCAGCGCGACGACGCCGAGCGGGCCAGCAGCGCGCGGTCCTCGGCCCGGCCGATCGTGATCGGGCTGCCGGACAGGTTGGCCAGCACCGTCGCGCCTGCCAGCGCGGCCTCCGCCGAAGGCGGGACCGGCACCCACATGTCTTCGCAGATCTCGACGTGCAGCACGAACCCTGGCAGGTCGTCGGCCGTGAACAGCAGTTCGGGCCCGATCGGCACCTCGACACCCGCCACCTTGGCCGTGCCCGCCGCGTCGTCGCCCGGTGCGACCTGGCGGCGCTCGTAGAACTCCCGGTAGGTCGGCAGGTACGACTTCGGCGCGAGCCCCAGCAGCCGCCCCTTGTGCACGACGGCGGCCACGTTCATGATCCGGTGCCGGTAGCGGATCGGCAGCCCGACGACCAGCACCGGCAGCACCTCGGCCGATCCCTCGACCACGGTGGCGAGCGCCCGTTCGGCCGCGTCCAACAGCGGATCCTGCATGAGGATGTCCTCGATCGAGTAACCGGACAGCGTCAGCTCGGGGAAGATCGCGAGCCCGACGCCTTCGTCGGCGCACTCGCGGGCGACCCTGAGCACGGACGCGGCGTTCGCAGGCGGATCGCCGATCGCCGTGCGCAGCGTGCAGGCGGCGATCCGTAGGAAACCGTGCCGATACGCCGCCCGGAAACCGTCCACAGGCGCAGTCTGCCCCAACCGGCACCCGGCAGGCCCCGGCACGCCGGCATGCTGGTGTGGTGAACGTCCGACCGCGCCTGGTCACCGTGCTGTGTGTGGTTACGGCGCTGTGTGCCGCGGTCGCGCTGCTCTCCGCCTGTTCCCTGCCCGGTGCGCCGGTCACCGGCACCCCCCCCGGCGGCGGTGCCACACCCGCGCCGCAGCTGCAGCGCTTCTACGACCAGAAGCTCTCCTGGGGCCCGTGCAAGCCGTTCGCAGGCACGGTCGGCGACGTCGCCGCGTTCGCGGCCGATACGCTCCAGTGCGCCCGGCTGCAGGTGCCGCTGGACTACGCCAAGCCCGACGGTCCGACGGCGGCCATTGCCGTGCTGCGCCAGAAGGCGACCGGCAGGCGGATCGGGTCGCTGCTGTTCAACCCCGGCGGCCCCGGCGCGTCCGGCATGAGCATGGTGGCGGGGCTCGGGCCAGGGCTCGCGGACAGCCCGCTGGGGCAGCGGTTCGACCTGGTCGGGTTCGACCCGCGGGGGGTCGGCGCGAGCACCCCGGCGATCGACTGCCTGACCGACGCCGAATGGGTCACGGAGCGGGCCGACATCGACGTCGATCCCTCGCCAGCGGGCGTGGCGCAGACCGAGGCGGAGAACAAGCTCTACGCCCAGCGGTGCGCGCAGCGCTCCGGTGGCGACGAGGTGCTGGCGAACGTCGGCACCCGCGACGCCGCCCGCGACATGGACGTGCTCCGCGCGGCGCTCGGCGACCCCAAGCTGACGTTCCTCGGCTACTCGTACGGCACGTTCCTCGGCACCCTCTACGCCGAGCAGTTCCCCCACAACGTCCGCGCCATGGTGCTCGACGGAGCGGTGGACCCTGCCCAGCGCGTCGCCGACCGCAACGTGGACCAGTACGCGGGCTTCCAGCACGCTTTCGACGCCTACGCCGCCGACTGCGCGAAGGGCCGCGACTGCCCGCTCGGCCGTGACCCCGCGCAGGCGACCGCGGTCTACCAGGGCCTGGTGCGGCCCCTGATCGCCAAGCCGCTCGCGGTGGGCGGCCGCACACTGTCCTACAACGACGCCATCGTCGGCAGCCTCTACGCCCTCTACCTCGAGGACATGTGGCCCGCGCTCACGGCCGCGCTCAGCGAGCTGCAACGGGGCGACGGCCGCGTGCTGCTCAGCCTCGCCGACCTCTACGACGAACGCGGCTCCGACGGCCATTACGACAACACCCAGGAGGCGTTCACCGCGATCCTGTGCCAGGACCAGGAGCGCGTCACCGACCGGGCCGCCGTCGCCGCCGCCAACCAACGCGCCAACACCGCGGCGCCGTTCACCGATCCCGGCCGCGGCGCCGTCGGGGCGCTGGACGTGTGCGCGTTCTGGCCGGTGCCGCCCACCACCGAAGCGCACACGCCGCAGGTCGCGGGCATGGTGGCGCCGCTGGTGGTCTCGACGACCGGTGACCCGGCCACGCCGTATCAGGCCGGGGTCGATCTGGCCCGCCAGCTCGGCGGCCGGTTGCTGACCTTCGAAGGCACGCAGCACACCGCGTCGCTGCACGGAGATCGGTGCATCGACAACGCCGTCACCGCGTATCTCGTGGACGGCACCCTGCCCGCCGAGGGCACCCGCTGCATGCCGCTCTGACCGAACGTCGGCGCCGAGCGGAGCTAGCATCCGCGCTGAGCCCGCCGATCGGGGCCTGTGCGAGACTCGTCGCATGGCGATCGAGCAGCCCGAATATGCGGTGGAGCGGTACCTGAAGCGCCTCGGCGACGGCAGGCCGGATCCGACGACGCTCGGGTTCTACGCGGCGATCGACGCGATGCGCGGCGTCGACCCGTTCGTCGCGAAGCACGTGGTGCAGGAGCTCGTCGACCAGCGGTCGAACATCAAGCTGATCGCCAGCGAGAACTACTCGTCGCTGGCCGTGCAGCAGTCGATGGGCAACCTCCTCACCGACAAGTACGCCGAGGGCTACCCGTGGCACCGCTTCTACGCGGGCTGCGACAACGTCGACGCCATCGAGGAGCACGGCGCCAAGCTCGCCCGCGATCTCTTCGGCGCATCACACGCCTACCTGCAGCCGCACTCGGGGGCCGACGCCAACCTGGTCGCGTTCCTCGCGATCCTCGCCACGCGGGTCGAGAACCGCCTGCTGGACCGGCTTGAGGTCAAGAACGTCTCGGCGCTGTCCGACGAGCAGTTCGGCGAGCTCAGGGCCGAACTGCACGACCAGCGGCTGCTCGGCATGGACTACTACTCCGGCGGCCACCTCACGCACGGCTACCGCTTCAACATCTCCGCGCGGCTCTTCGACGCCCGCAGCTACACCGTCGACCGCGCTACCGGCCTGCTCGACCTCGACGCGCTGCGCGCGCAGGTGCGCGAGGTGCGGCCGCTGATCCTCCTCGCGGGCTACAGCGCCTACCCTCGCAAGATCGACTTCGCCAGGATGCGGGAGATCGCCGACGAGGTCGGCGCCACGTTCATGGTCGACATGGCGCACTTCGCGGGCCTGGTCGCGGGCAAGGTGTTCACCGGCGCCTACGACCCGGTGCCGCACGCGCACATCGTCACCACCACCACCCACAAGACGCTGCGCGGCCCCCGCGGCGGCCTCGTGCTCTCAAGCGTGGAGTACGCCGAGGCCGTCGACAAGGGTTGCCCTGCGGTGCTCGGTGGCCCGCTGCCGCACGTCATGGCGGCCAAGGTGATCGCGCTGCAGGAGGCCGCCCGACCCACGTTCGCCGAGTACGCGGCCCGCATCGTCGAGAACGCGCAAACGCTGGCGGCGGCGCTGCAGAAGCACGGCATGACCGTCGCCACGGGCGGCACGGACAACCACATCGTGCTCGCTGACGTCGCCGCGTCGTACGGGCTGACCGGCCGCCAGGCCGAGAGCGCGCTGCGCACGGTGGGCATGACCCTCAACCGCAACTCGCTCCCGTTCGACGTGAACGGGCCCTGGTACACGAGCGGCCTGCGGCTCGGCACCCCCGCGCTCACCACGCTCGGCATGGGCGCGGCGGAGATCGAGGAGATCGCCGAGGTGATGACGAACGTGCTGCGCGCCACCACCCCGGTCGTGACGAACGGCACGCCGAGCAAGGCCAAGTACGTCACCGAGCCGCAGGCCGAGGCCGAGGCCAAGTCACGCACGGCGGCGCTGTGCCAGGAGTTCCCGGTCTACCCGGAGATCGATCTCTCGATTCTCGACCCCACGGCGTGACGCCCCCCGAAACATCCGCGTAACACGCCGTTCCTAGGCTCACCGGAGACAAGCAGAACCGGACGTCGACTCGGAATGTGCCGCGGCGTGGCCCGGTGGAGAGGCTGGCATGGATCGGCAGCAGGAGTTCGTCCTCCGCACGCTCGAGGAACGCGACATCCGCTTCGTGCGGCTGTGGTTCACCGACGTGCTCGGCTACCTCAAGTCCGTCGCCGTGGCCCCTGCGGAGCTGGAAGGGGCGTTCGCCGAAGGCATCGGGTTCGACGGCTCGGCCATCGAGGGCTTCGCCCGCATCTACGAGTCGGACATGGTCGCCCGCCCCGATCCGTCGACGTTCCAGGTGCTGCCGTGGGAGACCGCGGGCGGGGAGCACTACTCGGCGCGCATGTTCTGCGACATCGCGATGCCCGACGGGTCGCCGTCGTGGGCCGACCCCCGGCACGTGCTGCGCCGCGCGCTGTCCAAGGCGGGTGAGGCCGGGTTCACCTGCTACGTGCACCCGGAGATCGAGTTCTACCTGCTGCGCGATCTACCGTCCGACGGCTCCCCACCCACACCTGCCGACCAGGGCGGCTATTTCGACCAGGCCAGCCACGACGTCGCACCGCACTTCCGGCGCAACGCCATCGAGACGCTGGAGTCGATGGGGATCTCCGTCGAGTTCAGCCACCACGAGGGCGGCCCGGGGCAGCAGGAGATCGATCTGCGCTACGCCGACGCGCTCACCATGGCCGACAACATCATGACGTTCCGCTACGTCGTGAAGGAGGTCGCGATCACGCAGGGCGTGAGCGCGTCCTTCATGCCCAAGCCGTTCTCGGCGCACCCCGGCTCGGCGATGCACACCCACTTCTCGCTGTTCGAGGGCGACCGCAACGCCTTCCACGACGCCGAGGACCCCTACTCGCTTTCCGAGACGGGCAGGGCGTTCGTCGCGGGCGTTCTGCGGCACGCGCGCGAGATCACGGCCGTGACCAACCAGTGGGTGAACTCGTACAAGCGCCTGATCGTCGGCGGCGAGGCGCCCACCGCCGTCTGCTGGGGGCACGCCAACCGGTCGGCGCTGGCCAGGGTGCCGATGTACTCGCCGGGGAAGTCCTCGACGCGCCGCGTGGAGATCCGCACGCTCGACACCGCCTGCAACCCCTATCTCGCCTTCGCCGTGATCCTTGGCGCGGGCCTGCAGGGCGTCGCGAAGGGTTACGAGCTGGGCGCACCCACCGAGGACGACGTGTGGTCGCTCACCGAAACCGAGCGCAAGGCGATGGGCTACGAGTCGCTGCCGCAGAACCTCACCGAGGCGCTGAGCGCGATGGAGCACTCCGAGCTGGTCGCCGAGATCCTCGGCGAGCACGTCTTCGACTTCTTCCTGCGCAACAAGCGCCAGGAGTGGGACGGCTACCGGCGCCAGGTCACCCCCTACGAGCTGGCGACCTACCTGCCCGTCCTTTAGCGGTTGTGCGCGGTAACGAGTGCTCGAGCACTCGTTACCGCGCACAGCGGCGTCAGCCGTTCTTGACGTCCGCCTCGTGGTTGCCGAAGATCGAGTTGCCGCTCTGCGACGGCGCGGAAGGGCCCTTCAGCAGCAGCCCGGTGCGGTTGGCCCAGATGGTGTTTCCGGCCAGGGTGAACGGCCCGTCGGTGTCGACGTAGATGCCGTAGCGGTCGTTCTGGCTGATCACGTTGTCGCGCAGCTCGGTGGTGGTCGCCTCGCTCACGATCCGCACGCCGTCCTGCTTGTTGCCGCGGACGTCGTTGCTGCGCAGGGCGTTGTCCTGCCCGGTCTGGGCGACGCCGATGCCGGATTCGCCGTTGTCGTAGACCTTGTTGCCCTGTATGACGTTGTTGCCGGACTCGTTGATGTTGATGCCCTGCGAGGCGTTCAGGAAGGTCTCGTTGTTGATGATCGTGTTCCGGTCGGAGTGCTGGTAGAGCACGATCCCGTGGTGCTGGTTGCGGTACACGATGTTGCCGGAGATGTCGCTGTCCACGCAGTCCTCGGCAAGGATGATCCCGTGCTTGCCGTTGTCGTGCACCACGTTGTTCTGGACCTTCAGGTTGTGCGATCCGGTGTGCGGGTCGATGCCGTACAGGACGCTGTCGTGGACGTCGTTGTTCGTGATCGACAGCGCGCCGACGTCGAACGAGTACACGCCGAAGTACAGGTGTGAGATGTCGCTGTCGGCGACGTGTCCGCCGCTGCCCTCCGTGCGCCAGGACAGCCCGTACGACTCCCGGTCACCGAAACCGAGGTAGGCCAGCTGCGACTTGTCGACGGTCATCTGGCCGCCGTCGCGCGCGAGCAGGAAGCTGCGCCCGTCGGCCGGGTTCGTGTCGACCTGCTGCTTCGTGTCGTCCCACGACGAGATGCAGACGCCGGTGACCGCCAACGCACCGCCGAACGCCTTGAGCGTGGAGTAGGTCGGGCCGACGCTGCGCAGCTTGAGCCACGACACATCGGGCCGGGAGAGCGTGAGCGAGGCGCCCTTGTCGATCTCGATGCTGGCGCCCGCCAGCCACTCGCCCGGATGCACCTCGCGCAGCGCGGCCGGGTTGCCGATGGCCTTGCTCAGCCGGTCGAGCGTGACCCCGGTGCCGCCGGTGATCCGGATCGTGTTGGTGCCACGATCCAGCGCGGCGGTGACCCCTGACGAGCCTGTGCCGGGCGCACTCGCCGCCGCGTCGGTGCCCGCCGCTGCCTTGGTGCAGGGCTTCGCCGGGTCCGAGGTGGCAGGCGGGGGCACGGCGCGGCGCGCCAAGTCCGGCGGGGGAGAGGAGGAGCAGCCCGCGAGGAGGGCGCCGAGCGCGACGACGGCCGCCGCGACCAGACCCAGCTGACGCACCGGCCTCATCCCGCACCCACCGGGACCGGAGGCGGCAGCATGCGGCGGGTCGGACCAACTCGCCGCGAGCGCAGCAGGTGCATGACCTCCAGCAGGATGGCCAGCACGATCAGCGGCAGGCCGATGGCGCCGAGGAGGTTGAGCGGCGGGAGGCTGAGGTCGGTGCGCCCGAGCAGCGTCACCGCGCCCCGCACCGCCTGCAGCGCGTGCACCGACGAGTCGCGCAGGGTGACGGCGCTCCCCGGCTGCGACTCGACGCCAACGGACACCGCGTCGACGCTCACGGCGTCGAGCGCGATCGGCTCGGCCGCCCTGGCGCGGATGCCCGTGGTGGTCAGGCCGACCTGGACGCCTTTGACGGTGGTGCCCGCCTGCAGGTCCATCCCGGTGCGGCCGCCGCGGATGGTCCCGCCGGTGATCTGCATGCCCGAGCTCAGGTTGCGGAGGGCGTTATCGACGCCGTCGGTCGTGAGCTCGTTGACGACGACGCCGCTGGTGCCACCCGAGGTGACCAGGCCGTCGTCGCCGCCGATCAGCGACAGCTTGTTGGCGGTGACGCCCCCTGCGCCGCGCTCGACCCGCACGCCGGTGCGGCTGCCCTTCACGGTGAGACCGTCGAGCAGCGTGTCGTGGCCGCCGATCGCCATGCCCGCGACGTGCGCGTTGTCGATCGTCGAGCCGGTGACGTGCAGGCCCTTGGTGGTCTTCTCCACGACGATGCCGGTGCGGCCGCCGCTGATCGTCATCGCGTCGAGCAGCACGTTCGCCGAGTTGACGTGCAGGAACACGCCGTTCGGCTCGTCGGTCGTGGTGACGCCCCTGACCTTGCTGTCGGTGGTGCGGTTGAGCTCCAGCCCACCGGCCTGGTCGCCCGACAAGGTCAGGTCGCTGATGTCCATGTTCTTCTGGCCGGAGATCGACACGCCGTAGGACTTGTTGCCGGTCGTGCTGATCCCGGTGATCGGGCGGGCGCCGGGATCGCCCGACACGAGCACGCCGTTGTCGCCGTTGCGCTCGGCCTTGACCCCGCTCAGCACGGTGGCCCGGTCGCCGCGCAGGACAATGCCGTTCTCCGCCGATTCGCTGACCGAAACGTCCTGCAGGCGGACGCCCTGTGATGCGGCGAGCGTGAGCCCGGTGGCGTTGCGCTGGAACGTGACGCCGTTGAGCGTGCCGGTGCTGCCCCGGCCGAAGGAGATCGCTGGGGTGCCCTGGTTGTCACCGGTGGGCTTGGTGCCGAGATCGGTCAGGACGCTGTTCGTGGCGTCGAGCCTGCCCTGGTCGGAAACCCTGATGTACGGACGCCCTGCCGCGTCCGCCGCGACCGCCTGCCCCGAGGTCGTGTCCAGCGAGGTGACCGTGACGTTGCGCAGCTGGATGCGGCCGCTGCCGGAGTAGAGGAACGCGGCGTCGTTGACGTCCGGGCCGCCCGCAAGCTGGAGGGTCTTGACGCCTTCGACGTCGAGCAGCGTGCCCGGCGTCAGCACGACGGCTGCGGAGAGCCGCGCGGTGTCGCCGTTGACGCCCATCCAGGACGACGGGATGGCCGCGTCGAGTGCGCCGAGGGACACGGAGCGGCCGTTGCGCACGACGCGCTGCACCAGGCTGCCGCCGGAGACGGAGTCGATCGACGTGGCGCGCACGATGACGAGCTTCTGCGGCCTGCCGCGGTGGTTGTACGTGACCGCGGCGCGTTGAGCCGCAGCGGCGCGCTGAGCGGCTTCCTTGGCCGCGCGGGCCTGTGCCGCGGCGAGCGCCTTCGCCGCCGCCTCGGCCTTCTTCTTGGCCTCTTCCTCGGCCTTCTTCTTGGCTGCTGCTTCTTCGGCGGCCTTCTGCGCCGCGGCCTGAGCCGCTGCCTGCTGCTCCGCTTGCTGCGCGGCCTGTTGCTGGGCCGCCTGTTGCTGTGCGGCCTGCTGCTGGGCCGCCTGCTGCGCGGCGCGCTGTGCTGCCTGCTGAGCAGCCTGCTGTTGTTGCTGCTGCTGTTGCTGTTGTTGCTGTTGTTGCTGCTGTTGTTGCTGCTGCTGGTTGTTGCCGTTCCCGTTGCCGTTGTTCGACCCCGTGGGGTTCTGCGCGCTGATGGCGCCGACGCCCGGCGCGGCGGCGGCCACCCCTACCGGGATGACGACCGCCGTCGCCGCGACGATCGCGCCCGCGAGCAGAAGCCGCCGCCCTGCGCCGCGGCTCACGCGACGCCCTTCCGGGCGACCCCGGCCGGATGCGGCTGGGTTTGCGACTCCGCGGGCTTGCCGTTGGCCTGCTGGCCTCGCGGCGCGATGGGCACCGGTCCGCTGCCGGTCGCCTGCCGCGGAACGACCGCGTTGACCGGCGATGTCGGCTGGTCCACCCCGTGCGGGCGGGGTCGCGTCCGCGCCGTCAGCTGCTCGGTCGGGGACGCCTGGGGCGGCGCCATGCCCCCCGCCCTGCCCGCTGCCGCCGCGGCCGGGTACTGCTGCGGCAGCAGCGGCCCGCCCTGCGACGGAACGTGCGGCCGGATCGGCATCGTGGCCGAGAGCAGCGCAGGCGCCGCCCCCACGGGCACCGGTGCGTCCTGCGGGGCCCCGGCCGGTGCCTGGGCCGTCGTCGGCGCCTGCGCCGGGTCCGCGCCCGCCGTGCGCACCACCTGGCCGTTCTCCACGGCCACCTGTCGGGTGAGCCAACGCTGACGACGGATCGTCATCAGCGCCTGCAGCTTGATCAACGCCATGATCCATGAGACGAACACGTATCCCGGGATGAAGAGGAACGAGGACGGCCGCCTGCGCAGATGCGGGAGCAGCTTGGCCGAGCGGGAGAGTTGCCACCATCCCGCGAGCACCGCAGCGAAGATCCAGTTCTGATTGATCAGCGCGTGCACCATGAACGCAGGGCCCAACAGCAGCGTGAAGCCGCTGAGCCCCTTGTCCACCATCGTGTAAGCGAGGAAGGGGTGGCGGTACACCCACGGGCGCGACAGCGCCCGCAGGTCCGAGCGCCAGGTGTTGCGGGCCCAGCGCAGCCGCTGCTTGAAGAAGATCCGCCAGGTGTTCGGGAACGTCGACCACACCTCGGCGCTGCGCTGCATGTAGGTCAGGTAGCCGCGCTCGAGGACGAGGGTGGTGAGCCGCTTGTCGTCGCCGGACAGGCACGGAACGCCCCAGAACGTCTCGTGCATGAACTCCTGCTCGATGTCCATGAGCAGCGACCGCCGGTAGACCGCGGTGCGGCCGGACAGGCACGAGACCGCCCGCCCGAGCAGGCTCTGGCTGGCGTTCTCGTCGAAGTACCTGTGGTCGAGGAACATGTCGGTGATCCGGGCGAGGAAGCCCTTGGTGCCGTACACGCTCTGCCGGGTGCCCACACCGCCGATGCGGGCGTCGGCGAAGGGCTTGCAGACCTCGCTCGCCACGTCGTCGGCCCAGATCGTGTCCGAGTCGACGAGCGCCACAAGGTCGGTCGACGCCGCGTTCCACCCCTTGCGAAGGGCGTCCCGCTTGCCCGGCACATCGGTGATGAGCACCGTCACCGGGTAGCGGGACGCGATCTCCTGGCACCGGGCGTCGGAGGCGTCGATCACAAGGATCACCTCGTGCACCCGGTTCCGCAGCCACGACTCGATGGCCGCGGCGAAGATGACCGGGTCCTCCTGGTACACCGGCACCACGATCGACATCGACAACCGGTAGTTGTTCACGATCGGCCGGTAGAGCACCGCCGGAACCCGCCGGATCATCCAGCAGGCCCAGCGGAAGAGACCGAGCACGCCCAGAGGCGTGCCCAGCACGTAGTAGTACAGGGGCAGGGTCATGCCACGTCGGCGCCGGACATGTCGCGCTCGACCACCGAGTCCAGCTCCTGCCCGGTCAGCGCCTCCATCCGGTCATTGACCTCGACGACGGCACGCAGCAGCGGCATGTCGACGCCGATGTTGCCCGCGAACCCGAGGAAGCCCTGCGTGTCCTTGGGGAGGCAGACGCCGCCGTACGGGGCCCCGCCGCGGATGCCGTACAGCGGGTTGATCGAGCCTTCGGACGAGGCCGCGACGGTGGACGCGACGGGGTCGGCGTCGATGCCGTAGGCCTGCGCGACCAGCCACATCTCGTTCCAGAAGCTGATCTTCGCGGCGTTGTAGATGTTGTGGGCGCACTTGACGAGCTCGGCGGAGGCGGGCTCGTTGAACGTGCGGACCTCGCCGCCGAAGGGCGCGAGCAGCTCACGCATGCGCGCGATCGTGCGCGGCTGGCGGCTCGCGATCACGGTCATCCACGGGTTGCGGAAGTCCTCGACGGCCGACGCGGCACGCAGGAACTCCGGGTTGGACGCGAGCTCGAAGCCTGCGCCAACGGTCTTGCCCGACTCCCGTTCGAGGACGGGGCGGACCAGCTCGTCGCTCGTGCCGGGCGGCACGGTCGAGCGGACGACGACGGTGTGCGCCGGAGCCGCCGAGGCCAGCGCGCGGCCGACCGCGGCGGTGCCCTCGGTGAAGGCGCCGAGGTCGTAGGCGTGACCGACGTTCGGCGTAGGGAGCGTCAGGATGATGAAGGCCTCGCGGTCGGCCGGAAGGTCGACGGTGGTGCTGGCCTTGAGGCCACGGTCCTGCAGCTCGCGCACGCGGCGGGCCGAGATGTCGACGAAGGTCACGTCATGGCCGAGCTCAAGAAAGCCCTCTCCGGTGGCCGTGCCGACCACCCCGGACCCGACGATGACGATCGCGGACGGTGTGGCGGACGGCCGGTCGAAGACCTGCTTCACGAAATCTCCTCGGGGGCTGACGCCGGCACGTGGGCCGGGGGACGGAAGAGCATGCGGGCGGATCCGGGCGCCAGTGCCCGATGACGTCCTCCCCGACGGGGACGTCATCGCGCGGGGACCGGTGCTTCCGGGGGGAGTGCCGCACGGAGCGTGACACTAGAGCGGATCTTCACCCAGCCGTCTGACCCTGAGAGCGTGTCGTCCCGATCCGCGCTCACAGGTCGTAGGAGTGCGCCGAGAAGGGACGAGATTGAGCCGTGCGTGGCGTTCGACTAGGCCGATCGGCCCAGCGAACTTCTCAGGTACTCAAGGGCGGTGACAGAGCGTCAACCGCTGTGGCTCACATGCAGCGCATAGAGCGCGACCTGGCCGATCGCGTCGGCGGCGTCGCCTTTGCTCACGTTCGACTGGAGGTAGCTGCCCGTCTTGAAGTACCAGTCGTCACCCGCGAGGGCCGCCCCGCCCGCGTGCGCACCGTTGTAGAAGACGTCGATACGTCCGGCCGCGGCCACGATGCGCAGCTCATAGGGCGTGCCGAGCACGTAGGCGGGATCGATGACGAACTCGTCCTTGCCGTCGCTCGTGCCGCCGTCGTACTGGGCGATCAGCCGGTTGTCCTCGAGCCGGACCTCGATGACGTCGTCCTCCGAGTTGTGGATCTGGGCCGTGACCACCTCGGGCTTGACGGGCGGCAGCGCGATCACCGACTGGCGGACCTCCAGCGTGTGGGAGCCGCTGCGGTTGGACCACTTGGCCTTTTCGGGGCCGTTCATCTCACGCAGCTCGGAGCGGGGGTAGCCGCTGTTCTCGGTGGTGACGCCGCCCGCGTCGGAGGTGCACACCACTCCGCCGCGGCCCGGGTCGACCTGGAAGAACGGACTGCTGTAGGTGGCGAGCGCAGGCTGGAGCACGGTGTCGGGCTTGCCGGGAGTGCCGCTGGGCAGCGTGAGGTACCAGTTGCTCAGGTCGAGGACCTGGCCGGGCACCTTGCTCGGCGGGCCGGGCGGGGTGGGCCGGGGTGCGTTGTCGACCGCGGTGGAGCAGGCGCTCGTGAAGCAGGCCATGAGGGCCAGCACAAGGGCCGCGACGACGGCAGGGACGCGCACGGTTCTCCTCATCTCACCCCGAGTGGGTGACGTCGACCCGGTAGAGCACGACCTTGCCGACGGCGTTCGCGGCGTCGCCCTTGTCGGTGTTGGACTGCAGGTAGCTGCCGGTCTTGAAGTACCAGCCGCTGCCGCTCTGCGCGATGCCACCGACGTGCTTGTCGTTGTACCAGACGTCGATGCGGCCGCCCGCCGCCACCAGCCGCAGGTCGTACGGCGTGCGCAAAGCGTAGTCCTCGTCGAGGACGAACTCCTTCTTGCCGCCCGTGCCATCGCCGCCGTACTCGGCGATCAGCCGCTTGTCCTCCAGCCGGATCTCCATGACGTCGCTCTCCGCGTCGTGGATCTGGGCTGCGACCAGCTCGGGCTTGGCCGTGGGCAGCTGGGTGACGGCCTGGCGCACCGCCAGCGTGTGGGTGCCGGTGCGGTTGGACCAGGACGCCTGCTTGTCGCCGCTCATCTCCCGCAGCTCGGAGCGCGGGTAGCGGCTGTTCTTGGTGGTGACGCCGCCCGCGTTGGCGGTGCACACCACGCCGTCGCGCTGCTGGTCGACCTGGAAGAACGGGCTGCTGTAGTCCTGCAGATCGGGCTGGTGGACGGTGTCGGGGTTGCCCGCGCTGCCGGTGGGCAGCGTGAGGTACCAGTTGCGCAGGTCAAGCAGTTGGCCCGGCCGGATGGCGGCACCGGGCGTCGGACGATCGGCGGCTTCGCCCTCGGCGAGGGCGCCGCCGGACGGGGCCCGTGTGGCCGATCCCGGCCGGTAGCCGCCCCGCATCAGGGACCGGAACGGATTGTGGTCGGTCGACGGCCGGGCGCCCGCCGCAGGCCTGTGGTGGGTGTCCGGTTGCGCGAGCACCGACGCTCCCATCCACGCGGCCAGCGCGGCGGCGACGGCGGCGAGCAGCACGACGAACGACGTACGGCGCATCGGCACTCCGGTCTGCTGACGTGGACGTTTTCCCTGGTCGACCGCGGAGCAGATTAGGGTCGCGGCCCCGCGCCGCGTGGGCGTTTGACAAAAGTTCCGTCGGAAGAAATGCGCGAGAACGGCCGGGGTTGCCTTCGCGCGGCAACGATCCGATAACCGGTAGACAACGTGCGACTGGCGGCACCCGTTCGGGTGACGCTCGGAGGTGGCGCTCCTCGCCGTTACGCCCACCGGTCCGGATTACTCTCCGTAGCCGTGACGCCGATCGGGCTCGACGGGCTCAGATCCTGCTCGGGAATGGGGCAGGATCTGAGGGCGTGACGCGCGCCGGTGCCTCCCTCGCCCGCCTGGGGCTGACCGAGCCGTGGGCGGAGGGCACGCTCACGCAGCTGGGCTGGTGGTCGGGAGACCGGCCGACGCAGGGCGCTGAGCAGATCATGTGGGCGCTGGCCCGCAGTCCCGACCCGGATCTCGCGCTACGGGCCGTGGAGCGGCTCGTGGCCGCCCTCTCGGACCGGGCGGCGTTCGACGCGGCCCTGCGCGCCGAGGTGGAGCTGCGGGGCAGGCTGTTCGCCCTGCTCGGGAGCTCGACGACGCTCGCCGACCATCTCGCGCTGCATCCCGATTGCTGGCACCGGCTGCGTGATGGGCACGGCGGCGACGCGGACCCCACGGCGGCGTTGCTCGCGGCGGTCGGCGCCGATCCCGACGCACCGCCTGCAGGCGCACCGGGTGGAAGCCGAGCAGAGCTCACCGGATCGGCCGCCATCCAGGCGCTGCGCATCGCCTACCGCAACGAGCTGGTGGTGCTCGCGGCCGCCGACCTCGCGGCCGTCTCGGAGCCCGAGCTGCCGGTGCTCGACGTCGAGGACGTGGCGGCCCGGCTGTCCGACCTCGCCGCCGCCGCGCTGCGGGCGGCGTTGGCCGTCGCCGTCGCCGAGTTCGCCAAGGACCATGACCGCGATCCGGGCAGGATCGCCATCATCGCCATGGGCAAGTGCGGCGGCCACGAGCTGAACTACGTCAGCGATGTCGACGTCGTCTTCGTCGCCGAGCCCGCCGACGCCGCCACCGCCCGGCTTGCAGGCCGGGTGATGCGGATCCTTGGCGAGTCCTGCTTCGAGGTGGACGCCAACCTGCGCCCCGAGGGCCGTCAGGGCGCGCTCGTGCGCACCCTCGACGGCCACGTCACCTACTACAAGCGGTGGGCCAAGACCTGGGAGTTCCAGGCGCTGCTCAAGGCCAGGCCCATCGCGGGCGACGCGGAGCTCGGCAAGGCGTACGCCGAGGCCGTCGCGCCGATGGTGTGGAGCGCCGCGGGCCGACCGGACTTCGTCGACGACGTGCAGGCCATGCGGCGGCGCGTCGAGGAGAACGTCCGACCCGACCAGCGGGCCCGGGAGCTCAAGCTCGGACCGGGCGGCCTGCGCGACGTCGAGTTCGCGGTGCAGCTGCTCCAGCTCGTGCACGGGCGCTCCGACGAGGCACTGCGCTCCCGTTCGACGCTCCACGCGCTGCGGGCGCTTTCGGACGGCGGCTACGTCGGCCGCGACGACGGGGCGAACCTCGCGGCGTCCTACCGCTTCCTGCGCCTCCTTGAGCACCGCCTCCAGCTGCAGCGGCTGCGTCGCACCCACCTCCTGCCCGCCGCGAACGACACCGACGCGCTGCGCTGGCTCGCCCGCTCGGCGAAGCTGCGGCCCGATGGCCGCAAGGACGTCGTCGGCGTGCTGATGGCGGAGTGGACCCGCAACGCGCGCCGCGTGCGGCGGCTGCACCAGAAGATCTTCTACCGGCCGTTGCTCACCGCGGTGTCGCGGCTGCCCGCCGACACCGCGCGGCTGTCGGAGAAGGAGGCCGCTGCGCGGCTCGGCGCACTGGGCTGGATGTCGCCGGAGGGCGCGCTCGGGCACCTGCGCGCGTTGACCGGTGGCGTCTCGCGGGCCGCGGCGATCCAGCAGACCCTGCTGCCCGTCCTGCTCGACGAGCTCGCCCACAGCCCCGACCCCGACCGCGGCCTCCTGGCCTACCGGCGGGTGTCGGAAGCGCTGGCCAGCACGCCGTGGTACCTGCGGCTGCTGCGTGACGAAGGGTTGGTCGCGCAGCGGCTCATGCAGCTCTTGGGCACGTCGGCGCTGGTGCCCGACCTGCTCGTGCGCGCGCCCGAGGTGCTGCGCCTGCTCGCGGCGCCCACCGCGGGGCAGCCCGACGAGCTGCGCCGCGACCCGGCCGACGTCGCCTCCTCGCTGATGCTGACGGTCGCGCGCCAGTCCGACCCCGAGACCGCGGCGGCAACGGCTCGCTCGATGCGCCGCCACGAGCTGCTGCGCGTCGCGTGCGCGGACCTGCTCGGCATCCTGTCCGTGGAGGAGGTGTGCGCCGCGCTCTCGTCGGTGTGGGTCGCGGTGCTGGCGGCCACGCTGGAGTCGGTGCAGCGGTCACTCGTGGACGGCGATCGGGCCCGGCCCGCGCGGCTGGCGGTGATCGGCATGGGCCGCCTCGGCGGAGCCGAGCTGGGCTACGGCAGCGATGCCGACGTGCTCTTCGTCTGCGAGCCCGCGGAGGGCGCGGACGAGGCGGACGCCGTCAAGTACGCGAACCTCGTGGCGGAGACCGTTCGGCGCCGCCTTGGCTCGCCGAGCCCGGACCCGGCCCTCGTCGTCGACGCCGATCTGCGCCCCGAGGGCCGCAACGGGCGGCTCGTGCGCACGCTCGAGTCCTACCGCGCCTACTACGCGCGCTGGTCGCAGGCATGGGAGGCGCAAGCGCTGCTGCGGGCGTCCCCGGTGGCGGGCGACGCCGATCTCGGCAGGCGGTTCGTCGGGATGGTCGATCCGGTGCGCTACCCGGTCGAGGGCCTCGACCAGGCGACCGTCACAGAGATCAGGCGGATCAAGGCGCGCGTCGACGCAGAGCGGCTGCCGCGAGGGGCCGACCGCACCCTGCACACGAAACTGGGGCTCGGTGGGCTCGCGGATGTCGAATGGACCATCCAGCTGCTGCAACTGCAGCACGCGGGCGACCTGCCGGAGCTGCGCACCACCTCGACGATCGAGGGCCTGCGGGAGGCGGCCGAGGCGGGGCTGCTCACCGCCGAGGAGGCGGCGGAGCTGACGGCGGGCTGGACGCTCGCCACCCGGGCGCGCAACGCCGTGATGCTCGTCAAGGGCAAGCCGGGCGACCAGCTGCCGCGATCCGGTCGGGAGCTCGCGGCCGTCGCGTACGCGCTGGGCTACCCGGCGGACGGGGACCCCGGCGTGTTCCTCGACGACTACCGGCGCACCGCGCGCCGCGTCCGCGCGATCGTCGAGCGGGTCTTCTACGGCTGGTAGGCCCTTCGGGCTCGTGCGCGGAAAAGGTCGCCAGAGCCGTTATTTCCGCGCACGAGCGCGAAGCGCCACGCTAGCGTCGCCGCATGCCCTCCGCCGCGACGCTGCTGACGTTCACCTTGGCGGGCATCGTCCTGGTGGCGATCCCGGGGCCGAGCGTGTTGTTCATCGTGGGCCGCGCGCTGGCCCACGGTCGCCGCGCGGCGCTGTTGTCCGTGGCGGGCAACACCACCGGCGCGGCGCTGGTCGTTGTGGTGGTCGCACTGGGCTACGGCGCCGTGGCCGCGCGCTCCATCGAGGTGTTCTCGGTGCTCAAGCTCGCGGGCGCCGCCTACCTCGTCTATCTGGGCGTGCAGACGTTCCGTCGCCGCGGCGACCTGGCGGCCGCCCTCGCCAGGGCCGCCGGGCCCGCGCAGCGCAGGCTGTACTGGCAGGGCGTGGTCGTCGGCGCCACCAACCCCAAGGTCCTCATCTTCTTCGCGGCAGTGCTCCCGCAGTTCGTCGACCTCGGCGCGGGCAACGCCACGATGCAGATGCTCGTGCTCGGCCTGCTGTTCGCCCTGATCGCGGCCACGCTCGACAGCACATGGGGTCTCGCGGCAGGCACCGTGCGCGACTGGTTCGCGACCTCGCCCGCCCGGCTGCGGCTCGTCGGCGGCACCGGGGGGCTCACGATGGTCGGGCTCGGCATCGGACTGGCGTTCACCGGCCGCGAGTAGTCGTGAGCGGAAAGGAGTGCCAGAGCACTCTTTTCCGCTCACGACCGCAGGGCCGCGATCAGCCACTCGAACGCGGGCACCGACGGCGTCCGCTGCGGCCAGCCGTTGAGCACGCCCAGAAGCTCCCAGTAGCGCTCGACGCGGCGGTCGGTGAAGGTCGCGAGCCGGTCGGCGAGCGCGGCCCTCCCGGGTCCGTCGAGGTCGGCGGGCACGAGCCGGGCCACCACCTCCTCCGCGGCGGGCGTGCCGGGCTCGACGCCAGCGGCCCGCGCCGCTCCGGCCTGTTCGACGATCGCGTTGGGATCGAAGGGGGGCTCCTCCGCCGCGGGCTCCGTGGCGCCCGCCGTGGCCATCGTGCGTACACGGACCCGGAAGGACGGCTCGGACACCAGTTCGGCGAGTTCGATCCAGGCCTCCATCTGCTCGGTGGTCGGATCGTCCGGCAGCTGCGTCGGCAGGGACCGCATGGCCTGCGCGATGCCCGCGCCCGGTGCGCCGGGGTCGATGCCCGCGAACGCCGCGTCGACGAAGTCGTCGATCATGTGTTGGCGCTCCTCTGCGGAGAGTCGGGTGAGGTCGTTCATGAGTGCGGCCTTTCGTGGTGAGTCCGGGTCTGTGTCATTGCCGCGGGCCAGCAGCGTGCAGACGGCACGCTGGGTCCGCAACACGCGGATGCGGGCGTCGATCGCGGCGACGTGGGCCGCGGCGACATCGGCGACGCTGCGGCGCTCCTCCAGCACGAGGCGCACCTCGTCGAGGCCAAGCCCCAGCTCGCGCAGGGTGCGCACGAGGTCGAGCCGGGCTACGGCATGCGCGTCGTAGCGGCGGTAGTTGCCGCCGGACCGTTCGGTTTCGGGCAGCACGCCCGCGTCCGACCAGAAGCGCAGCGTGCGCACCGGGACACCGGATCGACGGGCGAGCTGCCCGATGGTCAACAGGGTCACGGGCACGATCCTGAACCCTCCAGCCGCTGGAAGGTCAAGCGCGCGCCAGAATGAAGGGGTGGGAGCCCACGTTTCGGCGTACGTCCTGGGGCATCTCGGCGTCCTCCTCGCCGCCGTGCTCGCCCTCGGCGCGGTCGGCTGGCGGCCCGTGTGGCGCTGGACGCGCACGGTGGTGACGATCGCGCACGAGGGTGGGCACGCGCTCGTCGCCGTGCTCGCGGGCCGAGGGCTCACCGGGATCCGGCTGCACCCCGACACGTCGGGGGTGACCGTGTCCACGGGCGCCCGTCGCGGCCCCGGGCTCGTGCTGACGTTCTTGGCGGGCTACCCCGCGCCGTCGCTCCTGGGGCTCGCGGGCGCGCTGCTCGTGGCGGGCGGCGACGCCCGCGTCATGCTGTGGATCGCCGTCGGCCTGTTGGCGGTCACGCTGGTATTGGTCCGCAACGGCTACGGCGTGGTGGCGGTGCTGGCGACCGGCGTGCTGGTCGGGTACGTCGCGGGATGGGCGCCCGCACGGATCCAGGTCGGTTTTGCCGCTGCGCTGTGCTGGTTCCTGGTGCTGGGTGGCCTGCGCGCCACCCGGGAGCTGCGGCCGCGCCGCGGCGGCTCATCGGACGCCGACATGCTCGCCCGGCTCACGCACGTCCCCGGCGTGGTGTGGCGGGCGTTCTTCTGGTTGGTCGCGGGCGCCGCTGTGGTCGCCGCGGGGTGGGTTCTGCTGGTATGACTGCCCGCGTGACGATCACGCTGGAGCAGGCACGGACCATCGTCGACGGCGCCCTCGCGCACGGAACGCAGGCGGGCTTCAACCCGCTGACCGTCGCTGTGCTGGACCCCGGCGGCGCGCTCGTGGCCTTGGCTCGCCAGGACGGCTCGGGCAACCTGCGACCGGACATCGCGGTGGCCAAGGCGTGGGGGGTGCTCGGCCTCGGCATCACCAACCGCGCCATCGCCGCACGGGCCGCGGACTCGCCGGAGTTCTTCACCTCGATCGCGACGCTGGCGGGCGGCCGGATCCTGTCCGTACCCGGCGGGGTGTTCATCCGCGACGCCGAGGGACGGCTGCTCGGCGCGGTCGGCGTCACCGGCGATGCGTCCCTGAACGACGAGGCAGCGGCGGTGGCGGGGATCACAGGCGCCGGGCTGGTCGGTGAGACGGGCGCCGAGTGACCCGTGAGCGGTAACGAGTGCTCAAGCACTCGTTACCGCTCACGGGTTGCGAGGGTGCAGCCGCAGTGAGGGCGGCAGCGCTCCCGAGGCGTGCGCCACCTCGACGCTCGTGACGAGGCTCCGCAGATCGGCGGGAAGCGTCGCCACGAGGGTGGCGAGCCCGCGCCGCAGGTCCCTGCGGCCGGTTTCGCCCTGCAGCACCCGGCCCGCGCCGACGGCGTCGACCAGTGCGGCGCAGGTGGCGCTCGCGACATCGGAGTCCTGGGGCATGCGCACCATGTACTCCAGCCGCACACGCGGGCCCGCCGCGGCCAACAGGTTGATCGCCGGGAAGCGACCGCGCCGCCGGATGAACGACTTGGCCCTGACGAGGATGCCGACCTCGACCAACCGCGCCGCGACCAGCTCGGCGACCGCATCGCCGAGCGCCGCGAGCCAGACCGGCACGGGGTAGCGCTCGGGCTGCCGGTTGATCGCACCCATGACGAAAGCGGAGAGCGCGTCCGTGCCGAGCGCGCTCGCCTCGCCGGGCGCGACCAGCTCGTTCTCCATCGCGACCCGCCGGTTGAGGATGAGCTCCGCCAACTCGGCACCGACGAGCGCGCACCGCAGCGCCATCGGCGAGACGGCGCATCGGCCGCTGAACGGGTCGTGCAGGATGAGGAACAAGCGTGCCGCCAGCTTGTCCTGGGCCCGGATCTTCTCAGTCGTCACGCCTGCCGGAATCGCGGGACGGGCGGGGCGCTCCGCCTGGTGGCATCGGTCTTGGCGGCATCGGCACGCGTGGCTTCGGTTCGGGCGTGATCGACGAGGAGGGTCACGAAGAACGGCACGACGAGGGCGACGAGCACGCCGAGGTTCGCGCTCGCCCAGGCACCCTGCCTGCCGCCGAGGGGGCCGAGCAGGTAGCCCTGCCAGTGCAGCCATTCCGCGCCGGAGTTCGTGACGAGGCCCCAGCCGATCACGGTCGCGACGACGATGAGCAGCAGCGGACCGACGCGGACGTCGCCATAGCGCCCCGCGGGCCGGTAGAGGTCGTTGTTGTCGTAGTCGCTGCGCCGCACGATGACGTCGGCCAGGATCACCCCGCACCAGGCGGCGACGGGCACACCCAGGGTGATGAGAAACCCGATGAACTCGCCGAGGAAGTGGCCCGCGACGAACACGACGTACACCGTACCGGCGATCATGATGACGCCGTCGATCGCCGCCGCCGCCGCGCGCGGCACCCGCAGCCCCGCTGCGAGCAAGGCCAGCCCGGACGAGTAGATGTCCAGCACCGCGCCGCCCACGAGGCCGAGCACCGCGACCACGGCGAAGGGCACCAGGAACCAGATCGGCAACGTCATCGCGACCGCGCCAACCGGATCGCTCGCGATGGCGGTGGCCAGGTCCGGCGACGAGCCCGCGAGCAGCAGGCCCATCACGAGGAGCACGAGCGGCGCCAGCGACGAGCCGAAGGTTGTCCATCCGACGACGCCCCGTGCCGACGCCGAGCGCGGCAGATACCGAGAGTAATCGGCTGCGACGTTGACCCAGCCCAGGCCGAACCCGGTCACGAAGAACACCAGCGCGCCGACGACCTGGGCCGTCGAGCCGGTTGGCATGGCCGCGACCGTCGGCCAGTCGATCTGGGGCAGCACGAGGACGATGTAGATGACGGTGAGCACCGCGGTGACGAGCGTGATGGCGCGCTGCAGCCGCATGATGACGTCGAAGCCGAGCACGCCCGCCGAGACCGTCAGCGCCGCGACGACGACGAGTGCCACCACCCGCACCGGGTAACCCGAGCCCCAGCCGATGCGCTCGAAGACGGTGGCGGTCGCCAGCGTGGCGGTGATCGTGAGGACGGTCTCCCAACCGACGCTCATCAGCCACGAGATCAGTGCGGGCAGCCGGTTGCCGCGGACGCCGAACGCGGCGCGCGAGAGCACCATCGTCGGGGCTGACCCGCGCTTGCCCGCCAACGCGACGAACCCGCACAACAGGAACGAGAAGATGATCCCGACCAGGCCGGTGATCGCCGCCTGCCAGAAGGAGATGCCGAAGCCGAGCGCGAACGCGCCGTAGGACAGCCCCAGCACCGAGACGTTGGCGCCGAACCACGGCCAGAACAGCTGGCGCGGCCGCCCGCGCCGTTCGGCGTCGACGATCACGTTGATGCCGTTGGCCTCTACCCGCAGGCCACCGCCGCCGGGGCCACGCAACCCGACCGCAATCGCGCGGCCGCCGACGGCATGGCGGGCGCTCCCCACGCTGCCTCCCCGTCGTGCTCGCCCCGGACGCCCGGGAGGGTTCCTCCGCACGTCATCCGCGACACGCGGTAACGCTAGTCGGAGGTGGGCGTGTTGCCCACACTTAGTTTCGCACGAACGGATGCACGTGCAGTCACGCAGGGTCATTTGCGCGTCAGCGTGTTCGGCCGGATGGCAGGATCCGGGCGCGGTGTCGCCCATGTGGACGTGTCCGGCCGGTGGGCGGCCCTTTGCCTGCCGCGCCCAGCCACGCTTTCGGGCCGTCGCGCCCGAGCCACCTGCGGTCAGCGGATCAGCAGGGGCAGAGCTCGGCGGCGGCCACGGCCTTCCGAGCCGGTCGCAGCGCGACGGCCGCCACGATGACGAGCGCGATCGCGAGCACGGCGGCGATCGTCGAGGTGACCGTGAGCCCGGTCACGAACGCCGCGCGGGCCGCCGTGGCCAGCTCGGGGACGCCGCTCGTCACCGCGCCGCCGAGGGTGTCGCGGGCAGCCTGCGGAGCGCCCGCGGGAAGCCCCGTCCGGTAGATCGCCATCGCAACGCTGCCCAGCACCGCGATGCCCAGCGCGGCACCGAGCTCGGCGGCCGTCTCCGAGATCCCCGACGCCGCACCCGCCTTCTCGGCGGGCGCCGTGCCCACCACGAGCTCGGTGATCAGCCCGATCACCGGCCCCAGCCCGAGGGCGATCACGGTCGAGGCGGCGACGAGCGTGTCGACGCTGTCGATGCCGACGCGGGTGAGCATCAGCAGGCCGACGACGGCGACGGCGAGGCCACCCGCCACCACGCGATCCGGCCGCACCCCGGCGAGGACGCGCGGAGCGAGCTGGGAGGCGACGACGAACGCCGCGGCGGACGGCAGTGACCACAGGCCCGCGTGCAGCGCCGACAGCCCGGCGACCAGCTGCAGGTACTGCGCGAAGAACAGGAAGTCGCCGACCATCACGAAGAACGCCATGAGGTTCACCGCGAGGGCGGCGACGAACGCCCGGTTCGCGAACAGCCGGATGTCGATCATCGGCTCCGGCGAGCGACGCTGGCGGCGCACCCATGCCGACCCGACGAGGACGCCACCCGCGACCGCGGCGAGAGCGCCGACCGACGGCCCGTCGGCGGCCAGCTGCTTGATCCCGTAGACGACGGCGAGCAGTGCGGCGATCGACATCGCGGCGGAGAGCGCGTCGAGCCGTCCCGCGGCGGGGTCGCGGTATTCCGGCAGCACGAGGGGCCCGAGCACGAGCAGCGTGGCCATCACCGGCAAGGCGAGCAGGAACACCGCACCCCAACGGTGCGAGGCCAGGACGAGGCCACCCAACACGGGGCCGACGGCGCTGCCCGCCGAGAACGCGCCGATCCATACGCCGACCGCGAGCGAGCGCTGCCGGGGGTCGGTGAACATGTGGAAGATCAGGGCCAGGGTGGACGGCGCGATCGTCGCGCCCGCAACCCCGAGCAGCAGCCGGGCCGCGATGAGCATCTCCGCGCTCGTGGAGAACGCCGCGACCACGGACACCGCGCCGAACGCCGCCGACCCGACCATCAGCAGCCTGCGCCGCCCGATGCGGTCGCCGAGGGTGCCCATCGTGACGAGCGTTCCCGCCACCGTGAGCCCGTAGCCGTCGATGATCCACAACAGCTGGGTGCCCGACGGGTGCAGATCCTCCGAGATCTGCGGGATGGCCACGTGCAGCACGGTGAGGTCCATGACGTACAGGAGGCACGCCAGCGTCACGACCGCGAGGCCGATCCACTCCCGTCGACCGGCGCGATGCGCAGTGCTCATGGGGGGCAGACCGGCGACCCGGCCACAACTCATCGCCCACCCCGACCTCGCACCCTTTCGGTGCACCTCGCACCCCGCCGATGGGGTGCGAAGTGACCTCAGGGGGTGCGAGGTGGGGCTCGATCCTCCCGGTGTTCAGCTGCGCCTGCGGCGGACGGCGCTGCGCACGCCGGTGAGGAAGCGGTCGGCCTCGCTGCCGAACGGGTCGTCGGTGACCAGGTAGGTCCATGTGGACGTCGGGCGTCGCGGCCCGGTGTGCACGACGGCGGTGTCGGTGACGTCGGCGTCGGCGAGCGTGGCCGCCGCGCGCTCGTAGACGACGTCGAAGAACGGGTCGAACAGCTCGCCCGCGATCCTGCGGAACTCCTCGATCGGGCTCTCGCGGGCCAGCGCGCGCAGGTGGATGCCCTCCCGCACGTCGTCGAGCACGGCCAGGTGGTCGGACCAGGCCTCGTCGAGGTGGGCGAGCACGACGAGGCGTGCCGCCCTGGCCAGCTCCTCCGTGCCGACCTTCTCCTCGACCTCCGCGCACCGCTCGGGTGAGCTCTTGCGCAGCAGCCGGAGCGCCCGGTCGGTGCCCAGCACGAGCGTGCGGTGGCGCAGCACAGCTGCCCGCTGGGCGTCGACGATCTGGCCGTAGCGCCAGGTCGTGCGGCGGATCGCGAGCGCGGCCCCCTCGGCGACCCGCTGGGCGTGGGCGATCAGTTCGGCCGCGGCGGGATCGGCGACGCGCCCCTCCCCGTCGGCGGCGAACTCCGGCGCGTCGGGCACGTTCTCGGCCACGACGTCGTCCTCGACGCTCGCGATGATCACCGACGACCCGGGGTCGCCCTGGCGGCCCGCGCGGCCGCGCAGTTGGTCGTCGAGGCGCCCGGTCGCGTGCCGCCCCGAGCAGACGACGTGCAGGCCGCCCCGCTCGACCACGCCCTCGCCGAGGCGGATGTCCGTGCCGCGGCCCGCCATCTGCGTGGAGATCGTGACGCGGTCGCGTTCGCCCGCCCGCGCCACGATCGCGGCCTCCTCGGCGTCGTTGCGGGCGTTCAGCACGGCGCACTCGACGCCCGCCGCACGCAGGGCACCGGCCAGTCGCTCCGACTCGGCGACGTCCTGTGTGCCCAGCAGCACGGGCTGCCCCGTGGCGTGGATCTCCGCGACGTGCGCGACGATCGCCTGCTCCTTCTGCTCGACGGTGCGGTAGACGCGGTCGGGCAGGTCCTCGCGGACGCAGGGCTCGTTGGTGTCGACCGCGCCGACCGACAGCTTGTAGAACTCGTGCAGCTCCTCGGCGACGGCCACGGCCGTGCCCGTCATGCCGCACAGCGTGCGGTAGCGGCCGAGCAGGGTCTGCACGACGATCCGGTCGAGCACGGCGCCCGTGGGGCTGGCCTCGAGCCCCTCCATCGCCTCGACGGCCGCCTGCAGCCCGTCGGGCCAACGCTGCAGGTGCGCCACGCGGCCGCGGGAGTCGTCGATCAGCTCGACCTTCCCGTCCCGGACGAGGTAGTCGACGTCGCGGTGGAGCAACGCGTAGGCGTAGAGCGCGACGTTGACCGCCGCGAGGGTGTGCGCCTGGTCCTCGGTGTAGAGGTCGATGCCACCGAGGCGGCGCTCGACTCTCGCCAGCCCGAGCGCGGTGAGGTGGACGGTGCGGCCCGCGGGATCGGTCTCGTAGTGCACGTCGGCGCGCAGCCGCCGGATCGTGGCCACGATCTCGGCGTCGACGACGCCCGCGTCGACATCGCCCGCCAGCACCAGCGGCACCCGCGCGGAGTCGACCAGCACCGAGTCGGCCTCGTCGACGACGGCGACGTCCGGCTCGGGCACGATGGCGTCGCCCCGGTCGGTGACGAGCCGGTCGCGCAGCACGTCGAAGCCGACCTCGTTGACCGGCACGTACACGACGTCGTGCGCGTAGGCCGCCCGGCGGTCCGCCTGCTCGGTGGCCTGGCCGAGCCAGCCGACCGAGACGCCCAGCTCGGCGTACAACGGGCCCATCCATTCGGCGTCGCGGCGGGCGAGGTAGTCGTTCACGGAGATCACGTGCACTCGGCGGCCCTGCCGTGCCCAGCCCGCGGCGACGATCGCCCCGACCAGCGTCTTGCCCTCGCCGGTGGCCATCTCGACGACGTGCCCGAGCAGCAGCGCGGCCGCGGCCTGCATCTGGACGTCGAACGGGCGCTCGCCGAGGGTCTTCTCGGCCGCGGCGCGGGCGACGGCGAGGTAGGTGGCGAGCTCGCCGTCGCCCCACGTGCCTTCCGCGGGCACGGTGCCTGCGGATGCCTTCGCCGCCGACGCGGCGGCGATGCGGTGAGCCCTGCGCAGGTCGGCCGATCCAGGGCGCTGCAGGAACCGTCGGACGAACCCGCGCACTCCTCGCGCCGGTCCGTGCTTCCGGCTCATGTCGGTCAAACTACTCGCCGGGCCGCGGCGCGGCTCCGCTCACCGGCCGTCGTTGTCGGGGCCTGCCGCCGACCGGTTCGTCCGCCAGCGTTCGCCGAGCAGCCCGACCAGCAGCGCCACGAACGTCACCAGGAAGACCTGGCCGAGCAGCGCCTCGACGGTGGCGAGCAGCCTGCCCACGTCCGAGGTGGGCGCGAGGTCGCCGTAGCCCACCGTGGTGACCGTCGAGAGGCTGAAGTACATGAACGCCGTCGGGGGCTTCGGGCTGCCGAAGAAGCCGCCGGGCAACAGCGCGTCGACGGTGTGGAAGACGAACTGGAAGGCGACCGGGATGAGCAGGTACGCGCTGATCGCGCCCTGCAGGGTGCGTGCGGTGACCTGCTGGTGCCGCAGCAGGCGCCGCACGATCACCACGGGGGCAAGCAGGGCGAGCACGACCCACAGGTCCGGGTCGATGGTCACTTCGACGTCCGCCCCCGCGAGGCTGAGCGCAACGCCGACCAGCGCGAAGGCCATCATGAAGCCCACCAGGACGTCGGCCACCAGCCGCCAGGTGCGCGCCACGCCGGACGCCCGCAGCGCGAGCAGCAGCGTCGTGCCGACGATCACGGTCGTCAGCGCCGTGCCGACGAGCCCAGCGAAGCCACCACCCGGGCGGCTCAGCCCGGTCAGCGAGAGGGTGACCAGCGTGACCGCGGTGAGCGCGAGCAGCGCCCCGAAGCGGTCGACGTGGGGCGAGCGGTCGTCTGCGAACCGCATGCTTCCTCCTGGGACGGCGGGGGTCAGCCCGCGGCGGCGAGGTCCGGGTGGTGCCGGGCGGCCACCTCAGGGTGGGAGCGGAGCCACCCCTTCAGCGCGTTGTCGCCGAACCGGGGGAGCAGCGCGTTGTGGTCGTGCTGCGAGACGCCGGGTGCCTCGGCGGCCAGCTCGGGCGGCAGCGGCAGCGCGTCCAGAGTGGCGTCCAGCCGGGGCGACCAGAAGATCCCGATCGACTGACGGGTGGCGCCCGGTGCACAGGGCAGCACCCGGTGGTCGGTGGCGACCAGGTAGCCGTCCGTCGCGACCTCCAGCATCTCCCCGACGTTGATGACCAGCGCTCCGTCGAGCGGGGGGACGTCGACCCACCCGGGTGACCGCGGTGGCCGGGCCTGCAGGCCGCCGGTGTCGTCCTGGAGCAGGAGGGTGAGGAAGCCCCAGTCGGCGTGCGGCCCGACGCCCTGGGCGTCCGGCCCATCGGACTCCCGGCCGACGTAGCGGATGAGCTTGCCGAACCAGTGCGGGTCGCCCGCGAACGCGTCGTCGAAGTGGTCTTCGGGCGCGCCGAGTGCTGTGGCGAGCGCCCGGGTGAGCTCGGTGCCGACCCGGCCGAGCAGCTCCGCCCACGCCAGCACCGCGCCCGACAGCTCGGGCAGGGCCGCAGGCCATTGGTTGGGCCCACGCAGCAGGTCGAACGGCGCGTTCCACGCCGCGCGGGGCAGCGGCGCCTGCTCGGGGCCGAAGTCGAGCTGCTCGCGGGCGTCGGGGCGGCCCGCGGTGATCTCGTGGCCCAGCCGGGTGTAGCCGCGGAAGTGCGGGGACCGCCGGTTGTCCAGCGCGAGCCGGTCGGCCTGCGGCAGGGCGAAGAATCGGCGGGTCAGCTCGGTCAGCTCGGCGATCTGGCCTGGGGCCGCCCCGTAGTCGGTGAGCTGGAGGAAGCCGACCTCGTGCAGGGCGCTGCGCAGGTCGTCGAGGAAGCCGGGGGCGAACGTGCCGTCCGCCGCGCGCGCGTGGTCGAGCCGCAGCACCGGGATCATGGCGCCACTCTGCGGGTCCGGCCGCGACCGCACAAGCGCGTCCGGTGGTTGCAGCAGGGGTCCCCTCCTGCGATTGCGCGCGCCCCCCTCAATCGCAGCAGGGGCCCCCTCCTCCGATTGAGTCGCAGCAAGGTGCCCCTGCTGCAGCCACGGGAGCGGCGCGCGCCGACCACCCGACGGGCGCGACAATCCCGCGCATGACCGACACGCCGTCCCCGGCCACGCTGCGCAAGTGGCGGCGAAGGCTCGCCGACGAGCGGGCGGAGGCGCGGGTCTACCGCGATCTCGCGGCCCGGCGGACCGGTGAGGAGCGCGAGATCCTTATGGGTCTGGCCGTCGCCGAGGAGCGCCACGCCGCGCACTGGGCGAGGCTGCTCGGCTCGCATGTCTCTGACCGTGGCCCCGTCGGCCACGCGGCCTCGCGCATGCGGGTGCTCGCCTTCCTCGCCCGGCGGTTCGGCTCGGTGTTCGTGCTCGCGCTCGCGCAGCGGGCCGAGACGCGCTCGCCCTATGCGGCCGATGCCGACGCCACCCCGGCGATGGCCGCCGACGAGCGCATCCACGAGGAGGTGGTGCGCGGGCTCGCGGCGCGGGGCCGGGCGCGGGTGTCCGGCACGTTCCGCGCGGCCGTTTTCGGGGCCAACGACGGCCTCGTCAGCAACCTCGCGCTGGTTCTCGGCGTGATCGGCGGCGGGGCCACCACCGCGACCGTGCTGCTCACCGGCCTCTCCGGGCTCCTGGCGGGCGCGCTCTCGATGGGTGCGGGCGAGTTCGTGTCGGTGCGCTCCCAACGCGAGCTGCTCGCCGCATCGGTGCCCGACACCCGTGACGCCGCGGCGGTGCTGCCCCGCCTCGACGTCGACGCCAACGAGCTTGCCCTCGTCTACCGCGCCCGCGGCGTGGAGCCCGCGGAGGCCGCCCGACGCGCCCGCGAGATATTGGGCAGCGACGACCCTGCGGGCACCGCAACCGCGGCCGTGGCGGGCATCGACGAGGGCCACGAGGTGGTGGGGTCCAGCATGGCCGCCGCGGTGTCCAGCTTCTGCTTCTTCGCCTCCGGCGCGGCCGTGCCCGTGCTGCCCTTCCTCTTCGGGTTGCCGGAGCTGGTCGCGCTGGTGATCGGCGGGGTGCTCGTCGGGCTCGCGTTGATGCTGACGGGCGCCACGGTGGGTGTGCTCTCCGGGGGGCCGCCGCTGCGCCGCGCGCTGCGCCAGCTCGCCATCGGGCTCGGCGCCGCCGCCGTCACCTACTGCCTTGGCCTGCTCTTCGGCACGGCGACGGCCTGACGTCGTGAGCGAAACATCGCGGGAACAGCGTTATCCGCTCACGAGCGCGCCGGGGACAGCTCCTCCCGCGTGACGGCCGAGCCATCCGGGTGGCGCAGGTCCGGCAGCTGCGCGTAGAACGCCTCGAACACCGGGGGCAGGTCCGCCGCGATGTCCGTGACCTGCAGCTCCACCTCGTGCACCAACGTCGCCATGTCCGCGGTGTGCGCGTACCACTGGAACTTCTCCAACGTGCCGGGCTTGCGCACCTGCTCGACGACCAGCCCGATGGAGCCCTCCTCCGGCCGCTGCGGCGAATGCGGCATCCCGCCGGGCAGCAGCCACGTCTCGCCCTCCCGGATGTGCACGGTGCGCGGGCGACCGTCGTCGATCACGTTGACGTGCATGTTGCCCTTGATCTGGTAGAACCACTCCTCGTACGGGTCGACGTGGTAGTCCTGCCGCTGGTTCGGCCCGCCCACCACCATCACGATCAGGTCCTGCGCACCCGGGTTGAGCTGCTTGTTGCCCACCGGCGGCCGCAACAGGTGCCGGTTCTCCTCGATCCAGCCGCCGAAGCTGACCGGCTTGCCGACTTCGCTCATCGTCTCCTCCTCATCAGCAGCGCCCCCGCGCCCACCGCCGCGAGCACCGCGCCCGCAACCGCGCCGACCGTCCGGTCCTGGCGCCGGATCCGGCCCTCGATCTCGGCGTACGGGATCGTCGTGAACGACACCAGCTCGTAGCGCGAGACGTACCGGCCGCCCAGCGCGCGCTCCAGCGCGTGCCGTACCCGCGTCTGCCCCCGAAACACCGGCGAGGCGACCTTCTCGCTCATCTCCACGAAGTTCGCAAGGGCCATGTCGGCGATCGCGTCCGCGTTGGCCTTGCGGTGCGCCTCGTAGCGGGCCAGCGCGGACGGCCAGTCGCCGCCCGTGGCGGTGAGGCTGCGATCCAGCTCGACGCAGTCCTCGAACGCGCAGTTCGCGCCCTGCCCGAAGAACGGCACGATCGCGTGCGCGGCGTCGCCGATCAGCGCGACCCGACCCCGCACCCACGGCTTGCACCGCACCGTGACCAGCGAGCCCGAGGGGTTGGCCAGGTAGTCGGCCGCCAACGTCGGCATCAGGGGCACGGCATCCGGATAGCGCTCCCGGAAGGCCGCGAGCACCTTCTCGGGCGTGTCGAACGCGGCGAAGTCGGACTTCGCCCAGAACAGCGTGCAGGTGAACGAGCGGTCGGCGTTGGGGAGGGCGATCATCATCGATGCGCCGCGCGGCCAGATGTGCAGCGACGCCGGGTCCAGTGCGAACGCGCCGTCCCGCGCCGGGATCGTCAGCTCCTTGTAGCCGTGCGGCAGGAAGTCCTGGTGCAGGTCCATGCCGTGCTGGATCGACCGCCGCACCGCGCTGTACGCCCCGTCCGCGCCGAGGACGACGTCGGCCCGCGCCCCGTCCCCGCCGTCGAACGTCAGCTCGCCCGTGTCGGAATCGACGCCGGTGAGTCGGTGTCCGAAGTGCAGCCGGACGCCGGGGGCCGCCTCCGCGCGGTCAAGCAGCGCGTGGTTGAGACCTGCGCGGCTGATCGAGTTGATCGCGCGGATGCCGTCGGCCGAGTAGGACTGGTAGGCCAATGACCCGGTCGGCGAGTGGAGCGTGCGCCCGCGCATCGGCAGCGCGTCGGCGAGCGCGTGCTCGCCGAGCCCGACCCGGCCGAGGGCGTCCAGGCCGCGGGCGGAGATCGCGAGGTTGATCGAGCGGCCGCGCTCGGCGCCCGCCCGCCGCGGGTCCGCCCGCCGCTCGTAGACGTCGACGGCCAAGCCGCGGCGCGCCAGCAGCGTCGCGAGCAGGCATCCGGCCAGCCCGGCGCCGACGATCGCGATGCGTTCCGTCACGAGACCACCGTCGCCAGCGCTTTCGCGGCCCGCCACGCGTCGTGGTGGGTGCAGTACAGCGGCGCGGGCGCGAGCCGGACGACATCGGGCTCGCGGGCGTCGACGATCACCCCGTGCTCGCGGCGGAGGCGATCACATGTCGCCTGGGCCGATCCTCCGCCGATCCGCACCGAGAGCTGGGCGCCCCGGCGCGCGGGGTCCCGCGGGGTGATCACGCGCAGCGGCCGGTCGGCGGCCATCCCGTCCAACAGGGCCTCCAGGTAGCCGGTGAGCCGCACGCTGCGTTCGCGCAGGGCCACCATGCCGACCTCGTCGAAGATCCGCAACGACGCGAGCACCGGCGCCATGGCGAGGATCGGCGGGTTGGACAGCTGCCAGGCGTCGGCCGTGTCGACGGGGTCGACCACAGGGCCCATCGCGAACCGCGTCGCCTCGTTGCTGCTCCACCAGCCCTGCAGCTTGGGCAGAGTGCGGTCGGCCAGATGGCGGCGGTGCACGAACGCGCCCGCCACCGCGCCCGGCCCCGAGTTGACGTACTTGTAGTGACACCACGCGGCCCAGTCCACGCCCCACTCGGAGAGCGAGAGCGGCACGTTGCCGACCGCGTGCGCGAGGTCCCAGCCGACGACCGCGCCCGCCCGCCTGCCCGCCGCGGTGATCGCGGGGATGTCGAGCAGCTCGCCGGTCAGGTAGTTCACGCCGCCGAGCAGGAGCAGCGCGACGCGATCGCCCTCGGCGTCGAGGAAGGCGAGCACATCGGCGGTGCGCAGCGTGTCCTCGCCGGGTCGGGGCCGCAGCCGGATCACCGCCTCGTCGGGGTCGTAGCCGTGTAGCTCGGCCTGGCTGCGCACGGCGTAGGAGTCGGAAGGGAACGTGCTGTCCTCGATGACGATCGCGTGCCGTGCCCGCGTCGGCCGGTAGAAGCTCACCATCAGCAGGTGCAGGTTGACCGTCAGCGAGTTCATCGCGACGGTCTCCTCGGGGTGCGCCCCGACCAGCCGGGCCAGCGGCGCACGCAGGAACGCGTGGTAGGGCTTCCACGGCCGCTCGCCCTCCACGTGCCCCTCCACGCCCAGCTCGGCCCACGCCCGCAGCTCCTCGTCGAGGATCGTGCGCACGGCGCGCGGTTGCAGGCCCAACGAGTTGCCTGCCAGGTAGGCGGCCTCCGGGAACCGGCCGCCGGGCGCGGGCGGCACGAGGAAGTCGGGGCGGCGCGCAGGTGCGGGGTCGGTGGCGTCGAGGAAGCGGGCGCCCGCCTCGGTGAGGTCGACGGCGACGGTCATGCCGAGTGCTCCTCGACCGGGGGTGCGGCCGGGATCGGGGCCTGCTCGGTCATGCGGGCACCCCCGTGCCCAGGAACGCCGCCGCGTTGTCGGCCAGCAGCTGCCCGCGCTCGGCGTCGGTGAGCAGCGGCGACGTGCGGATCAGCGCACCGGCCTCCGCCTCGCCGAGCGGGTACGGGTAATCGCTGCCCAGCAGCACGTGGTCGGCGCCCAGGGTGTCGACGAGCAGCCGGAGCGCGGACGCGTCGAACACGGCGGAGTCGACGCTGAACCGGCCGACGTACTCCCGCGGCGGCCGGGCCGAGGTGCCGACGACGTCGTGACGGCCGTGCCAGGCGTTCTCGACCCGCCCGAGCCAGAACGCGAACGAGCCGCCGCCGTGGGCGAAGCAGATCCGCAGTGCGCGGTCGACCCGGTCGAACACGCCGCCCAGGACCATCGCGAGGATCGACAGGTGGGTCTCGGCGGGCATGCCGGTGAGCCACCGCGCCATCCAGCGGCGGGTGCGCGGCGTGTCGGGCATGTCCCAGGGGTGCACGAACACCGGCACGTCCCGCGCGGCGCAGTGCTGGAGGAACGTGACGATGCCCCCGTCGTCGAGGTCGCGGTCGCCGACGTGGTTGCCGATCTCGACGCCGCGGTGGCCCGCGTCGAGGGCCCGGTCGAGCTCGCGGCAGGCGGCGTCGGTGTCCTGCAGCGGCACCTGGCAGAACGGGACGAGCCGATGCGGGGCCGTGGCGGCGATGTCGAGCGCGAGGTCGTTGAGGATGGCGGCGGTGCCTGCGGCCGCGCCCACGGGCTGGTCGTAGGAGAAGAACACCGGGGTGGGGGAGAGCACCTGCCGGTCGACGCCGCAGCGGTCCATCGCGGCGAGCCGGACGTCGGCGTTCCACGCGCTGTCGGTGATGCGGCGGAACGCCCGTTCGCCCAGCATGATCGTCGCTTCGGTCGGTCCGTCGACCCGCAGCGACGGCCGGTCGCCCGTGCCGGGCAGCAGCGGCCATCCGTGCGGCACGTAGTGGGTGTGGACGTCGGTGACCGGATGCACGCCCCGATCATCGGCCGCCCCACGCCGATTCGCCATCGTGCAGCGGCGCCCACTCAAGTTCGCCCGCGCGGAGTCGTGCGGGAGCGCCCGGCGGACGACGTCCTCACGCGTGCGGCGGGATCGGGAACCCACACCAGGGGCATCCGGGGCGCCGGGACGGGGCGGCCGCCAGCTCGGCCGCCAGCAGTCCGCGCTCGGCGGCGAGCCGCCGCCGTTGCCTGGCCACGCGCTGCCGTTCGACGTCGAGCTCGCGGCGGCGTTCGGCGGCCGGGCGCCGGTTCCGGCAGACGACGACCGGGACCACGAAGACGAGAACGCCGATGGCGATGATCGCGATGTGCAGGGTCACAAGGCCTCCCTGGCAGGTGTGGCCGCACAGATCGTGCAAATGCACGTGCATCTGCACGGGCACGCTACTGCGGTGATCTTCGCGGGGCAACCCCGTGGTAGCGGGCGGTGACGACGGGCGTGAACATCCTGTGAACCCATCCGGTCCGCACGGTGACGTCCTGCTAGCGTCCGCGCCGTCGGGTGGGGCACGGTGCAAGGGGATCCGCGGGTGGACGGGTGCTACGTGGGTCGGGTCGCCGTCGACGACCCCCTGCATCCGATCCTGTGCCGCGTCGTGGGCGAGGGCATGGGAGTCGATCACGCGGGCGCTTTCCACGCGTTCCGGTTGAACGGCAGCAACGAGGTCTACGGCTACGAGGAGTGCGGCACCGGCGTCAAGCTGGTGTGCAAGTTCTTCGGCAGGCGCTTCGGCTGGGACCACCGCCGCGCCGCGTGGACGGCCGACCGCGAGTACCACAGCTACAAGCAGTTGCGCCGCTACGCGTTGGTCGGCTCACCACACCACGTGATCCGGCCGCTCGCGCTCGAACGTGAGATCAACTGCGTGCTCGTGCTGGAGTACTACGGCGGGGAGCAGCTCAGCAGGGCCATCGACGCCGCGGTCCACTTCGGCGACGACGAGCGGCTCTACACCCGGCTCACCGCGCTCGGCTTCTACCTCGTCACCCAGCACAACCGCACGGCCAACGGCGCCAAGGTCGACTTCGCCGACGACTGCGCCTACCTCGACGCCCAGCTCGCCATCCTGCGCGGGGTGCACCGGATCGGGCCGTGGGACGAGGACGAGCTCCGTTGGCTCTCGGGCCTCTGGCGGCTGCGCGAGCGGATGTGGGCCGACCAGCAGGTGTGGCTGCACGGCGACGCCACTCCCGCGAACTTCCTCTTCGGCGACGGCATGGACGTCGGCGCGATCGACCTGGAGCGGATGAAGCGCGGCGACCGGATGTTCGACGTCGGGCGCGTCGCGGGAGAGCTGCAGCACGCGTTCATGCTGGGCACCGGCGACGCGGGCCGTGCGGAACCGTTCATCGGCCACTTCCTGTGGGAGTACGCCCGCCACTTCCCGGATCGCGACGCGGCATTCGCGTCGATCACCTCGCGGCTGCCCTACTACATGGCCCTCAACCTCCTGCGCGTCGCCCGCAACGACTACATCAGCCGCGAGCACGCCGGGCGGATGGTCGCCCAGGCGAAGGAGCTGCTGCGGTCGCCGTAGGCTCGCGGGCGGCATGAACGGGATCAAAGCGGTCGTCTTCGACGTCAACGGCACGCTCGTCGACATCCGCACCGAAGAGGACAACGCGGTCTTCCGGGCCATCGCGCACGTGCTCGCCTACTCCGGGATCGCGCTCCGCCGCCACGATGTGCGCGCGTCCTACGACGCGCTCCTGGCCGAGCAGCGTGCCGCCAGCGCGGAGGAACACCCGGAGTTCGACGTGGTCGCGATCTGGGCTCGGTTCGTCGAGCAGCACGCCACGGCGTTCACCCGCACGCTGCCCGCCGCCCGGCGGAAGTGGCTGCCGCTGCAGCTCGCGGAGACCCAGCGGGCGGTGTCACGGCGGCGGCTGAGGCTCTACCCGCACGTCCGCGCCGTGCTCGACGCCTTGGCCGCCCGCTACCCGCTCGCGGTGGTGACCGACGCACAGAGCGCCTGGGCCTGCGGCGAGCTGCACGGCGTGGGGCTCGACGGGTACTTCGATCCCGTCGTCGTCTCGGGCGACCACGGGTACCGCAAGCCCGACCGGCGCCTGTTCGAGCACGCGCTCACCGGCCTCGGGGTGGCCGCCGAGCACGCCGTCTACGTCGGCAACGACATGCACCGCGACATCTACGGCGCCCGCGCGGCCGGGATGTGGACGGTGCTGTTCGCCTCGGGCCGCGGCACGCAGTCCTACCGCGACACCCGGCCCGACCACGTCGTGCACGACCACCGCGCGCTGCTCCCGCTCCTCGCCGAGCTTGATACTCGTGAGATCGACGTCTTCGGGGTTTGATCACCCCTAACGTCGTTCTCGGCCGTCTACCCGGCGGCGTGCGTGGGCGTGGCCTCGGTGTTCGGCACCGCCGCGCCGTGCTCGACGGCCGTCTCCACCGCGCCGTGCTTGCGGTGCAGGTTCGGCCACCAGTGGTTGAAGAACAGGTTCAGCACGAAGACCACGATCACGGTCGACGTGATGCTCGACCCGAAGATCACCTGGAAGTCGGCGGGGAACTGCTGGTAGAACGCGGGCTGGATGGTCGGGATGAGCCCGAACGACAGCGACACGGCCACGATCAGCAGGTTGTGGTTGTCCGGGCCGCCGAACTCCACCTTGTGCAGCGTCTGGATGCCGACGGCGGTGACCATCGCGAACATCACCGTGGCCGCGCCGCCGATCACCGGCCCCGGCAGCGAGGCGACGATCGCGCCGACCTTCGGGATCACGCCCAGGATGAACAGGAACACCCCGCAGACGGTCACGACCCACCGGCTGCGCACGCCCGTCATGCTCACGAGGCCGACGTTCTCCGCGTAGGCGGTGTCCGGGAACGAGTTCATGAAGCCCGCGAGCAACGCCGAGAGACCGTCGGTGGCCAGGCCGCGCGCGAGGTCGTTCGGCGAGAGGTCACGGTCGGTCACTTCCGCGACGGCGAGCATGTCGGCCGTCGACTCGGTGTAGGTCACGAGCACGACGATGCACGTCGAGATGATCGCGGCGGCGGCGAACTTCGGCGGCCCGAAGTGGAAGGGCGCCGAGATCCCCAGCCACGCCGACTCGCCGACCGACGAGAAGTCGACCAGCCCCGTGGGCCACGCGATCAGCGTGCCGATGATGATCGAGATGAGGACGGCGGTCTGGCCGATGAAGCACAGGGTTGCCGCTCGCGTCCAGCACGGGGATCTTCGGGGTGAACTCGCCCTTGTCGCCCGCGATCAGCCCGACGTCCGCGCCGATGAGCGACAGCCCGATCATCATGATCACTGTGCCGGTCACCAGCGGCGGGAAGAACCGCAGCACCATCGAGAACGGCTTGGCGATCAGCAGGCCGAAGACCCCTGAGATCAGCAGCGCGCCGTAGACGTAGGGCATGCCGTCGCGGCCGCCGTACTGGTTGGCGATGATGATCATCGGGTTGAGCACGGTGAACGTCGCCGACCGGGTGCCGAAGCGGTGTCACTGTCGGGCAATTCGGGCAGCGGCCCGCCCGGCTGCGTCGGCGAGCGTCTCCGCGTCGGCGGTGCGCAACTCGCCGTCACGCACCACCGACGCACCACCCACGAACAGGTGCGCCAGCGTGGGCGCACCGAACACGAGCGTGCAGACGGGGTCGGCGATGCCCTTTCCGGCGAGGCCGTCGACCCGCCACACCGCGACGTCCGCGAGCTTGCCCACCTCCAACGTCCCGAGCTCGCCGTCCCGGCCGAGGCAGCGCGCGCCGCCGACCGTCGCCGCGCGCAGGCTCTCCCGCGCGGTGAGCGCGAGGGGGCCGCCGCGGAACCTGGCCGCGAGCAGGGCCTGGTGCAGCTCGTCGACCATCCGGCCCGACTCGTTGGACGCCGCGCCGTCCACGCCGAGCCCGACCGGCACCCCCGCGTCGAGCAGGTCGCGCACCCGCGCGATGCCCGAGCCCAGCCGGGCGTTGGACGTCGGGCAGTGCGCGACGCCGGTGCCGGTGGCGGCGAAGCGCGCGATCGCGGCGTCGGAGAGGTGCACGCAGTGCGCGAGCCACACGTCCTCGCCGAGCCAGCCCAGGTCCTCGGCGTACTCGACCGGGGTGGCCCCGAACGTCTGGCGGCAGAACTCCTCCTCGTCGACGGTCTCGGCCAGGTGCGTGTGCATCCGCACGCCCGCGCGGCGGGCGAGGGCGGCGGAGTCGCGCATCAGCTCGGCCGTCACCGAGAACGGTGAGCACGGCGCCACCGCGATGCGGACCATCGCGTCGGGCGCGGGATCGTGCCAGCGGCCGATGGCCTCCTCGGTGGCGGACAGGATCGCGTCGTGGTCCTCGACGACCGCGTCGGGCGGCAGCCCACCCTGCGACGCACCGAGGTTCATCGAGCCGCGGGTGGGGTGGAACCGCAGCCCGATCCGCCGGGCGGCCGTGATCTCGGCCTCCAAAAGGTCGCCCGCACCCGCCGGGAAGACGTAGTGGTGGTCGGTGCTCGTGGTGGTGCCGGTGAGCGCCATCCAGGCGAGGTTCGCGGCCGCTGAGTCGTGCACGAGCGCGGCGTCGAGCCGGGCCCAGACCGGGTAGAGCGTGGTCAGCCAGCCGAAGAGCGTGTCGTCGGTCGCGTAGCCGCGGGTGATCCACTGGTAGAGGTGGTGGTGGACGTTGACGAGGCCCGGCGTCACCAGCAAACCGGTGCCGTCGATCCGCTCGGCGCCTGCGAGGTCGGGGGCCGGGCCCGCGCCCACGCCCGCGAGCAGGGGCCCGTCGAGTATCACGTGGCCCGTGGCGTACTCGGTGTTCGCGGCGTCGACCGTGGCGACATGGCATCCGTCGATGGCGATCACCGAAGCAGTCTCGCGGTCCCCTGTTGCGCGGTGGTAACGGCGGGCATGCTCGCCATCATGACCACGGTTGCCGACGTCGTCGGCGAGGTGCTGGCCCGGCTCGGCGTCGGACACGCGTTCGGGGTGGTGGGCAGCGGCAACTTCCACGTGACGAACGCGCTCCGCCGCGGCGGGGTGCCGTTCGTCGCGGCGCGCCACGAGACCGGGGCGGCGATGATGGCCGACGCGTTCGCCCGCACGTCCGGAGCGGTGACGGTGCTCTCCCTGCATCAGGGCTGCGGCCTCACCAACGCGCTCACCGGGATCGCCGAGGCGGCGAAGAGCCGCACGCCGCTGCTGGTGCTGGCCGCGGACACCGCGGGAGCGGCCGTGCGGTCCAACTTCCGCATCGACCAGGACGCAGCGGTGCGCGCGGTCGGCGCGGTGGCGGAGCGGGTGCACACAGCCGCGTCGGCCGTCGACGACGTCGTGCGCGCCTACGGCACGTGCGTCCGGCAGCGGCGCACGGTGGTGCTCAACCTGCCGCTCGACGTCCAGGCCGCCCCGGGCACATTTCCCGACCCCCTGCCCGCCGTTACCCCGTGGGGCGCGCCGCGGGCGGATCCGGCCTCGGTGGCGGACCTCGCCGCGCTGCTCGACGGCGCCGAGCGGCCGGTGTTCATCGCGGGCCGCGGCGCGCGGAACGCCGGGCCCGCGTTGGCGGCGCTCGCCGAGCGCTGCGGCGCGCTGCTGGCGACCTCGGCGGTGGCGAACGGCCTGTTCGCGGGCGACCCGTGGGCGGTGGGGATCTCCGGGGGGTTCGCCACGCCGCTCGCCGCGGAGCTGATCGCAGGGTCCGACCTCGTCGTGGCCTGGGGCGCGTCGCTGACGATGTGGACCACGCGGCACGGCGCGCTCATCGGGCCCGACGCCACGGTCGTGCAGGTCGACGACGACCCGGCCGCGCTCGGGGCACAGCGGCCGGTGCACCTGGGGGTGCTCGGCGACGTCGGCGCCACCGCGAGCGACGTGCTCGCCGCGGTCGCGGGTGGGCCGGGGCAGCGCACCGACGACGTCGCCAAGCGGATCGCGACCGAGGGCCGGTGGAACGACATGCCGTTGCCGGACGCGGCGGATGAGGGCCGGATCGAACCGCGGGTGCTGTCGGCGGCGCTCGACGACCTGCTGCCCGCCGCGCGCACGCTGGCCGTCGACTCCGGCAACTTCATGGGCTACCCGAGCGCTTATCTCGCGGTGCCCGACGCGTCCGGGTTCTGCTTCACCCAGGCGTTCCAGTCGATCGGTCTGGGCCTGGCCACGGCGATCGGCGCGGCGCTGGCCCGGCCCGACCGGCTGCCGGTCGCCGCACTCGGCGACGGTGGCTTCCTCATGGGGATCGCCGAACTGGAGACGGCGGTCCGGCTGGGGCTCGGCATGCTGATCGTGGTGTACGACGACGCGGGCTACGGGGCGGAGTTCCACCACTTCCCCGACGACGACCACGCCACCGTCCGGTTCCCGGAGACCGACCTCGCCGCGATCGGGGCGGGCTACGGCTGCGCCGCCGCCACCGTCCGGGCGCCCGCCGACCTGGCCGTCGTGCGCGACTGGCTCGCCGGGCCCCGGGACCGGCCGCTGCTGCTGGACGCCAAGGTTCGCGCCGACGCGCCGTCCTGGTGGCTCGCCGAGGCGTTCAAGGGCCACTGACCGACGTGCGTCTCCCTTCTCGCCACGGCGGGTCTCGCGGAGAATGGCCTGCCCAGGAGGAGGGTGAGCATCGTGATCACGGGCGCGCACGCCATCATCTACAGCACCGATGCGGACGCCGATCGGGCGTTCCTGCGAGACCTGCTCGGCACGACGACGGTCGACGCAGGGGGCGGCTGGCTCATCCTTGCGCTGCCGCCCGCCGAGGTGGCCGTGCACCCGACCGAAGGGCCGCCGCAGCACGAGCTGTACCTGCTCTGCGACGACATCGAGGCCACACACGCCGCGCTCGTCGCCCGCGGCGTGGCCGTGGAGGGCGGGATCAGCGACCAGGGCTGGGGCCGCCTCATCACCCTGCGGCTGCCCGGCGGCGGCCCGCTCGGCGTGTACGAGCCGCGCCATCCCGTCGCCGCCGGGGCGTAGCCCGGCTCAGGTCCCTTCGGCCAACGCCGCGACCGCGAGCGTGTGGTCGCCCGCGACCACGCCGAGCAGGTAGTTCATCCGCTCGGCGTTCGTCTGGTCCCGCCAGTGGGCGAAGAGATCGGCCGCGTCGTCGAGCGGGCGCCGCCCATCGGCCTTGTGGATCTCCAGGGTGAGTGAGGGACCGTCGGGCGCGGTGGTCTCGGCGGTGGCCAGCAGGAGGGCGGCGAGCCCGCTCGGCCCGTACAGCGGGTCGAGGGAGAACCGGCCGCGGTGGGAGAACGGGATGGGCGGGCGGAAGAGGAAGCTGCGGTGGTCGGGCGTGCCCGGCAGCAGCGGGTGGCCGTCGTGCAGGTGGTGATGCACCGTGCGGCCCAGCGCGCCTGCCGCCCGGATCAGGTCCAACACCGCGGGAAGGGCGGCGGCCACGCATTCCTGGACGGCGTCGGCGAGGTCGGGCAGCCGCGGGTCGGCCAGCGAGAGCGGCGGCATGTCGGGGTGCAACGCGGCGAAGCGGGACCTGGCGCGCCGGATCCCGACGTGCCCGACGTCGATGCAGAGCCCCACCCCGTCCGCGTCGCGCAGCCGCTCGCCGATCTCCAAGAACAGCCAGGGATCCATACCCGTGGCGTACTCGAGGTACACGGTCGGCCGGTCGGGCCGCCCGATCCGCCGCAGCGCCGCCACGACCTGGGGCATGTCCGCGGCCATGCCCGCCTGGTCGTGCACGACGAAGCCCGCCACCCGCCCGGCGAACCGCGCCGTGAACGCCTCGACGACGTCCTGCCCGGCGGCGGTGCGGACGTCGATCGCCCGGTCCAGGTGCACGGTTGGCCGGTCCGGGGCGAAGCGCAGCACCGACTCCAGCGCGTCGGGGGAGTGGGCGTAGACCTCGGCTGGCATGCCCTCCTGGGCGAACCGGAGCCGGGCCAGCCGCAGGAGCGCGTCGTCGCCGCCGAACCGTTGCTGGAACAGCCCGCGCACCGCAGGCGCCGGCCGCTGCGGGTGGGTCCGCGGCGGGTCCGTCGGGAGGTCGAAGACCGCCACGGACTGTTCGGTGCGGTTGTGCGGGCGCCCCCGCGTGCGGTCCGTCGCTACGACGATCCGGTCGGGTCCCAGGAACGCCACGCCTTCGACGGCGCTGAAACGCGGCCTGCCGTCGTTGTCGCGGGGGAACTCGTGGACGTCGCCTTCGTCGACCGCCCACGTCTGCCGGTCGAGGCGCCCGAGCCACAGCGCCGACGACTCCTGGGAGACGACGGCGATCCGGTCACCCGCGGCAGCGAGGCCCGAGTAGTCGTCGAACGCCACCGGGAGTCGGATCGTCGCGATCCGCTCCCACCGGTCGTCGGTCTCGGTGAAGACGGGAAGGCGCGCACCGCCCGCCTCACAGAGCCCCAGCAGGAGGGTGCGGCCCTCGTGGCGGACCACGGCAAGCCCCTCGACACCCTTGTTCGCCTGCTCCAGCGGCACGTCGAGGATCTTGGCCGCGACCAGCCGGTAGTTCTCGTCGTACTCCTCGACGACCGCGTGGTACGGCGGCCCGTCCGGCAGCGCTTCGACCAGCACGAACAGCCGTCCGGTCGCGAGGTCGGCGGCGATGTCTTCATAGCCGTGACCGCGTCCGCCGCGCAGCCGGATCTCGCGGTGCGGGCCGGGGAGGACCAGCTCCGGATCCAGGACGGCGACCGATCCGGTGTTGTCGCAGACGACCAGCAGCAGGCCGTCGCGCAGCAGCACGCCGCTGGCCTCACGGCGCTCGTCGACGCCGAGCAGCTCGGCAACGCGGGCCCGGCGCACCAGGCGTAGAGCGCTCACGCTCCGTTTGCGATCCACGAGGTGGACCTCCAGGATCCAGTGGCACTGCCTGCCCATGCGGTCGGTGCGGCGCATCGGGCGGCCAGCTGCCGGGTGCGCTCGGCTTCGGTGATCGTCGGCACCGGTCCACGGTAGGACGTCGCGCGCGCGAGCGGCTAGGTTCACCGGATGGGCGACCCGACACCGGCCATCCAGGAGTGGGTCGCCGCAGCGGCTCGGCAACTCGGCCTCGACCTTGCCGAGCCGGACCAGCACGCGCTGGTCACGGCCGTCCTCGACCTCACGGCGGACATCGCACATGGCGTGAACCGGCCTGCCGCGCCCGTCACGGCCTTCCTCGTCGGCCTCGCGGCGGGCCGGGCCGTCGACCCGGTGGCGGCCGTGCCCGACCACATCGCGGCCGTGCGCGATCTCGCCGCGCTGTGGACGCCGCCCTGACCGTCCCCGTCGAACGCCGAGGTACCCGTGCGCGGATGGCGGACTTGCCGTCAGGTGATCCGGTGGCCGCCACCGGGGGTGCGGGCGGCCCGGCCCGTGCGCGCGAGCAGCTCCAGCAGCGGCACCGCGACCCGGCGGGACGTGCCGAGCGCCTGCCGCGCCTCGCTGAGGGTGAACTCCGGCCCGAGCCCGGACAGCACATCGAGAGCCTGCGCGTCGGCGCCAGGGAGCAGGACGACGCCGTCGGCGATGCGCAACAGCTCACCCGCCCGCACCAGCGACGCGATCTGGCGGGGGCCCAGCCCCAGCTCGGCGAGGCGGCCTGCGTCGGGCGCGGCGAACGGGTCGGCGGAGAGGTCGGCGCGCAGCCGGTCGAGCGCGACGCGCAGGGCGGCCGGAGTGCCCGTGCGCCCTGCGGTGGCGACGCGCCCGTCGCGCACCACGAGGTCCGCGCGTTTGGCCAGGCGCAGCATCGGCTCGATCAGCCGTGGGTCGGGCAGGCCTGCGGCCCGGCGGGCGGCCTCGATCGGCAGGCCGGGATCGACGGGGTCGGCCGCGTCGTGCGCGGCGAGCGCGTCGGCAAGCGCGCCTGCTCGCTCCACGGCGATCTCCGGGGCGATCAGCCACCCGGCGGTCGACGGCCCCAGGGTGTCGAGGTCGGCGGAGGGCACGCCCATCGCCAGCAGGTCAGCCCGCCGCACCAAACCCCGCCGGGCCAGCTCGCCCACCGCGTCCGGTGCGCCACCCATGCCCGCCAGCGTGGTGGCGCGCGCCGCCGCCGCGCCCCGCCGCCGCAGTTCGGGCGGTCGCACGTCGAGCACGACGAGACCGGCGGCCACGACGCGGCGCCCCGGGTCGCGCAGCACCGCCCGGTCGCCGATCCGCAACGGGAGCGGCCTGGCCAGCCGGAGCCGGACCGTGTCGGTGCCCAGCGGGCGCACCCGCACCGGTGTGGCCACCGACCCGACGTGCAGCGTCAGCTCCGCGGGCAGCGAGCCTGCGTCCACCGCGGCACCCGCACCTCCGTCGCCCCGCAACCCGATCAGCCTGCCATCCACGATCGAGACGGCGAGCCAGGCGTCCGGCTTCAGCAGCGTGTCGCCGCGGGCGATCGCGTCGCGCGGCACCCCGCGCAGGTTGACCGCGACGCGACTGACCCCGCGTACCCGCGGCACATCCGCCCCGAGGCTCTGCAGCCCCCGCACCGTGACCCGGCGGCGCCCGGTCGCGGTGGCGAGCTCCAGCTCGTCGTCCACCGTGATCCGGCCCGCGCCGAGCGTGCCGGTGACGACGGTGCCCGCGCCGCGGATCGTGAACGCGCGGTCGGCCCACAGGCGCACGTCGGCGGCGTCGTCGGCCGTGGGCAGCCCGGTGACGAGCGCGTCCATCGCGGCCAGCAGCTCGGCCATGCCCGCGCCGGTGACAGCGGAAACGGCGACCGTGTCGATGCGCGCCAGCGGGGTGTCGGCGAGCCGTTCGCGGGCCTCCTCGATGGCCAGCTCCGGCTCCATCAGGTCACTGCGCGTGACGACGAGCAGGCCGTGCCGCACCCCCAACGCCACCAACGCGTCGACGTGCTCGCCGGTCTGCGGCATCCACCCCTCGTCCGCCGCGACCACGAGCAGCACCGCGGGCACCGGGCCGACCCCGGCGAGCATCGTGGTGACGAACCGCTCGTGGCCGGGGACGTCGACGAACGCGACCGGGCCGGACGGCAGGTCGGTCCACGCGAACCCGAGGTCGATGGTCATGCCGCGGCGCCGTTCCTCGGCGTAGCGGTCGGGCTCCATCCCGGTGAGCGCCCGCACCAGCGTCGACTTGCCGTGGTCGACGTGCCCCGCGGTGGCTAGGACGTGCATGCCCGTACGGCGGCGGCCAGCGTCGCGTCGTCCTCGGGGGCGATCGCGCGCAGATCAAGCAGGCAGCGCCCGCGTTCGAGGCGGCCGAGCACCGCGGGTTCGCCCGTTCGCAGCGCCGCGGCGAAGCGCTCGGGGAGGGCCACCGCCGCGCTGGGCAGCACCACGTCCGGTGCGCCGCCGCCGCCCACCCGCGCCTCGGTCGCACCGGCCTCGGCACCGATGTCGGCCAGCGCGCGGGCCAGCCGCTCGGCCCGCCGGTGCAGGTCGGCCGGGTCGGCGTCGAGGAACCGGCGGACGGGTGGGCGGGGTCCGCGCAGCGTGGCCTCCAGCGCGGCCAGCGTGAGCTTGTCCACCCGCATCGCCCTGGCCAGGGGATGGCGGCGGATCCGGGCGACGGCCTCGGCGCCCGTCCCCGGTGCGCCGAGCACGAGGCCCGCTTGCGGGCCGCCGAGCAGCTTGTCGCAGGACGCCGTGACGAGCGTGGCGCCCCGGCCGAGCATGGTCGCGGCGTCGGGCTCGTCGGGCAGCAGGGGATGCGGGGCGAGCAGGCCCGACCCGATGTCGGCGACGACGGGCACGCCGAGATCGGCCAGCTCGCCGACGTCGCAGGCGCTGGTGAACCCGCGGACGACGAAGTTCGAAGGGTGCACCTTCAGCACGAACGCGGTGTCCTCGCCGACGGCCGCGGCGTAATCGGCGCGGGTGACCCGGTTCGTGGTGCCGACTTCGCGCAGCCGGGCCCCGGTCGCCACCAGGAGCTCGGGGATGCGAAAGCCGTCGCCGATCTCCACGAGCTCGCCGCGCGCGACCACCATCTCCCGCCCCTGCGCGAGGGTCATCGCGACGAGCGCGAGCGCCGCTGCGCCGTTGTTGGCGACGTGCGCGGCGGCCGCGGCGGGCACCGCGGCGAGCAGCGCACCGACCGCGCCCGCCCCGCGCGGGCCGCGCTCGCCGGTGGCGAGGTCCAGCTCGACGTCGCAGGTGCCCGCCGCGACCAGCAGCGCCGCGCGGGCCGCATCCGACAGCGGCGCCCGCCCGAGGTTCGTGTGCAGCAGCACGCCGGTGGCGTTGAGGACAGGGCGCAGGGTGGTGGCGGTGGCGGGCAGTGCGTCGAGCGCGGCGTCGACGACCTCCGACGCCGCCAAGGCACCCGCCCGGACGGCCTGTTGCGCGGCGCCGACCGCGGCCTTGACCCGCTCGCGCCCCAGCCGGGCCGAGGCGTCGGCCAACCGGGGATCGGCCAGCACCGTGTCGGTGCGGGGGACACCCCGGCGTGGATCCACCTCTGAATCCTACGGCCGTCCGCCGAGCCGCCCGCCTGCGCCGACTTCGCACCCCGTGGGGCCACTTCGCACCCCATCGGCGGGGTGCGAAGTGCCGCGAAGGGGTGCGAGGTGCGTGTCTGGGGCAGACGGCGCCTAGGGTGCGGTCATGGTCGACTCCGTCCCGCCACGCAGGCTCACCCAGTTCAGCCACGGCGCGGGTTGAGCCTGCAAGCTCGCCCCCGACGAGCTCGCGCAGGTCCTGCGCACGCTGACCCCGGCCCGCCATCCGGACCTCCTCGTCGGCACCGACACCGGTGACGACGCGGCCGTCTGGCGGCTGGACGCTGCGCGCGCGCTGGTGGTGACCACGGACTTCGTCACCCCCGTCGTCGACGACGCCCGTACGTGGGGCCGGATCGCGGCGCAGAACGCGGTGTCGGACGTCTACGCGATGGGCGGGCGGCCGCTTTTCGCGCTGAACCTCGTGGCGTGGCCGCGTGACGAGCTGCCGCTCGCGCTGCTCGGCGAGGTGCTGGCGGGCGGCGCGGACATCGGGGCGGAGAGCGGCTTCGTGGTGGTCGGCGGGCACAGCGTCGACGACCCCGAGCCCAAGTACGGCATGGCCGTGGTCGGGGAGGTGGCGCCGGACGCGATCCTCACCAACGCAGGCCTTCGCGACGGCGACGCGCTCGTGCTGACCAAGGCGCTCGGCGTCGGCGTGGCCACCACCGCGATCAAGCGGGGCGAAGCGTCCGACGAGCTCATGGCCGCGGTAGTGGCGTCGATGACGGCGAGCAACGGGCCCGCCGCACGGGCGGCGGTCGCGGCGGGCGCGACGGGCGCCACCGACGTCACCGGGTTCGGGCTGCTCGGGCACCTGGCGAAGATGGCGGCGGCGTCAGGCGTGGACGCCGAGATCGACGTGGCGGCGGTCCCGTTCCCGGCGGGTGCCCGCGCGCTGGCCGAGGCGGGGATCGTGCCGGGTGGCTCGCGGCGCAACCTCGACTCGGTCGCGTCCGTCCTCGACGACGGCGGCTACGGCGAGGTCGATCGCCTGCTGCTCGCCGACGCACAGACCTCCGGCGGGCTGTTGTTCGGCGCCGCGCCCGACCGGGCCGCGGCGGCCGTCGCCGAACTGGGGCCACCCGCCGCGGTGATCGGCAGGGTGCGCGCAGGATCGGGCCGGATCCGACTGCGGTAGCGGAGGCGGACGGGAATCGAACCCGCCTGGCCGAGCTGCTCGACCACGTCGGTTTTGAAGACCGCGGGGGCCACCAGGCGCCCTCACGCCTCCCTGGGAGCAACCCTACCCAGCGCCCTACCCACCGCCGGGGTCGGTCTCGTCGTCCGGCCGCGCCGCCGCCCTGGCCAGCAGGCTGGCGACGACCTCGGCGGCGGCGACCGGCAGCACCGGCATGACGGCGAGGCCCAACCCGGCCAGCCACTCCTCGGCCCGGGTGGCGGAGGCGACGTCGACGCCGCTCACGATCAGCCGCCCGCTCGGCACGGGCCCGAAGAGGTGCGCGAGGCCGTAGTCGACGCCCGCGCGGAGCCCGGTGAGCAGCTCGACGGTGGCGACGACGATGCCCCCGGTGTGCTCGGCCGTCGGGCTGGACACGACGAGCAGACCGCCGGGCGAAAGGTGGGGGGCCAGCGCGGCGGCGTAGCGCTCGGCGGCCGAAAGCGCGGCGTCGTCGTCGGGGGAGTCGGCGACCAACGCGATCGTGAATCCGGCGCCTGCGGCGGGATCGTCGGTGACGACATAGCGGCCGGTGTCGAGATCAGCGGGCACCGGTTCGGCATCGTCGAGCGGGTCCACCAACCCGACGACGTGGTGGCCCGCCCGCAGCAGCGCCGCGGTGACCAACCGCGCGACCGGCGCGACGCCCGCCACCACGGCCGGGGCACCGTGATCGGGCGCGCAGCGATCTGGCGCAGGCGCGACGTCGTCCACCGCAGTCCTCTCCCGTCGGCGCGCCCCGACCGCGCAGAATGCAGCGCCTTCGCTCGAGCAGGCGTTGCGGAGCGATCGCGCGGTGTCGACGGTACCCAGAGAACGCCTGCTGGCAAGAGCCCGAAGATGCGCAGCGCCTGCGGTTGGGCGGTGGGTGTGACGCGCCGAGGCGAACCGGAAAACGGCGCGCGAACGGCAGTGTGCGGGCCTCGTGGGGGGCGGCCGGGAGGTCTGCCGATGGCCGACGGCAGGTGACCGCTCACGGTTCGACGGGTCAACCCGGCGGGGTGATCCAGTGCGGCTGCGCTACGGTCGGTCTCTGTGGCCATCCCCCATATGGCGCACACGGCTCCCCGACCGTATGGCACGCAATGCCCAAGAACACGCCCGGAAGGTCCGGTATGAGGCTGGTCAGCGCTGATTCGAGCACTGGACAGTTCCCCGATCCGCCCGGCGACGACGACGGACCAAGCGGTGACGGCTCCACCACCAAGATGCTCGTCAAGCCCGTCTTCACCCGCGGCTCCGATCGGCGACGGCGGCTGCTCGTGCGCGGCGGCTACCTGGCGGCGGCCTCGTGCGTGGCGTACCTCGCGATGGTGCTGGTGAGCGTTACGGCGTCGCCCTCGGCCCGGCCCGCGGCGAGCGCCGAACCCGGGGCCGAATCAACCACCGTGCAGCAGGTGACCCCGGAGCGTCCGTCGAAGACGCCCGACGCCACGGTCGCGCCGGTGCGCCCCCGGCCGGTGGCGCCCGCCCCGGTCCCGGTGACGCGCCAGCCGCTGCCCGTCACCGCCCCCCCGACGGTGGCCGCCTCGGCCACGTTGGACCCCACGGCGTCCGCGAAGCCGACCAAGAAAACCCGCGCCCCTTCGGCGTCCAAGGCGCCGAAGACGACCGCCGCCGTGCCTCCGGTGGCACCTGTGGTTCCGTAGCCCGTGCGGACCCGACGGATCACCCCGTCGCGAGTGCTGACGGGCGTGCTCGCGAGCATGTTCGTGCTGGTCCTGTTGGTGGCGGGCATCGCGAACGCCCGCGGCGGCAACGACGCAGCAGGCGCACGTCCTGAGGGCAGCACCAGCTCCGTGCCGAAGTTCGTCAGCGATGGCGGCCCCGTCGTCGACGCGACCCGCGGCAAGGTGACCTCGAGCAACCTGCCCCGCGGCACGATCGCGCTCACCTTCGACGACGGCCCCGACCCCGAGTGGACGCCGGAGGTGCTGGCCGTCCTCAAGAAGTACGACGTGTCCGCGACGTTCTTCGTGGTCGGCGCGAACGTCACCCGATACCCGGACATCGTGGCCTCGATCCACGCCCAGGGTTCGGAGCTGGGCGTGCACTCGTTCTCCCACCCCGACCTCGGCACGAAGCCCCGCTGGCGCGTCGACCGTGAGCTGGCCGAGACGCAGCTGGCGATCTCCGGCGCCGCGGGCGTCACGACGTTCCTGCTTCGGCCGCCGTACTCCTCCAGCGCCGACGCGATCGACAACGTCGGTTGGAGCACCGTCCAGGCGGCGGGAGAGGACGGCTACGTCAGCGTCTTCACCACCGACGACAGCGAGGACTGGCAGAAGCCGGGCATCGACACGATCATCCGCAACGCCACCCCCAAGCCGAACGCGGAAGCGGGCTCGATCGTGCTCATGCACGACGCGGGCGGCGACCGGTCCGAGACGGTGGCCGCGCTGGACAAGTGGATCCCGCTGATGAAGTCGAAGGGCTTCACGTTCACGACCGTCACCGGCGGCGTGAAGGGCATGCTCGGCGAGGTCCCGGCCTCGACGCACGACCGGTTCACCGGCGGCGTGCTCGTGGCGACCCTCACCGTGGCCACCAGGATCGTGTCCGGCCTGAGCTACCTGCTGATCATCGTGGGCGTGCTCGTCGGCGTGCGGCTCGTGCTCATGGTGCTCTTCGCGCGCCGCCACGCCCGACGGAGGCGACGGCCGGACTTCCGCTGGGGTCCACCGGTCGACGAGCCCGTCACCGTCATCGTGCCCGCCTACAACGAGATCAAGAACATCGAGGCGACCGTCCGGTCCATCGTGGCCAACGACCATCCGCTGGAAGTGCTGGTCGTCGACGACGGCTCCTCCGACGGCACCGCCGACCTCGTCGAGTCACTGCGGCTGCCGAACGTGCGTGTACTGCGGCAGAAGAACTCGGGCAAGCCCAAGGCGCTCAACGCGGGCATCAGGGCCGCCCACCACGAGATCATCATCATGATCGACGGCGACACCGTGTTCGAGCCCGACACGGTGGGCCTGCTGGCCCAGCCGTTCGCGGACCCGACGATCGGCGCCGTCGCGGGCAACGTCAAGATCGCGAACCGGGACGAGCTCATCGGCCGGATGCAGCACATCGAGTACGTGGTGGGGTTCAACATCGACCGCCGCGTGCAGGACGTCACCGGCTCGATCATCACCGTGCCCGGCGCGAGCGGCTCGTTCCGGCGCAAGGCGCTGCTGCAGATCGGCGGCCTCTCCACGGACACGTTGGCCGAGGACACCGACCTCACGATCGCACTGGGCCGCGCCGGTTGGCGCGTCGTCTTCGAGGAGCGGGCCCGGGCGTGGACCGAGGCGCCCGCCACCATGGCGCAGCTGTGGAAGCAGCGCTACCGGTGGAGCTACGGGACCATGCAGGCGATGTGGAAGCACCGCAGGGCGATCCGCGAGAAGGGCTGGGCGGGCAAGGTCGGCAGGCGCGGGCTCGCACACGTGGCCGCGTTCCACATCCTCCTGCCGCTGACCGCGCCGCTGGTCGACGTGTTCTTCCTCTACGGCCTCGTGTTCGCCGACCCGGCGCTCACGCTGCTGCTCGGTGCCGGGATGCTGGGCGTGCAGCTGCTGACGGCGCTGTACGCGTTCCGGCTGGAGCGAGAGCCGCTCGACGTGCTGTGGGTATTCCCCGCGCAACAGGTCGTCTACCGGCAGCTGATGTACTCCGTGCTCATCCGCTCCGTCGCGAGCGCGGTGAGCGGCGTCGCGGTGCGCTGGCAGCGGATGAACCGCATCGGCGTGCTGAACAACCTGTTGCCGAAACAGCCCTCCGTGGCGCTGGCCCGTCCTGCGGTCAACGACCACACCTCGGCGCTGGCGCTGGTCAGCGGCAACGAGCTGCAGCGACGGCGCGAGAGCCGGTCGACGTCGGACACCGCCCCCGTTGCGGCGGTGACCGGCCGCGAGCGCTGGCTCGACCTGCTGAAGGTCGCGGCGCTGGGGCGCGTGATCGCTACGGAGGTCGGCGCACCCGCATATCTGTCGCTGTTCCCGGCGTGGGGTGTGCTGTTCGGGATCGGCGGCTCGATGATGGCGAGTTCCGCCCAGCACGAGCCCGAAGTGGACGTGATGGGGCACCGGCTGCGCAGGCTGCTGGTGCCGCTCTGGGTGTTCGGGATCGTGGCCGTGCCGCTCATGCTCTGGCAGGGCTGGGGCACGGAGACCGATGAGAACACGTTCTACGTCGCCAACCTGGTCTTCTGGATCTTCCCGTTCCTCGACCCGCCCGGCAGCACCGCGGCGGTGCCGTTCGTCGGTGGCCTGTGGTACCTCCGGGCCTGCCTGTGGTTCGTGCTGCTCACCCCGCTGATGCGGGCGGGCCTGCGGCGCAGCCCGTTGGTGGCGGTCCTCTTGCCGCTCGTCATCGTCGGGCTCGACGTCTGGCTCAACTGGGACCTTTCGTCCGGCGGCGGCACGGGACCCGCGCTGATGGACTTCTGCATCTACGCGCCGAGCTGGATGTTGGGCATGGCCTACCGCGACCGCACCCTGCGCCGGATCCACCCGGCGGTGCTGGGCGTGCTCGCCGCGGTCGCGCTGGTGGGCGGCGCACTGTGGACGAAACTCCACGTTGCGGGGCTGGCCATCGACGAGTCGCCGCTCAGCGCAGCGCTGATCTCGGTGGGTGCGGTCATCCTGCTGCTGAGCGTGTCGCCGCTCATGGCGTGGCTGGACCGGGTTCCGGTGCTGCGCGAGCTACTCGGGCTGATCACCGGCCGCGCCTTGACGATCTACTTGTGCTACCCGATCGCTATCGCCGCCGCGCCGCTCATCGCCGCCCGGCTCGGGCTCGGCACCGACGCGCGTACGACGGCGTTCACCGCCGTGGGGCTGACCGCGCTGGGCGTGCTCGCCTTCGGCTGGGTGGAGGATCTCTCGGCACGACGGCCACTCGGGCTGCTCCCGCGCGCGGGACAGACGAAGCGGAAGCGCAAGTCCGCCGCGATCACAGGGCCGCCGGTGTCACAGGTGTTGCCGCTGCCCGTGCCACGGCAGACGGGGCCGCCGCTGCTCGGGCCGTCCGGTCCGCAGCGGGTGCCGGTGCTGCAGGGGGCGGGTGGGCCGCCCCTCGCGCCGCCACCCGTGCCCGGTGGCCCCCGGGGGGCGGGGCCGCACCGTGTTGAGGCGTGGTCGTCAGGCCCGCACGCATCCGGCCCGCACCGCGCGGTGGGCGAGCGGACCGCAGGCCCGAACGCGACCGGCCCGAACGCGACCGGCCCGCACCGCCCGGTGGGCGCGTGGACCGTAGGCCCGCACGCATCCGGCCCGCACCGCCCGGTGGGCGAGCGGACCGCAGGCCCGAACGCGACCGGCCCGCACCGCCCGGTGGGCGCGTTGACCGCAGGCCCGAATGCGACCGGCCCACGGCAGCCGGTCAGGCAGCAGATGAGGCCGGGCCAGCCGGGCCCGAGCCAACCCGGGCCGCAACAGGCGGGCCGTGTCGCGCCGGGGCGTGCGGGCCCCTCGCGCCCTGGCCCGCACCAGCCCGACCCGCACCAGCCCGACCCGCACCAGCCCGACCCGCACAAGCCCGACCCGCACCAGCCCGACCCGTACCGGCCCGGCATGCGGCAGATGGGCCCGGCGCACGGCGGGCCGCCGCATCCCGGCCCGTACGAGCCCGACCAGCACCAGCCCGGCCTCCAGCCACCGCGGCCCCCACCATCCGGGCCCACAGCAGCCCGCATCGGGCCGCCCGCTGCCGGGCACGCCGGGTCCGCAGGCGGGGCCGCCGACGCACCCACCGTTCGAGCGTCGTCCGCCCGACTTGCGACCGGCACCCGGGCCGGGCGCGGCCCCCGGATCCGGGCCCGCCGCCGCCCCGCCCTCGCCATCATGGCCGCCACAGCCCCCGCCACATTCACAAGCGACCCCGCCACCGCCACAATCACAGCCAGCGCCGCAAGCGCGGCCACCACAGCCACCACAACAACCACAGCCGCCGCCACCACCGCCCGCCCAGCGATCGGGGAGGCCCCGATGAGAACCCGCTCCACCCGCGCGATCGCCTGCATCGGCGCCGCGCTCACGCTGCTCCTCGCATCCTGCACGAGCGCGCCCGCGCCGGGCCCCGCGCCCGCGCCGACCGACGTGAAGTTGGACGGCTGGCAGCTCACCCTGCCGATCGCCGACCCGGACTCCGGCGACGCCGACACCGTCAACCCGGCCAAGGTCTCGCCGCCGTGGCTGACGACCGCGGACAACGGCGGCGTGACCTTCTGGGCGCCGGTCGACGGAGCCACCACGAAGAACTCGTCGCACGCCCGCACCGAACTGGTCCAGCGCGACACCTTCGCCGCAGGCTCCGCGCCGCACACCCTCACCGCGTCGGCCACGGTCACCCAGCTGCCCAACGAGAACCCCGACGTCATCCTCGGCCAGATCCACGGCGCCGAGGACATCAAGTCGGTGGCCTGGGTGATGCTCCACTACTTCGACGGAGCCATCAAAGTCGTGGTCAAGCAGGCGCAGTCGGGCTCGGCGTCGCAGGACTACGTGCTCGCCGACAGCGTGCCGCTCAACACCCCGTTCACGTTCCGCCTCAGCGACGACGGCAACGGCACCCTCACCTTCGGCCTCGACGCCGCAGGGAAGACGAAGACCGCGACCGCGCCGGTGCCGCCCGCCTTCGCCAAGGCGACCGTGCGCTTCCAGGTCGGCGCCTACCAGCAGGCCGAGTCGACGGACGGCGCCGCGGCCGACGACGGCGCCCGCGTGACCTTCACCAAGATCATCACCGACGACAAGGCCGCACCCGTGGCCGCGCAGCCGTCGTCGTAGCGCGTTGGGCTGACTAGTTACTCACCACTAATATCGGGGTGTGCCGACCACCCGGATGACCAGCGAGCGGCGGCGCGAGCAGATCCTCGCCGTGGCCGAGGAGGAGTTCGCCGCCACCGGTCTGCACGGCACGTCCACCGAGACGATCGCCCGCCGCGCAGGGATCACACAGGCCTACGTGTTCCGCCTCTTCGGCACGAAGAAGCGGCTGTTCCTGCAGGTGGTGGACGCGGCGTTCGCGCGGACGACGCTGGCGATGCTGGCCGCCGCGGGCGGCCTGCGCGGGGTCGCGGCCCTCGCGGCGATGGGCCGGGAGTACGACGCGATGCTCGCCGACCGCACGACGCTCCTCGTTCAGCTGCAGGGCTTCGCCGCGTCGGGCGACGAGGAGGTGCGTGCGGCGGTGCGCGCGAGCTTCGGCAAGCTGTGGTCGTCGGTCGCGGGCGCCGCGGATCTCGACGACGTCACGATCAAGGCCTTCCTGGCCTTCGGGATGCTGCTCAACACCAGCGCCGCGCTGGACCTCCGCGAAATCGACACGCCGTGGGCGCGCCAGGCGGCCACCCGGATCCAACCCGGGCTCTTCACCCACATCACCGGCACGACCAACCGATGAGCGCGATGGGCCTCACTCGGTCGCGCGCTCCGGGAGCGGGAGTCGATCGTGGTAGTCGCCAGCCTCGCTCGTCCACCACGCCTCGACGGTACGCAGGCCCGTCGGCGGCTCGAGCGTCCCGGCGCAGATCGAGATCCGGTCGGGAGCGCTCGCGGACCGCCAGAACAGCGCCGACCCGCACCGACCACAGAACCCGTACCCGGCCTCCGGCACCGGGTCGTACCAGCGCAGATACGCGTCCGGGTCGGTGATCGCGACGTCGTCGGCCCGCGCGTTCGTGGCCGCCATGTGATGGCCGGTGAACCGGCGACAGCGGTGGCAATGGCAGTTGAGCACGTCGCGCAGCGGCCCCGTCACGACGAAGGAGACCGCACAGCAGAGGCACCGTCCGGAGGCTCGCACCCACCCTGCCTACCACCGGCATGGGCACCGCAGCACCAACCTGGGCACCACCTACCGAACCCGGTCGGCCATCGCTGCGCCAGGCTGGGCACCATGACCACCTTCGCGCTGAGCGACCTCGCGCCGGACTTCGTCGACGCCGCGCACACGATCGTCTACTGCGCCGTCGGCAGCGTCGACGCGCAGGGCCGCCCGACCTCGCGGGTGATGCACCCCATCTGGGAATGGGACGGCGAACGGCTGACCGGATGGCTCACGACGACACCCAGCCCGAAGGTGCGCCAGCTCGCCGACCACCCGTACGTCAGCTGCGCGTACTACGACGGCTGGGCTGTCGCGGTCGTGGCGGACGGCCATGTGGAGCCCGTCGCCGACGACGCCGTGCGCACCCGCGTATGGGACCTGATCCGCACCACGCCGCCCCCACTGGGATACGACCCCGGCGGCATCGGGGTGCCGGGCTGGGACGGACCGACCGCGCCGGGGTTCGTCGTTGCGCGGGTGGACCCCTGGCGGGTGCAGGTGCGCCGCGCCACGCCGGGTGTCGGGGTGGAGCTGCGGACCTGGCACGCGACGGCGCCATGATCGTGCCGTGACACCGTCGGTGCCCGAACAGATCGCACTGCTGCGGGAAGTCCCGCTCTTCGCGAACCTCCCGGACGCCCGGCTGCGCGAGCTGACGACGCTCGCCCGCCCCGTGTCGCTGCCCGCGGGGGCGGTGCTCTTCGAGCGTGGCGCTCCCGGCGACGCCCTGTACGTCATCCAGCACGGGCGGCTCGAGGTGCTCGTCGACGGCGAGGTGGTGCGGGAGGCGGGACGCGGTGAGGTGCTGGGCGAGTTGGCGTTGCTGACCGGCGAGCCGCGCAACGCGACCGTCCGCGCCCGGCGCGACGCGGAGCTCTACGCCGTTCACCGCGCTGACCTCGACGTCCTGCTGGCCGACCCCGTTTCGGCCAGGGCACTCGTCCGCCACCTCGCCGCCCGGATCCCCGGCAGCGCCACGCCCGTGCCCGTCCGCGCGGGCGCGGTGATCGCCCTCGTCCCGCTCGACGGCGCTACCGCGCCCGCGCTCGTACGGCGGCTTGCGGACCGGCTCGCGGCCGAGCTCGGCCGCCACGCTCGGCTCGCCGTGCTCGACGGGGACGCCACCGACGGCCCGGCCCGGCTCGACGCCGCCGAGGCCGCACACGAGCTCGTGCTGCTCGTGGCCGAGCACGCCGACGACGCGTGGGCGCGGTTCTGCCTGCGCCAGGCCGACCGACCGCTCGTCCTGATCGACACCACCGGCGCCGTCCACCCACCTGCGCGACCCCTGCCCGCCGCCACCCAGCTCGTCCTCGTCGGTGCGGCCCGGTCCGATCCGTGGCTGCGGGCCGCCGCAACGGCCGTCGAGCGCCCGACGCCGCACCACCTGGTCGGCACCGACCTGTCCAAAGGCGACATCGCCCTGCTCGCGCGCAGGCTCGCCGGGCGGGCGGTCGGCCTGGTGCTCTCCGGCGGCGGCGCGCGCGGGCTGGCGCACATCGGCGTCGTCGACGAGCTGCGCCGCGCCGGGATCGCGATCGACAGGGTCGGCGGCACCAGCATGGGCGCCGTCATCGCGGGGCTCGTCGCGCTCGGCGTCGACCCCGCCGACATGGTCGAGATCGCCCGCCGTGAGCTGGTGCTCGGACGGCCGTTCGGGGACGTCACGTGGCCGCGGCACGCGCTGGTCCGCGGGGTCCGGCTGGTCGCGAGCCTGCGTCGGGTGTTCGGTGCCGCCCGGATCGAGGACCAGCGCATGCCGCTGTTCACCGTGAGCGTCGATCTGGTCGCGGCCGAGCGGGTGGTGCATCGCCGGGGGCCGATCGCCGACGCCGTCGCCCTTTCGGTGCGGCTGCCCGGCATCGTGCCGCCGCAGCGGGTCGGCGACCGGCTGCACGTCGACGGTGGCGTGCTCGACAACCTCCCGATCGACGTGATGGCCGCCGAGGGGGAGGGCCCGGTGCTCGCGGTCGACGTCGCCCAGCCGTTCGGCGAGGGCGCGGCGACCACGTTGCCGCACATCGTCGACACCGTCGGGCGTGCCATGACGGTTGGGAGCTGGCGGCGCGACGACCCGAGCAGAGCGCTGGCCCGCGAGCTCATCGTGCCCGACCTCGGCGACATCGGGTTGTTCGACTTCCGCAGGCTCGACGAGCTGGTCGAGCGCGGTAGGGCGGCGGGCCGCGCCGCGGGGGAGCGGCTCGCCGACCTCAGCACAGCGCCACGCAGAGGAACATGACGAGCAGGGTGCGTCGCCGATTCATCGGTCACGCCTTAACCTCGGCTGGCGTGTCCACCCCTCAGCGCTACAGCGCCTTCGCCGGACGCAGCCTCGGCAGGCTCGCGGGCTTGTCCGACGGCGTTTTCGCGGTCGCCATGACGCTGCTGGTCCTCGACCTGAAGGTGCCGTCAGCAGAGGGCGTGGAGTCCGAGGCCGACCTCGCCCGCGTGCTCGCCGACCTCGGCCCGCGGCTGCTGCCGTACGTGACCAGCTTCCTCACCCTCGGCATCTTCTGGATCGCCCAGCAGACCCAGCTCAACACGCACCTCGAACGCGGCGACCGGACGCTGTCGTGGCTGCACCTGGGATTCCTGTTCGCAGTGACGACGATGCCGTTCTCGACGGCCCTGCTCGCCGAGTTCGCCCACTTCCGGCTGCCCGTCGCCGTGTACTGGGTCAACCTGCTGGTGCTCGGCCTGTTCCTCTACCTCGCACTGGGCCACGCCGAGCGCGCGGGCCTGCTCACCACGGACGCCGATCTGGCCACGGTCGGCGCCCAGCGCCGTCGGATCGTCGGCTACCAGGTGGCCTACGCGGTCGCGGCGGCGCTCTGCTTGCTCGACCCGTTCGTCAGCATCGTCGCGCTGGTCCTGCTGCAGCTGCACTCGGTGATCGCCCCACGGCTACCTCGGCCCCGCCGATCCCGGTAGCGCGGTGCGGGCGACGAACCGGAACCGGTCGCCGCGGTAGGCCGAACGGGTCCACTCGACCGGCCGCCCACCCGTCGTCTCCCCGAGGCGGTGCACGAGCAGCAGCGGATGCCCCGTCTCGACGCCGAGCAGCTCGGCCGTCGGCGGGTCGGCCAGGTGGGTCTGCACGGTGTCCTCGACGGCCTGCAGCGCGATGCCGTAGGCCTCGCGCAGCGTCGCGTACAGCGAGCCGCGCCGGCCGAGCTCGGCCGCGAGGTCCGGGAAGTCGCCCGCGAGCCGGGCCGACTCGAGGGCCAGCGGCACGCCGTCGACGATCCGGACGCGGTCCACGCGGTGCACGGTCGTCGCCCCGAGGCGGCGCGCGGTTTCGCCGGTCGCGGGCTCGACGGTCACGCCGAGGACCCGGTTCTCCACGCGGGCCGCACCGAGGTCGTCGGTGAACGAGGAGAGCTGGCGGATGTGCACGAGCCGGGGCTCGGCGATGTAGGTGCCGCTGCCCTGGGTGCGCACGAGCAGCCCTTCGACGACGAGCTCGGCGATCGCCTGCCGCACGGTGGTGCGCGACGTGGCGAGCTGTTCGGCCAGGTCGCGCTCGGTGGGCAGCGCCGTGCCCGGCTCGCCCGCATCGACAAGGCCGCGCAGCTCCTCCTTGACGAGCCAGTACTTCGGCACCCGCTGTGTCGTTCGGGCCGTCACACGCACACCCCTTGCCTCGGCCATTGGTCTATGCCAATATACCACCACGCGAATGGTGTAGACCAATATCTGGAGGAAGATCCATGGGGTTCGTGACGGACCTGAAGGGCTCGTCCCGGCTGGGGCTGCTGGTGGCGGCGTCGGCCGCGACCGTCGGCGTGATCTACGGCTATGACCAGTCCAACATCGCGGGCGCCCTGCTCCCGCTGACGACCGAGTTCCAGCTGAGCACCCACGACCAGGAGCTCGTGACCACCGCGGTGGTCGTCGGGCAGATCGTCGGGGCGCTCGGCGGGGGAGCGCTCGCCAACCGGATCGGGCGCAAGGCGTCGATGCTGCTGGTGGCGTTCGGGTTCGGGGTGTTCTCGCTGCTGTCCGGCCTCGCGTTCTCGGTGCCGACGCTGCTCGCGGCGCGGCTGCTGCTGGGCGTGACGGTCGGCGTGTCCATCGTCGTGGCGCCGGTGTTCGTGGCCGAGTCCGCGCCCACCAAGGTGCGGGGTGCGATGCTGGTGCTCTACCAGGTGGCGACGGTCGTCGGGATCATCGCGGGCTACCTCGTCGCGTGGGCGTTCGCGGGTGCGGGCAGCTGGCGGCTGCTGCTCGGCCTGGCCGCCGTGCCCGCCGCGTTGGTGGTGTTGATGCTGCTGCGGCTGCCCGACACGGCCCGCTGGTACATGCTGCGCGGCCGCACCGCCGACGCCCGCCGCGTGCTCGCCGACCTCGACCCGGAGACGGACCCGGACGTCGAGCTGGCCGAGATCGCCGCGGCCCTTTCCGAGGAGCGCAGCGGCGGCGTCGGCGGAGTCAGAGAGCTCCTGCGCATGCCGTGGCGGCGCGCGACCGTGTTCGTCGTGGTGCTGGGCTTCTTCATCCAGATCACCGGCATCAACGCGATCGTCTACTACAGCCCGCGGATCTTCGAGTCGATGGGCTTCACCGGCAACGCCGCCCTGCTCGGCCTGCCCGCGCTGGTGCAGGTGTTCGGCCTGGCTGCCGTGCTCACCTCGCTCGTCACCGTCGACCGCTTCGGCCGCAAGCCCACCCTGCTCACCGGCATCGGGATCATGGTCGTGGCGAACGTGCTGCTGATCGTCGTCTTCCTGCTCTCCTCCTCGTTCGGCGGCGTGCTGACCGTGCTCGGCTTCGTCGGGCTGGTGCTGTTCACCGTCGGGTTCACGTTCGGGTTCGGCTCCCTGGTGTGGGTGTACGCGGGTGAGTCCTTCCCGGCCCGGCTGCGTGCGCCCGGCGCGAGCGCGATGCTGACCGCCGACCTGGTGGCCAACGCGATCGTCGCCGCGGTCTTCCTCACGATGCTGAACGGGCTCGGCGGCGCGGGCACGTTCGCGGTGTTCGGGGTGCTCGCCCTGGCCGCGATGGTGTTCGTGCACCGGCAGGCGCCGGAGACGAAGGGCAAGCGCCTCGAGGAGATCAAGCAGTACTGGGAGAACGACGGCCAGTGGGTCGCGTCGTGAGTGCCGTGCTCGGTTTGGACATCGGGGGCTCGACGACCCGCGCGGTGCGCGCCGAGGACGGTCGGTGTGTGGCGGAGTGCCGCGCGGGCAGCGCCAACATCCGCTCGGTCGGCGTCGACGAGGCGGGCCGCCAGCTCGACGTCGTGCTGGCCGGGCTGCGGACCGACGACGTCGCCGCGGTCTGCGCCGGGGCCGCGGGCGCCGACTCCGCACCGGCCAGGGCCGCACTGGCCGAGCTGCTGGCGAAACGGTTGCCGGGGGCCGCGGTCGAGGTCGTGCACGACGCCCGGCTGATACTGGCCGCCGCCGACCTCGACGCGGGCATCGCGGTCATCGCGGGCACCGGCTCCGCGGGCTGGGGCGTCACACCGGACGGGCGGGAGGCCCGCGCGGGCGGGTTCGGCTACCTGCTCGGCGACGAGGGCAGCGGCTACTGGACGGCCCGCGAGGCCGTGCGGCACGTGCTGCACCGCGACGACACCGGGGCCGCGCCGGATCCGCTCGGCGCCGCCCTGCTCGAAGCGTGCCGGGTCGCGACGCCCCTCGACCTGTTCGACCTGTTCTACGCCCGGCCCGAGCGTGCGTTCTGGGCCCGGCACGCCGGGGCGGTCGTGCTCCTCGCCGGGAGCGATCCGGTCGCCGCGGCGATCCTCGGCCGCGCCGCCGACGCCCTCGCCTGCCTCGCGACGACGGTCGGCGCACGGCTCGACAGCACCGGGCCGGTCGTGCTCGGCGGCGGGTTCGCCGTGCACGAGCCCGTGCTGCGCGCCGCGGTCGCCGAGCGGCTCGCCGCCGTCGGTTTCGCTGACGTGCGCGTCATCCCCCGCGATCCGGTGGCAGGCGCCGCCCGGCTCGCCATCCGACTCTCCGAGGAGACCCCATGACCACCACCCTCCGCAAGGGCGGCCGCATGGCCGCCGAGATCGCCGAGCAGCCCGCCCAGTGGCGCACGCTGCTGACCGACGCGGGCCCCGAGCTCGACGCCGCGGCCGCAGCCATTCGCCGCTTCGACCCGCACACGGTGCTGCTCGTCGCCCGCGGCACCAGCGACCACGCCGCGCTCTACGCCAAGTACCTCGTCGAGATCCGGCTCGGCAGGGCGGCGGGCCTCGTCTCGCCGTCGACGATGACCGCCTACGGCGCCCGGCCCGACTTCCGCGGTGTGCTGATGCTCGCGGTGAGCCAGTCGGGCGGATCACCGGACCTGGTCCGCTCGCTGGAGGTGGCCCGCGAGTGCGGTGCGCTGACCGTCGCCGTCACCAACAACGCGGCCTCCGACCTGGCCCGCGCCGCGACCGCGCACGTCGACGTGCTCGCCGGTCCCGAGCGCGCCGTCGCCGCGACCAAGTCCTACACCGCGCAGCTGCTCGCGCTGCACCAGCTGCTCGATCGGGTCGGCGGCGGCACCGGCGCCGCGGCGGCCGGGCTGCCCGACCTCGCCGACGCCGTGCTGGAGCGCGGCGGGGAGGTCGCGGCGCTCGCCGAGCGCTACCGGTTCGCGCAACGGATGGTGACCACGGGGCGCGGCTACTCCTACCCGACCGCGCGCGAAGCCGCGCTCAAGCTCATGGAGACCGCCTACGTCTCGGCGCAGGCGTTCTCCGCGGCCGACCTGCTCCACGGCCCGCTCGCGATGATCGACCTCCAGGTGCCGGTGCTCGCCGTCGTCGCCGACGGGATCGGCGGGCGCGCGATGGCCCCGGTCCTGCCGAGGCTGGCCGAGCGGGGTGCCGACGTATGCGTCGTCGGATCCGCCGCCGCGGGCGCGCACGTGGTGTTGCCCCCCGGCGCGCCCGAGGAGCTCTCGCCGCTGCTGGAGATCCTGCCGTTCCAGCTGCTCGCGCTGCACATGGCCGTCGCGCGCGGCGGCGACCCGGACGCGCCACGCGGCCTTGCCAAGGTGACGGAGACGCTCTGATGCTGCTCGCCGCCGACACCCTCGTCGCTCCCGGCGTCGACGGGCCGGGGTGGGTGCGCACCGAGGGCGATCGGATCGCGGCGGTACGGCCGGGCGCGCCACCCGGGGCCGCCGACGCCCACCATGCGGTGCTGGTGCCGGGCTTCGTCGACGTCCACGTGCACGGCGGCGCCGGGGACGCGTTCCCGGCGGGCGACGTTGACGAAGCCCTCCGCGCGGTCGCCTTCCACAGGGCCCACGGCACGACGACCACGCTGGCGAGCCTCGTCGCCGCCGCGCCTGACGAGCTGCGCCGATCGGTTGACGTGCTCGCCGAGCTCGTCGTCGACGGGGAGATCGCGGGGGTGCACCTCGAGGGCCCGTGGCTCGGCGCAGGCCGCTGCGGGGCCCACGACCCCGCGCAGCTGCGCGACCCCGACCCGGCCGAGCTCGACAAGCTGCTGGCCACGGGCGTGATCGCGATGGTCACGCTGGCCCCGGAGCGCGACGGCGCGTTGGAGGCCGTCCGCCGGGTCGTGGACGCGGGCGCGGTGGCCGCGATCGGGCACACCGACGCCGACTACGCCCGCACCCGCGCGGCGATCGACGCGGGCGCCCGGCACGGCACACACCTGTTCAACGCGATGGCCCCGCTGCACCACCGTGAGCCAGGGCCCGCCGTCGCGCTGCTCGACGACGACCGCGTGACCGTCGAGTTGGTGACCGACGGCCTGCACGTGCACCCCGCGCTGTGGGAGCTCGCCGTGCGGACCGCGGGCGTGCGCAGGGTGGCCGCCGTGACCGACGCGATGGCCGCCGCGGGCATGCCCGACGGCGCCTACCGGCTCGGGCACCTCGACGTCGAGGTCGTCGACCGGGTGGCCCGGCTCGCGGGCGGCGGCGCGATCGCGGGCAGCACCGCCACCGCCGACGCGCTCTTCCGCAACGTCGTCCGGCACGCCGCCGTGCCCCCGGCCGAGGCGCTGCGCCGGGCGGTGGCGATGACCGCCACCACCCCCGCCAGTGCGATGGGCCTCACCGATGTGGGCGAGCTGGTGGCAGGGCGCAGGGCCGACCTCGTCGGGCTCACCGCCGACCTTTCCGTCGAGGCGGTCTACCGGGCGGGCGCCCTCGTGCGCGAATAACAGTGTTCCCGCGATGTTTTCCGCTCACGACCGGGTACCCGACCGGCATGACCGACGACGAACGAAGCGGCGCGTTCGAACGCGCGCCGGTCGGCATCGACGAGCGCATCACCGCGGACGGTTCCTCCCGTTGGCCGGTGGCAGCGGGTCGGTACCGGCTGGTCGCGGCGCGGGCGTGCCCGTGGGCCAACCGCGCGGTGATCGTGCGACGGCTGCTCGGGCTGGAGGACGCGATCTCGATGGGGATCGCAGGGCCCCTGCACGACGAGCGCAGCTGGCGCTTCCACCTCGACCCGGACAACCGCGATCCCGTGATGGGCATCGAGTACCTCGGCGAGGCCTACCGCAAGGCCGACCCCGACTACTCCGCCGGGATCACCGTGCCCGCCATGGTCGACCTCGAGAGCGGCGCCGTGGCCACCAACGGCTTCCAGCAGCTCACGCTGGACTTCTCCACGCAATGGACGGCGTTCCACCGGCCCGGCGCGCCCGACCTGTACCCCGAGCCGCTGCGCGCCCAGATCGACGAGCTCAACGCCGATGTCTACAACGACGTCAACAACGGCGTCTACAAGTGCGGGTTCGCCACCGACCAGGACGTCTACGAGAAGAACTACGCGGCGCTGTTCGCGCGCCTCGACGCGCTGTCGGACCGGCTCGCGACGCGCCGCTACCTCGTCGGCGCCACGATCACCGAAGCCGACGTGCGGCTGTGGGTCACGCTCGTGCGCTTCGACGCCGCCTACCACGGCCACTTCAAGTGCAACCGACAGAAGCTGGCCGAGATGCCGGTGTTGTGGGCGTACGCGCGCGACCTGTTCCAGACGCCCGGGTTCGGCGACACGATCGACTTCGGGCAGATCAAGCAGCACTACTACGGCGTGCACAAGCAGATCAACCCGAGCGGGATCGTGCCCGCAGGGCCGGACCTCGGCGGCTGGCACACCCCACACGGCCGCGCCGAGCTGGGCGGGCGCCCGTTCGGCGACGGCACCCCGCCCGGTCCGCCGCCGCCGTCGGAACGGGTGCCATCGATCGGTTAGCCCTCCGCGGACCCAGCAGGCCGCGCGCGAACGGGACATCAGCGGGGATTCTGCAAGATCGAACCCCGCTGGTGTACCGCTCGGGCCCTCGACGGTGATCAGCGCACGAGGGGGTCGTCGGGGCCGAGGAACCCTGCGGCGCGGGCCGCGAGCGTGGCGGCGCCGAGGGTGCCGGTCTCGGCGTCGGCCACGGTCAGCGGCCCGAACAGCCGCCGTTTCGCGGCCAGCAACGCGGTGCTCGCGCACCACCCGCCGGTGACGACCAACCGGCGGTGGGCCCCGACGACGCGCGCCATCGTCGCGATCCGCTCGGCCGCGTCGCGGGTCTCGGACTCGATCGCCGACCGCCATAAGGCGCCGAGCCCGCGCGGGGGATCGGCGAGGGCGGCGGCGTCCAGGTCCGCGAGGTCGGCCCAGTCGACTCCGAGCTCGGCGAGCGTGTGGCGCAGCGCCAGGCCGCCCTTGGTGCCGCCGAGCAGCGACCAGCACCCGGCCCGCACGCCGAGATCCGTGGTGATGCCCGCGGCGGCCAACGCCTCGATCTGATCGGCCGCGAGCCCCGCCGTCACGGTGCGGAGCACGGCCTCGGCCGAGCCGTGGGAGTCGAGCAGGTCGCCTGCCGCCGCGACGCCCGCGCCCACGGCGGCGGCCTGGTGATCGTGCCCCGCGACCGTGACGACCGCGCCCGCGAGGAGCGGATGTGTCGCGGCGCCGATCGGTCGACCCGCTTCCACCAGCGGCGGCATCAGCGACGGCGGCGCGCCCGACCACGACAGCAGCTCCGCGTCGAATGCCTCGCGGGCCAGGTCGAGCCAGCCGGTGCGGCTGGCCAGCGAGCGCTCGCTCACCTCGTCGGCCCCGAGCCCGCGCGCGACCCACTCCGCAACGTTGAACCGGCGCACCGCCGTTCGGCTGGCGGGCACGTGTGTGGTGAGCCAACGGTGTTTGGTCAGCGCGTACTGGTTGGTTGGTGGCTTGCCGGTGCGTCGCGTGAACGTCGCCGGGTCCACGTCCCTGGCCAGCTGCTCGGCTTCGGCGGTGTCGCGGACGTCGTACCAGGCGATGGCGGCCGCCACGGGCTCGCCGTGGCCGTCGACGAGGACGCCGGTCTCGCCCATGCTGGTGATCCCGACGCCGCCGACGCTCTCGTCGGGCGCCGCGGCGAGCGCCTCCCGGACCGCGGCGAAGGCGCTCTCGCGGAGCGCAACCGGGTCCACCTCGACGCCGTGCGGCCCGGTGTACCAGGGAGTGGGCGCCCGCCCGGCTCCGACCGGCCGCCCCACATCCGTGTAGACGACGGCCTTGGTCGACGACGTGCCGACGTCGACTCCCAGCCACCCCATCGCGTCAGTGTGCCGGACCACGCTCGACGACACGGTCGTCCGCGTCAGCGTCGTCCTCGTCGCGTCGTCCGCGTCGCGTCGTCCTCGTCGGCGGCACCACCACCGGAGTGGACGTCGCCGCCGTCGCCAGTGCATGCGCGCCGCCCGGCCCTGAACGGTCAGCGGGACCGGCGGACGAGCGCCGCGAGCTCGGTGCGTGAGCCGACGCCGAGCTTGCGGTAGATCCTCGATAGCCCCGCCTCGACCGACGCGACGGCGAGGTAGAGCTGTGCCGCGATGTCCTTGTTGCTGCGGCCCGCTACCACCAGCTCGACGATGCGCCGCTCGGCGTCGGTGAGCTCACCGGACCCGGGCGCCCGGCCGCCGATCCGGCCGAGCTCGGCGCGCGTGCGCTGAACCCACGCGGTCGCGCCGAGGCGGTCGAACGCCGCACAGGCGCCGTCCAGCGTCGCTCGCGCGTCGCGCCGTCGACGGGCTCTGCGCTGGATGATCCCGGCCACGAGCCGGGTGCGGGCTTGTTCGAAGGGCATGTCGACCCTGGCGTGGTCGAGGAACGCCGCGTCCACGGCCGTCTGCGCACCGTCGTGATCCCCCTGCGCGCTCCGCAGCAGCGCCTCGCAGCGATGCGCGGCAGCCAGCGCCCACGGCCGGTCGAGCGCAACGGCCTGGCCCGCGAACAGCTCAAGGAGCTCGGTCGCCTCGGCCGTGCGGCCCAGTGCCAGCAGCGCCTCGACCTCGTTGGGCACGAAGCGCGTCAGGCCCGGGTCGAACCGGCCGTCGCGCGGCAAGGCCGCCGCCAGCGGGCCGAGGTGCGCGTGCACGGTGGCGTGGTCGCCTTCGGACAGCGCGACGAACCCGAGCACCGTGTTCGCGAACCAGACGGTCACCGCCGATCCCGTCGACATCCCGACGGCCAACGCCTCGTTCGCCGCCGCGCGGGCGGCGTCGAGTTCCCCGCGATGCGCGGCGATGAACCCGCGCACGTAGCCGAGGAGCGAGCGGTAGAACTCGTCGCCTGCGAGCTTGGCGACGCAGAGGCCTTCGACGGCGTGCTCCTCGGCGACGGCGAAGCGGCCCGCGCGACACTCGAGCTCCGCCAGTGTGAACCGCACGAGGGCTCTTGGCCGATCCTGGCCGAGCTCGTTCAACCGCAGGTCCTCTGCCTCCAGGAGCGCCCGCGCGTCGGCGAACTGGTCCGCCCAGCCCAACAGCAGGCTGCCGACGACGCCGGGTCGCGCCTCGTACGGCGCGAACCAACTCCACGTCGAGAACCGGCGGGCCCCGTCGAGCAGGTCAGTGCGCAGACCCTTCCCGAGCCAGAACTGGGTCCAGGCGAGCGCGGCCTGGCTCTCGGCCACCGACCGCGCGTCGCCGGTCGCCTCTGCGGTGCGCAGCGCGGCCGCCGCATGCCGGTCGCCGTCGACGATCCGGCCCGTGATCACCAGCGCGAGCGCGAGATGGCGTTCGGCCGCGGCGCGGAGCTCGAGGTCGGTGGCCTCGGCCAGCGCCTGCGCGGCCAGGTCGACCGCTGCGGCCATCCCGTTCTGGGACTGGCGCACGCAGGCCAGCCACAGGAGCGCCTCGGCGCGCAGCTCGCAGGCTGGCAGCCGCGCCACGGCGCCGACGAGCACCTTCCTGGCGGCCTCCGCGTTCTCGGCCCGGTAGTGGTAGATGGCGGCGTCGATCTCCCGGCGGGCCACCGCCTGCGGGTTCTCGGGCGGGGTCAAGGCGGTGGACCGCGTCGCGAGGACGGCCGCGGTGTCGGGCGCGCCGCGCGCGAACGCGCTGTGCGCTGCCGTGTGCACCGCAGCAGCGACCGCCTCGTCCGGGCCGATCGCACCCGCGGCGAGGTGCACACCGCGTTCGACGGGGTCGGACACGATCTCGGTGAGCGCCCGATGCAGCGCGCGCTGCTCCCGCGCAGGCAGGGTCGCCGTGGCGGCCGACCGCAGGAGCGGGTGCGGGAAGCGCACGGCGGCGTCCTCGACGACCAGCAGCCCGTGCGCCACCGCCTCCTCCAGCCCGGCGCGCGCCTGCTCGCCCAGCGCCGCGGTGAGCAGCGGCACGGTGGGGGCCGTTGCCGTCGCGGCCACGGCGAGGACCCGACGGCCGGACTCGCCCAGTGCGGCCACACGGTGTGCGGTCACGTCGAGCATGCCCGGCGGCAGCGGAAGCGCGTCCGACATCGGAACCGGGCCGTGCGCCGCGGCGACGGCCCGCCCGATCTCCACCGCCGCAAACGGGTTGCCGCCGCATGCTGCGTGGATCCGCCGGGTCACCCGCCGCTGGAGCGCGAGGCCATGCTGCTGCGTGAGCAGCGCGTGCAGGGCGTTCGGGTCGAGCGGACCCAGCGTGATCTGCGACAGCCGGCCACCGATCGCGGGCCCGTCCATGCCGAGCGGGGGCCCGGCCTCGGCGGTGAGCCTGCGTGCGGCGAGAACCCCGACCGGCTCGCTGCGCAGACGGCGGATCACATAGCGCAGCACCCGCGCCGACGCGTGGTCGAGCCACTGGACGTCGTCGACGGCCAGTACGACCGGTCCGTCGGTGGCCAGTGCGCGCACCACCCCGAGCGCCGCGACGCAGACGGCGTGCTGGTCGGCGACCGCGTCGGGCTGTTCGGAGCGCAGCAACGCGACGTCGAGCGCTGCGCGCTGGGGCGGGGGGAGGCCGTCGGCCGCGTTGTTGGGCAGCAGCTCCATGAGGTCGCGGAGGCCGACGAACGGCAGGTCGGCCTCGCCCTCGACGGCCGTCGAGGAGATCACGCGGCTGCCGCGCTCCGCGGCCATGGTGGCGGTCGAGCGCCAGACGGTCGTCTTGCCGATCCCCGCCTCGCCCTCGACGAGCAGCGCCGACGGACCGTCGGAGAGGCCGTCGACGAACCGGGCGGCGTCGTCGAGGGCGTCGAGACGGCCGACCACGGCGGCGACCGGCAGGGCCATGCCGCCTATGTTCGCTCGTGCCGGTCGAGCGGCCACCGCCGAACGGTCCAATGCGGACGTCCTAAGCCCGAGGGGCGAGCCGCGCGGCGAGCTCGGCGCGCGAGCGCACGTCGAGCTTGCGGTAGATCTTCCACAGCGTCGACTCGACCGTCGCGACCGTGAGGAACAGCGTCGTGGCGACCTCCCGGTTGCTGTAGCCCGCCGTGACGAGTTCGGCGATGCGCCGCTCGGCCTCGGTGAGCACCGGTGTCGATGCCGGTGTCGATGCCGGGGCGCGCCGTGCGGCCGCCGATCCGCTGCAGCTCGTCGCGCGCCTGCGCCGCCCATGTCGACGCGCCGAGCCGCTCGAACTCCGCGAGCGCCTCCTCCAGCGTCGTCCGCGCCTCCCCGGTGCGACGGGCGCGCCGCCGCACCGATCCGGCGACCAGCAGCGTCCTGGCTCGTTCGAACGGCATCGGCACCCGCTCGTGTGCCGCGAGGGCCGCGGCCACCGCGTCGAGTGCCCCGTCCTGCTCACCTGCCGCGGAGGCGAGCAACGCCCGGCAGCGCGCGCCTGCGGCCAGCGCCCACGGTCGGTCCAGCGCGACCGCCTGGGCCTCGAAGGGGCCGAGCACCGCTTCGGCGCGGGCTCGGTCGCCCAGCCGGGCGAGCGCCTCGACGTCGTCGGGGACGAACCGGGCGAGGCCGGGGTCGTAGGTCGCGGGCAGGGCCGCGACGAGCGGCCCGAGGTGGGCGTGCGCCCCCTCGTGATCGCCCGTGGACAGCGCGATGAACCCGAGCAGCGCGGCGCCGAACCGGCCCGCGACCGCAGCGCCGCCTTCGCGGGACGCCGCCAGGACCTGCCGGGCGTCGGCCGTCGCCTCCGCCAGGTGTCCGCGGTGGGCCCTGACGAGGCCGTGGGCGTAGCGCACCAATGCGCCGTAGAACACGTCGCCGGTCAGCTCGGCGAGGCGCAAGCCCTCCTGCGCGAGGCCGAGCGCCTCGTCCCAGTCCCCGGTGCGGCAGCCCAGCTCGGCGAGGGTGAACAGCATGAGCTGTCGCGGCCGGTCGTGACCGAGCTCGACCAGCCGAGCGTCTTCCGCCTGCAGTGCGGCGCGTCCCTCGGCGATGCGGTCGGACCACGTCAGCAGCATCGCGGCCACGGCGTTCGGGCCCAGGCCTTGTGGGGTGAAGCGGCTCCAGCTCGTGCGGGTCCTTGTCGCCGTCAGCAGCTCTGGATGCAGCCCGCGGCCCGTCCAGAACACGGTCCACGCGCACGTGGCCTCGCTCTCGCCGATCGAGATGGGATCGCCGTCCGCCTGCGCCGTCGCCAGCGCGGCCGTGGCGAAGCGGTCGGCGGTCAGGGGGTCTCCCTCGACGACGTGCGCGTAGGCGAGGTCGCGCTCGATCGCCGCGCGCACCGGGGGCGCCGGGTCGTCGGCGAGGGCGCGTCGGCCGAGCCCGACGACCTCCGCCATGCGGTTCTGGGCCTGGCGGACGTAGCACAGCCACAACAGCGCCTCCGCGCGGAGTTCGCCCGCGGGCAGGCGGTCGAGCACATCCACCAGTACGGCCGCGGCACCGGCCACGTCGTCGGCGCGGTAGCGGTACTCGCCCGTGCGGACGGTCCGCTCGGCCAGCCGCGGCGAGCCCGGCGGGGTGAGTGCGGCGGCGCGGTCGGCCAGCACCGCCGCCGCGTCGGGGGCGCCGCGGGCCATGGCGCGGGCCGCCGCGCCGTCCAACGCGAGCGAAATGGCCTCGTCGGGGGCGGTCGCACCGGCGGCGAGGTGCGCGGCCCGCTCGTCGGGATCGGTGACGGCCGCGGCCAGGCTGCGGTGCAGCTCGGCGCGCTCGGCCGGGGTGAGCGCGGCCGCTGCGGCGGTCCGCAGCAACGGGTGCGGGAACGTGACCCCGTCCGTGGTGATCGTCAGGAGGCCCTCGGCCGCGGCCTCCTCGATCGCGTCCACGGTGTCGGGCCCGACCACCTCGGTGATCAGCGCGACCGTCGGGCTGCGCAGCGCGGCGGCCACGGCCAACGCCCGCCGGGCCGGGCCACGGAGCGCAGCGACCCGCCCGGCCGTCACCGTCTGCAGCCCGCCGGGCAGCGGCGGGGCGTCCTCGTCGAGCACCCGCATGCCCGCGCGGGTCACCGCGCGGGCGATCTCCAGGCCGTAGAACGGGTTGCCCGCTGCGGCCCGGTGCACCGCGCGGCCGAGCCGGAGCGGCAGCGGCAGACCGGCGGTCTCGGTGAGCAGCGTCTGCATCTGGTCGGCGGAGAGCGGGGCCAGCGTCATGCGGTGCAGGCGTTCGCGCAGCGGCGACGCCGAGAGCCCGAGGGGATCCGACGGCAGGCCGGTCGGGCGGCGGGCGACCAGAACGCCGACTGGTTCGGTCGTCAGCCTCCGTAGGACGTAGCTCAGCACCCGCTCCGACGACGGGTCGATCCACCCGACGTCGTCGACGGCGATCACCAGGGGCCGTTGCGCCGCCAGCGAGCGGACCACGCCCAGCACGGCGACCGAGACGGCGTGTTGGCCGGTCTGCTGATCGCCGACCGGACCGGTGACCCGGAACAGGGCGACCTCAAGGGCGCGGCGCTGCACGGCGGGCAGCGCCGCCGTGTCCTCGGTGGGGACGTCCTCGAGCAGGTCGCGCAACGTGACGAACGGCAGGTCGGCCTCGACGTCGATCGCGGTCGCGGAGAGCACCCGGTGCCCGCGCGCGATCGCGGCGGTGACGGCCGCGCGCCACACGGTGGTCTTGCCGATGCCCGCGTCGCCCTCGATGAGCAGGGCGGCCGGGCCCGCCGCGATCGCGTCGAGGAACTCGACCGCGGCGGCGAGCTCGTCCTCGCGGCCGACGGCAGGCCGGTCCGCCGCACGCATCCCTGACCCCCAGCGTCCGGGCCGTGCGGACCGGACTCACGGGGCGAAGGGTACGACTCCGACCTCCCGGCCACCAGGGTCAGGCGTGCCGGGTGGCCGCGGCGCCCTCGAGCCCGAGCAGCTCGATCGACCGGGACCGCATCTCGACTTTCCGGACCTTGCCGCTGACCGTCATCGGGAAGTCGTCGACGATGAGCACGTAGCGCGGGATCTTGTAGTGCGCCAGCCGTCCCGCGGCGAAGGCGCGCACGTCGTCGGCGGTGAGCTCGGCCGCTCCCTCGCGGAGCTTGACCCAGGCCATGATCTCCTCGCCGTACCGCGCGTCGGGCACACCGATCACCTGGACGTCCAGGACGTCGGGGTGGGTGTAGAGGAACTCCTCGACCTCACGCGGATAGACGTTCTCGCCCCCACGGATCAGCATGTCCTTGATCCGCCCTGTGATGTTGACGTAGCCGTCCTCGTCCATCACGGCGATGTCTCCGGTGTGCATCCAGCGAGCCGCGTCGATCACCTCGGCGGTCTTGTCCGGCTGGTCCCAGTAGCCCAGCATCACCGAGTAGCCGCGGGTGCACAGCTCCCCGGGCTCCCCGCGGGGCACGGTCAGCCCCGTCGTCGGGTCGATGATCTTGATCTCGACGTGCGGGTGCACGCGGCCGACCGTGGACACCCGACGCTCGAGCGAGTCGTCCGCGCGGGTCTGGGTGGACACCGGCGAGGTCTCGGTCATGCCGTAGCAGATCGTCACCTCGGTCATGCCCATCCGGTCGACGACCTGCTTCATGATCTCCACGGGGCACGGCGAGCCCGCCATGATCCCGGTGCGCAGGCTGGACAGGTCGTACGTGGCGAAATCCGGGTGCGCGAGCTCGGCGATGAACATCGTCGGCACCCCGTAGAGCGACGTGCAGCGCTCTTCGGCGACCGCGGCCAGCGTTGCGGTCGCGTCGAAGGACGGTGCCGGGTAGACCATGCACGCCCCGTGGGTGGTGGCGCCGAGGTTGCCCAGCACCATGCCGAACGTGTGGTAGAGCGGCACCGGAATGCAGATCCGGTCCTCGGCGGTGATGCCACAGATCTCACTGACGAGGAACGCGTTGTTGAGGATGTTGTGGTGCGACAGCGTCGCTCCCTTGGGGTGACCGGTGGTTCCGGACGTGTACTGGATGTTGATGGCCTCATCAGGGGCCAGCGAGCGCTGCCGCCCCACCAAGGCCGCCGGGTCGCCCGCGTGGTCGGGCAGCGCCGCCCAGGCCCGGCTGCCGATCACGATGGCCTCGCGAAGGCCGGGGCAGTCCGGGCGCACCTCGTCGATCATCGCGGCGTAGTCGGACGACTTGAAGCCCGGCGCGGCGACCAGCAGAGCCACCCCGGACTGGTTGAGCACGTAAGCGAGCTCGTGGGTCCGGTAGGCGGGATTGATCGTCACGAGGATCGCGCCGATACGGGCGGTGGCGTACTGCAATAGCGTCCACTCCGGACAGTTGGCGGCCCAGATGCCGACCCGGTCGCCCTTGGCCACGCCGCGGCGCAGGAGGCCGTGCGCGAGCGCGTCGACGTCGGCGAGCAGCTGCGTGTAGGTCCAGCGGCGCCCGCTGGCACGGTCGACGAGCGCCTCGCGATCGCCGTGCGCGGCCACGGTGCGGTCGAGGTTCTCGCCGATGGTCTCGCCGAGCAAGGGGCGGGTCGAGGTGCCCGAGGCGTAGGACGGCGCGGACACGGCCGCGCTTGTCGTCGTCCGTTCGAGGAAGGTGGTCATGGTGGCTCCTGCCGTTGTGGGGAGTGCCAAACGCTAGGGAGCCGCCCGGGCGCGGATAACCAGGAAACCCCTGTCGAATGCCCGACCGCAGCGTGCGCGGGGTGCGTCGCGGGCCGCACCTGTCGACGGGTGTCTGCCGCGCACGAGGCCGCCTCGGACGGTGCGTTCGACCACGGCGAAGCGCCGGGGTTTCCTGGTTACCCGCGCCCGGGTGCGCCCGTGACGCTGACGGCCATGTTCACCGACCGTCTCGCATGGACACTCGGCGTCACGGCGTCGGCCTGGTTCCTGTTCGCCTTGGACCGCCTGGTCGTGGCCACCGTGCTGCCGGGCATCCGGGCCGACCTCGGCGCCGATCTCGCAGGCGCGCAGTGGGTCGTCGATGCCTACACGCTCTCGTTCGCCGTGCTCCTGCTCGCGGGAGCGGCGTTGGGTGACCGTTTCGGCAGGCGCCGGATGTTCGCCGTCGGGCTGGCGGTGTTCACCGTGGGCTCCGTGGGTGTTGTGCTCGCGCCGTCGATCATGATGCTGGTCGCAGCCAGGGCGGTGCAGGGCGGCGGTGCGGCGATCGCTGCACCGGTCGCGCTCACCCTGCTCGGCGCGGCCACGCCCGCGGAGCGCCGGGGCACGGTGCTGGGCGCATGGGGCGCGATCGGCGGTCTGGGCGCCGCGCTCGGGCCCGTCGTCGGCGGCGGCCTGACCGAGACGCTCGGCTGGCGGTGGGTCTTCGGGATCAACATCCCGCTCGGGGTGGCGCTGGTCGGCCTTGCCCTGCGGCGCCTCGACGAGAGCCACGGGCCACGCCGGAGCATCGACGTCCCCGGCATCGTGCTGAGCGGCGTCGGGTTGACGGGCGTCGTCTGGGCCGTCATCCGCGCAGGTGGCGGCTGGGCGCGGCCGGACGTCGCGATCGCGCTCGCGGGCGGCATGGCCGCGCTCTCGGTCTTCGTCGTGGCGCAGCACCGGTCCTCGGCACCGATGCTGCCGTTGCGGTTCTTCCGCAGCCGGTCGTTCTCCGCGGCGACGCTCGCGTCGATCGGGATGTACGCCGCGCTCTTCGGCGGTCTGTTCCTGTTGGCGCAGCTCTTCCAGGCAGCCGAGGGCGCGTCGCCGTGGCAGGCGGGCCTGCGGCTGCTGCCGATGGCCGTCATGCCGATGCTGCTCGCCCCGATCGGCGGCGTACTGAACGACCGCCTCGGCGCCCGGCCGCTCCTGGTGTTCGGTCCCGTCCTGGTGGCGGCGGGTCTCGGCGGGGTGGCCTACGCCGTCGGCACGAACTCATCGGCCGCGCTCGTCCCTGCGTTGGTCGTGATCGGCGTCGGGTCGGGTCTGTTCTTCGCGCCCGTGGCGGCCGCCGTGCTCGCGGCCGTGGCGCCGCAGGAGCAGGGCCAGGCCTCCGGGGTGGCCGGGACCGTGCGTGAGCTCGCCGCCGTCCTCGGTGTCGCGGTGCTCGGCAGTGTCCTGGCAGGCCACGCCGGGGCAGGCACTCACACCCCGTTCGCCGCCGCCGTCGGGCCCGCGCTGTGGCTCGCCGCCGCGATCGCCGCGGCGGGTGCCGTCATCGCACTCGCCGTGCCCAGCAACCCATCCCCGCAGGCGGCACCCCGCCTGCCCACACCCGAGGAGAACCTCCGATGCATCACCGGTTCGGGCGCGACGAGGCGCCCGTTGTCCGCCGCGCCGCCGACGCGGAACGCGGCCTGATCCGCGCGCTGCTCGACGTCGCCTACGCCCCGTACGAGGCGGCCGTGCCGCGGGAGGCGTGGGGGCCCTACCGGTCCGACCTGCTCGATCTCGACCGGCACGCCCGCAACGGCGAACTGCTCGTCGCCACCGTCGACGGGGTCATCGCCGGTTACGCCGCGTTCTACCCCGACGCGACGGCCCAGGGCCTCGGATGGCCGGCGGGCTGGGCGAGCGGCCGCGGCCTCGCGGTTGACCCCCGGCAGCGCGGGCGGGGCGTCGCCGCCGCGCTGATGGCGGCCTTCGAGCTCAGGGCCGTCGGGAGCGGCGCATCCGTCTTCGCCTTCCACACCGGGGACTTCATGACGACGGCGCGGGCCCTCTACGAGCGCCGCGGCTACCGCAGGGCACCCGAGTTCGACCGGGACATGAACGCCCATTACGGCGTCCGCGCAGCACGGGAGTGGACGGCGTTGGCCTACCTGAAGCCCGTCGCCGCGCTCGCCGCCGCGTGAGCGAGCTCACCGTCCAACGCAGCAGCGCAGCGAACGCGGCTGACGAGCGCTAGCGGAGGTCGCGTGAGCGGGCGCCCGGTCAGCGTGTGCCGTACGCGCCCCCGTTGACGTGCAGGTTCTGCCCGGTGATGTGCCGGGCGCCCGGCGAGGCGAGGAAGAACACCGCCGCGGCGACGTCATCGGGGGTGCCCGCCCGCTTGTTGTGGGTTTCGGCGACGAACGTGGCGGCGCGTTCGTCGCTCAGCGTGCCGCGGAAGAAGTCGGTGTCCACGATCGGGCCCGGCGAGACCGTGTTCACGGTGATGCCGCGCGGGCCGAGGATGGACGACAGCCCGACCGTCCACGCGGCCACCGCCGCCTTGGCCGCCCCGTACGACCCGCGGGCGAGCTCCGCGCCGATGGAGCCGACGTTGATCACTGCGCCGCCGTCGGCGAGGACGGGCCGGAAGGCCTGGGTGGTGAGCACCGTGGTCATCAGGTTCAGCTCGAGGTTGGCCCGCCAGCGCTCGGCGACCGCTTCCAACGGGGCGTCCAGCGGCAGCGGAGCCCAGGTGTCCGGGTTCTCGCCCGCCATATTCACCAGCACGTCCAGCCTGCTGCCCACCGTGTCGGCCAGCGCGCTGACGTCGGCGGCCACCGTCGCGTCGCACCGCTGGGCCCTGGCGCCGATCGCGCTCGCCGCCTTCGCCAGCTGTTCCTCGTCGCGGCCGGTGATCACGACGTCGTCCCCGTCTTCGGCGAAGCGGGCCGCCACCGCACGGCCGATGCCGCGGCTTCCTCCGGTGACGACCACGACCCGATCCACGGGCCCAACGTATCGCCCTGCGGTCAGCCGATCGGGTTCGGGCGGATGTTGCCGTTGCGGTGGAAGAGGGGCGGCCGCTTCACGCACCGAAACGGTGATCATGGCTGGTCGGGGCAGGTCTAGGAGGCGGCGGGCTGGGACGGCGCGGGATGCGCCGTGGGCCGGGGGACCGGCTCGTGCTCGAGCGACGGGGCCGGGCCAAGGAGGCGGTGTTCGAGGTGCTGCATCCCCAAGGTGGCAGTCATCAGCGCGACCGGCACGAGCATCGCCAGCCAAGCCTCGGACACGCGCGACCTCCGATCCTGACCAGATCCCCCACCGGTCCATCGCCGCGGCCCGGCCGGAGGTTACGGATCCGCCCCGCCGTCGTTGCCGTGCACGAGGGCCAGCGCCGCCGAGGTGACCCGCCTGCGCACGAATCCCGCCCGGCCGTCACCGGCCAGCGCGGCCTTCGCGGCCAGGAATCCGCAGACGCCGTGCACGCCGCCGCCGGGATGGGCGGCGGCGCTGCCGAGGTAGAGCCGCTCGATCGGGGTCTCGGCCCTGCCGAGTCCGGGCACAGGGCGGAACACCAGCTGCTGGAACAGGTGGGACGTGCCGCCGCCGACCGCGCCGTCGCCAAGGTTCGCGTCGGCCGCGGTGAGATCGGCGGGCCGCTGCACGGCGCGATGCAGAACCCGGTCGCGGAAGCCGGGGGCGTGCGCCTCGACGACGGCCTCGACGCGACGCGTGAGCTCATCGACGGCGTCGTCGGCGCACCCTCGCGGGACGTGCGTGTAGGCCCACACCGACTCGGTGCCCGCGGGGGAGCGCGTGGGATCGGCGGTGGTCATCTGGCCGAGCACGAGGTAGGGCGAGGACGGCAGCGACCCGGTCGCCAGATCGCTCTCCCAGCGGATGAGGCCGTCGATGTCGGCGCCGAGGTGCACCGTGCCCGCCCCGGCGACCTCAGGGGCCCGCCACGGGATCGGTTCCCCCAACGCCCAGTCGATCTTGAGCGTGGGGGAGTCCCAGAGGAAGCGGGACAGGTCACCACGCACGCGGGCGGGCACCGCGTCCGGCGGCAGCAGCCGCAGGTAGAGGTCGGGCGCGGAGACGTCGGCGACCACCGCGCGCCGCACCCGCACCCGCATCCCCGTGGCGGACTCGACGCCTGCCGCCCTGCCGCCCTCGACCAGGATCCGCTCGACGGGTTCACCGGTGCGCAGCACCGCACCCGCCGCCTTCGCGCGACGGGCGAGGGCGGCCGTCAGCTCGCCCGCGCCGCCCACCGGCGTCGGGAAGCCGTGATGCTGGCCCACCATCGCGAGGAGCAGCCCGAAGACCCCGCTGCCCGGCGCGGTGATGGGCACGTCGGTGTGCGCGGCGTTGCCCGCGAGCAGCAGACGGCCCGCGGCCCCGCCAAACCGCTCCTCGCCCATGCGTTTCACCGGCAACAGGAGGAATCGGAGGAGCCGCAGCGCGTCGGCGGTGCCGATCCGACGCAGGAGCTCGGCGGGTCCGCGCACGGGCGGGAACGTGGTGAACAGGGTGCGCAGCAACGGTTCCTCGACCGCTCGCCACTGCGCGTAGAGCGCGAGCCACGCCGCGCCGTCGCCCGCGTGATGCGCGTCGAGCGCCGCGGCCGTGCGTTCCGGATCGCGGTAGAGCACGGCCGCGGCGCTGCCGTCCGGGTGCAGGGGATGCGCGAGGACGGCCGGTGCGTGCGCCCAGCGCAGGCCGTGTCGTTCCAGCTCCAGGGCCCGCAACACCGGCGAGGCCAGCGCGAGCGGGTAGAACGCGCTGAACCGGTCGGCGACGAAGCCCGGGTGCCGCTGCGTGGACCGGACGGCGCCGCCCAGCTCGGGCTGCGCCTCCAGGAGGAGCACGTCCCAGCCCGCGTCGGCGAGCACGGCGGCCGCCACCAGGCCGTGATGGCCACCCCCGACGACGACCGCGTCCACCTCGTAGACGGGCACGCCCTACATCTTGCCCCCCACGATCTCCGCCAGGTGCGCGAGCGAGTTCGTGAGGTGCTCGGTCCCGAACGGCGGGAAGGAGATGTACTCGCGCAGGAACGCGGGCACGGCCGACCAGTCGTAGGAGAGCGTGACGTCGGTGCCCGAGGGGTTCGGGGCGAGGTCGTAGCGCCAGATCCAGCCGCCGTACTTCAGCTCGCCGTCGCCCGCGACGTCCTGCCCCGGCTCCCAGGCGATGGTGCGCGGGGGCGTGAACTCCGTGACCCGGTTGGCCATCTCGTAGCTGCCTGCGGGGTGGTTCTCGTGGTACATGGCCATGCGGAAGATCTGGCCGGTCGCGGTCAGCCCCGCGTCGTCGAGTGCTTTGACGACCCAGCCCGTGCCGTCGATCGCCGGGTGGCTCGCCGGATCGGCGAGGACGGCGAACACGGCATCGGCGGGCGCCGCGATCGTGCTGGTCACGCTCATGGTCTCGGTCGGCATCGCTCATCTCCTTTTCGTGCCGCAAGGGCAGACCAGGGCGCGCCGCGGAACTCATCGGCCGTTCGGCGCCGGAGGACGAGCCACGCCAGGCCGCCCGCAGGGACGACCGCCCAATGGCTGATCAGACGGTAGAGCAGCACCGCGGTCAGGGTGCCTGCCGGGCAGCCGCCGAACGCGACGAGCGTCGCGGTCAGGCCGCCCTCGACGACCCCCAGCCCACCCGGTGTGAACGGCAGCGCCGACACCGCTTGGCCGAGACAGTAGGCCAGCACCAGCCCGACCCACGGCGGTCGCTCGCCGAGCGCGACGAACGCCGTCGCCAGCACGGCCAGGTCGGCAAGCCAGGACAACAGCATCCCGAGCGCGGCCTCGGCGAGCGAGCCCGCCGCGAGCGGCCTGCAGCGGATCCGGGCCCACCGCTCGCGCAGTCGGTGCGGAACTCCCCACCGCCACACGCCCGCCGCGACGCCGACGATCGCCACCACCGCGAGCAGCCCCGGGCCAGCAGGCAGCGCGGCCGGGCCGACCGCCGCCAGCGTGATCCCGGCTGCCACCAGCCCCAGTGCGCCGAGCACCGCGACCGAGAGCAGCGTGCTGACGGCGAGGCCCCACCACGCCGCGGCCCGGGGTGCGCCGCGGCGGTGGATCTGGCCGACCGCGACCGCGCCGCCCGCCGCGAAGCCGAACGGCAGGACGTAGGCCACGGCGTCCCCGACGACCGTGATCGCGGCCAGCGCGGCCGTCCCCACCGTGGGCGCGGCGGATCGCAGCACGGCACGGGTCGCGCGGCCGCGGGTGAGGTAGGAGACGGCTTCGGCGAGCGCGGCGACCGACAGCCACGCCGGGCAGACGGTACCGAGCAGCGCGACCGCGGACGCGAGATCGTGCCCGTGGGCGACGAGCACGACCACCATCACCCCGCCGCCGAGCACCGACACCGTGGTCGTCAGCGTTCTCGTCATCGGTGTTTCCTCCCGTGGACGAGATAGCGCCACGGGTTACGGCGGCGGCGCGAGCACCTCGATCGCGCCGCCTGCTTCCCGGGCCGCGAGCGCGGGCAGCGCCGGGGGCGGGGTCGGGAGCTGGTGGCTGACGAGCGCGCCGCTCACCGCGAACGCGGTCGCGTGGCAGGGGCAGCGCAGCTGCATGGCGGGCGCGTCCAGCCGCAGCTTGCAGCCCTGGTGGGTGCAGATGCCCGACACGGCGGCCACCTGGCCGCCGTCGCGGCGCACGAACCCGGCCACGCCGTCGACCTCGAAGCCGCGCACGGCGCCGTCGGGGACCTCGGTGCTGGCGGCCACGCGGGTCCAGGTCCCGTCGTTCGGGACGAGCGGGCCCTCGGCCACCGCGGCCGGGCGGCTCGCGCTCATCGCGACGTGGTCGGCGACCGCCCCCACGGCGACGGCCGCTGCGGCCACGGAACCGAACTGCAGCACGCGGCGGCGGCCGCTCCGGATCGGAACCGCGTCACCGGGATCGTCGAGCTCGGTGGCCAGCCGTCGCCGCAGGTCCGCGACGAACTCCTCGCTCGCCGCCCCGCTGCGCGCCCTGGCCGCCCGAAGGTCGATCGCGGTGCGCATCTGGGCGACGTCATCGTCGTCGGGTCGGAAGCCGCGGGTCCGCCTGCCGCGCAAGAGGTCCTCGACGAACCGCCGGACGTCCCGCGCGCTCATGCCCGGCCCCCGCCCAGCTGTGCGGCGCGGCGCAGCGCCCTGTGCTGCAGGACCTTCGCGTTGGCCACGGAAACGCCGAGCGCCACGGCCGCGTCCTTGATCGAGTACGCCTGCAGGAACCGCAGCGAGAGGATGCGTCGGTCGCGTTCGGGCAGCTCGTCGAGGATGGCGGCGGCGCGCTCCGGGGCGTCGGACACCGGGTCATCCTGCCGGACCACCTCGATCTGGTCCTCGTCGATGGTGGTGACCTCGCGGCCCATCGTCGTCCGCCAGTGCCGGGCGAGCACCGTACGGGACGTCGCGAGCAGGTAGGCCCGCACTTCGCCGACGCTGCGGTCCAATCGCGCCGGGCCGAGCGCGGCGAGGAAGACCTCCGCCGTCAGGTCCTCGGCGTCGGCGCGGTTGCCGACCTTCGCGAACATGAGCCGGTGGATGCGGTCGACGTTGTCCGCGTAGACCGCTCGCCAGTCGGCGTACGTGTCGTCGGGCACCACACGCAGCTCCAGCGGCCGAACCGGCGCAGGCGCGGCGTCCGCCGCCGGGCGGCGCGCCCGATCGCCGTTCTGCGCCATCACCACCTCCAGGCTCGCCCCGGAGTCCTATAGGGGCGGAGGTTACAGGCGAGCCGGTGAACGAACGCGGCGCCGCGACCCGTGGTAGGCGGCGGGCACCCGCCCCCGTTCCACCACTCGTCAGGAAGGCACCATGCGCGCCCGAACATCGGCACTCGTCACCCTCGCCGCGGCCGCCGTCGCCCTCGGCATCGCAGTACCCGCCCTCGCGACGTCCGGTCCGCCCGACCAGGCGAAAGGCCTCGCGGACACGCCCGGATCCGGGCAGTCCGTCGTCGAATGGAACCGCCAGCTGATCACGATCCTCGGCACCCCGAGCGCCCAGCCCGCCACCGTCCATCCCACCCGGAGCTTCGCCATGCTCCAGGCCGCCGAGTACGACGCGGTCGTCTCGATCACCAGGGCGACGCCGCCGTACAAGGCGACCGTGCCCGCCGCGGCCGACGCGCGGCCGGACGTCGCGGCCGACCAGGCGGCCCACGACGTCCTCGCCGCCCTCTACCCGGCCAACCACGCAGGCGCCGACGACCTGCTGCGCACCGAGCTGGCGGCCGTGCCCGACGGCGAGGCCAAGCAGGACGGCGTCGCCGTCGGGCAGGCCGCCGCCGCGCAGATGCTCACGCTGCGCGCGGCCGACGGTGCGACGGCGGCGCCCGCACCGTTCACCGCGGGCACCCGGCCCGGCGACTACCGGCCGACCCCGCCGAAGCTGGCCGCCCCGATGTACACGAACTGGGGCGCGGTCGCCCCGTTCGTGCTCGCAGGCGGCAGCCAGTTCCGCCCGCCCGCGCATCCGGCGGTCACGGGCGCGGAGTACGCGTCCGCGCTCGCCGAGGTCGAGAACCTCGGCCGGGACGCCAGCACCACCCGCACCGCCGACGAGACCGTGGCGGGCAAGTTCTGGAGCGCCTCGCCGATCTGGAACACCTGGAACCAGGTCGCCCAGCAGCTCGTCGGCGACAACAAGGCGAGCCTCGCCGACGCGACGCGCGGCTTCGCGGCCATGGACCTCGCACTGGCCGACACGACGATCGGGATGTACGACGCGAAGTACACCGATCGCGTCTGGCGGCCGGTCACCGCCATCCGTGCGGGCGTGCCGGGGCTCGCGGGTGACCCGAACTGGAGCCCGCTGACCCCCACCGCAGCCGACCCGTCCTACCCGGGCGCGCACAGTGCGCTCAGCGCCGCCGCGGCGACCGCGCTCGGCGCGGTGTGGGGCGACCGGCAGACCATCGCCGTCACCTCGGCGGCCGACCCCGGCGTGACCCGCAGCTTCACCAGCCTCGCCGCCGTTGCCGACGAGGCGGCGCTCAGCCGGATCTGGTCGGGCCAGCACACCCGCATCGACGACCAGGCGGGCAGACAGCTCGGCCGTCAGGTCGCAGGCGCGGTGCTGGGTGCCCTGCAGGTGGCGCCCCCCACCTCGTGATCGGACCGTCGGACCGCGTCGCCGCCCGGGGGGTCGGCGACGCGGTCCGCGTCCGTAACCCGGTCGCTTATCAGGAGTTGATCCGGCGCGGGAAGACTGACCTTTCGGCCCGCCACCATCCCTTCGGCCCGCCACCATCCTTTCGGCCCGCCACCCGCCCTCTTTCGGAGGTGACCATGCCGCTCCCGCGCCGATCACGCCCGTTCGGCGACCTGGAGGCGACGCTGATGGACCTGCTGTGGAGTGCGGAGCAACCGCTCTCCGTTCGGGAGGCGATGGAGGGGCTGCGGCCTGAACGCGCGCTCGCCTACACCACCGTCATGACGGTGCTGGACAACCTGCACCGCAAGCACTGGCTGCGGCGGCACCGCGACGGCCGGGCGTGGCGGTACGCGCCCGCGCTCACCCGGCAGGCCTACACCGCGCAGCTCATGCACGAGGCGCTGGCGGTGAGCGACGACCGCGCCGGGGTGCTGGCCCGCTTCGTCGAGGAGATCGATCCCGCGGACGCCGAAGCGCTGGCGGCGGCGCTGCGCGAGGTCACAGACGGACCGGACGCCGGAGGCGGCTCCTCGGGCCACGGCGCTCAGGGCGGCGACGCCGGCGGCGGCTCCGGCGGCGGCTCGGGCGGCGGCTCGGGCGGCGGCTCCGACGGCGGCTCGGGCGGCGGCTCCCACGGCGGCTCCGACGGCGACTCGGGCGGCGCGCCTGACGGGACGGCGCCGTGACCGTCGGGGGCGCCCTCATCGTCTACGCCGCCGTCGTGGGCTTCGCCGGGCCTGCGGGGTTCCGGCGGGCGGCCTGGACGTTGCGGGCGCCGCGGCTGGGCGCGGCCGCGGTGGTGGCGGCGGCGTGGTCCGTGCCGGTGGCGCTGGTACTCGCCGGGGTCACGGTGTTCCTGCCCGCAAGCGGGCTCACCGTCGACGTCGTGCACCTGGTCGGCGCGTGCCTCGGCAGGCTGCGCGCGGCCTACGGCACACCTGCCGGTGCGGGGATCGCCACCGCGGGTCAGGTGCTGACGGCCGGGATGCTGCTGCGGGGCGCGTGGGCGGTGGCGCAGGTCGTGCGGCGGCGACACGCGGAGCGCAGGCGACACCGGCTCCTGCTGCGGTGGGCAGGCGTCGATCTGCCCGACGTGCCCGCGATCGTGCTCGAGCAGAGCGAAGCGGCCGCCTATGCGGTCACGGGTCGGCAGCGGACCGTCGTCGTCACGCGGGGGATCGTCGACCTGCTCAACGGCGCGGAGCTGTCGGCGGTGCTGGCCCATGAGCACGCGCACCTCGCGGCGCGCCACCACCGCTGGCTGACCGCCGCCGCGCTCGTCGCGCAGGCGCTGCCGGTGGTTCCGCTGCTGCGCGAGGCCCCGGCCCGCGTGGGCAGGCTGCTCGAGATGGAGGCGGACGAGCTCGCCGCGGCCGACCACGAACCGCGGGTGATCGCGAGTGCGCTGGTCGCCGTCGCCACCTCGTCCGCCGCCACCCCAACCGTCGCCGCCCCGACTACCGTCCTCGACCTCGTGTCGGCTGCAGGTCGACGGGCTCCCGTGGTGGCCCCGCGGCGTGCGGTTGCGGACTGGGTGGTCAGGCTTCGGGCCACAGGTCGGAGGGCGGTGGGCGGCGGGGCGCCCACCGGTCGGAGGGCGGTAGGCGGCGGGGCGCCGGTGTCGGCGGGCGGGTCGGAAGCCCTCGCCCGCGTCCAGCGCCTGCTCCACCCGCCCGCGCGGCTGCCTGCGGTCCGCCGTGCGCTCGCCCGCACCGGGATCGCGGCGCTCACGATGGCGCCGCTCCTGCTCGCGGCGGCGCCGATCGCGGTCGCGCTGGCCTGATTGTGCGCCGATGGGTTCGACCCCGCGCAGCCATCCGGCGGTCGAGCGGGACATGAGCGGGGTTTCTCCATGATCGAACCCCGCTGGTGTCCCGCTCGACCGCCGAAAACGGGGTTAGTAGCCCGCCGCCGGGGCGGGCGCGGGAGCCGGGGCGGGCGCGTCGTCCGGGTCGATCTTGTTGCCTGCCGGGTCGACGACGTACCAGCCGCCGCCGAACCGGTTGATGCCCTGCCCGCGGGTGTCGCCGGGCGCCTTGTCGCCCATGAAGTAGTACAGCGGGTGACCGTTGTAGGTGACCTGCTTCGTGCCGTCGGCGCGCGTGGTGGCGCCCAGCAGCGTGGCCTGCGCGGTACCGGACGCGGTGGGGGTCATCCCGCCGACGAGCAGCGGCGGCCAAACTTGGGCGCACTGTCCGTTGCAGTTGGAGGTGGCGCCGTCGTCGGCCTCGAACAGGTAGAGGGCGCGGCCAGCGCTGTCGACGAGCGCGCTGCCGGGCTGCAACGCCGCGGTGCCGACCCCGGTGGCCGCGGGGCCCGCGGGCGCGCCCGACACCGTGGGGCCATAGGCCCCGCCGGTCGGATCGCCGCTGCCCGCGAGGGCGACACCGGCCGCGGCGCCACCGCCCGCGATCACGGCGGCGGCGACGATGCCACCGATGACGTACGTGCGTTTCATAGGACTCCTCCAGAGGTCGCGTGCTGCCGTTCGACCACTGGCACGAGACGTGACCCGCCGGACGTTCACGTAACTACTATCGCTATTAGTAGACATGAACGCCGACTTCGCGCTGCGCATGCTCTACCGCGACCACGCCGCCGCCCTGCTCGCCTACGCCACCTGGTTCACCGACGACCGCCAGGCCGCCGAGGACGCCGTGCAGGAGACCTTCCTGCGCGCCTGGCGGCACCTGTCGCGCCTGTTGGCCGACGATCGCCCGCTGCGCCCCTGGCTGCGGCAGGTGCTGCGGAACGTGCTGAGCGACGCGGCCCGCGTGGCCCGCAACCGGCCGACCAGCCCGCTCGACGAGACCCCCGTCGAGCCGAAGGTCGACGGCGGCTTCGAGAACGTGCTGGACCGCGGCCTGCTCAACCCCGCGCTCCAGCGCCTTTCGCCCGATCACCAACGGGTGCTGCTCGAGATCTACTACCGCGACGTCCCGGCCGAACGCGCCGCCACAGCGCTGGGCATCCCCGCGGGCACCGTCCGGTCCCGCCACCACTACGCCCTCCGCGCGCTGCGCCTCGCCCTCGCCGAGGCCTGATGCGCGATCAGGTCGTGGCGGCGGCCGAGAGGACGGCGTAGGCCACCTCCCGGCCCTTGACGTCCGAGTGGTTGGCGACGAACGCGTCGGCGAGCAGGTTGTGCGGACGGCGTGGCTGCCACGGATAGGCGCCGCCGACCGCCAAGAGGGTGCCCGGCACGGCCTCGGCGGTGCGCTGCGCGCCGTTGCGCCCGATGCCGCCGTACCGGTCGTCCGGCCCGCCGATTCCGGCCGCGACCTGGTTGGCCAGCCGCGAGGCGACGGCGTAGGCGATCCCGACGGCGAGGTCGTTCGCGGTGTGGGTGACGAGCACAGGCCCGGTCACCCTCGGTTCGGCGAGGTCGGGGCGGAAGAAGCCCGGCTGCGCGCCGGGCGTGTCCGGGTCCCAGTCGGAGGCGAACCCGAAATGGGAGAACGCACCCTGCAGGAGGGCCACGCTCGACACCGCCACGCCCGCGGGCAGGGCCTTGACGGCGGCCGACACGAGCCGGGCGCCGAAGCTGTGACCCGCCAGGTGCAACCGCAGCCCCGGCCGGGCGATCGCGGTGAGCAGCGGGGCCAGCCCGGCCACCCCGACGACGGCCGAGCGCTCCTTCATCGCGTAGAACGTGGCGTAGTTCAACAGGTTCAACCCGGCGCCGAGTATCCCGCCGAGCAGGCCGCCGACCGCGGCCGCGTGCCCGACGCCACCGGGCACCCCGATCGGCGCGGGCACCGCCAACCGGTCGAGCACGACGTCGCCGGGGAGCGTGAACAGCGCCGCGGGGCCCTCGGCGGGGTCGCCCGCGTCCGGCGCGAGGAGCCCGCGCACCAACTCGACGAACGCCCGTCGCGCCGACGCCTTGTCGGTGAGGTGGGGCACGAGCGCGGCGGCCATGTCCAGCGTTGCCTGTTCGTCGGGGAAGACGGCGCGCAGTCCGTCGATGGCGTCGAGCAGGTCCTGCGCCGTGATCGGCGAACCCGCGGCGGCGGCCACACCCGCCATCTGATCGGGCAGCGCGAACTGCCGCGACGGCCAGATGACGCCGAGGATGCCGAGCCTGCGACCGGGAGCGAGGCCGTGGCCGTCGTCGGTCACCGCGCGCAGCGACCGGGCGAGCTGCGTGAACAGGTCCCGCGCGCCCGCGACGTCGTTGTTCCAGCCGTGCGTGAGCACCAGCAGGTCGGTGACGGTCGGGTCGGCGGCGAGCGCCCGCGCTGCGGAGTCGCTCCCGTCGACGCTCCCGTCGGCCCGGAACTGGATCTCGGCGCTCGGGAATCCGAAGAGATCGGCCATGGCGGTGCTCCCTATCAAGATCAGCAGAGTGGAATCAGACGGACTGGATGGCGCGCATGAGGTCGACGAGCCCGTGCCCCTGGAAGGCGGCGATGCGCCCCAGGTCGGTGGCCGAGCCCGCGAGAATGGTCTTGAGCTCGGCCGGTCGCCCGATGAACTCGCGCCGGATCGACAGGAACGCGGCCGCAACCCCGGACACGTGGGCCGCCGCCATGCTGGTGCCGCTGTCCTCGACGTAGTCCGGCGGTGTGCCGCCGTCCCGCTTGGCGACGATCGTGGCGAGGGTCTTCCCTGCCGCCGCGGAGAGGATGCGCTCGCCGGGCGCCACGAGGTCCGGCTTGGCGCGTCCGTCGCCGGTCGGGCCCTTGGACGAGAAGTAGGACACCCCGTAGCGGTGGGGCATGTCGCGGTGCGTTGCGCCGACGGTGATCGCGGCCTCGGTGTTGCCGGGATCGTTGATCGTCAACGCCATGCCGGCGGCGGCGTTGCCCCGGAAGAAGTCCTGGCCGAAGCCGTAGCCGGTGTTGCCTGCCGCGACGACCACAACGACGCCCGACTGCACCAGCCGCGCCACCTCGACGCACAGCGGGCTCTCGCCGCAGGCGAACCACTCGGGGTCGAACGGGTAGCCGACCGAGAGGTTCACGCCGTGGATCCGCAGGTCCCGCCCGTAGGCGTTGGCCTTCTGGATGTCCTGGAGCGCGGTGATGATCGAGCTGGTGACGCCGTCGCCGTCGGCGTCGATGACCTTGTAGCTGACGAGCTTGCACTGCGGCGCCATGCCGCTCATCGCGGTGACGTGCTCGGGGACGTAGTCGACGTCGTCGTTGTGGTCCAGCTCGGCCCGCACCGCCGTCAACGGCTTCTCGTCGGTGCCGTGCAGCTCGCCCGCGATGATCCCGGCGACGTGCGTGCCGTGGCCGAACTCGTCGGTGAGCGGCGAGCCGACGCCGGTGTAGTCGCGGTGGCGCAGCGGGCGGGGGAGCTTGAGGGTGTCGTGCAGGCGAAAATGGGGATGGGTGGCGTCGATCCCCGAGTCGACCACCGCCCAGACCATCTCGGCGCCGCGGGCGACGAACGCGGCCCGCGCCGCGTCGGCCTTGACCGTGGCCGCGGACCGGTTCGTGAGCGCGCGGGTCGGGAAGTCGGGCCAGATGCGGTAGATGGCCCGCCCCGGCCCGTCGGGGGCGCGGTCGAGGCGGGCGAGCTCGCGGATCGAGGCCAGGGTGAGGTCCGCGATGACGTACTGGACGACCCCGGCCGTCCGTGCGGCGTCGACGCCCTCGCTGGTGTCAGACGGCGCGCCCGGCCGGGCGACGACCTGGGCCACCAGCTCCCGCACCCGACGGGCGGCGGCGTCGCGGCCACCCGGGAAGCGCAGGTTGACGTCGATAACGACCTTGTGCGGCCCCACGCCGGTACCGAGCGGCGCGGCCAGCACCCGTCCGTAGAGCGACCGTGGGTCGAAGGCTTCCTCGCCCGGTTCCGTCACGGAACCTAGGAGGGGTCAACGGGCGGGCGTGATACCGCCGACTAGGGCGGTGGCCCGATCGATGCCCGCTGACGGAGGAGCATGGCGATCAGGTGCACCGACCGGTGCCGGTCTTCTTTGATCAACAGGTCGGTGGCGAGGCGGCCCATCTCGTGGTGGGGCAGCGCGACGGAGCTCAGCCCTGGCTGCAGCCAGTCCGCCATCACCGAGTCGTCGAACGCGACCACGGAGACATCGGCAGGAATCCGCAGGCCTGCCTGCTGAACGGCCTGGTAGGCGCCGAGGGCGATCCGGTCGTTGAGGCAGATGAGGGCGGCGGGCCGGGTGCGCGCGAGCAGGTCCGACACGGCGGCGCGGCCGCTCGCGGGATGCCACTCGCAGTCGATGAGGCCCGCCAGCCGGATGCCCGCGGTGTCGAGCTCGGTGCGGATCCCGCGCATCCGCCGGGTGGCTGCGAGCACGTTGCGCGGGCGGCGGCCGATCACGTAGATCCCATCGCGGTGCCCGGCCGCGAGCAGCCCGCGGACGGCCTCGCGCCCGCCCTCGACCTCGTCCGGGATGACGGCGGGCCCCGGCAGCGGGTCGGTCAGGCAGTTGAGGAGCACGACGGGCAGTTCGGCGACCGCGGCCGACAGCTGCACGCGCCGGGTGGCGAGGCAGCCGTACACCAGCCCGTCGATCTGGCGGTCCAGCATGGCGCGCACGAGGTCGTCTTCCACGGTGCGGCTGCCGTCGGTCTCGGCGATCACCAGCAGCCGGTCGTGCGTGAGCGCGGACGCGTAGGCCCCCCGCACCATCTCGCCCGCATAGGGCTCGGCGGCGATGGCGTCCGACACCAGCCCGACGATGCGGCTGGTGTGCGAGCGCAGGTTGCGGGCGGCGAGGTTCGGCCGGTAGCCGAGCTCCGCGGCCGCCGCGCGCACCCGGCCCTGGGTCGCGGGGGCGATCCGGGCCTCGGCGGCACGCCCGTTGAGGACGGCGGACGCCGTGGACTGCGCTACGCAGGCCTCCCTGGCCACGTCGCGAAGCCGGACCCGATGGCGAATGGCGTCACCAGCGGAAACCATGGCGTCCCTCATCCGACCGTCGATACCCGTCGGCCGAGGTGTTGGGCAAGGCCCGTCCGGGTGGTCCATGATCTACCACCGGCCCGTGATCAGTCCACGTGCGGCACCGTGGGATGGGTAAGCCCGTGGGTGAGGCGGCGCCGGACGTCGGGGTGCATCGCGAGCGCGGCGGTCTCCGCGGCGGTGAACCAGGCGGCTGCGGTGGCCTCCATGCCGTCGGGCCGCGGCGGTCGATCGGGCCGGACGGGTCGGGCGTGCAGGCACAGGGCAACCTGCTGCCTGCCGCCCTCGACCGCGTAGACGACGATGTGCCCGGGATCGCTGTAGACGCCGGAGACGCCGGTGACCGCGATCGTGATCCCGGACTCCTCCATGACTTCCCGGCGGAGCGCCGCGGCCACCGTCTCGCCCACCTCGACGCGGCCGCCGGGCAGCTCCCAGTTCCCGTCGTCGGCGCGTCGCACGAGGAGGACGCGGCCGCGGCTGTCGCGCGTGATCGCGTAGACGACCACCACCAGGCCCTGGACCGGCGGCGGATGCCGATCGTGGAAGTACTCGTCGATCCGGGCCACGGCCGCGGATCGTGGCCGTGTCCGACGACATGTTCAACCGACGGTTGATGAACACTCAGGGATCGGTGCGTCGACCGGTCAGCGCCCACTCAATGGCCACGTCGCCACCGTCTCGTGCCGCGCCGTGCCGCCGGGGCCCGCGTCGAGCACGCTGCGCACGAGAAGCAGGTCGGGCGCCGACCACGAACGGCCCGTGAACCCGCGGAGCGCCGCCACGATCGGCGCGAGGTCGGGGGCGGGGTTTCCCGCGCGGGCGAGGGTGAGGTGCGGACGGTAGGGCCGCGGGTCGGTCGGCAGCCCGCTCCGACGGGCGGCGGCCCGCACCGAATCGGCGAGCCGCCGCAGCGCCTGCCGGTCGCCGTCCACGCGCGTCCACAGCACCTGCCGACCGAACCGGCCGCCGCCTGACAGCGCCAGCGTGGGCGGGGGGTGCCGGTGCGCCACCCGCCCGAGACGCTCCGCGAGCGCGGCCCGCGCCCGGTCGTCGACCTCGGCGAGGAAGGCCAGCGTGACGTGCCATTGCTCGGGCCGTGTCCAGCGCACGCCCGGCGTCACGCCGAGCGCCTCGACCGCCTCGGCGAGCTCGGCCAGCGCGTCGGCGGGCGGTACGAGCGCGACGAACAACCGCATCGGCCCATCATCGGTCCTGGGCCTATGCTCGCCGCGGCAGCGCAAAGGGGGAGGCCGGGTGGCGGAATCCGTGGCGGGGCTGGCCCTCGGCGGCGTCGGTGGCTTCAACGCCCACGACGTCGACAGGCCGATCGCGTGCGGGGCTCGAACGCACTGTGGACCGCGGTCACCGGCATTCCCGGCGTCTTTGCGCCCGCCTACGCCGAGTACCTGCGGCGGTGGTTCACACCGTGGCGGCGGCTGTCGCCGCGCGAGCTCGCCAACCGGATGCTGCCCGCGCAGGTCTAGCGGCCCACGCGTCCCGCTGCCGACTTCGCCGCCATGCCGCCGCCTTCACCGCCTCGTCGATCCCCATCGTCTTCAACGCCTATGAGATCTCGACCGGGCAGGAGCTGCTGTTCGGCAACCCCGCCGCGCTCGAGTTCCTCAACGCCGACGACGCGGTGCCGCATCTCGTGGCGGGCCGGGACGCGCCGAGCCGCTACCGCCCGATCGACGCCGCGGCCGTCGAGTCGGCGCTGTGGCTCACGCTGTACGGCTTCGACCACCGATACGAGGGCGCGGTGGTCATCGACGGCGCCTACCACCGTCAGCTGATCATCGCCGAGCTCACGTCCTGCACCGTCATCTACGCCGTGAAGCCGCAGAACGACGCCTGGCGGAACTACTTCGTCGAGAAGACCGCCAACTACGTCGCGGGCTACGAGGCGGCCAAGGCACTGCTGGAGGCGGACGACGCGCCGTTTCGGGCTGTGCGGTAGCGCGTCAGCTGACGACCGTCTGCATCGCTGCGCCCACCGCTGGGCCCGCCTTGCGCACCGCCGGGTAGTCGGCGTGTCCCGGGTCGCCGGGGCGGCCCGGACCTACGGCTGCGCCCCGCACGTCGGCGACGATCTGCGCGAGCAGGTCCCGGCTGTGCTGCAGCGCCGCGATCTTGTCGGTCAGCGCGGCCAGCTCACCCGAAAGCGCCTCGGCGAGACGGGCCCGCGCCGCGGGCTCCTCGGGGATGTCGGCGCGGCCGTCGACGAGGAACCGCAGCGCTTTCCCGACGACGCCCGAGGGCAGCGCGGCGGAGAGCATGCAGCGGATGCGGGCCACCCGATCCACGTCGGACTCGGCGTAGTCGCGGTAGCCGGACCCGGTGCGCAGCGGCTCCAGCAGGCCCTGTTCCTCGTAGTAGCGCAGCATCCGCACGCTCGCCCCGGTGCGCGCGCTCAGCTCTCCGATCTGCATGGCTTGACTCTAACGTCAGTGTGAGGCTTTAGCGTCGCGAACGTGTTGATCGTCGTGCTCATGCTCTGCTCGTTCGCGGTGGCCACCGCGGAGTTCGTGCTGGTCGGGCTGCTGCCGGAGATCGCGGCCGACCTGGCCGTCTCGGTGTCGGCCGCCGGGCAGCTGGTCACCGTGTACATGCTGGTCGTCACCGTCGGCGGCCCCGCCGCCACGGTGCTCACCCGCAGGCTGCCCCGGCGTGGCCTGCTGGCGGCCACGATGGCGCTCGCCACGGGTGCGGCGGCGCTGTCCGCGGTGGCGGGCTCCTACGGCGTGCTGCTCGTCGCCAGGCTCGGGTCCGCGGTCGCGCAGGCGCTGTTCATGGCCGTCGCCTCGCAGGTGGCGATGGCCGCGAACAGCACAGGACCTGCTGCGCGCCAGACCGCGGCCGTCGCGCGGGTGTTCGCCGGTTTCGCGCTCGCCACGGTCATCGGCCTGCCGGTGGGCTCCCTGGTCGGTCAGGCCTACGGGTGGCACGCCACGTTCGTCCTCGTCGCGGTGCTGGGCGGCATCGGGCTCGTCGGGGTCCTCGTCTTCTGCCCGCGGATCCCGGCCGTCGACACCGGCGGCCTGGGCGGGGCGTTGCGGGTCGTGGCGAATCGGCCCGTGCTCACCGGGCTCGCCGTCACGTTGCTGGCGCTCACCGGGTTCGTCGCGGTCTTCACCTACGTGGCGCCGATGCTCACCACGGTGTCGGGGTTCAGCCCGGGCTGGGTCAGCGTCGCGCTGGTCGGGTACGGCCTCGGCACGGTCGCGGGCAACGTGCTCGCCGGGCGCGTGCCGCCCGCCGCCATCCCGCGGGTGCTGCCGGTGCCGCTCGCGGTGCTGGCCCTGGTCCTGTTGCTCCAGGGTGTGCTCCTGCGCTACCGGCCCGCGGCCTTGGTGGGCCTCGTCGTGCTCGGCGCGGCCACGTTCGTCGTGGTCCCGCTCCTGCAGACGTGGCTCATGGGGCAGGTCGGGGAGTCGGCGGCCGGGCTGGTCGCGGCGGTGAACATCTCGGTCGCGGGGATCGCGGGCGCGCTCGGCGCGGGTCTCGGCGGCGTCGTGCTCGCCGCGGGCCTCGGCCTCGTCGCGATCGGGCCGATCGCGGCACTGCCGGTGCTGGGCGCGACCGCCGCCGCCGTCGGCCTCCGCAGATGCTCGGCCCGGATGTCGTGTCCGCGCTGAGGATGCTGCCGTGCGGAGCTACCGTGGACCGGTCGACGGATCGGGGGGAGGCCACGCATGACACCACCGCACGACGACCCGGCCACCGAGCCCGTCACGACCCGGCCCGAGTCCGAACAGGACGTTGACCCCGACGCGGACTTCCTCGACGAGGAGTGGCTCGAGACCCGCCGGACGAGCCCGGTCACCAAGGTGCTGGTGGGGTTGGTGCTGGTGGCGCTGGGGTTCCTGGCGGGTGTCTCCGTGGGCCGCGGGGCGGCCGACGCCGCGTCGGCCCGCAGCGCGGCGGGCCCGACGAGCGTCCGGACGGCAGGCGGCGGCGGTGGCGGGGGCGCCGCGGGCAGCCAGAGCGGCGGCGGGTCGAACGGGTCCGGCGGGGGTTCGGCACAGGGCGGCGCGCAGTCCACCGGGGTGGACGCCGCGAACGGGACGGGCGGGCGGGGCTCGGCGAGCCCTTCGGCGACCCGGTCGCCATCGGCAGGCGGCGCCACCGCGACGGCCCAGGCGGCCCGCAACGCCGCAGCGGTGGCCACGTCGTCGGCGCCGGACCAGGCGGGCCGCAACGTCGGTGCCGCGACCGCGTCGTCCGCCCCTGCCGCGAACGCCGTCCAGCCCGCCGCGGGGAACAGCGGGTCGTCGGGCGTGGGCACGGTGACGTGCGACCTCATGGGAACGTGCCCCACGACCACCACCGCCCGGACGACGGCGCCCGCTTCGTCGCCCACGTCCGGATACGATCACTGACGAGACCCGGATCACATCTCACCGACTGTGTCTATCGTCTCGGCATGACCTCTCCGTTCAGCCTCGACGGCAAGGCCGCCCTGGTCACCGGCGGCAACCAGGGCCTCGGCAAGGCGTTCGCGCTGGGCCTCGCGCAGGCGGGTGCCCGAGTCGCGATCGCGGGCAGGCGGCCCGACGCCAACACGGCGGCCGTCGAGGAGGCCCGCGCCGCGGGCCACGAGCTCGTGCCGCTCACCGCCGACATCACCCACGACGACCAGGTCGCGGCCATGACCGAAGCCGCGATGGCCGCGCTCGGCACCATCGACGTCCTGGTCAACAACGCGGGCATCTGCTACCACGCGCCGTCCTTCGAGGTGACCGACGAGCAATGGGCGAACGTGTTCGACCTCAACGTGCGGGCGCTGTGGAAGACCTCGCTGGCCGTGGGCGCCGTGATGCGCGAGCGCCGGTCCGGCTCGATCGTCAACATCGGCAGCATGTCGGGCATCATCGTCAACCGGCCGCAGTGGCAGCCCGCGTACAACGCCTCGAAGGCCGCCGTCCACCACCTGACGAAGTCGCTGGCCGTGGAGTGGGCGCCCTTCGGGATCCGGGTCAACGCGGTCGCGCCCGGCTACGTGAAGACCGACATGGCGCCGGTGGACCGGCCGGAGTTTCGCAGGCACTGGATCGACGACGCCCCGCAGCAGCGCTTCGCGTTGCCGGAGGAGATCGCACCCAGCGTCGTGTTCCTGGCGAGCGATGCGGCGTCCTTCATCACGGGTTCGATACTGGTCGCCGACGGCGGCTACACGGCGGTCTGAGCCTGGTTCCTGTGATGGAACTGTGAACGTCACTCACATGCCCACGGCAACCCGTACTGTGGGCTGCGGTCATGGGGCCGATCGGCGTACGTCACACGGCTTGAAGGTCAACGGGGGATAACAAACCGTTGCCGATCGACGCTAAACCATTGCGACCCGTTCGCCGGCCTCGCGGCGAACCGGACATCAGGGCCGATGTCTGAACCGCCAGCCTCGTGGTGTACCCCATACGAGGCGACGGCCCAGGATCGTGACGCAGAGAGAAGGGTTTTTACCCGTGGTGGGGGATAAGTACGACTTCGTGATCGTCGGCTCCGGATCGGCGGGATCCGTGCTGGCGAACCGGCTCAGCGCCGATCCGGCCAACCGCGTGCTGCTGCTCGAGGCGGGCCGCCCGGATTACTGGTGGGACCTTGCCATCAAGATCCCCGCGGCGTTCGGCGTCCCGGTCGGGAGCCGCTTCCACGACTGGCGCTACGAGTCCGAGCCGGAGCCGTTCCTGCACGGCAGGCGCATCGCCCATCCTCGTGGCAGGCTGCTCGGCGGCTCGAGCAGCATCAACGCGATGGTCTTCCAGCGTGGCCACCCGTCGGACTACGACCGGTGGGGTGCCGAGGAGGGCATGTCGACCTGGGACTACGAGCACTGCCTCCCCTACTTCCAGCGGCTTGAGACCAGCGACATCGGTGAGTCCGGCTCCGTGCGCGGCTACAACGGCCCGCAGCTCCTCGAGCGCGGGCCGGTCACCAACTCGATGTTCACGACGTTCTTCGAGGCGGCCCAGCAGGCGGGCTTCGCGCTCACCCCGGACATCAACGGCACACAGCCGGAGGGCTTCACCGCCTGGGAGCGCACGATCAACCGCGGGCGTCGCCTTTCGGTGGCGGGGGCGTTCCTGCACCCTGCGATGAGGCGCCCCAACCTGGAGGTCCGCACCGGCTGCTTCACCACGAAGCTCCTCCTCGACGGCAAGCGCGTCACGGGTGTCCGCTACGAGGACAGGGCCCGTCGCAGGGTCGAGGTCAAGGCGGGCAAGGTCGTGCTGGCCAGCGGCGCGTTCAACTCCCCGCAGCTGCTGCAGCTGTCGGGCATCGGCAACGCCGCCGAGCTCGCGGCGCTCGGCATCCCGGTGGTCACGGATCTGCCAGGGGTCGGGGAGCACCTCCAGGACCACATGGTCGCCAAGATCCAGCACAGCTGCACCCAGCCCGTCACGATCGACTCGATCCGCAACCGCTGGCGCTGGCCGCTCATCGGGCTGCAGTGGCTGGTCACCCGCCGGGGGCTCGGGGCCACGAACATCTACGAGGCAGGCGGGTTGGTGCGCACGCAACCCGAGATCACCTACCCGGACCTGCTGCTCGGGTTCGCGCCGTTGGCGATGCGTTTCGACCCGCACATCCCCGACCGGGGCTACCAACTGATGATGGCCGCCATGCGGCCTGCGGCGCGGGGCACCGTGAAGATCACGTCGACGGATCCGCGCAGGCAGCCCGCGCTGCGGTTCAACTACCTCGGCAACGACGTCGACCGCCGGTTCTGGGTCGACGCGATGCGCATCGCCAGGGACGTCCTCGACCAGCCCGCCTTCAAGGAGCTCGACGGCGGCGAGACCTGGCCGGGGCCGGGTGTCGAGACCGACGAGGAGATCCTCGACTGGATCGCCCGCACCGCGCAGTCCAACATGCACCCGACCTCGACGTGCAGGCTGGGCACCGACGGCGAGTCGGTCGTCGACCCGCTCACGATGGGGGTCCACGGCGTCGAAGGGCTGGCGGTGGCCGACGCCTCCGTCATGCCGCTCTGCCCCAACAGCGCCACCCACGCGCCGACGATGATGCTCGCCGAGAAGGCGGCGGACCTGATCCTTGGCAACGCCCCGTTGTCGCCGCGCTTGCCCGCGCGCGTCGCCGAGGAGTCGGTCGCCCCGCAGCCGACGGACGCCTGAGCTCGACCAGCGCAAGGGCCCCGGCGGACGGCCGTGAGCGGAAACGAGTGCCCCGGCACTCGTTTCCGCTCACGACCCGTCCCGTGCGTTGAGCCCTCCGTGTCGCCACAGGATCTGCGACGATCGTCGGACGCCGCGCACCGTGCTGGGTGACGAGCTGGAGACCTGCGGCCGCGACCCGATGACGGGCTTCTACCGCAGCGGATTGCTGTCCGGCGGGTTCCCTGGCCGTGGATCATGCGGCATCGTGAACGGGCCGCGGACGCGCGCGGCAGAGACCTTCGAGCAAAGGAGCTTCTGGTGGCTTTTCCCGGTCTGCAGCACGTCGCGATCACCGTCGCCGATCTGGAACGCAGCACGCGGTGGTACGCGCGGCTCTTGGGCGCCGAGCCCGTGCTCGACGAGGACGAGGAGTCGGGCACCTTCCACCACACGGTCTTCCTGTTGGACGGCGGCCAGCTCCTCGGCCTGCACACGCACATGGGCGCCGAGTCCGGCGACGTGTTCGACGAGCGCCGCACCGGCCTTGACCACATCGGCTTCGCCCTCTCCGGCACGGCCGAGCTCGAGCAGTGGCGCGACCGCCTCGACGAGCTGGGCATCGCCCACGGCGGAATCAAGAAGGCAGGCTACGGGAGCGGCATCTCGTTCCGTGACCCCGACAACATCGCGCTGGAGTTCTTCATCGCCCCCGGAACGTGACCGTCGTGCGCGGAAACGAGTGCTCTGGCACTCGTTTCCGCGCACGACCGGCCGGGGTCAGACCACCCGCCCCAGCAGCAGCACGAAGATCAGCCCGACGACCGCGAGGAACGGGTGCACGGAGAACCGGGTGATCAGGAGAACGATCACGCCGATGCCGAGGAGCGCCGCGATGACGAGCCGGGGGCCGCTCGCCGCAGGACCGGCGGCCTGAGCGAGGAGGCCGGTCACGACGCCTGCCCCTGCCCCTCGAGCGCGGCGACGCAGGCGTCGACCAGCGTGTCGATGGGTTGGTCGACGTCGAGCGTCACGCCCCGCTCGTCGACGCCGAGCGGGTCCAGCGTGGCGAACTGGGAGTCGACGAGGACGGCGGGCATGAAGTGCCCCGGCCGTCCGGCGACGCGGCGGGCGATGACGTCGCGGTCGCCCGCCAGGTGGACGAAGATCTGGTCCGGTGCGGCCTCCCGGAGGATGTCGCGGTAGCTGCGGCGCAGCGCCGAACAGCTGGTCACGCCGCCGCCTGCTGCGTGCTTGGCCTGCCAGTCGCCGACCGCCCGCAGCCACGGGAGGCGGTCGCCGTCGTCGAGTGGGATGCCTGCCGACATCTTGGCGACGTTCGCGGGCGGGTGGAGGTCGTCGGCGTCCTCGAAGGGCACGCGCAGGCGCTGGGCGAGCGCGGCGCCGACGGTGGTCTTGCCGGAACCGGAGACCCCCATGACGGTGACGAGCATCGTTGCTGTCCTCTCTCGACGCCCGGCGGTCGGGCGGTTTGGTAGAGCTGAGGCGAGCGCTCGCGTCCCACGAGATCGCTGCGGGCACGGTACTGCGGGCCGAGGAGATGGAGGCCCGGTACGGGGTTTCCCGCACGGTCGTGCGCGAATCCATCCGCGTGCTGGAGTCGATGGGCACGGTGCGCGGGCGCCCGCCGGGCCATGCAGGCGATCATCGAGGAGGCGGCGGAGGCGATGCTGGGCCGGGCCGACGGCGAGCCCGACCCGATCGACGCGATCGACGCCCGGTGGCGCACGCCCGCCCTCGACCGAACGCCGCTTGATCTTCATCCACGCTACAACTGGACGGGGTGGCGCCCGCAACACATCCTATATGTCGGATCCGCCGTTGATCGTGGAACGCGATGCGTCGCACCGTCGTCGCCTACCGTGGGGAAGAGGTTATGACCCAGACCGGGACGCACCAAGACTCGCTGAACGCCGAGCAGGTTGGTTACAAGCAGTCGCTGGGCAGACGGCATGTTCAGATGATCGCGATCGGTGGTGCGATCGGCACCGGCCTGTTCTTGGGGTCGGCCAGCCGCCTGCACAGCACTGGGCCTGCCCTGGTGTTGAGCTACGCCTTCGTCGGCGTGATCGCCTATTTCTTGATGCGGTGTCTGGGTGAGTTGGTGTTGCACCGGCCCACATCGGGCGCGTTCGTGTCCTACATGCGGGAGTTCTACGGCGAGCCCGCGGCGTTCGTGACGGGCTGGTTGTACTGGTTGAACTGGGGGTTGACCGGGATCGCCGAGCTGTCGGCGGTCGGGCTGTACGTGCAGTACTGGTGGCCGTTGATGCCGACGTGGGCGACAGTGTTGATCGCGCTGGCGGTGGTGCTGATCATCAACTTGTTGTCGGCGCGGGCGTTCGGGGAGTTCGAGTTCGGGGCGGCGATCGCGAAGGTCGGTGCGATCGTGGTGTTCTTGGTCGTGGGTGTGATCGTGGTGGTGGGCCAGTTCAACATCGGCGGTCACCAGGCGGGCTTCCACAATCTGGTGAGCAACCCGGGCGGCTTCTGGCCGACCATGGATCCCTACCACTGGTACGGCCCGATCCTGGTGATGTCCGGGGTGGTGTTCGCCTACGCGGCCATCGAGATGGTCGGGATCGCCGCGGGGGAGATGGAGAACTCGACGCGGGAGGTGCCGAAGGCGGTCAACGCGGTCATCTTCCGGATCGGGGTCTTCTACTGCGGCTCGATCCTCCTGCTGGTGTGTATGTTGCCCACCACCGAGTACAAGTCGGGGACCAGCCCGTTCGTCACCGTGTTCAGCCGGTTGGGCCTGGGGTGGATGGCGGACCTGATCCAGGTGGTGCTGATCGTCGCGGCGCTGTCCAGCCTGAACGCGGGCCTGTATTCCACCGGTCGGGTACTGCGCAGCCTGGGCATCTCCAAGCAGGCACCTGCGTTCACGTTGAAGATGAGCAGTCAGGGTGTGCCGTGGGCGGGCATCGTGATGACCTCGGTCGTGTTCGTGTTCGGAGCGCTGCTCAACTTCCTCATCCCGGACGCGTTCGAGGTCGCCCTGGAGGCGGCCGCGATCGGGGTGGTGTTCACCTGGGGCACGATCTTCGCCTGCCAGTTGCGGCTGCGGAAGCTGGTGAACAAGGGGGTGATTCCGGCCAGCCCGTTCCAGGCGCCGGGCTATCCCTGGACCAGCTATATCGGGTTGGCGTTCCTGGCGTTGGTGATCGTTGGGTTGGCGGTGGGGGGCTGGCAGTCCTCACCCTATTTCTGGCACAAGACCGATTTCCTGGTCGTGGTGTTCGGGATCCCGCTGTTGGCGATCGTGTTGTTCATCGGCTGGCGGGCGGTGAAACCGAAGGTCGTGGAGAACACCGGCGGGCGGATCAAGGCGGTGTGGTCGGACACCGGACCCACTTACGGCGATGACGTCAAGCCCGACGACCTCGACCCCAACGATGATGAAGGAGGCATCGTCCCATGATCGGCGGAACGACGATGCGCAGAACGGCGGTGCTGCTGGCGGGGCTGGCGGTGCTGGCCGCGTGCGGTTCCGGCGGATCGGCGGCGCCCAACCCCACACCGGCCCCCACGCCCGCGGTGCCGGGCGGGAAGCTGAGCATCGGGATCGCGTTCGACCAACCCGGCCTCGGGCTGAAGACCGGCGACACCTACGCAGGCTTCGACGTGGACACGGCCGTCTACATCGCCGCGGCGTTGGGCGTGCCGCGGGAGGGCATCACCTGGAAGGAAGCCAACAGCAGCCAACGCCAGCAGCTGCTCGAGTCCGGCCAGGCCGACCTGATCGTGTCCACGTTCTCGATCACCGACGAACGGAAGAAGGAAGTCGACTTCGCGGGGCCCTACTTCGTAGCCCACCAAGACCTGCTGGTGCGCCGCAACGACACCGAGATCACCGGGCCGGACAGGTTGGACGGCAAGAACCTGTGCTCGGTGCCCGGCACCACCTCCGCGGCCTACGTCACCAGTCACTACCTTGGCAACATCAAGCTGGTGGAGCTGCCCCGGTTCTCCGACTGCGTGACGGCGTTGGCCAACAGCGAGGTCGACGCGGTCACCACCGACGACGTGATCCTGGCCGGTTTCGCCGCCGAGCCCCAGTACCAGGGCAAGCTGAAGGTGGTCGGCAAGGGGTTCTCCGACGAGGTCTACGGGGTCGGCGTGAAGAAGGGCAACACCGCGCTGGTCGACAAGGTCAACGCGGCGCTCAAGCAGTACATCGACGACGGGTCGTGGAAGAAGTCGTTGGACGCCAACGTGCGCCCGTCGGGCTACTCCATCCCGGACCCGCCAACACCCGCGGGTGCCTGAGCCGCTTGACGCGGTCGAGGACGTCGACGATGCCGCCGTCCTCGACCGGGTCCTGGCCGAAACGCCGCCGTTCGACGCGCTGAGCGCCGCCGAGCGGGCGGCCATGAGCCGGGCGGCGAGCGTTCGCCGGTTCGGGCCCGGCGCGCTCATCCTCGACGCGTTCACGCAGGTCAGCGTCGAGGTGTTCGTCGTGCTGAGCGGTCGCGTCGACCTGTGGCACGACGCCGACGCCCTCGGCGACCTCGCCGACCAGCACCTCGGCCCCGGCGGTGTCTTCGGGTTCTCCGCCATGCTCACCGAACGTTCGCTCGGCCCGCGGGTGGTGGCCGTCGACGAGGTGACCGTGGCTGCGATCCCGGAGACGGCGGTCGAGCCCGCCTTCGCCTCCCGGCAGGGCGCCCGGTTCCTCGCCGCGCAGGCGGCCGTCGCACGCGGCCGGGTGGGCCTTTCCTCCTACAGCCTTGTCGACGAGATCATCGAGACGCACCCGTTGGAGGTCGAAGCCGACGAACCCGTCGCCGAGGTCGCGGCGGCCATGACCCGCCGTGGCACCGGCTACGCCGTGGTGCCACTGGAGGACGGCCGCTACGGGTTGGTCACCGACGCGCTGCTGCGCAGCCGCGTGCTCGTCGAAGGCAGGCAGGCGAGCGTCCCGGCCCGCGAGGTGATGGACCCGTCGGTGCCCACCGTGCAGCTGGGCGCTTCGGCGGCCGAGGCGCTCATCCTCATGCTCGACCGCGGCGCGGAGTACCTGGTGGTGACCGACCGGGGCGGCAGGCTTCGCGGCGTGATCACCCCGCGCGACTTCACGATCTCCCCGGCCACGGCGGGGGTGTCGGTCCACGAGCAGATCCGCAGGGCGACGACGGTGGAGGAGCTGCGACGGCGGGCGAGGCGGGTGCCCGCGATGGTCGACGACCTGCTGTCCTGGGGCCTGGCCTCTGGGAAGGTCATCGCGGTGTACTCGTCGGTCCTCGACACGATCGTGCGACGGACGATCACCCTGGTCTTCGCGCAGTACCCCGACCTGTCGCTCGACACGTTCACGTGGCTGTCGCTGGGCAGCAACGGACGGCGGGAGGCCGTGCTCAGCTCCGACATCGACACGGCGGTCGCCTTCCGGGACACGTTCGACACCTCCGTGATCGACCGGTACCGGGCCGCGTTCGTCGAGATCCAGGGCGAGCTGGCGGCCGCGGGCCTCACCGCAGACCAACACGGCGCAACCGCAGGCCGCCCCGCGTTCTCGCGCACCAACGCCGAGTGGCGCGCGGCGGCGCGTCAATGGATGGAGGAGCCGGAGCACGACCAGGGCGCGATGATGACGTCGTTGCTGGTCGACGGGCGGCCCATCCACGGCGATCCCGGGCTCCCCGAGGTCATGAAGGTGTTCGGCGACCTGCGTCGCCATCCGGGCACGATGCGGCTGCTGCTGTCGGCGTCACAGTCGGCGCGGGCGAAGTCCCGCTCGCTGCGCGACCGGCTCGGTCGCCGCGACACCATCGACCTCAAGAAGCACGCGCTGCTGCCGATCGTCAACACGGCCCGCTGGGCGGCGCTGGCCGTCGGCTCGTCCGCGCTGTCGACCACCGAACGGCTGCACGCCGCCGCAGGGTCGGCGATGCTGCCCGACGAGCAGGCACACAACCTGATCGACGTGTTCACGGTCCTGCAGCGCCTGCGGCTGCGCTATCAGCTCATCCAGCGCCAGCGCGGCGAGAAGCCCGCCGACGTGGTCGGCAGGGACTGGATGTCGCCCATCGACCGCAGCGTGGTCACCGAGGCCGTGCGGGAGATCGCCGCCGTCCAGCGCCGCATGGACAACATCGCGGCCTATCTGCCCGCGGAGGACTGGGCGACACCCGCCAGGGACTGACCGTCAGCTCGGTGTCGCGGCCGCCGCGAGGGCGTCCGGCAGCGAGAGCCTGCCCGTGTAGAGCGCCTGCCCGATGACGACGCCCTCGACGGCGTCGCCCGCGGCAGCCAGCGCCCGGATGTCGTCGATGCCGCCGACACCGCCGCTGATGACCAGCCGCAGCCCGGTGGCCTCGGCCAACGCCACGGCGGCCGCGGCGTCGACGCCACCGAGCAGTCCTTCCCGGTCGACGTCGGTGTAAAGCGCGGTGCGCACCCCCATCCGGTGCAGCTCCTGGCCGAACGGCACCGGCGTGAGCGGGGTCGACTGCTGCCACCCGTGGGTGACGACCTGCCCACCCTTCACCTCGAGCGCCACCGCCACGCGCTCGGGCCCCCAGCGGCGCAACGCCCATCCGACGAGCTCGGGCCGGACGACGGCGGCCGTGCCGATCACGATCCGGTCCACGTCGAGGCCGATTGCCGTCTCGACGTCGCGTTCGTCGCGGAGGCCGCCCGCGAACTGCAGCGGCACGTCGATGGCCCTGCGGATCTCCTTCACCCGCTGCAGGTTCAGCGCGCTCGCGGTGCCCGCGCCGTAGGCGAGCGCCCCGTCGAGGTTCACGACGTGGATGGCGGTGGCGCCGAGCGACACCCAGAGCGCGGCCTGGGCGGCAGGGTCGTCGTGGTGGACGACCTCGGTGTCGGGACGGCCCTGTGTCAGCTGGACACACCGCCCGTTGCGGATGTCGACTGCCGGATAGACGATCACCGCACGAGACTGTACCGGGCACGGTGCCTGCCGCCGTGATCGCCGGGTTCGGCGTCTGAGGTGTGCCTGTGCACCTCCTGCACCGAATGCGGCGATCATCGAAGCGAGGGATGCCGACGACCACCTCGTCGCGAGAACTAGCCGACGACGACGTCGACCCGGTTGGCGTAGAAGGCCACGTGCCCGGCGATCGGTGCGACGGCGGGGTAGGGCGTGACGTAGCGCCACACCGCATCGGTGACCTCGCCGGCAGGCGTGGCGATCGAGTAGTACGAGGCGTCGCCCTTGTACGGGCAGTACGTCGTGGTGTCGCTGGCCTGCAGCACCTCGGGCCGGACGTCGGCGAGCGGCACGTAGTAGACCGTCGGGTAGTTGGCCTCCCGCAGGGCGAGCCCCGCGGTCGTGTCGGCGACGAGCGTGCCGCCCGCCTTCACGGTGACCCGTGACGCGGCGGGCTCGATCGTGATCGGATGCTGCGGGCTGGGCTGCAGAACGGGGCGGGACACGACACTCTCCTTCGACGGGACGTTCCTTCTCGGGCAACAGCCCCGCCGGGCCAGACCTTCCGGGGTGCGCCCGCGGTGATCGCCGTCACAGGCCGCGTCAGAGGACAGGGAGCGAACCCCGGTTGGCCGACCGCCGCGCTGCGAGGTCGTCGGCCAGCAGACCCGCGCCGATGCCGAGGAGCCAGACGTCCTTGGCGATCGCGGTGCCGCGTTGCGTCGGGCGCAGCCGCTGGTGCATCCCCGGCGTGCGCAGGTAGAGACCGAGGAGCCCACCGGCGAACCCGGTGAGCGCCGCGCCTGCCACCGCCGCAGGGACGAGCGGGGTCAGCAGCGCGGCGCCCAGGGCGATCTCGGCGCCCGCGAGCAGCTTGAGGAAGCGCTGCGGCGGAATCGTCTTGAGGAACGGGTAGGTGCCCGCAGCCATCCCGTGCACGCCTGCGGCCGTCTCCTCGCTGCCGGACCACTTGCCGATGCCCGCGTTGAGGATGAACGCGCCCGCGGTGGTGCGCAGCGCGAGGTGTGACAGGTTTACATCGACCACGTCGTACTCCCAGAATTAGGTGAGTATTCAACGTTTAGCGATGCTACTCCGCTTACTCCGCCTTGGCTTTGACGTAGCTCCCTGGCGCGGGCTCGATCGCGGTGAACTGGGCGTTCCCCGGCGTCTTGCGGGCGTTGACCTTGTTGCCTGCGTGCGGGGCCAACCACGAGTACCAGGCGGGCCACCAGCTCCCCGCGACCTTCTCCGCGGAGTCGAGCCAGCGGTCAGGGTCGGCGTCAAAGCCGCCGTGCTCCCCGTCGCCGACCCAGTAGTTGCGCTTGTTCTTCGCGGGCGGGTTGATCACACCGGCGATGTGTCCGCTGGCGCCGAGCACGAAGACGACGTCACCCGCCAGCAGTTGTGTGCTTTCGTAGGCGGCCTTCCACGGCACGATGTGATCTTGCTGAGAGGCGTACACGAACGTCGGGACGTCGATGGCCGCCAGGTCCGTCTGCTCGCCGAGCTGGGTGGTGGCACCGGGTTCGCGCAGCTTGTTCTCCAGGTAGGTGTTGCGCAGGTACCAGCAGAACATCGGGCCGGGCAGGTTGGTGCCGTCGCTGTTCCAGTAGAGCAGGTCGAACGCGGGCGGCGGCTTGCCCTTCAGGTAGCCGTTGACGACGTAGGGCCAGATCAGGTCGTTGGACCGCAGCGCGGCGAACACCTGGGCGAGCTCGCTGCCCTTGAGCAGGCCGCCCCGCCCGATGGCCATCTCGCGGGCGGCCGTGCCTTCCGGTGTGACGAACAGCCCGATGTCACCCGTGTCGCCGAAGTCCAGCAGGGTGGTGAGCAGCGTCATGGAGGCCGCGGGGCGTTCGCCACGCGCGGCTCGCGCGGCGAGCGCGCACGCCAGCAGAGTGCCGCCGATGCAGAACCCGAGCGTGTTGGCCTGGTCGGCCTTGGTGATCGCCAACGCGGCGTCGATCGCGGCCAGCACGCCGTCCTGCAGATAGTCGTCCCAGGTCAACTTGCCCTGCGCCGGGGTGGCGTTGCGCCAGGACACCAGGAACACCTGATGGCCCTCGGCGACCGCGTGGGCGACGAAGGAGTTCTCGGGCTGCAGGTCGAGGATGTAGTACTTGTTGATGCACGGCGGAACGATCACCAGCGGCCGTTTGTAGACCCGTGTGGTCGTCGGCGTGTACTGGATCAGCTGCATCAGCTCGTTCTGCAGCACGACCGTGCCCGGGGTGGTTCCGACGTTGCGTCCCACCTCGAACGCGGACTCGTCGGTCATCGCGATCCGGCCCCGCGCGAGGTCCTCGGTGAAGAGCCGCATCCCCTCGACGAGGCTCGCGCCCCCCGACTCCAGCGCCAGCTGGGTCGCCTCGGGGTTCGTCACGAGCATGTTCGCCGGGCTGAGCGCATCCATCACCTGACCGAGCGCGAATCCCCATTGCGCCTTGCTCCGCTCGTCGAGCGGCGCCATCTCCACCGTTTTGCGCACCAGGTCGTTCTGGGCGAGGTAGGTGCGGACGACCGCCTCGTAGCGCGGGTCCTTCGTCCACGCGTCGCCCGCGAACCGCCGGTCGCTGATCGGTTCCGGTGTGGTCGCGCCGGGCACCATCGCCGTCCACGCGGAAGCCAGCTTGGTGAAGGTGTCCATCTGCAGCTTCGTGATCTCGGCGACCGCCTTGGTCCACGGCTCGGTCGCCGCGGTCATCGCCTTGGTCGTCTCGGCGATGTCCAGGCTCGGCCACAGCACGTGCTCGGTGGACAGCAGGTCGCGGAGCCACCGGGTCGGGTCGGGCGTCGCGCGCGTCATTGCGTTGCCTCCTGCAAATCTGCCGATCTAGAACGATCACCGCTGTACAGCTTGCTCTGCTGAACCCCGCAACGGAACCGCATCGGTGAAATGATCGGCTGAGCTTTCACCCACCGGAAGGGCCGCTATGCCGAGTTGGTTGCAGAACCCCTGGAAGCAGAACCCGTGGTTCGAGTCCGTTGCCGTGGCGCAGAGCCGGGCGCGGAAGCGCCTGCCCGGCCCGGTGTACGGGGCGCTGGTGGCGGGTTCGGAGCGGGGTCAGACGATCGCGGACAACGAGGCCGCGTTCCGGGAGATCGGCTTCGCTCCGCACGTGGCCGGGCTTCAGGCCGAGCGGGCGATGGCCACCTCGGTGTTGGGGCAGGACATCTCGCTGCCGGTGATCATCTCACCGACGGGTGTGCAGGCCGTGCACCCCGATGGCGAGGTGGCGGTGGCGCGGGCCGCCGCCGCGCGCGGCACGGTGATGGGGTTGTCGAACTTCGCCAGCAAGTCGGTGGAGGAGGTGGTCGCGGCCAACCCCGCGACGGTGTTCCAGATGTACTGGACCGGCGAACGCGACGTGATGGTGCAGCGGATGCAGCGGGCCAAGACCGCGGGCGCGGTCGGGTTGATCGCGACGCTGGACTGGTCGTTCTCGATGGGTCGGGACTGGGGGAGCCCTGAGATCCCTGAGAAGATCGACTTCATGACGAAGATGCGGTTGGCGCCGGGGGTCGTCACGCGGCCGCGGTGGGCGCTGCAGTTCGCCCGGGCGGGCATTCCCGACCTGACCGCCCCGAACCTCGCGCCGCCCGGGGGGAGCGCGCCGACGTTCTTCGGTGCGTACTACGAGTGGATGACCACGCCGCCGCCGTCGTGGGAGGACGTGGCGTGGATGCGGGAGCAGTGGGCGCAGTTGGACGGTGGCCCCTTCATGTTGAAGGGGGTGTGCCGGGTCGACGACGCGCGGCGGGCGGTGGACGCGGGGGTCACGGCGATCTCGGTTTCCAACCACGGCGGCAACAACCTGGACGGCACCCCGGCCGTGATCCGGGTGGTGAAGCCGATCGCGGACGCGGTGGGGGACCAGATCGAGGTGCTGATGGACGGCGGTATCCGGCGGGGCTCGGACGTGGTCAAGGCGCTCGCGCTCGGGGCCCGCGCGGTGATGATCGGGCGGGCGTACCTGTGGGGCCTCGCGGCCAACGGGCAGGCCGGGGTGGAGAACGTGCTGGACATCCTGCGCAGCGGCATCGACTCGGCGCTGCTGGGCATGGGCCTGTCCTCGATCGAGGAGCTGAGCCCCGAGCAACTTCTGATCCCGGACGGCTTTCACCGCGCTCTCGGCGCCACTCCGAGCACGTCGGAGGTCCTTGGCTGACCTTGGGTGCGGGTCGCGAGATGCGCCACTTCCGGTTGTGGCCTCATTAGCAATGCGTTGCACTGGAGCCCATGCTCCCTGACCGGCGCGCCGCTGCTTCGAGTTCGGGCGCCCCCGGAGGTCGCTGGGGCGTGCTGGTCCTGAGCGTGCTGTTCGTGCCGCTGTGGGCGTCGGGCTTCATCGTCGGGAAGATCGCTACCACGCACATGCCGGTGCCCACGGTGCTGCTCTGGCGATTCGTGGTCGCCATCGTCGCGATGGGCACGGTCGTCGCCGTGACGCGGCCTGCGCGGCCGCACGGACGCGCCTGGCTGCACCTGGCCGTCACCGCGTTGCTGCTGCAGGTCGGCCAGTTCTCGTTCGTCTACGCCGGGCTGTCGCACGGTGTTCCGGCGGGCCTGTCCAGCCTGGTACTGGGCATGGCCCCGCTGCTGGTCGGGTTGCTCACGCCGCTGGTGCTGGCCACCCGGCTCGGGGTGGCACCGGTGATCGGGCTGGGCATCGGTGCCTGCGGGGTGTACATCGTGCTCTCCGACGGGATCGGCGGCGGCCTTGGCGCGCAGGTGGTGTTCCCTGTGCTGGGCATGCTGGCCCTCACCGCAGGCACCCTGTACCAGAAGCGGTACAACGATGACACGCCCGTGACGACCAGCGTGCTGGTACAGATGCTGACCTCGTTGGTCGTGACGGTCGCGGTCATGCCGTTCCTCGGCGTCGCGTGGCTGCCGTTTGACCTCGTCGGCTGGACCGCGGTGGTGTGGCTGGGGGTGCTCAACTCGGCAGGCGCGTTCGCGGTGATGTTCCTGCTTCTGCGGTGGCGGTCGACGGTGCACGTCAGCGCGTTGCTGAACCTGGTGCCCGCGACGACGGCCCTGATCGCGGTGCCGGTGCTGGGCGAGTCGCTCACCGTGCGGGCGGTTTTGGGGCTCGTGGTGGCGCTGGTGGGCATGTACGTGGGGCTCGGCCTGGTGCGTCGCCGGTCTGCCGGTGCTCTGCCGCGACGACGCGAAGCGCCCGTCGGCACGCGCTCGGCGTAGGCGGTGTGCGGCGTTGCTACCGGCAGCCGGCGCGGCGGTCTGATGAGCGCCGTGCGGGAACGACCTGCCTGTGCCTCGCCTACGCCGAGCGCCCCACACCCCGCCCACCGGGCATCGCTCCCGACCGGGCGCGCGCCCCCCATGTGAGGGTTGACCGTTACCCCGAACCGCTCGGGCCTTCCGGGCTCGCCCCGAGCTCCCGCTCGACCTCGGCGTACGGGCGCCGCGTGACCATGGCGCCTGCGAGCTTCGCGTCGAGCAGGCCGGGGTCCGGCTCGTCAATGTCGGCGATCGTGGCTTCGCCGCCTGCAGGCACCGCCTGGGCCAGGTGGCCGACCGCCAGCTCTTCGGCGCTGCGTTCGGTGGCGCCGAACAGGGAGACCAGCTGGTTGCCGAACAACAGGGTGTCGAGTGGCCCGAGCAGCAAGGTGATCACGGCACCGAGCCGGGGGTGGCGGTCGGCGAAGGCCACCGCGTCGCCGGTCTCGTGGTCAAGGGAGAGGTGGCCGTTCGCGTCGCGGCGGACGATCGCCGCGGCCCGCAGCTCCAGCGCCCCCGCTTTGTCGAGGGCCCGCAGGGTGTGGAGCACGCCTCGGGGGTCCGCCCCGGTCACCACCACGACATTCTCGGTCATGTCGGAACGTTAGCGCCGCGCCGGATCGTCGCGGCCCGCCCTGCGCGATCGGGTTACCGGCCGCCGGTCCGTCCGGTGCGATCCTGCAGCTCGTCGATGCGCTTGGACGCCGCGGCCTTCGTCAGGTCGTCCGCGGGGGGAGCCTCGCCCGCCTCATGGGCCAGGGTGCTGAGGTACGAGCGCTGTGGGCCGGTCATCGGTTCCTCGCCGGTGGTCCAGTCGTCGGGGTCCTTCTCGGGGTTGCTCGATACGGGATCGGTCATGCGTCCGAACATATCTTCGATCCGAAGCCTGCGCATCCGGGTAGAGGCGCCGGCCTACGGGGTACCCGCCTGCGTGACCGCAGCGCTGGATGACTTCCGCGCGTTGCACCCGATGCGAGCGTCACGGGCCCGCGACAGAAGGGAAGAACACACCATGCTCAGCAGATTGCGCGAGATGTTCCGACGCCCCCTACAGCCGAGGATGATGTCGAGCCGGACACGGGGGTGGCGCGCACCCGGGAGACCGGCGGCGACCCGAGCGATGCAGCTGACCAGGCCGTCACCACGGGCACCGGCGCCAGCGGGGAGTTCGTGGGTCGGGTCTCGGGCCAGGATGCAGGCGACGACCGGGAGAGCGGCGCCGAGGCCGGGGCGCGAGAGAGCTGAGGCGACCTGCCGCCGAAGGGATCCGCTGTGGAGACCATGGTGCGTCCCTGCGGATCCGCGACTGCCGGTGATCGGTGACGACCATTCGGTCAGCGACCACTACTGGATGCTGGCGGACCTCGAAGCGCCGTAGCTCCTGTCGGCGTCGTTCAGCACCGCGATCGGCCGCAAGCGGATCATGCAGGCCTCGGCGCTGCGCGAAGTAGGATCGTCCGCGGGGGCTGTGGCGCCGAGGAGGGACACATGGTGAGGCCCGGCGTTGACGACGCAAATGAGGCCGACCTGCTGGAGCAGCAGTCAGCGGGCGATGACCTGCCCGACGACCTCGTCATACCCGACGAGTTCGTCGACGAGGCGGACGCACTGGACCAGCAGCGCGATGCCACGCCTGAGGATCACGATCACTGACGGCCACGCATGAGCGGCGGGGCCTGGGTAGCCCGCGCGCCTGGCATTCCAGATGACCGGAGTCCAGGAGGCGGTGATCTGGGCGAACCGGCGTAGCAGGCTACGTGTCGGACGGGCGGTCCTCGGTCAGGTCGGGATCGTCGTCGGCGGGCGGTTCCGGGTCGAGCCATTCCTCGCGGTGCCCGCCTGCGTCGCCGAGCATGCCCCGCAGTTCCGCGGCGAGGGCGTCGTCGCGGCGCGGTCCGTGCTTGTCGCTGCCTCGTTCCATGGTTCGCACGTACCCCACCGCGTCCGCGATCATGCGGCGGCCCCCACCCTCAACTGTTCAGCTCCAGCTGTGCAGCCAACACTGGGCAGCTTGACCGGGCCCCGAGGACGGCGGAAAGGCGTGGGTACACGCGGCGAGCGTTGCCTTCGAACACCTTGGTGCGGTCAGCGGGCGGGAGGTCCGCGGTAGCGACCGACCTGCTCACAGCCATCCCTTCCGCTTGAACATTGCGTAGAGGGTTCCGGCGATGACCGCGATGATGACCACACTGGACACGAAGCCCCAGGTCTGGCCGAAGCCGGGGTAGGGGACGTTCTGGCCGTAGAAGCCGGTCACCGCCGTCGGGATGGCGATGATCGCCGCCCACCCGGTCAGCTTCTTCATGATCTCGTTGAGGCGGTTGCCCTGGATCGTGAGGCGGGTCTCGAGGATGGTGGTGACGAGGTCGCGCAGGCTCTCGGTCCACTCGGTGGCGCGCAGCACGTGGTCGTAGACGTCCTGGTAGTAGTGCGTCATCTCCCCGTCGAGCAGGTGGATGTCGCGGCGCATCAGCGAGTTGACGACCTCCCGCATCGGCAGCACGACGCGGCGCAGCAGCACGAGGCTCTTGCGGAGCTGGAAGCTGCGTCGCTGCACCTCGATGCCGGGCCCGGCCTCGGCGAACAAGTCCTCCTGGAGCTGCTCGATCTGGTCGTCGAGGGACTGCACGGCGCCGAAGTGGCTGTCGACGACGTCGTCGAGCAGCCCGTGGAGCAGGTAGCTGACGCCGTGCACGGCGAGGTCGGGGCTGTCGTCCCACCGCTTGACCAGGCCGTCGACGTCGAAGCCGTCGTCCTTGCGGACGGTGATGAGGGCCTGGGGGGTGATGAAGGCGGCGAGCTCGCTGCTGACCAGCTGCGCCGTCGCCTCGTCGAGCCGCACGGCATAGGCGGAGAGGAACAGGTGATCGGGGTAGCGGTCCAGCTTGGGTCGCTCGTGGCGCTGGACGGCGTCCTCGACGGCAAGCGGGTGCAGTCCGAACTCCTCGGTAAGGACGGCGAGGTCGGCGGTGGCGGGGTCGTGCAGGTCGAGCCAGATCGTCACCCCCTCCTGCCGGAGGAGCTCACTGATCTCGGCGATGGCGAAACCCTCCACCTCCAGCGATCCCTTGCGGTAGAGCCGCGTGCGCGTTTCCCCTCGCGTCGGCTGCCGCGCGCACAGCGAGGCAGCTGCGTATCCGCGAGGGGTCATCCCGGCATCGGCTCGACGCCGGTGGCGCTGCGGCGCCGCGGCCAGCCGAGCAGCAGGCACAAGACGGCGAGGAGCGGGGTGGCGACGCTCCACCAGGTCGTGACGGCGAGTGGGAGCGCGCCCAGCAACAGCAGGATGGCGGCGACGGCGCGGGATCGCGGTGTGACGGCCAGCGCGGCGAGGATCAGCAGCGCTCCGGCCAGGCCGAGGATCCGGTCGATGCCGTGGGCGGAGATCCCGACCCAGGCGTAGAGAACGGCGACGACCACGACCAGGCCGATCCGCCAGGTTCGGTGAAGGGTCCCGGTCACGGGAGCACGACCTCCTCGGCCGGGCGGCGGGGGCTGCGCAGGGCGGTGGTGGTGGGGTGCCCGATCCGGAAGGTCATGAGGGGGTGCTGGCCGGGCGGCAGCAGTGCCGCCATGGCGGTGCCGATGTCGGCGGGGCGTCCCGAGGACCGCTCGCGGTCGATGCGTTCGGGGATCTGGCACAACGGTTGCAGGCTGATGCCTGCGTCGGTGGCCGTGAGGTGCAGGCGTTGCCAGAGTCGCCCGGCCTGCAGACGCGTCGTGGGGTCGAGGGGTTCGGTGGTGACGAGTGCGCCGAACGCCGAGGCGGTGGGGATCTGGATGTCGCGGGTACCACTGAGCCAGCCGTCGTTGTTCTGCGCCCGGCTGACGGGCAGCAGTTTCGCGTAGGTGCGGATCAACGGCGAGCTGCCCGAGGGGTCGACGGTGATGCCGTCCTTGCGGGACTGGATCTCCTGCCAGGTGTCGCGGTACCAGGCGGCGTCGTCGTCGGACTGCTGCGGGTCGGCGATGATCGCCTCGGTCGCGCGGACCGTGAGGTCGCCGAACGCGCTCATCTGCGCGGTGCCGGTGAGCCATACGAAGTCGGTGCCGGGCGCGCCGACGAGCGCACGCAGGGCGGCGAGCCGGGCCGGGTCGACCGGACGGGTGGTGTCGTAGGCGGCGCGGTCGGTATGCCGGTTCGGGATGGCCGCGAACAGCGGTGATGCCGCCGTGACCGCTGTGGTCGGGACGAGGTCGACGCGCGCGACGTGGGCGGGGTCGGCCGGGTCGGGCACCAGGGTGACGGTGGCGGCGAGGCCGTTCGGGGGGCCCGCGAGCACGAGGTTCTCGATGGCGCATCCGAGTGAGAGGTGCATCTCGCGCCGCAGCGGGTCCATGGTGCCCAGGTTGCGGGTGGTGTCGGCGAAGACGTCGATGCGGTGCGGGGTGACGGCGAAGTGCCAGGGCTGGGCGTTGTGGGCGTTGGCGGCCAGCACCGCGGCGCGGACCAGGCCGAGCGGGTTGCCGGTGGTCAGGAGGACCTGGTCCCAGGCGGCGTAGGCGGGTCCTGTGCCGGTGGCGAACACGCCGCCGGACACGGTGCTCCAGGTGACGCCCGCGGCTCCGACGACGGCGAGGGTTCCGATCCCGAGCCCGACGGTGCGCAGGAACCGCCGCCGGTCGATCGGGGCATGCGGGCCGGATCCTCCGGTGGCCCGCGGTGGAGCGGTCAGGTCTTCGGCCACGACGGACCCTCGCCCCCCGGTCGTGTATCGATCACGGCGGGTCGAAGACCCGGTCTGCGGCCCCCACCGAGGACGCGGTCCGTGCGGCCGCGCTGCAGACCGCTCCGACCGGCGGACCGGTCCTCATGTGCCATGGAAACCAGAGTTCCCCGGGCTGGTCGCGCCGGTAAAGGGCCGAACGTCCCGTCGACCGGCCTGAACAGCTCGCCAACGGTGTCAGGCAGGCTCGGGGTGTCGTTCGATCGTGGACACCGGGCATCCCGGGCGGCAGAGCAGAACGTCCCGGGTGACCCGGCCACATGGCGCCGTCGGCGGGACGATCTGCCCTTTCGATGCCATGATCGCGGGGTCACCGTGGAAGAATGGCACGGACGGCTCGAAACGTCCTGCGCGGCGAACGCTGACCGGGATGCATGCGGAACCGCGAGGACAGGTGCGTCGACACCGACGCCGGGTGTTCGAGCTGTGAGCGACCGGTGGCGCTCGGGAGGGTGACGGCGATGCCAAGGACGTACCAGCTCGGACCGGCGCGCCGTGCACTCAACAGACTGATGACCATGCTGCTCAGATGGGGCATAGGGCCCGCGTCGAGCTACCTCCTCACCACCACCGGTCGCACCACGGGAAGGCCACGCACCACGCCCGTCACGCTCGTCGAGACCGACGGGCGACGGTGGCTGGTCGCGCCTTACGGCCAGGTCGGGTGGGTGCGCAACGTCCGCGCCACCCCCGTGGTGTCGTTGCGCCGGGGCCGGACGACGATGGTGCTGGGCGTGCAGGAGGTGGACGCCGAGACGGCAGGCGCGGTGCTGCGCCGCTACGTCGTCCAGGTGCCGGTCACGGCGCCGTTCTTCGCCGCAGGCGCGGCCGACCCGGTCGAGGCCTTCGTTGCCGAGGCGCCCCGCCACCCCGTCTTCGCCCTCGGTGGGTGACGACGCCTCGACCCCGACAGTCGTCGGCTGTGCTGCAGGCCCGCACGACGGCCTCGATCGGATCGCGAGCGTGATCGGCGCGCCATGGCCGTCGCCCGCCCGCGTACGGGTCTCGTCGGTGTCATGACGGCGCGCTGTCCGGCGAGGGACTCGCGTGTTGTCGCGGTGTGGGGGCAGGCGAGTCCGGTTGCTTTGCGGCCGCCTGTCTCTGTCGGTTGCCGGTCGTCCGTACCGAGGAGGACGGCGCGACCGGCTGGCCGGTGCTTGGCGCCGCGTTCGCTTGCGCCTGCGGCTGTGGCGTGGTGAGCGGGGCCTTCTTGTTGCTGGGTTTGGCCGGTTCGACCCGTGGTGCGCTGGTTGGTGCTGCCTTGCTGTCCGGCCGCGCGGTGCTTGGAGCTGGTCGCGTTGTCGTTGGGGTGGCAGACCGGGTTGGCCGTTGTGGCTTGCCGGGCTGCTCGCGATGCTGTGGTGAGGTCGGGCTTGCCGAAGTGGGCGCAGGGGTTGGGTGCGTTTGCCGCGGAGTCGGCGTTGCGGACCGGGTTTCGGTGGTGGAGTCGTGAGACTCCTTTGCCCGCGCTGACGGGCTTTCCGGCCGCGGGGAGTGTGATGTCGGCTTGGGTGCAGCAGAAGTCCTTGGGCTGCGTGGCGACGCGCTCGGCTCAGATGTCGTTGCCGCGGCGAGGTCGCGGGGGGTATTGAGCTGCCTCTCCAGGTCACGCTGCCTGCTCTGCAGGTTGGTCTGACCGTCTTGGCTGCGCACTTGTGGTATGCGGCTCGCCGCTGCGTTGAGCGCGGCTGCGGCATCGTGCGTGTGTCCTGCCGCCATTGCCGCTTCGGCTTGCGACTGGGCCGTTCCCGCATCGTCGGCGGCTTGGATGGACGCGGCGTGTTGGCTGTAGAGGACCTCGGTGACCGGCCACAGGGCCTCGTTGGGCGCGGCGCCGTAGGCGGCCAGCGCGGTGAAAGCGACCACCACGGCAGCGGCAAGGGTCGAGACGACCGGCACCCGGAACCTGTGGCGACGGGCGCTGCCTGCGTCCGCGTCCTTCGGGGTGCCCCGTACAAGGTCGGGGCCGACCGGTGCGGGTGGATCCGACTCGACGTCGCGCCGCCACTTCAGCAGCGCCTCGATGAGCTGCCGATCAGCGGAGACGTCGAACGGCACATCTGGTCGATCAGAGCCGCGTGCGGCAGCGCCGATCGCATCCAGCAGCAGATCGTCTCTCCACACCGAAACCAGCGCGTCGATGTCGAGGTCGTCCTCGCTGAGACCCTCGTCCGAGCCGTTCGAATCGGGCAAAGGGGTCTGCCCAGCGTCCCGATCCGGGTCGAGCGGTTCCGCCATTAGACGGCCCCGGCATGAGCAACCACGCGCCCGAATGCTCCGTTCTGATGAACGTGATCCATGACGCGTCCCCTCGCTGTAGAGGCGTCCCGCACCGGTCGAGCCTGCCCCTCCGCGAATTTCGTGGTTGGACTACCGACGTTACTGCTTTCGCTCGGGTAACGGCTACGGAGGTGGTGGCATCTCGGCGTCGAGACGGTCATTTTCCGGTACCAAGCACCAGGTGCAGAAGAATGACCGGCAGCCGACCTGAGGATTCGACCACCAGCACCGCATCGCATCAGCCTGCGTGATCGGTGAGGCGGCTGCGGAGGATCCGTAGCGCCCGGTGTTGGGCGACGCGCACAGCGGACGCGCTCATCCCCAGCGCGCGGGCAGTGTCGTTGGCGGTGAGCCCGACGACGATCCGCAGGCTGAGGATCGCGCGCTGTTGCGGGGACAGGGTCTGCATCAGCCCGCGCAGCCGCACTGCCTGCTCGGCGGCGAGGGCGTGTTGCTCGGGTGCGTTCTCGTCGGGCCCCGGCCAATCGAGGGGCTGGGCGACCAGGTCCGTGCGGTTGCGCACCGCTGCTCGCTGAGCGTCGGCGACCCTACGCATGGTGATGGTGAGGGCGAACGCCCGAAACGATATACCCTGCCTGACCTCGTAGCGGGGCAGCGCGGTGAAGATGGCCAGCAGCGCCTCTTGAGCCACGTCATCGGCCGCCGCCGAGATCGGGCCGTGTCCGAGTCGCGCCCGGCAGAAGCGGTGGACGATCGGCCGGAGCGTGAAGAACAGCCTGCCGATCGCCGACGGATCACCCCGCATCGCCCCCGCGAGCAGCTCCGTGGAGTCGAGATCTGGCGAACCTTCGTCGGCCAGGTGCGGCACGCCGGGTTGGGGCGGCACGCGGGCGATCTCGCCCCCCTGCACAATCCGATCTTCCTGGTAGCCCATCGGTCACCTACCCCCGCGGCGTGCAAATCGGCTCCAACAGCTCTAACGGATGGGCCCGGCTCCTATTCCCGGCGTGTCCAATCGACCTGCCGCCGGGCGGGTCGAGGATCGCCACCCCTTCGATACACGGGATCGTCACCCGATCGCTGCGTATGCGCCGACCGTCGTTGCGGCACGACCGTCGCTGCGTAGATTCCGCACGGTGCCGACCCCCAGCCGACCGAACAGCCGCGGCGCTCGACTGCGCACCGTCACCAGGATCGCGACGTCCTCGTTCGTCGTCGTGGCGACGTGTGCCGCCGCAGGCGCACTGCTGCCGTCGGAGGCGCTCGCGACGACGCAAGGGACACCGGCTGCGAAGACGGTGCGGATCGGCGGCGAGGACTACCCGAACCCGCTGCGATTGAACGACGGCGATTCCGTCACCACCGCAGCGGAATGGGAGAGAACCCGCCGCGTCGAACTGTTGGCCGAATTCCGCCAGAATGTTTACGGTCAGGGCCTGCCCGAACCGACCGCGCAAACCTTCCAGGTCACCTCAGCCGACTTTCCCGGCGTCGCGCGCAAGATCGTCAAGGTCACCGTCACCGGTCCGCAGGGGACCGGCAGCTTCAACGTGACGCTCTTCGTTCCGAAGACCGACGGCAAGCCCAAGGGAACGTTCCTGATGATCGACCATCGCGGCGCGGTGGGCGACGATCCGGGTCGGTCGTCGGCCTACGCGCCGGTTTCGACGATCGTCAAGGCAGGCTATGCGTTCGCGTCCTTCAAGGTCGGCGACATCGCTCCCGACGACAGCAACGCCTACCGCAACAAGATGATCAACCTGTTCCACCCCGCGGATCGGGACCTGCCCGACAACGCGGGCCGGGCCATCAGCGCCTGGGCGTGGGGAGCCTGCCGGGCCATGGACTACCTGCAGACCGATCCCGACATCGATCCCACGAAGGTCGCCGTCATCGGCCACTCGAGGGGCGGCAAGGCGGCGCTGTGGGCCGCGGCGCAGGACATCCGCTTCGCGGCGGCCATCGCGAACGACTCGGGGTCGACCGGCGCCAAGCCCGCCCGGCGCGGCGACGGGGGAGTCGGCGCGGAGACCGTCGCAGCCATCAACGCCTCGTTCCCGCACTGGTTCCCGCCGACGTACAAGGCCTACAACGACCGTGTGAACGCACTGCCGGTCGACCAGCATGAGCTGCTGGCGCTCATCGCGCCGCGCCGTGTCGTCATCGGAAGCGCCACCGACGATGGGAACGCCGACCCGGAGGGCGAGTTCCTGGCGTACGTCGCCGCCGCACCGGTGTACGGGCTCTACGGGCTGGGTGACACCGGTTTGCCCTCGTCGACGTGGCCATCGGCGACGGACCGGGGTTTCCGCGGTCCGGCGATGAGTTACCACCGGCGATCCGGCGGGCACGGCTTGACCGCCGCGGACTGGGACGTGTACCTGAACGGCAATCTGTTCTCGCGATGAGTGTCCGACGCGGCGAGATGCCGCGGTCACATCGTCTCACCCCGGCGGCTGTCACGATCGCTTCGCGGTACCGGTTTGCCCGCGGCCTGCCCCCCGGGCTGCCCGTCTTGGCCCGCACGCGGGCAAGCTTGCGTGCGCTTGCGAGCTGAGCGGGAGTGCCCAGCACGATGAGCACCAAGCCAGTCAAGGGCCTGGGCGGCCGCCAACCCGTTGCCGATGCCGATGCCGACGGACGAAGGTGGCCGATGCGCCGAGAACGCGGCCGATGCTGCCGACAGTGGTCAGGCCGGCCTTCCCGCGGAGGCTGATAGCCCGACCGTGACCCGCGCCGCGGCTTCGATCAATCCCACGACGGCGTCCGGGTGCGAGACCATCGCGACGTGGCTGGAGGCGACCTCGACCGTCTCGGCGCCCATGCGCCGCGCGAACATTCGCTCGGTGTCCGGTGCGATCGCCTCGTCGTTGGCGGCGACCAGGTACCACGACGGGAGCGACCGCCACGCGGGTGGTCCCATGACGTCGCCGAAGACGCTCATCGCGACCGGCTGTTGGGCGGCGTGCATGACCCGCGCCTTGACGGGGTCGACGTCGGCGGCGAAGTGGCCCACGAAGTCGTCTTCGGGCAGCCTGCCGAAGCCGCGCTCGTCGACGATGAGATTCGCGAGCGCAGGCGGGGACGGTGCGTCACCGCCCACGCCGTTGATTGATTCGCCCACGTCGAGGCCGAAAGCGGCGATGTAGACGAGCCCGACGCCGTTCGCCACGTCGTCGCCGAGCGCGGTCATGACCTGGCCGCCGTAGGAATGCCCGACGACGATGGTGGGTCCGCGCTGCCAGGCGAGGGCCTGGCGCAGGCGCGTCACGTCGTCGGCGAGGGAGGTCAGCGGGAACTGCGGGGCGGTGACGTGGTAGCCCTTGGCTTGCAGGTCGGCCACGACGGCGCTCCAGCTCGAGCCATCGGCGAACGCGCCGTGGATCAGAAGTACATTCGGTTGCTCTGTCATCCTCGACTCCGTGGTTGTGCGGCTTCTTCTTGACGTGCGAGTTCGATGACGGCTTTGGCGAAGGCGGTCGGTGCCTCCTGGGGCACGTTGTGCCCGATGCCGTCCAGGACCCGGTGTTCGTAGGGGCCGGTGAACCGGTCGGCGTAGGCCTTGCCGTCGGCGCCCCGGCCGTCGAAGTCGCTGGCGATCGTGATCGTCGGCACCGCGATGGTGGGGCGTTCGGCGAGCCTCTGCTCGAAGCCGAGGTACCGCTCCTCGCCTTCGGCGAGGCCCAATCGCCAGCGGTAGTTGTGGATCACGATGTCGACGTGGTCCGGGTTGTCGAACGCCGCCGCCGTGCGGTCGAAGGTGGCATCGTCGAAGTCCCACCTCGGCGAGGCGAGCTGCCAGATCAGCTTGTTGAAGTCGTGCGTGTACCGGCGGTAGCCTGCTCGGCCGCGCTCGGTGGAGAAGTAGAACAGGTACCACCACCCCAGCTCGGCCTTCGGCGGCAGTGGCTGCTGGTTGATCTCGATGCTCCCGATCAGGTACCCGCTCACGGCGACCAGCGCCGCGCAGCGCTCGGGCCAGAGCGCGGCCATGATGGCGGCGGCCCGCGATCCCCAGTCGAACCCGGCGACGGTCGCCCGCTCGATCTCCAGGGCGTCCATCAGCGCTATGGCGTCCGCGGCCGGTGCGACCTGCTCGCCGTTGCGGGGGGTGTCCGCGGAGAGGAAGCGCGTGGTGCCGTAGCCGCGCAGGAAGGGGACGATCACGCGGCACCCCTGCGCGACGAGCATCGGTGTCACCTCGTCGTAGGCGTGGATGTCGTAGGGCCAGCCATGCAGGAGCAGGACGGCGGGGCCGTACTCGGGGCCTGCGTCGACGTAGCCGACGTTGAGGTCTCCGGCGTCGATCTGCTTGACGTCCATGCGGATCTCCCGACTAGCCGAAGGTGAACACGTAGGCCTGGGCGCCTGCGTCGATGAAGGTGATCTCGAACGTGCGGTCGGTGATCGGCCCGTCTTGGCGGATCAGCTGGTAGAGCCGCTCCTCGGCGACAGTTCCTTCGCCCTGCTCGTCGACGTCGAGCCCGTGGGCGCGGAGGGGCGGCTGCCCGTCGACCAGCACCCGGAAGCGGGTTGGCGTGTCGGCGCGGGTGCCCAAGACCAGGTTGAGGTCCCGTCCGTGGAAGCGGTGCGCGATCCGACCGCCTGGCTCGTTCAGGGTTGTGATCTGCGGCCCCACCGTCCAGTCGCCGGAGAGCGCCCAGTGGTTGAGCGCGAGCTGCGCGGGTTCGACGTAGACCCGGCTGCGGTCGGGTCTCAGGCCTCCTGGTGACGCGAAGCCGGTGGCCCGGTCGTAGCCGACGTAGGTTTCCGGTGACCCGAGCGTGACCCAGTCGGCGGGGAGGTAGACGCCGTCCGCCTCGACCGTGACCAGGCCCTTGTCGACACCGTCGCTGCCCCCGTCGGCGAGCAGTTGCTGTATGACCCTTTCCGACCGCTCGTAGTCCTCCTCGCCGAAGTGGTGATGCCGGATTCGCCCCTTGGCGTCGACGAAGTAGAGGGCGGGCCAATAGGCGTTGTCGAAGGCACGCCAGATCGCAAAGTCGTTGTCGACCGCGATCGGATAGCCGACGCCCATCGCGTCCAGGGCCGACCGGATCTTCTCGAGGTCGTGCTCGAACGGGAACTCCGGTGAGTGGACGCCGATCACGACCAGCCCGGCGTCGCGGTACTTCTCCGCCCATGCCTTGGCGTAAGGCAGGGTGCGCAGCCAGTTGACGCAGGAGAAGGTGCAGAACTGGACCACGACGACCTTGCCGCGCAGGCCCGCGGGCGACAGCGGCTCGGAGTTGAGCCAGCCCGTCGCGGCGCCGAGCTCCGGGAGCGTGCCCTCGACGGGCAATCGAGCCGTCGCGGTCACCGCAACGACCGGAAGGTCGCGCGGATCTCTTCCGCGAGGGTCTGCGGCTGCTCCCAGGCCGCGAAGTGGCCGCCCTCGTCGACCTTGTTGAAGTGGATGAGCTTGGGATAGGCCCGCTCCGCCCAGCTCTGCGGAGCGGGGTACAGCTCGTCCGGGAACACGGTCACACCGACCGGGATCTCGACGCCCTTGACGTCGAAGAAGGCCAGCTTGCTCTCCCAGTACAGCCGCGCCGCCGAGATCGCGGTGTTGGTCAGCCAGTAGTGGGTGACGTTGTCGAGAACATCGTCACGCGAAAGCCCCCCGGGCTCGCCGACGAACGCGCGGGCGATCAGCTCGTAGCTGCGCACGTCGTGATCGAGCATCCACGCGGCCAACCCGACGGGCGAGTCCGCGATGCCGTACAGCGTCTGTGGCCGGTTGGCCATCTCGTTGGCGTAGCCGACGCCGGTCTTGAAGAAGTGGTCCAGCACCTCATACGCCGTCTGCTCCTCGGCGGACAAGCCCGCGGGCGGCGGCCCACCGATCTGCAAAGCGTGCGAAACGTCCGGAGGAACCGTCGCGGGCATGTTCGTGTGGATGCCCAGCAGCCCCGCTGGCTTCAGCAGCGCCATCTGCTCGGTGACGGCGTTGCCCCAGTCGCCGCCCTGCGCGACGTACCTCGTATGGCCGAGCCTGCCCATCAACTCGACCCAAGCCCTGGCGATCCGAATGGGATCCCAACCGATCTCGGTCGGCTTCCCCGAGAACCCGTGGCCCGGCAATGACGGGATGACGAGATGGAAGGCGTCCGCTGCGCTCGCGCCGTGTTCGGCGGGCTTGGTGAGCGGATCGATGATCTTCAGCTGTTCGATCGTCGAGCCTGGCCACCCATGCGTGACGATGAGCGGCAGCGCGTCCTCGTGCTCGGAGCGGACGTGGATGAAGTGGATGTCGACCCCGTCGATCTCGGTGATGAAGTGCGGCAGCGCCGCGAAGCGCTGCTCGAACGTCCGCCAGTCGTAATCCGTCGCCCAATAGCGAGCGAGCGCCTGGATCGTGTCGAGCTGCACGCCTTGGGAGGGCTCCGTTTCCCGGTCGGGCCATTTCGTCGCGTTGATGCGGCGGCGCAGGTCGGCGAGCTGTGCTTCCGAGACGTCGATCGTGAACGGGCGAACGTCCGCGGTCGAGGCGGTGGCGGCCATTGCTTCTCCTAGCGATCGGCGGTCGAGCGAGAGCCTTGGAAGAAGTCGGTGAGCAGTTGGTTGACGCGCTCGGGCTCGTCGTGGTGCACCCAGTGCGAGGCGTCGGGCAGGCGCTCGACGCGGTCGAGGTTGGGCACGTCGTCGTGTTCGGGCTCGGCAAGATCATCGCGGAGGTAGCGGTCGCGTTCCCCCCAGATCACCAGGGTGGGCGCCGAGATGGGGCGGATCTGTTCTTCGGCCTGCTTGAGTGGGGTTCGCACCGAGGACCGGTAGTAGTTGATCATTCCGGTGGCGGCGCCTGGCTGTGACCACGCCTCGATGTAGCGTTCGATCTCCTCCGGCGTGTATGCGGGGTCGGCGTCGCGCAGGAAGTGCCGGAAGAAGTGCCAGTGGTTGGCGTGCACGACGGTTTCTGGCAGGTCCGGGATGTTGAAGAAGAAGAAGTACCAGGACCTGCGGAGTTGGTCCGGGTGGTGCTGCAACCCTTGCGAGAGCTTCCGTGGGTGGGCGGCGTTGAGGATGGCCAGCCGGTCCACGACCTCGGGGTGGTGCATGGCGGTGGTCCAGGCGATGGTTCCGCCCCAGTCGTGCCCGACCAGCATGGCGGTCTCAGCGCCACGTTCTTTGATCAGGCCGCGGATGTCGGCGGCCAGCCGGCCTGCGTCGTAGGCCAGGACGCCGTCCGGCTTCGATGACAGGTTGTAGCCGCGCGTGTCGGGCGCGACGACGCGGAATCCGGCCGCCGCGAGCGGCTCGATCTGCTGGCGCCAGCCGTACCAGAACTCCGGGAATCCGTGCAGTAGCACGATCAGCGGCCCATCACCGGCCTCGACGTAATGCAATCGTTGATCGCCGACCTCGGCGTATCCTTCCCGAAGTCTCTCACTTGTGCGGTCCGCGGTCGTGCTCATTGCTGCCTCCCTCAAATCAAATGTTCGGATCAGGTCAGTGTTCGACCTTCGGCAGGGTTACCGAGCCTCGGATCGAAGGTCTCGATCTCCGGCGAGTACCGGACGAAATCGGATGACTCGGTTGACATGGGTCACCGTTCCTGTCCGAGCCACCGCAACGCCGAGAGCGACGGCAGGAAGAAGTACTCGCCACCTCGCAAAACGTTGAAGGTCTCGATGCCGTGAATGCGACGTCGTACCGGCGCCTGGGGGATAGTGAAGGTCGCGCCGACCTCCTGCAGCCCGACGTTGGGATCGCGCTCGTCGCCGAGGTTCATGAAATTGCCGTTGTTGATCCACTCCTGTTGCAGGAACTCCATCGTGGCCATCGCTTTCGCGCTCAGGAAGATGAAGTAGAGGCCGCGGGGCGTCTCGTCGTCCTGCGGCGAGAGAGCGTTCGGGTCGTAAGGGGCGCCGAAGGCGGTGCTGCGCCGGATGATGCGGTGGACGTTCACGTCGGCGAGCACCGTCATCTCGCTGTCACGCGGATTCATTCGCCGCATGTGCGAGCCGCGCGGCACGTGCCTACCTTCCGGATCGGCGGCGTAGGTGAAGTCATTGTTCCGTAGCGGGTCCGCACCGATCGCCGGGTCGTCTCGATCCGGCGCGAGCGTCAGCGGGGCACCGCTGCGCCAACGCCCGACCAGCTTTGCCGCGAGCAACTCCCGCTCGTCGTCGGTTTCAGCGTTCGCGTGCAGGAAGCGGTTGAACGCCCCGACTCGCGTCTGGTACTTGCGCAGCCCGACGAACGTGCCATTTCGTCCGAGGACGTCCGGCTGAGGGGCGGGAAGCGGTACGCCCGCCTCGCCCGGATAGCCGAGGATGAACTCGCCCGCCTTGATCGCGGGCCCCTGGCCGGGCAACGGCTCGATGCCGCTGCCCTCGATGGCGGGCTGACCGATCGAATCGCGGAACCCCAGGGGGTTCAGATCGCCGGGCTGGGCGCCGAAGTCCCGGGCCGTCAGCACCGTCAGGCCGGGGCGTCCCTCGTAGTGCCGCCGCGCCATGTCCATTGTGCTGCGCCACGTCTCCTCCGAGTCGCTGAAGACGCTGACGCCGATGTGGATGGCCCCGCTCCCGAACTCCGGCTCCCAGTGCTTGGGGTCGTTGGCGCCGTAGTCGCGGAGCGCATGTGCGCGTGCGGCCATTCCCACCCGGAACGCTTCCGGGAAGCTCTGCAAGGAGTCTTGCGGCACGCCCAGTGCCGCCAGCCCGGAATAGGTGAGCGCCACCGCGATCCAGGGTTCCTTGAGCTGCCACCAATCGGCGGCCGAGTCGACGTGAGGAGTCAGGTCGCGCAGGAACTCGCGGCAGGCCCGCGGGTCCTCGACGTGGAGCATGACGTGCGTTCCGTAGTAGGGCTCCGGCCGATAGCGCAGCACCGTCGCCTGGATGTCGTCGAGCTCGACAGTGACACGTCCACGCGGGAGGTTGTCACCGACACGATCGATGACGGTCATGACGCCCCGGCCCCTTCGCTAGTCGCCGATCTTGTCCAGGAGCTCGTCGACGGCTTCGCCGAGTCGCCTGAGGCGCCGCGTCTCGGCCACCGTCAGGTCGTTGGCGACGTACCAGCCCTCGGCCGTGATCTGGTGCTTTGCGAGATAGTCCTTCGCCTCAGGGTTGCGAATACCCGGCCAGCCCTCCCATGCGGAGTCGATGATGTCCAGGAAGTCGGGGATCTTCGTCGCGAAGTCGTCGATGTAGGCGTCCCAGTCGCCGTCGTAGGCAGTGGCGAAGAGCATTCGCGTGTCGTTGTCCAGGAATACGAAGCGCATGTCGTGGACGGTGCCGACATCGTCCGCGCCTGCGAGGTTGCCGCCGAACAGCCGCAGGAACGCACGTAGGCGGTCGGCGCCACCGGGCGCGAAGGGGACGATGATCGTCAATTCGGAGACCTTGCCAAGCCTGCTCCCGACCCGGCCTGCGCTTTCCACGGGCGGCGGCGGCTTCTGGGAGGCGTCCGACGACAGCCGGTTGAGGACATTCTCCAGCGCCGTTCTGCCCACCTCCGGGGCGTCGGCGAACAGCCTGCGCAGCAGCGCGATCTTCTCCTCGACCGTCCGCGCCTGATCGGCGCGGGGCTCGGCGGGAACGTCGGTGGTCATCCCATGGTCCTTTCGTTTGTGTTGGCGCGTGTCACGGCTTGCCCCCATGGGTCGGCCGGAGGACTGACACGACGCGCGCCTCTACCGCGGACTTGTTGAGCACCCACGGGTGTGTGGAGATCATGAAGCGTTCCCGCGCGAGGCCTTGGATGACGATGTCGGGCAGTTCGTCGGTGATGATCGCGTCGCTGCCCGTCCCCACGGCGACCTTGTCGCTGCCGTTCATCACTGGTCCTTCCGGAGAGCGTCTGCCACCGCACGGCAAGGGTGGCCTGTGGCCTCGTGCGTTGCGCCTGCAAACACCCCGGGTCGATCCCTGGTCGACCCCCGGGTCAGCCCCTGGTGTCGAGCGGCTGAGGGTGACGCCCATCTACCCGTGTCGCGCCCGTGTCTCCGCGGGCGCAGTGCGTCGTCTCAGAGCGCGATCGTGAAGCGGCAAGCACCGCCAAAGGACCGGATAGCAGACCGAAGGCGCCATCATGACTCTCGGGTCTCACTCAGACCGTGCCGTGGCGATCGTGACGGGCGGCGCCTTCCCCGCGGGCCGGTCGGTCGCCCGTGGGCTGGCCCGCTGGTCTTGGCCGGTTGTCGTCGTCTACCTCGATCATCAACTGCAAGCCGAGGCGACGGTCGCGGAGATTATCTCCACGGGAGGGATCACGATCGCGGTGCGCGCCGACCTGGCCGACGATCTCGACGTCCAGCGGTTGTTCAGCGAGTCGATAGCGGAGTTCGGCGGGGTCGACGTCGTCGTCCACACGACGTCCAACAGTGCTGCTCTGCTCTACCGGCATGCGGCGCGGCATGTCCGGCGGCCAGGCACGATCGTCATCACCTCCGCCCCCGATCTGGTCCCGTCGCAGGTCGCGTCGCAGTTGCGCGAGCGCGGCATCACGCTCGAACGGGTTCCGTCGCCAACAGTGCTGGACTATCTGGACAACTGGCGGCAGCAGAATGGCGGTTGAAGCGTCGAGGGCTCGTTCCTAGGGTGGGCCGATGCCTCCTGTTCGGAGGGTGGGGTTCCTCGGCCGAAGACGCGAGTGCCGTCGCCTCGATGCGATGCTCGCCCAGGCCCGCGACGGGCACAGCGCGGTCCTGGTGATCAGTGGTGAGCCGGGCATCGGAAAGACCTCGCTGCTGCGCTACGCCGCGCGACAGGCGTCGGGGCTGCGGGTCGTCGAGGTCATCGGTGTCCAGGCAGAGATGGAGCTACCGCTCTCGGGGATTCAACGTTTGTGGGCGCCGCTGCTCGGCGCGCTCGACGAGCTCCCCGAACCGCAGCAGAACGCGCTTCGCGTCGCGTCGGGCACCGTGGCCGGTGGTGCTCCCGACCGGTTCCTGGTCGCCGTCGCGGTGCTGAACCTGCTCGCCGCGACCGCCGCGCAACGTCCGGTCCTGTGCCTGGTCGACGACGCTCAGTGGCTCGACGCCACGTCGTTGGGAGCGCTCGGATTCGTTGCGCGGCGCCTATCAGCAGACGCCGTTGCGATGATCTTCGCGCTCCGCGAGCCCACCACCCTCCGGGCGCTCGATGGTCTGCCGCGAATGGCGCTGGGCGGCCTCGAAGACGCCGATGCGCGCGCCCTCCTGTCGCGCGCCGTACCGGGTAGGCTCGACGACCGGGTTCGGGACCGGATCATCGGCGAGACCCGGGGCAATCCGCTGGCGCTGCTGGAGCTGTCGCAAGGGATGAGCCGATCCGAACGAGCCGGAGGCTTTCCGCCGCCGCGGGCAGCCGACCTCGCCGGTCAGGTGGAGGAGCGTTACCTGAGGCGCGTGACGCGGTTGCCCGAGCCGACGCAGCGACTGATCCTGCTGGCCGCAGCGGAGCCACTCGGGGACGCCGCGTTGCTGTGGCGGGCGGCCGACCGGCTATCCCTCGACCAGGGCGCGCTGGCCCCCGCAGCCGACGACGGACTGTTGGAGATCGACGATCATGTCCGATTTCACCACCCGTTGGTGCGCTCGGCGGTGTACCGAGCCGCGTCACCCGCTGAACGACGTCGCGTCCACGACGCGCTGGGGCAGGCGAGCGATCCCGCCCTGGCCGCCGATAGCCGCGCCTGGCACCGCGGGCTCGCGGCGGCCGAGCCGGACGAGTCCGTGGCCGCCGACTTGGAACGCAGCGCAGGACGCGCGCAAGACCGCGGCGGACTTGCGGCCGCTGCGGCCTTCCTCGAGCGAGCAACAGTCCTGACCCCCGACCCGGCGCTCCAGACCGAGCGCGCACTGGCTGCCGCCGAGGCCAGCTTCCAGGCCGGAGAGTTCGCAGCGGCACAGCGCCTCATGGCGATGGCGCACAGCGGAGCCCTCGACGGCCTCCAGCAGGCCCGGGCTGCGCTCCTGCGAGGTCACGCCGCCGTCGTGTCCCGCTACGGCAACGAAGCGGCCACGCTGCTGCGCAACGCCGCCCAACAGCTCGAGCCCTTCGACCTCGCTCTGGCTCGCAGGGCCTACCTCACCGCGTGGAGCGCCGCGATTACCGCGCACCACCTCGGCGGAGCGGAGATCCTTCTTGAGGTATCCCGCGCGATCCGAGCCCTCCCGCCGTTGCCGCCCGACCCGCATCCCCTCGACCTGATGATCGAGGCGTTCGCCGTCCTGATCACCGAAGGGCACGCGGCCGCGATGCCGATCCTTCAGCGCGTAGCCAAGGACGTGATGCACCTGGCCGTCGAGGACATCGTGCGGTGGGGATGGCATGTCGGCGGTGTGCGCACGGCGATATGGCACGACGAAGCGATCACCGTGTACGAGCGACAGGCCCAACTCGTACGCGAAGCAGGCGCGCTCGCCGAGCTGCCCATTCACCTACAGGCGTTGGCGCTGGAGCGAGCATGGCGAGGCGACCTACCCGGCGCGGAACGGCTGGTGGTCGAAGCCGACAGCATCTCCACATCAACGGGCAACGAGGTCCCGCCCTTCGCCCGACTCCGCATCCACGCCCTGCGCGGGCAGGAAGCCGAGGCCACCCCGCTGATCGACGCCGTCATCCGGGACGGGACCAGACAAGGGCAGGGCATCGCGGTCATGACTGCCCACTGGGCGGCCGCGGTGCTGAACAACGGGCTCGGCCGCTACGAGCAGGCCGAGGCAGCGGCCGAGGGAGTCGTGAGAAGCGGCATCCTGCCCTGGCTGTCCATGTGGGCGCGCAGCGAGCTGATCGAGGCGGCCACCAAAGTCGGAGACCTCGAACGCGCACGCGACGCGCTGGACGGACTCGTCGCGACCACAGACCCGGCCGATAGCTGCTTGGCGCGCGGTATCGAGGCGCGGTGTCGGGCGCTCCTCCAGGGTAAGGATGCCGAGCCGTGGTACCGCAGAGCGATTGATCAGCTCGGTCGCAGCGCGAACCGCACCGAACTGGCGCGCGGACATCTGCTGTTCGGAGAGTGGCTGCGTAGCCAGGGCCGACCCGTCGAGGCACGCGAGCAGTTGTGGTCGGCCGAGGCGATGTTCGCCGAGATCGGGATGGGCGCGTTCGCCGAGCGTGCTCGAGCAGAGTTGGTCGCTGCGGGAGCGAAGCCGCGCGCACACCTCACCCAGGCGCGCGCCGAACTGACACCACAGGAGGAGCAGATCGCGCGGCTGGCCCGCGACGGCCTCACGAACACGCAGATCGGCCACACGCTGTTCTTGAGTCCGCGCACCGTGGAGTGGCATTTGAACAGGGTGTTCGGGAAGTTGAGAATAGACTCGCGCGATGCCCTTGCTGCCGCACTGAAGCCGGAAGAGCGGACAGCGGGCGTCTGACCGCTTGGGGTTCACCTATGGTCGCCACGCACGCGCCCGGGTTTGTGGGCCGAAGCAGCGAACGCGACGTGCTCGATCAACTCCTGGACAGGGTCCGCGGGGGTGAGAGCGAGGCGCTGGTCATCCGCGGCGAGGCGGGCGTGGGCAAGACCGCGCTCCTGCGCTACACCGCGCGCCAGGCTGCAGGCTTCCAGGTCGCGCAGCTCACCGGCGTCGAGGCCGAGATGGAGCTGCCATTCGCCGGAGTGCATCAGCTGTGCACCGCGCTACCCAACCGGTTCGACGCGCTCCCCGCCCCGCAGAAAGAAGCCCTGACCACCGCGCTGGGACTCATCGGCGGGAAAGTGCCGGAACGGTTCCTCGTGGGACTGGGCGTGCTCAGCCTGCTGTCCGCGGTCGCCGAGCAGCGTCCGTTGCTGTGCCTCGTCGAGGACGCGCAGTGGCTGGACGCCGCCTCGGCCCAGGTCGTCGGCCTCGTCGCGCGACGCGTGCGCGCCGAGTCGGTGGCCATCGTGGTTGCGGTACGTGACCCGGCCGATGGCCACGACTTCGACGGGCTACCCGAACTCCGCATCGAAGGGCTGCCCGAGCAGGATGCCGGAACGTTGCTGGCCAGCGTTGTGACCGGCCGCCTCGACAGCCGCGTCGCCGACCGGATCGTCGGTGAGACGCGTGGGAACCCCCTTGCACTGGTGGAACTCCCGGCGCGGATGAGCGCCGCCGAGCTGGCAGGCTTCGAGCTTCCCGGCGCGGTGGAGCTCCCCGTGCACATCGAGGATCACTACCTGCGCCGCATTCGTGACCTGCCGGACGCGACTCGGCACTTGATGCTGGTGGCGGCGGCCGAGCCCCTCGGCGATCCCGACGTGGTGCTACGGGCAGCCCGCAGGCTCGACATCGCCGCCGACGCACTCCGGCCCGCCGAGAGCGCGGAGCTACTGGCCATCGGCAAGCGCGTCCAGTTCCGCCATCCCCTCGTGCGGTCGGCGGTGTACCGCGCCGCGCCGCCGGTCAGCAGACAACGGGTGCACGAAGTCCTCGCCGAGGTAAGCCGCTCAGCCGCCGACGCCGACCGACGGGCATGGCACCGCGCGTTGGCGGCCACCGGCCGCGACGAGGACGTTGCCGCAGAGCTCGAACAGTCAGCGGGCCGCGCACAGGCACGTGGTGGGGTCGCCGCCACCGCAGCCTTCCTACAGCGCGCCGTCACCCTGACCCCGGACCCCACGCAGCGCGGTCGCCGCGCACTTGCCGCCGCCTCCGCCAATATCCAAGCAGGTGCGTTCAGCACCGCAAGGGCCCTGCTCGCCACAGCCGAGGCCGGACCGCTCGATGAGTATCAACGCGCACAGATCGACCTACTACGGGCCCAACTGACCTTCATCTCCAGCCGCGGCACCGACGCCATCCCACTCCTGTTGGCGGCCGCCCCCAGGCTCGAACGACTGGACCTCTCCGCCGCACTCGAGACCTACGTCGACGCGTTCTCCGCGGCCCTGTTCGGCGCCAGGCTCAACGACCGGGTCGGGCTGCGCGAGATCGCGGCAGCCGCCCAGGCCGCCCGGGTCGCCCAGGACAAGCGGCGTGCACCGGGTAGCGAGCCCACAACCGCCGAGGTGTTGCTCGACGCCCTGGCCGCGCTCGCCGACGACGACTACGCCGCCGCCGTCGCGCCTTGCCGAACCGCGGTGCAGCGCCTCTCCGGCGATGAGGCTTCGGCCCAGGAACGACTGCGCTGGCTGTGGCAAGGCTGCGTCATCGCCTTCGAGATCTGGGACGACGAACACGCAGCCTCGCTGTCGCACTCCAGCGTCGAAATCGCCCGCACGACCGGGACGCTCGGCGAACTCGCGCTTGCCCTCAGCGCGCGCACACCCGTGCTCGTCTTCTGCGGCGACCTCGCCGCCGCCGCAGCCACCGTCTCCGAGACGGCGTCCGTCGAGCAGGCAACCGGAATCCGCGCCGCGCCCTACGGAGCACTGATGGTCTCGGCGTGGCAAGGCGAACCGCACGACACGACGGAACTCGTCGAGACGACCGAGCGCGAGGCGAGCGCTCGCGGAGAAGGAATCGGACTGGCCATCAGCGCGTACGCGCGCGCGGTCCTTTCCAACGGTCTCGGCCGGTACGAGGACGCGCTCACGGCCGCCGCCTCCATCGTCGAGCACCGAGAGGTCGTCGCCGAGAACTGGGGCTTGAGCGAGCTCGTCGAGGCGGCGATACGGTGCGGGCGGGTCGACCTCGCCACGGACGCGGTGAACCGGCTGGCCATCAAGGCAGCCGCGGCAGCAACCGATTGGGCGCGCGGCGTCGAGGCGCGTTCCCAGGGGCTGCTCGCCGACGGCGCCGATGCCGACAGCTGCTTCCGCACCGCGATCGACCATCTGCACCGGACCCGTGTTCGAGCCGAACTCGCCCGCACACACCTGATATACGGCGAGTGGCTTCGGCGCAACGGTCGCCGACTCGACGCGCGAGCTCAGCTCCACGTCGCGCACGAGATGTTCGTAGCCATGGGCATGGAGGCGTTTGCCCAGCGCGCCATCAACGAACTCGCCGCGACCGGCGAGAGACGCCGTCGGCGCGTCTCAGAGACCAGCGACGATCTCACCGCCCAGGAGCGCCAAATCGCCACCCTTGCCCGCGACGGGCTGTCCAACCCGCAGATCGGTGCCCGCTTGTTCCTCAGCCCGCGGACCATCGAATGGCACCTGCACCATGTGTACTCGAAGCTCGGAATCCAAACCCGACGCGAACTGCGGCGCGCCCTCTAGCAGTGGCTGGTGTGTCTCTCCCCATCTGATCCGCGCATGGGCGCGGGATCTGGTAGGCGGCGTCGAGGCGCCAGCCGTCGGCGCCACGGTCGAGCCAGTGGGCCAGCACCGACGCGACGTACTCGCGAACGGGAGGCGCGTCGTGGTCGAGCGAGGCCTTCGACGCCGCGTGTGACGCCGCCCAGGGCTACCACTTCTCCCGCCCGCTCGCCTTCGACGACGTGCCGGGCTTCTTCCACGGCTGGTCCGGCGAGGAGTAGCTGCCGGGCCCGAGTGCGTCACCTATCGCAGTCCTCGGCGCGGGGTCGGTCTTCATGTGCCGGGATAACGCACTCCGTCCGATCGTGTAAATACTCTCTCGATCGAGTCCCTTGTCACTCGGTGTGCTGCGGGATTCCCGGTCCTGTTTCGCCTGTTCAGGTTTCTCTCTGACCCGGGCGAGTGAGAACACCGGCTACGGCATTTCCGCGTTGGGGCGGCGCTCGTTACAGGCGGCAAGGACCGGTTCGGCTCGCGGGATGCATCCCATTACTCGCGAGCGTGCAGGCCATCAGGGACAAATTTGTTGATCGGGGGAATTTGGTGACATCGGTGACCGGTGTAGCTCGCGGAGACAGTCCGCGGCGGGGGGTCAGGGCGGTGCTGGCGGTGGGCACCATCACCGCCATGGGGCTCGTAGCGGGGATCGTCGGGGCGCCGGTGGCGTCGGCGGCGTCGGTGCAGGCGCCGGTGGGGTTGGGGACGGCCACCTCGTTCGCGGTGCTGGCCGGCAGCCACGGTCACCAACACCGGCCCGTCGGTGATCTCGGGCGACCTGGGGGTCAGCCCGGGCACCGCGGTCACCGGCTTCCCGCCCGGCACGGTGATGCAACGGCACCATCCACGCCCGCCGATGCCGTCGCGCTCCAGGCCCAGGCCGATCTGACCACCGCGTACAACGATGCGGCGGGGCGGACCCCGCCCGACTGCGGTGACCACCGACCTGGGTGGGCAAACCCTGGTGCCGGGGGTGTACAAGTCGGCGGCCGCGATGGGTCTGACCGGCACGGTCACCCTGAACGCCGGGGGTAACCCCAACGCGGTGTTCATCTTCCAAGCCGGATCCACGCTGATCACTGCGTCGAACAGCACCGTCGCTCTGATCAACGGGGCCTCACCGTGCAACGTGTTTTGGCAGGTGGGTAGCTCCGCGACGCTGGGCACCGGCACCACCTTCGTCGGCAGCATCCTGGCGTTGACCTCGGCGTCGGTGCAGACCGGGACCACCGTGGACGGACGGGTTCTGGCCCGCAACGGCCAGGTCAGCCTGGACAACCAACACGATCACCCGGCCGAACTGTGCCACCCTGCCGCCGGGGGGACCACCCCGCCGATCGTGATCCCGCCGATCACCACCCCGCCGATCACCATCGGGCCGATCACCATCCCGCCGATCAGCCTGCCGCCGATCACCGTCCCGCCGATCACCCCTCCCGGTGGCGGTGGCGGTAACGGCGGCGGCGGTGGTAACGGCGGCGGCGGTGGAAACGGCGGCGGCGGAAACGGCGGCGGCGATAACGGCGGCGGCGGCGGAAACGGCGGCGGCGATAACGGCGGCGGCGGCGGAAACGGCGGCGGCGGAAACGGCGGCGGCGGAAACAACGGCGGCCGCGACAACGGTGGCGACCACAACGGCGGCGGTGACCACAACGGCGGCCGCGACAACGGTGGCGACCACAACGGTGCCGGTGACCACAACAGTGGCAGTGACAACGGCGACCAGCACCACGCAGGCGACACCAGCCACCACAGTGGTGGTGACCAGAACGCCGAAGCAGTGCGGTGACCACAACGGAGCGGGCGGCGGTGGCAACGGTAGCGGCGACCACGCCCACACCGGCGGTCAGGTCACGAAGGTTCCGGTCGGATCGGTCGACACCGGTGACGGCAGCACCACTGCAGGAACTGGCGTCGTGCCCTACCTGCTGGCCGGTGCGTTGATGCTCGCTGGGGCCGGAGCCGGGGTCACTCGGCGGCTGCGCCGGGACAGCTGAGGGACCGCAACCACATGCGTCACCGCATTCCGGAGCGGCGCCCCCGTCTCACCCGTTCGCGGGTGATGGCGGGGGCCGCCGCCCTGTTGGCCATCATCGCCGTAGCCGCAGGCTGCTCCAGCGACGCGGCTCCCGCCCCGACGCCGTCGGTCTCGGCACCCGCCAGCGTCGCGCCCGTGGGCGCTGCGGCGCCGATGGCGAGGTCCGCGCCGGTCCGCGTGCAAATCCCGGCCATCGGCGTGGACTCCGACGCTGATGCAGCTGGGATTGCGGGCCGACGGGTCGCTACAGGTGCCGCCGTCCGGCTTCCCGGCAGGCTGGTACACCGGGGCGCCGACCCCCGGTGAACGGGGTCCGGCGATCCTCGCCGGGCACGTCGACTGGGGCGGACAGCCAGGCGTCTTCTATCACTTGCGCGATCTCCAACCCGATGCGCAGGTCACCGTCACACGCCAGGACGGCAGCGCGGCGGTGTTCCGGGTGACGCAGGTCAAGGAGTACCCGAAGAGCAAGTTCCCCACCGACGTGGTGTACGGCGATCTCGACCACCCCGGCCTGCGGTTGATCACCTGCGGGGGCTCGTTCGACCGGCAGACCCGTAACTACGACGACAACATCGTCGCCTTCGCCGACCTTCTCACGACGCGCCCCGCATCACCCGCCTAAACAGGGCGTCGGCGCTCAGGCCGCGACCGCCAGTGTGCTGAATGAAATGAGACCGGCACTCCGCTCTCGTCGGAGTCGCTCCCGTTGATCACTGCCCCGAACCGGCCAGGACGTTGGCGCGCGGCTACTCATGGCGGTCACCGTCGTCGTCGCCGTCGCGACGTCCGCTGGCGTCGCGACACTCGACTCGCTGCTCATCGCCCGGGTCGCTTTTCGGCTCGTCGGGGCGGGCCGGCCCCCGTTCCACCGAGCGTGGCTGCCCGCGCACCCATACCGCTCGTCGATGGCGTCGATCAGCCGCGCCGAGCACAGCGAGGGATCCGCGGGGCGCAACGCCGCGGCGAACGCGACGATCTCGTCGGTCAGCTTGTGCGCCCGCCGCGATCCGGGCCGGGAACGGTCCACCCCGCCACCGGTGTCAGCTCGAGTCCGCCACGCCGACCGGCACCCGCAGCGAGTTCCCGCGTACGCTACCCACCCGATAGCTGCCCTCCAGACCCCGACGATGTTGGCATCGACAACCACATCGCAGGTCGCAGGGCACCTATCGCCATCTCAACCGGCGTGCCGCTCCGCCTAATCGCGGATTCGGGTCTGACCGGAAAGCAAAGTCGGGGACGGGCGAACGGGACCGCCGGCGCGGCTGGGCGTGACTGCGGCGTCGGGGACGGCCTGACCGGGCCACCGCTGGTGACCCGTGGGGGTGGCGAGGGTTAGGCGGCGGTTTCGGTGAGCTGGACTTGGTAGCCCATGGCGTGCAGTTGGCGCAGTAGGTGGGTGGTGCGGCGGGCGCGGTCGATCCGCTTGGCGTAGAAGTCGGATCCGAGGTCGGTGAGCTCGGCAGTGGGATCGGCGAGCAGGTGGAAGAAGATGACCAGGATGGAGCGCTGCAACGCGACCAGGGCTTTTTTATGTGTTTGATTAATTTTTGTTATTTTGTGTTTATGAAGGTGTTGTTTTTTGTGTTGTTTTTGTTGTTTTGGGTGAGTGTGTATTTGAGGTATGTGTTTCTTTTGTTTTTCGGGGACGGGCGAACCGGACCGCCGGCGCGGCTGGGCGTGACTGCGGCGTCGGGGACGGCTGACCGGGCCACCGCTGGTGACCCGTGAGGGTGGCGAGGGTTAGGCGTGGGTTAGGCGGCGGTTTCGGTGAGCTGGACTTGGTAGCCCATGGCGTGCAGTTGGCGCAGTAGGTGGGTGGTGCGGCGGGCGCGGTCGATCCGCTTGGCGTAGAAGTCGGATCCGAGGTCGGTGAACTCGGCAGTGGGATCGGCGAGCAGGTGGAAGAAGATGACCAGGATGGAGCGCTGCAGCGCGACCAGGGCCTTGGCCTTGGGCATGCGTTTGATCAACCTTCGGTAGCGGGCGCCGAGGAAGGTGTCGGTCTTCGCGGCGCCGGTGGCGATCTGGGCGAGCGCGGATTTGAGGTAGGGGTTGCCTTTGCCGGTGCGGGCCCGGCCGTGCTTGCGTCCGGACTGCACGGTGCGGGGGGCGACCCTGGCCCAGGAGCACAGCCGCCCGGCGGTGCCGAACACGCTCATGTCCAGGCCGATCGTGCGACGCGAGGTCGCACATTACGAGTGAGCTCATGGATAGGAGGTCCGACGGTGTCGGTCGTGTAGCTCCGGGCGAGTGCTCGATGCCCGTCCCCCGCCCTGGCGTGCGCCGCAGGTCCTGCCTGTTGGGGTGCGAAGCCCGGGGAAGAGCCCAAGGGCCCCTGATCCATCCAGGGGATCACCAGGCGAGGGGGAAGGCCGGGCGGGTGAACGCGAGTAAACCCTTGATGACGCCTCGTAATGGATAGCTCCGGAGATGGGATGAGGACCGGGGTGATAGGGCCTGGCCCCTGGAAGTGGGGGCGAGCGGCGACCGGAGGGATCGGACCGGTCGTGTGAGCACCGCTGGGCCCCGGGGTAAAGAGGGCACCCAATCCGGTCGTGACTCGGATGTGCGGAACGTGGAAATCCCGTCGGGTCCAGGCGTTGGCTGTCTGGTAGGCCGACCGTGAGGGGAGCGGAACTCCGCGGCGGGAGCAGGATGCCCAACAAGCGAATGCCGGTGGTCGAAAGACGACAGGAAACCCGCGGCGACATGGTCGACCCCTCCGTCGACCGCCGGGGATAACTGGCCGGATACCAGCCCTGGTGGCTGGGTCCGAAAGGGCGCTGACGTGGGCAGGTGAGCCTTTGAACGCTGATGCTGATCAAGCCTCCCCAACCGAAGGGCAAGTTGGACACCGTGACGGTGAACGGACCGGAGGACGTACCGGATTGGGACGCCATCGACTGGCGGGTCCATGAGGGCAACGTCGGGAGGCTGCGGCGGAGGATCTTCAAGGCGACGCGGGAGAAGTACCCGCAACGCCCTTGCGGCTTGCTTGAGCCGTGTGCGGCGACGAGTCGCATGCACGGTTCTTAGGGGGGCGCGGCGCAGCAATGCGCCGCGCCTACCCGACTCACCCAGGACCGCGCGAACGGAGTCCGGGCCGCCGCCGGGGACCGCGCACAGCCGCGCGACGGCCGAGTTGTACTCGGCCTGCGCTGCTGCGCCGGCCGCGGGAGGGCCATCGGTGCGACCGGCCCGACCGGAGCCGGTGGTCGGGGTCGGGGTGGGCAGCGCGCTGATCGCGGCGTCGAGCAGCGCGGTGACCTGGGTGATCCGCGCGGTCAGCTCGTCGAGCTGACCCAGCAGCATGCGGGCCAGCTGGGCGTGGTGGTCGGTGAACCGGCCGTGCAGGGCATGCTGCAGGGCGGTCCGGTTGCGGCGGGCCCGGCCCTGGGCCAGCTCAGCCAGGGCTGTGGGGCTGCGTTGCCCGGCGATCAACGCCTCGATCATCGCCCGGCCGGACACGCCGAGCACGTCGGTGAGCACCGACGAGATCTTGATCAGGGCGTCCTCGAGCAGCTTCTCGATCCGCTGCTTGACCCGGGTGCGGTCCTCGACCAGATCGAACCGGGCCCGGGCCAAGTCCCGCACCTGGCGCATCGGCTCGGCGGGCACCAGCGACGGGGACACCATCGACCGCTCGGCCAGCTTCGCCAACCACACCGCGTCGAGCTTGTCCGTCTTCGGCCGGCCCGGGACGTTCTTGGCCTGTGCGGCGTTGACCAGCCACACCGTCAACCCGGCCGCCTCGAGCAGGTAGTAGAACGGACGCCAGTAGTCCGAGGTGGACTCCAGCACCACCCGCGTCACCCGCTCGCAGCGCAGATGATCACCCAGCTCGACCAGCGCCGCGGTCGTCGCCTGCACCGGCCAGACCTTGGTCACCCGCCGACCCGGGATCGTCTCGTGCGGGATCCGCAGACACACCATCCCGCTGGCCTTGGCCACGTCGATCCCCGCGACCCGCTCCACGATCTGTTCATGCTCGTCAACCTCTACCTCGACCGGCTGCTGCATCCGCTCGTCCTCCTTCCCAGGGCGTGCCGGGCGGGGCTGCCCGAGGGACCGGTGGGACTCGCAGAATCTGACCGGCGTGCTCGTAGCAACAGTGCGCAACCCTTCAAAGGGCCCCGGCGCCAGACTGAGCAACGGCCTCGAGTGCCAAGAACGCGACGGCGACAGGCAGGCAGCCCCGCACCAAGGCTTTCACGCCCGCGCGGCGCCCCATCGGGACATGAGGACTGATCCGAA
>CAVTOL010000016.1:0-142500 GCA_963736375.1 uncultured Actinomycetota bacterium
CCGGCCGCCACCCGCAGCGCGGCGGCCGATCCTGCACTCTCCCCGCCAAGCCCGACAGCGGAGGCAGTGTGTTCGTTAACCGATCTCGGCGACTGTGTCTCCGGCGCCATCGACACCTTTCTGCAGTCGGTGGTCGCGGATGCGCTCAACCCGCTGCTCGGGATGCTGTCGGACACCCTGCTGACCACCCCGACACCGGATCAGCTGCCGCAGCTGCGCGAGCTGTGGGACCGGTCGTGGCAGATCGTGCTCACCGTCTACAGCCTGTTCATCCTGCTGGCCGGGGTCCTGCTCATGGGCTACGAGTCCGTGCAGGCCCGCTACAGCGCGCGCGACATCGCCCCCCGCCTCGTGCTCGGGTTCCTCGCCGGCGCGCTGTCGCTCACCGTGGCCGGGTTCGCCGTCGACACCGCCAACGCCCTCGCCACCGCCCTCCTGCAAGACGGGGTGGACCCGCACAGCGGCGCGGTCGGGTTGCGGCAGCTGCTCACCTCCGCGGTCACCACCGACAACGGTGCGCTGTTTCTGCTGCTGCTCGGGTTCGCGATCGTGGTCGCGCTGGTCGTGGTGCTGTTGGGCTACGTGGTGCGCGTCCTGCTGACCGTGATCTTGATCGCCGGGGCGCCGATCGCGTTGATGTTCCACGCCCTGCCCCAGACCGAGGGGATCGCCCGCTGGTGGTGGCGCACCTTCGGCGCGTGCCTGGCCATCCAGGTCGTGCAGAGCCTCACCCTGGTCACCGCTGTTGATCTACTGCTCACCCCGGGCCGCGGGTTTTCCGTGTTCACCGAACCGGGCCAAGGCGCCGACCGGGACCAGGCGTTGCCGACCATGCTCGTGGTCCTGGCCTTGTTGTTCATCCTGTGCCGGATCCCGTTCTGGCTGCTGGCCGGCAGCCGGGTCGGACAGGGTAGGTCACTCGTCGGGTCGATCGTGCGCGGCTTCATCGCCTACCGCTTCCTCGGTCTGCTACGCGGCCAGAACACCCGACGCCCACCCGGCGGCGGCAACCCACCTCCCGCAGGCGGCGCGGGCGGCGGCCACGGCGGCAACCATCCCGGCGGAGGCGGCGGCGGCGGTCCCGGCGGCGGTCCCGGCCCCGCCGGCGGGCGCGGTTCCAGTGGCGCCGGTGGTCAGGGACCCGCTGGTCAGGGTCCCGGTGGTGCGAGTGGCCGCGGTACCGGCGGCCCCGGTGCTGCCGGGCGCGGTGGATCTCGGCGTGGAGGTTCGGGCACCGGACCGGGCCGGGGCAGGCCGTCAGCCCTGCGCAGGCCGGGACATCCCGCCGCGGGCCCAGGCGCCGGCACGGGTCCCGGTGGCCGACGCCCCGACCCGACCGGGCCGCGCCGATCGGCAAGCCCGATCGGGCCGCCCGGCTCGGGCGCCCACCTCACTCGGGGCCGCTCGGCACCTCGATCGGCGTCGGCCACACCCCCACCGGGGGCGGCAGGACCCGCCGGCGTGCCTCCGCGAGGGTCCACGGTGACCGGGGCTTCGCCGCCGCGGGCCGGTCGGTACCCGCTCCCGGCCGAGTACGCCACACCCCGCGACCGCACCACCTCAGCTCCGCCGTCGCGACCGCCGGCGCCGATCACGCCGACCCCAGCGCCGTCGACGGCACCCCCGCCGCCGCCTCCGCCGCCGACCGCGCCGCCCGCGCCGCCCGCGGTGCGACCGCGGGAGCCCGACCACCCCACACCGCGAGTCCGGTCCACCGATCGGCCCGTCGCCTACCACCCACACCCGACCGCGATCACCCGCCCGCATCGGCGCCGGCGCCGGCACCAGCGGCGACGACGCCGGGACCGCTGCCCGCGTCTCGGCGTCGCCGCCGCAGCGATTCCTCAGGAGATGACCCGTCATGACCCGCCCCGTTCGTATCCCGGCCGACGTGAACCGTCCCGACCGGATCCTCGGCCCGCTGACCGCCCGCCAGGTCGTGCTGATCACTGTTCCGCTGTCGGTGTTGTACGTCGCCTGGACGGTGCTGCGCGGGCTGGTGGCGCTGCCGGTGTTCGCGGCGATCGCCGTCCCGGTAGCCGCGCTCGCCGTCGCGGTCGCCCTCGGCCACCGCGACGGCCTGCCCCTGGACCGGTTCCTGCTCGCCGCGATGCACCACCATCTGCGCTGCCGCCTCCACCCGCCCCGGGCGAGCAGTACGCCGCCCGGCCCGGCCGGCTCTCCAGCGGACTCCCCCGCCCGGCAATGGACGCCCGCGCACGCCCGGCCGACGAGGGCCGCCCAGCGCGGCACTAATCACGAGCGCCGGGTCTCGCCCGGCCCGCTGGCCACCGCCACCACCACCGGTCTGGGACGGGACCCGACCGGCCCTGGGATGCTGGATCTGGGAGCAGACGGGCTGGTGGCGATCGCGGCGCTATCGACGATCAACCTCGGGCTACGCACCCCGACCGAACAAGACGCCCTCGCCGCCGGGTTCGCCCGCTACCTCCACACCATCAGCGGGTCGGTCCAGTTCCTGATCCGCACCCTCCCCCTCGACCTCAGCGGGCACCTGCACACCCTGCGCGAGCAGGCCCGTGTGCTGCCGCACCCCGCGCTGGTCGCCGCCGCCCACGCCCACCGCGCCCACCTCGCCGCCCTCACCCACCCGCCCGGTGATGCCACCGAGGGCACGCCAGGCGATGACGGCGGGGAAGGTCGGCCCGATTTGCTGGGACGGCAGACGCTGCTGATCCTGCGTGAGCGCCACCGGCCCGGCGCCGAACAGCGGCTGCGTCGACGCCTGGACGACGCCGTCGGGTTCCTCGCATCCCTGGACGTCGCCGTGGTCCCGCTGTCGCCCGACCAGATCACCACGCTGATCACCGGCTGGTGGACTCCGCCCTGCCCCGCGGCGCTGCCCAGCAGCCATCGGGACGCCACCGCAGCACCGCCGGGACCGCCGTCTCCCCACGATCCACCCCAAGATCCATGGCAGCAGGTCTCGTCAACCGACGTCGATCCCTGGGCGCAGCTGCCCACCTACCCAAGCCACGAGGTGCGGCCCGGCAGCGGTGACCGCCGTGGGCAGGCGGTAGTCGACTTCAGCCTGCTCGACGACCAGGTCCCGGATCTCGACCCCCTTCCCCACCCCGGTCCCGGCCGCGAACCGGGCCGCGATCTGGGCGCAGTTGTCGGAGACGAGCTCGACGTCGAGAGCGACTTCACGGTCGACGATGACCTCGGCAACCACAGCGCCGGGTGGTCGGGTGCCGGGTGGTGGGGTCGATGAACCCGCGCCGGTGGCGGCAACGCCGCCACCCCGACCCACAACAGGGCCGGCAGCACCGACGGGGCGACAGGCCGGCGCAGGTGTCGCACCCACCGATGCTCGCACCCGCCGATCTGCGGGTCGGTGCCGGCTACCTGCGCGCCAACGCCGACTACGCCACCACGCTGGTCGTCGTCGGCTACCCGCGGGAGATGTGGCCGGGCTGGCTGGAACCGCTCACCGGGCTGCCGTTCCCGGTCACGGTCAGCGTGCACATCGGCGCGGTGGACCCGGTCACCGCCGGCACCCGGCTGCGACGACAGCTGGCCCGGCTGGAATCCGGGCTGCGCTCCGACACCGAGCACGGACGGCTGCGTGACCCCTACGCCGAAGCCGCCACCGAGGACGCCTACCTGCTGGCCGACCGGATCGCCCGCGGCGAAGCCCGCCTGTTCACCGTCGGCCTGTCGATCACCGTCCACGCCCCGAGCGAACCCCTACTGGCCGCGCGCGTGGAACAGGTCCGGGCGCTGACCGCGGGCCTGCTGGTCGACGCCCGCCCCACCACCTACCGCGCCCTCCCCGGATGGATCACCGGCCTCCCGATCGGGATCGAGCGATTGGGGCAGCAGCGCAGCTTCGACACCGACGCCCTCGCCGCCGCCTTTCCGATGGCGTGCGCCGAGCTACCCGCCCCCGCCGCCGACACCGCGGCGATGCTCGGCACACCACCCGCCGGGGTCCTCTACGGCCACAATCTCGGATCGCGGTCACTGGTGTTCTGGGACCGGTTCGCCTGCGACAACTACAACGCGGTGGTGCTGGGCCGCTCCGGGGCGGGCAAGTCGTATCTGGTCAAGCTCGAACTGTTGCGCTCGCTCTACCGCGGCATCCACGCCCACGTCATCGACCCCGAAGACGAATACCTCCGCCTCGCCGCCGCGGTCGGCGGCGCCGTCCTGCGGCTGGGCGCACCGGGGGTGCATCTCAACCCACTCGACCTGCCCCTGTCGGGCCCCGACCGCGACGGCACCCGCTCCGCGCCACGGGACGCGCTGACCCGCCGCGCCCTGTTCCTGCACACCGTCCTGGACGTCCTCCTCGACAGCGGCAGCGCAACCCCTAGCCCGATTGCAGGCCGCGGCGGGAACGGCGGGCACCAGGGCGGGCAACGGGGTGGGCTGTCGGCGTGGGAGCGGGCCGTGCTCGACACCGCCATCACCACCACCTACGCCCGGGCCGGGATCACCGACGACCCCACCACCTGGACCCGGCCCGCACCCCTGCTGTCCGACCTGCGCGACACCCTCACCGCACTCGCCCACCACCCCACCAACCCGGAAGGTTCGGCCGCCGCCGGCGGGAGTGCGGTGGGTGCGCGGGAGACGGCGGCCCGGCTGGCGGCCGTCTTGCACCCGTTCACCGACGGCGCCTTTCGTGAACTGTTCCGCCGCCCGACCAGCACCCGCCCGCACTCCCCTCTGGTGGTGTGGGCGCTGCGCGACCTCCCCGAATCCCTGCGCCCGATCGGCACCCTGCTGGCGTTGGACGCGATCTGGGCCCAGGTCACCGACCCCACCGAGCGGCGGCGGCGCCTGGTGGTGGTCGACGAGGCGTGGCTGCTCATGCAACAACCCGCAGGTGCCGCATTCCTGCTACGCGCCGCCAAATCCGGACGCAAGCACTGGGCCGGGTTGACGATCGCGACCCAGGACACCGCCGACCTGCTCGGCACCGACCTCGGCCAAGCCGTGGTGGCGAACGCCGCCACCCAGATCCTGCTGCGCCAAGCACCACAAGCCATCGACACCGTCGTCGACGCCTTCGGCCTCTCCCACGGCGAAGGGGCGTTCCTGCGGTCGGCCGGCCGCGGGCAAGCCCTGCTCACCGCGGGCCGCCACCGGGTCGCCCTGCAGGCACTCGCCGCGGACGTCGAGCACGACCTGATCACCACAGATCCGGCGTTCTTGGCCGAGCACCCCGACCGGCAACCCGCGGGCGACCGGGTCGTCGTCCTCGACGACCCACCGTCTGCTTGCGGGCCGAGCGGCCAACCCACCAGGAGCAGCCGATCATGATCGTCCACCTCTGGTCCTGGCTGCCGCTGCTGCCCTGGGTGCTGGTGGTGCTCGAGGCGGTCACCGTCCTTGCGGCCGTGGGTCAGGTGTGGGTGCGGCGCGCGCGGCAGCACCGCTGGCAGGTCGGAGCCAGGTTGATCACCATCCTCGCCCCACCGCAACCGGACCCGGGCGGGGCGGCGGCGTTGTGGGGCAACCTGGCCGGGCTGCTGCGACCACGCTGGCGCCGCCTGCTGTGCGGGCAGCCGCACCTGTGCTTCGAATACCGCCTGGCCGCCCACGCCTCAACCATCCGGATGTGGGTGCCCGGAACGGTCCCGCCCGGCCTGGTCGAACGCGCCATCGCCGCCGCCTGGCCCGGAGCCACCACCCACACCACACCCGCACCCGCACCCCACCTCAACCCAGCCCGCTGTCCACAGCGCTGTCCACAGCACCGTTCGCAGCACTGTTTGCAGGGGCTGGTCGTGGACGCGCTCGCCGGGTGAGTACCGGTGGTGTGTTGCGGCTGGCCCGCCGCAGCGGTCTGCCGCTGGCCGAGCACGTCCCCGGCGATCCGATCGCCGCCCTGCTCGCCACCGCCGCAGATCTCACCGCCACAGAACGCACCGCCACAGAGCCCACCGCCACCGGTGTCACCGGCACGGATTTCACCGTGCGACCGACTGCGGTTCCCGACGACGCAGCGCACCCTTCGTCGCCGCCCGGCGGCACAGGCGGGGAGGACATTGTGGTGCAGGTCCTTGCCCGACCCACTCCGACCCGCTCAGCTCCCCCTGGCGGACACCACCACGACGGCGCCGGCACGCTCGGCGCCCTGGGCACCGGGCTGGTCAACGGGCTGGTCGGGACCCTCGTCTGGGCGCTGCGGGAATGCCTTGCCATCCTCGCCCCCACCGCGGGCAGCGCCACGGCGACCCACGGCGGCTATGCGGGGCGGAGAAGCGAGGCAGATCCGCGGGCCAGGTTGGAACGCTCCGGCGGGGACCGGGCCGCGGTGGCGAAAGCCCGCCACGCCACCTTCGACACCCTCATCCGCTACGCCGCCACCACAACACTCATCCCCGATCCCAACGCGGATCCCGCGCAGGCACACGCGGAACAGTGCGGCGGCACGGCGCCGGGTACGGGGCCGCGCGCACGCCGTCGCCGCGGTGTTCGCCTCCTACACCGGCCACAACCACTACCGCCGCCACCACCTGCACCGTCCCGATCGGGCCGTGGCCGCCCGCCGGCTTCGGGCGCGGGGACCGGCTGTCGGTCGACGAGCTCGCCGCCATCGCCACCCTGCCCACCGGCTACGCGCCCGGATTGGAACGGGCCGGGGCCCGCAACGTCGCACCCTCCCCCGCCGTCCCGCGTCCCGGACCCCACGTGAAACCGCTCGGGGACACCACCACCCCCACCACCACTGGGCACGGGTCGAGCGGAACCGGGCGTCCGGTCGGTGTGCGTGTGGCCGATGCCCGCCACCACCTGCACGTCATCGGCGCCACCGGCTCGGGTAAGTCCACCCTGCTGTCCCACCTCATCCTCGACGACATCCACCACGGCCGCGGCGTGGTCGTGATCGACCCGAAAGGCGACCTGATCACCGACATCACCGCCCGGCTACCGCGGCGGCTGCTGTGCGAGGCGGTGCTGATCGACCCCGACCGGCCCGCGGACCGCCCCCAACCTCAACCCCCTCACCATCCCGGCCACCGACCCCAACATCGCGACCCCGACAGCACCGGCGTCCACCACGGCTGCGGCGCCGGAGGAACGGGCGGGCGTTGGCGGTGGAGAACCTGGTCACGATCTGCCGGCGCGTGTTCACCGGCTACTGGGGCCCCCGCACCGACGACCTCATGCGCGCGGTCTGCCTGACCCTCATCGCCCAACCCACCCCGCGCACCCTGGCCGACCTCCCGGCGCTGCTCACCAACCCGGACGTCCGCGCCCGCGCCCTGCGCGCCATCGCCGGCGATTCGGTGTTGCGCGGGTTCTGGACCAGCTACAACCGGCTGTCCGAACCCGCCCGCGCAGTGATCATCGCCCCGCTGATGAACCGCATCCGCGCCCTGCTGCTGCGCCCCTACGCCCGCACCCTGCTCACCGGACGCCCCACCGCGGGCACGCCCGGCCTGCCTAAAGCCGGTATCGAACCCGCAGGCCCGGTGGATGTCGGGCGGGTCCTGGACGGCGGGATCCTGCTCGCCCGCATCCCCAAAGGCAGCCTCGGCGAAGAAGCCACCCGCATCGTCGGCTCCATCATCGTCGCCCACACCTGGACCGCCGCCACCGCCCGCGCCCGCATCCCCCAACACCACCGTCGGGACGCGGCGCTGGTCATCGACGAATGCCACAACTTCCTCAACCTGCCCTACAGCATCGACGACCTACTCGCCGAAGCCCGCGGCCTCCGCCTATCCCTCACCCTGGCCCACCAAAACCTCGCCCAACTCCCCCCCGAGCTGCGCGCCGGGATCACCGCCAACGCCCGCAACAAGCTCATCTTCACCGTCGGCGCCGACGACGCCCGCGACCTGGCCCGCCACACCCAACCCCACCTCGACGACTACGACCTGGGCCACCTCGACGCCTTCCACGCCGCCGCCCGCCTGCTCGACCACGCCGCCCTCACCCCCGCGTTCACCCTGCGCACCCGCCCGCTACCGCCACCGCAGCCGCAGCGCTGACCACCACCCGCCGCACGCCGGCCGCCGCGCCGGCCGCTACCTGCGAGGAGATCCGCAACCCCGATGACCACACCACGACCACCAACAGCCCCCGCTCGGGAACGAACCGCAGCACGCGGGGCGCCGCGCCGCCAGCGCGCTCACCGCGACCCGCTGACCCGGCCCCACCCCTCGGCCCGGTTCTCCGCCCGCCACCTCGCCGCCCTCGCGGCCCGGCTCACCGACCGGGACCGGTGGCTGATCGCGATGCTGCACGAACACCGCGTCCTGACCACCCACGCCATCGCCCACATGGCCTTCACCTCCGACCACCGCGCCCGACGCCGGCTGCTGCAACTCCACTCCTGGGACGTGCTGGAGCGCTTCGCGCCCCGCCTGCCCGTCGGGCGCCGCCCCCCTGCACTACGTCCTCGGCCCGGCCGGGGCCGCCGTGCTCGCCGCCCACCACGGCCTACCCCTCCCCGCGCTGCGCTACCGGCGCGACGACGCGCTGGCCATCGCCCACCACCACACCCTCGCCCACACCGTCGCCGTCAACGACCTGTTCGCCCACCTCGTCCACCACACCCTCCAGCCCCGTGCCCGGATCCGGCTGGACTGCTGGTGGTCCGAGGCCCGCTGCCGTCGCGTCCTGGACTACGTCCGGCCCGACGCCTACGCCCGCCTCACCACGCCCATCCGAACCCACCCTCGCCCCGACACCGGAGCCGACACCGAGCCGACTGGCTGGTGTTCGAGTGGTTCCTCGAGCTCGACTTCGCCACCGCCACCCTCGACACCCTGGCCGCCAAGCTCGACCGCTACGCCCGCCTCGCCGCCGCCACCCGACCCCGCCCCCTGCTGATCTGGCTACCCACCCCAGCCCGCGAAGCCCACGCCCGCACCCGACTCACCCAAGCCCGCAGCGGATTCGAGCCGGGCCTGCTGCCGATGGCGACCTCCACCGCTGCGATCGCCGCCCGCCCCCGACCCGGCCCCGCAGACACCGGCCCGGCAATCACCGGCCCCGACGACGCCGAGCACGCCGGGAAGCCGGTGCTCGGACCGGCCGACCCGGTCTGGCTACCGTTGGGCGTCGATCAACGGGTGGGACGGGTCGACCTCGCCGCGCTGGCCCGGCTGTGGCCCGCCTCGCCCGGCACCACCCTCACCGAGGAAACCGGCCTCCCCAACGACGCCTCGCCCGACACCGACACGCCGACAGACATCACGCCACGAACCCTCGGCGCGCCGCGTCCTCTCCCGCCGACCGTGTCCAACCCCGGGCCGCCGCACCGGCGGCGCTGATGCGCGCCGCAGCCACCATCACAGCCACGACCACGGTCACGATCGGAGCCGTACTCGTGGCGGTCCCGGTCGTGGTGGCCGCGCTCGCCGCCGGCCTTCTCGCCTCCCTCACACCGCAACCCTGGGCAGCGGCCCCTCCGCAGCGAGCGCGACCGCGGTCACCGACATCCCACCCGGCTACCTGCGGCTCTACCAGCAAGCCGCCGGTGACTGCCCCGGCCTGGACTGGACCGTGCTGGCCGCCATCGGGAAAATCGAGTCCGACCACGGCCGCTCACCCCTGCCCGGCGTCACCACCGGGCACAACGAGGCCGGGGCCGGCGGGCCGATGCAACTGCTCGCGCCCACCTTCGCCACGATCCTGGCCCGCCACCGGCTGCCGCCCGGCGGTGCCCGCCCCCCGTCGCGGTATGACCCGGCCGACGCCGTGCACGCCGCCGCCTTCTACCTCTGCGACCACGGCGCCCCCACCGACCCGCCCGCGGCGATCTTCGCCTACAACCACTCCGCCACCTACGTCACCGCCGTCCTCACCCAAGCCGCCCGCTACCGCCAGACCGGCGCCGCTCCGCACCCGCTGGCCACCGAGCAGGCCACCGTGCCCGACCCGTCGGGCACCGGCGGACACGTCACCCCCCGCACCGCCGCCCTGTACCACGCCCTCGCCGCGTCGGTGCGACTCCGCGAAGGCGCCACCTGCTGGGACCCGCACCCGCAGAACCCCGACAGCGACCACCCCCGCGGCAAAGCCTGCGACCTGTTCTTCCGACCCGCACGACCCCACCGACGTCGCCCGTGGCTGGAACCGTCGCCCGCTGGCTCACCGCCCACCAGGCCGACGACGGCGTGCACTATGTCATCTGGCAAGGACTCATCTGGTCCGCCGAGCACCCCACCTGGACGACCTACCGATCATCGATCTACGGCTGCCCGAACCCGGCCAACACTCACCGGCTGCCACTACAACCACATACATTTCTCGGCATATTGATAGCCTCGGAAATTGCATCTGATGCACGAATTCCACGCTGCATGCACAGGGGAATGACGGGATCAGTGTCCCTTGTCGGACCCGACCGTAGCGCCAGGGCTGGCCCTGAACCAATGCAGGGCGAGGCGCAAAGTCGTTTCTGCTGGTCATGAGCGGGTTTCGGGGCGTTGCTGCAGGCCGAGGATGGTGAGTAGGAGGAGCGGGTCGTTACGGATCTTCCGTAGGGTGGCGGCGATGCGGGTGTAGCCGGCTTGTCGGAGGAGACCGATCGTCAGGTTACGTAGCGTCGCCATCACTCGAAATCTGAGGCCTTTCCGGACCTGCGAGGCATCTTCACGGAACGTGACATCACGCACCCAGTGGATCTTGTTTTCGATGGTCCACTGTCCGCGGACGTAGCCGGCCAGGTGCTCGGGTGCGGCCTCGCGGGCCGAGAGGCTGGTCACGCCGAGGACGGCCACCGCGCTGCGGACCTGCATCTTCTTGTAGCGGCGGGAGCCTTTGGGGCGTTTGCGGATGGTGCGGGTGGTGTAGCGCTCGATGAGGAACACCTGCGCCGCACCGGGGAACCCGAGGTCTTCGGGGGCGTCCAGGACCCGGATGGTGCGCTTGTCGCGCCGGCCGTGCCCGACATCGAGGGTTTCGTGGGCGATCGGGGCGTTCGCCCAGTCCAGGGCGTCGATCTTGTCGTGGAGCTTCTTCGTGTTCTGCTTCACGATCATCACGTAGTGTGCGTACAACTGCGAGGTGATCAGCGTGGCGTGGGAGCGGACGGTGTGCCCGGCGTCCATGGTGAACACGCACCCGCTGACCCCGCCGATCCGCTTGGCCAGGCCGCGCAGCAGCGGCGCGAACTCGGGCACCTCGTTGGTCTTGGCCCCGATCAGCCGTTCGGCCAGCACGACCGACCGGTCGTGGGTGGCCGCGGCCAACAGGTAGGGCACCTGTCCGTCCTGGTCGACCGCGCCGCGCACCGCCTTTCCGTCCACCGCGATCGCCGGTAGCCACCCGGGCCCGGCGATCGGCGCGCCCACCGGGCCAACCCCGGCCCGCTCGGCCAGCCACGTGCCGGCCTCATCGGCCACCTGTTGGGCCTTCAGCAGCGCCAACAGCCGATCCACGGTGTCCGGGTGCGGCGGGGTGAAACGGCCCGTGGTGTCTCGGCGGCACCCGAACGCGGCCAACACTTCCTGGTTTGCGGCGCTGATCCAGGCGGTGATGTCGGCCAACAACACCTGCCCCGATGTCGCCGCTGCGGTGCACAAACCCAGGATCGTCGGCAGCGAGTGTCGGATCCCGCGCCGGTCGCGCGGATCGTCGATCGCTGCGAAACACCCCAGCAACCCGCCCGCACCGGCCTGTGCCAGTACCGCAGCCTGCTCAACCAGAACCTCCACCGCAGCCTGCGCCGGCGGGGTTGACGCCACCGGCGCGGCGGACTGGGCGGGAATGACAGACTGCACGTGCAACGGGGCCACCGATAAGACGAAGATCTTTAGGAAGTCCTCGTCCTACGGGGCTCTGTTGCCCATTTCCCGCGGACACGCCGACCGCGACCACTCTGTGATCATCACCAACGGTGACCGATTCCCGGTCCGTCCACCTCAGGTCGAACCTCGTCTAGGTCGGCCGCCGACTACTCAACGTCACACCCGGATGCGGCTGATCAACCAGCACACCAGGCCGCACGCTCACCAGGCCCGACCAGCCGCGAGTCAGTTAAGCAGCCGCTGACCAGCAAGAACGACTTTGCGCGTCGCCCTGGAACCAATGCCGCTAAGTTAGAGGCTTGAGCCGAGTCCTGCAGACCGGGCAACAACCTGTCCTACCTGGCGATGGTGCGGGCCTTCTACCTCGACGTGGCGCAGTGGGCCAGCGAGGGCCTGGCGAGGGCCTGTGACAGGGTTGGCGTGGATGTGTTCAAGCGCTCGGGCAAGAAAGTGTTCGGGGTGGCCTGGCATCACGACGGCGCGGCGAAGGGCCCGAAACCCATCGGGTTCGGCAACTGTTGGGTCGTGGCCGGCATCGTGGTGCAGCTGCCGTTTCTGTCCCGCCCGGTATGCCTGCCGGTGCTGGCCCGGCTGTGGCGACCCCGGCACACCGGGAAGATCGCACACGCCCGCGAGCTGGCCGAGTTGATCGCCGCCCGCTACCCCGACCGCACCGTGCACGTGGTCGGCGACGCCGCCTACGTCGGCGAACGCCTCCGCAACCTGCACGGCCGGATCACCTGGACCAGTCGGCTGAAGGTCACCTCGGTGCTACACGAGCTGCCCCCACCCCGCACCGGCCGCTCCGGGCGACCCCGCACCAGGGGCCCGCGGCTGGGCACTCCGACCGACCTGGCCACCAGCGCGACCCTGCGGGAGCGGTGGCGTGACACGCAGGTCCGCCGCTACGGACGTACCGATACCGTGCAGATCCTCGAGGTGGCCTGCTTGTGGTACGGCGCGTTTCGCAGCCGAACCGTGCGCGTCATTCTGGTCTGCGACGACAAGCCTCGGAGTCGCGATCGTGACGATCGCGGCTATGGGCTGCCGTTGGTCACCACCGATCTCGAATCGACCGCAGAAGACCTGGTAGCCCGTTACGCATCGCGGTGGGGAATCGAACAGGCCTTCGCCGACGCCCGCCACATCATGGGCGTGGGCCAGGCCCGTAATCGGACACGCCGCGCCGTGGAACGAACGGTGCCCTTCGGGCTGATCTGCTCCAGTCTGGTGACCGTCTGGTATGCCCTGCACGGGCACGCACCCGACGACGTGACCGGGCACCGGGCTCGGGCCCGCTGGTACACCACGAAGACCGAACCCTCCTACGACGACATGACCATCAAGCTCCGCCGGGTCATCATCGCCGCGAGATTTCGCGGTCCATGCCCTGAGCAGGCCACCCCGCAAGAAACCCGGGCCGTCCTCGCAGCCTGGGCCGCCGCCGGGACATGATCAACAAAACTGCGAAACACGAGCGCCACACGTCACCATCGATGCCGTAGGCGTCGCGGCCCCACCGGGAAGCGCGGTCACACTGAACAACTCCTCGGTGCACGCGTACCACGCGATCCGCGGCGACGTCTGGGCAGCAGGTCGGTGTCCGTGATCGAGTCCGCGCCGCAGATCATCCCGGCGACCAGGACGAGGACCTTGGCGGTGGCGTTCGCCCCACCCTTTCCGGCCATCGTGAGTCGGTCACCGAGCAGCGTTGCCAGGCCACACCGCTGGGCAGCGCCATGACCGGCACCAGCCCGGCACACGACACGAGATTCGGATCGTCGAACCGCCTCGATTGCGCGATGAGCGTGAGATAGTCGCACCCACCGATGCCCTTCTATGCGAGTTGACGTGGACCTTCACAAGTCACATCGTCCCAGCTCAGAAGGCATTCGTCGGTCATGACTCGCCCTCGCCGGCAATTGCAAGGTGGATCGAGGCTCAGGCAACAGCCACCGCCATGATTCGAGGACGGGTAGGTTCCGCATGCCGAATCACGGGCGACGCCGCGGAGGTCGCCGGGATCGACCTGACCAACACCCCGATGGCCGCCCCGCCGGTCGTGCACCCCGAGGACCTGAGCTGCCCTGGATGCAGTGAGCCGGACTGCTCCGCACCACCATGCAGCAGCACCGGACCGACCGAGGCCCTGCCAAAGTTCTTCCACTCCGACGCCACACCGCTGCGTCGCACTCGTCAGGTGTCGCGGCGGAGCCGATCGAGTCCACGTGAGGACCGGTCGTGACACCTACGACGGCGGTGTTGATCACCGAGGGGTTCCGGCGAAACGCGGCGGCGGCGCAGCCGCGGGAGGCCCGTCACGTCCCTCGCCACCCCAGGCACACGCTCATGGCCGCCACCGCCAGCACGCCCGCGAGCCAACTGGTTGGTGCCGGGACTGGGTGAGGCGGCGGTGGCGCTGTTGACGCGCGCCCACCAGCAGTTCGGCTGGCCCGCGAAGTCGTCACTCACCGATAGCGTGGCAGCAGGTCCGGACGCCCGGATCTTTGAACAGAAGGGATGAGCGAAATGAGTGTTTACCGCGTCACTGAAGTCATCGGGACGAGCACCGAGTCTTGGGAAGCGGCGGCGCGTAGCGCTGTCGAGACCGCCGCCGCGTCGGTGCGCGAACTCCGCGTGGCCGAGGTCGTCCGGCAGGACGTAACGATCGAGAACGGCAGCGTGACCAGCTACCGGATTCGCCTGGGAATTTCGTTCAAGTACGGCTCGGAGAGCTGAATGGTCGGTCGGGGCCGAACCCGTCGGCCCCGACCGCGGCAACGGCGGGATAATGAAGGACCCTGCGGGGCGGTGTTCGGGTCGACCCTCGGCGACCTACTTCACCGACGGAAGTAGTCGGATCGCCAGGCCACCCCGAGAGTGGGTGGATGCGTCAAACCCTGAAACGCCGTGCGCGCAGCGGGGTTGACCCAGCCACACCGCTCCGGGCCATCACCACTTGACGAGGACACGACCCCGAGGACCGTCACAGCGAGATAGGACCTCCCTGGCGCAGTCCGACCGCGCAGACGCCCGTGGGCGGCTCTCGGATGCCACCGCCAGGCCGACCTACGCCGGCGGTCACCACACTCGGGCCCGCACCGCCTGCTGGTTTCCAGAAGTCGGCCTGAGCCTTTGACCTGCGGCGATCGACAGCCCGGCATGATCGCACACGTGTCGCCACGCCTGCTCTACCTGATCTTCAGCCGGCTACTGAGCTGGCTGACGCTGCTCCCCCGCGAGGCGTCGGATCAGCGCGGCGAACACGGCCCGGTCGGCCCAGTCCAGGCACGGCTTGGGGTTGGTTCTGCGCAGTACCGCGACCTCGTGGCGTAGGACGAGCAGCTCGACGTCCTTGGACGACGAGGTGCGTGCCAGCAGCAACAGCCAGCCGAGAAGTCGATCGAAGATCAAGTAGAGGAGACGGAACGGCACCGTCAAGATCATGCCTGGCCACCCGGAAAGGCGGATCGCTGCTGGTCAGGACCTCAGGCCGACTTCTGGCACGCTGACCCGCAACACCATCGCCATCGGAGACCGCACCTTCGACAAGATCAGCACGCCGACCGAGACCCAGCAACGCGCCGTCAACCTCCTTGGCGCGCCCATCCTCCTTAAAGCCTCGCGTCGTAGCCAGACTCTCCCCGACGCCATCACACGAATCCGCAGCTCAATCCATCCAAACCCGCGCTCAAGGTCACGAAACTTCGGGTTAGATGGCCGTGTCGCGGGGACAACCCGACCGGTACCGCAATGCGGAGTCGGCGGTGTGGTGGCACCCACGCGGGAGGCCTCCCTGCCGGGCGGCCCGCGGTGGCATGTGCTGCGGGCAGGGGGTAAGACAACTCGACGCGTGCGGTCGACGCACGGTCTGCGGAGGTGTTGTGGACATCTGGCCCGGTCGCCCCTACCCGTTGGGGGCTTCCTTCGATGGCGGGGGCACCAACTTCGCCCTGTTCTCCGAGGTCGCGGACCGGATCGAGCTGTGCCTGTTCAACGACGACCGGAGCGAGACCCGGGTCGAGCTGCCCGAGCGCCACGGGTTCGTGTGGCACGGCTACCTGCCCCGGATCGGGCCGGGACAGCGCTACGGCTACCGGGTGCACGGACCCTACGACCCGGCGGCGGGACTGCGCTGCAACCCGGCCAAGCTGTTGTTGGATCCGTACGCCAAGGCCATCGACGGGCGGATTCGGTGGGACGAGGCCCTGTTCTCCTTCCAGTTCGGCGACACGACTGCCCGCAACGACGCCGACTCCGCGCCCTTCGCCATGACCTCGGTGGTGGTCAGCCCGTTCTTCGACTGGGGCGACGACCGGCTCCTGCGGATCCCCTACAACGAGACACTGATCTACGAGGCGCACGTCAAGGGGATGACGATGCGCCACCCCGGGATCCCCGAGGACGTCCGCGGTAGCTACGCGGGCATGGCGCACCCGGCGATGATCCGGCACCTGAAGAAACTGGGGGTGACCGCCGTCGAACTGATGCCGGTGCACCAGTTCGTGCACGACTTCACGCTGGCCGAGCGCGGCCTGTCCAACTACTGGGGTTACAACACGATCGGGTTCTTCGCCCCGCACAACGACTACGCCTGCTTCGGCACCCGCGGCGAGCAGGTGCTGGAGTTCAAGACCATGGTCCGGACACTGCACCGGGCGGGCATCGAGGTGATCCTCGACGTCGTCTACAACCACACCGCCGAGGGCAACCGCCTGGGCCCCACGCTGTCCTTCCGCGGCATCGACAACCAGGCCTACTACCGGCTCGTCCCGGGCGACCCGCAGCACTACTACGACACCACCGGCACCGGCAACAGCCTCAACGTCCGCCACCACGAGTCCCTGAGACTGATCATGGACTCGCTGCGGTACTGGGTCACCGAGATGCACGTCGACGGATTCCGGTTCGACCTCGCCTCCGCGCTGGCCCGGGAGTTCCACTCGGTCGACCGGCTGGCCGCGTTCTTCGACCTGGTCAACCAGGACCCGGTGGTTAGCCAGGTGAAGCTGATCGCCGAACCGTGGGACGTCGGGGAGGGCGGCTACCAGGTGGGCGGGTTCCCCCCGTTGTGGACCGAGTGGAACGGCCGCTACCGCGACACCGTCCGCGACTTCTGGCGCGGCAAGCCGGCGAGCCTGGGGGAGTTCGCGTCGCGCTTCACCGGCAGCTCAGACGTGTACGAGGCCGACGGCCGCCGGCCGATGGCGTCGATCAACTTCGTGACCGTGCACGACGGGTTCACCCTGCACGACCTGGTGTCCTACGACGACAAGCACAACGAGGCCAACGGCGAGGGCAACCGGGACGGGGAGAGCCACAACCGGTCGTGGAACCACGGGGTGGAGGGGCCGACCGACGACGTCGAGATCCGCGGCCTGCGGCAGCGGCAGAAGCGCAACCTACTGGCCACGCTGCTGCTGTCGCAGGGCGTGCCGATGATCTCCCACGGCGACGAGCTCGGCCGCACCCAGAGTGGCAACAACAACGTCTACTGCCAGGACAACGAGCTCAGCTGGGTCGACTGGGACGACGCACGGGACAACGAGGTGCTCACCGAGTTCACCGCGCGGTTGGCGGCCCTGCGTGCGGCGCACCCGGTCTTCCGCCGGCAGCGGTTCTTCCAGGGCCGCCCGATCCGCGGCTCGGACATCAGCGACATCGCCTGGCTACGCCCCGATGGGCTACAGATGGACGACGCGGACTGGAACGGTGGGCACGCGCAGAGCCTGGCGATCTTCCTCAACGGCGAGGGCATCCCGGACCGTGACGAGATCGGCCTGCGGGTGGTCGACGACTCGTTCCTGCTGCTGGTCAATGCCCATCACCAACAGGCGACCTTCACGCTGCCCGATGCAGCCTACGGGCGGGCCTGGGACGTCGTGATCGACACCGCCGATCCGCTCCTCGCTCACCCCCGCAGCCGCATCCCGGGGCCCGGTGACCGCCAGCGAATCCCGGCCCGATCGATGCGGGTGCTGCGCCGCCGCTACTGACGCGCTACCGGAGCAACCCACCCAAGCCGGTGGGCTGCTGCTCGATGCCGTGAGGCCGACCCGGGGCGCCCTGCCGGTGTTTCCACCGATGGGTTTCCCCGAGCCGCCTCCCGCACCCGCCGTGCCCGTTTCCGAGCAACGGGCACTCCACAAGCCCCGTTCTGCTGGTGTGGTCCTCATCCTGGGACCGGCCACGGCGACGGGATCGCTGCGCCCCGGTACCGGTAGCGCGTGGTGGGCACCTTCGCCGGGTTGCACAGCACCCGTTCGGTTGTGCCCGGCCACCATCCGCCCGCGCAGTAGCGGCGGCGGACTTGTTTCCAGGTGATCCGGCGGTGTTTGCGGCGCAACCTGTGGGTGCCGAGCACCGTGTCACGTCGTCTGACCAGCGCTTTCGCAACCGGGCCGACGCCCGAAGCCGTAGCCCGAACCCCGGCCAGCACGATCGCTCGCTGTGGCTGTCCGACTCGCATACCTGGCGCTCGCCCGCGTGCTGAGCTGGCTGGCGCGGCTCGCCCGCTCCGACGCAACCAAGGACATCGAGATCCTCGTGCGCCGACACGAGCTCGCCGTACTGCGCCGACACAACCCACACCCCGCACCGGCGAGCTGACCCCGCTCATCTGAAAATGACCACTGCTGCTCGTCGAATGTGTCGGCGACACCGCGGTCCGCACCCTCAGCCCCGGCCTGCAGATCACCGGAGGCCAGATCCGCGGCGGCACCACCGGCATGGACCTGCACGCCGCCACCACGGTCACCGACACCCAGATCGGCCTGACCGCCACCGGCATCCGAGCCCGCGCCCCCGAACCGATCACCCTGGACAAGGTGCGCGTCGAAGCCGTGACCGTCGGCGTCGAGGCCCAACCGGGCAGCGCGGTCGCCCTCGCCGACTCGACCGTGCACGCGCTGCAGGCGCTGCGCGGCACACCCACCCTGCTCGGGGTCAACGATCTCAGCCTGCCCCCGCTGAACCTGCTCGGCGCGATCGGCCTACCCCTGATCGTGCTGGCCATCGCGCTGCAAGCCCTGCATCTCCTGCGCCAGCCCCGGATCGGCCACCGCCCCCGCACCCGGCCGCCGCCCGTGCCGGCGGAAGCCGAACCGGGCACCGAATGACGCAGCGATGAGCGACCAACACTGCCCGTCGACAACAAGCCCGACCGGACGTTCACCGACGTTGATCCGCAACGCGTGTTGCCGACAACCCCCAACCTGCGGATTCCTCGGCTGGCCGGCGGGTGTCGGGAAACGGTCCTTAACCGACGGCAACACACCCGTCCCCACCGCATCGGGCTCGGGCTTGGGGACCGCAGCGGCGGCGGAGCGGCATGCTGGCCGGGTGGATCCGATGACCGCCCTGATCAAGCACGGGATGCTGCTGCAGTCCGCCCACGGACCACTACCCAACGTCGCCGAGATGATCGCCGGGGAACCGATCCGTGGGAGCTGGTGGAACCATCCGGCGAGTCGTTCCATCTTCGCTGCCCTGAACCTGCTTGCCGCATCGCCCGACGTGGTCAGGATGCGGCTGGTGAACGGGAAGCTGACCCTCGTCCACCGGCGACTGTGGCCCGCGCTGGTCCGGATAGCGGATCGATTCCCAGCCCAGAATCTCGCCGCGATCCACGAGGAGCACACGGCGTCCGGTGCCCATCGAGTACGGACCGAAGCCTTCCCCGACTGGGTTCCCCACGACGTGCTGCACGCCGCGCAGGCTCTCTCGGTGCAGGACGCGCTGACCGAGCTGCCTGCGTACTTCCGACGCTCATGACCACGACCAGCTCCGGCGACAGTGTCAGTTGCGGAACGCAGAGTGACTGTCGTTCTACCGTCGCTCCACATGAAGAAGGTCGGGACGGGGGTTGGGAAGGGCTGGGCGCAGGGGTGCGTCCAGCTCGATCAGGTCGATGTGTGGGCGATGACGGCGGCGTGCGGGGCGGTGTGGCGCGACGGCCGTCCGCAGCAGCGCGCTGATCCCGGCGGGGTCGTTGATCTCGGTGTGGTCCACGCCGTGGTTGGTATCCACCCGGCCGCGATGTCCAGCCGGCGGGCCAGCCCGACCAGCGCGACGGCGATGACGGTGTTCGGGCAGGCCACCGCCACCCGCACCCGACCGCCGCGGCGTCCGGCGGCCCGCGGTGTGGGGTGCGGGGGCAGGGTGAGCAGCGCCGCTCGCCACGCGGCCGCGGCGCAGCACGTCCCGCCGCGCAGCACCCGCGGGGGCAACCCCACCAACAGGCCGCCGCGGTTATCGATCAGGCCCGCGTGGCGCACCAGCGCGGCACCCGGGCGCACCAGCACCGTCCACCCCGATCGCGTGCCCGCCTCGCGCCGGGCAGCCGCCCACGCCGCGGGGTCGGGCGGGGGAGTCGCCGATGGGGGCGCTGTGGTGATCGCCTGGACGGGAGCGGTGGTGGGGGTGTCGGGCACGGCCAACATGACCTGCGCGGCCGGGTCGGCCTCGGCCGCCAGCCGGCAGCACCGCTCGGCCGCGGCCGCCGAGCCCAGCTCCACCACCAGCACCACGGGCTCGCCCGGTACGGCCGTGGTGCGCAGGTGCCCGGCCATCTGGACCAGGGTCGCCAGCTCGGCCCACCGGCAGCACATCGCGCCCGGCGACACCCGGCACAACGCCACCCGAACGCCTGCGGTGATCACCCGCCCACCTCCCGGGGCACCGACGATGAGCCAGACCCCCGCCGGCCTACCCGCATCGAGCCGCGGGCGGCGCGCCCGGTTGGAGCCCCTCGGGCGAGAAGGTCGATGTCCGGCGGCGGTCTGTACCGGACGATCGCGGTGCTCACCGGAGGGCCCGAACGTCCACATGGCCCGGAGGGCATCGCCGAGCACCTGAGGCTCGCCGACCAGGGTGAACCGTGCGCCCGGGAACCGGTCCTGCAAGGAATCGCTGAACCCTTCGAGCGCCTCGACGCCCACGAACTCCCCATCCGGATCGTGCAGGCGTGCGTCCGGATGGAAGTGTTCCTCCATCGCAGGCCGGCGCGCCTGCCGATCGGTCTCGACCCACATCGCGAACAGGTCGCGCATGAATTGGCTGGGATCCGTCATGATTTCCCTCGCGGCGAATGGTCACCTTCTGGTTCCGCAGCTCCTTTCCTCGCCCCCGGCGCGCCTGATCGGTCAGTGCGACCCGCGCGACACCGCATCCCCCGGTTGGAGCCGACGAGGAAGTCCAGGTCGGCACCCGTGTTCGGCTGCCCACCCGGTCGGCACGTAGATGCCGCTCCCGCCCGTGTGACGGCGCGGCGTAGGCGGCGCGGTGGCCGGCGCCGGTTCCCGAGACGTGAGCTCCTCGGCCGGGCACATCCACGTCGAGCCCGGCGTGCGGGGAGGTCGAGGACGACCGAGTCCCCGGTGCGGACCAGCGCGAGCGGGCCGCCCGCCGCGGCCTCGGGCGTCACGTGCAGCACGACCGTGCCGTACGTGGTGCCCTCATCCGGCCGTCGCAGAAGCGCACCATGTCGCGCATGCCCGCGCGCAGCGGCTTCGCGGGCAGCACCACCCACGCCATCGCCTCGCCCGCGCCCGGCCGCGCACGACTCCACCTCGTGGACGTGACCCTGCGCCACCGCTGACCGCGCCATCCTGACCGTGCCACAGCGGTCTCCAACGCCCGCGGCCACTCCATCGAGGGGTTCCGGGGCAGGGCATGTCAGTCCTTGATCGGAGCCAGCTTTAGCCGCCGGTGGATGATGTCGCGTGCGACGTCGACCACGGGCCGGTTGGTGGTAGCGGCGTGCGCGCTGAGCCTGGCGACTGCCTCTGGGATGCCCATCTGGAGCTGAACGGTGAGCATCCCGGCAGCTTGCTGAACCTCTGCGCCGCCGACGCGCCAGGCCTGGTAGTCGCCGTTGGTGAGTGCTGCTGGATTGTCCATGGACCCTTCCCGGTGATGCGGTGTGAGCCACCGGGAGTCTGGGGCGACTGAGAATCAGGCTACTTCGCGGCGGGGTTCCCTGCGCGGCCGGCGGATCGGAGAAGCGGCGGGAGGCAGGTGGCATTTGACGTCGTCCTGGATTGTCGCCGCGCAACGGTTCATCGGCGGCAGCGGCGCGGCAGGCGACGCCGAACGGTCCCGGGTGGCGGTTGTGCGTCGGTGCGGGATGCGGGGACAGTGCCAGGGCAAGTGTTCAGTGGTGCCCCAGACCCCGGTGCCCGTTGCAGCTTCGCCGCGGGCGACCGTACCCGGGATGTTCCCACCGGAGGTCAGACCGTGGGCAAGACGTCGCTGTATCGGCCCGTGGCCGGGATCCATCGTGATGACATCGCCCGGCTCAACCTGGCCTTGGCCGGGGTGAGCTACCCGGCGCAGAAGTGGCAGCTGATCGCCCACGCCGAGCGCGAGCCGGTTGGTCGCGGTCGCCCGGACAGGCGCACGATCCGTCAGCTGTGGGCCCTGCCGACAGGCCGCTACCCAGGCCTCGCCCACGTCCTCGTGGGCGCCGCGCGGACCGCCCGCGGACATCCCCACCGCCATCCCCACCGCAGCGGGCCTGAGTCGGGCATCGGCTGACCACGTCCCGCACGGCGGCAGCCCGCAGGGCCTGGCGTTTGCGTGGGTGCGCGGACTGGTACACGGATTGCGACATCGTCGGGTTCCCCTCCCCTATCCGCCGGTGGCGGTTTCCCCACCCACGTCATACCGCGTTGTCCAGGTCACCCAGCGCTGTGCCGGTGCGGAGCGTCCTGCCGTGCGTGGGCAAGGGAACCCGCGGTCCTACCGAACCCGCTGTCCCCCGCCGGCACGGCCTCATCGACGGTCCCGGTGTGTCGTGGCCGGACAGGACCGTCGGCGAGCTATCGTGCCTCGAACAGAGGTTCGACATCTTGGAGCTCGGTCGCATGAGCACACGCACCGTGGACACCACCACGACCGCCGCCACGTCCACTACGACGACGGCTCGTCCGCGTCCGACCCCGCCACGCCCGAAACCCGCCCGGATCAGCATGGCGCGGCAGGTGAAACAGCAACGACGCGGCTATGCCACTGCCGTGCTGCGCACCCTGGCCCGCACCCACCGGGGACGACCCGCCACCCAGATCCACACCACGCTGCGCAGCAGCCTGGCACCTCTGGGTGTGCGCCTGACCCCGGCCATGCTGCGCGCGCTCGCCGCCGACATCGCGGCCGGGCGCCCCGTCGAACTGCCCTGACCGGCAACAGGCCCGCAGCGGCGACCCGGCATACGTCCCGGCGCGGGAGCGGGCGAGCCTGTTGTGCTGCGGGAGGCGTTGGGTCGGGGTCGATCGCGCGCACTGCCGTCGGCGTATCCGGATCGGTGCCGCCTTCGACGACGTCGCTAGACCGAGACCGGCGCCGCGGCCGCCATCTCGATCCCCGATCACTGGACCGGATCCCCACCACCGACGGCACCTGGCTGCGCGCCCGTCTGGGGAGCCCGATCCCGACGAAGCACACCTGGCCGTCGCGCAGCGTACGGGCCGCGGCGATGGTCATCACCTCGTCGACCGTGATGGGTTTCATGCGGCCACCGCCTTCAGGTCGCCCAGCCGGCGGCCGAACTTCTCCCGGTCGCGGCTGATCGCGTCCCAGGCGCGGTAGGCACTGTTGTCGCGGTCGTAGTAGCCGTGGGCGCACGAGGGGGCGGTGCCGCGCGGGGCGGGCGCAACGGCCTCGATCACCCAGTGCGGCAGACGACGGCTCCGGGCACGGGCGTCAGCTCGTCGACGATCTCCTCGACGGTGACCAGCGCGCCGGGAGGCCAGCACGACCTCCTCCTGCACGCCGACGATCCCCACCATCGATTGCTGGGGCGTGCCGTCCGAGCGGCCCGTGGCGAGCACGGCCCACCGGTGCCCGGTGAGGGCTTGCGTGGTGTCGGTGCTGATCAGTTGAGGAGTTGGCTGCGGAGGCCGGCGATGACGATGTCCAGTCCTTCGTCGAGTTCGGCGGCGCCGTTGTAGGTGGCCAGGACGGTGGCGAGGGAGCGCAGGCGGGGGAACTGGGTGATGGGTAGGCGATGCAGTCCGAGGCGGAGCAGGTCGTCGGTTTCGTCGGGGTCGGGGACCTGTTGCTGCAGTTCGTCCTGGAGGTGGCCGTAGAGGAACCCGGTGAACAATCGGGTGGCGTGCAGCGCGCCGTGGGGGTCGAATCCGGCGGCGATGAACACCTCGAGCAGCTCTTCCAGGGGCCGCAGCGTGCCCAGTGGTCGCAGGGCGAGCGGGCCGGTGACCGACCGGGTCACCAGGAGCGGCACCGCCTTGGGGTGGGCCAGGGCGATGCGGCGGAACGCGTGCGCGGTGCGACGCAGCGCGGTTTCCCAATCCCCGTCACCGTCGCTTTCCTCATCGCGGCCGGGCTCGCGGGACACGACCAGTCCGGAGAGGACGTGTTCGACGACCCCGTCGAGCAGGGCGTCCTTGTCGGCGGCGTGGCGGTAGATCCCCATCGGGTTGCGGTCCAGGGCCTGCCCGAGCCGGCGCATCGTCAGCGCTTCGACACCGTCCTCGTCGATGATCTGCAATGCGGCGAGCAGCACCTGCTCACGGGTCAGCGCTGCCGGGCGGCCTGGTGGCGGTGGTGCGGCCGACGGCCGGGTCTGGGTGGTGTCACTGGGCATCGTCTCCTCCTCGGTCAGAGCAACCTACGCATACGGTGTATTGCTATATTGTCCAGATACGCTTACGGTCGACCCAGTATCGCACTATGGATCTCCTGATCCAGGACGCGAGACCGTCTCGGCAGTGTGCCGGGCATTTGATCGTCACCATGAAGGAGCGCTATGGCGCGCACCACCAACCAGCCGTCCACGGCAGCTCGACCCAACACGGCCCCGGCCCCCCTGGACACCGACGGGCCCGGCTCGTTCAACGGGCCCGACCAGCGCGGCGAGGGCGGTCAGCTCGGCGAGAACGGCGAACGCCGCGAGAACCTGACCGCCATTCGCGACGAGCGGGACAACGATCGCAACGACTCCCGCGAGAACCGCGACGAGCGCGGGAACTTCAACCGCCGTGACGACCGCGGCGGCCGCGAGGTCGGCGAGAACCGTGGCGAGCGGAATCAGCAGCAGGATGGGTACGCCGAGCAGGGTTCGCGGCGCGAGCAGCCGCCGGCGCTGTCGGCCGGCTTGGACGCCTTCGCGCCCGTGCTCGAGGCCTGGAAGCAGGTCTTCAAGTCCTGGTCGGAGTTGGGGGCAACCATGGTGAAGGTCCAGCAAGACGCCTTCGCCAGCATGATCGGTGCCGCCAACCCCACTGCCAAGGACATCATCCTCGGCGATCGCCGCAACGGTGAGCTCGCCTTCTCCGGGTCGCGCACCACGGCGTCGACGCCCGACCGGATCGAGCCCGACCGGCGATAACCGGTAAGCAGAACCACTACCAGCCCGGCCGGGTGTCCAGCGAGTCTGGGCAGCCGGCCGGTCCGCGCCGGGATCCCGACCGCGTCCCGTGACCTCGCAGAAGGATTCCCCCCATGGCAAGCCCGCAGCGGCGCACGGCATGACCGATGCCCGACCGGTATCCGCCTCAACGAGGCCAACACCTCATCAGGCGTCCCCGGCCAGGTCCGAGGCCCGTCGAAGCGAGGCCTACCGTAGCGAGGCCTACCGTAGCGAGGCCGGTCGCTACGACCAGCGGACCGACGCCTTCCGGCAGTGGCGCGAACTGCTCATCCAGCAGCTGCCCGTCCGCCGCGGCGACACCGTGCTGGACGTCGGTTGCGGCACCGGACTGTGCCTGCCGCTGCTGCAGCACAAGGTCGGCCCCACCGGGGCCATCATCGGGATCGACGCCGCCGAGCAGATGCTGCAGGTGGCGGCCGACCGCATCGCCGCACACGGCTGGCACAACGTTCGCCTGATCGCCGCCCCGGTCGCCACCGCGCCCATCCAGGCCACCGCGGACGCCGCCGTGTTCTGCGCGGTACATGACCTCATGCAATGCCCCGCCGCGCTGGGCAACGTGTTTGACCACCTGCGCCCCGCCGCGCCCGTCGCCGCGGCCGGTGGCAAATGGCCCCACCCGTGGATGTGGCCACTGCGGGCGTGGGTCACTCAGCTACACGCACCGTTCATCAACGACTTCACCGGCTTCGACCAGCCATGGCGACTACTGGCCCGATACGTCCCCGATCTACAAGTCCGGGAACTGGCCTTCGGCGCCGGATACCTTGCCCTCGGACACGCCGACGGCGCAGGGTACGGGTGCTACCGGCGACGTTCTATTGCTCGCCCTGGCCGGAGATGAGGGTCGTGAGCAGCTCGACGATGTGCTGCTGACCGGCGGCGGCCTGGTCGAGCTTGCCGCGCATCTCCGCGAACCCCTTGCGGGTCTCCTCGAACCCGGCGGCGGTCTGCACGCCGAGGGCGTTGATCGCAGATCGGTTGGCGTCGACCTTCACCCCGACGCCGGCGAGGTCGCGATCGCGGGCGGCGACCGGGTGCCAGGCGGCTGCGGCGTCCGCGGCGACCTCCTCCATGCGGGTCTCCAGCGCGGCTAGCCGGGCTTCGACGCAGTCTCGACCACCGCGCCACCGACCGCGACCACGACGACCACGACACACGCGACCAGCGTGCCGAGCGCGACATCGACTCCGCCGCCAACGCCGACGACGACCGTGCACGCGGCCCCGGCCGCGCCGCCCCGTGGATCGGTCCGGCAGCCACTCGTGGCACCTGCGCCGCGCACGACCACGGCTGCGCCCCGTAAGGCGGTCCCGGCGCCGACCAGCAAGCCGAAGCCCGCACCCGCCGCCTACTACGCGAACTGCGCGGCCGCCAAAGCGGCCGGGGCCGCGCCGCTCTACCGCGGCCAACCCGGCTACCGGGCCGCGCTCGATCGCGACAACGACGGCGTCGCCTGCGAGACCTGACCCCAGACACGGCGAGGGGCCCGGGTTCGTACCTGGGCCCCTCAAATGCCGTTACAGCCAATCAGGCGGGCCGTCCGCCGCGTCCGTCTCGCACCCCGGCACCGAGTACCCCGACGCCCGCCGTGATGCCCACGGCCCACGGGCCCATAAGCCACCACACCCCGGCAATCACCGGACCTTCGATCTCCTCGACGACTTCGACCGTCACCACGTCGACGGCCGGTGCGTGAACCCGTCAGCCTCGGGCTCTACCGCCATGAGCGCAGCGGTGTCTGGATGCGCCGGGTGCAGGCGGTCGACAGCCGACGTCGAGCCTCCTGAGGGTCATCCGACCAGGTCGATATACCCCTCCTCGGTATGTCCGATAAAAGGAATATTATGACAGGTGCGCCGGCCCTGCCCAGGTGACCAGCAGGATGTCGGCCCGGCGTTCGTGCTCCACAATCAGGTAGGTGATCATGCCGCCGGCGCCGAACGGGACGTTGCGGACCCCGGAGTCCGGGGTGCGTTCCGGGTTCACCGTGACGGAGGCTGTCGAGATGCTCGACGGCGCCGTTCCCGGTGCCGGGCTCCCGCCGGTTCCGGAAGGCCCGCCGCAGGCCGCGAGCACAAGCACAAGCGCTGGCACCAGGACCGGTAATCGGAACGTTCCCAACCATCGGTCCTCTAGTCCGCGTCCGCGGCCAGCTCACCCATCGGTGACCATCCGCTGGCCGGGATGTCGGCATGCACGATTTCCGGGGGCCCAGACAGCAACCCGGGCATCATGGCAATGGCCGCCTTGAAATGCTCGGTGTCGATGTGTGTCTCGCCAGCCGCCGCGTCGCGGAATACCTCGACCAGCAAGTAGACGGTCGGGTCATCGACGCTGCGGGCCCACTCGAAGCTGATCGCCCCCGGTTCCGCCCGGCTGGCCGCGGTGAAGCCCTCCACCAGGGAGGGGAAGTCCTCGGCATACTCCGGCCGCACCGGGTGCCGGACCACGATGAGGATCATTCTCAGGCCACGACGACGACTTCGTACGTCTGTCGGTCCGGCGACCCGGCCAGCACCGCGCCGAGCTTGGCGATCTGCTCGCGATAGTTTCCACTGACCTCGCTCGCTGCGAGGGCTTCCGCGCTGTCCCACATGCTGTAGCCGATGCTGCGGTCGTTGTCTCGGTCGATGAGCGCGACGAATCCAGAGAAGCCGTCCTGCTCCTTGAGCGCCGGGACGATGGAGTCGCGGATCAACACGAACCACTCATCCATCTTCTCGGGCTGGATCTGATTGATCACCACACGCGCGATCACGACCACCTCCGTGTCGGGCCGCCCACATGTCGGGCCGCCCAGGATAGACCCCAACCCAGTCCCGGTAGGCCGTCATCCCCACCGCGTACGGACCCTTCCGCTGAGGTCCAGTCGGCGGCGCGGCGTGGCGTGGCGATGAGCGAATTTCTGGTGCTGGGGTGGGTGATGCGTCGCCAGTCACGGCTCCTCCCGACCTTGCGAGACCACCTGCGCGGTCTCCCGCTCGATCGTGGTGTGTCGCGGGGGTGTCATCGGGCTGGCGACAGCGGTGATGCCGGCCAGGGACGGACACCGGTTCACCGTGCTGGAGGCCCACCCGCTGATGTCGGCCACCGGGCCGAGGTTCGGGCGCCCACCCATACCGTCAGTCGCGGAACGCGGGAGCGAGGCCCGCGATCTCGCACTGTGGACGGGTCAGCAGCGCGATGCGGTCCTCGCCGGCGAACGCGGCACCGCACATGACCCGGGCCTGATCGCCGCAGGCGTGCAGTAGCGCGCCGCCGGTGGAACTCGGGACGGTGAGCGTGACACAGCCGTCGCCGGAGCTGGCGTAGCGGCCGGGATCAAGCGCCGCCCAGACCGCGACGCCAGCAAGCCCCACCACGATGACCACCGCGGCCACCAGCATTGCCAGGCGTGCTCGAGGGCTGAGCGGCGCGACGGGCCCCGAGACAATCCCGCGGGTGCCCGTCATCCCCGGGGTTCCGGCGCCCATCGACCCTCCGTCCCGCGTCCCGCTAGAGCGCGTCCATGCCGCGCTGGCCGGTGCGCACCCGCACCATGGACTCCACCGGCGTGACCCACACTCTGCCGTCACCCGCGTGGCCGCCCGCCACGCGCAGGATGATGTGGACGAGATCGGCGGCATCGCTGTCGTGCGCGACGATGTCCAGCCGCACGTGCGGGCTCAGGTCGACAGTGAACCGCTGCCCCCTGTAGGACTCGCCGTGCGGGCAGCCGTCCTGTTCCAGCACCTCGCTCACCGTCAGGCCGTGCACACCGAACCGGCGCAGCGCCTCCTGAACCGCGGCGAACCGGTGCGGAACGATCACCGCCGACACCAGCTTCATCACTACCGTCCCGGGGTAGGTCCAGGTGCTGCCGATCCCCCCACCGGTCAGCTGGAGCTCGTCCGTAACGAGTCCGGCGCGGCGGGCTGCGCCGCACCGGGGTCCGGCGCGGCGGGTCGCGCCGCGGTGCCGGCCAGCAGTGTCTCCTGCGGGTAGGCCTCCTCGTCGTGCACGGCGAGGTCACCGGTCTCCAACTGGGCGTCGGACATCCGCAACGGCAGGACCAGGCCGATCAGCTTGAGCAGCAGGAACGTCACCAGCGCATCCCACACGATCACCGTCAGCGCGGCGCCCAGCTGGATCAGCAGCTGCTTCGGGTTCCCGAACAACAAGCCGGTGCCCGACACGTTCGACGCGCCGTTCTGCCCGAGGTAGACCGTGACGTCGGGGTTGGCGAGCAGGCCGACCATCAGCCCGCCGAGCAGCCCGGCGACGCCGTGCGTGTGGACCACACCCAGCGCGTCGTCGACCTTGCTGAACGGCCGCAGCCGCGCCAGCTTGTTCCACGACAACCACACCAGGACCGACGGGATCGAGCCCGATCAGCATCGCGCCGAACCCATCCACATAGCCCGCCGCGGGCGTGATCGCGACCAGCCCGACGATCATGCCGTTGACGCCGCCGAGGAAGGTGGGTTTGCGGTCCGGGCCGAAGAGCATGTCCATCGCGACCCACACCAGCAGGGCCACGGCCGTGGCGACGTTGGTGTTGACCACCGCGATCGCCGCGTCGGCGCCCGCGAAATACGGGTCACCGCCGTTGAAGCCGTTCCAGCCCAGCCACAGCAGCCCGGCGCCCGCCGCGGCCATCGGCAGGTTGTTGGGCAGCGGACGGGCCCGGTCCCGCGCCAGCCGGGGGCCGATCACGGCCGCCGCGACGAACCCGGACGTCCCGGCCGCCAGGTGGATCACATACCCACCACTGAAGTCGAGCGCGCCCTGTTGGCCCCACCAACCGCCGCCCCAGATCAGGAAGGCGTTCACGGCATACGCGAACGTCGACCACAGCGGCACGAAGATCAGCCACACCTTGAAGTTGATCCGGCCGACCACACTGCCCAGGAACAACAGCGGCGTGATGCCCGCGAAGACGAACTGGAAATAGGCCAGCGTCGACTCGGGGAACCGGAACTTCGGCATGAGCCCATCGAGCAGCGGGATGACCGCCTGCGACTGCGCGGTCGCGCCCAGGGTCGGGGCCGGCCAGCCGACGAACGCGGACAGGATCCCCGGGCCCAGCTGCACCGGCGTGCCGAAGCCCATCTGGAAGGCCCACAGGAACCAGACGACCAACACTAGTAAGCGAAAACCTGGCTAGCGGACTCTATTGATTTCGTGGTAGGGTTGACCCGTGAAGCAGCGCCGAATCCCTCGCACCGAACTTGCGGAGATTCGTCGGCAGTTCGCCCGAATGTTGGACGATGGACTGTCAGCACAATCTATCATGGTGGTGTTGAAGCTGAGTCGTACGACATACTTCGAGTGGAAGAAGAAGTATCAGGAGCATGGGCTGGATGGGTTGAAGGTTCGTCCGCTTCCTGGTGCGGCACCGAAGTTGACCGATCAGCAGTCCCAGACCTCCGGAATTTGGGAGAAGGTCGTAGTTGAGGTCGGTCAGGCTGTTCTGATCTTGTAGGTGATGGGTCGGTGGTCGCCGGGGATGTGGGGTGGGGTCGTGTTGAGCTCGTCGAGCAGCAGCCGCAACGCCCGGGTGATCTTGGGTGTGGCGGGGGTGTCGAGCGCGACGGTGATCGTGTTGGTGGTGTAGGTGATCTGCCCGCCGACGTGGAGCAGGTGGCGCAGGGTGGCGCGGTATTCGTTGTTGTCGGCGAGGTAGGTGTTGAGCCGGTCGGCCAGCCACGCTTCGGCGTTGAACGCCAGCAGCCGTAGCACCATCTGCAGGCTCCGTCGTCGGGTGCGCAGGATCGCTCGTTCGGCCTTCGGGTCGTGCTGGTTGGCGGGGATCTTCGCGGGGATGGCCTTGAGGGTGTCGCGGGCCCGGTCGACCGCGCGGCGGGCTGTGTCGATCTTCTTCTCGGCGGTGGGGATGGCGGCGTTGATCTCGGTGACGGGCAGCTCGGCGTGGAGCAGCTCGGCGAACGCGCGCTGCGCGCCTGCCAGGTCGAGCTCGGCGCGTTTGGCGGTGACGCGGGCGGTCTTGCGGGCCGGGTTGTCGATCAGCGCGGTGTCCGGGCCGATGTCGGCGCCGTAGTGGCACAGCCAGTCGATGCCGTGGTGCGCGCTGAGGTACTTGAACACGTTCTCGATGCGCCAGCGGCACCGCAGCCAGGCCAGCAGTGCCACCGCCGGCGCGGTGAGGTCACTGGTGAGGACCTGCAGCACCGGTTGGTCGCGCTCGAACAAGGTCAGCTGCCGCGCCGGACCGTAGTCCTTGATCTGCACCGTCTCGTCGGCCAGGGTCACGATCTCGGCGCGACCGCCGGCGTCGACCCGCCAGTACCGTTGTGGCGTCGCGGTGCTGGCGCCCAGCGCGCTGCGGCGGTAGGTGATCCAGTCCACGTCGTGATCGCGGCAGTGGCGAAAGACCTGCGCGTAGGACCCACCGCGGTCGAACCCGAGCATGATCTTCGCCTGGCCGGTGACCGTGCGGAGCTCGGCCAGCGCGGCGGGCAGGGTCTTGGTCAACCCCGAGGGCGGGCCGGACACGAAACACACCGCCCGGCCGTGGTAGTCGGTGACCACCGTGTCGGCCAGGCCTTTCTGGGCGTGGCGGCGTTTGGTGTTCCAGCCCTTGCCCACCGGTTTCGCGCCCTCGTAGGGCACGAAGTGGTCATCGACGAAGTACAGGCCCAACAGCGGCGCGTCCGCGGTGATCATCGCCCGGGCCAGGTCGGCTTGGAGGCGCAGCGGGTCACAGGCGGTGGCCAGCTCGCCCAGCCGCGGGCGCAGCGTGCGCAGCTGGGGTAGCCGGTCCACCCCGGCCAGCGGCCCGACCTGGGAGCGGATCAGGTGCTTGGTGGCCTCCACCGACCCCACCCCCAACGCGAACGCCACCGTGGTCGCGGTCAACAACGCCACATCATCGCAGCGCCGACCCGCCGCGGCGGTGCCGTTGTCGGTGTTCGTCCCGGTCAACGGAGCGAACACCGCCTGCGCGCCGACCCGGTCAAAGAACCCGTGCAACAACATCGCCCCCGCGTAACGGCTGTCCACCGTGGCCTCGACCAACCGCGAGGACCCCGCCCCGCCCGGCCGGTTCTGCGGCCCGACAACCACCGGCCCGACAACCACCGGGTCGGCGTCGACCGGGTCGGGCTCGGCGTCGACCGGGTCGACGAGGGCTGGATCGGGCAGCTCGGGATCGAGCAACTCCGGGTCGGGCAACTCCGGGTCGGGCAACTCGTCCTGCACCGGCTCAGCCCTATGGCGATCTGCACTCACCAGCCGACTGATCATGGTGTCGGACACGTCGAGCCGCCGCGCGATCTCCTGGCCGGTCATACCCTGCTCGGCCCACCGGCGCGCCCGCGCCAGCTGCGCCGCGCTCAGTTTCACCGGGCGGCCCATCGCCTTGACCAGCCCACCCGAGCCCTGCTCGCGGGCGGTCTTGCGCAGCGTCGACAGATAGTTCGGGTGCACCCCGAACACTGCGGCCACTGTCTTGACCGGGTGCCCGGCCTCGGTCAGCGCAATCATCGCCAACCTGCGCATCCCGGTATCGGCCACCGGGAAGCGGAACAACACCCACCGCCCCGACAGCACCACCGTCTCGCCCTCATGGGCCAGCAGCCGCAGCGACCCGGGCCCGGGCATGTCCTCCAGCATCGGCTCGGGCAACGTCGGACTCACCCCCGGAACCTACCGCAGATAGGCCCGTATCTCAGCTACTTTCGGGAACAGTTCGATCACGAAAGCCAATGTCAACGGGCCGCCCCGCTGCCGATTCCGGAGGTCTGAGTCCAGTCAGTTGCGGGGATGGTTGGTTGGTCGTGATCCGCGGCAGTTCCAGTTCGATTTCGCGTTGTGGACCCGCCGAATCGTGCGGGATCTCATCCGCCTGCAGTTCGACGTGGAGATGACCCCGCAAGGAGTGGGGCAGCTGTTGCGTCGGCTCGGTCTGTCGCCGCAGCGGCCGTTGTACCGCGCCTACCAGCAGAACCCGGAGGCGGTGCGGCAGTGGAAGGAAGAGCGGTATCCGGCGATCCGGGAACAGGCCCGTCAGGAAGGTGCCGAGATCTACTTCGGTGACGAGTCGGGAGTGCGGACCGATCACCACGCAGGCACCACTTGGGCCCCGGTCGGGCAGACGCCGGTGGTCGAGGTGACCGGAGAACGCAAGTCGGTCAATATGATCTCCGCGGTCTCCCCGGGAGGGACACTTCACTTCGACGTGTTCTTCGGTACCTGCGACGCCACGGTGTTCGTCGAGTTCCTCAAGAAGCTCATGCACGACGCCCCGGGCCCGGTGTTCCTGATTCTGGACAACCTCAGTGTGCACAAGGCGCCCCCCGTGAAGGAGTACGTCGCATCGCTCGATGGCCGCCTGAAGTTGTTCTTCCTGCCCGGGTACTCACCCGAGCTCAACCCCGATGAATGGGTTTGGAAGAATGTGAAGCACGACGACATCAAGCGGGCCGGTATCCGGCGTGGATCTGAGCTGTTCGGCATCGCAGTCCGGGCGCTGGAACGCCTCCAGCGGCTTCCGGAGGTCATCCGGGGATTCTTCCGAGATCCCGCCTTGGCCTATATCGGAGTCCATTAGCTAACTTTCCCCTTGGTAAAGGTAATTCGGACGAATAGAACAACCGGAGATTCGATTGTCCGAGACGGATCACGCCGCCTGCCCGAGTGAGCCTTCCGCATGGCGTGGAACGCGTCAAACTCCCATCGACGATCCACGGCGCCCCATGTCTTCCCCCCGCGAATCAGCCCACGAGCACCGGGTTCGGCGCCCACGGGACGGAAAAGTCACGATAATGCGCCAATGATCGTGCCGGCATGTTCTTGTGCGTGAGTTCGTCCGGGTGGCCGGGGATGGTTGGTCCACCATCAACGGCGACACCGCCCGCGGGCCACCGACAAGCCCCTGGTGAGGTCAAGGGCTTCCCGCGCCGGCAGAGCAGAGGAGCCCGACCCTGCGGGTCGACGCGCTCTACAACTGCTCAGGCCGTTGATCGTCATATCGGATTCGGGCGGCGGTCCGCACACCGGCGCATCGCCGTCTCGTCGCTGATATGTCGCCGAGCCCGGTGGGGACGCCCGTCGCCGGAGTCCGGGGCTGCGGTCCGTAGATCCACGCGGTAGCACCGTGCACACCGACCGTAGCCCGGATTCTCCGCCTCACCTACCGCTCACCACATCCGGCCCACAACAGCCCATCCGCCGAGCACACGCTCGGCGGACCGCCGCGGCGACCAACGGTCACCCCCGTGAAACTCTGTGCGACATTCGGGTGAGACACCGGTTGGCGGTTGCATCGCACGGACGGGCCGTCGAGGGTCGCAGGGTCCGAACGAACTCTCCCCCAGACCCCGGGAGTACCTGAGCATGACCAGCCAGATCAAGGGCCGGGCGCGCAGCGCCCACGACCACGACGACCTCCGCGACACCGAGCACCGCGACACCGCCCGCGACACCAACGGCTCCGCCACCGACCTCACCGCGGCCCTCACCGAGCAGGCCCGTGAGACGGCCGTCGAGAACACCCACCAACTCCAGGACCTCGTGCTCGGCGTGGTCCGTCACGGCCAGGACGCCACCCTGGCCCTGGTGGGGATGTGGACCGAGACGGTGCGTCGGCCCAGCCCGTTCGGTGTCGCGCCAGCCCGTGCCGCGATCAGCGGCGGCTACGACCTGTTCGCCCACTTCCTCGCCGGCCAGCGCCGGTTCGTCGACGCGCTGATCGACCAGCAGCGCCACTTCGCCGAGGCCCTGCTCACCCCACCCGAGCACCGCTGAGCCGCACGGCCCCGACAAGATCACCTATGGTAGCAGTTGTCTCGCATTCCGTAACCGCCGGAGTGTCCGCCTGAATGGCAGAACGAGTGGGCCTGGCTGGCGAGTTGAATTGTTCGGCGTGTCTCCATGGGTGGAGGTCCGTCTCCCGAGAGAATTGGGTTGACGACGCAAGACCTCGAAAGAACGGACCTCCGCCGTGTATTCTACCGCAGCCTTCTCTGACGTCCCGCACAGCGGGGCCGACTGGGATTTTGCGGGTTTGCTGAAAGCGCTGGGGACGGTGAAGGATCCGCGCAAGCGTCGGGGTCGGATGTACGGGCTGGTCTTTGTGTTGGCGGCTTCACTGATTGCAGTGCTGGCTGGGGCGTCGAATTTTCGGCAGGTGGCTGATCATGTTGCAGACCTGCCGCAGTCGTTGCTGGGTCAGCTGGGCGCGCGGTGGTGCTATTTCCGGATGACATTTGCGTTCCCGGGTGAGCGGACGATTCGTCGGCTCCTGTGCGATGTTGACGCTGATGAGCTGGACCGGGCGGCGGGGACGTGGCTGCGGAGCAATATCGGCGTTGACGCTGGTGGGGTGTTGGCGTTGGCGATCGACGGCAAGGTTCTGCGGGGTTCCTGGACTGATGAGAACGCGCAGTTCACGTTGTTCTCTGCCATGGTCCAGAAGGTGGGAGTGACCATCGCGCAGGTGGAGGTGCCAGCGGGGACGAACGAGATTACGCAGGTGGAGGGCCTGCTTGAGGCGATGCCGGTGGCCAACGCTGACAAGGTGGTGATCATGGCCGATGCCGCGCACACGCAGCGGGAGACTGCGAGACACATCAAGGACGTCCGGGGCTTCGACTACTTCCTACAAGTGAAGGGAAACCAGCCGAACCTGTTGGCGGCAGTATTCGAGAAGGTGTCTCCGCTACTGAAGGGTGATCCTGGCCATTCTGTGACTGAGCGTGGTCACGGAAGAGTCAACGCTTGGGATACGTGGGTCACCGACGCTGCGGGGATTGACTTTCCGTGCGCTGTGCGTGCCGCCTGTATCCGCCGAAAGGTGTTCACGTTCGCCGGGGAGTGCAAGAGCAAGGAGCTTGCATGGATTCTCAGCAGCGCTGAGGCAACAGCTGAAGACTTCCATACCTACGTGCGGTCACACTGGGGAATTGAGAACAAGAGTCACTATGTTCGAGACACTACGTGGTCGGAGGATATGCATCAGGCGTATACCGGGAACGGCCCAAGAGTTATGGCGACGCTGCGAAATTTAGCTGCTGGAATACTGCGACTTAACGGTGTCGGCGATACCAAGGGGAAAGTTAGCTAATGGACTCCGATATAGGCCAAGGCGGGATCTCGGAAGAATCCCCGGATGACCTCCGGAAGCTGCTGGAGGCGTTCCAGCGCCCGGACTGCGATGCCGAACAGCTCAGATCCACGCTGGATACCGGCCCGCTTGATGTCGTCGTGCTTCACATTCTTCCAAACCCATTCATCGGGGTTGAGCTCGGGTGAGTACCCGGGCAGGAAGAACAACTTCAGTCGGCCATCGAGCGATGCGACGTACTCTTTCACGGGGGGCGCCTTGTGCACACTGAGGTTGTCCAGAATCAGGAACACCGGGCCCGGGGCGTCGTGCATGAGCTTCTTGAGGAACTCGACGAACACCGTGGCGTCGCAGGTACCGAAGAACACGTCGAAGTGAAGTGTCCCTACCGGGGAGACCGCGGAGATCATATTGACCGACTTGCGTTCTCCGGTCACCTCGACCACCGGCGTCTGTCCGACCGGGGCCCACGTGGTGCCTGCGTGGTGATCGGTCCGTACTCCCGACTCGTCACCGAAGTAGATCTCGGCACCTTCCTGACGGGCCTGTTCCCGGATCTCCGGATACCGGTCTTCCTTCCACTGCCGCACCGCCTCCGGGTTCTGCTGGTAGGCGCGGTACAACGGCCGCTGCGGCGATAGACCGAGCCGGCGCAACAGCTGCCCCACCCCTTGTGGGGTCATCTCCACGTCGAACTGCAGGCGGATGAGATCCCGTACGATCCGGCGGGTCCACAACGCGAAATCGAACTGGAACTGCCGTGGATCACGGCCTACCAACCAGCACCGCAACTGACTGGACTGCTGATCGGTCAACTTCGGTGCCGCACCAGGAAGCGGACGAACCTTCAACCCATCCAGCCCATGCTCCTGATACTTCTTCTTCCACTCGAAGTACGTCGTACGACTCAGCTTCAACGCCACCATGATAGATTGTGCTGACAGTCCATCGTCCAACATTCGGGCGAACTGTCGGCGAATCTCCGCAAGTTCGGTGCGAGGGATTCGGCGCTGCTTCACCTGGCAACCCTACCACGAAATTAATAGAGTCCGCTAGCCAGGTTTTCTCTTAGTATCAAGAGGACTACCGAGAGGATAGCGCGCGACCGGTACCGGGCGCTTTCCCTGCTCTCGCTACGGACCGTCACGGCGACTACCTAGAGTGAACTTGCCTTTGCCCTGGCTGAGCCGTCGGTGGCCGCAACCGGATACCGGACCGGTACGGCGCCGCCGAAGCGCGCGTCGGGCTCCGCCCGCGCCCCGCGCACCTCGCGGTGAACGCGGCCACCACATGGTGCCAGCTGATACTCGACACCCTCGCCGATCCCGAGGCGCCCGGAAGCCCGTGCGACGCTCGGCGCGGCCGGACACGACCGAATCCGCACCTCGTGGTACGAGCGGCAGTCTGCGGCATAGCCGTGCGCACAGCCGGAACGTATTCGGAAACCCGGGTGGACGTGACGTAGGCGCGGACACGGGCTTTGTTACAACGCCGACCTGCAGAACCCTCAGGCGCGCGGAGTGTCATCTGAACCATCGAATCCGGAGAGTCCGCAAGGACTCGACATGCCCGTAGTCCGCGCCGCCGATCGCGTGCTGATCGCGGAGATTGACGCCGCTCGCCCGGCAAGCGGGGGTCGGGGGTCTGGGTTGAGGTCGGTGAACATCTGGCCCGGCGTTGCTCCGCCGGCGTCGGTCCGTCGACGACCCGCGGGCCGGGCGGCGCCTGTCCCGTCCTCGTCGTCCGGCCAGGCCTGCGGCTGAGTGGGTGCGGGTTTACGGCCGTCGTGGTGTGGTCTTGCGGGAGGGGCGGCCGGCCAGCACCGCCGTGGCGAGGTCGGACTCGATGACCTGCCTGCCGACGTCGCTGAGTTTGAGGCTGTGATCGCGCGAGTAGCCGCGGAGCCGGTCGAACGCCGCGTCCATGCCGAGGCTGCCGCGTTCGGCGAGCACGCCCTTGGCCTGCTCGATGATGACGCGGCTGTTCAGGGCGTTCTGCAGCTGTTCGTTGAGCGCCTCGCCGCGGTTGATGGCGCGTTCGGACAGGATGCCGATCGTCGCCGTGTCGGCCAGCGCCTGTCCCAACGCCAGGTCCGCAGGCGGCAGTGGTCCCGGCCGGCGGTGGAACAGGTTGAGCGTGCCGATCGGCTCACCGCGCAGCCGCAGCGGCAGCGCGTGCACCGAGCGGTAGCACTCGCGGTCGGCGAGCGCCGCGGCGAACCGGGGCCACCGGCGGGTGGTCTCGGACAGGTCGAGGACGCTGACCGGGGTGGCGGTGCGGAAGCACTCCACGCACGGGCCCTCGTCGGCCTGCAGCTGCAGCAGCTCCATCCACTCGGTCTGCTCGTTGGTCGAGGCCACCACCCGCAGGTCGCGGTGGGCGTCGGCGAGCAGGATGCCCGCCGAATCGGCGGCCAGCAGCTCGACGCAGTAGCCCGCCAGCCGGTCGAGCAGATCGATGATGTCGTAGTCGTCCACCAGCGTGTCGGCGAGTTCGACGAACGCCCTGATCAGCACGGTCTCCCGGCCGCCTGCCGCCTCGTCCATTCCCGTCCTCCCCTCGGGGGCCGACCGTGACGGTCAGGTGTCCTGGGTGAACCGCAGACGCCTGGCCACCACGTCGCGGGCGACGTCGCCCAGGAGCCGGTGTTCGAGGAAAGCGTAGGCCCGCAGCCGCGCGAAGGCATCGGTCGCGCTGAGGTCCAATTGGGCGAGGACCATGCCGGTGGCCTGGTGGATCTCCGCACGGTTGCCCCACGACCGCTCCCAGACCCGATCCTCGCCGGGGTCGGTGCGCAGCCCGAGCAGCATCAGCGCGGCGATGTCCGCGGCGCCCAGCGCATCGCGCAGCTGGGCCGCCGGCAGCGAGCCCGCGGCCTTGCGGTGCAGGTCCAGCACCCCCAGGTTGATCGTGGCCCACTGCAGGGGCAGCGCGAACACGGCCCCGACCCCGGCCTGTTCGACCACCGCCGCGGCGTAGACCGGCCACCGGCCCGACCCGGTGACGTCGGCCATGTCGGGCACCAGCACCGGACACCCGGTGCGGGCGGCGTCCATACAGGCGCCCTCGCCCAGGGTGAACTGCAGCTCCTCGAGCAGGTCGGAGGTGGCGTCGCTGGCGTAGAGGGTCTGGCGCAGAGGGCTCGCGGTGTGCACCGAGATCGCCGCCCCATCGATGTCGAGCCCGTCGACGCAGGCCCGGCAGATCCACTCGGCCAGCACGCGGTCGTCCCGGACGTCATGACCCATGGCCAGCAACGCCCGCGTCACCGCGCCCTCACGCAGCGCCCTCACGCACCGCCCTCACGCGCCGCCCTCACGCACCGGGACCGGTCGCCAGGTACCGGGCGGGGTCGCCGCCGGGGCGGGCACCCGCGGCGAGCCAACGGCGGATGCCGTCGGCGTCGCGCCGTTCGAGTTCGTCGAGTATCGACAGCCCGCACCGCGACCAGCTCCCCGCGGGCCGCTCCCGCAGGCAGGTCGACCAGCGTGCGGTAGCTGGGCCGCCAGCGGGTCATCGTTCGACGAGTGCCAGGCGCGACGAACAGCTCGCGATCCTCACAACAGCATGCTGCGCTGTGACGCCAGTCGGCGCCGTTCACCAGGGGCGTAGACATCCCGCAGGCCCTTCGGCGGGCGGCGCGGTGATCGTCTCACCGCGTGCGTCGCCGGGGTTCTGGAGCAACATCCCGCAGCGTAGAGGCCCGTGCCGTGCGGCCGCGGTCGAGGGTCACCCGCGCAACGTCAGGTAGGCGCCCACCGCCTGCACGGCCGCCGCGAGCCCGGCGGCAGAGGCTGTGTCGATGACGCGTCGTGCCGCCGCCTCCGCGGGGGCCAGCTCGCCGCGCTCGCACCGCAGCAGGGAGTGGTAGGCCATGGCGTTCAGCCGTGGAATCGCGAGTCTGTCCAGGTCGACGTACATCGCTGCGGTGAGGTAGCGCTCGGCGCCTGCCAGGTCACCTGCCACAGGGCGGCTGTCCCGCGGTTGTTGGCCACGACGACGGGCACGATCTCGGCCTCGGCCATCCTCAGCGCGACCAGCGCGTCCGCCGCGACCGGCAGGGAACTCAGCGCCGTCACCGTCGCGTCCCCGGTTGCCTGCGATCCGGCCGAGCCCCGACGCGCTCATGTCAAGCACGCACATCCGCTCGCACGGCCCGGCGGGCACTGACACGCCGATACCGTCTGGACAGGTGTTCATCGCCCCAGCGGGTGGCCGGTGGCGGGACCGACCCCTACACTCGAAATGGGCGCGCCGGGAAGGCTGGTCGGCATTTTTTGCTGACCGCTGTCTGAAAGGCGCTAGCAATGGATGGTTCTTCCGATCCTGGCGACCGTCAAGGCTGGCCGCGGTTCCCTCCCGAAGCTGGAGCGGCGGCCGTCATCTGTGCGGCGCACGATGCTCGTGCTCGTCGTTGCGCTGCTGCTTGTCGGGGCATCGGTCCTCCTACCGGCTTCGTGGTGGCCCGTTCTCGGCGCAATCACCGCAGCGGCGCTGGTTCCGTGGATCCTGCTGCTCCTGTGTCCGATCTAGGCGGATCTGACTCAGCGATGCCCAGGTCGACTACCGAAGGAAGTGAGATCTGTGGTCACGGCGATTCTTCTCGTGGTCGTGGTACTGCTGCTGGCGTTGCTTGCCAGTAGCGTCCGGATGGTGCAGCAGTATCAGCGCGGTGTGGTGCTGCGCTTCGGGCGGCTGCTGTCCCATGTACGTGAGCCCGGGCTGCGGATGATGATCCCGATCGCGGACCGGATGGTGAAGGTGCCGATCCAGACCATCGTCATGGACATCCCACCGCAGGGCGCGATCACCAAGGACAATGTGACGGTCACTGTCGACGCGGTCGTGTACTTCCGCGTCGTCGACCCGGTCAAGTCCGTGGTCAACGTGGAGAACTACCTCGGCGCCATCTCGCAGGTCGCGCGGACCTCGCTGCGGTCGGTGATCGGGCGTGCCGACCTCGACACCCTGCTGTCGGACCGCGAGCAGGTCAACGCCGAGTTGCGCGCGGTGATCGACACTCCCACCGAGGACTGGGGGGTCAGTGTCGACCGCGTCGAGATCAAGGACATCGCGCTGCCCGAGGGCATGCGACGGTCGATGTCGCACCAGGCCGAGGCCGAGCGGGATCGACGCGCCCGGGTGATCGCGGCTGAGGGCGAGTACCAGGCATCCGCGCGGCTCGCTGACGCAGCGAGGGTGATGGGAGATCCGTCCGGGGCGATGCAGCTGCGGTTGCTGCAGACGGTGAGTGACGTGGCCGCGGAGCAGAACAGCACGCTGGTCGTGCCGCTGCCGGTGGAGGTGCTGCGCTTCTTTGGGCAGGCGGTCGCCTCGACCGGGGCCGATCGTCCCGCTCGCACACCTGATGATGCGCCACAGCTTCCGGCGTCGCCGCCCGTGGCTGCTCCCGGGGTCACGCCGGAGCAGGTGCACGCAGACGGTCAGGAGGAGGGCCGGTAGGGCAGCATCACCAGAGGTCGCGAGGCAGATCCTCGATCAGGTCGTCCAGCTCGCCGCGGGTCCGCGCTGCATAGGCGGCCCGCGCCCGCTCGTCGAACTCGACGATCGTGAGGCGCCCGTCCCGCAGCGCCAGCTCGAGCCGACGGACCACAGCCTGCCGCTCGGCGTCCGACGCACGAACGTCCCGTTGCATCTGGCCCCACTCATCTCGGATGAATCGAGAATAGATCCGGCATCGCCATCCGTCGGGTTCCCTCAGCGCGACCGCGTGGTGGGGCAGGCGAGGAAGCGCCGTCTACACCTCACGGCTTCTCGGCGTGGACGACGCGCTCGATCTCGGACACGTCGAGAGGCGGTCGGTCGGTTCGATGTAGCGGACGCGCAGCTCGCGGGGGTCAGGTACCTGATCAATCGCGCGGGGTTGCCTGCCTGTGGGTGCCGAGAATCGTGTCACGTCGTCTGACCAGCGCTTTCGCAACCGGGCCGACGCCCGAAGCCGTACCCCGAACCCCGGCTGGCACGATCGCTCGCTGTGACTGTCCGACTCGCATACCTGGCGCTCGCCCGCGTCCTGAGCTGACTGGCGCTGCTCCCCCGCTCCGACGCAACCAAGGACATCGACATCCTCGTGCGCCGACACGAGCCCGCCGTAGTGCGCCGACACAACCCACACCCCGCGCCGGCGAGCCGGTCGGACTCGGCCACCCGGGTGGCCACCTCGACCGGGTAGAGGATCTTGAATGCCGCCAGCGGCGATCCCGCCCCGCGACGGTCCGGCCCCCCTCGTGGTGTTCCTGGCGGTTCACCCGAGTGCCGACCGCAGGGCGGTCCTCAGGGTGGGGACCGCCACCTCAAGCTCCACGAGAGCCGGGACAACCTCGGCGCTTAACCCAGCAGATGTACGACCGTTACACACAAGTTATCCACACTCAGTTGACGGCTTTCTCAGGTTGCCTTTAAGCATCGATTTGGGTGTCTTCCATGTGAACGCGCCGCCGAGGCCGGGGTCGGCGGACACGCTGCTTGCGACAGATCAAGCGGGACCGGCCGCGGCCGCGGTGCCGCTGCGAGACCAGCGACCTCCCGCACACCCGCAGAGCGTCAGACCGCCGCCGGCATCGAGGCGTAGTCGAAGCGGAGGAGCCCGACGTGGACTGCCAGAGCGGGGTCCGTGAGCACCTCGCAGACGTGCGGTCCCAGGTCACACGGTCCACGATCGGCCCTCTCCGTCTCGTGACGCATCGGACAGCGGCCCGCGCTTGCTCCGCAAAGCAGGGCCACCGCTCGTTGGAATCCTGCCGCGCGGCACCAGGTCCCACCAGATCCGCAGGCCCGACCCGAGCTGCGGCGCCCTTGCCTACCGAGATGCAGCTCCCGGTCCGCGACACGGGGCTGCGCTGCGAGACGACACTCGAGGCCGACGACAACCCGGCACTCGCCAGCGACCGACACCTGGACGTCCTCGACGGCGACTCCACCGGGCGCCACGACGAGGACCTGCTCCCCTCCGCAGACCACACGGCTCGACCCCGCTGACGCAACAGATCGCCCAGTTCCTCGATCGCTGACCGCCGTCGAACAGTGTGGGTGCCGAGAACTATGTCACGGTCTCTGATGCCCAGCGACTTCATCTGCGCCAGCCTCTCGGTCACGGACACGGCCTCAGCTGCATGATCGTCCGCTGTGGCCTTGCGACTCGTCTACCTGATGCTCACCCGCGTGATGGGCTGGCTGGCATTGCTCGCCCGCTCCGACGCAGCGAAGGACGTCGAGATCCTGGTGCTGCGTCATGAGGTTGCCGTGCTGCCTCGAAACAACCCTCGCCCGAAGATGTCCTGGCTCGATCCCGCCGTCCAACGTGCTGTCGCATGGTCGCATGACGTGACCGAGTTCTCGGCACCCACACGCCGACACTCCGAAGGGATGTCCCGCGACAGGTGTGAACGATGTCCTGAACTCAGACAGGCCACTCGGTCGAGGACAGCAGGGATCGGCGAAGATACGACTGCGGGCACGGCTCTCTTCCGATGATCACGGTTGGCGTAGGAACCGCCATGATCACCACCGAGGCCGTGCCCGTACCTCTATCTCGACAGCGTGTCGTCGCTGATCAGCACCCGCTCACCACGACTTTGCCGATGCCCTGCCTCGCCGCCTCCGCGCCCTGCCCGAACCGCCCTGGCCAGGCCGAACAGTCCCAATACGGCGCCGGAACCCGCTCACTCGAGGCGACACTCGGGCGCCGCGCTGCCCGACACCCGGTCCGCGCCCCGATCAACATTAACTCTGTCCAGCTCAAGATCAGCTCGGCGCCTACTCGCGGATTCGGATCAGAACGCATAATTTGCGGTTTGATTGTTATCCCAGAACGTGATTCCGTTCACGGCGTAAAAGACCGCGAACTGGCCGTGGGCGCTCGGCCCTACGACAGCCGCCATGTTCCAGAGCTCAGCGTTTGGCTGGTTCGGATCGCCGAACGGGGCGAAGTTGCTCTCGAAGAAGCCAGCTGCGACGTGGTTCGTAGCCCACCCGTCAGTTGTGAACACAATGCCGACCTGTTTGGCGAAGGCGACGTTCTTCACAAGAACGTCAACCGAAAGACGGCCGGAACCGTCGAGGCCCGCACTGGCCAATTGCACGAATGGGTTCAAGGCGACAGATCCTACCCCGTCCGTCTGGGAAGCTGCAATATCGAGACGATAATTCGCGGACCCGTTATTGTCCCGGAACGTTTTCCCTTGCACTTCATATTCCACGACGAACTGGTCGATGGCTGGGCTTCCGACATGGGCCGTCCACAGTTCCGTGTTCCCGGGAGCGAAGCTGGCGAAAGAACACGGGTGAATGTTCCATCCAGTGAAGTCGCGAGCAAGTATCCGAACTTGCTTTGCGAAGGCCAAATTCTGAACAAGGACGTTGAAGTTCGCGAAGTAACTGAAGCTCCCAGTACCGGTTGGCGCTGATCCAGAATCAGCGTACAGCAATTGCGCAGGTTGCATGGGTTGGTTCTCCCCCGCGGGTAATTGGCTAGCGCGCCGGAGTGTAGCACGCACACGCGCGGGGCCACGCTCCCTTTACTCCACTGCGGCGTGCTTGGTTAGGCGGAGCGTAGAACCAGATTGTTCACCTGAACTGGTGGGGAGCAACTGCCGCCGTTCTCTTCAATCAGAATGGCAACCGGCCGGACAAGGTTCGTAAACGTGCGGTCTACCTGCTGAGCTGTATCAGCAGGGGCGGGCGCTCCACGCTCCATCGCTCTGATCAGAACGAGAGTCACGAACCACCGGCTGGCCGGCGTCGGCGACGCACCAGAAGCGTTATCATTGCGATCGCAGCAAGGGCAAACCCGAGGACAAGAAGCGGCCCAACGGCTTGAGCCCAGCCGCGACCACGACAGTCGTTGACGGGATCGTCATGGGTAAGCGCGCAGATCATGAGTTCCGCTTTCTCCTTCCCGTACCGCGCCGTCAGCTCGGATTGAAAGTCCTGCCATTGTCGGCGGGTCTCGGCGATGGCTCCTGATACCGCCTTCGCGAAGTTGTCCTCAACCATGCCACGCGGCGTTGTCGGCCCGGTGGTCTTCCCGGTCTTGGGGTCGATCAGCCCCCGGTCCTTGTTGAGCGCCGCGTGTGTGACACGCTGCGCGCATTCACCGACGCCGGGAACCTCGTCCTTCAGCACGTAGCAACCGGTGGTGAGGTCGGACGGCACGCTGGGGGTCGTCCCGCTGCGGAGGTCGAGCACCGGACTCGGCGCGGGCAGGTTCAGACCCGGCGGGTTGTCGTCTCCGATCGGACGGGTCGGGTCTGCTTTATCGGCCCAGTTGCTGTGTGCGTAGAAGTCTTGTGTTCCGTGCAGGAGCCTGCCGAATCGTTCTAGGGCCGTGCATTTGGCGCGCTCTTCTGCGGCTTCGTGGGAATTGCACTCCGGGTTGAGGTTCACCTCGGCTGGGATCACCTGGCCCTGGTCGTCGAGCAGACCTTGGGCGCTTACCACTCCTTCTCCGAGGCGGCTGCGCATCTGGTTCACGCAGTCCACCAGCGAGGCGGTGGCCTGGTCGCGGGTACGCGGGTATCCGCCCGTGAGGAAGTCGGCGTTGTCGCAATGCGCTGACGGGTCCGACAGCTCGTCGTTGTCGGGGGCCCCGACGGCCCCGAATTCGCGGTCGTGTCCCGCGAGATAGTCGATGGATCTCGGCTCGAAGCAATTCGGATCCGACCCTGCGTCCCCGGCACAGGCCAGGGCGGCCCGGGTGAGGCGTTCGTGCTCGCGGTTCTGGCCGCCGGTGTCGATCGTGCCGAACGCGGCAGCGGAGCCCGGCGCCGACGCGAGGAACGCCGTCACGACAAGGCATACCAGGAGCCTCAACCGCCGTCTTCGCACCCCACAGCCTCCCGTCTGACCTGCGACGATGGACTTGCCGAGGGTGTGTCACCGAAGGCGAAGGGCATTCGTGCGTCGCCACCCCGTGATCTCAAAGCAAACTCGTCGGTGGATCCGGGCTCAGGCCGATGACGGGGACAGCTCCGGGTCCTCCTCCTCTTTGCGGCGCCCGGCCGGTGGGTCGTGCGGGAGTTCCCGGGTGGACATTAGGGCGAGCAGGGCGAGCAGGGCCGCGGTGAACAGGCCGATCTTGAGGGAGCCGAGCTGGGCCTTGCTGTAGTCGTCCACGATGGCGGCGGTGGTGGGCTGGTCGAGCCCAGCCTTCTCGGCGGCGGCCTGCACCTGGTTGTCCGAGACGAAGTCGATACCGTTCTCGACGGCGACACCCACCTGCGCGGAGACCTGGGCGCTGATCCGCTGGTCGGATTGGATCGTCGTGACGAACGCGCTGGTCAGGCCGGTCAGCACGATCGCGCCGATCAGTGCCACGCCGAGGGAGGAGCCCAGCTGCTGCCCGGTGTACTGCAGCCCGCCTGCCTCCCCGCGTCCGGAGGCGTCGACCGAGGATTGCACCACGTTGCCGAGCTGGGACGCGATGAGCCCCATGCCCACGCCGAGGATCGCCATCGAGACGGCGAACCCTACGTCCTTCAGCTCGGGATCGATCGTGGCGATCAGGATCAGGATCGCGAGCACCGTGGTGGTGAGCCCGGTCCGAACGATCCCGCGCACCGTGAAGCGGGTCGACAGCCGCGAGCCTGCCGCGGCGGCCAGGAACATGGTGATCGAGATGGGCAGCATCTTGATGCCGGTCTGCAGGGCGTTCAGGCCGAGCACGAGCTGCAGGTACAGCGGCACCACGAAGAAGACACCCATGAGGATGAGGTTCTGGCTGAACAGCCCGGTCAGGCCCGCGCGCAGCGGCGGGATCCGCAGCAGGCTCAGGTGCACCAGCGGGTCCGCGCCGGTCTTCTCCCGGTGGCGCTGCCACACCGTGAAGGCCCACAGCAGGACGGCGCCGCCCGCGATCATCCAGATGGTCAGGGAGAAACCCAGCGGAGTGATCGGGGAGTCTTTCGGCACCACCCAGCCCCAGGTGCTGGACTGCAGCGTGCCGAGCACGATGATGCCCAGGCCCACGGCCGACATGACCGCACCCAGGTAGTCCAGCCGCGGTTTCGGCCCGCTGCGCTTGGCGTCGGCGACCTTTCCGGTCATGGCGAGGATGAAGATGACCAACACGACCTCGCCTGCGAACACGACCCGCCAGCTGAGCTCGGTCGTGGCCCAGCCACCGAGGATCGGGCCCACGGCGATGCCGGCCCCGGCCACGCCACCGATCACCGCGTAGGCCACCTTCCGGGAGGCTCCGGCGAAGTTCCCCGCGATGAGCGCGGCGAGCGCCGGTAAGACCAGCGCTGCACCGATCCCTTCCAGGATCGACCAGCCCAGGGTCAGCACCGCCACGGTCGGCGCCACCGCGGTCAGCAGCGAACCGCAGCCGTAGATGACCAGGCCGACGACGAACGCCCGGCGGCGGCCGATGATGTCGCCGACCTTCGCACCGGTCATCATGAACATCGCCATGACCAGGCAGTACAGCGTGATCACTGCCTGGATCGTGGTCACCGTTGTCTCGAACTCGGCCACCAGGGTGCTGATCGACACATTCATCACCGACTGGTCGAGCACCATCACGAACTGGGCGGTTCCCAGCGCGATCAGCGGTGCCCAACGAATCGCCGACCCGGTCGACGTGCCCGCCGCCGCGGTATCCGCGGGTGTCGTGTCCGTCACTGTCAGATCCCTTCAGTTCAGCCGTCACGCCAGGTTGCCCGCGCGATCGGTGCCCGCCAGCGGGTGGTTGATCACGCTGGTGATGTCCGCCCCCAACGTCGAGGAGTGCGAGAATCTCACCGGTCAGATCGGTCCCAGCGCGGCCCGCCAGCAGGTGTCCGACCAGGCACGTTGTCCCGCCGTCGGATCGCAATAGTGCGGCTGCGCCGCGACCGCCAGGGCGGGTGGCGCCACCGCCCTGGCGGTTCAGCGGCGCAAGCGTCGCTGGTGGTTCAGCGGCGCAAGGCGCGGGAATCACGGCCGGTCCTATCGATCCCACCGGTCCTCGCGGCGGTCCCGTCGGTCCCCGCGGTCGTCCTGTCGGTCCTCGCGGTCGTCTTGTCGGTCGTCCCGCTTGCCTCGGCGTCGGTGTGCGACAACGGCCGCGCCGCCGGCGATCAGCCCGGCACGGCCGAGCCTCCTGCGTCCTAGTGGCATCTCATGCACCTCCTGCGTCCTGTGCCGCGCTCGCGGCCGACAGTGCCTGAACGGGAATTCGTCCGTCGGCCACCAACTGCCCACCGGCTCGGCGCATGGCCGAGGCAAACGGCGCGGCCCACGCGTTTCCGTAGACCATGCACGCGGCCGCGCTCCCCGGCTCGATGGCTTCGGCGACGGCGGCCACCTCGTCCTCGCCGAGCAGCATCGCCAACTCGGCTTCGTAGGCCCGCAGCTGACCGATCTCGCTCTCGTCCAGGTCGGCGAGCTCGAAGGCCTCCAGCGAACCGTCCGTGTCCTTCTTCAGGATGAGCAGGTCCAGGACCCGGACGATGCCGCGCTCGACGAGGTCGTCCAGAGCGGGTGCGATCTCGCCGTGGAACTTGCTTCCCGGGAACTCCACCACCAACCAGTCAACCGGGCCGAGTTCGTCAATCTGAACGGTCATGCGGGTTCTCCTCACTCGCGGTGGTCCGAAGCGCCTGGGCCAAACCGCAGGTCCGGGCTTCAGACCCCTGGCGAGGCGGCCGGGATCGCCGACCCGCGAGGGCGCATCTCCCACGCTGTCGCGAGGCTTGCGAGGGTGGCAGCGGTCGCGTCGGACGTACTAGGGCCGTTCGGCTGGCCGGAGATGCCAACCGGCCCGCCCTGAAGTGGCACCCGTGATCGTCGGGGACAAGACGTTTGGGGCGAGCAGGACCCTACACCGACGTCCGGCCGCGGAACGACCAATCGCAGGCCGAACCCGTTCCTGCCGCCCAGATTCCGACCAGATCCGCTCGCATGCCACCCAACATGATCGCTCGTCGCTGGCGTGTCGACGCGCATACCTCCGCTCGGCCGTGTGCTGAACTGGCTGGCGCGGCGCACCCCATCCGAGTGGCCAAACGTCAAGATCGACCTGTGAGTGCCGAGAACCGTGTCACTGCCTCTGACCAGGAACTTTCTACGGCTGGCCCTCACCATCACCGTCCCGTGCCAGCGCAGCATGATCGCTGGCGTGGCCCTCGGACTTGCCTACTTGATGCTCCTTCGCGTGCTGAGCTGGCTGGCGCTGCTCGCCCGCTCCGACACCGCCAAGGACGTCGAGATCCTTGTGCTGCGTCACGAGGTCGCGGTGCTGCGCCGCCCCAATCCCCGGCCGACCTTGACGTGGCTCGACCGCGCCATGCTCAGCGCGCTGAGCCGACTGCTGCCCACCCCTCTACGGCGCCTGCGGTTGGTCTCACCGCGCACGCTGCTGCGCTGGCACGCTCAGCTCGTCGCCCGACGCTGGACCTACCCGCACCGACGACCAGGCCGACCACCCACCGCACCGCCGATCCGAGCCCTGGTGCTGCAGATGGCGCGCGAGAATCCCGCCTGGGGCTACAGACGAATTCAGGGCGAGCTGGTCGGCCTCGGCCATACCGTGGCCGCCTCGACCGTCTGGAACATCTTGAAAAGCGCGAGCCTAGACCCGGCGCCCCGCCGAGCTGGGCCGACCTGGCGACAGTTCCTGTCCGCCCAGGCCCACACGATCCTCGCGATCGACTTCGCCCACGTCGACACCGTGTTCCTGCGACGCCTCTACGTTCTCATCGTGATCGAGCACGGCCGTCGCGGGGTGCACCTCGCCGGGATCACCGCTCACCCCACCGGGGCCTGGGTCACGCAACAGGCCCGCAACCTACTGATGGACCTCGGCGACCGCGCCGACGGGTTCCGATTTCTGATCCGCGACCGGGACAGCAAATTCACCGCCGCGTTCGACGCCGTGTTCACCGGCGCCGACATCGGCATCATCCGCAGCCCGATCCGGGCACCCCGGGCAAACGCGATCGCCGAACGCTTCATCGGCACCCTGCGCCGCGAATGCCTCGACCACATACTGATCACCGGACCACGCCACCTCGACGCAGTGCTACGCGAGTTCACCCAGCATTACAACGCGCACAGGCCTCACCGATCGCTGCATCAACGCCCGCCCGCTGGCGCCACTCCCCCGCTCGCCGGAGCAACCATCCGGCCGCTGCGACGAGACCGGCTCGGCGGCCTCATCCACGAATACGTGCAGGTCGCATGAGGTGACAGGATTCTCGGCACCCACAGGCATCGCCGCTTGGGTAATACCTGCCGATAAGACACCGTCGCGCTTAGGTTAGCCTCAATTTCCATGAACAGGGCGCCCCGGTGCCCCAGCGTTCGTGAACAACCCTTGATCTTGGCGCGACGAGAGGTCCCGGGGCCGCCCGGCGCCCCTGTGTCAAGCGCCCCAGGCCTTGCTCCAGGCCGGCTGGTCGACATAGTTGTGGAACGTGGCGGATTTACCGCCGCGCATCGTCCACACGTGCGCGAAGGGGACGTCGATCGCCTCACCGCTCTTCGCCGTTCCCCGGAAATGTCCGGTCACGATGAGGCGGTCGCGGGCGTCGATCCACTCATTGACGTCCGCGCGGAAGTCCTCGAAATTTTCCGGGACAGCGGAGAAGACGTCCTTGGCTATGCTCTGCGGGCCGGTGAAGGTGCCCTGCGGTGCCCTGCCGCCCCCGGGCTCGTTCCATTCGATGTCTGGGGTCATCACCGCTATGACAGTCGGGATGTCACCCCGGTTGAACGCATCGTAGGCATACTGCATCGTCTTGACATCATCCTGGGACATGCCGCCCTCCTCGCCGCTCGGCAAGCGCTTAGAAATCGGCGCCCCGCAAGCCCCCAACCCGCCACCGCGCCTGGCCATCGACCGTAGCCCCGGAGGAACGCCCTCGCCATAGCCGACCGAGGGAAGGGTTCGCAGTGTTCATGGTCGGTGTCCTGAGAGCGAAGGTCGCCCAGCGATAGTGGCAGCACACAGGAAGTCGAGATGGCTCAGCACTGACACGCTCGCTCTGGCCTCCCTGCAGCAGCTCGGCCTTCTATGCTAGTTAGGTAAGCCTAAGCTTCTACCGACAGGCCGCCTCCATGCCCCAGTGTGCGCCAACAGCCCCCGACGCTCGTCGCTTACGAGGTCATCCCGCGGCTGCTCATGACATACGGACCGCGCATCATGATGTCGTCGGTCAGAGCACCTCGTGTACCCACCGCCGGTCACGGTGGTTAGTGCCCACCGCGCGCAGCCCAGGCGCGGGCGATCAGCGAAATCGACCCGTCCGCGTCGTATGGCAGTCGCGCCCGGAGGTACTCGCGCAGCTCGGTGCGCCGGTCCTCACTGAGCGACATAGCGTACCCGGGCGCAGGGGCCTGCCCGCCAAGAAACGGCGTCCAGTAGTCGTCGAAATCGCGGAAGCGGGTCGGCACATCGATCGGGCGTACCTGGACGTCGGCCAGGCCGGCTCCGGTGAACAGGGCCTGCAGCGGCTCCGGGCGGCACTGGGGGAAGCGCACCCCCTCGTCCAGCTCCCGGGCCCGGGGGTCCAGTGCCCCCGCAGCGTCCCAGAAATAGCGCATCAGCTGCATCTGGCCGGCGTAGTCCCACACGTAGGCGCCGACCGTGCCGCCCGGCCTGGTCACCCGGGCCATCTCCGCCAACGCCTGTACCGCGTCGGGCACGAAGTTGAGCACCAACCCGGTCACCGCCGCGTCCACCTGCGCATCGTCCAGTGGCAGGGCGCTGGCGGAGCCGACCTCGAACCGCGCCCGGAGGTCGATGATGTGCGCTTGGGCGTACTCGACGTAAGCCGCGGACCGGTCGATCCCGACAACCTCGCTGAGATCTGCCTGCCGCAGGATCGCCTCGACTACCGCCCCAGTGCCACAACCGACATCCACCCACCGCGCCCCATCGGGAACGGCCAGCCACCGCAGGAACTCCGGGGCCACCAGCCGGCTCCACCGGCCCACGTACGGTTCATACGCCGCGCCGCTGGCCCAAACTTCAGTACCCACAGCGGCAGCCTATGACCTCGTCGAGCCAACTTAGCGCAGGCTAACCTTCAAACTAGGGGTCGTCACGGTGCCCGAGTGTTTAGCTATGTACCCCAACCGTCGCCTCCACTTCGCTTCTGCACCCGCGGACGTCCCGTCCGCCGTCCTCGGCCGAGTATCGCCGGGTGCGAACGTCGGCTTAAGTCGCCCGCTTGCCCCAGGACTGCAGGAGCGTGAATGTGGTGCCCCACCGGCCGCGGTCTTGCAGCTCGGTCTCCGCCTCCTGGCGCAGCCGCTCCAACTCGCCGGCGTCCACGAACGCGAGCAATCGCGCCTCCAGGGCCGTGGCGAACTGCAGCGGAAGGCGCAGGTATGGATGTCCAGGCGGGAGCGCCAATACCTCGGCCCGCAGGTGGCCCGCGATGCCGAAGCTGCGCAGCAGCTCCAGGTGCTTGCGGCCAGCTTCGGCGTTACCCCAGCGGGCGAACGCCTCGCAGACAAGAGCGATCAGCTTCTCGCCCGCCTGTGCCGGAGGATTAAAGTGCCAGGACCCCCAATCGGGGTCCTCCAAGACGATCGTGCCGCCGGGGCGCAGCAGCCGGACGTAGGTCTCCATCTGCTCCTGGCCCCGGCCCAGCGGGGTGAGCTCAAACCTCGCGTGCACCACGTCGAATGAAGCGGGCTCCAACCGGGTGGCGAACAGATCGTCGTTCCTGAGCACCACATTGCCGAGGCCCTCATCGGCCACGAACCGTGCGGCGGTGGCGAGCATGGCCTCGTCGATGTCCGTCCCCACCACCTCGCCCTCGGCTCCGACCCACTCGCTGAGCAGCCGCAGCCAGCCCAGCACGCCGCAGCCGATGTCGACGACGCGGGACCCGCGACCGTCGCCGATCTCCTCCAGGAGCCGGCGGCCGCTGGGCTCCCACACCCGCGACTGCAGCTGGAGCCGCTCCAGCTCGGAGGCCTGTCCGGCCAGTAGGTATGTCGGGGAAGTCATGGCACTCGTCCTCCTCAGCCGGGTGGTTCCTGGCTCGCCCCGAACCTCTCGGCGTTCCATGATCGAGACAAGTGCAGGATCTGCACCTTGCCCGTGTCCGCGGACCCTATAGGCGCTGCCGCCCGGCTGGTCGGGGAAAGTCTTGCCGAATCGGCGCAGGGCGGGCTTGGGCATGGAGATCGGCGGGTGGGGGTGCCAGGCTGTGGCTGTGCGCACCTACGGGCAGTTCTGCCCGATCGCTCGGGCGTCGGAGCTCCTGGCCGAACGCTGGTCCATCATCATCCTGCGCAACATCCTGATCGGCTGCCGGACGTTCAACGAGATCGCCGCCGGGGCGCCGGGCCTATCACACGGGCTGCTGTCGAAACGGTTGAGGGAGCTGGAACGCGCCGGAGTGATCGATATCGAGGCCAAGCCCCACGGCCCGGGATCGCTCTATCAGCCCACGCCGGCAGGTCGGGAGCTGTGGCAGGTCATGTTGGCGCTGCAGCACTGGGGATCAAGGTGGGCGGAACTGACCCCCGAACACGCCCACCCTGGGGTCGTGCTGTGGTCGTGGGTGGCGGCGTATCTACGCCGCGATCAGCTCCCGCAGCACCGCGTGCTGGTCCGGTTCGACTACCCGACACTGACCGGCCCAGGCAGCCGGGCCTGGCTGCTGGCCGAACGCGGCGACGCCGAGATCTGTGAGAAGCACCCGGGAGGCGACGAGGAACTGATCATCGTGGTCCACGACCCCTTGGCGTTCGCCCGCTGGCACCTGGGCGAGATCGAATGGGGCGACGCGTTACGCACCGGCGCGATCGAGATGAGCGGCTCCCGTACGCTCGCCCGAGCCCTGCCCACGTGGAACCGCCGCGCAGGCACCTCCCAGCGCCATCCCGCTCGTACGCCCCCGGCCAACCCCCGTCAGCCAGCCACAATCCGGTGAAACCGCCCGCCCGGCCACTTCGGGCGACCTCGGCATGCGGGGCGCCACGAGAACCGACGAAGGCTGATCTCCCAGGTAGGAGAACACCTCCGTGTCCGAGCGATACGACGCCAGACGCACCGCGCTCGGCCCCGCGGCCCCTCGGCACGGCGTGTGACGTCGACACCGACCTGCAACCAACACATAGCCGCAGATAAAACCACGACCTATCCTTCGGTAATCTCGCCGAGGATTCGAACCTCGAGCCTCAGCCCGGGCGCCGGTACCCATCCCGCCGTAGCTTGCTGTGGATCCGGCTGACGGCGAACGGTAGGCCGTCTACCTGCACGTTGGGTTCGTACAATGCCAAGTTGGGTGCACCGATCCAGGCAATGTACGGACCCCTCCGCGTGTGTGGCCGTTCGGGCTGGTGGCGGGGTTGTTGCTGTGGTGGGGATGCACCGGTCCGGTCCTTGCGCGAACTGAAGAACCGCGCGGGGGCGATCTCCTCGTCGGGCCGTCGGCGAGCCCCGGAGGTGTCTGCCTGGTTGGGGTGCCGACCGTGTTGGTGGAGCGGGTCGTTACGGTCGCGCGGGTGTCGCCGGTATCTCGTGGTCGCAAACCGAAGAAGTCCGACAAGCGGGCAACGCGCCCCGCTCCGGTGCGGACGGCACGGCAACCCGTCGTGCGGCCGGAGTCAGCGTTCGCCGTGCTCCAGCGCGCGCTCGGCTCGCAGGAACGGCCCGCCTGGTTCGACGACTCCATCGGCAGGGTCCTCGACGGCGCCGCCGCGCTGGTCGCCGCAACCGGCCCGCGCGAACTCGAGCAGCTCACCACGGAGCTGGTCGGGGCGGAGCTGTACCGGGCGATCCACGACACCCGGGAGGGTCTGCGGTTCGACTGGTGGTTTGCCGAACTGGCCAACGCCACCCGCAACCGTCTCGACCAGGCGGTCGGCAGCGGCGAGTGGCGGCCGTCCTACTGGCTGCTGCACGGCCTCGCCACGATCGCGCCACCCGCGCTGATCCCGACGCTGCCCAGCCGTGGGTTCGTGAAGTCGCTGCGCGCCGACCCCGCGCCGCCGTCCTGGCTGTTCGACGCGACCCGGATCGCCGCGACGGGTGAGATCTGGCGGATGCGCGACACCTACGGCACCCGGTACGCCGTGATCGCCGGTTTCGGATATCCGCGCGGCACCGGTCAGCACGTGCTGCTGCTCGACATCGACACCTCCGGGTTCATCGTCCTGGCCGACGTCGGGGTCCTCGACGACGTGCAGCAGGCCGCGACGGCCTGGCGAGACGCGGTCGGCAACTCGGCACAGACGGCCGAGCCGGAACCCGTCACCGATCCCGATCAGCTGCTGTGCCTGGTCCAGCTCGACCCGGCAGATGAGGGCGGCGTCCGTGGTGACGAACCACGATCGGTGATCGACAACTGGTTCCGGTCCGACCGCCGGATCCGCGAACTCCACGACGGCATGCGCAAGAGACGCAGGCCGCTTCCCACGGCCACGAACCTGTACCGGAACCTCGACATCGCCGTGATGACCCGACCGTTCACCGAGTGGTGCGCGGCCACCGGGGCAGCCGAGCCGGATCCCGAGGCGGTCGACGCGCTGGCCGAGGAGTGGATGGAGGGCACGCTTCCCGAGACGTGGTTCTCGGTGTCTCCGCGCCGCGTCGAGTTCCAGCTCGAGCTCGTCGGCGACTGGATCACCGACGAGGTCACCACCGAGGTCCTGAACCTGATGCCCGCCTGGGTGCGCTGGCTCGGCGAACGCGCAGGCCTGCCCGCCCACCTGCGCGAACGGGTGATCGCGGCGGCTACTCCCCGCACGTCCGACACAGCCTCTCCGTAGCGGCGCGTCTCAACGGGATCGGGCCAGCACCTGCTCGACGGCGACCTCGACGCACGTCCAGATCACGCCCGGGATGCCGGTCATCGGGGCGCAGGGGTCCGCCGCCCACTGCCAGGCCGCGGCGAAGCTCGCCTCGATCTCGGCGCGGGCAGCCTCGTCGGTGACCGGGCAGGCGGCCAGCGCCAGCTCCCGCACCTCCGCGGCGTCGGTGATCTTGATCGTGACCGTCCAACTCGCGCGGACCTGCGATGGACCCCGCTCCTCGGCCGCGAGGTCGACGGCGTCGACGCGTACGGCTCCGGTCTCCACCAGCGGCCACATGCCGTCGGTCGGCTCGACACACCATTGCAGTGCCGCGGCCACGCCGGTGGCGATCTCCTCCTCCGGGGTGAGCAGGTCGTCGTCCTCGTCGTCGAACGCGCCACCCTCGCTGATCGTGATGGCGCGGTCGAGGGTGCGCAGCGCCTCGGCTCGCAACGCGGCCACGTCGAGCACGTCCACGTCGACCACGACCCGGCGGGCGAACCTCTCCCGCGCCCGTCCCCTGGCCGTGCGGGCCGGTGGCGCGGGTCGCTCGGGCTCGGGCAGGTCGAACAGGCCGGGCTCGTCGTCCACCGGCGGGATTCTGGCAGTTCGTGTGCAAAACGAGCGTCGGGCAACAGGCGACCTGCACCCGCGGGGCGGGCGGGGCCTTCGGAGGCGGCGGGGCCGCGGCGCCGGGTACGACGAACGGGACGACGTCGCCCAGACCCCACCGAGGTGGCGACCGAGGGCACCGCGAGCGCGACACCCACAGTGGTGAGGAAGCCGATGGACAGCAGGCCGAGCAGAACGCCGATGACGCGCATGATGCCGGGTTCGGGCGCTCTACATTCGTGGCGCCTTGCCTCCGGTGTGCGGCCGGAGCTGGCGTCGGCCTACCCGAGGCGCGGACAGCAGAAATGTCCCCCAGCGGAGGCGTGCACCCTCGACATGGGTGCGCCCAGGGGTGGGTCGAAGATGTCAGGCTGCCGAGTGCGCCGCAGTCCGGGGGACCGGCTTGATGTGGGCGAACCGCTGCGGGCGTTCCAGGTGGGGAAGGCTCGTACGAGCCAGGAGGGGCCGAGGAGTTGGATGCGGCGGTCGCGGGTGGCTTCGGCCCAGCTGAGCTGGCCGGCGTGCCATTTAACGAAGGCTTCGGCTTCCGCCGTGATGTAGAGGTCCTCGTCGAGGCCGGGGTAGGTCTTGCAGATCTCGGTGTCGCCGTGTTCGATCAGCAGCCAGTACCGCTCGGGGCGTTGGCGGCCGGTGAAGTCGAAGCGGATGACGACGCGTCGATCCGGGAGACGGTCTCGGCGGAGCATGTTGCACATCGACCACAGGGCCACAAAGGGATCGAGGTGCTCGGGGGCGATCTCGAGCCAGGCGGCACCCCACTCGCCGAGCGACACGCAGACCTTGAACAGGTCGTGCCCCGCGGGCGTGAGCTTGTAGTGGCTTCCTCGCCCGTCGGGCTTGGGTGCCGACTCGACGATGGCCAGCCGTTCGAGCTGCTTGAGCCGCTGCGCGAGCAGGGTGCGGGAGAGCCCGGGGGCGCCCTCCAGGACCTCACTGAAGGTTCCGCAGCCCAGGTACAGGTTGCGGATGATCAGCGGCGTCCAGCGCTCGGCGAAGATTTCGGCGCCACGGGCGATGGGGCAGTACTGGCCGTAGGTCCGCACGACGCCAGTGTCGTGCCCCTGCCTTGGGCTGTGAAGTACAGATTCTTGACTTCACGGCCGGGCCCGATGGCGATGCGATGGGGCCGTCCGACAGCCGAAGGGCCGATGACGACATCGACGACTGAGCAAGTCGGCCACCTGAGCGAGGAGGTAACTGCGATGGAGATCGACGGGTTCCGGGGCCAGCTGATCACCGCTGACCACACCGACTACAACGCTGACCACACCGACTACAACTCCGCCCGAGCCGTGTGGAACGGCAGCGTCGACCGGCGCCCCCGGCTGATCGCCCGCTGCAGCGGGACCGCCGACGTGGCCGCGGCCGTGCGCTTCGCCCGCGACCACGACCTGGAGATCGCCGTCCGGGGCGGGGGCCACAACGTGGCCGGCACCGCGGTGTGCGACGACGGGATCGTCATCGACCTCTCGGCGATGCGGGCCGTGTGGGTGGACCCCGCCGGCCGCACGGCGCGGGTGCAGGGTGGTGCTCTGTGGGGCGACGTCGACCACGAGACGCAGGCCCACGGTCTGGCCACCACCGGTGGGATCGTGAGCCACACCGGCGTCGCCGGGCTCACCCTCGGCGGTGGCATCGGCTTCCTCATGCGCAAACACGGGCTCGCCGTCGACAACCTGCTGGCCGCCGAGGTGGTCACTGCTGAGGGCAGCATCGTCCGGGCGTCGGCCGACGAGCACGCCGACCTGTTCTGGGCGCTGCGAGGCGGCGGCGGCAACTTCGGCGCCGTCACCTCGTTCCGGTTCGCGCTGCACCCCGTTGGCCCGACCGTGATGGCCGGACCCGTCTTCTGGGCGGCCGACGACACCACCGACGTGCTGCGCTTCTACCGGGACTTCGTCGCCGAAGCTCCCGACGAGCTCGGCACCGTCATCAGGCTCGGCACCGTCCCCCCGCTGCCGGTCATCCCCGAGCACCTGCATTGGCGGCCGGCCATCGCCGTCGCCTGCTGCTACGCCGGCGCAGTCGAAGACGGCGAGCGTGCGGTGCGGGCACTCCGCCAGCACGGCACACCGCTCGTGAACCTGCTCGCACCCGCGCCGTACGTCGCCTTCCAGGGCGCCCTCAACGACACCGTCCCCCACGGATGGCACTACTACTGGAAGGCCACGAACCTCGCCGGCCTCACCGACGAGGTCATCGCCGTCATCGCCGATCACGCCTACACCGCTAGCTCGCCCCGGTCGTACGCGGCGATCTTCCACATGGGTGGCGCCGTGGCCCAAGTCCCCCACGACGCCACCGCCTACGCCGGTCGCGACGTGGCCCACAACATGAGCATCGACGGCGTGTGGCTCCCCGACGAGTCCGGCGAGCACGCCGCCGCCGAGACCGCGTGGGCACGGGAGTTCCTCCACGCCCTCCAACCCCACCGCGCCGGCGTCTACGTCAACTTCCTTGACGCCGACGACGACATCAGCCGCGTTCGAGAGGCCTACGGCGATCACACGTACCGCCGGCTCGCCGAGGCCAAGGCCAAGTACGACCCCGACAACGCCTTCCACCACAACAAGAACATCCGTCCCCTTACCAACATCTTCTCCGGCAAGGCGGACGGCGACGCCGCCAACCTGGCGCCTCGGTCGGCGACATCAAGGACGACTTCGCGGCGCCCATTGACTACAGGATGACGGCGGTTCGCCCCGGGGCCACCGATTGGCGGCGGCGCCCGGAGTCGACTCGCTGCTGGAGCGCCGCAGCTTAGGAGCCGTAATGAAGTTACCTATCCGTCTGCCCGTCCGATCGTGTAATTCCAATCTCCGTGGAAGTCGTGTCTCCTGATCGGGATTGCCACCTTCTGCTGTTTCGTGAGTTTGATCTTCGTGGGGTATTCGTTGAGATCGAGGTCGGCGCGGACGGTGAGCCCGGTTGTCGTGGCGGTGTTGGCGATGAGGCTGACGATGGTCTGGTAGGTTTCCAGGGGACGGCCACGCCAATTCGCGGTGATTCTGGAAAAGAGCCGGTGCTCGATCTTGTTCCATTTGCTGGTGCCCGGTGGGTAGTGGCAGACGGTGATGTCGAGTCCGGTGGCTTGAGCGAGTCGGGCAAGTTCGTATTCCCACAGCCACGGGCGGTGTCCGTTGGATCCGCCGCCGTCGGCGGTGATGAGCAGTTGCCGCGCGTTCGGATATTTCTGTAGGCCCCTCTGCAGCCACCATTGTTCGATGGTCGCGACCGCGAAGACCGACGTGTCGTGGTCGACGCCGACCGACACCCAGCCGCTGTCGTCGGCCAGGTCGTAGACGCCGTAGGGGATGGCCTTGCCCTCGGCCAGGTGGGGGAAGTCGTAGGTGGACACCTGCTCGGGCACGCCGACCGGTTGCCACTCCTTGCCGGCCTGCGTGAAGCGTCCGACCAGCTCGCGTTTCTTGGTGTCCACGCTGATCACCGGGTCGCCGGCGTCCAGGTACCGGCGGGCCAGGGTGTTGATGTAGCGGAACTGGGCGTCCCGGTCGGGGTGCTGGGCGCCTTCGAGGGTCTTGCGGGTGCCCTGCAGGCTGTACCCGCTCGAGCGCAGGATCGCCGCCACCGCCGAGTGGCTGATCGCGGTGCCCATCGCGGTCAGCTCCCGGGCCAGGCGCCGGGTCGACTTCGTGGTCCACCGCAGCGGCGACTCGGGATCCCCGCGGGTTTCCGGCGCGATGAGCGAATCCAAATTTTCCAGCAGTTCGGGGTTGGTCAGCTCGGCCTTCTTGCGGCCACCGCCCGGCTGGCGCACTCGATGAGAACCGACCTGGTCGTCGCTATCCAACTCGGTGATGCCGCGGCGAATCGTGGACCGCGACGCACCCGTGGCTCGATACACCGCGGAAATACCACCACGGCCCCACGACTTCGCCTCGGTCGCCAACGCCAAACGCCGATCACGTTCATTCAGGCGAGGCAACAGATCCGCCAGTCTTGACTGCATCCGCCGAAACTTGTCGTCATCGACCACACCTGAAACAATATCGTCGAATGCGTACATCTCGCGATGACACGCCGGACGGAAAAGGCCTGAACCTCAAGACTTTGGATTAGTTATTTCATTACGGCCACTTACTTTGGGTGGGGCAAGCACCATCGAGACCTGGGCTAGACGGATCTACGCGCTGAGAAACAGGATCGCCCACGCCAAAGACCGCGCCAACGCCACTGCTGAGCCACGACCGCCCTACAGCAAGGACACCGGTCTTCTCGATGTAACTGGTCACGGCTCCGGCGTGGCTTGTTGATGTTGCGTTGGGGTCTTGTTGACCATGGAGGGGTGTCCGCCGACCTTCGTCCGTCCTATGCGGAGCTGGCCGTGGAGAACGCGGAGCTTCGGGCGATGGTGTCGGAGCTGCGGTCGGTGGTCGACCTGTGGGGTTTCAGAAGTCCGCCTGAGCTTGTGACCTGCGGTGATCGACAGCCGGGCATGATCGCAGACGTGTCGTTGCTGCACGGGGGAGCAGCGTCAGCCAGCTCACTAGCGGCTGAAGATCAGGTGCGACCGGAGCGGCTCGGGATACTGCAGCACCGCCTGTCGAGGGCGTGGGCTCGGCCCGGACGACACCGCATTGGAAGCCGCCATCCGCGACCTCCTCGCGACCCGCGCCGCCACGGCCACGATCTGCCCGTCCGCAGCGGCGCGGCGAGTGGCGACCGAGCGTGGATCTGCCGAGCAGGAGGCCTTGCGGTCGTTGATGGAACCGGCCCGGATGGCGGCCAGGCGACTCGTCGACCAGGGCGAAGTGGAGATCGTCCAGCGCGGCCGGGTCGTGGATCCGTCAACCGCCAAAGGCCCATTACGTATCCGCCTCGCGCATTGAGCAGAGCCTGCCGGTTCCAACCAACCAACGGGGCAGGCAACCTCACGGTGAAGCTGCGACCGTATCGGTCGGCGCTGGTCGACACGCGACACCGTCGAGCGTCCTACTGCCGACCCGGCCATCGTGTTCGTTCGGCCCCGCGTGCAGGATCACCGCAACAATCCGCGCTATCGGGAGATCCGCCGGGACATCGACAGGGTTCAGCCTGGATGGCGAACCGTCTTGCTGGCCTACGACCATTGATCTTGGAAACAAGCCTCTCAGGTCGGAGCCTGCGGGTCGGCCGGAGCTCAAGTCGGTCAGTCAAGGCCCCGCCGGGACCGTGTCCGCGGGATCTCCTGCGCGAACTCGACGATAAATCCGTCGGGGTCGGCGACATGCACTGTGCGATGTCCCCACGGTCGATCCACCGGACCAGCCAGCAGCGCGACGCCGCGCTCGCGCAGCCCGGCAGCGATCAGATCGACGTCCGCGACGAGGAGAACGACCTCTGCTCCCGCGCCCGGAGTAACCGCACAACCGGTCAGCCACTCCGCCCGTCGCTGCTCGTAGAGGGCGAAGCGGGTCGCGCCTGAGGCAAACTCCGCATACCCGGCGTCGGTAAAACGATGCTCCAACCCCACCACGTCACGGTAGAACGCCACCGACGCGGCCAGATTGGAGACGAACACAATCACGTGTCCCAGCTTCAACACGAGCAGACGCTAATCGGGCCGACTCCACTCGGCCCCTCCAACAACGCTCGCGATCACCACCATCCACATCCCGCGAGAACTGCCGCCGCGCGACCGCCGCCGGGCCGCCCGGGCTGGGCCGCCCGCCATCGTCGCGGCCCGCGACTACCCCGCCCTGCTCCGCGCGGCCGGGTTCTCCACGATCACCGAGGTCGACCTCATCGCCGCCTACCTGGCTACCGCCCGCGGCTGGCACCGACACACACTCAAGTTCCAGACCGAGCTCGCCGCACTGCATCCACCCGGCGAGATCGCCGACCGGCTCGCCCGACGACGCGCCGCCATCGCCGCGATCGAGGCCGGAGTTCTGCGCCACTCCCTATTCTTCGCCCACCGCCCGGTTGAACCACAACCGATGGACTCGACGCCGACGGCCGCCGCTACCGCGGCATCACCAAGGCGCCGACCCATCGGCGGGTCGCTGCTGCCCTCATCCGACGCAACGGGGTGACCCATCCGCCTGCGTAGATCCATATAGTCGGCCGGGAACCCAGGAGGAGCTGATCGGCTCGGGTGAGGTGGCCCTCGAACTCGGGGACCACCGCCTGGATCGCGCTGAGAAGAAATGCAGCGCCTCGAACTGGTCGGGGTTGCCGTAGGCGATGAGCAGAACGCTAACCGAGGAACCGCGCACGTCTACACCTACCCCGCCGCCAAGGCCATCAAGGCCGCGACCGCGAAGGTGAAGACCCGGTGCCGACAGAACACGAACCTGCCGCTCGAAACCCTGCTGCTCGGGCTCAACCCGGTACTGCGGGGTTGGACCGCCCACTTCCGACCCGGGGTCTCGGCCATCGCCTTCGGCTACCTCCGCGCCTTCACCTGGCGGCAGGTCATCGGATGGCTGCGCCGCAAGCACCCCGGGATCACCTGGAAGGACCTCCGCCGCCGCTACTGCGACGGCGGATGGTGGCCCGCCGACGGCGAAGTGATCCTGTTCAACCCCGGGGCGGTGCAGACCACCCGCTACCGCTACCGGGGCACCAAGATCCCCTCGCCGTGGCCGAGCACCGCATGAGCACCACGCGGTATCCACCGGTCTTGTGGAGAGCCGGATGCGTCGACGAGGCGCACGTCCGGTTCGGAGGCGCGGCTCCGGGGAAACGGGCCGGTGGAAACACCGGCACCGCGCCCCGGGCCGACCCCTACCACGTCAACATCCGGCTGGAGGAGCACAAGCTGTGCCTGCTGGTCATGATCGGCGTGCGTGCCGACGGCCGCAAGGAACTCGTCGCGCTCACCGACGGCTACCGGGAGTCGACCGAGTCCTGGGCGGACCTGCTGCGCGACTGCGCCCGGCGCGGGATGCGCGCCCCGGTCCTGGCCATCGGGGATGGCGCGCTGGGGTTCTGGGGCGCACTGCGCGAGGTGTTCCCGCAGGCCAGGACGCAGCGCTGTTGGTTCCACAAGATCGCCAACGTTCTTGGTGCGCTGCCCAAGTCGGCGCATCCGGGAGCGAAGAAGGCGCTTGCGGAGATCTGGAACGCCGAGGACCGCCGGCACGCCCTCGACGCCGTGCGGGCGTTCGAGACGGCCTACGGGGCGAAGTTCCCCAAGGCCGTCGCGAAGATCACCGACGACGTCGAGGAGCTGCTCGCGTTCTACGACTACCCCGCCGAGCACTGGATTCACCTCCGCACGACCAATCCGATCGAGTCGACTTTCGCCACCGTCAGGCACCGGACCAAGATCACCCGCGGGCCGGGGTCACGCGCCGCGGGGCTGGCCATGGCATTCAAGCTCATCGAGGCCGCCCAGGACCGCTGGCGCGCGGTCAACGGCCCGCACCTCGTCGCGCTCGTCCGGGCCGGCGCCACGTTCGAGGCCGGCAAGCTCGTCGAACGACCCGCCGAACACCCCCAACCCGAAGCCGCCTAAAAGATCTTCATCCACAGGTCTTGACAATTCCTCCGTCCGGTCGCCTGCAAGGAGCTGGCGCTCATGGCGCTGAGTCGGTCGGATCACCGCGCGCCTTGCGCCACCCACGACCGGGCGCGAGGATCGCGGCGGTCGAAGTCGAGGTGAGCGATGGCGCTGAGGATCGTCTGTATGTGCGGGTATGTCATACAGGGCGGTGACGAGGAAGAGCTGTGGACAAATGCGCAGGGCCACATGCGCGTCTTGCATCCGGAATTGGTGGGCAACGTCACCCGTGAGGACATCCTCGCGCAGGCCGAGCTGATTTAGCTGTCGGCGCTGCCCAGCAGCCGTCGGTGCACGGCCTGCAGGGCCGGGCTGGGGGCGATGCCCAGTTCCTCGCGCAGCAACACCCGTAGCCGCTCGTAGGCGCGTAGCGCTTCGGCGATGTTGCCGCGCCGCTCGAGGGCTTGGATGAGGATGACGTGCCCGGTTTCCCGGTAGGGGGCAAGTGTGGTGAGGATTCGGGCGCGCTCCTCTGCCTGCGCCAGCGCCGGGCCGTTGAGACCGAGGCTGGCCGCGGCCAGGCACTCCAGCCCGCGGAGCCGGACCTCCTCCAGCCTGCGCCGCCAGTCATCGATCCAGGGGGCCTGATGCCCGGCGAGGAACGGCCTGGTCGCGACGTGGTAGGCGATACTGGCCGGACCCCAGGCGGACGCCCATCGTCCTTCCGCGACGCAGGACTCCGCTCGGTGCGCGCCTTCCAGGGCGGCCTCGACGTCGATGAAGGTCGCGTGCGGGAGGAGCAGCTCGACTTCCGCGCGGCCCTTGAGCCGATCGGCACCCAGGCCGTGCCGTAGCTTCGACAGCAGCACGTTGAGCGCGTTTCTCGCCTCCGTGGGGGCGTCCTGTCCCCAGCAGGCCATCAACAACTCATCACGCAGCAATGGGCGGCCACGGTTGAGCACGAGGTAAGCGAACAGGAGCCGCCCACGGCGTCCGGGCAGTACGCTCTCGATCCGGGAACCGTCGACAGCGACGGCGAACCGACCACACAGCTGGATCCTCGCGTTGACCCATTCTGCCACGGCATGCCCTCGCTTTGGCTCCGTCGGCGCGTCGCCCCGGCAGCTGTGCTGAGGTTCCGCACGCTCGCTCGTGGGCCAACCTCAGGCGCCACCGGTGCTGGCCGCTACCGGCATGAGGGCAAGCTTAGGGAAAGGTCCGGGAACGGTTCGCGTATGCAGCGGCCGTCAAGCTTCCTTCATGGCGACAGCGAGAGCCCTAGGAGGAGCAATGACGTCCGAGAATGTCGAGACCTATCGCGCCGGTCACGAGGCCTTCAACCGGAGGGACTTCGAGGCCATGACCAGGAGGTACGCCGACAGCATCGTCTGGACCGACCATCCGCAGGGCCGGACATTCCGGACGCCCCAGGAGTTCATGGTCGACTTCCTCGCCGGGTGGGTCGGCGCCTCTTCCGACATCCAGATCACCGATGCCCGCTACCTCGACGCCGACCGGACGGTGGTCTGCACCTTCACCGTGGTCGGAACGCAGGACGGCCCGCTCGGACCGTTCCCCGCCACGGGCAAACAATTCAGTCTGCCGCTCTGCGAGATGTGGCACTTCGACCCGAGCGGCCATGTCGTCGGCGCAGACCTCTACTATGACCAGGTCTCGCTGCTGATGCAGTTGGGCCTGATGCCCCAGCCGTCGGCCGCATAGGCGGCTGCGCTGAGCCGCGACGGTTTCCCTCGGAAGGCGCCGCGATATCCCCGACGGTGGACCCACGTTCTATCGAACCCCGGTCGACGCGATGGACGGGCCGTCGGAGCGCTTGCCCACGTCGGCGGGTCGCCAGATCAGCGGGCCCGGCGAAGCTCGCACCTGCCTCGTGTGGCGTCTCGACGGCACGCTCGGCGTCGCGCACCACCAGCAGGGCGAGGAACCGTCATCACGGTCATCGCACGCCAAAACCCTTCAGGACGGACCCCGGCGCGAAATTGTTGCAATCGCCGCCGGTGCGCAACATTCCCGCAGCCGGGCCCGTCGTAATCGGCGTTATCGGATGATTCCTCGGCGGCTGCCACTTGGACACCCCCACCAGACCGGGACGGAAGGACGTGAGATCCTGCGCTGCCGCCAACAACTCGTCGGCCGAACCCGAGACCGCGCCCGCCTCTGGGCCGGCACCGTTACAGGGCTTTTACCTTAGCTCGCAATTCGGCCCGAAGGTTATTACGCCCATCCTTGTAAGCCGTATCGTACTTCAATGCTCCGTCAACTACTGGCTCGTCCTCACCCACCACCTCTAGCATCAGGGCTTTGATCTCTCGCTTGCAAGGCGGTATTTCCTCCTCAGCTATGAAGCCGTGCAGATCCACATCCACCATGTACGCGCCAATAATGTCGTCGAGCTTGCTCATTTCCCACACTCCAAGCGCGGCGGGCTGCGATGCCAATAGTTGCCGTGCGGTCGCTGTGTCCATAATCCATCGAGCATCATCGGCCGGCGAGCACCTGAAGGGGCGATGAAGCGGTCAGACGATCCGGCCAAACCAGCATTCGCGGTACAGGCGTCGCCCGGTCACGCCGGCGCGGTGTCGGCGTCGACCGGGCTTTCACTCCGGCCTGCGGGGTTCCAGAAGTCGGCCTGACGTCGTGGCCTGCGGTGATCGACGTTACGCAGCGTGTGGGTGCCGGGAACCGTGTCACCGTCCCCTGACCAGCATCTCTCCGCGGGCCAGCCCTCGCCATCACCATCCCGCGCCAACCCAGCATGATCGCTCGGCGTGGCCCTCAGACTTGTCTACCTGATGCTCATTCGCACGCTGTCGTGGCTGGCGCTGCTTGCCCGCTCCGACACCGCCAAGGACGCCGAGATCCTGATCCTGCGCCACGAGGTCGCCGTGCTGCGCCGCACCAACCATCGGCCCACCCTGACCTGGCTCGACCGCGCCGCGCTCAGCGCGCTCAGCAGGCTGCTGCCGACCCCGCTGCGCCGGATGCTGCTGGTGTCCCCCCGAACGCTGCTGCGCTGGCACGCCCAACTCGTCACCCGACGCTGGACCTACCCGCATCGACGACCAGGCCGACCACCCACCAGACCACCGATCCGGGCCCTCGTGCTGCGGATGGCCCGCGAGAATCCCCGATGGGGCTATCGAAGGATTCAAGGTGAGTTGGTCGGCCTCGGCCACGCCGTCGCTGCCTCGACCGTCTGGACAATTCTCAAGTGCGCCGGGCTCGATCCGGCGCCCCGACGGGCCGGGCCGACCTGGCGACAGTTCCTCTCCGCGCAGGCCCACGCGATCCTCGCGATCGATTTCGCCCACGTCGACACCGTGTTCCTGCGCCGCCTCTACGTCCTCGTCGTGATCGAGCACCACCGTCGCCGCGTGCATATCGCCGGGATCACCGCGCACCCCACCGGGGCCTGGGTCACCCAGCAAGCCCGCAACCTGCTGATGGAGCTCGGCGAACGCGCCGACCGGTTCCGGTTCCTGATCCGCGACCGAGACAGCAAGTTCACCGCCGCGTTCGACGCCGTGTTCACCGCCGCCGACATCCGCATCATCCGCACCCCGATCCGGGCACCCCGGGCGAACGCGATCGCGGAACGCTTCATCGGGACACTGCACCGGGAATGCCTCGACCACCTCCTGATCACCGGACCACGCCATCTCGACATCGTCCTGCACGAGTACGTCCAGCACTTCAACACCCACCGCCCGCACCGATCACTGGACCAGCGACCGCCCGCAGGCGGCACCCCGCCAGGTACTGGGGCGGGTCTCCGCGTGCTCCGACGAGACCGGCTCGGCGGCCTGCTACACGAGTACGTCCAGGTCGCATGACGTGACAGGGTTCTCGGCACCCACACGCTCCCCGGCTGAGGACGTACCCTGAAAAGCACGCCTTTGTCCCGGACCCACCCACAAGATCCGGTTTCGATGCCGTCGTTTTCTCTTTCGATGCGTCAGCAGTGGTTCACACACGTTCGTCTTCTCATCGCGCACCTGCCCCGCTACCCGCGGGACTTCTACCGCAACGCTCACCACCCCGGCCCTTAACCGACGCAGCTTGCGGTGGTTTGGGATCTCCGCCTGCACGGCGAACCCGGAGGGCCAACCTCCATCACTGGCACAGCACGCGTCATGCTGGCGATCCTCTACATCGTCACCACTCCACTTCAGGACACACGTGGGTGCCCGAAACCTCGCGCACACCCGCTGACCTGATGCTTCGCGGACGACAGCGGCGCGGCATGATCCCTCGGTGGCGGTGAAGCTGATCTACCAAATATTCGCGAAGCTGCTGAGCTGGATGGTGCTCCACGCCCGGTCCGACACCGCCAACGAGATCGAGATCCTCGTCCTGCGCCATCAACTGGCCGTGTTGCAGCGACGCACACCACGACCGCGGATCAGCTGGAGCGACCGCGCCGTCATCGCCGCCCTAGCCCGCCTGCTACCCGCTCGCCGCCGCCGAGGATTCCTGGTCACACCGGCCACGATTCTGCGCTGGCACCGGCAACTCGTCCGCCGCCGCTGGACCACCCCGGGCATCTCGCCGGGTAGACCCGCGATCCCCGCTGGCCTCCGCGCCCTGATCGTGCGCCTGGCCACCGAGAATCCCACCTGGGGGTACCGCCGCGTCCACGGCGAACTCGCCGGACTCGGCTACCACATCGGCGCCTCCACCGTATGGAAGATCCTCAACGGGGCGGGGATCGATCCCGCACCTCGGCGGGCCGGTCCGACCTGGGCCCAGTTCCTCCGCGCCCAGGCCCAGGCGATCTTGGCCTGCGACCTGTTTCACCTCGACACGATCACCCTGCACCGGCTCTACGCGTTCTTCGTCATCGAACACGCAACCCACCGCGTTCACATTCTCGGCGTCACCGCGCACCCGACCGCAGCCTGGCTCACCCAGCTGGCACGCAACCTGCTCATGGACCTCGACGACGCCGACCGGTGCTTCAGGTTCCTCATCCGCGACCGCGACTGCAAATTCACCGCCAGCTTCGACGCCGTGTTCGCAGCCATCGACCTCGGAATCATAAGGACGCCGGTGCGCGCACCGCGGGCGAACGCGATCGCCGAACGCTTCGTCGGCACCGTCCGCCGCGAACTCCTCGACCGTCTTATGATCATCAACCAACGGCACGCCGCAGCCGTCCTCCGCGAGTTCGAGCGCCATTACAACAATCACCGTCCGCACCGCAGCCTGGGACAGGCTGCTCCCTCACGACCCCTCCCCCACCGCGCGCCGACCGAGATCGCCAAGATCCAACGACACGACCGCCTTGGTGGCCTCCTCCACGAATATCAGCAGGTCGCATGACATGTGGCAGGGTTTCGGGCACCCACAAGCCTGCTCAAGGCGCTGAGCAGGGCGCGGTCGGGCCAGGTCAGTGTTGGCCGGGCGTTGGTGCGGCGCAGCACGGCGACCTCGTGGCGCAGGATCAGGATCTCGGCGTCCTTGGCGGCGTCGGAGCGGGTGAACAGTGCCAGCCAGCTCAGCGCGAGAAATCATCAGGTAGGCGAGTCCGAGAGCCACAGCGGGCGATCATGCTGGCTCTCGTTGGGGCGGTGGCGTTGAGGTCGACCTTCGGGGAAGGTGCTGCTCAGGGACAGTGACCCTGTTCTCGGCACCCACAGGCGATCCGACGCCGAGGCGGAGATCGCCGCGTCCCGGCAGCGGTTGCGCGACTCGGTCGCCACATCCGGTGCCGTATGAAACCCGTGCGGTGTGCACGAGTGGCGTCCGCGGGGGTCCTCCAGCAGCGCTAGGGACAGCCAGAACGGACTCGACACGGCCAGCTGGCCGATCGGCAGATAGCCCAGGACGATGTCGTGCCGGACGGTCGGCTCGATCTGAGGAAAGTCGGCCGCGCCCACCATTACCAACGTTGATTGGGCGGGAGAAGATCGGGGGCCGAGCTGGTCCACGAGGTTGCCAAGACGACGAACCCCGGGTGACGGCACCACCACCGTGCTGGCCCATGACCCTGGGTCAAGGGTCACTGAACCTGGACCCCTCGTGTTTCGCAGTTTTGCTGGCGCTGCGCCGGTCCGCGGGTCGTAGCGACACGCCGGTGACGGCCGGGTTCGTGGACGCTTCTATCGATGTCAAGAGGTTCCGGGGAGCATTTCCGCGGTCGTGGTCGGTCAGCTGACCTCGGTTGCGGGGGTCATGGCGGTGGTCAGGGTGCGGTAGAGCTGGCGGGCGATGTACCGCTTGAGGCAGCGCCGGATCTCCTTCGGGTTCTTGCCTTGAGCGGTGCGCCGGGCGACGTAGGCCTGGGTGGTCGGGCAGCTGCGCATCCGCGTGAGGCGATGGTGTGCAGGGCCCGGTTCAGGGCGCGGTCCCCGCCCCGGTTGAGCCGGTGCCGCACGGTGCGCCCGCTGCTGGCCGGTAGCGGGCTGGCGCCGCCCAGGGCGGCGAACGCCGCGTCGTTGCGGCACCGTCCGGGGTGCGAGAACGACACGATGGCCTGGGCGGCGCTGACCGGGCCGATGCCGCGACGCTCGATCAACCCGGGGACGATGTCATTGACGATGGTCTGCAGCTGGGCGCGGTTGGCCTTGAGCTCGCGGGCGGCCTCGCGCAGGGCGAGCGCGAGGCGGCGGATCTCGGCGTGCCGCACGGCCTGCTCGCGGCTGGCCTCACGCGGTGGCCGACGCCGGGCCAGGCCGGCCAGGCGGGTCTCGGTGAGGCGGCCGCGGGCGAGCTGGCGGTCGGTGTCGTCGCCGCCCAGCAGCAGCGCGCGCAACCGGTTGGTCTGCGCGGTGCTGGCGGTGGTGAGCTCCTGACGGGCACTGAGCAGGATCCGCAGCGCCTCGCGGTCGCCGTCCGCGCGTGGGGTGGGCAGCCGGTCGGCGTCCAGGCGCAACGCAGCCAGCACGGCCAGGTGCGCGTCGATCGGGTCGGACTTGCCGCGCCCGCGGCGGGCCTTGCGGTGGGGTTGTTCGCACTCGAGCACGACCAGCCGGCCGCGGCGGCGGCGCGGGCCAGCCCGATCGCCGTAGCTGCGGGTGCCCTCGATCGACACCGCCAGCCGCGGCCCGGGGGCGTGGTCGACGATCCAGGCCAACAACTCGGCGTAGCCGGTGGTGTCGTTGCTGATCGTGGTCACGGCGATCGGGGCGCCGTTGGGGAGGGCGATCTCGACCTGGTGGGTGTCGCGGTGGGTGTCGACACCGACCACGGCGTCGACGAGTTCTGCCAGCAGGGGCACCGGCCTGGTTCCTTCCGATGGGGAGCGGGTCGAACGGTCGGCACCGGCTGGATGGGAGTCACCGAGCGGCACATCTGTGACGGGTCACGCCCACGGGCGGACATGCTTCTGATCAGGCCAACTGGTGGGCCAGGCCGGTGCCGGCGACCACGACGGACAAGTCCACAGGACAGGGCACGCCGAAGCGGCCAGATCTTGGACGAGTCACGTCGGGTCACCGGCACCGAGCCTGGTGGTCCTCCACCCGGGAGCACCGCAACGACACTCACAGATCTTGGAGGGTGAAGAGGAAAGCATCGACGGTTCCTGTCACCGCCCTCGTGAGAGTGATCCGTCGATGCCTCCCGGCGCCACCGTACCGTCCTCGCTGGCCGGTCTCCTGGCCGTGTTCCGGCCGTGCTTTACCGCACCGACATTCCCTACATTCGTCGGGCTGGTTGTTGGTCTGATCGCGCAGACCCGCCGTCGAACGGTGTGTGGAATGCTCACCGGGGCCGGGCTGGATCAGGTGTGGCATCACAGCCGCGCACACCGATTGTTCACCAACGCCCGCTGGTCGGGTGACGCGCTGGGATTGGTTTTGGCCGATCTGATCGTGGCCCGACTGCTCCCTGCGGATCCTGCGCTCACGATCGCGGTCGACGACACCTTGTTCAAACGGTCCGGGAAGAAAGTTTTCGGGGTGGCCTGGCATCACGACGGCGCCGCGAAGGGCCCAAAACCCATCGGTTTCGGCAACTGCTGGGTCGTGGCCGGCATCATCGTGCAGCTACCGTTTCTGTCCCGCCCGGTGTGCCTGCCGGTGCTGGCCCGGCTGTGGCGGCCCCGGCACACCGGGAAGATCGCGCACGCCCGCGAGCTGGCCGAGCTGATCGCCACCCGCTATCCCGACCGGACGGTGCACGTGGTCGGGGACGCCGCCTACGTGGGGGAACGCCTGCGCGACGTGGACGCCCGGATCACCTGGACCAGCCGGCTGAAGGTCACCTCGGTGCTGCACGAACTACCCCCACCGCGCACCGGACGCTCCGGGCGACCCCGCACCCGCGGCGCCCGATTGGGCACCCCGGCCGATGTCGCCGCCCTCGCGAGGACCACGAACACCTGGCGCACCACCCGGGTCCGCCGCTACGGACGCACCGACACCGTGCAGATCACCGAACGGGTCTGCCTCTGGTACGGATCGTTTCGCAGCCGAACCGTGCGGGTGATTCTGGTTCGCGACGATAAGCCCCGGACTCGGGGCGGTGACGACCGCGGCTACGGGCTTCCGTTGGTCACCACCGATCTCGAATCTTCCGCAGAAGATCTGGTAGCCCGCTACGCAGCACGGTGGGGAATCGAGCAGGCCTTCGCCGACGCCCGCCAGATCATCGAGGTGGGCGAGGCCCGCAATCGGACACGCCGTGCCGTGGAACGGACGGTGCCGTTCGGGCTGATCTGTTTCAGCGTGGTGGATGGCCCCGGGGGGAAGCCGGGCAGATGCCAGGATGCAGGATCGGCGGCGGGAGCGCATCGCCCCCCAGCGTGACGATCACCTCCACGCAGCCGGGGAGCACGGCTGGCGCCACGCTCGCCAGCCCATGTCGCACCCGAAGCCGCGAGGCTCGACGCGAGGCGAGGGGTCACCGTTCGGACATCGGGGTCGCGTGGCGAGTGACCCGAGCGCCGTTACGGGCGGTCTCCCGCTGGTGGGCGCTGCGTGCTCTGCCACCGTCAGATATGTGAAGGATCCGCCCGTGGATCTGCGGCCGCCATTGTTGACGAGCACCGTACGACCTGCCGCCGACGCAAGATCTTCTTCGGGAAGCTTCGTGTCCGGCCCAACCGGAGCATTGGGTTGAGCCGAAGCTCGACGGCTTCACCGCCGGACGGTACCTTCCCGCCGCAAGCTCTCCCCCGTAGGAGGTGATTACCACGGGGGAGTCGTCCTGAGCACTTCTCCCGTCAGGGCAGCTTCGCGTGCCCGGTCGGGCATCTATGGAGACGAATTCAATGTGGAGGCAACAGTGATCGGCAGCCCCAACTGCACTGTTCTGGTCACCGGGGCCAGCGTCGCGACACGCTTCCTCCCATGCTGGAGGGATTCATCTTGAACATTGCCGACTGGATTCAGAGCCTCTCACTCCTGCTCGTCGCAGGCGCCTTAATCGCGAGCATCTTTCAGACAAGGGCAGTTGCGCATCAAGCCCGCCAAGCAACAACAGCTTTACAGGCCACTACGCACCAATCGTTTGTACACAATCAGAATGGCTCCCGCGAGGCCTTCTTTCTAGATCGTCCAGAGCTGCTGTCCTGGCATTTGTCATCACGCGGGTATCCCGAGACCAACGCGGCAGAAAACCTACGTCGTCTCTATGTACTCAACAAGCTCGATATCCACGAGTATAACTACCTTTCGTTCAGCGCGGGACATTTCAGGGATGATATTTGGGCGGGATGGAAGAATGTTATGCAAGAAGATTTCAGTCAGCCGGAGTTCCGCGAAATGTGGCCTGTAGCGAGGCGGCTCTACGCTCCGTCTTTTGTCAATTTTGTCGAGGAGCACTACGGCACAGCGTTTGGCAAGTGAGAGTCTCCGCTTGGCGCCTGTGGGTGTCGGGAACTGGGTCACAGCCTGTGATTAGCAGCGCCGACGGCCGACCTCCGGGCAGGGCCTGTGCGCGGTCCGGAAGGACCGTTCGTTTGTGCGTTGACCCACAGACCCGCATGCCTCGCGCTCGTCGCGCGCGGAGACAGCGGGCGCTCCTCGCCAGACAATCCCACGCGGCCGACGAACGTCGGGATGTCGGTGCAGCACGAGGCCGCGGTGATTCGACCCAACCCAGGGATCAGCCCGGCGATTGCTCGTAGCCCACCTCCCGCCCGAGTCCGAGACTAACTGCCATGCCCGAGAATTCGCCCACCCATCCGACGGCTCAGCACGAGGTGCCCGTAACCGTGGCGATGGCGGTGCTGACCGTGACAGCCGGCGCCGTGGATGCCATTTCCTTCCTGGCTTTGGGCCAGGTCTTTACCGCTCTGGCCACGGGCAACCTGCTGTTCCTGGCGTTCGCCCTGGGGGGCCAGGGATCGGTTCCCGTCGAGCGGCCGGCGATCGCCCTGGCCGCGTTCATCGTTGGTGTGATCACGGGCTCCGCCCTGATCAGGGCATTGGGCCAGCACCGCTGGTTCCCGATCGCGTTGGGTGTCGAGGCGGCGCTGGTGGCCGTAGCGGGCCTCGTCGCGCTGGGCGTGGCCGGGATCGGCGCGACGAATGTCCCGCATCCGCTGGTGATCGTCCTCGTCGCGTTGGCCATGGGTTTGCGCTCGGCGGCTGCGTTAAGGGCCGCGATCCCCGGCATGCCGACGCAAATGATCCAAGGCTCGCTGGTCGCGGTGATCGACACCTTCATAGCCCGCAGGGGTAGGGCGGGGCACCAGGCCAAGCCCGACGGCGCGAAGCTCAGCTTGACCAGGCACGCGGCAACCATCGGTGGCACCGTGGTCGGCGCCGTGCTCGGCGCGCTGCTGGTCAACGCGGGCGCAGGCCGTGCCCTGCTTGTGGTGGCTGCCGCCGTGCTCGCCACCGCGGGGGTGTACGCACTCGTGCCCCGCTACCGGCCTCCGGCCATGCCGCCTGCGCCGTCGATCCCACCCTGACGCCGGATCATGAGAGGGTGTCGTCGCGTGCTGCGTCGGATCGGACCAGTAGCGCCGGCCAGCCCAGCGCGCGGGCGAGCGCCAGGTATGCGCGTCGAAAAGCCACGGCGGTCGATCATGCTGGGCGACTTGCGAGCTGCACTGCGAGGTCGATTGGCGGCGAAGGCGCTGATCAGAGCCGTGAGACGGTTCCGGGTACCCACAGGCGTCGAGGGCGGTTGCTCGCCGCCATGATCAGCAGGTCGAATCCGTTCTCAGCGAACTGCTCGGCCAGGTCGAGACCGATCCGCTGGGTGCGCCGATGATGAGGGCGAGCGGTCGGGCTGCGGAAGTCGTCACGCAGCGCAGCCACCCGAACCGATCGGCCCTATTCGGTCACGGCGCGTTGTGGAAGTCAGTGATCACCCGCTCCAGCGGGGCGGGGCCGACGGTGACGGCGCCTTCGAAGGGATGGTCGATGGCGACGGAGACGAAAAGCAGCACGCCGATGACGGCGCTCAGGCTGGCCGTCATGATCACGTGCAGCGTCGTGCTGCGCAGGCCGAAGATCATGGCGAAGCCGATGGTGACGACGGCGCCCACGCCGAGGGCGATCCACAACACGCCAGGCACTCCCTTTTCGACGTAGTCGAGGCGTTGGCTGCGGAAGCCGACCAGCTGGTTGAACCGGTCGGCCTCGGCGGCGACGTACTCCTGTTGAATGGTAGTGGTGGCGGGTAGTTGGACCAGGCTCTGGGACATGTCGTCGAGCACCTGGTAGACCTCGGGGCTGCCCGGCTGGCCCGCGGCCATCGCGGGCCACTCCACTTCGACCGCGGTCGATGCGTAGCGCAGGACGTCGGCGCGAATGTGTTCCCGCGCATCCGGCGGGAACGCCTGGCTCTCCCGGTAGATGCTGCGCAGCGCGCTCGCCTCCTGGCCGACCGTCGACTCGGCCTGGCTGAAGTTCTCCCAGGACACGATCACCACGAAGGCCAGCAGCACGGCGTAGAGCACCCCGACCACCGCGATGATGAAGCCTGCGACGTCGTTGTGCTCGCCGTCCGCGAGGACGGGCCATCGCCGTCGAATGGCCAGCTGAACACCGATGGCGAGGGCGGGTAGCACGATCACGAAGAGAATGCCGGTCAGCCAGATCGGAAGCGCCGTCACCGTGGTCGCCTTTCCTGCTCGCCGTCCTCCACGAACGGGTGATTTCGGAAGCGTGACAGGTGCCGCCGCAACGAGGAAAGCCGCCGCTCGGCCGAAGCGATCTGCGATCGCCGCCCCGCCAAGGAGCGCCGCCGTCACGGCCCCGGTCGCACTTGGAGCAAGAGATCGGAGTTGATCGCGAAGTAGCCTGCGAAGGGTGCCTTCTCGGCGACCAGCAGCGTCATGGCGATGGCCATGGCCGGAGCGAGCAGCGCAAGTGCGTCGCCGCTCTTCAGAGCCGGTCGGCCAGGACGCATCCCAAGGCGGCAAGGGTCGTCACGGCGACCAGGCAGCGCCGTCAGCCGTAAGGATCAATGGCAGAGCTGCTCAACGCCAAAGCACGCCTTGCCCCACCACCCGGCCCGGCAGGGTTACACCGGCGCCGCGAGGAGATCACCTCCTGGCCGACCGGTGCGAGTGAGGGACCCGGGCGAGGTCGAGTTCGGGTTCTACGGGACCGGCATGGAACACGCCGCCGGGGCGGCCGCGCCGGTGGTGTCTGCGCACGCCAGGGCTTGCGAGTTGAGACACTCGCTCACCCCAGCTAACGAGCCCTCTGTCGAGGTCCGAACACGGTCGTCCGCCCGACTCGTCCTGCGGTAACACGCCTCTGAGGTCACATGGATCCTGGTCGTTTCGCGGGGCGTGTCGAACCGTGAACCGCCTGGGGCGCTCCCGGCTTTCCATGCGCGTAGGAGCGGGCGCCGAGCTTGATCAGATAGGCGCCGGGACGAGGTAGGAGTCGAGGAAGGCGTCGAGCGCGGCAAGCCCGGCCGCGTCGGCGGGTGTGGCGCGAAAGCCGACGTGTCCGTCCGGCCGCACCAGCAGCGCACCCGAAGAGGCAGGAGGACCGCCCGTGTCGCGGACGATGTCGACGAGCCCGCGCCAGCGGCGATGCAGGCGCTCGACACCGGCGGCGTCCGCGATGCCGGAAATCAGGAGGTAATGCGCCGTGCCGGTCAGCGTCGCGCGACCGGGAAAACGATCGCCCGGGCCCGGCGGAGCGGGCGACTGCACTCCCGGCCCGAGGTGCTCTCCGACGAGGGGGCTGCCTGCGTAGGTGACGTCGAGCAGGCAACGCGACCGAGCCAGCGCAGCCCGTTGGGTGGGGGTGGCCGGGCTCGCCCCGACGCCGGTGCGCGCGGCCTCCACCGCCGCGCGGACCATCCCGTCGATCCGGCCGGAAACCTCCAGCACATGGTGGTCGGCGGCGAGGCGCTCGATCTCGAAGCTCTCCAGCAGAGCGGGGCGCGCGTGCCCACGCGCCGCGAGCGCGAGCTTCCACGCGATGTCTTGGGCATCGTGCAGACCGGCGTTCAGGCCCTCGCCGCCAAACGGGCTCGACAGGTGCCCGGCATCGCCGAGAAGGAACCGACGGCCCTGTGACAGACGCGGAACCACGCGCTGGTGCATGTGGAACGACGCCGCCCATCCGACATCCTCCACCGCGGCGTCGGCGGTGATGCGTCGACCGATCCCGGCCGCGACGACCTCGGAGGGCGTCGCGCGCGCCAAATGTGCCAACTCGCCGTCGTCCAGGTCGCCGATGAACGTGAGCCAGCGCTCGTCCGGTAGCGGCGCGAGCAGGACGAAGCCTTCGGGAGTGGCAACCAGGTTCGAGGCTTCGCGGGCCAGGTCGCAGCGCACGCGAACGTCGGCCGCCAGTACCGTTCCCGGGTAGGTGAAGCCCTCCAGGACCTCCGCCATCGAGGCCCGCATGACGCTGTGGGCACCGCCGGCGCCGATGACCCAGGCCGCCTCGACCGCGGTCGACGTCCCGTCGGCCCGCTCCAGCCGGATCAGCACACCGTCGTCGCGCTCCTCCATGGACGAGACCGCGACACCGCGCTCGACCACAACACCGAGCTGGGCAAGCCGCTCGGCGAGGATCTGCTCCGTACGCCACTGGGGCAGGCTGCACTGGAACTCCCAGGGACAGCCGATGCCGGCGTACGGCAGCTCGCTGACCAGTTTCAGGTCCGCGTCGACCACCCTGGCCGACCTCACGTGGACCGACGCGGCCAGCACCTCCTCGACCAACCCGGCACGGGCGAGGAGCTCGAGTGTCCCCGGCTGAATCGCGGTGGCGCGGGTCTGGCGATGCGGTACCGGCAGGCGCTCCAAAACCCGGGCCACCACACCATGGCGCGCCAACTCGACCGCGGCGAACAGACCCGACGGGCCGGCGCCGATGACCACCACCTCGGGATCGGACCCGCGAGAGGTAAACGATCGCATGTGTCACTCCCGATAGCGCGCCCGGTGGGTCGCCATTATCACCCGGACACCCGTCGCCGCTGGCCGATCGTTCCATTCGTCCGAGCAGCAAGCTGCGGCGCAGGACAAGGTGTGGTGTCCGGCGCGGGAGCCGTGGGAGGTGCACACGGTCAAGGCCGACGCCCCGACGCCACCAGCGTCCGGCCCGACAACAGCTCCGGACCTTGTGAGTGTGGCACCCCGGTCGCCGGTGCCAGCGCCGAACAAAAGTTCTGCTGCTGACCGCGCTCGATCCGTCAGGCATGGCAGGCGACGTCTCCGCGGGCGACTGCTGGGGGCTCAGCCTGGATCCACGTGCGTCCAGTAGCCCGGGGCGCCTGAACAGGAAGGAGTGGTCATGACGTAACCGGGCGGCAAGCTCGCGGCAGCCGGCCGGTGTGAGTCCGGTCCGGGGAGACGCCAGGGTCCTCGGTAGCGAAGCCCCCGGGTTCGGTTGAGAGGCCGGGTGGGGTGGGCGGTGATCCCGGCGATGTGCGCGCGGCGACGCCCGTGCTCGATCACGATCAGGATGTAACGGTACGGCGGATGCAGCTCAAATTGCATCGTTGGGCGAGCGAGGACTCGGCTCGCCGGTTCGGAACGGGGTCGTGTTCACCGGCGCCTCCAGCGTCACCGTGACCCGCTACCGCTACCGCGGCGCGAACATCCCGACCCCCTGACCCCCACCGCCAACAGCGGCTGAGCAACGGGCAAGACACGTGGAGAGCCGGATGCGTGGAGACATCGCACGTCCGGTTCGGCAGGCGGGCACGGGAACGGACCCGGGGCAACCCGGACACCGCGCCCGTGCCCGACCTAACCTCAGCGACACGGCGGCGATCATGCCTGGCCTGTGGTGGGCGCCGGTCACCGCTGGTCAGCGGCATGCGCCGCATTCTGGAACCCCACAGGCGCAGCGAGGCAGGCAGCAGCCTGCTCAGCGCGCTGAGCACGGCGCGGTCGAGCCAGGTCAGCGCTCGCCGGGTGTTCGTGCGGCGCAGCACCGCGACCTCGTGCCGTAGCGTCAGGATCTCGACGTCCTTGGCGGCATCGGAGCGGGCGAGCAGCGCCAGCCAGCTCAGCACGCGAGCCAACATCAGGTAGGCGAGTCCGAAGGCCACAGGGGGTGATCATGCTGGGCTGGCTCTGGACGATGACGGTGCGGTCGGCCTGCCATGAACGCGCTGATCAGGACCGTGACACGGTTCTCGGCACCCACAGGTCTGCCTGACCGGCGACGGCGGCCTGGGCATCGCGCTCGCCGAGCTGGAGACGCTCGCCCGCCTCGCGCTGCCAGTCACCGTTGTCATCTTCGACGACGCGGCGCTCACGTTGATCGAGCTCAAGCAGCGGGCAGGGCAGGGCGACGCCGCCGCCGTCCGGTTCGGCCGGGTTGACTTCGCCGGCGTCGCGCGGTCGATGGGTATCCCGGCCCGGACCGCCGACGACATCGACGGGGTTCGGGCCGCGTTGCAGACGGCCGGTCCCGGGCCCTTCCTGCTCGATGCGCGGATCGACCCGGCAAGCTACCGGCACCTCATCTCAGTCTCACGGGGGTGAGCCGAACCGCTCACCCGCGGTGGGCCGTCCGGGCAGGCGACCTCCTCATTCGGATGTCCCCTTGGACCACCGCCTCTGGGATACTGACGGGTCACTCCACGAGCGCGACGGCACGTGTCGGTCCGCCGTGGGCCCCCTGCAGCTTGAGCGGGAACCCGACGAACGTGAAACGCGTGTTCACGATCTTGTCGAGGTTCGCCAGGTTCTCGTAGTGGGTGATGTGCTCGCGGCGGCACATCATGTGGCACGGATAGCTGGTGCTCGCGGGGTTGTCCGGCGTCGGGCTGTCGACTCCGAACGTCTTGATCCGCCGCTGCACGATCCACTCACTGGCCGACTCCCCCAGCCCGGGGAACTCCGAGAGGTAGCGCTTGTCGCCGGCGTACCGGTTCCACGTCGCGGTGTGGAACAGGACGATGTCGCCGGGTCGCACTTTGACGGGCGAGTCCGCCTCGACCCGGTCGAGGTCCTCGGCCGTGATGTCGGTCTGCGGCTTGAACTCGCTCACGTCCAAGCAGACCGCGGTGCCGTAGAACAGGTCTAGCGACATCTTGTCGATCGTCTCCGCTGACGGATCCGGGTCGAGGTGGGAGAACGAGTCGACGTGGGTGGGCCCGTTGTCGTTGAGCATGAACCCGGTGGTCTGGAACGAGAATCCGCTGTCGAAGCGCGGCGCGGTCTCCTCGTGGGTGGCGTGGTCGAACTGGACTGTCTTGAGGTGGCCGGGATAGACCTTCATGCCCTCGTAGATGTCCTGCGAGAGGTCGATCAGCTGCATTTTCGCTCCTCGTATGGATGTGGCTAGAACATGACGACGCCCGCGGTGACGTTGAGGTCCTCGCCGGTGATCGATGCGGCCACATCGGAGGCGAGGAAGGCGCACGCCGCGGCCACCTCCTTCGCCTCGACGAGCCGGCCCAGCGGTGACGCCCCGGTGAACGCGGCCAGCGCCGCCCCCTCGGAGATGCCGCGCGCGGCGGCCTGGCGGCGGATCACGTCGTCGATTCGCGGGCCCGCGACGGCGCCGGGACAGACCGCGTTGACCCGGATCCCGTGCGGACCCAGCTCCAGCGCCATCGTCCGGACCAGGCCGATTACTCCCATTTTCGCGGCCGCGTAGGGCGAGCGGCCGTGCAATGGGCGTTTCCCGGTCATCGACGAGATCGCGATCAAGGAGCCCGCACCGGCCGCGATCAGGTCCGGGACGAACGCGCGGAAGGTGAGAAACACCCCGTCCAGGTCGGTGCGGAGACACTCCCGCCAGTCGGTGAGCGCGATCTCGTGCAGCGGGGCCGTCGGCCCGGCCACTCCGGCGTTGGCGACGACGGTGTGCACAGGCCCAAGCCCGGCCACCGCCTGCGCCATAGCCGCGACCGACGCCTCGTCGCGCACGTCGCAGGCCAGGGGCACGGCGGTGCCGCCGCTGGCCTCCACGTTGGCGACCGTTTCCGCAAGCGTCGCAGGGTCCCTGGCCGTGATGGCCAGCGCGAAGCCGTCCGCGGCGAGCGCGACGGCGATGGCGCGCCCGATGCCGCGGTTCGCCCCGGTGACGACAGCGACCCGGCCGCTCACACGGGTCGGCCCCGTTCGGCTGCCCCGATCTCGCTGACGGGCGGACAGGAAACCGCCGACCCGCGCACGGGGAAGCGTCGGCTCGCGGTCAAAGTCAGCCCGGCTCTCGGTCGGACTGTGCTGCGCGGATCGCGGCGCGCAGACGGTCCGGTGTCATCGGCAGCTCCGTCACGCGGACGCCGAGGGGTGCGAGCGCATCGTTGACCGCCACGTTGAGCGCGGCGGGGGCCATCATCCGGCCACCCTCACCGCCGCCCTTGATGCCGTGTGGCGTGTAGGGCGACGGGGTTTCGTGGTGCCCGATTCTCAGCTCGGGCACCTCCATCGCCGACGGGATGAGGTAGTCGAGGAAGCTGGACGTGAGCAGCTGCCCGTCGTCGTCGTAGACGAACTCCTCGTAGAGCGCCGTGCCGATGCCCTGCGCGGTGCCGCCGACGATGTGCCCGGCGAGCGAGCGGGGGTTCACCAGCGTGCCGCAGTCGTGCACCGCGGCGTAGGCGAGGAACGCGACGGCGCCGGTCTCGATGTCGACCTCGATCACCGGCACGTGGCAGGCGTGTCCCATGAACGGATAGAAGACGCCGAGGTCCTTCCGGTCGGCCGAAGGCATCGTCGTGTACGGGTGGTCGAAGACCTTGGAGTCCTCGAGGCCGGACTCCATGTCTGCCGGGAAGCTGTGCTTGAACAGGTGCAGCATCACCGCGATCTCGGCGAGGGTCTTGCGCTGCTCCGGCACGCCCTTGACCTGGAAGCCGCCGTCGACCCACTCCATGTCGTCGGGGTTGGCTTCCAGCAGGTGCGCGGCTGCGCGCAGCGCCTTGGCCTTGATCTTCGCCGTGGCCCCCTCCACCGCGCCGGCCAGCATCACCGTGGTCCGCGAGCCACCCGGACCCGTGGCCGGCAGCCCGTTCTTGCTGCCCTGGTAGACGATCGACACGTCGTACGGATCGCAGTCGAACTCCTCGGCCACCAGCTGCGCCACCATCGTCTCGGGACTGTTGCCCCAGAACGCGCAGGAGTAGAGCGTGGCGGTGATGCCACCGGTCGCGTCCACCTTGAGCGTGACGCTCTCGGGCATCGACGTGACCGGCGCTCCCGGCTCGTCGAACCAGAACCAGAACTCGGTGGCGGAGAAGACTGAACGCTCCTGCGCACTGATCAACCCGATCCCGATGTACCGCCCCTCGGCGCGCGCCTTCGCCTGCACGTCCCGCCAGTGGTCGTACTCGGACAGCGCGAGCGCTTTGTCGAGCACGGCGTCGTAGTCGCCGGAGTCGTAGACGTTGCCCGTGGGGATGAAGTGCGGGAACTCCCGGATGAAGTTCCGCCGGCGGATCTCGACCGGGTCGATGCCGAGCTCGCGGGCGGCCTTGTCGACCATCTGCTCCAGCATCCAGTTGTTCACCTCCGAGCCGAAGCCGCGGTAGGCGCCCTGCTGGTTCTTGTTGGTCAGTGCCGCCCGCACCCGGTACTGCACGCTGGTCATCGCGTAGGGCCCGACGACCTGGGCCAGCGCGTTGCCGTGGTGGCCGACGCCGAACTGGATGTAGGCGCCGTAGTCGTCCACCGTATCGATCTTGATCCCGCGGAGGGTGCCGTCCCGCATGACCGCGAGCTCCACGTCGTAGACACGGTCGGAGCCGTGGTGGTCGCAGTTGGAGATGTTGTCCACGCGGTCCTCGAGGTACACCACCGGCCGCCCGGCGGCCCGCGAGCACATCCCGGCGATCACCGCGGGCTTGGTGGCAAACAGCTTCGAACCGAAGCTGCCGCCCGCGGGCACCGGGCGGATGTCGAGCTTGTTGGCCGAGATCTTCATCGTGGCCGCCACCATGAACAGGTAGCTGGTGAAGCTCAGAGAGTTCGTGTGCACCGTCAGGGAACCGGTCGCGTGGTCGAAGTCCGCGACCGCGCCGACGGTCTCCAGGGGCTGCCCGCCGGAACGCCGCCACCGCAGCCGATCGGAAACGATCACGTCCGCCTCGGCGAAGTCCCGCTCGACGTCGCCGAAGTCGAAGGTGCGCTCGTAAGCGCAGTTCGAGCCGAGTCCGTCGTGCACGAGAGGAGCACCGTCGTCGAGCGCCCGCTCCGGGTCCACCACCGCGGGCAGCGGCTCGTACTCCACCTCGATAAGCGCCAGCGCGTCCTCCGCGAGGTAACGGCTGTCGGCGACGACCACCGCGACCCCCTCCCCGACATAGCGGACCTTGTCCACGGCTAGGCACCGCCAGGTATGCGCGGCCGGGTTCGGACCGAAGTCGGGCAGAGGGTCGCACAGCTCGGCGGCCTGCCCGCCGGTGATCACCGCGTGCACACCCGGGGCGGACAGCGCCTCGACGGTGTCGATCGCGGCGATCACCGCGTGCGCGTGCGGGCTCCGCAGGACCGCGGCGTGGAGCATGCCCGGCAGCGTCATGTCACCGATGTAGCCCCCGCGCCCGCGCAGGAACTTCGGGTCCTCGACGCGCCGGACCGACTTGCCGACCCACTTGCGCCCTGCCTTGTGCGTGCGGACGGGCGGTGCTGTCCGGTCCACCTCGGTGGTCACAGGTTCGCCTCCGTCGGCCTCGTCGGATCCCAAGGTCCGTCGACGCGCATCCGCGCCGCGGCGGCGCAGACGGCCTCGGTGATGAACTGGTAGCCGGTGCAGCGGCACAGGTTGCTCGCGATCCCCTCGCGAACCTGCTCGTGCGTCGGGTCGGGGTTCTGCTCGATGATCTCGCAGGCCCGCATCAGCATCCCGGGCGTGCAGTAACCGCATTGCAGGCCTTGCTTGTCCCAGAACTCGTCCTGCAGCGGGTGCAGTGCCGGACCGTCGGCCAGGCCCTCGACGGTGCGGAGCTCGGCGCCGTCGGCCTGCACGGCGAACGTGGTGCACGACCGGATGCTCGCGCCGTCCAGCAGCACGGTGCAGGTGCCGCAGACGCCGTGCTCGCACCCGACGTGGGTGCCGGTCAGCCCGAGGTCCTCGCGCAGGACGTCGACGAGCAGCTTGCGGGGTTCGACGGCCAGCGTCGAGGTCCGTCCGTTCACGGTCAGCGTGATCTCGTGCCGTTCCACGCTCGTCACCTCCGGTCCTGGGCGCGTGCGAGCGCCAGCTCGATGCCGCGACGCAGGTAGCTGCGCGCGATGTCCGTGCGAGTCTCGGTGCTGGCGTGGAGGTCGCCGGCGGGGCGGAGCTCGACGGCGGCGGCGTCCACGGCGGCGGCGACGGCCGCCGCATCGGGTGCCGAGCCGACCAGGGAGCGCTCGGCGGCGGTCGCGCGCACCGGGGTGGGCCCGACGCCGCTGAGCGCGATCGACGCCCGGGCGATGCGGCCGTCCTCGAGGGCGACGAGCACGGCGACGCCGACGAGCGCGAAGTTGCCGTGGGTGCGGGCGAACTCGACGAACGCCTGTGCCCCGTCGAACCGCGGGAGTCGAACCCCGGTGAGGACCTCGTCGGACCGCAGCGCCGTGGTGAACGGGCCGCGGAAGAACTCGCCGGCTGGGATCATGCGCTCCCCGTCCGGGCCCACGACGGTCAGCTCGGCGTCCATGGCCAGGACGACGGCGGGCAGCTCGGCAGCCGGGTCGGCATGCGCGATGCTTCCGCCCACGGTTCCGCTGTTGCGGATCGGCGGGTGCGCAACGTATCCGAGGGCCTCGGCCAGCAGCGGAGCGCCGAGGGCGACTTCCGGTGAGTGTTCGGCGCCGGACTGGCGGACCATTGCGCCGATCACCAGCGTGTCGCCGTCCATGTGGATTCGGGTCAGCTCCTCGACGCGCCGCAGGTCGATCAGGTGTCCCGGTTGGGCGAGCCGGAAGTTCATCAGCGGCACGAGGCTCTGCCCGCCGGCGAGTACCCGCGCCTCGACGTCGGCGTGCGCAACCAGCAGCTGGACGGCCTCGGCCACGCTCGTCGGTGCGGCGTATCGGAACGGGGGCGGTTTCACGGCGACCTCCTCGGCGGATGTTCGGCGGCCCGGTGTGATGCCGACCACCTGCTGACCGATCGTCGCGGGTCTATCGGCCCAGCGACCATGTGTGTGCCCTCAGAAGAACCGGACATGTGCTGGGTGCCCGCACAGCGAACCGGGTCAGGACTCCGCGAGGTGGACGATGTCCCGCACCGTCAGCGCCAGCTGCAGGTCCGACCGGACGTCCACCCGGCGGAGGCTGCGGCCGGTCAGCTTCTCGATGCGCGCGAGCCGGTAACCCACGGTATTGGGGTGGACCATCAGCGCCTGCGCGGTCGCCGGCGTCGAGCAACCGGCGGCGAGCCACGCCCGCAGCGTCGGAAGCAGGTTGCCGCCGCGCCGGACGTCGTGGGCCACGACGGGGCGCAACAACCCCTGCGCGAACCGGCGGAGCGCGTCGGGCGTGCCGTTCTCCAGAAGAAGCGCGGCCAGGCCGAGGTCACGGACATCCACGAGGCCCCCCGGCCGCGTGGCGCGGCGCAACCGCGCCGCACCGCGCGCGACCCGGTACGCGGCAGCGTGGTCGGCGAGCCCGCCCGCGACGGGGCCGACCGCGATCGTGCAGGTCCGCCCGGGCAACGCCTGCGCGACGCGGTCGAGGACACCACGCAGCACGTCGCCCGCGTCGGGCACGGCCGGCAGCAGGACGACGTGGACATCCTCGTGGGGCCCGACGAGTGGCCGCGCGGCGGGCCCGGCAGCCGCCCGGACCAGCTCGGCCAGCCGCGCGGCGGGCCCGGGCGGGTCGAGCGCGATCACGGCGACGTAGTGCGGGCGGGCGAGGTTGTGGCCGAGGGCAGCCGCCCGGTCCAGCACGCCCCGCGGGTGCTGGGGCCCGCCGGGATGCAGCAGGTCGCCGACCAGGTCGCCGGACAGCCGCTCCTCGACGTCAACCAGGTACCGCTGCTTGAGCAGCTCCAGCGCCACCACCAGCGCGAACCGCTCGATCACCCGACGTTCCACAGGCTCGGGCGCCGCACGCGGGTTGGTCACCCACAGCCGCGCGGCCAGCTCGCCACCCACCACGACTGGCGCCACCCAGACGCCCCGCTCCGCGCCGAGAGGGTGCCCGACCGCCGCCGCCCCGGGGCGTCCCGGGGCGGCGGCTGGAACGCGCACCACCTCGTTCGTGCGGGCCAGTGCGTCCAGCGCGGCCTGCACCGGTCTGCGGCGACGTGCGTTGCCGTCCGGGGGCGGGTGGTAGCCGTGCTCCGGCGCCCGTGCCAGCAGTCCGTTGTCGGGATCCTCGACGGTGACCGAGGCACCGAGCGTCTCGGCCAGCGCGGTGACCAGTCCGGCCAGCCCGACCTCGTCGAGCACCAGCCGCATGAGCCGGCGGTGCTGCTGCTCGGCCCATTCTGTCATAGCGCGGCTCCGGCGCAGCTCGGCGTTGGCCCCCGACAGCTCGGTGATCACGGTCTGCTGCACGCTGCGCAGCCGCGTGGTCTCGACGGCCAGCGCGGCCTGGTCGGCGAGCAGCTCGATGAGCTCCACCTCGGGCGGGCCGAAATCCCGCGCCGCAGCCGAGTAGGCGACGATCACACCGAGCAGATCCGCGTCAGCAGCACGTAACGGCGCCGCGATCAGGGCTCGATATCCCTGGGTGCGTGCCAGGTGGCGCAACCGCCCGTACCGGGAGGCGCTGCCGACGTCCGGGACGGCCACGGTGCGCCCGCCGCGGAAGGACTCCGCGGCGGGTGAGTCCAGGCGCGGGCCCGTCGGGTGGATGAGCAGCGACCCTGCGTCGCTGACCAGCGCGACGTATTCGCGCGAGAGCCCCGACGAGCCCGCCACCCGCAGATGCTCGCGGTCGGGTTCAGCCAGCATTACGGCGCAGTACTCGAAGCCGATCAGCGCGCAGGCCTGATCGGCGACCCTGGTCAGCAACTTGTCGAGCGGCTCCGCGGCGTTGATGGCCCGCGCGATCTCGCCCACCATGCTCATCCACGACCGCAGGGAGGACGGCACCTTCGGCGCTCCCACGCGAGCACTGTGACCGTGGAGCACGCGCCCGGCAAGGGGTTCGGCCGGATCCGATCGACCAGCTCGGCGGTCGCATCGTAAGGGCCAATGGCCTTCGCCGTCACCGATGACACCGCCTGCGGGCACGCCGTGTCAGGGTTCTCGGCACCCACACGCCGTGCCGAGCTTTGGGTCGTCGTCGAGGTCACCGAGGCCTATGTCCATTGCCGCAAGCACATCCCGCGCATGCAGCGCCTGCCCCAGAAACGCGCCTGGGGCAGCGACGACCCCGCCCGCAAAGGCGGCGACTACTTCGGCGCCCGCGCGGCGGTCGACCCGGCCGCGCGCACGATCGCCGCACCCCGGGCACCTCTGGACGGGAACATGCCGACACCTTGGAACACGTGACGTGCGCCCCAGTGTCGCGCCGTGCGGTGCCTCTGAACAGCACGTCGTCCGGATAAGGCCCGCCCTCGATTACACGGATGCCATCGCCACCGCCGGCTCGGCGAGCTCCCTCGGCTCGGGTTGGCGTGGGCGTGCGCGATGCCGAGCAGTACCGACCGGTCAAAGCGATTCGCCGAGCTTGGCCGGCGCCCTGTCGGCGGCCGCGGCCTGCGCCTCTGGCGATGCCTGTCTGCCAACCCCGGTGTCCGTTCAGTGACGACCGAGCAGGTTGTCGGAGAAGGCAGCCTGCTGAACCGCGCCTCACGACAGAATCCGTCCGGGTGAGTGGCCCCGGACGGTCAGCGGAGCGACCGGCGAGCGGTGGCACAAGCGGCAGGCTAACCAGCTTCTGGTGCAATGCCTGGCCGGAGAAGGCCGGCGGGCGATCCGAGCGGGCGCAGCGGGACGGTCCGGCTCGGGGATCGGCCTGGTCATGACAGCTGGCGGAGCGAGCTGCTGACCCTCGCATCCGCCGAGCGCGGCGGCTCCTGCTCGTCTTCGTGCGTGAACAGACCGGGAAGGCGCCGAAGTGGATCGGGTGCCGGGAGCGGGCCGCCGCCGACCCCCCGACGTCGTCGACCGTTCGGTTGTGGCGTCCGAACGGTGGCCGGTAGTGCGGAAACGCCTGACCGAGCGGCTCGGGGTGGCGAGCGCTGAGGAGATGGAGCAGGTCGACACCGCGCTCGGGAACGTGCTGCTCAGAGGCGGTGACGGGGTTCTCGGCACGCACAGGCGTCGAGAGTGGTGATCCGGGGCGGCGGGGTGAGCCCGCAGGCTCGAAGAATGCCCGATTGGGCGGGGGCGGGCTCGATGGCCTGGACGACGGGCGATCTGCAGCGGCAGGCGCTGCGGGCCGCGGGTTCGGTCGACCGACCCGCGTTGACTTGCTGGTGAGACACACATAGCCGATGTAGCACAAGAGCGGCGCGACCGTAGTGGGGTCAGGAGGGACGCTCCTCAATGCGAACCGCCCTCGCTCTTCGTGGGCTCCGCTCACTTAGAATGAATAGCTACTTTCTGTCTCCGAAAGCCGGCGCCCTACACCGTACGCCCGCGCTTCTCTTGAACTCGCCAAAATTTGTGATCTTCCGTGCTGCACCGGCGCGCATTAGGCTCGCGCTATGGATACGCCGAAGATTGCCACCCCTCGCAAGCTGGTTGATGGTGGTTACCTTCGTCAGTTCGATCCCCGCATATTTCATCCTTTACGCCCGGGCGCGGGACAATCCCGAATAGAGCGCAGGTAGACCGAACCAAAGGTTACTGGTATGTCCGATCGGCCACGACCATCTCGCTCACGGCCTTCTCCCGTCGGGTCTGTGCGGACGGAAGAGGCTCCCCGGCTCGCTGGACGGGTCCGGAGGAGGCGTCGGCGGGACGCGGCGCCGGAAGTGGCGCCACGAGAAGAAGGCGACCCCCATCGAACCGACCACGATCATGAAAACGCCCAAGTCGTGCACGAAATTGGTCATCGGGTGTCCCTCGGCTAAGCCCCCACGCTACCGCTGCGGCGGCACTTCCAGCGCACTCAGAGCCTCGGCGGGCACCACAACCGATCCATCCGCTCCACATGTTGCGCCGTGGTGATCGCACACGGTGAAGTCGACGCGTCCGATCCATCGGCCGCCTGCCGGGAACCGTGCCGCTGAGCACCAGACCGTGCACGAGGGCGCCACCCGTCCAGGGCGTCACATCCGCGGATGCGGGCTCGCGCAGCTGGTCAAGGTCAACCCAGAGCGGTGGGTCTAGTGAGGACGACCCGGGGCGCCCTGCCGGTGTTTCCACCGGTGGGTTTCCCGAGCCGCCTCCCGCACCCGCCGTGCCCGTTTCCGAGCAACGGGCGACGTGTGTGGATGTTCTGGCTGGACTCGCGCATACGACGACGAGCTTGCTCGTAGTGCGTGTCTCGGGATCCGGCAGCTCACGGGTCAGCCTGCTCGACGACGCCCCGTGGGAACACCGGTTCGTCGAGGTCGACTGCGGCGGTTCTGGATCTCTTCCACCGGGGGCGCGCTTCTCACCGTCGGCGCCTTGTGGCCAGCGCTACTGAGCTGAGCTTGCTGGCGCGCTGGTGGGAGACTCCGAGGGCGGAACCGAGCTCAGGGCGCTTCCGATACGACCGCGACCATCGGACTCCACGCTGCGGCCCTGCAGATCCGTGTCGCCGAGGGCGTTACGCTCCTTTCGCTCCCGGGAACGGTACACCGCCGTGGTGAGCACAGCTCCAACGACCATCCCTTTCGCAAAACCGACCCAGGCCATCGTCCACGGGTGGGCGACGAGCCACTTCACCGGGGTGAGATCGCTAACCATCATGTCCCCTCATTGTCTTTGTGCCGGCGCAATGGTTGCGACGGGCTGCCGGCCTTTCTCCCACATCCAGACCATTAGACGCCCGCTAGCATGTTGTCTCCGCCGGAGGGCCACCCGCCAGACCCTCGCGTGAGGTGGTCACCAGGAATCCTTGACCGGTGTTGCCTGGTGTTGCCGCCGCTGCTAACCGGGGGTCGTGTCACCCTCCGCAGCCGGGGTTCCCGAGATGGTGCGAGTGCCGCCAGCTGCATGGCTTACCTCGATCCGGCGGGGCTGTACCTTCGGTGACGCGGGGATGATCACGTGCAGCACGCCGTCGGCGTATGCGGCGGTGAGATTCTCCGAGTTCACCCCCTCGCCGAGGGAGAGTTGTCTGGTGAACGAGCCCTGGGGTCGCTCGGCGACAATGACCGGCTCGTCCTGCCGGTAGTGAGGCGTGCGCTCGGCCCGGATTGTCAAGATCCCGTGCTCGACGATTACCTCCACGCTATCCGGGTCGACGCCTGGCAGGTCGGCCTCGACGTGGTAGCTGCCGTCTTCGCTGCTGTATACGTCCAAGGGCATCCCGAGTGGGGCACGGGTCCCGCTGGCGGCCATGGAGAAGAGTCTGTCGAGTTCCCGGAAGGGGTCACGGAAGGGCTCGAACCTCATCACCGACATCGCTGATTCCTCCTCGCATGAATTCGACATCTGCTGCCATCAAGCCGAGGCATAACCCGCCTCCCGGGGGATGACTCGGTCCAAGGATTCGACAGCGTCGTCGTTGCTGCGACAGCAGGCCAAGAGGCATACGGTCCACTAGTGCGGTGACCACTTACGTTCACCGGTTTGGCGACACGCCGCGGTGCGTCCCACGTTGAGCGCGGCTGCCGCGCACTGTTGATCTCGGCATCCCCCGAGATCACGAGGTGCGCAACCGATGGCAGACCCGGTCAGAGCCAGGCGACTATCCGATCACGAGGGCCAGACGCTGACCCAGATCGTGCGTCGTGGACGCGGTAGCTCGATCCGGGTCCGCCGCGCAACCATGATCCTGGCGTCAGCGTCGGGGACTCCGGTCGCGGCGATCGCCCGGCTGGTCGCCGCGGACGAGGACACCGTGCGCGAGGTCATCCACGCCTTCAACGCCAAGGGGCTCGCTGCGCTGGACCCTCAGTGGGCGGGCGGCCGTCCCCGCCTGATCAGTGACGACGACACCGGGTTCATCGTCACGACGGCCACCACCCGACCGGGCGCGTTGGGCGTCCCGTTCACGCACTGGAGCGTGCGCAAACTGGTCGCCTACCTCGCCCACAACCGCGACCGGCGGGTCAAGGTCGGTCGTGAGCGGCTGCGTCAGATCCTGCGCGAACACCACATCAGCTTCCAGCGCACGCGTACCTGGAAGGAATCCACCGACCCCGACAAGGACGCCAAACTGGACCGGATCGACTACGTGACCAGCCACTTCCCGATGCGCTGCTTCGCGTTCGACCAATTCGGGCCGCTCTCGATCCGGCCCTGCCACGGCTCCACCTGGGCGCCGGAGTCCAAGCCCATCCGGCTACGAGCGACGTATCACCGCACGCACGGCATCCGCTACTTCCACGGCTGCTACAGCATCGGCGACGACCAACTGTGGGGTGTCACCCGGCGCCGCAAAGGTGGGGACCACTCACTGTCTGCGCTCCAGTCGATCCGAGCGGCCCGCCCCGACGGCGCACCCATCTACGTGATCATGGACAACCTGTCGGCGAACAAAACCCCCGCGATCCGGGCATGGGCGGTCCGCAACAAGGTCGAGCTGTGTCTGACTCCGACCTCGGCGTCCTGGGCGAACCCCATCGAGGCCCAGTTCGGGCCGTTACGGACTTTCACCATGGGCGCATCCGACCACCCCAACCACCCGGCGCTGGCGCGTCGGCTACAGAACTACCTGCGCTGGCGCAACACCCACGCCCGCCATCCCGACGTCCTGGCCGCACAACGCCGGGAACGGGCCCGGATCCGCAGTGAACGCCACCAACGCTGGGGCCGACCACGAGCGGCATGACCCGGTGAACGTTCATGGTCAACGCACTAGCGACGGGTCCAAGGACCTCCCGTGGCCCGGCAGACCGCAGGTGCGGCCACATCTCCGGCGGCGCCCGGGCGGGATCCGCGGCATCGAGCGGCACGTGCACGAGGTCGGCGCCCTCCACCTGGTGGAGCGCCACGGGCGGCGTGCCAAGCAGGGCAGTAGCTCCTCCCGCGCGGCCCGCCGCCGCCGTCGCCACGGGCCCAGCCCGAGGCCACGCTGGCCGTCGGTGCCGACGCCACCGAGCTCGCCCCACTCCACGGGCGGGCCGCCGGGCTGGGCAGGCGGATCCCGGTCCACCGGTGCCGCCGCTGCTGCGCTCCGCACCGCCCGCCGCCGCGGCCACCCTGGGCCGCGACGGTGAACCCGCCTTCTCCGGGTCGCGCTAATTCATGACGACCGAATTCGATGTCCAGTCCCCGGGTCGAACCAGCGGACGGCGCGGCTGCCGCCTGGTTCTGGAATCCGACAGGCGGGTCGCCGCTCTCGCGGATCGTCTTGCGCACCAGGGAGGCCCATTTGTCCACCCCCACGGTAGTGACCAAACTGCCACAGCACCCCTCAGCCATGATAGGAGCGACCGATGAGCACGGCATCGCAACAGCTCGACCTCGTCCCCGAGGACTGGAAGCGAGCACTGGCCGTCGTCGCCCATCCCGATGACCTCGAATACGGCGCCGCAGCTGCCATCGCGCGCTGGACCGGACAGGGCAAGCAGATCGCCTACTGCCTGGCCACAAGCGGCGAGGCCGGTATCGACTCCATGCCCCCGGAACAGGCAGGCCCCGTACGCGAGGCCGAGCAACGCGCCGCAGCCGCGGTCGTCGGGGTCTCCGACGTCGAGTTCCTCGGCCTGCCCGACGGGATACTGGAATACGGCCTGCCGTTGCGGCGCGCGATCACCGCGGCGATCCGCCGCCACCGACCCGACATCGTGATCGGCCTGAGCCACCGCGAAGACTCCACGAGTGGCCCACCCAACCAAGCCGACCACGTCGCCGTCGGGCGAGCGGCCATCGACGCCGTCCGCGACGCAGGCAACCGCTGGGTGTTCCGCGACCTCCTCGACGAAGGCCTGCAACCGTGGCCCAGCGTGCACACGGTGCTCACCGTCGGGTCACCACACCCCACCCACGCCGTCGATGTCACCGCGACCTTCGACCGCGGGCTGGCGTCGCTGCGCGAGCACCGCGCCTACCTCGAGGGCCTCGGTGCCAGCGGAACCGACTCGACCGCGTTCCTAGAGGTCATGGCCCGCGAGGCAGGCGAGCGACTCGGCGTGACATTCGCTGTCGCGTTCGAAGCAATCCCGCTCAGACTCTGACGCGAAGAACGCGTCAGGCCACGACCATGGTGAACCGCGGCTGGCACAACGCGACCACGCCGCCGGGAGCAAAGCCACTTCAGCGTGCTGACCCAGGCCCGCCTCGGTGACGACCCGCCCACGGTGCCAAGCAGCAGCAGCCACCAAGGCTGGCGCCGGTCGGGTTCGGACGGCCAGCCTCGGCCGCCAAGCCAACAACGTAAGGCCCGTTATCGGGCTCTCCGTCGGATAGCAATTGCCCTGATGACGTCCGTGAGGCAAGCGTTCATCCCCGCAGAAGTCGGAGGTCGTCTCCCCACGCGTCGACGATCCCGCCGCGACCGACGTGCCGTGCCGCTTGCTCGATCGTAGTGAACGCTCGACGCTGCGCATCCGCATCGCCGTTGGAGATCAGCGCATCCACGATGCTCAGCCACGGGGTGTCGGCCAGGAGCGGGCTGGTGAAGGGATACCTGCTCAGCTCCCACCGCAGATATTTGTTGTAGGGCCGGACCCGGCCTGCGAGGGCGAACACGCACCAGAGCAACCAGGGCACGGCTTCGGTCGCATCGAGGTGTTGCTGCCATGTCGCGTGCTCGCGTTCGGCCTTCAGGCTGCGATACGCGAAGTTGATGTAGCCGTCGAGGTAGCAGTCCAGGCACGCCAACATTTCCTCGTGGGTCAACGTGGCCTGCCGGTTGACCGCCGCGGCGACTCCGCCGCGGTCCAGCGTGACGTCGCTGTAGGCAAACGCCCAACGATGCCACCACTCGCGCGGGTCGGGCACCAGGAACTCGAGCTCGGCGAGCGTGATCACGATGGTGTCGATCATGGAGGTTCTGGTCGTGCTCCACTCCGGGACGGCTCGGTCGAGGACGACGTAGACGTCGATGTCGGAATAGTCGGTGGCGACGCCCCGGGCGACGGAACCCGACACCACCAGACCCCGGATGTTGCCGTCGGTGCGAGCGCGTCGGCGTAGCTCGGCCAGCGCTGCTGACATCGTCACAGAAGCCAGAGTGCCGGCGACGAGCCTCTTACCGGACCGAATTAGCGCGACCGCAAAGCCCGGACCTGCCCGCGACTACGCAAGCCAAACTCCGCTCTTGCGATCGTTAGCGGCGACATGTGATGCTGTCGCGCAGGTCAGCGCATCACCCATGTGATCGCGAGGAGCCGCTTCGGGCGGTTAGCCGGGTCGCACGATCTGGCGGAGGGTGTGGGGTGCCAGAAGTCGGGCCCGGGTCGCTGACCAGCGATGATCGCTGGTCGGACATGATCCGGGCGTGTCGCTTCGGTTGCTGTACTTGATCTTCCGGCAGGTGCTCGGACTGGTCTTGCTCATGGGCCGCACGTCCTCCACCAAGGACGTCGAAGTCCTCGTGCTACGCCACGAGATCGCCCTCCTGCGCCGCACCAACCCACGACCACACCTGGACTGGGCAGACCGAGCCGTGTTCGCCGCCCTCGTCCAGAGACTGCCCCGAGCACTGCGCTGCCAGCGCCTGGTCACCCCGAACACGATCCTGCGCTGGCACCGCCGACTCGTCCGCCGACGCTGGACCTACCCCCACCGGACCGGACGACCACCGACCGACGACGCCCTCGCAGCCCTAGTAATACGGATGGCGCGGGACAACCCGCGCTGGGGATACCTACGACTGCAGGGCGAGCTACTCGCACTCGGCCACCGCATCGACGCCTCGACGATCCGGCGGATCCTGAAACGCCACCGCATCCCACCGGCCCCGTCGCGGGACACCGACACCAGCTGGCGGCAGTTCCTGCGCACCCAGGCCGCGAGCATGCTCGCAGTCGACTTCTTCCACGTCGACTGCGCGCTGACGCTGCGGCGGCACTACGTGCTGTTCGTGCTCGAGGTCGGCGACCGCTACTTGCACGTGCTGGGCGTGACGGGGCATCCCAACGGACCATGGACCACCCAGCAGGCCCGCAACCTCGTCATGGACCTCGGCGAGCAGGTCGCCCGGTTTCGGTTCCTCGTCCGCGACCGGGCCGGACAATTTACGGCATCGTTCGACGCGGTCCTGGCCGATGCAGGCATCGAGGTGGTGAAGATCCCGCCGCGGTGTCCACGAGCGAACTGCTTCGCCGAACGCTTCGTGTTGACGGTGCGGACCGAGGTCACCGACCGGATGCTGATCTTCGGCGAGCGGCACCTACGGCAGGTGCTTGCCGTGTACGCCGCGCATTACAACGGCAGGCGGCCGCACCGGGCACTTGGGCTGCGGCCGCCACGCCCGCCATCGCCGGTTCCCGAGCCGGTCCATCGCAGGATCCGGCGTCGACCGATCCTGGGCGGACTCCTCAACGAGTACGAAGCGGCAGCCTGAAGCCGCTGGTCAGGCACCATGGGCAACGTTCTGGAACCCCACACCCGCCGCCGGAACCGACGACGCGGCAGATCGTGCTCGACAGCCACACCCCGGCGCGGTCGGGCGCAGCCGAGGCCACCACGGTGGTCGGCCCTCGGTCCCTCGTCGTGCTGCAGGCCCGCCCGTCGTGAGATCAAGCTCGGCGGCAGGCCCCGAAACAATCCGCTCGCGTTTTGTCGTTCGCTGAGACCAACGCATTGGGCAACCGGTCCCCCCGCATTGCGCGTCCTGGTCCTCAGCCGAGCCCGAGCCGCGGTCAGCGCCGGTCAGGCTCCCGCGTCGGCTGCCGACGGCCGGGCCGGCCCAGCTCGATCCCGCCGTCGGCGAGGATCCGGCGGGCCTTGACCAGCTTGTAGACGAACAGCGCGACCGCGGCCAGCACGCCGGCGTCGTCGACGAGGCCGAGCGGGCCGAGGATCGCCTCGGGCACCAGGTCGATCGGGGAGATGAGGTAGACCGCCGCAGCGCCCATCGCGAACAGCCCGCGCGGCGGGATGCGATAGCGCCACATCAGGTAGCCGAGGACCAGGGTGAGCAGCAGTGCCAACACCCCGACGATCCACATGGTGGTGCGCAGCCAATCGGGCATATCGCCAGTCTGCCGCGACCGGCCCCGATGCGCCTGGTCTGGCTTCCCGGCCGGTCCGAATGGACATTGCCCTTGCCGTCTCACCCTTTGCGTGCCGCTTTGCTCGGAACCGGAGCGGTGGCTCGTTTCCATGCGTCGGCGCTCAAAACTCTGGAGGGCGTGGAGCTGATGGCGGCGGCCAGCATGAGTGACGCTGAGTCGTTTTGTCAGGAGTACCAGATCCCGCATTGTTACGGTTCGCTCGATCAGCTACTCCGAGCTGAGAGGCCGGACGTCGTTCACCTTTGCACGCCGCCAGAAGGACACGGCGCAACCCACGGCCGCGGATCAGTTGGACCGACCGAGCACTCATCGTCGCCCTCGCTCGGCTGCTACCCGCCCGTCGCCGACTCGGCTAATCGTCACGCCCTCCACCATCCTGCGCTGGCACCGGCAACTCGTCACCCGCCGCTGGACCACTGCGCTCGGTGTGGCCCTTGCCGACCGGGATCCGCAACCGCGGGTGCCCGTCGGGGTAGGTGTCGAGGCAGTCGATCGCGAGGCGGCGGATCTAGTCGTGGCGGGCGCCGCTCCAGCGGGCGACGATCAACGCCGCGCGCTGGTAGGGATCGGGCAGCTGCTCGACGGCGGTCATCAACGCGGCCAGCTCATGGTCGGGGATGAACCGGGGCAGCGTCCTGGGCGTCTTCGGGATGTCCGCGCGGACGAACAGCACCCGACCGGGCACGTCGTCCCACTGCCAGGCAGCCCGATGGCAAACACCTGTTCCCCATCTGTGCTCGTCCGCACCAGTGGGGTCTCGAAGGCGAGAGTATCTGGTCAGACGCGATTTCCGAGAGCCGGACGTGTTGATGGCCCTCCGAGGGTGTTGGATTCGTCGTGGTCGGGTCTAAGGTGATTGATCAACGTTGCGCCCCGGACCCCGGCGATGCGCTGGCGAGCCTTTTCGTGTTGCGCCTCAGGGAGTCCGCTGTGGAACCGTCGACGGGCAGGTACAAGTGTCAGCCAGCTCCGGTGTCCAAGGACCCGGCTCCCGGCTCGACACTCGCCCAGGCCGTGGCCTGTTCCTCGGGCGTGGTCGATGAGGTCGATGTCCTTCGTGACCGGTGCCTTGGACCGCCCCGCGGCGCCGAGTGAATTGCGGTTGATGACTGGCGACCGACCTCGCTGGGGCGGCTGGGGACCTGGTGGCCGCACATCACCAGCGTTTCCCCTTGATTGATCTGCGAGGAGCTCTCTGATGACTACCTCCATGTCGTCGCCGCGGATCGAGCCGGGGGGTGCGCGCCTGGTTTCCCGGGTGTGGGTGCAGGTCGCGGCTCTGGTCCTGCTGTGTGGTCTGGCGATCCTGGGGTTTCTCGGGTATCGCGCTTACACGTCTGATCCGCCGATCGCTGGGCGGGTCGTGACGCCCGCCGGACAGGTCGTGTACACCGGTGCGGACGTGATCGCCGGGCAGCAGCTGTTCTTGAGCAAGGGCCTGATGGAGTACGGCTCGATCTTCGGCCACGGCGCCTACCTCGGGCCGGACTTCACCGCCGACTACCTGCACCGCGCGGCGCAGATCGCCACTCGGGAGTACGGCGGCGACACCTCCGCTACCGCGCGCGCCAAGGTGATAGCCGACTTCAAGACCAACCGGTATGACCCGAACACCGACACGCTCACCTACACCGATGTGCAGGCGAGAGCGTTCAACGAGCTGGTCTCCCACTACACCAGCTACTTCGGTCCCGACAGCGCCTCCCAGGGCCTGCTTCCCGAGGCGATCACCGACCCCGCCCAGGTCAAGCAGCTCACCGCGTACTTCGCCTGGTCGGCGTGGGCCGGTTCGACGCTGCGTCCGGACCAGGGCTACTCCTACACCAACAATTGGCCCGCTGAGCCGCTGGTGGGCAACACGGTGACAGCCGACGTCGTGGTCTGGAGCGTGCTGTCTCTGATCGTGCTGCTGGTGGGCATCGGCGTGCTGTTCGCCGCGTTCGGACGCTGGGGCGAACGCATGGGCTGGCGCGGTCGCCAAGCCGACACCATCTCATTCCGCCGCCCCGACGATGTCGCCGTCACACCCACCCAGCGGGCGTGCGCCTACTTCTTCCTGGTGGTCGGGCTGCTGTTCGTCATCCAAACCCTGGTGGGCGCGGCCAGCGAGCACTACCGGGCCGATCTGACCAGCTTCTTCGGTTTCGACCTGGGCCGCTGGTTACCGTTCAACCTGGTCCGCACCTGGCATGTCCAGCTGTCGATCTTCTGGACCGCGACGTCGTTTCTGGCGGCGGGGCTCTTCCTGGCCCCCATCGTGTCCGGGCGCGAGCCGCGCCGACAGTCCTGGCTGGCCTACGGTCTGCTGGGAGCGCTCGCGGTGGTCGTGTTCGGCAGCATGATCGGTGAGGGGCTCGACATCCACGGGTGGCTCTCACCGGCCCTGCAGCTGATCGGGATGCAAGGCTGGGAGTACCTCGACCTGGGCAGGCTGTGGCAGGTCCTGCTCACCGTCGGCCTGTTCTTCTGGGCGTTCATGCTGTTCCGGGGGCTGCGCCCCGCGTTGCGCGGACAGTCGCGGATCAACCTGCCGTGGTTGTTTTTCTACACCGGCCTCGCGATACCAGCGTTCTACGCGGTGGGATTGCTCACCAGCTCGGAGTCCGACTACACCGTCGCGGACTTCTGGCGGTTCATGGTGGTGCACCTGTGGGTTGAGGACTTCCTCGAAATCTTCACCACGGTGCTGGTGGCGTATCTGTTCGTGATGCTGGGCGTCGTGCGCCCAAGAGTCGCCATGACGATCGTCTACCTGGACATCATCCTGTACTCCGCAGGCGGCGTGGTCGGCACCATGCACCACCTGTACTTCTCCGGCACCCCGGCGGAAACGATGGCACTCGGCGCGTTCTTCTCCGCGGCGGAGGTGTTGCCGCTGACCTTCCTCACCGTCGAGGCCTGGTCGTTCCTGCAGCTGGGCTCGCGCCAAGAACAATCGTCGCAGACACCCTTCCCACACCGGTGGGCCGTGATGTTCCTGGTCGCCGTCGGATTCTGGAACTTCCTCGGAGCCGGGGTCTTCGGGTTCCTGGTCAACCTGCCGGTGGTGTCCTACTACGAAATCGGCACCGCCCTGACCGCCAACCACGCCCACGCCGCCATGATGGGCGTCTACGGCATGCTGGCGATCGGGTTGGCGCTATTCTGCCTGCGCTATCTGATACCCGAGCAGCGGTGGCCGGACAAGTTCGCCAAAATCTCGTTCTGGTCATGCAACATCGGCCTGGCCTGGATGTGCTTCGCCACATTGCTCCCGCTCGGTGTCCTTCAGCTGTACAAGTCCGTCAGTGACGGCTATTTCGCGGCACGCCAACTGGAGTTCATCACCAACCCGAACAACCAGCTCCTCGAGTGGATGCGTCTGCCCGGCGACGTCGTGTTCATCCTCGGCGGCGCCCTACCGTTCTTGTGGATCTGCTGGCTCGGGGTCCGCTACCGCACCCGCAACCAAGTCATGAACGAGCCTGAGGACGTGCTGTTCACCCAGATCGGCGAGCCCGCCGGCCTCGCTGGGACGGACGCAGTTCGGTGACCGTCGCCCCCGAAACCGTACTGTTCACCGGCTACGCCGGCGTGCTGCTCGTCCTCGCGTGCGCCCTGGACCGGCTAGCCCGCCACAGCCACGCCCGCTCCGACCGCTACCGCACCGCCGGGTTCCGCTACCACCCCCAACACGACGCATGGGTCTGCCCGCAAGACCAGATGCTGTGGCCCACCAGCTACGACGAGCGCCAACACCTCATGCGCTACCGGGCCAAGCCCTCGGTTTGCAACGCCTGCCCGGTCAAGACCGACTGCACCAGCTCACCGCGAGGTCGCGAAATCACTCGCCCGACCCAGCCGTGGCCGCACTCCGAGGCGGCCCGGTTTCACCGCGGGCTGGTGCTGCTGCTGATCGGCCTCGCGGCGCTGCTGCTGGTGGTGATGATTGTCCGGCACCACCAACCCGGCGACCTCGCGGTGATCATCGCGCCACTGGCCGCCGCCGGGCTGCTGGGGTATCGGTTCACCGACCACTTCCGGCGTACACCGGCCGGATTCCCCGCGGCCACCACCGCCACCGGGCTACGCGTCACCCCACCCAGCCGCACCACCTGGGCCTCGGACCGCAAGGACCCATCATGACCCCGCTGGTCGCGGTCCTGATCGTGCTCATCGTCCTGATCGCGGCGACGCTGGCCAGCGCCCGGGTCCTGCGAGAGTACCAGCGCGGCGTCTGCTTCCGGCTGGGCCGCCTGCGCCCCATCGCCGGTCCCGGGCTGGTGCTCCTGCTGCCGTTCGTGGACCGGATGATCCGGGTCGACCTACGCACGGTGACCCTGACCATCCCCCCGCAGGAGGTCATCACCCGCGACAACGTGCCGGCGCGGGTGAACGCCGTCGCCTATTTCCGGGTCATCAAACCCGACCTGGCCATCACCGAGGTGGAGGCCTACCCGGTCGCCACCTCACAGATCGCGCAGACCACCCTGCGGTCCGTGCTCGGCCGGGCAGATCTGGACACCCTGCTCTCGGAACGAGACGAGCTCAACGACAGCCTGCGCCGCATCATCGACGAACAGACCGAACCCTGGGGTATCAAGGTGACCACAGTGGAGATCAAAGACGTCGAGATCCCCGAGGCCATGCAGCGAGCGATGGCCCGAGCGGCCGAAGCCGAACGGGAGCGACGAGCCAAAATCATCTCAGCCGAAGGCGAATTCCAAGCATCACAAAAACTGCTCGACGCCTCGAACGTACTCAGCAGCAACCCCGCCGCGATGCAACTGCGCTACCAGCAAACCCTCGTCGAGCTCGGCGGCGACAAGTCCACGATCGTGTTCCCCCTCCCGCTGGACCTGATCGCGCCGTTCCTGGCAGCCGCGAGCGGGGGCCCCGGGTCGCAACGGACGAACGAGCGCCGCCGAGCTCGCTGGCGACATGGTCGAGTTTGACCAGACACGTCCACCATCTGTTGCTCGTCGCCACCCATACCGGGTCGAGAGCTCACGGATCGACAGACCGTCGCGGCGATGATCGCGACGGACGGCCTCGAACAGCTCCACCCTCGACCCCAACCCGGGCCCCCCAAGTCCGTGGTTGGCGCACAAGCACCGCGCCGGAGCCACCGAGGTGGGGCCAACCAGCCCTGACCAGCCCTGTCACGCCGTCCCGGGCGCGCGGAACGGGATCGACGACCCGCTAACGCCGAGCCGCAGGTGATCAAGCACGCGGTCGTCGCGCGTTTGTGACGGCATGACCGGGGCAGACTGTGCAGAATGGGTGTCGCGGCCCGGATCGGGCGGCCACGCGGCGGAGGGTAAGTGACGACGATCATCCATAGCGTGCCTGCGGCCGATCCCCCGCTGACAGATCTCACCGTGGAGGACGTGATGGTGATCGCGCCGAAGACGATGAGGCCCACTGCGACGGTCGCGGACGCCCGTGAGTTCTTCGAGGACGACCACGCTCACATGGCCCTGATCGCGACGTCCGGAACGCTAAAGGGGACGCTTGTCCGTTCCGACCTCGCCGTCCTCGGCGACGACGCCATGCCCGCACTCAGTCGGGCCCGTCTCGACGGACGATCAGTCGCACTTCACGAACCGGCCGAAGAGGTTCGGGTGCGGCTGATCGAGCAAGGTCAGCGACGCCTGGCGGTGGTTGACGACACAGGTGTGCTGGCCGGGCTGGTATGTCTGAAGCGAAACCTGACCGGCTTCTGCAGCGACGCCGACATCGCCGCACGGGCCGCTGAGCGTGTAGCAGCACGGTCCCACGCGGCAGGTTGATGGCAGGCGACGTCCCGCCTCGGCGTCTCGGCCGCACAGCACTCGTGGCGGTAAACCAAGCCGACGTCCGACCGTCCGGGCGGCGGTCATGACTGGCCGTCGTGGTGCTGGTGGTCTGGTACCGGTGGATGCGACGGCGCGCGACGGTCGTCGAGGTGGCCCTGTCGTCGCTGGTCTGGCTCGCCGTGCTCGGCCTGGTGACCACGTTCCTCTCACCGGGCGGCGCGTACCTGTTCATCTGGCCGGTGCTGATCGGCGCACCGGCAATGCTGGCCGCCATGCGCTGGGCGGCCGACGACTCGCCGTGGCAGTCGGTCGCGGCGGGGGGGGCCGCGATGCCGGCGGTGCTGCTCGCGTCGCCGGTAGTGCTGATCCTGTCCCCGCTGGTGGGCATCTCCCTGGCGGTGGCGCCGCTGGTGGTGGCCGTGCTGTTCGGTGCGACCGCCTTGGCGCTGTTGGCGTTTCCGCCGCGCGTGCTGAGCCTCGTGCAGGGGGTCGCCGCCGTGGCGGCGGTCGCACTGGTCGGTGTCGGCCTCGTCGCCGCCGGCTTCGACACACCCGCCAGCCGCGGCCGGTCAGCCTCGGTTACGCGCTGGACGGCAACAGCGGTCGGGCGTACTGGGTGACCGCGGGCGAGCCCGGCGAACCCGTGGTCGCGCCCCTGCTGGGGACGCGGGCGACCCTGCCCGCCAACCGCTTCCCGATCGTGGTCCCGCAGCGGATGCTAGCCGGTGCGGCCCGCGCCGTCCCGTCGGTCGTGATACCCATGCTGGAGAAGCTGGGTGGTCGGGATCGCCCGGACGGCGTCCGGGACGTGCGGGTCCGAGTGCAGGCGGGGCCGACCGCGAGCCGCATCCACGTCTACGCCGACAACGTCGCGAGCGCGACCGTCGGTGGCGTCCGCTTCCGGGTGGCGCAGGCTTCGGCGGCCACTGGGCGTCGCGTACGCCGCACCGCCCGCCGTCGGCGTCGAGCTGACCTTCACCGCGCGCAGGCCGCTGACCCGCACGGTCGTCGCCCTGTACGGCAGCCTGCCAGCCGATGCGGGTGCCCCCGCACTGCCACCCGGTGCCGGCTGGGTGGAGATGTCCGCCCTGGCCGGCCAGTCCTTCACCGCCCGCGACTCCCCCCTCTGACCCGGGTTCCGCAGCTGATGTTGGCACAGCAGGACCGCTAGCGGTCGAGGTCGAGGTCGAGGTCGAGGTCGAGGATGGACTGCCGGACGGCAGCGGCGTCGTCCTCGGCACCCGCCGCGGTGTGCCCCCGCCGGAGCCCGTCGACCAGCCGCATCTCCTCGCCGACGGCCATCTCCATTGGCAGGCCAACCGATGCCGATCGCGTCCCTCCTCCGACGCCGAGATAGACGTGCACCCCCGGAGCGGGCGGTGCCGGCTACGCGGCAACCAACCCAGGAAATGACCAGTCCGCTGCCGCGGGGGCGCGGCTCCGTCGACCGCGAGGCGAGACCTGCACGCGAGAACGTCTCTGCTCCGATCAAGCCCCACTTGAACCCCCCGATTCACTACGCCAAACGCCAGATCCCCGATCCGGCTCGGCCAAGATCAGAACCCAGACCAGCGGAGACACAATTACGCTGGTCAAAGACGTCGCTCCAGGTCTACGTGCTGACTGGATGCTCCGGCGGGTGGAGCTATCGTCAACCACATGAACACCTGCCTGGCGCAGGAATGCCACGTTTCGGTGCCCGAGTCCCCACCGACTTGAACCCCCAACACTCGTCGGGAACCTGGCTGAGACGGTCCTCTTGTCCGGTGACCAGGACGGTCGGCGACCGCGGCGGCCAAGGTCGTCTCGCGGACGTCGACGAAGTAGCTGGCCAGAGTCGCCAGCACGATGCCGGGGCACACGCCGCGGGCTCCGCAGGAATCTGACAGATCGGAGAGAGTCCCCGGGTAGTGGCCGCCGAGTCGACCCGAGTGAGCGACCACCGCGACAAGCACGCAACAGACACCCAGCGCGCACACGACGAGCACGTCAACGACCGCACAAGCACAGCCAAGCACGACTGAAAATCCCCAGGAGCCGCTTTGCGCGACCCGATGCGGGAACGAGAGAACGGGCTTCAGTCGCGCGTCGGGATAGTCTACCGCGTCGGGATGGTCTACAGCTGTGATGACGTGCTTACGGAGCCTCGACAGGCCACGCCCGGGCTGAGTGAGTCGCCGCCCGGATCTCCCTCACCACCGGATCCTAAGTGGATGATCGACAAGCTGAGTAACTTACTGAGTCTCCGTTCGCCCTGGGGCGGTTGGTTTAACAATCACCCCGCACAACGACACATATGCGTGGACGTCCATGGACGAAAGACACGCTGTGAGCTGCGGAAACACCCAGCTCAGCGGCTTGGTTAGGTTGCTTCACACCGAAGCAGTCACGTCCAACGACATCTCCTGGCAGAGCATGAGCACGGATCGACCACGCAGAAAGCACGCTGCCAGCACGCGTGCCAGCGCCCGTGGCTTAGCGGACGGCGGAGCGGGCGAGTGAGCTCGTCGGCCACTGTATCGCATCCTCCAGCTGGAATTGTCTGAATGAGGTCGGAGGTCGTGATGCAGGAACCGATCTTTATACGGTGCACGAGGCCGCTCGGATCCTCCGCGTTGACGCCACCACGATCTACAGATCCATCCGCGCGGGATCGTTCCCCGCCATCCGGATTCGCAGCCGATACGTGATTCCCTCGGCCGCACTGCGCGAGGCGGCGGCGAAAGCTGTCAGCAGCGGCACCTGTGTGGATCTCACCGACTTTGCGGCTCACGACGTCGTCAGCCGCCGATATCGGTAGACGCTGACGCTGCCGCTGCCGCTGCCGCTGCCGCTGCCGTGGCCGTGGCCGTGGCATGGCAGTCAGTCGACCTCGAGCATGTGCCGAGGGTCACGAGAAGCGGAGACCCCGCTCCTCACGGCATCAGGTGGGCTGGAATGGCCGCGGAGTGGTTTGAGGACGGTGGCGGCGGTGCCGCGGGAGACGTCGGCGGCGGCTGCGAGCGCGGAGACCGTCGGGAGGGCGCCGTGGCGTGCGGCGTGCCGCAGGGCGACAGCATGCGCCCGGACGCGAGCCGGGGTCGCGACCGGGCTGGTGGACAGAGCGACTGGATCGGTGGACGGCAGGGTTGGACACGACGCGGGGGTCGGGCTTGGACGCGCGGTCGCGTCCAGCTGCCTCCGACAGCGGGGGTTGGACGGCTGGACAGTTGGACGGGACCTGCTGGACACCTGCCTCCGGCGCCGTGGCGGAAGCCCGACCTCGTGAGTTCGATGGGTTCGAGGTCGGCGGATGGCTCGGTCGAGTTATGGGTGGACAGGAGGTACAGCAGGTGTGCCGCGATGGCGGCGGCGATGGCGGGCCATGCCCCGATCCCGAACCGCAGAGTCGGGGAGGCGTCGAGCGTGGCGCCGGAAGCGAGGTAGACGGCTTGTGCGAGTCCGGACAGCCCCGCCGCGGTCACCACGACCGCCCACGCATAGCGGGCCGCCGAGCCGGTCAGCCGGCTGGTGGCACCGTAGGCGACGAGCGCCAGGCCGTCGGTGATCAGCGGGTAGAGCCAGGCGATCCCGGCAGGCACTGCGGCGGCGAGCGCAACCTGGTAGAGCCCGTGAGCTGTGGCCACCGCGGCGCCGAGCGCGACCGCCAGGCCGGGAAGCCAGAGCAGTCGGCCCGTGCCGCCCGTGGTGACCGATGGGCGCCGGTCATCGTCCGCTCCCGCAGCTGATCGGGGCGGCCGTGCGAGTGCCTCCGCGGGGCGGCCTGCGCCGCCGCCCAGCGCACGACGGACACGGCCTCGGCACCGCACCGCGAGACCAAGGCAGCGGCGTAGCGGGAGGTGATCCAGCCGGCGGCCGAGGGCGACGGGAGGGCCGGCACTCGCGCTTGGGTGGGCCGCCACGTCGCGGCAGGCCGAGCGGCCCCGAGCAAAGATACGGCGCGGAGTGAGGTCCGATCGTCGGAGTTAGATCCTTCACTTGCTCACCTCCACTGCCGTAGACCGCTGCTGACCTGGGAAAAGTTAGGCCGGTTAGGTCGATACGGGTGTCGCTCCGGACCGTCGTAGGGGCCCGCAGCGGCACCTCGGCGGTGACCTCGCATGGCTAACCCGACCAATCGTCGGGGCCGTCCGCCGCGCGCTGGGCGATGCGGGCTCGGATCTTGTGCGGGTCGACCGGGTAGCGGTTGCCGGTCGAGGCCACCTTGATCCCGTACTCGCGTTCCAAGATCTCGCGCAGCTTGACCCCGGTGAGCCCTCGGTACGGCGCGTGGTCGGGCGCCAGATCCCGAAGCCGGGCGGGCACATCAGCGGCGGGCACCCGCTGCTCGCCCAGCACCGTGACCAGATCGGCCAGCAGGTCCCGTGGCTGCTGCCTGGCGGCTCGGGGCGCCGATCGCGGCGATCGGCGCGCGGGTCGAGGTAGCCCATGGCGCGAGCGATGACGTCGGCGGCGGCGTCGTAGCCGGTGTCGTCGTCGGCCTCGATGTAGAACCACTTGACGATCTCGAACCGCTCCGGGGTGGCGCCGGTGACGATCGAGGTGCCGACATCCTTGCCCGGCCGCAGCTCGGTCGCCCGGATCCCGGCCTGGAAGGAGCCGTCGCCGAGGAAGCCGTCGTTGGAGCGCCACGCCTTCACCGCGAAACAAGCGTTGATCTTCACCAACTCGACGATCCGCGGCGGGATCGCGTCCGCCCGCGACGACTGGGTGTCGAACGCGAGCGTGATCGCGGTCTTGCGCCCTCGGCGCAGGGTCTGCACGGCCAGGTCGGCGGCTTCCCGGCCGTAGGTCGGGGTGGCTGAACAGTTCGTGACACTCGGAGAACAGCGCCACCAGCGGCCGCAACTCCGGATGCCGTTCGGCCAGGGCGCGGGTGACCTTCTTCGCGCCCAGGTCGGCCAGCCGGGCCTCCGCGGTCGCTGACCATCGGCGTACAGCTCCCGCAGCCCGTCCAACGCGGCGACGGCGATGTCGTCGTCGACGCCACGGTGGTAGCGGGCCAGCCGGGGTTGGTAGGCGTCGAAGTCGCCGTTGTTGGCGAACACGAACACCCACAACACCGCCAGCGGATCCAGGGCGGCGCCGAGCATGGTGACGCGGGCGGCGTTGGACTTGCCCTGCCCCATCAACCCGCCGTAGACCAGGTTCGCCCCCGGCAGCTCGACGGCGATGACGTCGCCGCGCTGCGAAACGCCGAGCGGGACGCCGTCGAACACGTCGGCTAGCCCGTCGTGCAGCAGCGGGTAGGGCGGCGCGGCGCGTTCGGTGGAGCCGGGGTCGGCCACCCACAGGTCGACGTAGCCGGCGTGTTCGGCGGCGGCGGGCCACACCTCCAACGGGGCGCGCACCAGGTTGCGGGCCAGCACGTCTCGCTTGTCGGCGATCATGTCCGGCGGTGACGCCCATCGGGAGGGAGAACACCGCCTGGTAGCCGCGCCGATTGACCCGCACCGGCGGGGTGGAGAACTCGACCTGCCAGCCGTCCTTGACCGCCCGGTTCAACGCCGGGATACCCAGGTGCGCGAGGGCGGTGGCGATCCCGCCCGGGGTGATGACCACGGTCGCGTCGACCCGGGCGTGGGCGGGTGTGGCCCAGCCGGGCAACGCGCCGGAGCGTCGGCCGACCTGCCACACGCCGACCACCCCGAGCACCCCGAGACCGATCAGCACCGGCCGCCACACCACCTCGACCAGCCAGACCAGCCACGCCATCGCCTGCACCGCTGTGCCAAGCGGAGCGAGGACCCACGTCAGGTCGGAGTGCGCGACCGCGAGCACCGCGCCCAACCCGAGCAACCCGCCGACCAGCCACAGCAGCAGGACTGCGGCCGTGCGGACGAACTCGATCGGCGCGGTGATCCAGTCCATGCGCCGCCGATGACGCTGCTCGCGGGCACGCTCGGCCCGGGCCTCCCAATCGGTCAGCTTGTCGTAGTCGCCCGCTGCCTCGGCGACGCGCATCTGCCGCTCGTAGCGAGCGGAGGTGCGCGCCTCCCACCAGCGCCGGGTCAGCACCCAGGAGCCGACCAGCGGATAGAGCACGCTGTTGCGTACCAACCACCGGAGGATCTCCCGTACACGGGTACGGCGGGTCGGTGTGCCGCTCTTGGTGTGCCGCAGCTCTCGTGTAGAGCACCTGGCGGCCGCGGACTGCACGCTGGCCTGCGGTGTCGAGCTGGGCATCGGGGCGCCTCGCGACCGTTGCTGACGCCCGCTTGTCCAGGCCCTTTCCCGGTGCGGCGCCGTCCCGGCCCGGAGTCGTGAGTCGGCGCTCATCGCCGACCACCTCGTCGACGGCGGGGGGCTGGAACCGAGCCCGTCGTGCCGGTCAGCGCATCGGCCAGGGTGTAGCCAGCCAGGAGCGCGGGCACACCGAGCGCCACCCACACCAGGGTGAGGTTGTCCGGCCAGTAGTGGATCACCGCCCACTGCAGGCAAGCGATCACCGCGGCGGCCAGCAACGCCCGGCCCGCCACGGCGATCGGCCAGCACCGCCAGGCACACGGCAAGCAGCACCAGCACTTGATCGCCGTTGATCGTGATCCCGCCGGTCATCGCTCACCACCGACTAGCCGGGCCACCTCGCGGCCGATTCGGCGGGCGGTGGCGATCGCGGCAACGTCGACAACGGATCCGGTCTCGGTCGCGTGCTCGGCCAGCCGGTTGACCGCTTCTGCGGGGATGACATAGCGGGACCGGACACGGATCGCGGGAAAGGCATCGGCCTGGATCGCCCGGTAGATGGTGGCCGGGTTGACCCGCAGAATCCGGGCGGTCTCGGCAACGGTGTAGAACGCGGGCCGCTCGGAGCGCTCGATCATCGCCGACCGCCCTCCTCGACCTGGGCCCACAGCGGATATAGGGCGCGGCGGCCGTCCTCGCCCAGCGGACCCCACATTCCGACCTTCGCGGCGCCGAACAGACGCAGCTCCAGCTCCAGGCACGCGTCGCTGACAGGGCATTCCGCGCAGATCAGCGCGGCCAACTCATGGTCGGTGGTGTCGTCGAACAGCCATCCGGGCCGATCGCTGTCGCACGTGTCGTCCAGGCAGGCACCGGCCGTGATCACAACGGCCGCCAGAGCGTCGTTCGACGCTGATCGCCACGGCGTCAGTCGCTTGACGATGGCGCTCAGGACATCGGTGCCGACGGGGGACGGCTCGTCGCGGGCGGTCATGACGCACCGCCGAGCATCAATCGCTGAACGTCGTTCTCCGTCACGACCAGCCGGGATCTCCGGTGGAGCACGGGCAACGTGCCGACGCGGATCGCGCGGTGGATGACGGTGGTCGGTACGCCGAGCAGCCATGCCGCTTGGCGGACGGACAGGTAGGTCGGCCGCCGCGAGGAGTGCCCATGGCGATCTTGAGGGCTACCCTTGAGGCCGTGACTTGCGGTCCCGCGTCGAATCTTCGCGATTCCGCTGATGGCGTCGCCGAGTAGGCGGCCCGTCGTGTCGTTGTTGTTTGTGGTCAGGAATTTGTTCTTCGTCATGCCGCTACTAGAGCGCCGAAGTCGGTCACAGTGGCAGTGGCACATTTCGACACTGGGGGTCACAGTCGGGGTCACACTTGCCAGCCAGTCCGCGTCGGGGGGCACGGTGTGGACATGTTGACGGCGCGGCAGATCGTCGACGCGGCAGCGTTCAAGCTGAACGAACTCTCGGCCGCGGGCGGCGGCCTGGCGTGGTCGGAACGCCGCCCTGGTGTCGATTCCCGCACAAAGGTGGTGAGCTGGACTGAACACAGTGGCGCGGTGATTCGCACGCCACCTGATTTGAACGTCGGCTCGGCACTGCACGGCTACGGCGGCGGCCTTTACGCGATCGTCGGCGACGTCTGCTTTGCGGTCAGGTCCGAGGACTCACAGGTTGTCTTCGCGCGATCAGGCGATCCGTGGCGAACCGAACGCCCTGGCGCTAGCGATCGTTACGGCGATCTCGTTGCTACAGATCGAGGATTGCTCACCGTTCGTGAGTCGTCTGGACCGGACGCCGCCGATGCCATCGTGATGCTTGCGGACGGTCGGGAGACGGTGTTGGTGAGTGACGATTTCTTGGCTGCCCCTGCCGCGGGGCCGGGTGGGCGGCTGGCGTGGTTGCGCTGGTCGGACGACCAGATGCCGTGGGATGCGACCGAACTGCGGGTCGCGAGGTGGCGTGGCGATCATGTGGAGCCGTCGATACTCGTCGCGGGCGGTCCCAATGAGTCCGTTCTCGAACCACGGTGGGGACCGGATGGGGCGCTGTACTTCCAGTCTGATCGGTCGGGGTGGTGGAACCTCCATCGCTGGGACGGCGCAACCGTCACGCCGGTCGCCCCGATGGCCGTCGACTGTGCCTCCGCACCGTGGGAGCCGAGCTATCGCGGGTATACGTTTCTTCCCGATGGTCGGATCGGGTTGATCCAGAAACACGGTTCCCGCGATGTCTTGGCGGTCCGGCAGCCCGATGGCGAGATCCGGCCGATAGCGTCACCCTACTCGTCATTTCGCCCTTATCTGGTTTCTTATGGTGACCGGTTGGCGGTGATTGGCTCATCACCGCTCACCGGGCCGCACATCGTCATCGTCGATCCAGATCCTCCCCACGCGGTTCAGGTCATCGCCCAGGGGCCGGAGCCTGACATTCCGTTGTCGACGCCGGAGCGGATAGCGCTGAGCGCGGCCGACGGGTCGGTGTTGAACGCGCTCGTTTATCCGCCGACGGGCGCGTCAGGGTCGTGGCGTGCTCCGTTGATCGTCTGTCCGCATCCGGGGCCGACCGACAACATGCACGAACGCAGGGATTGGCGAGTTCAGTTCTTCACCGCGCGCGGATACGCAGTCGCGGCCGTCGACTACCGCGGCAGCACCAGTTACGGCCGGGCGTTCCGGGAAAGCCTGTACAGCCATTGGGGCGATTACGATGTCGCTGACTGCCGCACGATCGCCGAGCACCTGATCGACACAGGCCGCGCGGTCGCCGGTCAGGTCTTCATCAGCGGGGAGAGCGCGGGCGGGTACACCGCGCTCAAGGCGGTCAGCGACCCGACAAGCCCGTTCACGGCCGCCGTCGCAGCACACTCGATCGTCGATCCACAGCAGTGGGGGCAGACGGCCGCCCGCTTCCAACGACCGCACGCGCGACGGCTGGCCGGGCCAGCCGGAGCGGTTCGAGCCGCGGAGATTCATCGGTCGGTACTGCTGATGCACGGGTCCGACGACACGATCGCACCGGTGCGCGAGGTCGTCGAGCTGGCGGATGCCCTCAGCACGCAGGGCATCCCGCATCGTCTCGTCGTCTTCGACGGCGCCGGCCACGGCTTTTCCCACGCAGCGCACGCCGAAGCAGCTCTGAACGCGGAACTCGGCCTCTACCAGCAGTTCGCCGCTCAGTGATGTGGGACGACCGTCTCGCGGATCAACTCTTCCAGGGCGGCGACATCGCAGTGGCCGGTGTATCGGCTCAGGGCTCGGCGCAAGTCGTTGATGCGCAACCTGGTTCGGACCGACTGTGTGCGGCTGGCATGGGCGACCGCGTCCCGTCCGACCGCGCACGCTTCCTCGACCTGCCCGGACTCAGCCAACGACGTCGCCAGCAACGCGGTGTCGATGGCCAATCGGCGCACCCGGGAGGGGTCGAGGTCGGCGACCGCGGCCCGCACGATGCGTTGGGTCTGGTCGTGGAGCCCAAGGTCGTGCATGCAATGCGCGGTCTCGTCCTCCAGGTCGGCCGGTGTGAAATAGCCAATCCAGGCAGGCTCGTCCGCCGTACAGCGAGCTCGACAGGGCAGTTTCGGCAGCGGTCAGTGCGGCTGTGGCGGCTTTCTCGTCCTTGAGGCGCGCGTGGGCACGGGCTTCGACGGCCAGGAAAGCGGCGCGGGTGGCGGGTGATGCATCGGCCGGTGTTCCGTGCCGTGCGGCGTGCACCATCCGCAGGGCCTCGTCCGGGTGTCCGACGTGCAGGGCCAGATGCGCGATGTTCGCCGCGACGAGGTGTGCGCCGTAGGCCCGGTCCCCGGACGCGTCGGCGAAGCCGAGCGCGGCGAGGTAGTAGCGCTGCGCCAACCCGTCAGCGCCCACGTCCACGGCCTGGTATCCGACCATTTCGCAGATGCCGGCGGCGACGGTCATGAGTGCGGCGTCAGTGGTCGCGGTCGCTGCCGGTCGGGACAGCAGCCGACCGACCTCGGTGGCGAGGTAGTGGACGACCTGTTCGCGGAGCTGTCCTGCGCCGTAGGCGTGGTCGAGCTTGCGGAACATCGCGAGCATGTCGGCGACCATCCGCACGTCATGATCGGTGACGCAGGGGCCGTCGCGTCGGGCGGGGATCGGTACGGCGCTGTTGCCGAGGGTCCAATCCAGTATCGGTCGATCGAGTGACTCGGGGGCGAACGGCAGGGATCTCAGATCGCTGCCGGTTGTCGCGTCGGCGCGCCACAACCGCGACGCTGCGCCGTCGATGACCTCAGCCGGTGGCGGGCGTGTCGTCCAGCCCATCTCGGAGCGCGTGACGGGGCGACCGAGCCGATCACGCAACACCGCCGCCACGAGATCCACGGCGACGTCCCGGGGCTGCTGTCCGGCCAGCCATCGCCCGATCTGCGTGGTCGAGGGCCGCACGTCGATCCCGCGCCTAGCAGCGACCTGCTGCAAGCGACGAGCGAGTCCACTCGCGCTGAAGCCGGCTTCGGCCATCAGTCCGCGTAGGTTCTCGTTGCCGCCGCTCATTGATCGTCCGTCGAGCCTCGCGTCGGTTCTGCGTCTACGGCGCTTCGTCGGGCCTCGTCGAGCGCCCTCAACTGTGCACGTACATCGGCCTCCACCCAGCGGGGTTCACCGCCGGGAGTCACCATCTCCGGCGCGATCCATCCGGCGCGGTGCCACTTGCCCAGCGTGGAGCGTGACACGCCGAGGCGTTTCGCCAAGTCACCGGTCCGCAGCGGTGGCGGGTCAGACACGGCGCCCATCATCGGGGCCGCTTGACCTCGCTGAGGGCCGAACGTGCGAGGTGTCCGCGAAATCGACGTAATCTACGTAAGCTCACGTAATCGCCGCTTGTCGTCAAACTGACGTCTGACGTAGCCGGTACGCATGATCGAGGAGACCGCATGGACGCTCGACAGAGGTTCGCGGCCGAGGTACGCCGCATGCGTGCCGACACTGGCCTGTCGTTGGCGAAGCTCGGCGCGGCGGCCCACATCGAGCGCAGCTACGTTCACAACATCATCACCGGCCGTAGATGGCCCTCTCAGGCCGTCGCACGGGGGCTCGACAGCGCGCTCGCCGCGCAATGCGCGCTGTTGACGTTGTGGAGCGAGGGCCAGGCCGAGCAGCCGACTCGCCCGCCCGACGTCGTTCGAGGACGTGACGGGCGTTGGTCACTCGACGAGTCGCGACCATGGCGGTCCGACGTCGCGCATGATCCTGCCCTGCGATCACTGGCCCTCGAAGAGGCGACCCTCGACCGTTCCGTGCTGGACTGGGTGATCGGGAACAGCCCGCCGCCGATCCCGGCCGACCGGTCCGGCCAGTGGGTGATCGACCAGGACGTACACATCGCAGCGGACATGCTCGCCCTGTTCCGGAAGCTGGACCATGTCCACGGCGCAGGCCACGTGAGGAAGCGGGCGGTTTCCTATCTCGCCACCGAAGTAGACGACCTGTTGTCGCGACCCCCAGCGGATCGATCAACGGGGATCGCTTTGATGGGCGTTGCGGCGGGCATCTGCGAGATGATCGGCTATCAGGCCGTTGATCTGGGAGCAAACGGGCTGGCAGCCTACTACTACATCGCGGCACTGCGATTTGCCGAGGCATCGGGCGACCGCGCCTACGGCGCGCATCTTATCGCGGCGAACATCGCCCACCTTGCCCTACACGCCGGACATCCGAACGACGCACTGCGAATGATCCTCGCCGCGCAACAGGAGATCCACGCTACGATATCGCCCGCAGTTCGCTCTGCGCGCCACGCCGTCGAAGCCCGCGTATACGCGAGACTACAGAATGAGAAAGCGTGCACAGCGGCACTGATCAAGGCAGAATCGAGCCTGTCGCAGTCCGATCTGGCGGATGAGCCCGCTTGGATCGGCTACTTCACACCCGCCAACCTCGCCGACGAGACCGCGCACTGCATGCACGACCTCGGCCACCACGACCAGACCCAACACATCGCGCGGGCCGCCGTCGTCGACCTCGACCCATCCCGCGTCCGCCGATTGGCCATCGACACGACGTTGCTCGCAACATCGTTGGCCGAGTCCGGGCAGGTCGAGGAGGCGTGCGCGGTCGGACGAGAAGCGATCAACCACGCCAGCCGCACCCGCTCAGTACGAACCAGGCTGCGCATCAACGACATGCGCCGAGCCCTGCACCGGTACAGCGACCACCGCGACGTCGCCGCGCTCGAAAGCGTCGTCCGAGACGTCCTACGAACTGAGACTGAAGGTTTGGCCGGGTAGTCAGTTTGTTGGCGGGTGCAACAGCCAACATCGGTGTTGGCTGCTAACACGGGACGACACACGACCTCTTCCGGGCACCGACATTCTCGAACCAAGCTGGCCGAGTGAACGCCACGCGGGACTACCTCGACGCCGATAACGTGGTGTTTTCGGGTCCCTTCCATGGCCTTCCACCGCTGGATCTGTGGAGGCTGTTCACGGCGCCTCCCGACAGGGGGTTTCGTTCGGGAGACGATGTCCGGGCGCTCTCGCGAACGTGGTTGCGGACGATGCTGGAAAGGGCCGGAGTCGGGTTGGGCGACTACGACCAGGCAGTGATCGCCTTCCTCGCCGAAGACGTGACAACGGTGCAGGTGATCGCCGGATGGATCCGCCGAGCGCACGGCAACGACATGCCCCGCGGGGAAACGACCGTCCGCGGGCAGGCCGCGACCGGGATCGACCGGATGAACACGACGGACCAGATGTCGTGACCGTCGACGACGACGGCGGCGATCCGACGACGTCCGGTGACGAACCCACTGCTGCGACGCAGGGTCAGGGCGGGTGTGCTCGACAGGCGGTCACGCTTACCGCCATCGCAGTCAAGCCGTGGCTTCACCGTGGGCGGCATCGCCGCGACCGCCGGGTCTCCGCGCGGCAGACGCTTTCCCTGATTGAGCCTGGCAGGCGCTATCGGGGGGAACGTCGCCACAGCCGCCATGATCCACGAGGAGACCAACGGAAATGACGGGGACTCCGCGCAGCCGCCGGTTCCCGTGCATCACCAGTGGAACCGCGACGACGGCGGGTGGCGACGTCCGGGACGTCCGGGACGTCCGCGGCGTGGCCGAGCGCGCCCCGCGTACGGCGGAGATCAAGGAGTGGTGGGCGTCGGTCTTCAGGTTGGTCGACAGGCCGGAGGCCGCAGCGTGGATCTTTCGGGCACACGAACCGGACGGCGCTGGTCTGTGCATGGTCTGCGCGAGCCCGAGCGATACACGCAACCTGCCCTGGCCGTGCCCGACGCACGCGATGGCGGAGAACGCCCTCATTCTGCGCGCTCAGCAAGATCGCACTAGTAGAGGCGATCACCGGCCGTTGCGGTGACGAAGCCCCTGCCCAGACACCGCTCTCAGCGCCCCCGCCGGAGCCTGCGCGCGCAGCTCGCCGAACACGATGACGGCCTTGCTCGCACATCCTCCCGACGGAGCGGTGGCGAGGAGGCCGCCACTACCAGGCCGTGAGCTCCGGCGGTCGCTACGCGTTCGAGGTCGACGAGCTGCCGACGCTCAAGACCGCCGCTTCGACACGTGGGTCGCCGAGCGCGAGGCCGCCAAGGCCCTTCGAGAAGGACACCACCGCCAAGGTCAACGCCGCCGACGACGCCGAGATCGTCACCGAAAAGGCGAAGTGCGCACGTCGACCCCAGACGCCCGCAGCTCAGTCACGCTGTTGTGCCAGATCGCGTACAGCGGTTCAGACTGTGCCGGCGGAGCTATCATCGGTGGGGATTTTCGGTCTGCCGGGCTTATCGAGGTCCGGGGAGTCTGCTGGCCGGGCGGTGGTCGGCGGCGCCGGCAGTCGCCGGGCTAATAGCTCAGACGCCGCTTGATCAGCTCGTGAGACCCACGCCGCATACACCCGAAGCGTCGTCGCCCCGCCGCTGCTGTGGCCGAGCCGACCAGCGACGGTGCGCAGATCAACGCCGGACGCCAGAAGCTCCGTCGCGCTGTAGTGGCGGATCGCGTGCAGATGGGTCCGGATGCCGAGCTTCTCGACCATCCGCGCGTACCGGTGAGTCACGCCGCTCGGGTTGCACGGGCGGGTGTGATCCGGCTGGTAGGAGAACACGAACAGTTCCTCACCGAACGCTGCACCGATCTCGGCGCACCTCTCGATCACTCCCGTCCGGTGCTCGATCAGCAGCGCGACCGTCGCCGCATCGAGCGAGATCCGGCGGCTCTGGTGCGTCTTCGTATCCTTGATCGTCGGCGTGCCGCGCTGGGCGTCGACGCTGTGTCGGATGCTCAGCACGCCCATTCCGAGATCGAGGTTCTGCCAACGCAGCGCGAGTATCTCGCCGCGCCGAGCGCCGGTGACCAGCAGCAACCAGACCAATAAACCCCACTCGACGTCTTCGGACCACGCAGCAGCCACGATGCGCGCCGCATCCTCCGGGCTCGGCGGATCGGGGTTCGGCGTCGGAATCCGCGGCTTCTGCACGGTGCCCATTGGATTGACCGCAACCCATCCCCACCGGACCGCCGCTGCGTACGCGCTGCTGAGCACGGCGTGGCACTGGCGGATCGACGACGCGGACAACGGCCGGCAGTCGTGCGGCGCACACCGCTCGTCGCACTGATGCGCACGCGGCGTTCGGTGCTCCACGAACACCCTGCCACGGCAGCGACGTCGGCACGCCCGGAGCTCGGCGTAGAGCTTCTCGTACGGCCGCGACCCTTGCTTGACCAAGCCGGGCAACGTCTGATCACCCAGCGCCGGGCGGATGAACTTCTCGATCAACGTTGTGTACGCGAGGCGTGTGCTGCGCTCGACCGGATGGCTGGCCAACCACTCGTCCAACAGCACGGCCAGCGTGACGTTGGTCCGCACCGCTGTCTGACTCTCGATCTGTTTGCGGAACCCGTCGCGGAGGGCGATGGCGGCGGCCTCCGTCTTGGCGGAGCCGGTGAGGATGAGCTGACGGCCGGTGGCCGAGTCGGTGCCGCCGAAGATCCGCACCTGGAACCGGTTCCCGCGCTGGCGGATGCCGGTGAGATCCGCTTGAGGTTGCTTCCGCGAGGCCATGCAGGCAAGCTAGCTCCGGCCGTTGGGACAGTCCATGGGACGCCGAACGGGTGAAGTGATCTTAAACAAAGAAGCGCAGGTGCTCTGACCTGCGCTTCTCGCCGTCGGGACGACAGGATTTGAACCTGCGACCCCTTGACCCCCAGTCAAGTGCGCTACCAAACTGCGCCACGTCCCGGCGCCCCAGCGGGGCGGCGTGAGCCTACCGCACACGCGGACCGGGAGGTCGGTGCGGGGTCAGGCCTTGCGACCGCGCTTCTCGCGCACGCGGACCGAGATCCGCACGGGCGAGCCGGAGAATCCGAACTCCTCCCTCAGCTTGCGCTCGAGGAAGCGGCGGTAGCCCGCCTCGAGAAACCCGCTGGTGAACAGCACGAAGGTCGGGGGGCGAGTGGCGGCCTGGGTGGCGAAGAGGACCTTGGGCTGCTTGCCGCTGCGGACGGGCGGCGGGGTGGCGGCGATGACGTCGGAGAGCCACGCGTTGAGCTGGCCGGTCGGGATGCGCTGGTCCCACGACGCCAGAGCACGACGCATGGCGGGCGCCAGCTTTGCGACGGAGCGTCCCGTCAGCGCCGAGACGTTCACACGCTCCGCCCACGGCACGCGCATGAGATCCCGCTCGAGCTCGCGGCGCATCGCATAGCGGCGATCTTCGTCGACGAGGTCCCACTTGTTGAACACGAGCACGAGCGCGCGGCCCGCTTCCTCGACCATCGAGATCACGCGCTGGTCCTGCTCGGCGATCGGCTCGCCCGCGTCGATGAGGACGAGCGCCACCTCGGCAGCCTCGATCGCGGCCTGGGTGCGCAGGCTGGCGTAATACTCCATGCCGCTGGCGGTCTTGACCCTCCGCCGCAAGCCTGCCGTGTCGACGAAGCGCCACACCTCGCCGTCCAACTCGACCAGGGAGTCGACGGGGTCGACGGTCGTGCCCGCCACCTCGTGAACGACCGAGCGGGTCTCCCCCGACACCCGGTTCAGCAGGCTGGACTTGCCGACGTTGGGCTTGCCGATCAGCGCGACACGCCGCGGGCCGGACCCGGCGGCGCCGAAGTCGTCCCGGGGGGTCTCGGGCAGCACCTCGAGGATGGCGTCGAGGAGATCGCCGGTGCGGCGGCCGTGCAGGCCCGACACCGGGTGCGGCTCCCCGAGGCCCAGGCGCCACAGCGCCGCCGTGTCGGAGACGAGCCGCTCGTCGTCGACCTTCGTGGCCGCGAGCAGCACGGGCACGTCGGAGCGGCGCAGCACCCGCGCCACGGCCTCGTCGGTGGTGGTGGCTCCGACGGTCGCATCGACGACGAGCAGCACGGCATCGGCGCTCCGCATCGCGTACTCGGCCTGCGTGGCCACGGCGGCCCGCAGGCCGGTGGCGTCGGGCTCCCATCCGCCGGTGTCGACGAGGGTGAACCGGCGCCCGTTCCACAGCGCGTCGTAGCTGACGCGGTCGCGGGTGACGCCCGGCACGTCCTGCACGACGGCCTCGCGGCGCCCAATGAGCCGGTTGACCAGGGTCGACTTGCCCACGTTCGGACGGCCGACGACGGCGAGCACCGGCGCGGGCGGCGCCGCCTCTCCGATCGGCTCGGCGAAGTCCTCGGGGTCGAGACCGAGCTCTGCCATCGCGGCCTGGTCTTCCTGTCGTGCACTCACGTCGTTCTCCGTAGCTCGTCAAGATCCGCGACCAGCCTGACCAGCCCGGCCCGGATGATCTCGGTGGCCGCCGCCAGTCCGGCGCGGCCGCTGCCCGTCGTCAGGGTCAACGGTTCCCCCACCAGCACGTCGACCCGCGGGCGGAACCGGCGCCGTTCGCCTGCTGGACGGCGGGTGCCCCGGCACACCACCGGCAACACGACCGCCCCGCCCGTGCGGGCCAGCCAGGCCGCTCCGTGCTGCGCCGCCGCGACCTCGCCGCCGGTGCGGGTGCCCTCCGGGAACACCGCGACGAGGCCGCCACCACGGAGCACGGACAGCGCCTGCGTGAGCGGACGCCGCTCGGCCGTGCCCCGCCGCACGGCCAGCTGACCGATGCGGGGCAACGCCCACCCGGCAGGCCCGCGGAACATCTCCTGTTTCACCAGGAACACCGCACGCCGCCCGAGCAGTCCGAAGAGCAGCGGACCATCCACGAACGCGCTGTGGTTGGCGACGACCACGACCGGACCCTGCGCCGGGACCCGGTCGCGATGGTGGACTCGCACCCGGTAGACCGGGCGGAAGACCCAGGTGCCGATCCATCGGGCGAAATCGTGCATTCGCGGCCACGACCCGGCGGGCAGATCTCCAGTGTACCGCTCGGTCACCGCAGCAGGCCCCGCTCCTCCACCAGCCGCAGGAGCTCGGTCAGGACGGCGTCGACGGGCAGATCGTCGGTGTCGAGCACGAGCGCGTCGGCGGCCGCGTGCAGGGGGGAGGTCTTGCGCGTGGAGTCGAGGCAGTCGCGACGGCGGACGTCGGCGAGCACGGCAGCAAGGTCGGCGGGCCGTCCCGCCTTGCGATCCTGTGCACCTCGTCGCGCGGCGCGCACCTCCTCCGATGCGGTGAGGTAGACCTTGAGCGGCGCGTTCGGGGCGACGACGCTGCCGATGTCGCGACCCTCGACCACGATGCCCGGTTTCTCTGCGATCATCGCGCGCTGGTGCTCGACCAGAGCGGCCCGCACGGGGGGCTTCGCGGACACCGCGCTCACCGCGCGCGTCACCTCGGGCCCGCGGATCTCGGCCTCGACGTTCTCGCCGTCGAGAAGGACGACCGGCTCCGTCGGATCGGTGATCGACCGGATGGTCTTCGCCGCGGCGATGGCGACCTGCTCGGCCTCGGCGCTGTCGGGCTCGAACCCCGCACGGAGCACAGCGAGGGTGACGGCTCGGTACATCGCACCGGTGTCGAGGTACGCCGCGCCGACAGCCTTGGCGAGCCGTCGGGAAACGGTGGATTTCCCTGTGCCCGATGGCCCGTCCATCGCGACGACCCCGTGCAACGTGCCCGCCACCGGTGCCCCTCCCCGGCCCGCCGGACGCGAACCGCGCCCATCATGCCCGGCAGGCCACGGCGTGCCGACGGCGAGGGCGCCTACTTCGCGCCCCCGTGGAAATGCGCAGCGCAGGCGTCAGCGGGGCAGATCGGTGCGCAGCGCGGCCGCACCGCGGAGGTACACGTGCCGCACGTCGGCCCGGGCAAGCTCCGTCTCCACGTGCGCGAGCAGCCGCAGCACCCGCGGCATGGCGCCGGGCACCGCGATCTCCGACGCGCACATCAGCGGCACGTCGGTGAGCCCGAGCAGGCGAGCGGCGTAGGCGGGGAACTCGGCCGTGAGGTCGGGGGTGGCGGTGAACAGGATGGAGATGATGTCGTCGGCGGACAAGTGGTTGCGCTCCAGCACGGCCGTGACCAGCTCGGCAGAACCCTCCAGCACGTCCTCGCGGGTGTCGGCGGCGACCTGGATCGCGCCCCGGATCGCCCGCACGCTCACCGGATGCTCACAGCCCGACCGACCGGTACAGCGAGCCGATCTCGGCGTGCGTGAGCCGCCGGAACCGGCCGGGGCGCTGGTTGCCCAGCTGCACCTCCCCCACCGCGGTGCGCAGGAGCCGCAGCACGGGGTGCCCGACCTCCTCCAGCAGCCGCCGGACCACGTGCTTGCGACCCTCGTGGATCACCAGCTCGATCATCGACCGGCCCGCGTGCGCGTCGATCATGCGGAACCGGTCGACGGCCACCACCCCGTCCTCAAGCTCGATACCGTCGCGCATGCGGCGGCCGAGGTCGCGTGGGATCGAGCCCTGCACCTCGGCGAGGTAGGTCTTCTCGACCTCGTACGAGGGGTGCATGAGGCGGTGGCCCAGCTCGCCGTCGTTCATGAGCAACAGCAGGCCCTCGGTGTCGGCGTCCAGCCGACCGACGTGGAACAGCCGTGACCGAGCACCGCCGTCGAAGTGCTCGCCCATGACGCCGCGTTCGACGAGCAGGTCGCCGACCGACGGGCGGCCCTGGTCGTCGGACATGGTCGACAGCACGCCGCGCGGCTTGTTGAGCGCGAGGTAGGTGAGCGTGTCGTCGAGGACGATGCGCAGCCCGTCGACGTGCACGACGGCCGTCTCGGGATGCACCCGCCGTCCCATCTCGCGGACGACCTTGCCGTCGACGGTCACCCGCCCGGCGGCGATCAGCTCTTCGGCCGCCCGCCGCGATGCCACGCCCGCCTGGGCCAACACCTTCTGCAGCCGGACCCCGTCCGAATGCGCCTGGGTCATCAGATCACTCACAGCTCGTCTATCGCGTCGATGTCGGGAAGTAGCGGGGCCAGCGGCGGAAGGTCCGCGAGCGAGGTGAGGCCCAGTCGCTCCAGGAACAGCTCGGTGGTGGCGAACAGGATGCCCTGTGTCGCAGGCTCGGTGCCGACCTCCTGCACGAGACCCCGGGTAAGCAGGGTGCGCAGCACGCCGTCGCAGTTGACGCCGCGCACCGCGGACACCCGGGTACGGGTGACCGGCTGGCGGTAGGCGACCACCGCGAGCGTCTCCAACGCCGCGCGGGTCAGTCGGGCGCGCTGGCCGTCGAGCAGAAATCGCTCGACGTAAGGGGCGTAGGCGTCGCGGGTGTAGAAGCGCCAACCTCCCCCGGTGCGTCGCAGGTCGATCCCACGTCCACCGGCCGCGTAGGTGTCGGACAGGCGCAGCAACGCGGCGCGGACGGCCTCGACCGGCTGCTCGAGCGCCGTCGCGAGCTGGTCCTCGTCGGCGGGCGCATCGACGACGAGCAACAACGCCTCCAACGCGGCGTCGAGCTCGCTCTCGTCGAGCGCGGGAAGGGTCTCGTCAGGGGCGGTCATCAGGGGTCCAGCGTACGGTCAGCTCGCCGAATGCCTCCGGCTGCATCAGCTCGACGGCGGCGCTGCGATACAGGTCGAGCACGGCGAGGAAGCGTGCGACGACCTCCAACGGGCCCGCGCAGTCGGCGGTGAGCGCGGCAAACGTGGCGCTGCCCGACGCCGCAAGACGCTCGGCGAGCAGCGCGGCCTGCTCGGCCACCGAGACCTGCGGGGCATGGAGGTGGTCGATGCCGACGGTGGGCGGTGGCTTCGGCCGGAACACGGTGGCCGCGAGCTCGGCGAACGCCGCGGGGTCGACGCCGAGCAACACCTCCGGCAGCAGCGCCGCGAAACGCTCCTCCAGCGCGACCGAGCGGGGAAACCGCCGCGACGCGCCCGCCTCCAGCTCCACGAACAGGCCCGCGACCTGCTTGTACGCGCGGTACTGCAGCAGGCGGGCGAACAGCAGGTCGCGGGCCTCCAGCAGCGCGAGGTCCTCCGCGTCCTCCACCTCCGCGTCGGGCAGCAGGCGCGCGGCCTTGAGGTCGAGCAAGGTGGCGGCGATGACGAGGAACTCGGTGGTCTCGTCAAGGTCCGCGTCGTCGCCGAGGGCGGCGAGGTGAGCGATGAAGTCGTCGGTGACGCGGTGCAGCGCCATCTCCGTGATGTCCAGCTCGTGCTTGCCGATCAGCTGCAGGAGCAGGTCGAACGGGCCCTCGAAGTTGTGCAGCCGTACCGTGAAGCGCGGCGGTGCCGTCTCCTCGTGCGTCTCCTGGACGACCGTCACCGGGCAAGGACCTCACGGGCCAGCAGGCGATAAGCCGCCGCCCCGTTCGACGTCGGCGCCCAGGTGGTGATCGGCTCGCCCGCCACCGTGGTCTCCGGGAAGCGGACCGTGCGGTTGATCACCGCTTCGAAGACGAGGTCGCCGAATGCCTCGACGACGCGCTGCCGCACCTCCCGTGCGTGCATCGTGCGCGGGTCGAACATCGTGGCAAGAATGCCGATGATCTGAAGCTCGGGGTTGAGCCGGTCCTGCACCTTGTCGACGGTGTCCATGAGCAGCGCGACGCCGCGGAGCGAGAAGAACTCGCAGGCCAGCGGGATGAGGATGCGCTCGGCGCAGGCCAGCGCGTTGATTGTGAGCAGGCCGAGCGACGGCTGGCAGTCGATGAGGATGACGTCGTAGCGGTCGAGCACGGGCTTGATCGCCCGGCCGAGCGCCTGCTCGCGACCGACCTCCGTGACCAGCTGCACCTCGGCGGCGGACAGGTCGATGTTGGACGGCAGCAGGTCCATCCCCTCGACCGAGGTGGTGCGGATGACGTCGTCGATCTCGACGCCGCGTTCCATGAGCAGGTTGTAGATCGTGGTTTCCAGCTCGTGCGCCTGCACACCGAGGCCGACCGAGAGCGCGCCCTGGGGGTCGAAATCCACCAGCAGCACGCGACGGCCATACTCGGCGAGCGCCGCGCCGAGGTTGATGGTGGACGTCGTCTTGCCGACGCCACCCTTCTGGTTCGCCACCGCGATCACCCGGGCCGGGCCGTGCTCGGTCAAGGGAGCCGGTTCGGGAACCTTCAAGCGGTGTCTCCCCACGGAGTCGGCCTGGTGGGCCGCCTCCTCGTCGTCAAGCGGCTCAGGGCGGGGGGCTAAGGGCCGCGGGGTTGGCATGGCGGCACTCCGGTCTGTCGCGGACGTCCTGTCCAGGGACGTTGGGCGCAGAGTAGGAGCACGCGACGACGACCGGCAACGCGCCCCGCCGTGGAGCGGCCGTCGAATTCCGGCGATATTAACGAAGGGTTGATCGGGTCCGACGCCTGGGTGCCACCGCACGGGGATGGGAGGTCGCGTACACCTCCCGGAGCGTGTCAACCGTCACGTGCGTGTAGATCTGCGTGGTCGTCACCGAGGCGTGGCCCAGCAGCTCCTGGACGACGCGCACGTCGGCGCCGCCCGCGAGCAGGTGGGTCGCGAAACAGTGCCGCAGGGTGTGCGGGGAGACCGCGGCGGTGAGCCCGGCCGCTTCGGCGGCGGCGCGCAGGGCGTGCCAGGCGCTCTGCCGCGAGAGCCGCGCGCCCCGGGCGTTGACGAACAGTGACGGACCCCCGCGGCCCCGGCGGGCCAGGTCCGGGCGGGCGCGCACCCGGTAGGCGTCAACGGCGGCCAGCGCGGGCCGCCCCACCGGCACGATCCGGTCCTTGCCTCCTTTGCCGTGCAGGCGCACCACGCGCTGCTCGACGTCGAGATCGTCCACGTCGAGCCCGACGGCCTCGGAGATCCGCGCGCCCGTCGAGTACAGCAGCTCGAGCAACGCCCGATCCCGCAGCGCGACGGGGCCGTCCCCGACGCAGCCCGCGAGGAGCTGCTCCACCTCGTCCGTGGTGAGGGTGCGCGGCAGCCGCAGCAGCTGCGCGGGCGGCGTGACGTCGCGGGCGACGTCGTCGGCGACGAGCCCGTCACGCGCGGCGAAGCGGTGCAGCCCGCGCACAGCCGCGAGCGCTCGGGCGGTCGACGACGGGGCCAACGGCGGGTCTGCCGCGCGCAAGGCGACCACGAACGCGGCAACGTCGGCCGCACGCACGTCGGCGAGATCCCGATCGCCCACGTGGTCGAGGTAGCGCTGCAGGTCGCCGGAGTAGGAGCGCAGTGTGTTGGCCGCGCTTCCCCGCTCCACGGCGAGGTGGTGCAGGAACGCCTCGACGGCGGCGGATACCTTCACGCCGCCGCGAACTCCTCGACCAGACCGACGAGCTCGTCGTGTGTGGGCCCGGCGGGCACCGGCGGTCGCCAACCGCCCGCGTAGATCTCCTTGGCCCGCGGTTCGATCACGCGGAGGCTGGCGGGCAGCGCCTGCATCCCGAAGTAGGGCCCGACCACCCGCATCAGCGAGGGGTCGACCTCGGTGACGGCCGTGATGAGGTCGGAGGGCAACGGCCGGGCGAGGTCGACATCGCCGCCCGCCCAGCGGCGCCGGACGTCGCTGTCGCAGGCGACGTGGTCGTCGAACCATGGCTTGATCGCCTCCGTGCACCAGGCGTCGAACGCCCGGGTCGTCGCCTCGTGGTCGGCGCCGTGTTCGTCGAGGAGCTCGACCAGGCGCCCCGCCTGCGTGAGCGAGGTGGTGACCCCGCGGCCTGCGGCCGGGTTGGTGGTGCACACCCGGTCGCCGAGGAAGACGAGCCCCGGCACCGGCACGCGACCGGCCGCGTCGAGCTGGCCGCAGTAGCTGTTGTACAGCCTGCCGCCCGGGAGCACGTCGGTGAGCGGCCGCGCGCGGTCCGGGTCGGTCCACTCCGCGAGGAGGGGGATCGCCGCCGCGGCGGCGGTGTAGGCCCCGTTCTCCCGCAGCCCCACCATCGTGCGGTCACGTGTGGAGCGGCCGATCATCGCGGAGAACACGCCGTTGTCGTGCGGGAAGACGATCGCGAGGTAGCCCGGGTAGATCGCCGCGCTGGCAATCGGAGACTGCATCGGGCCTGGCTCGGCTCCTTCGCGCAGGACGTACTGGCGCGAGACGTAGGCGATCCCGCAGTCGCCGCCCGCTGCGGGCGCACGCAGGCCCCGTCCCAGCCTGCCTGCCCGGCCCGAGGCGTCGAGCACGAGGTCGGCGGCGAGGCGCTGCCCGTCGACCTGCAGCCCGACGGCGCGGCCGCGCTCGGTGAGCACCGTGTCGGCGTGGCCGTGGTGGAGCGTCACCCCCGGCTCGGCCAGCACCGCCGCGCGCAGCACGCGCTCAAACGTCATGCGCCGACACCGCAGCCCGATCACGCGCTCCGGCTGCTCCGGGAGCACGGCACGCTCGGCGCCCGCTGCCAACAGCGCGTCGAGCACCTCGGGCGCCTCGGCCTGCAGCGCCGTGACGACCTGGGCCCGGAACACGTGTGGGTGGTGGAACTGCATCACTCCGGCACGGCGCCACTGCCCGTCCGGCGCTGGTCCGGTGTCGCGGTCGACCACGACGACGGCGTGCCCACGGCGGGCGAGGGCGAGCGAGGTGTAGAGGCCGGTGGGCCCGGCTCCGGCGATGGCGACGCGCATGGCCCCATGTTCCCGCACCGTGCGAACGGGTTCATCGGGGAAACCACCGACCTCGACCCCGAACCGGATCAGGCGAGAGCCGGGATCACCTCCCGCTCGAACAGCTCGATGCCGCTGCGGTCGTAGGCGGCCTCGGCGAAGTTGAAGATGCCGTAGGTCATGCCCGCTTTCTCCAGCGCACGCAGGTTCTCGACGATCTGCTCGGCGGTGCCGCATGCGGGCAGCCCGCGGACCGCGCCCAGCGATGCCTCGGCACGGTCCTCGCCCACGTACGGCACGAGGCGCGCCTTCGCGGCCTGCATCCGCTCCTGCACCTCGTCCTCGTCCCGACCGATCGCGACGTTGTAGTTGGCCGAGCGGACGATCGCGTCGAAGTCGGTGCCGACCTCGCGACAGTGCTCGCGCAGCAGCTCCGACTTCCGCGTGAAGCCCTCCAGCGTGCCGTCGAAGTTGGTGTACCGCGCGTACTTCGCGGCGATCTTGAGTGTGACCTTTTCGCCGCCGCCCGCGATCCAGAGCGGGATCCCGCCCTGCTGCAACGGCAGCGGCCACACGCGGGCGCCGTCGACCTGGTAATGCTTCCCGGCCAGCGTCGCGGAGCCCTCGGTCCAGGCCTGGCGCATGATCTGGACGCCCTCGTCGAGCATCCCGAGGCGCTCGGGCGCGGGCGGGAAGCCGTAGCCGTAGGCCCGCCACTCCTGCTCGTACCAGCCGGCACCGATGCCCATCTCGACGCGGCCACCGGACACGATGTCGCAGGTGGCGGCCACCTTCGCGAGGTAGGCCGGGTTGCGGTAGCCCATGCACGTGCACATCTGGCCCAGCCGCACCCGCTCGGTGACCGCTCCGAAGGCGGCCATCAGCGACCACGCCTCGTGGGTGGCCTGGTCGGTGGGGACGGGCACGGTGTGGAAGTGGTCGTAGACCCAGATCGACTCCCACGGACCCGCGTCGGCGTGCTGAGCGAGCCCCTTCATCACCCCCCACTGGTCGGCGGGCTCGATACCGACGAGGTCATGCCGCCAGCCTTGGGGAACGAACATTCCGAAGCGCATGCTTCGACCCTAGGCACCCTCCGCGGCGCGCGCCGGGCCTACGGGGTCGTGAGCGGAAAACATCGTCAGGGCGAAGTTTTCGGCTCACGAGCGGCGAAGCGGGTGGGGCGGTCGGGCCAGGGTGCGTCGGGGGCACGCAGCGCCGCGGTCGAACCCGAGACGGCGTGAGCGGCGAGCACGGCGGCCACCGTGATGCCGTTGACGATCGTGCCCGCCAGCACCATCCGCACGGCCACTGAGAGCGTGACCCAGCGGCTGGTGAGATCGGCCTCTTCGTCGTCGGTGAGCTCGGGGCGCCCGACCTCGGTGAGCCCGCGGGCGAGGAACACCCGGACGGACTCGTCGGAGAAGCCCGGTGACGGCGCGACGTCCAGCAACACCGCCCATTCGGCCGCCTCGAGACCCGCTTCCTCGCGCAACTCGCGCCGGGCGGTCTCCAGCGGGTCCTCGCTCGCGACGTCGAGCAGCCCGGCGGGCATCTCCCAGAGCCGCCTGCCCAAGGCGTGGCGGTACTGGTGGATCATCATGAGGCGGTCGTCGGGATCCAGAGCGGCGATCGCCACCGCGCCGGGATGCTCGATGATCTCCCGGCGGGCTTCGCGCCCGCCGGGCATCACCACCTCGTCGGCGCGAAGGGCCATGACCCGGCCCCGGTAGATGTCCATGCTCGAGGCGACCGGGAAGTCGTGTCTTGCGGACCCTTTCGAGGCTGTCATGCGCCCGTTCCGTTCACGCCCGCCGCGGCAGGCTCGCGGGCGGCCTGGTCGAAGGGGAGCCGCTCAGCCGCCCGGTACGCGAGCGCGGCCCGCACGAACCCGGCGAAGAGCGGATGCGGCCGCGTCGGCCTGCTCTTGAGCTCCGGGTGGGCCTGCGTGCCGACGAAGAACGGATGCGTCTCCGACGGCAGCTCGACGAATTCCACGAGCGTGCCGTCCGGTGACGTGCCGCCGAACACCAGCCCTGCCTCTTCCAGCCGAGTCCGGTAGGCGTTGTTGACCTCGTAGCGGTGCCGGTGCCGCTCCGACACTTCGCGGACGCCGTAGGCCGCGGCAACGACCGTGTCCGCGCCGAGGAGTGCGGGGTAGGCGCCAAGGCGCATCGTGCCCCCCATGTCCCGCTCCCCCGCGACGACGTCGCGCTGATCGGTCATCGTCGAGATCACCGGGTGCGGGGTGCGCTCGTCGAACTCGGTGGAGTTGGCGTCGTCCAGCCCGGCCAGCGAACGGGCGACCTCGATCACCATGCACTGCAGGCCGAGGCACAGCCCGAGGGTGGGGATGCCGCGTGTGCGGGCGAACCGCACGGCACCGAGCTTGCCCTCGATGCCCCGCACCCCGAAGCCGCCGGGGACGAGCACGCCGTCGACGCCGTCAAGGGCGGCGGCCGCGCCCGCGGGCGTGCTGCATGCGTCCGAGGGCACCCAGTCGATCTCGACACGGGCGTGGTGGGCGAACCCGCCCGCCCGCAGCGCCTCCGTGACCGACAGGTAGGCGTCGGGAAGGTCGACGTACTTGCCGACGAGCGCGATCCGCACCGACTCACGGGGGTGGTGGACGCGGTCGAGCAGGTCGCCCCACACCGCCCAGTCGACGTCGCGGAACGGCAGCGCGAGGCGGCGCACGACGTAGGCGTCGAGACCTTCGCGGTGCAGCACCCTGGGGATGTCGTAGATGGACGGGGCGTCGGGTGCGGCGACGACGCCGTCGACCTCGACGTCGCACATCAGGCTGATCTTGCGCTTCATCTCGTGCGGGATCTCCCGGTCGGCGCGCAGGACCAGCGCGTCGGGCTGGATGCCGATGTTGCGCAGCGCAGCGACCGAGTGCTGTGTCGGCTTCGTCTTGAGCTCCCCCGACGGCGCAAGGTACGGCACGAGCGAGACGTGCAGGAAGAAGCAGTTGTCCCGGCCGACGTCGTGGCGGACCTGCCGCGCGGCCTCGAGGAACGGCAACGACTCGATGTCGCCGACCGTGCCGCCGATCTCGGTGATCACGACATCCGGCACGACGCCGTCGTCGTCCGGGGCCGACATCGCGAGGATGCGTTCCTTGATCTCGTTGGTGATGTGCGGGATGACCTGCACGGTGTCGCCGAGGTACTCGCCGCGGCGTTCCTTGGCGATCACGGTCGAGTAAACCTGGCCGGTCGTGACGTTCGCCTGGCCGTGCAGATCCCGGTCGAGGAAGCGCTCGTAGTGGCCGACGTCCAGGTCGGTCTCGGCGCCGTCCTCGGTGACGAACACCTCGCCGTGCTGGAAGGGGTTCATCGTGCCGGGGTCGACGTTGAGGTAGGGGTCGAGCTTCTGCATCGTCACCCGCAGGCCGCGGGCGGTGAGGAGCTGACCGAGGCTCGATGCGGTGAGGCCTTTGCCCAGCGAGGACGCGACCCCGCCGGTTACGAACAAGTGACGCGTGGCGCGAGGCTGCACGGAGCTTCAGGGTACATAACCGCCGGACGGGTGCTGCCGGCCGCACCCATGTTGTGGTGCCTGCGCCACCGGGCCTGCGGTCAAGTGCGGGGCGAGGCGCCGTCCGCAGCGGAGGGGGCCGTGCCGTAGCGGCCCGCGCGCCCGTCGGCCTGCTCGCGGAGGGCCAGCACAACACTGATCTGGCCAGGGCCGGTCTGGACGTCGTCGACCGTGGACAGCGCCGAGGTGACGGTGGGGTCGGCGCGCGCGACGCCGATCGCGCCGGTGACGTCGGCCGACCCCGCCGTACCCGCCAGCACCGCGCCCGCGCCCGCGTGGTCGAGCTGGGCGGCCATGCGCATGATGACGGCCGCCCCATCGCCCGCGTCGACCCCGGCGAACGCGCCGCCGGTGAGCACGAGGACGAGGCTCGCGGCCGCGGGCGGCTCGCCCGCCGTGGTGAAGCCCGCCGCGCTGAGGCCGCTCAGCACGCCCGCCGCCTGAGGCCCGGTGATCGGCGCCTTGCCGCTCGGACCGGCGAGGACCCCGCCCAGCAGGCCGCCGAGCAGACTCCCCGTGTCGGACGCGGCGGGCAGCTGCGCGCCCGCGGGCAGCAGGGTGCCGGTGAGCTGGCGGAGCTGGTCGGCCCTGGCCGGGTCGGTGACGGCAGGGGTGAGCGCGACGGTGCCGGTGACGGTGGCGCCCGCCTGCCGGAGCAGCCCGACCACCGTGTCACGGGAGGGCCCGTCAGCACCCGACGTGACCAGCGCGACGCTCTGCCCCTGCAGCACGCCGCGCACCGCAGCAGGCCCGATGCGTCGCGCGAACTCGTCGTCGGCGCGCTGGGCGGCAGCAAGCGCATCGCGCTGGGCCGTGAGCTGCTGCACCTGGCCGGTGAGGCCGTCGGCCTTCGTCGCGACGGCGCCGAGCAGGCGATCCGAGATCCCGGCTGCCCCCAGCACAACACCGACGGTGAGCGCCAGGAAGACCGCGGCCAGCGACACCACGTGATACCGCAGAGAGATCACCCGAACCAGCCCTTGGTCATCGCGGAGACGCCGTGCCACGTCTGGAAGAGCCACGCGAGCACCGCGTCGCCTGCTGCGGATACGGACAGGGCCGCACCGGCGGCGATCAGCGCAGCGATGATCAGCAGCACGACCGCCCCCGTGGAGACCCGGCTCCGGTACAGCGCGGCGATCACCCGGCTGTCCACGATCGCGCCGCCGACCTGCAGCCGGGTGAGGAACGTCGAGGCGTTGCTGCCGGAACGGCCGCGGTCGAGGAACTCGGTCATCGTCGCCGAAAGGCCCACCGTGACGATCATCGATGCGCCGTGGTGGGCCACGAGCAGCAGCGCGAGATCCTCGGGGTTGGCCATGCTGGGAAACGTGACGGCGCTCGCCCCGAGGTCTTGCACGCGGTGCAGGCCCGGGGCGTGACCGTCGTTGAACGCGGGAACAACGATGTCGGCCCCGCAGGTGAGGGCCTCGTTCGAGACCTCGGACGGATCGCCGACGATCAGGGCGGGCGCGTGCCCTGCCGCGCGGAGCGTGTCGGCCCCGGCGCCGACGCCGACGAGCACCGGCCGGTACTCGCGGATGAAGGTCTTGAGGCGGGCGAGCTCGGCCGCGTGATCGAAGCCCGCAGCGACGACGACCACCTGGCGTCCGGCCAGCTCGACATCGACGGCCGGGATGCCCACCCCGTCGAGCAGGAGGGCCCGCTCCTGTCGCATGAACTCGGTGGTGTTGGCGGCGAACGCCTCCAGCTGGTGGGTGAGCCCCGCTTTGGCCTCCACCAGCGCGTCGGCGACGGACTCGACGTCCTGCTCGACACCACTCGCGAGCTTGAGCTCGCCTGCGTAGACGACGCCCTCGTGCAGCCGGATGCGGCTGCCGTCCTTGATCGTGTGCATCGCCTCGGAGCCCACATCGTCGAGCAGCGCGATGCCCGCGTCGATGAGGATCTCCGGACCGAGGTTGGGGAACCGTCCCGAGATCGAGGGGGATGCGTTGACCACGGCCACGACCCCGGCGGCGACGAGCGCATCCGCGGTGGTGCGGTCGAGATCGACCTGGTCGAGCACGGCGATCTCGCCCGCCTTCACCCGGCGGACAAGGGCGTCGGTGCGGCGGTCGACGCGCGCGGTGCCCGCAAGGCCGGGCAGCTCGGGCCGCGTGCGCTGCAACAGGCCGGACAACCTCATGCGCAGACTGTGACACCCACCCCCGACAATTCCGGGAAGGCACGCCGACCCCGACGGGGACTCGTTGCGTTGGGTCAGCGGGCGGGGACGTGGTCGGCGGCGCGATGCGACCGTGCCGCCTCCAAGAGCTCCTCGGCGTGCGCACGGCCGGTGTCGGTGTCGTCGAGCCCGGCCAGCATCCTCGCTAGCTCCGCGATCCGCTCGTCCTCGTCGAGCGTACGGACGCGACTGCGCGCCATGCCGCCACCGTGGCGGGACTTGTCGACCACCAGGTGCCGGTCGGCGTACGCCGCGACCTGGGCCAGATGGGTGACGACGATCACCTGGTGCCGGGTGGCCAGCCGCGCGAGCCGCCGCCCGATCTCGACCGCGGCCCGCCCACCGACACCCGCGTCGACCTCGTCGAACACCATCGTCGGCACCGGATCGGCGCCCGCGAGCGCCACCTCCAGCGCGAGCATCACCCGCGACAGCTCGCCGCCGGAAGCGCCTTTGTGCAGTGGCTGGGGGAGGCCCCGGCGTGGGCGACGAGGCGCAGCTCGACCTCGTCGACGCCGTCGGCCCCCGCCACCAGCTCTCGTCGTCCGACCCGGACGGCGTCGTCGGCCCCGTGCGTGGCGGCACGCTGGGTGACCGCGACGAGCAGCCGGGCGTCGGGCATCGCGAGCCCCGCCAGCTCGGCCGTGGTGTCGGCGGCCAGGCGCGCCGCGGCCTCGGTGCGGGCGGCGGTGATGGCGGCGGCGTGGTCGGCCAGCTCGACGGCGAGCCCGTCGCGCCGTGCGGTGAGAGCGGCGAGCGCCTCGTCGGAGACGTCGAGCGAGCCCAGCCGTTGCCGGGCGGCGTCGGCCCAGGCGAGCACACCGTCGACGTCGGCCGCGTACTTGCGGGTGAGCGCCTTCAGCTCGGCCTGCCGCGACAGTACGACGGCGAGCCGCTCCGGGTCGGCGTCCAGTCTGTCGAGGTAGCCGGTGAGCTCTGCGCCGACGTCCCCGAGCAGCGCCAACGCCTCCGCGAGCCGCGCGTCCAACGCCGACAGCTCCGCATCGCCCGCGGCGGCGAGCCGGTGCCGCGCCTCCCCGATCAGCGCCAATGCGGCGGGTGCGTCGGGGACGTCCTCGGCGCCGACGAGCGCAGCCTGCGCCGTGGCGGCCACCGCCCGCAGGTCGTCGGCTTCCGCGAGCCGCCGCGCCTGGGCCACGAGCCCGATGTCCTCACCCGGCTGCGGATCGACAGCGGTGATCTCGGTGAGCCCGTGGCGCAGGAAGTCGGCCTCCTGGGCGAGCCGACGGGCGCCGTTGCGCCGCTCGACGAGCTCAGCCCCGATCCGCAGCCACTCGGCCCGCACCGCCCGGTAGCGGTGCAACGGCTCGACGACCGCGTCGCCTGCGAACCGGTCCAGCAGCGCCCGTTGCTCGGCGGGACGCAGCAGCCGCAGCTGGTCGTTCTGGCCGTGGACGGCCAGTGTGGCCTCCGCCAGCCTGCCCAGCACGCCGACGGGCACGGATCGGCCGCCGAGGTGCGCGCGTGATCGTCCGTCGGCTCCGACCGTGCGGACGGCGATCAGGGTGCCGTCGTCGTCGGGATCCGCCCCCACCTCGTCGGCCACTGCGAGCGCGGCGGCTTCCGCGCTGAACCGGCCCTCGACGACGGCCCGCCGCGCCCCGTCTGCCACCCGCGAGGCTTCCGCGCGGCCCCCGCCCAACAGGTTGAGGCCGGTGACCACCATCGTCTTGCCTGCGCCTGTCTCACCGGTGAGGACCGTGAGCCCCGGATCCAGCTCCAGCGTGGCGTCGTCGATCACGCCGAGGCCTTGGATCCGTATCTCGGCCAGCATGGCGGCAGCCTACGGCGCGTCGTCGTCCATCGCGGGCGCACCGCGCCAACCGCGCACCGGAAGGTCGAACTTGCGCACCAGGCGGTCGGCGAACGGTCGCCCGTCCAGCCGCACCATGTGCACCGACCGCACGCCTCTTGTGACCTCGACCCGGGTGCCTCCTGGCAGCGGGAAGATGCGTCGACCGTCGCAATTGAGCACCGCCGATGAGCCAGAAGGCGCGACCTCCACCGCTACGCGGCTGTCCGGTGAGATCACCATCGGGCGCGCGAAGAGGGCGTGGGCGTTGCTCGGCACCAGCAGGAGTGCCTCCACCTGCGGCCAGACCAGTGGTCCGCCCGCGGAGAACGCGTAGGCCGTGGATCCGGTCGGGGTGGCGCACAGCACGCCGTCGCACCCGAACGCCGACACGGGCCGCCCGTCGACCTCCAGCACCACATCCAGGATTCGCCCACGCGTCGACTTCTCGATCGCGGCCTCGTTCAACGCCCAGGTGCGGGCGAGGACGTCGCCGTTGCGCCTGGCGATGGCATCGACCGTCATCCGTTCCTCGACCGCGTAGTGCCCGCAGGCGATCGCGTCGACGGCCCCGGCCAGGAATTCCTCCTCCGCCTCGGCGAGGAACCCGTAGTGGCCGAGGTTGACGCCCAACAGCGGCACCCCAGTCGGCCGGGCCAGCTCCGCCGCGCGCAGGACGGTGCCGTCGCCGCCGAGAACGAGCACGACCTCGGCACCCTCGGCGCAACCCGGCCTGCCCTCGACGATCCGCGGCCGCATCTCCGCGGGCAGATCGGTGGGAATGACCTCGGCCCACTCCTCCTCGATCGCGCGCAGCCGGATGCCATGCGCAGCGAACTGCATGGCCACCTCCGCGGCCGTGCGCAGGTTGGTGGCGCGGCCAGCGTGCAGGATGACCAACACCTCGCGCGTCACGACGGACCCGTCTCTACGGCCATGACCAGCGCATCGTCGCCGACGTCGCCGATGTCGCTGACGTCCTCGCCGCGGCGCAGGCACAGGAAGAATTCGACGTTGCCCGACGGGCCGGGCAAGGGGCTCGCGACGGCTCCGCTGAGCCGCAGCCCGAGCTCCCGCGCCGCCGCGGCGACATCCCGCAGCACGGCGAGCCGCAACGCCGGATCGCGGACAACTCCGCCCGCACCGAGCCGCTGCCTACCGACCTCGAACTGCGGCTTCACCATCGGCAGCAGGGTGCCCGAAGTGCAGGCGGCCAGTGCGGGCAGCACGGTGCGCAACGAGATGAACGAGAGGTCGGCCACGGTGAGCTGGACGGCACCACCGATCTGCTCGGGCGTGAGCGCGCGCACGTTGGTGCGGTCGTGCACCCGCACCCGCGCATCGTTCTGCAACCGCCACACGAGCTGCCCGTAGCCGACATCAACGGCGACGACCTCGGCGGCTCCGCGCTCGAGCAGCACGTCGGTGAAGCCGCCGGTGGATGCGCCCGCATCGAGGCAGCGGAGATCGGTCGGATCGATCGCCAGCGCGTCAAGCGCACCGATGAGCTTGTGGCCGCCGCGCGAGGCCCATTGCCGCTCGGCTGTCGCGACGACGGTGACCGGAGTGTCGCGATCCACGACGGTGGCGGCCTTCTCCGCGGTGACACCCCGCACGGCGACCCGACCCTGGTCGATCAGCTCCGCAGCCTGCCCGCGCGAGCGGGCCAAACCGCGGCGCACCAGCTCGGCATCCAGCCGGGCTCTGGTGACCACGCCTTCACTCCTCGCCCGCCGCGAGCGCCTCCCCGAGGGCGGCGTGCACCCGCTCGAACGCCGCGACATGCTCGGTGAGAGGGCGCTCAGCCAGCCCTTCGAGTCCCGCCATCGCCGCGCCGACGACCTCCGCGGGATCGGCGGCCCGCGGCGGCGGCCCGGGAACGGGAGCGGTCATGACTGCACGGTAGCCGAGGCCGCCGACAATCCGAGCGCCTCCAGAGCATCCGCCGCGTTACGTTCACCTGCTGTGACCGTGATCGGTCCACCGCCGTCGGCCCAGTGCGCCGCGCACAAGGTGCGGAGCGCGTCGACCGGGTCGCCGCCATCCGCGCCCGTCAACGTCCAGTGCCCGCCGCCGCCGTGCGCGGCCCATCCCGGTCGTGGGCCCGGCGCCAAGTCGGCGGGATTGTGGGTGAGTTCGCCGAGATCGACAGCGACGTAGTCGGGCCGACGCTCAGAAGGAGCGGCGAGCAGTTCCGCGGCGTCGGAAACGCCGGTCAGCACGAGCAGGGTCGGCATGCCTGCGACCCGACCGCCCTCGATGTCGGTGTCCAACCGATCGCCGATCATTAAAGGACGACGCGCATCCACCCGCCGCACCGACGCGTTGACCAGCGCGGGTGCGGGCTTGCCCGCCACCTGCGGCTCTCGTCCGGAGGCTGTGCGCAACGCGGCGACCATGGATCCGTTGCCGGGCAGCGGGCCCCGCTCGGTGGGCAGCGTCGGATCGAGGTTGCAGGCGACCCAGACGGCGCCCGCGCGAAGTGCGACGGCGGCCTCCGCGAGGTTGCGCCAGCCGGTGTCGGGGCTGTGGCCCTGCACGACGGCCACGGCGTCGTCCCCCCGAGTGGTCACCGCCAACCCGACCCCGATGACTTCCGCCGCCAGCGCGTCGGTGCCGACGACGAACACGGGCGACGCAGGCGCCAACTGCTCGGCGAGCATGGCCGCGGCCGCTTGTGAACTGGTGACGACATCGTCGGGAGCTGCGGGAAAGCCGAGCTCGGTGAGGTGAGCGGCCACGTCGGCCGGTCGGCGCGAGGCGTTGTTCGTCACGTAGACGGTGCGCACACCGCGTGCCGCGGCACCGCCGACGGCCTCGACCGCGCCCGGCACCGCACCCGCGCCCCGGTAGAGGGTGCCATCGAGGTCGGCGAGCAGGACGTCGTGCCGGTCGAGGAGATCGCTCACCGAGCGTCTGCTCCGGTGTGCGCGGCGGCGGCTCCCGAGGAGTCGGACGGGTCCGGATCGGGCTGCCCCGCGGACCTCCCGAAGGACGACACAAGAGCCGTCGGCGGCTCCGTGGGGGCGCGCTTCCGGACCGTTCCCCCCCGGACCGTTCACGGAGCCCGTCGGGGCCGCCGGGTCCTCGTCTCGCGCAGGTGGCGCGTCGTGCTCGGCGACAGGGACGGCGCCTCCGTCGGTCGGCGCGCTCTCGCCCGGCGACGCCGTGTCGTCTGCCGTGTCGGCGCCTTCATCGGCCACGTCGACGACATCGCAGGCGGCGATATCAGCGGCGACGTCAGCCGTGTCGTCAACCACGTCGCTCACATGGTTGGCGGCGAGGTCAGCCGCGATGTCGGCCACGTCGTCGGCGCCAACCGTGTCGTCGGCCACGTCGTCAACCTCGTCAGCGACATTGTCGGCGGTGACGTCAGCCGCGATACCAGTCGTGTACACGGCCTCGTCGTGTGCCTCGTCGTGTGCCTCGTCGGCGACATTGTCGGCGGCGAGGTCAGCCGCGATGTCGGCCATGTCGTCGGCGTCGCTTTCCGCGGAGTCGACCGCGGGCGCACCCCGCGGATCCTCCTCATCGAACGGGAACTCGATCCCGTCGTCGGCCAGCGGCTCACCCGTCAGCTCGGCGATGCGGACATCCGCGTCGGTCAGCCCCTCGGTGTCGGCGTCGGCGGCGTGCACGAACCACTGGAGAGCATCGGACTCACGCCCGGCGGCCAGGAGATTGTCCGCATAGGCGTAGAACAGCCGGGCGCTCCACGGATCACGACGGACCGCTTCGAGCTCTGGGACCTGCAGGGCGACGACCGCAGCGTCAAGCTCGCCGAGGTCCCTCCGCGCTCCAGCCACGACCATGGCCAGCTCGAGCTGTGCGCCGCGCCCCAGTTCCTTCGCCTCAGGACCACGAGCCAGCTCGATCGCCCGCTCGGGGCGGCCCAAGGCCCTCTCGATGTCGGCCATCACAGCCAGATGCCCGGGACCACCGCCCATGCGGCGTGCGGCGCGCAACTCCGCCAACGCCTCGGCCCACTCACCCGCGTGATAAGCGGTGATGCCTGCTGCTTCGCGCACGACGGCTATGCGCGAAGCCCGTCGCCTCGCATAGCGCGCGTGGGCAAGCGCCGCCGCCGGATCGTCGTCGACGAGAGTCCCGGCCGCGACGAGATGCCGCGCAACCGCCTCGGCAACATCTTTCTGCAGGCCGAGGAGGTCCCGACGGGCAGCCGGGTCCAGCGCCGACGCAGCAATCGTGTCGGGGAGCGGCGGGGCGGGCACCAGTGCCGACCGCTCCACGCGATTCTCCTGCCCAGCGGGATCGGACGAAGTGTCGCGTCGACGCCTGTCTGACCAGTTGTCCGACCAACGGCCTTCGCGGACGTCACCGGTGCGCGCGCCCTCCGCTGCCGTGCCCGTGCGCCCGCCATCACGCGGGCCACTGCCACCGTCACGCCGTGGTGCCGAGCCAGTCCGTTTGCCTGTGTCCCGATCGTACGGTCGACGGTCGCCGTCGCGACCTCGCTCCGGGTAGCGCCGCGCACCGTCTCGACCGTCGCCACGATCGTCGGACCTGCGGGGCGTGTGGCCGTCACGACGCCAATCGTCGTCGCGACGCTCGAACCGGCCGCCCTCGCGAGACCGATCCCCTCGCGGTCGGTCAGCATCGGCGGCCCAACGTCGACCGTCGGTGCCTTCGCGGCGCCCGCCCTCCTCGCTTCGACGCGAGCGGCCATCGCCTCGATCGTCGCGGCGAGGACCGCCGTCGCGCGGCCCGCTGCCGTACCTGTCGCGGTAGGGGGCGCCGTCACTCCGGCTGCCGCCTCGGTTGTCGTAGCGGCGGCCGTCCGCGCGCGAGCCGCCGTCTCTGCTGCTCGGCCGCGAAGCGTCGTCACGCCATGCGCCGCTGCCGCTTCGATCATCGCGACGCGGGGCGTACTCACGCCTGCCTTCGCCGCTCTGGCCATCGCGACCGGTGCCGTCGCGCCGTGCGCCCCGGTCGTCGCCGCGGGCGCCTCCGCGCCAGCCGCTGTCTCGATCGTCGCGGCGCGGACCGTTGTCGCGCCAACCGCCGGTTTCTCGCCCTCCGCGGCGGGTGTCGTTGCGGCCTGTGCCCCGATCAGCACCGCGGCCGCCATCGCCACGGCCGTCTCGACTGTCGCTGCGCGGGCCGTTGTCACGCCAACGACCGCCGTCTTGCCCGTTGCGGGGAGCATCGTCGCGCCGCCGGGAACCCCGGTCGTCATTACGAGGGCCTTCCCGCCAGCCGCTCCCTTCGCGACCGTCGCTGCGCGGGCCGTTGCCACGCCAGCCGCCGCCCGTGCGCGACGATCGGTCGTCGCCACCGCGGAAGCTACGGCGGTCGCCGTCGCGATCTCTGGTGTCCCGCGCCTGGTCACCGCGCGGATCGCCACCACGCGCGTCATAACCCCGGCCTGCGCCTCTGCGGTCTTCGTCACGGCGCGGACGACGGTCATCACGGTCGCCGACGGGGCGTGCGGTCGGTCCGTCGCCGCGGCCGGACGAACTCTCGCCTGCGCGAGGTCTGCGCGGCTCGTCGCCCCGGTCGCGCGACGGCCGCCGATCGCTCTGCCCGCGATCACCACGCGAATCGTCGCGTGACCACGCTCGGTTGCCGCTCTGGCCTCCGGCGGCACGCCGATTGCCGTCGCTGCGAGAACCCTCACGGGCGGCCCGGTCGGGGCGGCCCCCGTCTCGGGCCCTCCCGCGCTCGGTCGAACGGTTCCGGTCTCCGCCGCTGTCATCCCGACGCGCGTCCCCGCCACCGGCACCATCTGTCACGCTCACCTGACAAGGATACAAACTCCCTGGCGACGGCTACGGGCGCCTGCCTGAAAAAGCAAAAAAAAATTGGGGGAGAGGCGTGTTGCCTCTCCCCCAACATTTTGCAGGTTTGATGTCGGCGGTGTCCTACTCTCCCACACCCTGTCGAGTGCAGTACCATCGGCGCTGGAGGGCTTAGCTTCCGGGTTCGGGATGGGACCGGGCGTACCCCTACTCCGCTCAAACCACCGACAACACTATTCATGTATCCCTTCAACCGTCACACCGGCCACCCCGGGCGCTCGCGTGTGAGCGAAGAGGTGGGTGGTGTGTTCAGGGTCACACAGTGGATGCGAGCTTCACGCCGCGCCAAAACAGCTTGCGGTGAAAAGGTTTTGTGGTAAGTCCTCGGCCTATTAGTACCAGTCAACTCCACACCTTACGATGCTTCCATATCTGGCCTATCAACCCCGTCGTCTCCAGGGGGCCTTACCCCCACAAAAGGGGGTGGGAGACCTCATCTTGGAACGAGCTTCCCGCTTAGATGCCTTCAGCGGTTATCCCTTCCGAACATAGCCAACCAGCCGTGCCCCTGGCGGGACAACTGGCACACCAGAGGTCCGTCCGTCCCGGTCCTCTCGTACTAGGGACAGCCTTCCTCAAGTCTCCAACGCGCACGGCGGATAGGGACCGAACTGTCTCACGACGTTCTAAACCCAGCTCGCGTACCGCTTTAATGGGCGAACAGCCCAACCCTTGGGACCTACTCCAGCCCCAGGATGCGACGAGCCGACATCGAGGTGCCAAACCATGCCGTCGATATGGACTCTTGGGCAAGATCAGCCTGTTATCCCCGGGGTACCTTTTATCCGTTGAGCGACACCCCTTCCACCAGGAGATGCCGGATCACTAGTCCCGACTTTCGTCCCTGCTCGACCCGTCGGTCTCACAGTCAAGCCCCCTTGTGCACTTACACTCGAAACCTGATTGCCAACCAGGCTGAGGGAACCTTTGGGCGCCTCCGTTACCTTTTAGGAGGCAACCGCCCCAGTTAAACTACCCACCAGGCACTGTCCCTGAACCCGATCAGGGCCCGAGGTTCAGACACCCCATCCGACCAGAGTGGTATTTCAACAACGACTCCACAACCACTGGCGTGGCCGCTTCCCAGTCTCCCACCTATCCTACACAAACCGAACCGAGCACCAATACCAAGCTGTAGTAAAGGTCCCGGGGTCTTTCCGTCCTGCCGCGCGTAACGAGCATCTTTACTCGTAATGCAATTTCGCCGAGTCTGTGGTCGAGACAGCGCCCAAGTCGTTACGCCATTCGTGCAGGTCGGAACTTACCCGACAAGGAATTTCGCTACCTTAGGATGGTTATAGTTACCACCGCCGTTTACTGGCGCTTCAATTCTCCGCTTCACCCCCCAAAAAGGGGCTGACAGGTCCTCTTAACGTTCCAGCACCGGGCAGGCGTCAGTCCGTATACCTCGTCTTACGACTTCGCACGGACCTGTGTTTTTAGTAAACAGTCGCTTGGGCCTGGTCTCTGCGACCACCCACCCCTAGCCCGCGAAAGGCTTCAGAGCAGACGGTCCTCCTTCTCCCGAAGTTACGGAGGTATTTTGCCGAGTTCCTTGACCACAGTTCACTCGATCGCCTCGGTATTCTCTACCCGACCACCTGTGTCGGTTTAGGGTACGGGCCATGACAGCACTCGCTAGAGGCTTTTCTCGACAGCATGGGATCACCCTACTTCGCCACAACGGCTACGCATCACCCCTCACCCCCGTCATCCAAGACAGCCACCCGGATTTACCTGGGCAACGGGCCACGGGCTTACACCGGGACAACCAACGCCCGGCGGGACTACCCTCCTGCGTCACCCCATCGCTTGCCTACTACCGGATCGGGTCCCACGCTCCCCCCACCCCCGCTCCCGAAGGAGCCGAGACAAGGTTCGGATGGTCAGCATCACCGGCCTCGACACGGACGCACCACCACGGGCACGGGAATATCAACCCGTCCTCCATCGACTACGCCTGACGGCCTCGCCTTAGGTCCCGGCTCACCCTGGGCGGAACAACCTGGCCCAGGAACCCTTGGTCATTCGGCGGCAGAGATTCTCACTCTGCATTCGCTACTCATGCCTGCATTCTCACTCCCACACCCTCCACGACTCCCTCACAGGGCCGCTTCACCGGATGCAGGACGCTCCCCTACCCAACACCACCCCATCACAGGACACGTGTTGCCGCGGCTTCGGCGGTGTGCTTGAGCCCCGCTACATTGTCGGCGCAGGACCACTTGACCAGTGAGCTATTACGCACTCTTTCAAGGATGGCTGCTTCTAAGCCAACCTCCTGGTTGTCTCGGCGATCCCACATCCTTTCCCACTGAGCACACACTTAGGGGCCTTAGCCGGCGATCTGGGCTGTTTCCCTCTCGACCACGAAGCTTATCCCCCGCAGTCTCACTGCCACGCAAGGCATACCGGCATTCGGAGTTTGGTTGAGTTCAGTAAGCTTGTCGGCCCCCTAGCCCATCCAGTGCTCTACCTCCGGCACCCACACGCAACGCTGCACCTAAATGCATTTCGGGGAGAACCAGCTATCACGGAGTCTGATTGGCCTTTCACCCCTACCCACAACTCATCCCCCGGGTTTTCAACCCCGGTGGGTTCGGGCCTCCACGACCTCTTACAGCCGCTTCACCCTGGCCATGGGTAGATCACTCCGCTTCGGGTCCACACCCCGCGACTACACCCACCCCACAAGGAGACAGGCAACGCCCTCTTCGGACTCGCTTTCGCTA
>CAVTOL010000016.1:145000-604793 GCA_963736375.1 uncultured Actinomycetota bacterium
TGCAGGAACATGTCATATCCGGTATTAGACCCAGTTTCCCAAGCTTATCCCAGAGTAGGGGGCAGGTCACCCACGTGTTACTCACCCGTTCGCCACTCACCCACCCCAAAGAGCAGGCGCGTTCGACTTGCATGTGTTAAGCACGCCGCCAGCGTTCGTCCTGAGCCAGGATCAAACTCTCCAACAAAAACCCTGACCAAAAACACAAAAACACAACTGGCACAAAACCAGAAACAAAAAATGTTCGACACACTGTTGAGTTCTCAAAAGACACCCGCACACCACCACCTGCCGCTAAGCAGGCTTCGGGGGCTGATCATCTGTGTCGCCTCCGGCCGAGGTCGGGACAACTTTTCCAAGGTACATGGTCTTCGGGGCTTGTTCAACCCCTCTGACCAACGACGACCAGGTTACACGCACGGTGCGACTGGGTGAGCGCGGGGGGTCCATCTGCCTATCCGCCCAGGTCAGGAGCCGATCTTCGCCCCCGCCAGGTTGCGCTTGCCTCGGCGCAGGACCAGCCAACCCCCGGCGAGGAGATCGGCTGCGGTGGGCACCCAGTCGACGTCAGTGACCTTCGCGTTGTTGACGTAGGCGCCGCCTTCACCGACGGCCCGCCGCGCGGCGCCGCGGCTCTCGGTGAGCCCGGTCGCGACGAGCAGGTCGACGACGGTCGGGCGCTCCGCCAAGCGGACGGCCGTGCTCGGCACCTCGGCCAGCGCGGCGTCCAACGTGGCCTCGTCAAGCTCGCGCAGGTCACCGCGCCCGAACAGGGAGCTGCTCGCCGCCACCACCTGCTCGGTCTGTCGCGGCCCGTGCACGAGCGTCGTGAGCTCGGCCGCGAGCCGTCGCTGCGCGGCGCGCAGATGGGGCCGCTCGGCCGTCTCCCGTTCCAGCTCCTCGATCTCCGCGCGCTCCAGGAACGTGAACATCCGCAGGTAGCGGGCCGCGTCCGCGTCGGCAACGTTGAGGAAGTACTGGTACCACGCGTACGGGGAGGTCATGGAAGGGTCGAGCCAGACGTTCCCGCCGCCGGTGGACTTGCCGAACTTGCGGCCCTCGCTGTCGGTGACCAGCGGTGTGGTCAGCGCGTGCACGGTGGCGCCCTCGACCCGCCGGACGAGCTCGACGCCGCCGACGATGTTGCCCCACTGGTCCGAGCCACCGATCTGGAGCCGACAGCCGTGCCGCCGGTAGAGCTGGAGGTAGTCCTGGCTCTGCAGCAGGAGGTAGCTGAACTCGGTGTAGGACATGCCGTCCGTCGCGAGGCGGCGCTTGACTGTTTCGCGAGCCAGCATGACGTTGATCGAGAAGTGCTTCCCGACGTCGCGCAGGAACTCCAGCGCGGTCTGCGCGCCCGTCCACTCCAGGTTGTTCTCGACGAGCGCGCCGGTCGGCGAATCGTCGAACTCCACGAACCGCTCGAGCTGGCCCTTGATCCGGTCGGCCCACTCGGCGACGGTCGCGACGCTGTTGAGGTTGCGCTCCCCCGTGTCGCGGGGGTCGCCGATCATCCCGGTGGCGCCGCCCGCAAGCACGATCGGGCGGGCGCCCGCCTTCTGGAACCGACGCAGTGTGAGCAGCGGGATGAGGTTTCCGGCGTGCAGGCTGGGCGCCGTCGGGTCGAAACCACAGTAGAGCGTGAGCACACCCGCCGCGAGGTCGTGCCGCAGCGCGGCGGCGTCGGTGCTCTGCGCGAGAAGGCCGCGCCACTCCAGTTCGTCGAGGAAGTCCGAACTCACGCCGCAGATCCTCGCACGTACGGCTTCGCACCCCGCGATGTCACCTCGCGCCCTGTCGGCCGGGTGCGAGAGCGGCTAAGGGGTGCGAAGTCGGACCGGCGGGGCTCCACGCCCGGGACGATACGGGCTCACCGCGGCCGAGCCCGTCACCCAGAACCGCCACGGTGTGTCGTGCGCCGCCGCGACACCCACCCGCGGACCAGACGACACGCGCTCCGCCGCGAGCGGCACCCCGCTGCGGAGACGCACCCGAGACGCCGGGTCGGTGAGGTCGAGGCCGTTGTCCGCGCGGCCGAGGCCGAGCAGCGCGGCCAGGCGCGCCGGACCCCGTGCGAGGTCGGCGGCGCGCCTCGCGGTGGGGCGCCGGGCGTGCGCGGCAGCGAGATCGGACACGACCTCGCCCGCGCGCAGCAGCACCGCACCGGGCTCGCCGTCGGGCAGGCAGGTGACGTTGGCGCAGTAGTGCATGCCGTAGACGAAGTAGACGTACAGGTGCCCCGACGGTCCGAACATCACCGCGTTGCGCGCGGTGCGGCCCCGGAAGCTGTGCGACGCCGGGTCGTCGGCGCCGCGGTACGCCTCGACCTCCACGAGGCGCACCGCAACCGTGCCTTCGGGCGTGTCGGCCTCGATCGAGCAGCCGAGCAGCCGGACGGCCGCGGCGACCACGTCCTGGGCCAGCTCCCCGCGGTCGAGCAGCGTCACCGCAGGGCGAGCGCCAGATTCACGCATACCGCGACGCCTTCCATCGCCTGCTCCACCTCGTCGAGCACCGGGAACGTCGGCGCCAGGCGGATGATCGCGTCGTCGGGGTCCTTGCTGTACGGGTGGGTGGCGCCTGCAGGGGTGAGCGCGATACCCGCCTCCTTCGCCAGCCGCACGACCTCGGACGCGCAGCCGTCGGGCACCCGCAGCGTGACGAAGTAGCCGCCCTCCGGCGTGGACCAGGAAACGCCGGGGGTGTCGGCGAAGCTCTCGGTGAGGATGCGCGCCAGCGCAGCGAACTTCGGTGCGATGATCTCGCGGTGCTTGCGCATGTGCGCGGCGACGCCCGCCGTGTCGCGCAAGAACATCGCGTGCCGGAGGTGGTTGGTCTTGTCCGGACCGATGGTCCGCTTGCTCGTGACGGCCAGCCACCACTTGAGGTTGGCGGGCGATGCCCCGAAGAACGCCACCCCCGCGCCCGCGAAGGTGATCTTCGACGTGGAGCCGAAGACGAACACGCGGTCGGCGTTGCCCGCCTCGGTGGCGAGCCCCAGAAGGTCGGCGATCGGCGCGGGCTCGTCGACGAGCGTGTGCACGGCGTATGCGTTGTCCCACATGATCCGGAAGTCCGGCGCGGCCGTCGGCATGGTGGCGAGGCGTCGGACGGTCTCGTCGGAGTAGACGATGCCGGTCGGGTTCGAGTACTTCGGAACGCACCAGATGCCCTTGACCGCCGGATCGGCCGCGACCAGACGTTCGACCTCGTCCGTGTCGGGCCCGTCATCGTTCAGGGCCACGGGCACGAGCTCGATGCCGAGGCGCTCGCACACCCCGTAGTGCCGGTCGTAGCCGGGGACGGGGGCGAGGAACACCACCCGCTCTTCCTCGATCCACCGCCGCGGCGATCCCGGCATCGCGTTGAGCAGCGCGTTGACGAGTGTGTCGTGCATCAGTTCCAGGCTGCCGTTGCCGAACGCGACGAGCTGCTCGACCGGGACCTGCAGCACCGGCGCGAAGATCTCCCGAAGCTCCGGAAGGCCCTGCAGACCCTGGTAGTTGCGGGTGTCGGTGCCGTCGGCGGCCTTGTAGCGATCGCCGGGGAGGTGCAGGAGCTCCGCGGCGAGTTCCAGCTGCGCGGCCGACGGCTTGCCCCGGGTGAGGTCGAGCTTCATGCCCTGGGCGACGAGCGCGTCGTACGCCGCTCGGGCCTGGTCGAGGTCGGGGCGCGCCACATCGGCGGTCATGGGGTCCTCCTAGCGAATACGGCCTAGACAAGTGCCGCGCGGGCGGCGGCGGCCGCGGCGCGCAGCCCGGTGAGCTGTTCGGCAACGCGGACGGCCGCGGTGCCACCATGGGCGTCCCGCGAGGCTATCGAGCCCGCCACAGTGAGCACGTCGCGCACCCCGGGCCGGAGCGCGGGATGGGTAGCGGCCAGCTCAGCGTCGGTGAGCGCGTCGAGCCCGACGCCGCGGGCTTCGGCCGCCCGCACGCACGCACCGGCCGCCTCGTGCGCCTCGCGGAACGGCACGCCCTGGCGCACCAGCCACTCGGCGACGTCGGTGGCCAGGCTGAACCCGGCAGGCGCGAGCTCGGCTAGCCGCTCGGTGTGGAAGGTCAACGTGCCGATCATGCCCGCGATCGCGGGGAGCAACAGCTCCAGCTGCTCGACCGAGTCGAACAGCGGCTCCTTGTCCTCCTGCAGGTCGCGGTTGTAGGCCAGCGGCAGTCCCTTGAGGGTGGCGAGGAGTCCGGCGAGGTTGCCGATCAGCCGACCGGCCTTGCCGCGCGCCAGCTCGGCGACGTCCGGGTTCTTCTTCTGCGGCATGATCGAGCTGCCGGTGGAGTAGGCGTCGTCGAGCGTGACGTAGCCGAACTCGGCCGTGGACCACACGATGACCTCTTCGGCCATCCGCGACAGGTCCACCGCGATCATCGCGAGGACGAACGCGGCCTCGGCGGCGAAGTCGCGTGCCGCCGTGCCGTCGATGGAGTTGGCCGCGCTCGTGTGAAAGCCCAGCTCATGCGCGACGGCCTCCGGGTCGAGTCCGAGCGACGAGCCCGCGAGCGCCCCCGACCCATACGGCGAGACGGCGGTGCGCCGGTCCCAGTCGGCGAGCCGGTCGACGTCGCGCAGCAGGGCGTGCGCGTGCGCGGCCAGGTGATGGGCCAGGAGCACCGGCTGGGCGTGCTGCAGGTGGGTGCGGCCGGGCATCGGGGCGTCGGGGTGGGCGTCGGCCTGCGCGACGAGCGCGTCGACGACGTCCAACACACCCAACCCGACCCGGCGGCCTGCGTCGCGCAGCCACATCCGGAACAGGGTGGCGACCTGGTCGTTGCGCGAACGCCCTGCGCGCAGCTTGCCGCCGAGATCGCGACCGGCGCGCTCGATGAGGCCGCGCTCCAACGCCGTGTGCACGTCCTCGTCTTCTGGCGCCGGGGTGAACGCGCCGGACTCGACGTCGGCGCCGAGCTTGGCCAGGGCGTCGAGCATGCCGGTGAGCTCGGTGTCGGTGAGCAGCCCCGCCCGGTGCAGCACCCGCGCGTGCGCCATCGAGCCGCGCAGGTCGTAAAGCGCGAGCCGCCAGTCGAACTGCGTCGACTTCGACAGGGCCGCCAACGCGTCGGCAGGCCCGCTCGAGAACCGGCCTCCCCACAGTCCTCGGCCCATCAGTCGGTGCCCGCTTCCAAAGCGACGTCGTCGAGGGACGTGCCGGGCTCGCCCGCGTCGTCCGCCGCCGCGATCCGGTCGAATCCGCCCGCAGGCAGCTCGCCGAAGAGCGTGCCGTGTTCGACGAGCACCGTCCCCTGCTCCATCGGCTGCCCGGCGTAGGCCTCCAGCTTGGCCCGGGAGTCGGCGATGTCGAGGTTGCGCATGGTGAGCTGGCCGATCCGGTCCGTCGGCCCGAAGGCGGCGTTCTCGACCCGCTCCATCGAGAGTCGCTCCGGGTGGTAGGAGAAGCCGGAGCCCTGGGTGTCGAGGATCGTGTAGTCGTCGCCGCGGCGCAGCCGGAGCGTGACGGTGCCCGTCACCAGCGACGCGATCCAGCGCTGGACGGACTCGCGGACCATCAGCGCCTGCGGGTCCAGCCAGCGACCCTCGTAGAGCAGCCGCCCGAGCTTGCGGCCCTCGTTGTGGTAGTTGGCGACGGTGTCCTCGTTGTGGATCGCGTTGACCAGCCGCTCGTAGCCGATGAAGAGCAGCGCCATCCCGGGCGCCTCGTAGATGCCGCGCGACTTGGCCTCGATGATCCGGTTCTCGATCTGGTCCGACATGCCGAGGCCGTGGCGTCCGCCGATCCGGTTGGCCTCGAGCACGAGGGCGACGTTGTCGGCGAACCGCACACCGTTGATGGCCGCCGGGTAACCGGCCTCGAAGGTGATCGCGACGTCCTCGGTCTCGATCCGCGTCTCAGGGTCCCAGTACTTCACGCCCATGATCGGCTCGATGGTCTCGAGGGATACGTCGAGGTGCTCCAGCGTCTTGGCCTCGTGGGTCGCACCCCAGATGTTGGCGTCGGTGGAGTACGCCTTCTCGGCCGCATCCCGGTACGGCAGCCCGTGGGCGGCGAGCCACGTGCTCATCTCGTGGCGCCCGCCCAGCTCCTGGACGAAGTCGGCGTCGAGCCACGGCTTGTAGATGCGCAGCTCGGGGTTGGCCAGCAGGCCGTAGCGGTAGAACCGCTCGATGTCGTTGCCCTTGAAGGTCGAACCGTCGCCCCAGATGTTCACGTCGTCGGCCTGCATCGCCCGCACCAGCAGCGTTCCGGTGACGGCCCGGCCGAGCGGCGTGGTGTTGAAGTACGTACGGCCAGCGGACCGGATGTGGAAGGCGCCGCACGCGAGTGCGGCGAGTCCCTCCGCGACCAGCTGCGCCTTGATGTCGACGGCGCGGGCGATCTCGGCGCCGTACTGCTTCGCGCGCGCGGGGACACCGGCGATGTCCGTCTCGTCGTACTGGCCGAGGTCGGCGGTGTAGGTGCACGGGATCCCGCCCTTGTCACGCATCCACGCGACCGCCACGGAGGTGTCGAGGCCCCCGGAGAAGGCGATGCCGATGCGCTCGCCCTTCGGGAGGGAGGTCAGGACCTTGCTCACGGGATGGTTGCTCCTTGTCGGATTTGCGCGGATCAAAGTTCGCGCAGCAGCGCGACGAGTTGGGCTCCGGTGACCGGCTCGCGGGCCACCACCAGGAGGGTGTCGTCACCGGCGATCGTGCCGACGACGTCGTGCAGTGCGGCGCGGTCCAGGGCGCTGGCCAGGTAGTGCGCGGCCCCGGGCGGGGTGCGGAGCACGGCCAGGTTCCCACTCGAGTCCGCGGAGACGAGCAGGTCCCCCAGCAACCGCGCGAGGCGAGCGGTGCCGCCCTCGACGCCGCGGACCGGGCTGCCGTCATCCGGGATGACGTAGGCGCCGCGGACTTTGATCGCGCCCAGCTCGTCGAGGTCGCGGGAGACGGTGGCCTGGGTGGTCTCGATGCCCTCCGCGACCAGCAGGCCGAGCAGCTCGGCCTGGCTGTGCACGGCTTGGTCGCGGATGAGCTCGACGATGCGGGCCTGGCGGCCCGCCCGGTTCAGTGCTGGAGCAGCCACGTCAGAAGCGCCTTCTGCGCGTGCAGCCGGTTCTCGGCCTCGTCCCAGATCGCGCTGTCGGGCGCGTCGAGGATCTCGTCGGTGATCTCGTCGCCGCGGTGGGCGGGCAGGCAGTGCAGCGCGATCGCGCCGGGCGCGGCGCGGGCCATCAGAGCCGCGTTGACCTGCAGTGGCCGGAACGGCGCCATCCGGTCGAGGCCGTCATGCTCCTGGCCCATCGACACCCAGGTGTCGGTGACGACGACGTCCGCGCCGTCCACAGCGGCATCCGGATCGGCGACGAGCTCGGCGCCACCGCCGGTCTCGGCGCCGACGGCCTTGGCATCGCGCAGCACCTCGGGGTCGGGCTGGAAGCCCGCCGGGGCGCAGATCCGCACCGACAACCCCGCCGTGGCCCCGCCGAGCAGCAGCGAGTGCGCCATGTTGTTGGCCCCGTCGCCCAGGTAGACCAGGGTGCGTCCGGCGAGGCCGCCGAAGCGCTCGCGGATCGTCTGCAGATCGGCGAGCACCTGGCAGGGGTGGAACTGGTCGGTGAGGGCGTTGATCACCGGAACCGACGCGGCCGCGGCCATCTCGGCGACGCGCGACTGGTCGCCGGTGCGCCAGACGATCGCGTCGACGTAGCGGGACAGGACGCGGGCGGTGTCGGCGATGGTCTCGCCGCGACCGAGTTGGCTTGCCTGCCCGTCGATGATCAACGGGTTGCCGCCGAGCTGGGCGATGCCGACCTCGAACGACACCCGGGTGCGGGTGCTGGCCTTGTCGAACAGCACCGCGACCGCCTTCGGGCCTTCGAGCGGCCGGTTGCCGAAGGGTGCGGCCTTCATCGCGTCGGCCAGGTCCAGCACCTCGGCCTGCTCGGCTGGGGTGAGGTCGTCGTCGCGGAGCAGATGACGGGTCACCGCGGCCGTTCCTGGACGAGTGGGGCCGGGAGTCGGGCGGCGTCCAGGATCCCGGGCAACGCGATGAGGAACTCCTCGGCCTGCGCCTCGGTGAGCACCAGCGGCGGGGCGAGGCGGACCCGGTCCGGCACGGCGTTGTTGACGAGGAAGCCGGCCGCTCGGGCCTGGGTGGCGACGGCGGCCGAAACCGGCCGCGCCAGGAGGATGCCGATCAGCAGCCCGGCCCCGTCGACGCCCCGGACCAGCGGATGTCCCAGCTGCTCGACGGCGGTGGCGATGTTCTTGCCGACGAGCGCGGTGTGCTCAAGCAGCCCGTCTGCGGCGATCGTGTCGAGCACCGCCAGCGCCGCGGCCGCGCACACCGGGTTGCCCCCGAACGTGGTGCCGTGGTGGCCGGGCTCCAGCAGCTCGCCCGCCGCGCCCATGCCGATGCAGGCCCCGATGGGGAGGCCGCCGCCGAGGCCCTTGGCCAGCGTGACGACGTCGGGCACGACGCCGACCGTCTGGTGGGCGAACCAGGCGCCGGTGCGCCCGATGCCGGTCTGCACCTCGTCGAGCACGAGCAGCGCTCCGCGCTCCGCGGTGATCTCCCTGGCCGCCGCGAGGTAGCCCGCGGGTGGGGTGACGGCCCCCGCCTCGCCCATGATCGGCTCGAGGAAGACCGCCGCCGTTTCGGAGTCGACGGCGTCAGCCAAGGCCGAGACGTCGCCGTACGGCACGTGCAACACACCGGGTGTGAGCGGCTCGAAGGGTGTCTTCTTGCTCTGTTGGCCGGTGAGCGCGAGCGCGCCCATCGTGCGGCCGTGGAACGCCTCCTCCGCGGCGATGATCTTCGGACGGCCGGTGCGGCGGGCCATCTTGAACGCGGCCTCGTTGGCCTCGGCGCCGGAGTTGCAGAACAGCACCCGCCCCGGGGTGCCGAGCAGCTCCAGCAGCCGCTCGGCCAGGGCCAACGGCGGCTCGGTGATGTAGAGGTTGGATACGTGGCCCAACGTGGCGATCTGCCTGCTGACCGCCTCGACCACGGCCGGGTGCGCGTGCCCGAGCGCGTTGACCGCGATGCCGCCGAGCAGGTCGAGGTAGCGGCGGCCGTCCTCGTCCCACACCTCGGCGCCCTTCCCGCGCACGAGCGCGAGCGGCGGGGTGCCGTAGTTGTTCATCATCGCGGCCTGCCACCGCGCGGCAAGCTTCGTCACGGGACCACCATCGTTCCTACGCCTTCGGAGGTGAACACTTCCAGCAGCACCGAGTGCGGCACCCGCCCGTCGATCACGTGGGCGCGCGGCACGCCGCCGCGCACCGCGCGCAGGCAGGCCTCCATCTTCGGCGCCATGCCGCTGGCCAGGCCGGGCAGCAACGGCTCCAGCTCGACCGCGGACAGCTCGCTGATCACCGACTCGCGGTCAGGCCAGTTGGCGAACAGCCCCTCGACGTCGGTGAGCACGACGAGCTTCGCGGCGCCCAGCGCGCCTGCGAGGGCCGCGGCCGCGCTGTCGGCGTTGATGTTGTAGACGGTGCCTTCGATGTCCGGGGCGACGCCCGCGACGACCGGGATCCGCCCTGCACGCACGATGTCGAGCACGGCGTCGGGGTTGACCATGGTGACGTCTCCGACCAGGCCGATGTCGACGGCCTCGCCGCCGACGAGCGCTGTGCGCTTCTCGGCCGTGAAGAGGCCCGCGTCCTCGCCGGACAGGCCGACGGCGTAGGGCCCGTGCTGGTTGATCAGCCCAACGAGCTCCCGCCCGACCTGGCCGACGAGCACCATGCGCACGATGTCGATCGTCTCCGGGGTGGTGACACGCAGGCCGCCGCGGAACTCCGCCTGGAGGCCGAGCCGGTCGAGCATCGCGGTGATCTGCGGGCCGCCACCGTGGACGACGACCGGCAGGATGCCCGCGAGCCGCAGGAACACCATGTCCTGGGCGAACGCGGACTTCAGGCGGTCGTCGACCATCGCGTTGCCGCCGTACTTCACAACGACGATCTGGCCGTGGAAGCGCTGCAGCCACGGCAACGCCTCGGCGAGCACGGCCGCCTTCTCGCCCGCCCTGGCGAGCTTCTCGTCAAGAGGAGTAGGCACTGTTCTCCTCGACGTAGGCGTGCGAGAGGTCGGTGGTGAGGACCTCGGCGACGCCGTCGCCGAGCCCGAGCTCGATCTCGACCGTGACGTCGACGCCGGAAAGGTCGGCGGCGTGCCGATCACCCGCGGCCACCCCGTCGCGGCACATCGGGACGCCGTTGATCGTGATGCCGAGCCGCTCCGGATCGACCGTGCCGGGCGCTCGGCCGACCGCCATCGCGATGCGCCCCCAGTTGGGGTCGGCGCCGAAGAAGGCCGTCTTGCAGAGGTTGTCCTGGGCCACGGTGTGGGCGACGGCCAGCGCGTCGGCCTCCGAACGGGCGCCGCGCACGGCGATCGTGACGTGCTTGGTGACGCCCTCCGCGTCGGCCTGCAGCTGAAGGCACAGGTCGGTGCAGGTGGCGCGCACAGCGGCCGTGAGCTCCGCGGCGCCGGGTGTGACCCCTGAAGCACCCGAGGCGAGCAGCAGCACGGTGTCGTTGGTGGATGTGCCGCCGTCGACGTCGAGCCGGTCGAACGTGGCGGCGACGGCCGTGCGCAGGGCCGCGTCACACATGGCGGCGTCGGCGACGGCGTCGGTGGTGAGCACCACCAGCATCGTGGCCATCGCCGGGGCGAGCATGCCAGCGCCTTTCGCGAATCCGCCGACGGAGAAGCCTTCGGCTGAGACGTGGGCCTGTTTGGCGTGGGTGTCGGTGGTGAGCACGGCCGTGGCCGCGGCGGCGCCCGCCTCGGGGGTGGCGGCGAGCTCGGCCGCGGCCTTATCGACGCCCGCTAGCACGGTGGCGCGGGGCAGTTGCTCGCCGATGATGCCGGTGGAGCAGACCGCCACCTCGACCGCGCCGCAACCCAAGGCGTCGGCGGCCTTCTCGGCGGTGGCGTGCGTGGTCTGGAAGCCCTCGGGCCCGGTACAGGCGTTGGCACCCCCGGAGTTGAGCACGACGGCGCGCAGGGCACCGCCGCCGAGCACTTGCTGCGACCACAGCACAGGCGCGGCCTTGACCTGGTTGGTGGTGAACATCCCGGCGGCGGCGCGACCGGGGCCGTCGTTGACGACGAGGGCGAGATCGAGCCGTCCGCCGTCCTTGATGCCCGCGGCGATCCCGGCCGCCCGGAAGCCCTTCGGCCCGGTGACACTCATGATGCCGCCTCCGCGGGACGAAGTGCGTCGGCGGTCACGATGCCGCCTCCGCGGGAAAAAGTACGTCGGCGGTCACGATGCCGCCTCCGCGGGAAGAAGTACGTCGGCGGTCACGGCGCGACTCCCGTCGTCGGCAGGCCCAGCACTTCGGGAAGGCCCAGGGCGAGGTTCATGCACTGGACGGCGCCGCCAGCGGTGCCCTTGGTGAGGTTGTCGATCGCGGCCACCGCGACCAGGCGGCCCGCATCGGCGTCGACCGTGACCTGCAGGTGCACGGTGTTGGCCCCCAGGGTGGCGGCCGTGCTCGGCCAGACGCCGTCGGGCAGGAGGTGCACGAACGGCTCGTCGGCGTAGGCCTTCGCGTAGGCCTCGACGACCTCGGCCGCGGAGGCCGACGTCGGCGCCGTGCACGTGGCGAGGATGCCGCGCGGCAGCGGGGCGAGGACGGGGGTGAAGCTCACACCGACCGTCCTCCCCGCGACCATCGACAGGTTCTGGATGATCTCGGGCGTGTGCCGGTGGGTTCCGCCCACGCCGTACGCGGAGAGCGCGCCCATCACCTCGGCGCCGAGCAAGTGCGACTTGAGCGACTTGCCCGCCCCTGACGTGCCACTGACCGCCGTGACGACGACCTCGGGGGCGGCCAGCCCCGCCGCGAGCGCCGGGAACAGGGCAAGGCTCACGGCCGTCGGGTAGCAGCCGGGGACGGCGATCCGGCGTGCGCCGCGCAGGGCGTCGCGGGCGCCGGGCAGCTCGGGGAGGCCGTATGGCCATGCGCCCGCGTGCACGCCGCCGTACCAGCGCGTCCAGGCCGCGGGGTCGGTCAGGCGGTGGTCGGCGCCGCAGTCGATCACGACGACGTCGTCGCCGAGCGCGGCGGCCAACGCGCCGGAGTGGCCGTGCGGGAGCGCGAGGAAGACGACATCGTGGCCCGCGAGGGTCTCCGCGTCGGTCTCGGCCAGCACCCGTTCGGCCAGCGGCAGCAGGTGGGGCTGGTGCTCCCGCAGGTGCGTGCCCGCGCTGCCGCCCGCCGTCAGCACGCCGATCTCCGCCTCCGGATGCGCGAGCAGGAGCCGTAGCAGCTCTCCCCCGGCGTACCCGCTGGCTCCGGCCACCGCGATCCGCACCATGCGCATGACTATGCACGATCTCGTAACTCAATGCAAACGGCCGTCGACCCGAACGGAGCGTTGCCCGCAGGCCGTCGACAAGGGACCGTGATCGCATGATCGAGGAGACCGCCGAGACGTCACCTGTGCGCCGGGCGGTGCACCAGGCGCTCACCGTGTGGCGTCGACTGCCGTTCACGACGACGGTGGTCGTGGCGATGCTGATCGCGGGCCTGGCGAGCGGCACGCTGTGGCGCGCCGCGGCCGACGCTCCCTGGTACCCCTATGTCGGCTACGGCCTGCCGTCACTTGAGGCAGGCCGCTGGTGGACACCCGTCACCGGGGCGTTCATCGCCCTCAAGCCCTGGTACTACCTCCCGATGGTGGGCAGCTTCGCGCTGCTCGTCGGCTGGGCGGAGAACTGGATGGGCACCCGGCTCGCGGCCGCGGTGACCGTGCTCGGCCACCTCTTCGCCGTGCTCGGGACGAGCCTGTTCCTCGCAGCCGTTGAAGGCCCCGGCTGGGCGTGGTCGATGCAGACGGCGCAGCGGCTCGACGTCGGGTTCTCCGCTGGCGCGGTGGCCGCGGGCGCCGTCGCAACCGCCATGCTGCGACCGCCGTGGCGGCTGCGCGTGCGACTCGCGCTGGGCATCTACGTGCTGGTTGCGGCGGTCTACGTGGGGTCGCCCGCCGACCTGGAGCGGTTCCTCGCCGCCGGCGCGGGCCTCGCGCTCGGGCCGCGGCTGACCCGTGGCATCCGACCGCCGGTCGCCAGCCGCCCGAGCAGGCGCGAGTGGCGGCTGATCGCCGTCGCGGGTCTGCTGACCGTCGCGTTGATCACGACGCTCACCTACTTCCTGCCGAACGACGGCCCGCTCGGCCCGACCCTCGGTGACAACCAGAGCGCCATCGACGTCGGCATCACGCTGATCATCACGCTTCTGCTGGTCAGCGGGCTGCGCCACGGCAAGCACCTCACCTGGTGGTTCGCCGTCGTGATCGCGGGCGCGAACGTGCTGGCCGGGCTCGTCGCGGCGGTGTTCGGCGTGCTCGCCGCGACCCTCGGCGGTGTGTTCGACCTGGACGACGGCATCCCGCGCTTCGCCGCCGACAAGCTGCTGTGGACGGCCTTGTTCGTGGTGCTCGTCGTCGGCCGCCGGGCGTTTCGGGTGCCGTCGCGATGGCGGGTGCGACGGAGCGGCACGACCACCGGGATCGACCAGCCGACGGCGGTGCGGATGCTGCAGGAGAAGGGCGGCGGCACGTTGTCCTGGATGGCGACGTGGCCGGAGAACGCCTGGTTCCGTACGCCCGACGGCGAATCGTTCGTGGCCTACCAGCGCCACGCGGGCGTCGCGGTCGGCCTCGGCGACCCGGTGGGTCCAGCGCCCGACCGGGCCGAAGCCGTGCGGGCCTTCGCCGCGATGTGCGACCGCACCAGCCTGGGTACCGTGCCTGTTCTCGGCGACCGAGGCGACCGCGGACGCCGCTGCAGAGCTGGGCTGGCAGCGCGTCCAGGTGGCCGAGGACACCCTCGTCGACCTCCCCGACCTGCAGTTCCGCGGCAAGTCCTGGCAGGACGTCCGCTCCGCGCTCAACAAGGCGGGCAAGCAGGGCATCACGTTTCGCATGGTGACGCTGGCCGAGGAGCGGTGGTCGCTGGTGGCGCAGGTGCGCGCCATCTCCGAGGAGTGGGTGGGGGACAAGGCGTTGCCGGAGATGGGCTTCACCCTGGGCGGCGTCGACGAGGCGCTCGACTCGCACGTGCGCGTCGGCCTCGCGGAGGACGCCGCCGGGCAGGTGCAGGGCGTCACCTCATGGCTCCCGGTGTACAGCGAAGAGGGCACGATCCACGGCTGGACGCTCGACGTGATGCGCCGCCGCCAGGACGGGACGTTCCGGCCGGTCGTGGAGTTCCTCATCGCGTCGAGCTGCCTCACGTTCCAGTCCGAGGGCGCGCAGTTCGTGTCGCTGTCGGGGGCGCCGTTGGCCCGCGCGAAGGGCGACGAGGCCACCGCGACCCTTGACCGCCTGCTGGACACGCTGGGCGAGATGCTGGAGCCGATGTACGGGTTCCGGTCGCTGCACGCGTTCAAGAACAAGTTCGCGCCGCGCTACGAGCCGATGTACCTCCTCTTCCGCGACGAGGCGGACCTCCCGCGGATCGGGATCGCGCTCACCCGGGCCTATCTGCCCGACACACCCCTCCGCGATCTCGTCCGCATCGGACGGGGGCATTGAGCGGTGGAGCTCGGTGTGTGCACGTTCGCCGACGTAGCGCTCGCGCACGGCGTCGGGCCCGCCCAGCGGCTGCGCGCGCCGAGCCGGCTGTCGCAACGTCGTGAGCGGTAACGAGTGCCCGGGCACTCGTTACCGCTCACCTGGCGCGCTACCGCAGGCGGGCGCCGTGCCGTTGGGCGGCCACGGCGACCGCCGCGTCGCGAGCCGCGTTGGCCTCCTCGCTGGTGAGCGTGCGGTCCGGGGCACGGAAGCGCAGCGTGTAGGCGAGCGACCGGTGGCCGGTGCCCACCTGCTCGCCGGTGTAGACGTCGAACAGGCGCACCTCCTCGAGGAGGTCGCCGCCGCCGTCGAGCAGGGCGTCGGTCAGCGCGGAAGCAGGCACCGTGGCGGCGGCGACCAGCGCGACGTCCACGGCCACGGGTGGGTACGGGGACACCCGCGGCACCGGGCGGTCATCGACGAGGGGCACCAGGTCGAGGTCCAGCTCCATGGCGCACGTGCGCGGCGGCAGCCCGAGCGCGTCGATCACCTTCGGGTGGAGCTCGCCCGCGAAGCCGATCGGGAAGTCACCCACCCGCAGCATGGCGCACCGGCCGGGGTGCCACGGCGGGTTGTCGCCCGCGGTGATCCGCAGCTCCACCCGCGCGGCCTCGCCGACGAGCCGGGCGGCTTCCACGGCGTCGGTCCAGCCTGCCTGCCGTCCCTTGCCCCACCAGCCCCGCGGCTCCCGATCCCCGGCGAGCACCACGCCGACGTGCAGCGGCTGCGCGGGCAGCGCCGCGGCGATCTGTGCGATCTCGGCGTCCGAAGGACGCCGGTCAACGCCAGGCTCGGGCAGCTCGAGCTGCTCGCGATGCGGAAGGACGACCTGGCCCACCGTGTAGAGCGCGAGATCCGCCGCCCCGCGTGACCGGTTGCGCACGAGCGTGTCGAGCAGGCCCGGCAGCAGCGTGGTGGTGAGCTCGGCGCGGTCGGCGTCGAGCGGGTTCTGGACGTGCACCGTGCGGCGGCGGGGGTCGTCCGCGGCCAGCCCGAAGGCGTCCCACGTTGCCGGGCCGATGAACGGGAACGGCAGCACCTCGACGTAGCCCGCCTCGGCCAGCGCCACCGACACCGCGCGCCGCCGTCGCTGCGCAGCGGTGAGGCCCCGGCCTGCGGGCGCGGTCGGCAGCTCCGAGGGGATCGCCGCGTAGCCCTCCAGCCGCAGCACCTCCTCGACGAGGTCGGCGGACTGCACGAGATCCGGCCGCCACGACGGCGGCGTCGCGACGACCTGGCCGCGCCCGTCCGCGCCCGCCCCGAGCTCGACCGCGCATCCCACCTGGCCGAGGCGGCGAGCCGTGGCTCCCGGCGGGTAGGCCACGCCCGCCACGCGGTCGGGAAGATCCAGTGCCATCCGCACGGGCACGGGCGGCGGCACTGCGCCCACGTCCGTGCGACCAGCCGCAATCGTGCCGCCGCCGAACTCGACCAAGAGGTGCGCGACCCGCTCGGCCGCGACCGGCGGCAGCTGCGGGTCCACCGTGCGCTCGAACCGGCGTGACGCCTCGCTTGGCAGCTTGTGGCGCCGTGCGACGCGGGCGATCGTCGCCGGGTCGAAGTGGGCCGCCTCGATGACGACGTCGATCGGCTCGCTGCCGGGCCGGATCTCCGTCGACGCCCCGCCCATCACCCCCGCGAGCCCGATCGGGCCGGAGTCGTCGGTGATGAGCAGGTCGTCGGGATCGAGGCGGCGCTCGACGTCGTCGAGGGTGGTGAGGGTCTCCCCCACCCCCGCGGACCGCACCACGATCGGGCCCGATAGCCGCGCCGCGTCGTAGGCGTGCAGCGGCTGGCCAAGCTCCAGCATCACGTAGTTGGTGACGTCGACGATCAGCGAGATCGGCCGCATCCCGGCGCCCAGCAGGCGCCGCTGCATCCACCACGGCGACGCCGCCTTCGGGTCGACGCCGTCCACGCGGCGGACGACGAACCGCAAGCATCCGTCGTCGGCGAGCCTGACCGGCCACGCGTCACCGGCAACGTCCGGTACGGCGACGCGGCTCGCCGGATCGACGTAGTCCACGTCGGTCGCGATCGCGATCTCGCGGGCCAGCCCGCGCACGGAGAACGCATAGCCGCGGTCCGGCGTGATGTTGAGCTCGATCACGGGGTCGTTCGCGCCGAGCAGCGGCAGCGCGTCGTCGCCAGGCTCAGCGGTGTGCGGCGGCAGCACCAGGATGCCTGCGTGGTCCGACCCGATGCCGAGCTCGCGCACCGAGGCGATCATGCCGTCGGACACGTGCCCGTAGGTCTTGCGCGCGGAGACCTCGAAGCCGCCCGGCAGCACGGCGCCCGGGAGCGTGACGACCACGAGGTCGCCGACGGCGAAGTTGGTCGCCCCGCAGATCACCCCCCGTGGGGTGTCTTCGCCGACGTCGACCTGGCACCACCGGATGGGCTTCTTGAGCCCGGCGAGCTCCTCGATCTCCAGTACGCGGCCGAACTTGACCGGCCCCGTGATCTCGGGCGCCGGGTGGATCTCCTCGATCTCGAACCCGACGCGCACGAACGCCTCGGCCGTCGCCTCCGCCGAAGGCAGGTCGGCGACGTGCTCGAACAGCCAGGACTGCAAGACCCGCACGGAAGAAGCCTCTCTTAGATTCCGAACGCCCGGCTGAACCGCACGTCGCCCTCGACCATGTCGCGCATGTCGGGGATGCCGTTGCGGAACTGCAGGGTGCGCTCGATGCCCATGCCGAACGCGAAGCCGGAATGGACCTCGGGGTCGACGCCGCAGGCGCGCAGGACGTTCGGGTTGACCATGCCGCAGCCGCCCCACTCGACCCAGCCCGCGCCGCCCTTCTTCTCCGGGAACCACACGTCCACTTCGGCGGACGGCTCGGTGAAGGGGAAGTACGACGGGCGCAGCCGGGTGCGGGACTCCGCGCCGAACATCGCGCGGGCGAACGCGTCGAGCGTGCCCTTGAGGTGCGCCATCGTGATGCCGACGTCCACCGCGAGGCCTTCGACCTGGTGGAACACCGGGGTGTGGGTGGCGTCCAACGCGTCGGTGCGGAAGGTCCGGCCGGGGCACACGACGTAGACGGGCAGCGCGCGCTCCAGCAGCGCGCGGACCTGCACCGGCGAGGTGTGGGTGCGCAGGACGAGCTTCTCGTCCGGCTTCTCGCCCAGGTAGAACGTGTCCTGCATGGTCCGGGCGGGATGGTCCTTCTTGAAGTTCAACGCGTCGAAGTTGAGCCACGCCGACTCGACCTCGGGGCCTTCCGCAACCTCCCAGCCCATCCCGACGAACACGTCGGCGATGCGCTCGGCGAGCTGGGTGAGCGGGTGGCGGGCGCCGCGGGGGTTGCGGTCCCATGGCAGCGTGACGTCGACGGCCTCCTCGACGAGAACCCGCTGGTCGCGCTCCGCCACGAGGGCGGCGTGCCGTGCGTCGAACGCCTCCTGGGCCTCCTGGCGCGCGGCGTTCACCTGCTTGCCCGCGTCGGCGCGGTCGGGAGCAGGCAGCGACCCGAGCTCGCGGCGGGCGAGCAGCAGCGGGGCGCGTTCGCCGAGGTGGGCGGGCTTGGTGGCGGCCAGCGCGGCGAGGTCGGGGGCGCCCGCGAACGCCTCCCGGGCCGCGGCGACGGCGGCGGTCAGCGCGTCGGGGTCCAGAAGGTTCATGACATCCGTCTCCACGGCCGTCATCGACAGCCCGTTACGTGGCGCTTCGACTCACTCATCGGGTCTTGATCGTAGGCGGCGGGCTCCGACGCTCGCGTACAGGCATACCGCCGCAGCGGTGGCCAGGTTGAGGCTCTCGGCCCGGCCGTGGATCGGCACCCGGACGCGGTGGTCCGCCTGCTCGGCCACGGTCGCCGGAACGCCGTGCGCTTCGCCACCGAATATCCAGGCCACAGGCCCGGCGAGCAGCGGCGCGACCGCCGGGTCGTACAGGTCGAGCTCGCCGCGGGCGTCGGCGACGAGCGTCGTCAGCCCGGCTGCACGGCACGCATCGAGAGCGAGCGCCGCGTCGCGCTCGCGGGCGATCGGCAGGTGGAACACCGAGCCGGTCGAGGCCCGCACCGCCTTGCCGTTGTGCGGGTCGACGGTGTCTCCCGCGAGCACCACCGCGTCGGCGCCCGCGGCATCGGCGACGCGCACGACGGTGCCCGCGTTGCCGGGGTCGGCCACCGCGACGCACACGGCGACGAGCCGCGGGGTGCCCTGGAGAGCCCGGTCGAGCGGCACGTCGAGCAGGTCGCAGACGGCGAAGATCCCCTGCGGGGTGACGGTGTCGGAAAGGCTCGCCGCGGCCCGGTCGGTGATCAGGACCGGCGCCGGGCCGAGGAGGTCGGGGTGGCGCACCGCGGCGGCGTCGGTGACGAACAGCTCGCGCACCTGCGCGTGCCGCAGCGCCTCCCGGACGGCCTGGGCGCCCTCGACGAGAAACCGCCCCGCCCGGTCGCGGCCGGTGCGGCGCAGCAGCTTGCGGGCTGCGACCACGCGCGCGGCGCGTTCCGTGCGGGGCGGTTCGACCTGGGACTCGCTCGGTGCGATCAGGCTGCCGAGCCCTTCGCGGGCTGGACGGGCAGGTTCGCCTTGGCCACCTCGACGAGCGCGGTGAACGCGGCCTCGTCGGTGACGGCGATGTCGGCGAGCACTTTCCGGTCGACCTCGACGCCCGCGGCCTTGAGGCCCTGCACGAAGCGGTTGTAGGTCATGCCGTTGGCGCGCGCTGCGGCGTTGATGCGTGTGATCCACAGCTGCCGGAAGTCACCCTTGCGGGCGCGCCGGTCGCGGTAGGCGTAGTTCAGGGAGTGGAGCACCTGCTCCTTCGCCTTGCGGTACAGCCGCGACCGCTGGCCGCGGTAGCCGCTGGCCAGCTCGAGGGTGGTACGCCGCTTCTTGTGGGCGTTGACCGCGCGCTTGACGCGTGCCATGGGAATCAGTCCTTAGATCGAGGGGAAAGGGAGCAGGGTCTACTTGCCGATGAGCTTCTTGACGCGCTTGACATCGGCCTTGTTGACCGGCACGACGCGCGCGAGGTCGCGCGTCTCCTTGCTCGACTTCACCTCGAGGCGGTGCCGCAGGCCTGCCTGCTGGCGCATGATCTTGCCGCTACCGGTGACCTTGACCCGCTTGGACATTCCGGAATGCGTCTTGTTCTTGGGCATGACAGTTCCTTTGCTGGCGGCACCCCGTGGGGACGGGGTGCCGGTGGGCAGTGCCGCGTTCTGTTCAGGCGGGCGGCGCAGGCTCGGGCTCGGGCGTGCGAGCGGGCGCCTGACGCTTGGCCTGGGGCTTCTTCGTGGGTGCGATCACCATCGTCATGTTGCGACCGTCCTGCTTGGGCGTCGCCTCGACCACGCCCACGTCACTCACGTCCTCCGCGAGCCGCTGCAACAGCCGGAACCCCAGCTCGGGGCGGGACTGCTCGCGACCACGGAACATGATCGTGACCTTGACCTTGTTGCCGCCTTCGAGGAAGCGCCGGACGTGTCCGCGCTTCGTCTCGTAGTCGTGCGTGTCGATCTTCGGACGGAGCTTCTGCTCCTTGATGGTGGTGAGCTGCTGGTTTCGGCGGGACTCCCGGGCCTTCTGCGCGCTCTCGTACTTGAACTTGCCGTAGTCCATGAGCTTGCAGACCGGCGGTCGAGCCTGGGCCGCGACCTCGACGAGGTCGAGCTCGGCCTCCTGGGCGAGCCGCAGGGCGTCCTCGATACGCACGATGCCGACCTGTTCCCCGTTCGGCCCGACCAGGCGGACCTCTGGAACGCGGATGCGGTCGTTGATGCGTGTCTCAGTGGTGATGGGGTCTCCTCGTTTCGACGTCTACTGGCGCGACGGAGCGGAGACCCTAAACGATCACAGCCCACGAGCCGCCAGCTCGTCGGCAGGACCGGACCCGGACACCTGGGGTGACGCGGGTGGGAGCGGGGCTCCACTTGAGCGCCCTGACGCGCGATTCAACACGCGACGGGGTGGTCGCATTCCGCAGGGTAGCAGGCGCGGGCACATGCGGTCACCTCGCCCCTGGCCTGCCCGGGTGTGATCAGGCGCGCCTGTGCGACGGCGTGCGCATCCCCGAGCGTCCTCCCCCGCTCGTACCCGGGCGCGCACTCGGGCCCGGCTCTGCTGAGCGACGGTCAGCTGGCCGCCTTCCGCCGTCGCGGTGCGGGGGCAGCCTCCGGCTCGACGAGGTGGCGCAGGAACTCGCCCGTGTAGCTGTCGGGGTGGGCTGCGACCTGCTCGGGGGTGCCTGCGGCGACGACGGTGCCCCCGCCCGAGCCACCCTCCGGGCCCATGTCGATGATCCAGTCGGCCGTCTTGATGACGTCGAGGTTGTGCTCGATGACGATCACCGTGTTGCCCTTGTCCACCAACCCATTGATCATCAGCAACAGCTTGCGGATGTCCTCGAAGTGCAGCCCGGTGGTGGGCTCGTCGAGGATGTAGACCGTGCGGCCGTTGGACCGCTTCTGGAGCTCGGACGCGAGCTTGACCCGCTGCGCCTCGCCGCCGGACAGCGTGGGAGCGGGCTGGCCGAGCCGGACGTAACCCAACCCGACATCCACGAGCGTGCGCAGGTAGCGGGCGATCGAGGAGATCGGGGCGAAGAACTCCGCCGCCTCCTCGATGGGCATGTCGAGCACCTCGGCGACGGTCTTGCCCTTGTAGTGGACCTCCAGGGTCTCCCGGTTGTAGCGGGCGCCCTTGCAGACCTCGCACGGCACATAGACATCCGGGAGGAAGTTCATCTCGATCTTGATGGTGCCGTCGCCCGAGCACGCCTCGCAGCGCCCACCCTTGACGTTGAACGAGAAGCGGCCGGGCTGGTAGCCACGGACCTTCGCCTCGGTGGTGGCCGCGAACAGCTTGCGGATCTGGTCCCACACGCCGGTGTAGGTGGCCGGGTTGGACCGCGGGGTGCGCCCGATGGGCGACTGGTCGACGCGGACGAGCTTGTCGAGCTCGTCCAGCCCGGTGACGCGGGTGTGCCGACCGGGCACCTGCCGGGCACCGTTGAGCTTGTTGGCCAGCACCGTGGCGAGAATGTCGTTGACCAGCGTGGACTTGCCCGAGCCGGACACCCCGGTGACCGCCACCAGCGCGCCGAGCGGGATGTCGACGTCGATGCCGCGCAGGTTGTGCTCCCGCGCGCCGACGATCTTCAGCTGCCGCTTCCGGTCGATCGGCCTGCGGATGTCGGGCACCGGGATCGAGCGCCGCCCGGACAGGTAGGCGCCGGTGAGCGACGTCTCGTGCGACTCCAGCCCCTCCACGGTGCCGCTGTGCACGATGTGACCGCCGTGCTCGCCCGCCCCCGGCCCGATGTCGACGGTCCAGTCGGCCGCGCGGATCGTGTCCTCGTCGTGCTCGACCACGATCAGGGTGTTGCCCAGATCGCGCAGGCGGATCAGGGTCTGGATGAGCCTGCGGTTGTCGCGCTGATGCAGGCCGATGGACGGCTCGTCGAGCACGTAGAGCACCCCGACCAGGCCGGAGCCGATCTGGGTGGCCAGCCGGATGCGCTGCGCCTCGCCCCCGGAGAGCGATCCCGCGGCGCGCGAAAGCGAAAGGTAGTGCAGCCCCACGTCGAGCAGGAAACCGAGCCGGGCCTGCACCTCCTTGAGGATGCGGCCCGCGATCATGGTCTGGCGGGCGTCGAGCTCCATGCCCGCGAGGAACTCCGAGCACTCGGCCACCGACATCGCCGACACCTCGGCGATCGACCGCTCGCCCTGCTCGCGATGCAGGAGGGTGACGGCGAGGACCTCCGGCTTGAGCCGCGCACCCTTGCAAACCGGACACGGCACGTCGCGCATGTAGCCCTCGTAGCGCTCGCGCTGCGCATCGGACTCGGTCTGGTCGAGCCGCCGCTCCAGGAACGGGACGACGCCCTCGTAGTTGGCGTAGTAGGAGCGCTCGCGGCCGTAGCGGTTGCGGTAGCGGACGTGGACCTGGTCGTCGCTGCCGTGGAGCACGGCCTTCTGGGCGTCGGACGGCAGCCGCCGCCACGGCGTGGACATCCGGAAGCCCATCGCGTTGGCCAGCCCCTCGAGAAGACGGCCGAAGTACTCCGCAGAGTGCCCGTTGGCCCACGGGGCGATCGCGCCCTCGGCCAGGCTCAGCTCGACATCGGGCACGACCAGCTCCGGATCGACCTCCTTCTTGACGCCGAGGCCCGCGCACTCCGGGCAGGCGCCGTAGGGCGAGTTGAAGGAGAAAGTGCGCGGCTCAAGGTCGTCGAGGGTGAGGGGATGGCCGTTGGGGCAGGCCATGCGCTCGGAGAACCGCCGCTCCCGGTGCTGGTGGTCATCGGGCAGGTCCACGAACTCGAGCACGACGAGCCCGTCGGCGAGCCGCAATGCCGTCTCCACCGAGTCGGTGAGCCGCTGCTTCGCGGTGGCCTTCACCGTGAGCCGGTCGACCACCACGGAGATGTCGTGCTTCTCCTGCTTCTTGAGCTTGGGTGGGTTGGTGAGCGGGTGGACCGAGCCGTCGACGAGCACACGCGAGTAGCCCTGCCCCTGAAGGTTGGCGAACAGATCGACGAACTCCCCCTTGCGGGTGCGCACGATCGGCGCGAGCACCTGAAAGCGCGAACCCTCCTCCATCGCGAGCACCTGGTCGACGATCTGCTGCGGGGTCTGCTTCTCGATCACGTGCCCGCACACCGGGCAGTGCGGCACCCCCGCCCTGGCGTAGAGGAGCCGCAGGTAGTCGTACACCTCGGTGATCGTGCCGACGGTGGAGCGCGGGTTGCGGTTGGTGGACTTCTGGTCGATCGAGACGGCCGGGGAGAGACCTTCGATGAAATCGACATCCGGCTTGTCCATCTGGCCGAGGAACTGCCGCGCGTAGGCCGACAGCGACTCGACGTACCGCCGCTGGCCCTCCGCGAAGATCGTGTCGAACGCGAGGCTGGACTTGCCCGAGCCGGAAAGACCGGTGAACACGACGAGGCTGTCTCGCGGGATGTCGAGATCGACGCCGCGCAGGTTGTGCTCGCGCGCGCCGCGAACGATCAGTCGATCCGCCACCGGATGCCTCCTCCAGGCGTCGGGGAACCTGCAGAATCCATGCTAGGCGCGGCCACCGACAAATCCGGGAGGGCGGGGAGCACGCCGCATCCAGCATCGCACGGACGTTCGAGGACCACCGGGCGGGGGTCGGCGTCGGCGTTGCAGCAGGGTGACACTGCTGCACCTGAACCGCAGGAATGTCACCCTGCTGCAACAGGGGTGGGCGGTCCGTTATGCCCTGCCGGTCACCGCGGGGTGGTCGCGCCACGCGGGCATCGTCGCCATGAAGGCCAGGGTCGCCGCTTCGGCCTCGGCGCGCGACTGCTCGGGATGGCGGCGCTCCTGCCAGCCCACCATCCGCTCGAACCGCTCCTCGAACGGCTGGAGGTTGCCGTGGACGTCGGTGCAGTGGACGCAGTAGCGGCCGGACTCGATGGGCATCGAACAGCTTTCGCAAGCGACGTTCACAATACGTCCTCTCGGTCGTGGGAAGGGGCGGCAGCCAACAGCGCCGAAGCCCGGCGAGCAGCCCGGCGCGAACCTCGGCGGGCACCCGGCGCAGCGCGGCCGAGAGCGCATCGACGGCCAGCACCTCGCCGTCGCGGCGCAGCGCGTCTTGGCCGTCGCCGGTGAGCCAGACGAGCGTGCGGCGCCGGTCGTGCGGATCGCGCTCGCGTTCGAGCAGGCCTTTGCGCACCAACCCGTCGACGATCTCGCTGACCACCGACTGGGCCCGGCCGAGGTGCGCGGCGGCCTCGCCGACGGTCAGCGGGCCCGTCACCGCGAGGTGCGTGAGCACCGCACGCGAAGCGCCGGGCAGGTCGCTGCGCGGTCCGTCGCGCCGGTGGTAGGTCAGGTAGAGCGCGCGAAACAGCGCGGCGAAGAGCTCGGCGGCCTCCCCTGCGTCTTCCGGCATGTCTTCCTGCACACCGGCAGCCTCCCGACCAGGCAATCCATCGTCAATCCCGATGGATCAGGCGTTCGGCTGGCCTGCCACGCCGAGGTCGAAGAGGACGGCGTTGGCGAGCGCGCCGCCCACGTCCTGGACTTTGCGCAGGTAGACGTTTTGCAGCGGGCCCTGCTCGTCGAACTTCCACCGGCCGCGCGGGCTGTCGTAGTTGGCGCCCTTGCCCATCTGGTCGGAGAGCGTGTCGCCGTCGAGCAGCTTCACGTCGTCGCCGAGCGCCTGCGACAGCACGCGTCCGGTGTCGTACCCGTGCACCGAGAAGCAGCTCGGGGCGACCTGGTAGGCCGTCTTGTAGGCGGTGACGAACGCGGTGTTCGCGGCGGTGGCGAGCTGGTCGGAGTAGTGCAGGGTGGACTGCACGCCCGTCGCGGCTTGCCCTTCCTGGACGAGCACGTTGCCCTCGGTGATCGGGCCGGATCCGTAGAGCGGGATCGTGGCGGCCAGCCCGGCCTGCGCGTACGCCTTGATGAACGCGACGGCGTCGGCCGGGGCCAGCGCGCAGTACGTCGCCTTCGGCCGGGCCGCCTTGATCAGGGTGATCGTGCGCTGCGGGGCAACGCCGGGCGCCAGCCGCGCCGTGCCCGCGATCCGGCCACCACCCGACTCGAACGCCACCTGGAAGCCCGCGACCGTCGCGGTGCCCTGGTCGTCGGACGGCGCCACGACGTAGACGCCGCCACGGGCGTCGGACTGGGCCAGCTGGGCGCCCAGCGGCGCCGCCAGCTGCGGGTCGCTGTAGGACGTGCGCCATACGTAGGCGTTGCGCGCCTTCTTCGTGACGTCGCCAGCGCCCGCGCCCGCGACGAGGAGCAGCTTCTTGGCCGCGACCATGAGCGGGATGGCGGCGAGGGCCGCGGCGTTGTCGACGAGCCCGACCACGACGTCCACCTTGTCCGTCTGCAGCAGCTTCTGGACGGCGGCCGTAGCGGCCTGCGGCGTGGTGCCCTCGTCGGCAGGGACGACGTCGGCGACGTACTGACCGAGCAGGCCGTTGTTCTGCTGGAGCCAGAGGTCCCAGCCGCGCTTGAGGTCCGTGCCGAACGCGACGTTCGGCCCGGACTGCGGGAAGACCACCCCGATCTTGGCGTGCGGCGGCGGTGTGGGCGGGGCGAGGGCGGGGGCCGCGGCGTCACCGCATGCGGCGACCGCGGACCCGGCGGCGAGCAGCCCCAGCATCTGCCGCCGGGAGATCGTCGGTCGGTCGGACACGGGGACACGCTCCTGCTCGGGTACTGCTCGGTGAGGCCGTCGGATCGCACGGAGCGTTCCGGGACCGGTGCGACCCTGTCAATTGGATCAGCGGCAACCGTCGCCGTTCGGTCTACTGTGACGGCGTGGACGTACTCGACAGCTACAGCGGGCACACCGATCCCGGCGGCCCCGCCACTCGTCGCGAGCTCGACGCGCTCAGCATCACCAAGGTGTCCGTCGGACCGATGGACAACAACGCCTACCTCCTGGTCTGCCGGGCGACGAACGAAGCGCTGCTCGTCGATGCGGCCAACGAGCCGGAGCGTCTCGCCGATCTCGTCGGATCGGGTGACCAGCGGCCCGAGCTGCGCCACATCGTCACCACGCACCGTCACTTCGACCACTGGCAGGCCCTCGGCGCGGTCGCGGGGATGTTCCAGACGCGCCAGATCGCCCATCCCCTCGATGCGCCCGAGCTGCCGGTGCCGACCGATGAGCTGGTCGAGAACGGCGACACCGTGCGCTTCGGCCAGATCGAGCTCGAAGTCGTACACCTGCGCGGGCACACCCCCGGCTCGGTGGCGCTCGTCTACCGCGACGACGCGGGGCCGCACATCTTCACGGGCGACTCCTTGTTCCCCGGTGGCCCTGGCAAGACTGCTGGCCCACCCGAGTTCACCTCGCTGATGGACGATCTGGAAGAGCGCGTCTTCGGCCCCCTCCCGGATGAGACCTGGGTCTACCCCGGCCACGGCGACGACACCACGCTCGGCAAGGAGCGCCCGTCGCTGTCGGAGTGGCGCGCACGCGGCTGGTGATCACGTTGGTTCCTCAGACCTCCACGATCTGGAGCATGTCCCCCAGCCCCGTGAGGTCCTCGGCGTTGCGGGTGTAGAGCGGCAGGTCGTGCGCGGAGGCGATCGCGGGCGATCATGAGGTCGATACGGCGCGGCTTGGGGCTCCGATTCGTTTCCAGGGTCAGCGCCACGAGAGTCCCGTAGCGGGCCGCGGCCGGATCGTCGAACGGCAACGGCGCGGAGTTGTTGCGGAACTCGCGTTGGCTGATGACTTTCACCGAGCCAGCGAAGCCTTATGTAGCGAGCCGTGCTACAAGAGCCGGGAACGGCGCCCGCGCCGCCTGAGAGACGCACCGGCGTTGATGCAAGGACGGGTCTCGCTGGGTCCACGTCGGACGCTCGCGGAAGCGGTGCGGCGCCTGCGGAGGCAGCCGCCGAGCCGTGCGGAAAGGGGGCGCGGAACGCCGGATCGGGCGTCGTGTACCGGGCCACCCCTGCGTCGCAGACTTTCCGCGCCCCCTGCGGGGTCATGCCCCCTGGTCACGGCGTTGTCGCAAGTGCTGCGCGCTCCCATGTGGAGCCTTAGAGTGGTGTTGCCCGGCCGGACGCGGCGTGGCGACCAGCGCGCTTTCCCGGGAGAGTCCGATGAAGATCGCCACCCTGCTGCGCGCCGGGGTGCGCGGTGTGGTGGCGTTGGCGTCCGTCGGCGCGCTCGTCGCCACGGGAGTGGCCTGGACCGTGCAGCAGCGCGTGACGACCACGATCGTCACCAGCCAAGCGGTCGCCCCGCACCCCGTGCTGATCGGCCAGGCGTTCACCGCGTTGCTCGTCGGCCTCGACGCACGCACCGACGCCAACGGCAACCCGCTCCCGTCCGCCTTGCTCGACGCCCTCCACGCGGGCCCTGACGAAGGCCAGCTGCACACCGACACGATGATCCTGCTGCATGTGCCCGCGCTGCCCAGCGAGCCCGCGGTGGCGATCTCCATCCCGCGCGACTCCTACGTGACATTGGCCGACGGGAGCGGCAAGCACAAGATCAACTCAGCGTACAATCGCGGGCTCGCGGCCGCCGAGCAGCAGCTGACCGCGCAGGGCATCTCCGGCCCCGAGCTGGACCGGCGGGGACGCGAGGCGGGCCGCGCCGCGCTCATCGCCACCATCGAGTCGCTTACCGGGACCGAGATCGACCACTACGCCGAGATCAATCTTGCGGGCTTTGTCGAGTTGACCGACGCCCTCGGCGGGGTGCCCGTCTGCCTGAACAAGCCCGTGCACGACACCACCTACTCCGGCCTCGATCTGCCCGCGGGCTACCAGACCGTGAGCGGACCTGTGGCGCTGGCGTTCGTGCGCCAGCGCCACGGCCTGGATGGCGGCGACCTGGACCGCATCGCTCGCCAGCAAGCCTTCATCGCCGGGCTCACACAACGGCTGCAGAGCGAGGGCGCGCTCACCGATCCGGCCACGCTCCAGCAGCTGCTCGGGGTGGTGACCCGCCACGTCGTGATCGACAAGGGTTGGGACCTGCAGCAGGCCGCGGCCCAGGTCGGCAGGCTCGCGGGCAGCGACCTCACCTTCCACACCATCCCCACCGGCCGCCCCGACCTGCAGACGCCGGTGGACGGAATGGCCGTGCAGGTGGATCCGACGGCCGTGCGCACCTTCGTGAGCGAGCAGTTCAGCGCGAGCACACCGATGAGCGCCCCCACGACCGCGCCGACCACCGCGCCCTCCTCTCCCGGCGCCGCCGCGACCCCGACCCGCGTGATCACCGCGGGCGGTGTGCCCTGCGTCAACTGACCGTGCGACCGGCGGCCACGCCGACCGCGGCACTCGCCGTAGCGGCAGACTGCCAGGCGTGACCGACAGTTTTCCGCGTCGCCAGGCCCGCACCCGCCGCTTCACCCTCGGAGTGCCACGCGGCCTGACGCTCTCGCCAGACGGCGACCGGGTCGTCTTCCTGCGCAGCCGCGGCGGCACCGACCCCGTGACCTGCCTGTGGACGCTCGACCTCACCGCAGGCGCGGAACGCCTCGTCGCCGACCCGCTCACCCTCCACGCCACCCTCGACGCCTCGGCCGAGAACCTCCCGCCCGAGGAACGGGCCCGTCGCGAGCGGTCCCGCGAGCAGGCGGGCGGCATCGTCGGCTATGCCACCGACCAGCAGGTGCGGACGGCGGCGTTCGCCCTGTCCGGGCGCCTGTACGTGACAGACCTCCTCGACGGCGCCACGCGATCGATCGACACGCCCGGCGGTGTCATCGACCCGCGCCCCGACCCGCAAGGACGGCACCTCGCCTACGTCAGCGGCCAGGCGCTACACGTGCACGACCTCGCATCCGGGGCGACCCACACCCTCGCCGCCCCGGACGGGCCGCAGGTCAGCTACGGGCTCGCCGACTTCGTCGCGGCCGAGGAGATGGAGCGCATGCGCGGCTACTGGTGGTCCCCCGCCGGTGACGCGCTGGTCGTCGCCCGGGTCGACGACACGCCCGTTCAGCGCTGGCACATCGCCGACCCTGCCCACCCCTCTCGGGTACCGACCGTCGTCGCCTACCCGGCGGCAGGCACGCCGAACGCGCAGGTCAGCGCCGAGATCATCGCTCTGGACGGACGGCGGACCCCGATCCGGTGGGCCGAGGAGTACCTGGCCGACGTCGTCTGGGACGACCACGGGCTGCTCGTCGTCGTCCAGCCCCGCGACCAGACCGCCCTGCGCGCACTGCGCGTCGACCCGGCCACCGGGGCCACGGTCCTCGACCACGAGCGCACCGACCCGGACTGGGTCGACATCGTGCCCGGGGTGCCCGCGCACACGGCCACCGGTGCGCTGGTGACGGTCGCCGACGCCGAGGGTGCGCGCAGGCTGGTCGTCGACGGCGTGCCGGTCACGCCGCCGTCCTTACAGGTGCGCGGGGTGTCGGACGTCGATGAGGACACCGTCCTGTTCCGCGCGAGCGAGGCCCCCGAGTCGGTCGGACTGTGGACGTGGGGGCCCGACGGACTCGTCCCCCGCACCGCAGGCGATGGCGTGTACACGGGCACGCTGCGCGGCGGGACCCTGGCGGTGGCGCGGCAGGACCTCGCCGCCGACGGCGCCGTCACGACCGTCGACCGCGGCGGGGCCGTCACCACCGTCGCGTCGCTGGCCGAGCCGTCCGACCTCGTCCCACGCGTCACGCTGCTCCGCGCGGGCGGCCGCCGCCTGCCGACCGCGCTGCTGCTGCCGTCCTGGCACCGGTCCGGCACCGAGCTGCCCGTGCTCATGGATCCCTACGGCGGCCCGCACGCCCAGCGCGTCGTCGCCGCCCGCAACGCCCATCTCACCAGCCAGTGGTTCGCCGAGCAGGGGTTCGCCGTCGTCGTCGTCGACGGGCGGGGCACACCGGGGCTCGGACCGGAGTTCGAGCGCGCCGTCCACGGCGACCTCGCCGCGCCGGTCCTGGAGGACCAGGCCGACGCGCTGCACGCGGTGGCCGCGGACCACCCCGACCTCGACCTGTCGCGGGTCGGCATCCGTGGCTGGTCGTTCGGGGGGTACCTCGCCGCGTTGGCCGTGCTGCGCCGCCCTGATGTGTTCCACGCCGCGGTCGCGGGCGCGCCCGTGACGGACTGGGCGCTCTACGACACCCACTACACGGAGCGCTACCTCGGTCGCCCCGACACGGACCAGGAGGCGTACCGGCGCAGCTCACTCCTGGCCGATGCGGAGAAGCTGGAGCGCCCGCTGCTGCTCGTGCACGGCCTCGCCGACGACAACGTCGTGGTCGCGCACACGCTGCGGCTGTCGTCCGCGCTGCTCGCGGCGGGCAGGCAGCACAGCGTGCTGCCGCTCTCGGGCGTCACGCACATGACGCCGCAGGAGGTCGTCGCCGAGAACCTCCTGCTGCTGCAGGTGCGGTTCCTCAAGGACGCGCTGGCCTGATTCAGGCGACGTCCGGGATGTGCTCCGCGGGGCCGCACGGCGTCTCGCCGCGCCGCCTGCCCGCCTGCCACTCCCCGATCGCCACGCCGAGCGCCACCACGAGCGACACGACGGCGGCGGCGAGGGAGATCGCTGCCGCGAGCCCGAAGTCCCGCCCGTTGGCGGCGAGCAGCGCGTAGAACACACCCGGCAGCGCGGCCGTGCCGATCGCGCCGCCGATGCGCTGGCCCGTCTGCAGCGCTCCGCCCGCCGAGCCCGCCATGCTCACCGGGACGCAGCGCAGGGTCATCGTCGTGTTGGGGGCGATCACCCAGCCACCGCCGATGCCCGCGATGAGCAGCGTCGGGGCCATCCACCAGCCCACCGACGTCGCGGGGGCTATCCGCACGATCACCGCGGTGGCGGCGAGGCCGAGCACCACGAGCGTGAGGCCGGTGACCGTCAGCCGCCGTCCCCACCGCGAGACGAGGCGCCCGCCGACGACGGCCGACGCCGCCGAGCCGAGCGCGAACGGCGTGACGGCCAGCCCGGACTGCAGCGGCGTGTAGCCCAGCCCCACCTGCAGGTACAGCGCAAACACCAGCCAGATCCCGCTGAAGCCGATGAAGTAGACCGTGCCGAGCAGCACGCCGGAGGCGTAGCCGGGGGTGCCGGTGAGCAGCCCGACGTCCAGGAGCGGCAGGCCGCCGCCCGCCACGACACGCCGCTCCCACCGGACGAAGCCGACGAGCACGGCCGCGCCCAGCGGGAAGAGCCACCACAGCCGGGCCAGGCCACCGGCCTCGGCCAGCACCAGCGGGAGCATCAGGGCCAGCACGCCTGCGCCGAGCAGGCCGACGCCCACGAGGTCCACGTGCTGACGGGAACCCGGCTCGGTCCGCGGGATCAGCCGCGCGGCGAGCACGAGGGCGACCACGCCGATCGGCACGTTGACGAAGAAGATCCACCGCCAGCCATCCGGCCCGCCCGCCACCGCGAGGATCACCCCGCCGACGATCGGGCCCACCGCCGTCGAGATCCCGACGGTCGAGCCGAACAACCCGAACGCCCGGCCGCGCTCCGCATCGCGGAACATCTGCTGGATCAGCGCCGAGTTCTGCGGCGCCAACGAGCCCGCGGCGATCCCCTGCGCCAGCCGGGCCGCGACCAGCACGCCGGTCGTCGGCGCCGCCCCTGCGGCCGCGCTGCACAGCACGAACGCGCCCAGTGCGAAAAGGAACATCCTGCGCCGCCCCATCGCGTCCCCCAGCCGCCCGGCCGGGACGAGCGCCAGCCCGAACGTCAGCGCGTAGCCGGAGACCACCCACTGCACCGCCGACGGGCTGGTGCCGAGGCCACGCTGGATCGACGGCAGCGCCACGGCGACGATGCTCACGTCGAGCAGGCTCATGAACCCGGCGACGAGCGTGACGCTGAGGGCCTTCCACCGGCGCGGGTCGGGCTCGTAGCCGCTCGTGGGATCCGCTGTGGGGGCGTCGGACACAGAACCCTTGTCTACCCGGCGCGGGCGCTTCTGGCAGGGTGAACTCCCCGACGAACCCAAGGAGCGCCCGTGGCACCGCAGCGACCCGACGTCGACCCCGTCGACGGACCGCCGCCGACCGAGCTCGTCGTGGAGGACATCACGGTCGGCGACGGCGCATCGGCGAGCGCGGGCGACACCGTCGACGTGCACTACGTCGGCGTTGCCCACTCGTCAGGCGAGGAGTTCGACTCGTCGTGGAAGCGCAACGCGCCGTTCCGGTTCCCGCTCGGTGGCGGGCGGGTCATCGCGGGGTGGGACCAGGGCGTCGCCGGGATGAAGGTCGGTGGACGGCGACGGCTGGTGATCCCGCCGCACCTGGCCTACGGCGACCGCGGCGCGGGCGGCGTGATCCGGCCCGGCGAGACGTTGATCTTCGTGGTGGACCTGTTGGGCGTCTCCTGAGCGGAGCTTGCGGAGGGAACGTTGGCGCTGAAGCTGCTGCTGATCTCCGACACGCACGTGCCGGTGCGCGCGCGGGGTCTCCCCGCACCGGTGTGGGCAGCTGTCGACGCCGCCGACGTCGTCGTCCACGCGGGCGACTGGGTGTCGATCGACCTGCTCGACGCGCTCGACGACCGGGCCGCGCGGCTCGTGGGCGTGTGGGGCAACAACGACGGCCCGGAGCTGCGGACGCGGCTTCCGGAGGTCGCGCGGGTGCAACTCAGCGGTGTCCGGTTTGCGGTGGTGCACGAGACCGGGCAGGCCGCAGGCCGTGAACGCCGATGTGCCGCCGCATACCCGGACGTCGACGTGCTCGTCTTCGGGCACAGCCACATCCCCTGGGACACCACGGCGCCGGGCGGCCTGCGCCTGCTCAACCCCGGCTCGCCGACCGACCGGCGGCGTCAGCCCACGCACACCTGGATGACGGCCGAGATCCGCGACGGCGCACTCGTGGGCCCGACGCTGCACCACCTCGCGCCGTGAGCTGGAAGGATGGTGGCATGGTGCTGGAGATCGCCGACTTCACCGTGAAGGCCGGGTCCGAGGACGCGTTCGCCGCTGCCGTGCGGGAAGGCTTGCCGCACGTCGCGGCGACACCGGGGTTCCTCGGCGCCAGGCTGACCCGCGGTATCGAGTCGCCCGCCCGGTTTGTGCTGCTCATCGAGTGGGAGACGCTCGAAGCGCACACGGTGGGGTTCCGCGAGTCGGACCGGTTCGGCAAGTGGCGCGCGCTCGTCGGCCCGTACTTCGACGGCGACCCGCGCGTCGAGCACGCCACCGACGTACTGAGAAGCTCCTGAGGCGAAGGGCCCGGGGCGTCGTGGCCCTCGCCTACCGTCGTTGCGTGGTCCCCCGGTCGCTGCTCGCCTGCGCGGTGGCCGTGCTCGCGCTGGTGGCGACGGCCACGCCCGCGGCCGCGGCGACCCCGGTGCGCGTCGAGGAGCAGCGGCTGGCGGGAGCAGGCGTCGACCTCGACACCTCGCTGTACCTCCCGGCCACGACCCCGGCGCCCGCGGTGCTCGTCGCGCACGGGTTCGGCGGCACCAAAGCGTCCGTCGACGCCGACGCGCGCGACCTGGCCGCCCGCGGATTCGTCGTGCTCACCTGGACCTCCCGCGGTTTCGGGGCGAGCGGCGGGCAGATCGCGCTCGACGCACCGGACGCGGAGGTCGCCGACGCGCGCAAGCTCGTCGACTGGCTCGCCCAGCGCCCCGAGGTCCAACGGGACGGCCCTGGCGACCCGCGCGTGGGCGTCACCGGCGGGTCGTACGGCGGCGCGCTCTCGCTGATGCTCGCGGGCTACGACAAGCGCATCGACGCGATCGCACCCGCGATCACCTGGAACGACCTCGGCCAGGCGCTCTTCCCCAACGCGGCCGTGACGGGCGCGCCGCCTGCCGACACCCCCGCACGCGGCGCCTTCGCCCCGGACGGCGTGTTCAAGCGCGGCTGGGCGGGCGTCTTCTTCGCCTCAGGCCGCACCGCGCAGCCCCCGCCGGGCACCGTGCTGACCTGCGGTCGGTTCATCCCGGTCGTCTGCGCCGCCTACACCGAGGCCGCGACGACGGGACGGATCTCCCCGGCCACCGCGGCGTTGCTGGCCCGCTCCTCCCCCGCCTCGGTGACCGCCCGGATCACGGCGCCCACCCTGCTCGTCCAGGGAGAGCAGGACACGCTCTTCGGGCTCGACCAGGCCGACGCCAACGCGCGGCAGATCGCCGCGCACGGCACCCCCGTCAAGGTCATCTGGTACGCGGGCGGGCACGACGGCAGCGCCCCCGACCAGGCGGTGCGCGACCAAGTCGGCGCCTGGTTCGACCACTGGCTCGCCGGTCAGGGCCCCGCACCGGACCTGACGTTCTCCTACGCCGTCCAGTCCGGCGTGCGGGCGGGGCCGAACACGCCGACGAGCCGCACCGTCGTCGCACCGACCTACCCCGGCCTCGCGGGCGACCCGACGTCCCGGCAGGACCTTCCCCTGTCCGGCGACCTGCAGGTCGTGCTCACCCCCGCGGGCGCGAGTCCGGCCGCGATCACGTCGCTGCCTGGCCTCGGCGGGGCGCTCGGCGCTGTCGCGGGGCGGCTCACGGCGATCTCGGGCGCGATACCAGGCCAGGTCGCGCAGTTCTCGACCGCACCGGTCACCACACCCCTGACCGTGGCGGGCGCGCCGCGGGTGCGCCTCACCGTCTCCCGCGTACCCGGACAGCCCGCCCCCGCGGAGGCGGTGTTGTTCGTCGGGACGGCGGAGGTCGCCCAGGACGGCACCCGCACCCTGCTGGGCAGCTCCGTGGCGCCGGTGCGGGTGGCGGTGCCCGCCGACGGATCGCCCGCCGCGGTCACGGTGACGCTGCCCGGGGTGGTCGCGCCGATCGAGGCGGGCCACACCCTGGTCGTGACGATCGCGACCACCGACCAGGGCTACGCGGGCGACACCGATCCGGCCGTCTGGAGGCTCGGCGTAACCGGCGCGTTGTCCGTTCCGCTGGTGGCGGGCGAGGCGCACACGGCCAACACCGTGCCGCCCGTGCCCGCGATCGGCATCGGCGTGATCCTCCTGGGCGCGCTGGTGGCGGCGCTCGTCGCGCGCCTGCGTCGCCGTCCCGCGGCGGGAGCGACCCGTCCCGACGCGCCGCCGCTCGCCGTCACCGACCTCGCCAAGACCTACAAGGGCGGGTTCAGCGCGGTCAAGGGCGTGTCGTTCACGGTCGAGCGGGGCATGGTGCTCGGCTTGCTCGGCCCGAACGGGGCGGGCAAGACCACCGTTCTGCGCATGCTCATGGGCCTCATCCGGCCGACGGCGGGCACGATCACGGCGTTCGGCGAAGAGGTGCGGCCGGGCTCGCCGGTGCTGGCCAGGATCGGCGCGTTCGTCGAAGGGCCCGGGTTCCTGCCGCACCTGTCCGGCGCGGAGAACCTGGCGCTGTACTGGTCGGCCACCGGACGACCCACCGAGGAGTCGCACGTCGCTGCGGTGTTGGCGATCGCCGGGCTCGGCGCGTCGATCGACCGCAGGGTCGGCACCTACAGCCAGGGCATGCGGCAGCGGCTGGCGATCGCGCAGGCCATGCTCGGGCAGCCCGATCTGCTCGTGCTCGACGAGCCGACCAACGGACTCGACCCGCCGCAGATCCACGCCATGCGTGACGTGCTGCGCCGCTACGCCGCCGACGGACGCACCGTGCTCGTGTCCAGCCACCTACTGGCCGAGGTCGAGCAGACGTGCTCGCACGTCGTCGTGATGCACCACGGCAAGGTGGTGGCGGCGGGCACCGTCGAGCAGATCATCGCGGGTGGCGGCGCCGCGACGTTCGGCGTCGACGCGCCGGACCGCGCCGCTGTCGTGCTGGGCGCGCTGGCCGGGGTGCACGCGGTGCGGGTCGACGGCCGCGTCGTGCACGCCGAGCTCAACGGCACACCGCGCGCCGAAGCCGTGCGGGCGCTGGTGGCGGCGGGCGTGGACGTCGCGTCGGCGGGGCCGCGGCGCCGCCTGGAGGACGCGTTCCTCCAGCTGGTGGGAGAGGACCTGGAGCCGTGAGCGAGCCCGCGAGCGAACCATCGGCGCCGACCACGTACACCCCGGGGCGTACGCTGCCGGTGCGTGTCGAGCTGGTGCGCCAGCTGCGGCGGCGCCGCACCCAGATCGTGTTCGGCCTGATCGTCGCGCTGCCGGTGATCCTCTGGATCGCGTTCACGCTGGCCCCTGCCGGGCCGCCGTCGAACTCGGTGTCGCTGGTAGACCTGGCGAAGAGCGGCGGCGCCAACTTCGCCGTGTTCGCGCTGTTCGCGTCGGCCTCGTTCCTGCTGGTCGTCGTGGTGGCGCTGTTCTTCGGCGACACGGTGGCGGCTGAAGCGTCGTGGTCGAGCCTGCGCTACCTGCTGGCGGCGCCGGTGCCGCGCTCGCGGCTGGTGCGCCAGAAGGCGATCGTGGCGGCGATCCTGTCGGCGGCCGCAGTGCTGCTGCTGCCGACCGTGGCGCTCGTGGTGGGGGCGCTCGCCTACGGCACGGGCGACCTGGTGAGCCCGACCGGCGAGTCGCTGACGTTCCTTCAAGGGGCGGGCCGCGTGCTGCTCGGCGCGCTGTACCTCGCGATCTACCTCAGCTGGACGGCCTCTCTGGCGCTTCTGCTGTCGGTGAGCACCGACGCCCCGCTCGGTGCGGTCGGCGGCGCTGTGCTGGTGTCGATCCTGTCGCAGATCCTCGACCAGATCACGGCGCTGGACACCCTCCGCGACTACCTTCCGACCCACTACGCGACGGCCTGGTCGGCCCTGCTCGCGACGGAGGTCGACTGGGGGAACATGACCCGCGGCATCTTCTCCGCGCTCTGCTACGCGGCGGTGTTCTCGGCGCTGGCGGTTTGGCGGTTCGCCCGGAAGGACATCACGAGCTGAGGGAGCCCGGACCACGTCCCGACCTGCCGGGTGGCGGCGGGTGGTCGCCTTGCTCCTGCCGAAGTGACTCCTGCTAGACAGAGGACGTGGCCAAGGACACAGGCGAAACCCGCGACGGCGTCGAGCTCACCAGCCTCGACGGCCCGGCCTTCGACGGCGCGGACGCCACGAAGCGCGACCTCGTCGACTACCTCGACGCCGTCGCCGACAAGATCCTCCCCGAGCTGGAACAGCGGCCGCTGTCCGTGGTGCGCATGCGGCCGGGCCAGCAGCCGTTCATGCAGAAGAACCTGCCGAAGTACGCGCCGGACTGGATCGCGCGCACCTCGGTGTGGGCCCACGCCTCGCAACGCGACGTCGCCTATGCGCTGTGCGACGACCGGCGCACGCTGCTCTGGTTCGCCAACCAGCGGGCCGTCGAGTACCACCCGAGCATGCTGCAGGTCGGCGAGCACCACGCGTCCCGGCTTGTGCTGGACCTCGACCCGCCGCCAGGGGCGAGCTTCACCGCCGCAGTGGCCGCGGCCCGGCTCGTGCGCGCGGCACTGGAAGCGGTCGGGCTCGCCGCTGCGGTGAAGACGAGCGGCGCGAAGGGCTTGCACGTCATCGTTCCGCTCGCGGGGGAGGTGGCGCTCGACGACGCCGCGGCCGCGACGAGGGCCGTCGCCGCCCGCGCCGCCCAGCTCGATCCCGACGTCGCCACCACGGCGTTCATCAAGGAGGACCGGGGCGGGAAGGTGTTCGTCGACCCGACCCGCGCGGGTGGCGCCACCCTCGTCGCGGCGTACAGCCCGCGGGCCCGGCCCGGTGCGCCGGTGTCGTTCCCGGTCGCGTGGGCCGACCTGGACGCTGTGACGCCCGCCGACTTCACGGTCCGCACCGCGCTTGCCGCTCTGGACGGCGACCCGTGGCGCGCCGCCCTGCCCACTCCGCAGGAGCTGCCCGTCGAACTGGTGACGGAGGGCCACACGATCCCGGTGCCGCGGGTGGTGGCGATGCACGAGGGCAAGCGCCGCCGTCGGGCCGCAGCCCGCGCCACCGAGGAGAGCTGACCGCTGTCGGCATACTGTGCGCCGCGTGGCAGGTCCCCCGGCGCGCCGCGGAGTTGCTCGTGGCCTTCTCCGCCGTGGCCGACCTCGGCATGGGACTGCCCGTCGGCGAGGCCGCGCGGAAGCACTGGGGAGTCGTGGACCAGGTGGGGCTCTTGCGGCAGCTCGGTGCGCTCTGACGTCCATCCCGGTCGGATCGCGCCGACCGCCCGTCCACCGCATCACCGCGAACCGCAGGCCCAGGGAAGAGGGGTGCCCGGCGCCAGATGTCAGGCCGGTCGGAGGCGCTTCGGGAGGCGTGCGACGACGGCGGCGTAGGAGGCGTCGACCAGCTCGCGGAGCTCGTCGTCGTCGGGGCGGTCGTGGGGGCCGCCGTCCAGGGCGATGCTGTTCCAGCCGTAGCGGCCGATGTAGGCCATCACCGTGACCGTGTCGGGAAAGCGCAGCCGCAGCTCGGCGGCCTCGTCGGCGTCCCGGCCGCACTTCAGTCCGACACCGCCCCCGCCGAGGAACGCGAAGATCTTGCCGCCGACCTTGGCGACGAGATCCTCTTCCCACGGGGTGTCGGGCACCGCGCCCGGCTTGGCCAGGCAGTACGCCACCAGATCAGCGTGCTGCACGCCACCTCCACCAGAGCAGGACGAACAGCAGCCCCGTGAACCAGACGTAGGTGTCGCCGAACAGCTGCTGGCCGAGCGTCCAGCCCTCCCCGGTGTGCGGGAGGTTCAGCTGGTGCGGCGCGACGACGAACACCGCCGCGGACACGACCGTCACCGCGAGCCACACGAACGACCGGGCTCGCCAGGCCGACGCCGCCGCGACGAGCAGGAACGGCGCCACCCACACCCAGTGGTGCGACCACGAGGTCGGCGACACCAGCAGCGCGAACCCGGCCGTCGCCATCAAGGCGAGCGGGGCGGGCGCGCGCCGGATCGCGGGGGCGGCGAGCGCCAGTACACCGACGGACAGCACGAGCCACAGCACGGTCTTCAGCGATCCGTCGACGCCCGCCCTGGCCAAGACGGCCTGGAAGTTCTGGTCGGTGAAGAACGGCGAGCCGCTGACCCCGCCCGCGGGGTTGTTCAGCCAGAACGTCCACGAGGGGCCCGGAGCGACGAGGAACGCGAGGCCGGTGACCAGCACGGCGGACAAGGCGGCGACGGCGGCGGCGCGGTAATCGCGGCGCAGCAGGAAGTAGAGGACGAACGCGGCCGGGGTGAGCTTGATCGCGGCCGCGATCCCGACGAGTATGCCGCGCGGCCAGCGCGGGCGCGCGACCAGCACGTCGACCGCGACCAACGCCATGAGCAGCAGGTTGATCTGCCCGAACTCGATCGTCTGCATCACGGGCTCGAGCGCGAAGGCGGGAATCGGCGGAGCGGGGCGGCTGAAGTCGAGGGCCTTGCCCGGCTGCACGAGCAACGCCAGGGGCAGCGCGATCGACGCGACGGACAGCGCGCCGCCCCGCCCGCCGGACGGCCACAGCCGCCGCGCCACGACGAAGAACGTGACCCCCAACGCGGCCGTGGACAGCGCGAGCAGCACGGTCCAGGCCAACAGCCAGGGCGCGACCGCGAGCGGCAGCAGCACGATCGCCGCGAAGGGCGGGTAGATGAAGGGCAGCGTGACGTGGTCGGACGTCTCGGGCAGCGGGCCGTACATGTCGCCGCCCGCGAGCCACGCCTGCACACCAAACCGGTAAACCTCGAGGTCGATGTGCCGCCCGCCGGTGTGGACGACGATGTTCGCCAGCACCAGCGCGAGCAGCGGCAGCGTGATCGGCAGGACGCGACGGGGGGCACGGAGCTGCTCGAGCAGCCGCGGCACACGTTCCGTCAGGGTCACGCCCTCACGGTAACGGGCCCGGAAGGGCGCTGGTCGAGCGGCCGGTGCGCGGCCCTCGGGCAGCCGCGGGCGGACGACGGCCCCGACCTGCGCGAGCACCCGTGGTACGGAACGGGCCATCCAGGTGGTCAGGTCACTTGATCCCGGCCGCGTCCATCCCGCGCAGCTCCTTCTTGAGGTCGGCGATCTCGTCGCGCAGCCGGGCGGCCAGCTCGAACTGAAGGTCGCGGGCTGCGGCGAGCATCTGGTCGGACAGCTGCTGGACGAGATCGGCCAGCTCAGCCCGCGGCATGCCTTTCGTGTCGCGCCCCGCCACGATGCCGGAGCTGGCGGCCACCGGGGCGCGGCCGGGCTCGCCCGCCGCCCGCTTGCCGCGTGACTGGTTGCGTCCCGAGCCGCCGACCGGCACCTCTTCCGCCTCGCGGTAGACCTGGTCGAGGATGTCGGCGATCTTCTTGCGCAGCGGCTGCGGGTCGAGGCCGCGCTCCTCGTTGTAGGCGACCTGCTTCGCCCGCCGCCGGTCGGTCTCGTCGATGGCGTACTGCATCGAATCGGTGACCTGGTCGGCGTACATGTGGACCTCGCCGGACACGTTGCGCGCGGCGCGCCCGATCGTCTGGATCAAAGAGGTGCCGGAGCGCAGGAAACCCTCCTTGTCGGCGTCGAGGATGGCGACCAGCGACACCTCGGGCAGGTCGAGGCCCTCCCGGAGCAGGTTGATGCCGACGAGCACGTCGAACTCGCCGAGCCGCAGTTGGCGCAGCAGCTCGACCCGGCGCAGCGTGTCGACCTCGGAGTGCAGGTAGCGGACCCGCACGCCCAGCTCCAACAGGTAGTCGGTGAGGTCCTCTGCCATCTTCTTGGTGAGGGTGGTGACCAGCACGCGCTCGTCGCGCTCGGTGCGCACCCTGATTTCGTGGATGAGGTCGTCGATCTGCCCCTTCGTCGGCTTGACCACGACCTTCGGATCGACAAGACCGGTGGGGCGGATGACCTGCTCGACGAACTCACCACCGGTGCGGGTGAGCTCGTACGGCCCGGGTGTGGCCGAGAGGTAGACCGTCTGCCCGATCCGGTCGGCGAACTCCTCCCACGTGAGCGGCCGGTTGTCGACGGCGGACGGCAGCCGGAACCCGAACTCGACCAGGTTGCGCTTGCGGGACATGTCGCCTTCGTACATGCCGCCGATCTGCGGGACGGTCTGGTGGGACTCGTCGATGACGAGCAGGAAGTCGTCCGGGAAGTAGTCGATCAGGGTGGCGGGCGCGGAGCCGGGGCCGCGGCCGTCGATGTGGCGCGAGTAGTTCTCGATGCCCGAGCAGAACCCGACCTGGCGGATCATCTCCATGTCGTACTCGGTGCGCAGCTTCAACCGCTGGGCCTCCAGCAGCTTGCCCTGGTTCTCGAACTCGGCCAACCGCTCGGCCAGCTCGGCCTCGATGTCGCGCACCGCGCGCTCCATGCGCTCGGGCCCCGCGACGTAGTGGGTGGCCGGGAAGATCCGCAGCTCGTCGACCTGACGGAGCACCTCGCCGGTGAGCGGGTGCAGGTAGTAGAGCGCCTCCACCTCGTCGCCGAAGAACTCGATGCGGATGGCGAGCTCCTCGTACGCGGGGATGATCTCCACGGTGTCGCCGCGCACACGGAACGTGCCACGCGCGAACGACATGTCGTTGCGGGTGTACTGCACGTCGACCAGCGCACGCAGCAGCGCATCGCGCTCGACGGCGCCGCCGACCTTGAGCTCGACCGAGCGATCGAGGTAGGACTGCGGGGTGCCCAGGCCGTAGATGCACGACACCGACGCCACGACCACGACATCGCGCCGCGACAGCAGGTTCATGGTGGCCGAGTGCCGCAGCCGCTCGACGTCTTCGTTGATCGAGGAGTCCTTCTCGATGTACGTGTCGGTCTGCGCGATGTACGCCTCGGGCTGGTAGTAGTCGTAATACGAGACGAAGTACTCGACGGCGTTGTGCGGCAACATTTCGCGCAGCTCGTTGGCCAGCTGCGCGGCCAGTGTCTTGTTCGGCGCCATCACGAGCGTGGGCCGCTGGACGCGCTCGATCAGCCAAGCGGTGGTGGCCGATTTGCCGGTGCCGGTGGCGCCGAGGAGCACCACATCCTGCTCGCCCGCGCGGATGCGCCGCTCCAACTCCTCGATCGCGGCAGGCTGGTCGCCCGCGGGCTGGTGTGGGCTGACCACCTCGAACCGCGCACCGGTGCGGGGGATCTCGCCGACCGGGCGGAACTCGGAGTGCGCCACCGGAACGTCCTGTTGGGCCGCGCTGCCGGGGATCTCTGTCGCGAAAGCCACGAATCCAGGGTACGAGGGCCCACCGACAGTTTTGCGCCTGCCGGTGCGGGAGCATCGGGAGGTGCACCCGCCGAAGGTCTCAACGTTCGACGTCCCGGCCCGCGTGAACATCGACAACAAGGGCCTGGTGCGCCCGGTCGACGAGTACCGCGAGACGCCGTTCGGGCTGTACATGAGCCGCGCGATGGTGAACCGCCCCACGGCGCACTGGATGCAGACATGGCTGCTCCCCGAGCTGGGGATCGCGGTCACCGACTGGTGGTGGAATCCAGGTCACACGCGCGACCAGGACTTCTACCTCGACATCGGCACGATCGAGCGGCACGGCGACCGCTGGACGCTCACCGACCACTACCTCGACATCGTCGTGCGGACCGGGCGGGACGCCCAGGTGCTCGACGTGGACGAGTTCGTGGCCGCGGTCGCGCTCGGGCTGCTCGACGCGCCGACGGCCGAGACGGCGATGCACCGCACCTTCAACGCGCTCGACGGCATCGCCGCACACGGTCACGACCTCGACGCGTGGCTCGCAGGGTTGGGCATCCGCCTCGACTGGCGGACACGGCCCTGACCGGTCGTCGACGCGGCTCGGTCAGCCGGTGGGATTGGTGGAGTTACTCCCCGACGAGCCCTGCGCGGGCACACCCTGCGCGGACCCTGTGGAGGGCGACGAGCCGGAGCCGCTGCTCTTCTTCGTCGGCTTCGTGGTGGTCGGGTCTTGGCTACCCTCCTTCGTCGGACGCACGGTGGTCTCGACCACCGGCGGATCCTCGACGGTCGTCGGGATGACAACCCGGCGGGGCGGAGTCGACACGATGACGCGGGTACGACGCGGAGCAGGGGCAGGGGCCACCGTCGTGATGACCGGCGGAGCCGCGACAACCGGCGGGGGCGGCGGGGTCGTGGTGGTGGTGGTGGTCGGCGGCGGCGGAACGACCGCGGCCTCCGACACGGCCACCGGTCGGACGCCTGCGTGCGCGACCGCGGTGACCCCGCCGAGCGCGCCGACCGAGACCACGGCGATGGCCGCGGCGGTGCTCGCGCGGTTGAGGGTGCCGGCCCGGCCGATCACGGCGTCGACGGAGGGCAACGGGACGCCCGCCGCCAGTTCGTCGTCAAGCCGGTGGAACGCGTCGCCAAGCAGGCTGTGTGCACCGGTCACCGCTGGTCCTCCTTCTCCTGGGCAGGCCGGTGGTCGTCCCAATCCGACACAGGCGCCCAGCCGTCGTACCCGTTCGACGACTCGTCCGAGCCGAACGCCCCACCGGCCAGGTCGGCAGGCCAGTCGACAGCGAAATCGGGAAGGCGCGCGAGCCCATCGCTCACGACCTTCTGCGCACGCGCGAGCCGAGCTGCTGTGGTGCCTACCGAGACCCCCTCGACGACCGCGATCTCCTGGACCGGAGCCCCGGCCATATGGTGCAGCACGACGCACCGACGCTCGGCGGCGGGCAGCTCGCGCAACGCCGCGAGCACGGCGCCCGACTCGGTGTCCTGGCCCGGCCCGATGTGTCGGCGCGACCGGAGCCGCAACCTGCGCCAGCTGCGGATGGTGGAGCGCACGGCCACGCGGCGCACCCATCCGACGGAGTCGGGCGAGCGGCTGACCGCAGCCCACGACCGCCAGGCCCGGGAGTAGGCGTCCTGTACCGCCGAGTGCGCCTCGGCCGGATCGAGGGTGATCGCGTACAGCTGGGCGACCAGCCTGCGGTAGTTGGCCTCGAGGTGCGCCCCGAAGTCGACACGCATCTGGGCCGGGGTGCGAGCGGGCGCGTCCTGGACGACCTGCGTGCCCTCGCTCAACGGCTCGGGCTCGGCCTCGTCGGGCTCCGCGGCAGCGGGCCCGTCCTGGTGGGGCTGGTCGTCGACGTCGGCTCCGGCGGCATCGGCGCTCATCGGGTGCGCCTCGACCGGGGCGTCGTGATTCGGGAGGGTGAAGTCAAGGCTTGCCAGCACGGTGTCGGCGGAGCCGCGTGCCGTGGGCTCGACCGGCCCCACAGCGTCATCGCCCATACCGCACCTCCCCCGCGCTTCCCCAGGAACGTTCCGTGCTGGTGACGGCCTGCAAGCAGGATTCACCCGGCCGCCGGACCGGGCCTGCTTGACCATCGCACGTCCGCCGCGCTGTGTTACGGCCCGTCAATGCTCATCCGTCCGGATTCGTCCCGTTCAACGACGGTACCCACCCCGACGATGCGGCCCACTCCTCGGCCGCGACGACGAACTGCGACGGGTCCTGGACGGGGAGCTCGGCGCCGCCCGCGGCCACCGACCGTCGTTCCGCTGCCGCGTACTCGGCGCGGCCACCGGCGTCCGCGCGCAACCAGTCGCGCAGGCGGAGCGCATCCCGCCAACCGGGCGAGCCGACCACCCGCAGGTGCAGGCGGGCGGGCCGACCCGGATCCGCCGAGGCGTAGCCCGGCTCGGCGCGGACGAAGCCCGCGTCGGCGAGCGGGTCGCGCAACGCGTCGGCGTCGTCGGCGGACGCCACCCCGAGCTGCAGGTCCAGTACATCCGGAGCCGGTAGGCCGGGCACGGCAGTGGGGCCGACGTGCGCGACGCCCCGACCCCGCTCCCCCGCCGCCAAGGCGACGCGGGCGGCGAGCCGCGCGGCCTGCGCGGGCCACTCCGGGTCGGCGGCGACGAGCGCGTTGGCGGCCGATGCCGCCCGACCTGCAGCGAGGTCGGCGGCGAACGGCACCAGCCGCCGGTCCCACAGCGCGTCCACGGCCGCGACGAGCCCGTGCGGCGGGCCGGAGTTGTCGATCCAGACGTCGGCGACTGCCCGCCGTGCCGCCTCGTCGGCCTGGGCGGCGATCCGGGCCCGTGCGTCGGCCTCCGGCATGCCGCGCTGCTCGACAAGTCGCGGCACCCGTACCGCCGCGTCTGCGTGCACGACGACGACCAGCGGGAACCGCGCTGCCATCCCACCCTCGACGAGCAGCGGGATGTCCTGTACGACGATGCTGTCGACCGGCGCTGCGGCGATCAGTTCGTCGGAGCGTCGCCGGACGAGTGGATGGACGATCCCGTTGAGCTTCTTCCTCGCCCCGGGATCGTCGAACACCACGGCCGCGAGCGCGGGGCGGTCCAAGGAGCCGTCGGCGGCGAGCACGGCGGGACCGAACGCGTCGACAACGGCGGCGAGGCCAGGCGTGCCGGGCGCGACGACCTCGCGGGCGATCCGGTCCGAGTCGACGAGCACCGCGCCGCGCTCCACAAGCCGGGCGGCGACGGTCGACTTCCCCGACCCGATGCCCCCGGTGAGCCCGACGCGCAGCACGCGCCCCACCCTAACCAGGCCCGGTCAGCGCATCGCCCGCACCGGCCCCGGCGGCGTGGTGGGTGCGGGCGTCGGCGAGGACGCGGCACCCGCCATCGTCGGCAGCACCCGCCGGGCGAGGTCGACGAGCATGGCCGCGGGGTTGCTCCCCGGCGGCAACGGCCGGTCGGGCAGATCGAGCGTGACGGTGCCGGACCCGTACTGGACGGCCAGCAGTGCTTCGCCTGGCCGCTCGACGAGCACGCCGGAGGCGGTCCCCACCGGCTGGTCGCGGTGCACGCCGTCCTCGAGCGCGGCGTTGAGCATCCACTGCGCGCGGGCGGCGGCGGGCGTCGTGTAGGCGGCCGCGTTGATCGCGAGCAGGCGCCTTCCGCTGTCCGGGCCAGCCGCGGCGGTGCCGCTGTAGGTGCAGTCCATCCGTTCGAGCCTGCCGACCGACGGCGCGGGAACCCCCACCGTGGTGCGCACGACGATGCTGTCCAGCGGCATCCCGAACACCGCGACGAGCTCGCCGACCGGAAGGATCCGCGAGCAGTCGTCGGGAACAACACCCGCGTCACGGGCGGCGGAAGCCGTGGCGGACGACGACACGGCACCCGGCTCGGGGAACGTCGGCAGGCTTGGCCCGGCAACGGGAGCGCTCGCACAGCCCGCGAGCAAGGCAAGTAAGGCGCCGGTCACGGGGCGCACGATCCACGGTCCCCGGCGCACGAGAGCAGCCTAGGGCCATCTCACGCGGAGCGCACACGACGCGCCGCAAAGTACATGACAAACGGGCCGCCCGTCGCGTGTCGTGCGACGAACGGCCCGTTCTCGTCGGGTGGCGGTTAGGCCTTACGGTCTAGGCTCCGCCGGACAGCTTCTCCCTGAGCGCGGCGAGCTGCTCGTCGCTCGCGAGCGAGCCGCCGGATTCCGCAGGCTCGGCACCCTGCGACGAGTAGTTGGCTGCTTCACCGTCGGCCGCGGCCTCCGCGTCGGCCTCCGCGCTCTTGCGCAGCTGCGCGATGTGCTGCTCGTAGCGAGCGTGCGCTTCGGCGTACTCCTTCTCCCAGGACTCGCGCTGGGCCTCGAAGCCCTCCTGCCACTCGCCGGAATCGACGTCGAAGCCCTCGGGGTAGATGTAGTTGCCTTCGGAGTCGTACTCGGCAGCCATGCCGTAGCGCGTGGGGTCGAACTCGGTCTCGACCGTCATGCCCTCGTTGGCCTGCTTGAGCGACAGCGAGATGCGGCGGCGGTCGAGATCGATGTCGATGACCTTGACCATGCAGTCGTCGCCGACCTGCACGACCTGCTCGGGGATCTCGACGTGGCGCTCGGCCAGCTCCGAGATGTGCACCAGGCCCTCGATGCCCTCCTCGACACGGACGAACGCACCGAACGGCACCAGCTTGGTGACCTTGCCCGGCACGATCTGGCCGATCGCGTGGGTGCGGGCGTAGAGGCGCCACGGGTCTTCCTGTGTCGCCTTGAGCGACAGCGAGACCCGCTCGCGATCCAGGTCGACGTCCAGGACCTCGACCGTGACCTCCTGTCCAACCTCGACGACCTCGGACGGGTGGTCGATGTGCTTCCAGGACAGCTCGGACACGTGCACGAGGCCGTCGACCCCGCCGAGGTCGACGAACGCGCCGAAGTTGACCACGCTCGAGACGACACCCTTGCGGACCTGACCGCGGGCGAGCTGGTTGAGGAACTCGCTGCGCACCTCGGACTGGGTCTGCTCCAGCCACGCGCGCCGGGAAAGGACCACGTTGTTGCGGTTCTTGTCCAGCTCGATGATCTTGGCTTCGATCTTGCGGCCGACGTAGGGCTGCAGGTCGCGCACGCGGCGCATCTCGACAAGCGACGCCGGGAGGAAGCCGCGGAGGCCGATGTCGAGGATCAGGCCACCCTTGACGACCTCGATGACGGTGCCCTCGACGGGCTCGTCCTTCTCCTTGAGCTCCTCGATCGTGCCCCAGGCGCGCTCGTACTGGGCGCGCTTCTTGGAGAGGATGAGGCGGCCCTCTTTGTCCTCCTTCTGGAGGACGAGCGCCTCGACGTATTCCCCGACCGCGACGACATCCGCCGGGTCGACGTCGTGCTTGATCGAGAGCTCCCGAGAGGGGATGACGCCCTCGGTCTTGTAGCCGATGTCGAGCAGGACCTCGTCCCGGTCGACCTTGACGATGGTGCCCTCAACGATGTCACCATCGTTGAAGTACTTGATCGTCTGATCGATGGCGGCGAGGAAATCCTCCTCCGTCCCGATGTCGTTGACGGCGACCTGCGGCGTGGTGGTCGGGACGGCGGTGGTGTCGGTGGACATGTAGTGGGGTGCTCCGGTAGGGATGGATGGGCTGTGCAGTTATCTGCGCTTGCTGTGCGTGACGGTGTAACAGTCACCCGTGATCGTCGATTCCCGAAGCCTGCCAGACCGCTCGCGAGCAGCCGCCTTGACCCCGGTACGACGTCAATGTTACGGGGGCCACGATCACGTGGGCAACGCGGGTGCAGGTCGCGGACATGTCACGATCTGGCGCGTGAGCGAGCTTGCGAGCGAACCGGCGGCGCCGAGTGCCGAGGAGGCGCTGGGGACGGTAGGGGTCGCGCGGCGGCCGGTCGGCGCCGCCGAGTCGCGGGAGGCGAGCCGCCGCTGGTGGGACGCCGACGCCGCCGACTACCTGGCCGAACACAGCGGCGATATCGGCGAGGTCGAGTTCGTGTGGTGCCCGGAGGGCCTGCGGGAAGAGGACGCCCGGTTGCTCGGCGACGTCGCGGGACGCCGCGTGCTCGAAGTGGGCGCGGGCTCGGCGCCGTGTGCGCGGTGGCTGGCAAGGGCGGGCGCGCGGCCGGTGGCGCTCGACCTCTCCGCGGGCATGCTGCGCCACGCCGCCGCGCTGGGCGACGGCACCGGGGTGGTCGTGCCGCTCGTGCAGGCCGACGCCACGCAGCTGCCGTTCCGCGACGGATCGTTCGACGTCGCCTGCTCGGCGTTCGGCGCGGTACCGTTCGTGGCCGAGCCCGACCAGGTGATGCGCGAAGTGGCGCGCGTGCTGCGGCCCGGCGGCCGGTGGGTGTTCGCGGTGAACCATCCGATGCGGTGGATGTTCTCCGATGACCCCGGCCCGGACGGCCTGGTGGTGCGGCAGTCGTATTTCGACCGCACGCCCTACGTCGAAGTGGATGCCAAGGGCGCCGCCACCTACGTGGAGCACCACCGGACGCTCGGCGACCGAGTGCGCGACGTCGTCGCCGCGGGGCTGGTGGTGGCGGACGTCGTCGAGCCGGAGTGGCCCGAGGGCCGGGAGACCGTGTGGGGCCAGTGGTCGCCGCTGCGCGGCGCGCTGTTCCCCGGCACCGCAATCTTCTGCTGCCGCAAGCCCTGACGGCGGTTCGCGTCGTAGCCCCGTACGCTCCCGCTCCGGTAGCGTCGGCACGTGGCATCCGCCCGCCGCGAAGCCCGCGAACGCCCGCTGGCCTACCTGCTCGCCGCGGTCGTGATGGCGCTCGCTGCGTGCGCGCCGTCCCCTCCACAGGGCCCTGCGACGTACGACCTGCCGCCCCGCCCGGTGCGGACCGACGAGATCCCGCTGCACGTGCCACCGACCATGTCCGGCGACACGCAGTTCGAGCTCATGGGCCTCACGTCCGGCATGCCCACGGTGATCGGCAGCCACGCCGACTGGCCTGCGAAAGGCCAGTTCGTCCGGCTCAGGGTCGCGGTGACCAACACCGGCCGCACCACCGCGCTGTTCGACACCCGCCACCAGTTGCTCGTGGCGTCCGACGGCAGCGCCCGCCATCCCGACGAGGACGCGATGCTCATCAAGCGCCAGCCCGCCGCGGTGGATCTGGGCGCGGCGGTGCGGCTGGAGTTCGATCTCTGGTTCGACATCCCGAAGGACGCCCACGCCACCGTGCTGCGGGCGTTCGGCGGTGGCACGCTGGCCGACCTGAGCGACGGCCACGGCGTCGACATCCCGATCTCCACCGGCGCCTGACCGGCGCGGCTACCCTGCGGAGTCCCCTGAGACGTCCAGGTCGCCGCCGAGGTATGCCGCCTGCACCTGCGGATCGTCGAGCAGGTCGCCCGCCGGGGCGGTCTTGACCACCCGGCCGTTCTCCAGCACATAGGCGCGGTCGGCGAGCTGCAGGGCCTGTCGGGCGTTCTGCTCCACCAGCAGCACGGTCGTGCCCCGTCGGTTGATCTCCTTGATGATCGTGAAGATCTGGGCGACCAGCATCGGCGCGAGCCCCATCGACGGCTCGTCGAGCAGCAGCACGGTGGGCTGGGCCATCATGGCCCTGCCGATCGCCAGCATCTGTTGCTCGCCTCCCGACATGGTGCCCGCGAACTGCGTGCGCCGTTCGGCCAGTCGGGGGAACAGCTCGTAGACCTCGTCGAGGTCCTTCGAAGGGTCGCCCTTGCGGGTGTAGCAGCCCATCATGAGGTTCTCGAGCACCGTCATACCCGGGAAGATGCCGCGCCCCTCCGGCGCCTGTCCGATGCCCGCCACCACGCGCTTATGCCCTGGCATCCGGCTGATGTCGATGCCGTCGAACGTGATCGTCCCCGCCGAGAGCGGCCGTAGGCCCGAGATCGTCTTGAGGGTGGTGGTCTTGCCCGCACCGTTGGCGCCGATGAGGGCGACGATCTCGCCGCGGTCCACGGCCAGTGTGACGTCGGAGAGCGCCGCGATCTTGCCGTAGTGCACCTGCACGCCATCGAGGTCAAGAAGCATCGGGAGCCCCCAGGTACGCCTCGATGACCTTCGTGTTGCGCTGGACCTCGCGCGGCTGGCCGTCGGCGATCTTCTGTCCGAAGTCGAGCACAGCGATGCGGTCACTGATGTGCATGACGAGCCCCATGTCGTGCTCGATCAGCAGCACGGTGCGCCCGTCGTCACGGATCTTGCGGATAAGCGCCTGCAGCGACTGCTTCTCCGCCGGATTCATGCCGGCGGCGGGCTCGTCGAGCAGGAGCAGCTTCGGGTCGGTTGCCAGCGCCCTCGCGATCTCCAACCGGCGCTGGTCGCCGTAGGGCAGGTTCTTCGCCGTCTCCCAGGACCGCCTTCCGATGCCGACGAACTCCAGCAGCTCGCGCGCACGTTCCCGACCCGACCGCTCCTCCTGCCGGTGCCACGGCAGCCCCAGCGCGGCGCCGATCGCGCCCGTGCGGTGATGCGCGTCCGCGCCGACCATCACGTTTTCCAACGCGGTCATGTTGTGGAACAGCCGGATGTTCTGGAACGTCCTGGCGATGCCACGCTTGGTCACCTGGAACCGCTTCAGCCCGGACAGCCGGTCGCCGTCGAAGACGACCGCGCCCTCGGTGGGCCGGTAGACGCCCGTCACGACGTTGAACACGGTGGTCTTCCCCGCGCCGTTCGGCCCGATCAGCCCGAAGATCTCGCCGGTCTCCACCGTGAGGTCGACCGCCTGCAGCGCCGTCACCCCGCCGAAGCGCATCGTCAACGCCTGCAGTTCGAGGAGGGCGCTCACGACTTGTCCTCGGAGGCTGCGACCGTGGCGTCGGGGATCTCCGCGCCCAACGACCCCATCCCGCCACTGCCCTCCGCGAACTCGGCGCTGCGCTGCCGGGACGGCAACAGGCCCTGTGGCCGCAGCGCCATCGCCGCCACCAGCGCCGCGCCGAAGACCATGATGCGGTACTCGGAGAAGCCTCGCAGCCGCTCCGGGAGCCAGCCGATGAGGAAGGCCCCCAACATCACGCCGGGGATGTTGCCCGACCCGCCGAGGACCACCGCGGCCAGGATCGTGGCGGAGAGGATGAACGGGAAGTCCAGCGGTGAGATGAAGATCGCCTTGCCCGCGTACATGCCCCCGGCCAGGCCACCGATCATCGCGCCGGTGGCGAAGGCCAACAGCTTGAACTTGAACGTGGGAACGCCCATCAGTTCCGCGGCGTCCTCGTCCTCGCGGATGGCCGCCCATGCCCGCCCTACCCGGCTGTGGTGCAGGCGCACCGAAAAGATGATCACCAATACGATCAGGAAGACGATCAGGACGTAGTACGGGAACGGGTCGAGCCGGAACCGCAGCCCCCAGATCGGCGGCGGGTGCGGGATGTTCGTGATGCCGCGGGCCCCGCCGATCTCGTCGGTGTTGTTGGCGGTGATCCGGACGATCTCCCCGAAGCCGAGCGTGACGATGGCGAGGTAGTCACCGCGCAGCCGCAGCGTCGGTGCGCCCAGGATCACCCCGGAAATGCCCGCGATCGCGATGCCGAGCACGAGCGTTGGCCAGAACGTCCAGCCGTGCTTGGTGCCCAGGTACGCCACCGTGTAGCCGCCGACCGCGTAGAACGCGACGTAGCCGAGGTCCAGCAGGCCCGCGTGGCCGACGACGATGTTCAGTCCGAGCGCCAGCAGAATGTAGGTGCCGATCGGGCTGAAGAGCAGCGTGGTCCAGTCGGTGTCCGGCGACATGAACGACGCGAAGAAGGGGCTGGGCAGCACCAGGGCGAAGGCGATCAGAGCCAGGTACAGGATCCAGCGCTGCCACGGGGGCGCGCCGTCCCACCAACTGCGCACGGCGGTCAGACCGCCACGTCCGCGCGCCCGGTGCTTGCTGGAACTCATCGGTCCCCCTCCGGAGCCGCTCATGCCCGCGCCCGCTGCAACGACTCGCCGAGGATGCCCGTTGGCCGGAAGATCAGGACGATGACGAGCACGAGGAAGGCGATGACGTCCTTCCACTGCGAGCCGAAGAACACCGATCCCCAGTTCTCCACGAGCCCCAGCACGATGCCCCCCAGCAGCGCGCCGCGCAGGTTGCCGATGCCGCCGAGCACTGCAGCGGTGAACGCCTTGATGCCCAGGACGAAGCCGACGTTGTACTGCGTGTTCTCGAACTGGATGTCATAGAGCACCGCCGCCACTCCGGCCATCGCGCCACCCAGCAGGAACGTCAGCCGCACGACGGTGTCGATGTTGACGCCCATCAGCACCGCCGCCTCGGGGTCCTGTGCGGTCGCGCGGATGCTGCGCCCGATCCGGGTGCGGTTCACGAGCTGGTCGAGGGCGACCATCATGATCACCGCGGCCACGATGACGATCACCTGGTTGAGCAGGACGTTGTAGTCCCCGATGGTGAACACCGTCGTGCGCTCGACGATGCGCGGGACGGCGACCTGGATGCGGCCCGGCTTGTGGAAGACGTCCGGGATGACGATCAGGGCGAACAGTTCCTGGAGGAAGACCGACGCGCCGATGGCCGAGATCAGCGCAGCGAGGCGCGACGCGCCGCGGCGGCGCAACGGCCGGTAAGCCACCCGCTCCAGCAGCATGGCCGCCCCGCCGGAGAACGCCATGGACACCACGAGGAGCAGGAGCAGGAGTCCGACGAGCGCGAACCCGGTGGCGGGGCCGGTCACCCCGAGCACCATCAACGCGCCGAGCGTGGCGAACGTCCCGATCATGAAGATCTCGGAGTGCGCGAAGTTGATCAGGCGTAGCACACCGTAGACCATCGTGTAGCCAAGGGCCACCAGGGCGTAGATCGACCCGACGACCAGGCCACCGACGGTCTGGTCCCAGAACTGATTGACGAAGTCCGAGAGCACGTGTCCTACCTGTCTGGGGATAGGCGAAGCGGGGGACGACGTGCGTCCCCCGCTCCTACCGATCGAACGACGATCAGCTCAGCTGGGCCTTGTCGGTCGGGCCGAGCAGGCTGATCTTGCCGTCCTTCACCTCGTAGACGTAGATCGTGGTGGTGTCGAGCTCTCCGGTCGCGTTCCACTTCACCGGCTTCGAGACGCCGTTGAAGGTCAGCGTCGTGAAGAAGTCGTTGATGCTCGGGCCGTCGGTCTTGCCCGCCTGGACCGCCTTGACGAACGCGGTGGCGGCGTCGTAGCCCTCGGTGGCGTAGATCGCCGGGTCGGCGTTGAACTTGGCCTTGTAGTCGTCGCTGAACTTCTTCAGCGTCGGGTCGGTCGACCCGAACGGGATGTTGCAGGGGCAGCCGACGATGGCGCCTTCGGCCGCCTGCTGGCCCGCGCCGGAGATCAGGCCCGCGTCGAGCGACCCGTCACCGGTGGCGAACGTGGCGGTGATGCCACCGTCGCGCAGCTGCTTGAGCAGCCTGCCCGCCTGGGCGTAGTACCCGCCGTAGAAGATCACGTCCGGGTTGGCGGCCTTGACCTTCGAGACGGTGGAGCTGTAGTCCGAAGCGCCCTGGGCGAACTTGTCGCGCTCGACGGCCACGCCCGCGGACGTGAAGCCCTGCGCCGCGAAGTCGGCGATGCCGACGCTGTACTCCTGGTCGTCGCTGATGACGAAGGCCTTCTTCGGCGTCTTGATGCGGGTGAGGAACCCTGCGATGCCCTTGCCCTGCGGGTCGTCGGTGGCGACGAGGCGGTGGAAGTACTTCCACCCGTTGGTCGAGAGCCCGGGGTTCGTCGCCGACGGGGTGACGTTCGGGATCTCGCCCTGCTCCAGGATCGCGTCGGCGGCCTTCGACTCGCCGGAGAACGCGGGGCCGATCATCCCGACGACCTTGTCCTGCTGGGCCGCCTTCGTGGCCAGCGCGACGGCCTGGTCGCTCTTGGCCTGGCTGTCGTACTTGACCAGCTCGATCTTCGTGGGCGGGTTGGTGGCGTTGTACTCGTCGACGGCGAGCTGGGCGCCCTGGTAGGGCGGGATGACGATGCCGGAGTTCTCCCCGGTCAGGTCACCCATGAACCCGATCTTCAGCGTCTGGCCGCCACCGCCGCCGCTGCTCCCACCACTGCTGCCCGACGAGCTACTGCTCCCACCGCACGCCGTGAGCGCCATCGCCCCCGCCAGCAGCGCCGCAGCAGCGACGATCCGCTTGCGACTCATCCGAATGTCCTTCCGTACTGCGACAATCCACCGGCGGGTCATGACACCACCGCTGCCCTCGCCCACTGACGGGCGTGTGGCCGGAACGTAGCGACGGCCCTCGGCGCCGTCATCACCGGGACCCCCACCTTTACCGGACCGCAACCCGACCAACGCGCACGGTGACCGAACAGGTGACGCAGCGTGCTCGCCACCGTCTGCGTGACGGCGTCAGGACTTCGGTGTTGCCAGCCCGTCGACGACGGCCTCGGCGACCACCTTCATCGTCGTGCGGCGGTCCATCGCAGTGCGCTGGATCCAGCGGAAGGCGTCCGGCTCGGACATCTGGCGGCGGGTCATCAGCAGGCCCTTGGCCCGGTCGATGACCTTGCGGGTCTCGAGGCGCTCGGTGAGCGTGGCGACCTCGTCCTCAAGCGCCTTGCGCTCGGCGAACCGGGAGACCGCCAGCTCGATCGCGGGCACGAGTTCGTGCCGGGCGAACGGCTTGACCAGGTAGGCCATCGCGCCCGCGTCGCGCGCCTGCTCGATGAGGTCGCGCTGGCTGAACGCGGTGAGCATGACGACCGGGGCGATCCGCTCCTCGACGATCGACGCCGCCGCGGCGATGCCGTCGACCTTGGGCATCTTCACGTCCATGATCACCAAATCCGGGCGCAGCGAGCGGGCCAGCTCAACCGCCTGCTCGCCGTCGGCAGCCTCTCCGGCAACGACGTAGCCCTCTTCGGTCAGCATTTCCGTGAGGTCGAGGCGGATCAACGCCTCGTCCTCGACGACCAGCACGCGGAGGCCGCTGTCGGACTTGTCGGCCGCCTCGGCGGGCGTGCCGTCCGTGGACGACTCGGACACCTGCTGGGTCACCGGGTTACTCCTTCGCACCTGCGGTGGCTTTCGGTAAGGATTCAGAATAGCCGGGGGCCGTGCGGGCCGCGCTGTGATGTGCGGCCGCTATGCTGCGACTCACGATCTCGCCCCTGTAGCCCAACGGCAGAGGCAGCGCTCTCAAACAGCGTCCAGTGTGGGTTCGAATCCCACCGGGGGCACCGATTTCGGCTACCGTACGAGCAGCACCGCGGCGAGGGCCGTTTCGGTCGACCACACGAGGCTGCGCACAAGATGGACGCGGTTCAGCCTGGTCAGCACGGGTCCGTCAGCGGTGGCCGCCGCGCTCAGGCGGTTGTGCGCAGGCACCGCCGCCGCGAACGTCAGCACCACCGCCGCGAGCGCGAGGCAGGCGAGCGCCACCGCGGCGGCGGGCTGCTCGTCGGGCGGGTCGAGGAGCAGCGCGGCCGTCGACAGGCCCTGCGCGACCCAGGGGGCGACGATCACCCGCGTGATCGCCCGAACGTGCGCGGCGTGATAGCTCGGCCACTCTGCCGGGCCCACCAGCGCGAACGCCGGATAGATCACGACGAGCGACACCCACGCCACCCCGGTGAGCATCGCCGTGGCGACCAGGTGCACCACCAGCCAGACCATCGGCACCCCCTCCCGCGCACCGGTGCCCATCTTCGCGACGAGGCCGCCGCGCCACCTCAGAGCGGCGCCCGAACGGGACGTGAGCGGGCTTTACCCAAGATCGAACCCCGCTGGTGTTCCTCTCGCACGTCGAGTGGATCGGACACGCCCCTCGCCTAGCTGCCGGGACGCGCGAGGATCGTCTGCATCGCCAGCTCCGCGGCGTGGCGGGCCTTCTGGCAGGCGATCTCGTGGGTCATGGGGATGGTTGCGCCGTTGTAGAAGTAGCCGACCTGCACGGCCTGCGACGGCGCGACGTCCACGTTCACGACGCAGTCCTGCTCCCCGGTCCCGTAGAGGCCGGGCGTCTGCACCGCGCCGAAGCCTGCCACGGTGGTCACCTCAAGCTGCGGCTGGCCAAATACGAGCTCGACGCCGCCACGGGTGTTGATGCCGACCGAGTAGTTCTCGATCGGCTCGGTCGGGTAATGGATCCAGTCGCAGCCGGGACCTTGCTTGCCGCTCGGCTTGCTGGCGCCATACCGCGCGACGCCGAGGGACTTGGCCTGGGCGGCCGTCAGCGCGCCGCACGGGTCGATCCCATCGATTTTCAGTACCCGCGGACGGGGCGGCAGCTGCGGCGCACCCGTATCCGCGGCGGGTACGCCGCCGACCGCGCTGGTGCACGCGGCGCACAGGGTGACGGCGGACACGAGCGCCAGCCAGCCGCGAATCACGATCCCGGACGGTAGGACGCGGCGATCTCGTCGTCGGTGTAGCCGTAGGTCCGGGCTGTGGCGTCCAGCGCCGCTGCAGCGGCGTGCAGATCGCGGTTGTAGGCGCGGCAGCTCGCGACAAGCGCGTCAATTCGCTCGTTGAACGCGCTGGCTGCCTCCGGCGAGACCGGGTCGCCGCCGCAGAGGCCGACGCTCGCCGTAGGCGATGCGTGCGCTTGCCCAATTCGATGTCGAGGCGGTCGGCCTCGGCCAGGAGGGCGGCGCGGGCCTTCAGCACCGTATCCCGGTTCACTTGGAGCGCGAGCGCGCGCACGGCGGCGTCCAGTGGTGTGGCCACGGGCCGAGGGTAGGGGTTCAGGCGCGGCGCCGGGGCCCGTTCGAGAAATCTCAGGCGCCGTCGGCGGCGTGGAGGACCCGCAGGATGTTGCCGCCCGCGAGCCGTGCGCAATCCGCTTCGCTCCAGCCGCGGTCGAGCAGGGCGGCGAAGAGCCCCGGGTAGCCCGCCACGTCCTCCAGCCCGACCGGCAGGTCCGGTGTGCCGTCGAAGTCGGCGCCGATGCCGATGTGCTCGACGCCCGCCACCTCGCGAGCGTGCTCGACGTGGGCGACCACGTCGGCGACCGTGGCTCGGGGACACGGGCCACCACGGCGGGTGACGAAGCTGGACCGGCCTTCCAGGTCCCGCGGGTCGAGGCCCGCCGCCGCCATGTCGTCCTGGACGGCCAGGTCCCAGTCCCGCGCGGCCGACGACACGAACTGGGGCACGAAGGTCACCATGCACACGCCACCGTTTGCCGGGAGCGCGGCGAGCACGTCGTCGGGCACGTTGCGGGGATGATCGGTCACCGCGCGGCAGGACGAGTGCGTGAAGACGATGGGCGCGGTGGTCGTCGCCAGTGCGTCGCGCATGGTCGTTGCGGCGACGTGTGACAGGTCGACGAGCATGCCGATGCGGTTCATCTCGCGCACGACCTCGCGACCGAACGCGGTCAGCCCACCGTGCACGGGCTCGTCGGTGGCCGCGTCCGCCCATTCGGTGTTCTGGTTGTGCGTCAAGGTCAGGTACCGCACGCCGCGGCGCCGCAGCTCACGGAGCGCGTCGAGCGAGCCGTCGATGCCGTGCCCGCCTTCCGCGCCCATGAGCGAGGCAACGCGTCCCGCCGCGAACGCCGCTTCCGCTTCGGCCGCCGTGGTCGCGAGGCGCAGGTCGTCCGGGTAGCGCTCGGTGAGCTCCCGAACGAGCGCCACCTGCTCCAACACCGTCGCCACGGCGGCCGTACCGGTGACCGAGCACGGCACGTACACCGACCAGAACTGTGCCCCGACCCGACCTGCCCGCAGCCGGGGTAGGTCGGTGTGCAGCCCCGGAACGCCCGCCGCGAGGTCGGCAGGCCTGCCCAGCATGCGCAGCGCCCACGGCAAGTCGTTGTGGCCGTCGACGAGCGGGTTGGCGGCGAGGAGGTCACGTGCGCGGGCGACAGCGGAGGTCATTGCAGCAATGTGACATTCCTCCGACGGAGTCGCAGCAATGTGACAGTGCTGCGATACCCGGCGAGTGCACCCCGGGCAAACCCGTCGCCGGCGCGGGCGAGGGCGGCGACCATGTCGGGTGTGACCACGATCGCCCCCGAGTACACCGATGGCGTCGTCACCCTGCGGGCGTTCCGCCCCGACGACATCGCCGAGATGGTCGTGATGGGCTGCGACCCGGACACGGTCCGGTACACCTCGATTCCGCACCCGTACGACCGTGCGCACGCCGAGGAATGGGTCGCCGAGCCAGGAAAGGACCGCTCGACCGTGGCCTGCTGGGCGATCGAGGCCGAGGACGGCGGCCGCCCGCGGTTCGCGGGCTCCGTCGACCTGCGCGGGCATCCGCCCGAGATCGGCTTCGCCCTCGCCCCGTGGGCGCGCGGCCGCGGCCATATGGCACGCGCGGTGCGGCTCGCCACCCGATGGGCGTTCGCCGAGGCCGGGCTGCCGATCGTGCACTGGCGCGCTCAGGCGGGCCACCTCGCGTCGTGGCGGGTGGCGCACGCCTGCGGCTTCGCGTTCCACGGCGATCTGCCGCTGTCGATCCCGCACCGCGGCGCACTGCGCGACGCCTGGCAGGCCTCGCTGCGTGCCACCGACGACGGCCGCCCGCGTACAACGTGGTGGCCAACCCCGGTGCTGGAGAACGACCGGGTCCGGCTGCGCCCCGCCGTCGACGCCGACCTCCCGCGGATCACCGAAGCCTGTCGCGACCCGCGTACCCGGCACTGGCTCCCCGACCTCCCCGACCCGTACACCGACGACGACGCGCGGGCGTTCGTCCGGCAGGGAGCGCTGGAAGCGTCGCTCGGGCGGCGGGTGGGGTGGGCCGTCGCCGACGCCGCCGACGACCGGCTCCTCGCGCGCATCACCATCTTCCGGCTCAACGACCCGCTGAACCCGACCGGCGGCGAGATCGGCTACTGGGCCCATCCCGACGCCCGCGGCCGCGGCATTGTCGGCGCGGCCCTCGACCTCCTGGTGGCCCACGCGTTCGCCCCGACAGCCGATGGCGGCATGGGCAGGCACCGGCTGCAGATCGGCACGGCGTGGGGCAACACAGCCAGCAGGCACGTCGCAGAGCGCGCAGGGTTCACGCTGGTGGGCCACTTCCACGCCGACGGGATCGTGGGCCGCGGCGCGCTCGACGACGGCGCCTGGTACGAGCTGCTGCGTGAGGTCGTGCGCGGAAACGAGTGCTAGAGCACTCGTTTCCGCGCACGGTCGGTCAGGCGCCGCCCGCGTTCAGCGTGACCGTCTCCGGCTTGAACCCGGAACCGACCACGTCGAGGCCCTCGCCCTTCAACTGGGAGATGGCCTTGTTGACGTAGTCGTTGGTGTAGGCCTTGTCGTCGGGGTCCTTCGTGAGCACGGTCTGCCCGTCGGCGTTGACCGCGGTGCGCGCCACCTTCACCGTCTGCGTCCACGCAGCGGCGTCGATCGTCCCGATGCCTGCCGACGGCGACGGCCAGATCAGCTTGTTGACCTCGTTGACCTGCCACAGCTGGTGGCTCGCGCCCAGCTTCGACCCGGCCTTGACGACGATGTCGCGGCACTCCGCCACATGGTCACGGCAGTAGATCCAGCCCTTGAGCGACGCGGCGACGAACTTGACGGTCTGGTCCTGGTAGGCCGGGTCGGACAGCTTGTCGGTGTTGGCCCAGATCGCGTCCTGCAGCATTGCGGTGCCGTCGTCGTTCCAGTTGATGACGTTGAAGTCGGACGGCTGGTACAGCTGCCCGGTCGCCGGGTTCTTCGCCTCGAGCACCTGCGCGTACTCGTTGTAGGACATGGCCTGCGCGGCGTCGATGTCGCCCTTGAGGAAGGCCTGCATGTCGAACTGCTGCTGCACGAGCGTCACGTCGCTCGCGGGCTTGAGCCCGGCCTGCGTCATGCCCGCGAACAGCTCGAACTCGTTGCCGAAGCCCCAGTTGCCGATCTTCTTGCCCTTGAAGTCGACGGGCTGCGTGATGTTCTTGGTCTTGAACGACACCTGCCGGGTGCCGGAGCGCTGGTACACCTGCGCGACGTCGGTGATCGACGCGCCCTGCTCGCGGCTCGCGAGCGCTTTGGGCACCCACGCGATCGCGTAGTCCGCCTGGCCCTGCGCGAGGACGGTCTGCGGCACGATGTCCACCCCGCCCTCCTTGATCGTGACGTCGAGGCCCGCGTCCTTGTAGTAGCCCTGGTCGGCGGCGGCGTAGTAGCCCGCGAACTGGCCCTGTGCGACCCACTGCAGCTGCAGGGTCACCTTGGTGGGGCTGCCGGGCGCGGCGCTGCCGCCGGAACCGCCGCTCGCCGCGGGGGTGGTGGAGCAGGCCGTGACGGCCAGCGCGACGGTCACAACCGCCGCGATCAGGGGGCGTCTGTACATCGGATCTCCTCGGGTTCAGGCGGGATGTCCGCGGGTGACCAGCCGCTCGACGAGCGTCCCGCCGAAATGGAACAGCAGCCCCAGCACGATCGAGGCCACGACGAAGGCCCACGCGCGCGCGTAGGCGGTGTTGGCGGCCGCCGACGTGATGCGGCTCCCCAGTCCGTTCTGCAAGCCGCCGAAGTACTCGGCGACCACCGATGCGATCACCGCGGCGGGCGCGGCCAACCGCAGGCCGGTCACCACGAACGGCACGGCGCCGGGCAGCCGGACGAACCGGGCCCGTTGCCATGGCGTGGCGGCGAGCGAGGTCATCAGGTCGCCGTGGACGGGCGCGACGGCCCGCAGCCCGCGCGACGCGGCGATGAACACCGGCACGATCACGACGACCGTCACGACCAACTGGCGCGGGATTTCGGTCGTCGAGCCGAACATCGTGGTGAACACGGGGGCCAACGCGACGATCGGCACCGCGCTCGCCGCGAGCACGACCGGTGTCGTCAGCTCCGCGATCAGCCGCGACGACGCCGCGAGCACCGCGAGCACCAGCCCGACGAGGAACCCCGCGACCAGGCCGACCAGCGCGTTGCCGCCGGTCACCGACGCGGTCGTGAGGATCACCGGGAACTGGGCCGCGAACTGTTCGGCGATCTCGGTGGGCGTGGGCAGCAGGAACGAGGGCACCGACGCGGCGACGACGATCACCTGCCACACCACGAGCACGAGGACGCCGAGCACGACCGGTGCGATCCACGCAGTCACACCGCCTTCGCGACGGTTCGCGTGCTCGCTCATGGATGGCCGCCCTTGCGCAGCGCCTCGCGCACGGCCGTGACCGCCGTGAAGAACGCCGCCGTCTCGCGGACGTCCTCGACGTCGTCGGGCTCCAGCTCGCTGCGGCCGGGTCGGCGCCCCGCGACGACCTCGGTGATCCGTCCCGGCCGCGGCGACATCACCACGACGCGGTCGGACAGCACCACGGCCTCCGGGATGGAGTGCGTGACGAACAGCACCGCCGCGCCGCTCTCGAGCGCGATGCGCAGCAGCTCGGCCTGCATCCGCTCGCGCGTCATCTCGTCCAGCGCGCCGAACGGCTCGTCCATCAGCAGGAGCTTCGGCTCGGACGCCAACGCCCGCGCGATCGCCACCCGCTGCTGCATGCCGCCGGACAGCTGCGCGGGCCGCGACCCGGCGAAGTCGGTGAGTCCGACCAGCTCCAGCAGCTCGGCCGCGCGGGCCCGCCGCTCCGCCTTGCCGACGCCGTGCACGTGCAGGGGCAGCTCGACGTTCTCCGCGACCGTCCGCCATTCCAGGAGCCCTGACTGCTGGAACGCGATCCCGTAGTCCTGGTCGAGCCGCGCCCGCCGGGCGGGCTTGCCGCCGACGCGGACCTCCCCCGCGCTCGGCTGCTCCAGGTCGGCGACCACGCGCAGCAACGTCGACTTGCCGCATCCCGACGGCCCGATCAGCGACACGAACTCGCCCGCGTCGAGGGTCAGCTCGATGCCCGACAGCGCGTGGACGTCGTCGAACCGCTTGTCGACGCCGATGAGCTCCACCGCCGTCGGCGCTGCCGAGTCGCTCATCCGATCGCTCCCCGGTAGCGCCGCAGCGCGAGGTCGAGCAGCCCGACCGCACCGGCCGCCACCAGGCCGAGCACGGCCGCGCCGAGGATGGCGGCGTACAGCTGCGAAGGGTCGCCGGTGGCCGTCTGCGCGTACTCGATGATCAGCCTGCCGATGCCGCCGCGCGTGCCCGTGGAGATCTCGGCGACGATGGCGCCGACGACCGCGGCGGCCGCGGCGAGGCGAACGGCCGGGATGATCGCGGGCACCGCCGCGGGGAGCCGCAGCCGCACGAGCGTGGTCCACCAGCCCGCGGCCAGCGAAGCGAACAGCTCGACCGGGGCCCGGCCCGGGGCGGCGAGCCCCCGCAGCGCCCCGACCGCGATCGGGAAGAACGCCAGGTAAGAGGCGATCACCATGACGCTCGCCCACGGCTGCCACGCCCATCCCAGAATCGCGATCTTGCCGCCCCAGCCCGCGACCAGCGGGGCGATCGCGATCAGCGGGACGGTCTGCGAGGCGACGACATAGGGCAGCATGGCGCGCTCCGCGAGCCGGAACCGCAGCATGACCAGGGCCAGCACCATGCCGAGCACGCCACCGAGCACGAGGCCGCCCAACGCGAGGCCGAGGGTGTAGAGGGCGCTGACGGCGACGGCCGTCCCGACCGTCCGGGTGTCGGCGGCTCCGGCGACCTCGGGCTGGCCGAGCCTCGCCAGCACCGTCCACACATGCGGCATCGACGCGTCGTCGGTGCGCGGCAGGATACGGACACCGCCGACGACCACGCCGTTGTCGGGGACCACCAGCTTCACCAGCTCCCAGAGCACCACGAGCAGGGCGAACGCAGCCACGGTCGTGACAACCGTGCGGGTCCGACCCCCCATGCGCGCCTCCCCCGCCTCTTCCCGAGATGCAGCGATCCTGCGAGCCGCGGATGACGGTAGCGTCACGAAACGGTTGCCAACAGGATCATCGCGGCATACGCCGCCATAGTGCGCGCGGGGCATGCCGGGCGAGCGCGAAGATCGGTCGCAGCGTCCACGGCACCCACACCTCCGCGCGTCCCGACCGCAGCGCGGCGACCGTGGCGTCGGCCACCGCGTCGGGCGTCGACGACAGCGGCGCGGGCGCCATGCCCGTGGTCATCCGTCCGATCACGAACCCCGGCCGCACGAGCAGCAGCCGCACGCCGGAGCCGTGCAACGCATCGGCGAGCCCGGATGCGAAGCCGTCGAGCCCGGCCTTCGCCGAGCCGTAGACGTAGTTGGCCCGCCGTATCCGTGCGCCCGCGACCGACGAGAACACGACGAGGGTGCCGTGGCCCTGAGCACGCAGGATCTGCGCGAGGTGGGTCAGGACCGTCACGTGCGCGACGTAGTCGGTGTGCACGACCGCGCGGGCGTGCTCGGCGTCGCGCTCGGCCCGGGCCTGGTCACCGAGGATCCCGAACGCGATGACGACGACGTCGAGCCGACCGTGGCGGCGCACGATGCCGTCGAGCGCCTCGCGCTGGGCGGCCAGGTCGTCGGCGTCGAACTCGACCGTGTCGACGGCCGCGGCGCCCGCGTCGCGCACCGCCTGCACCTCGCCGGTCAGATCGTCGCTTCGCCGGGCGGCGAGCACGACGGTCGCGCCCGGAGCGAGGCGCCTGGCCACGGCGAGACCGATCTCACTGCGCCCGCCGAGTATGACGATCGTCTCGCCCATGGGCAGCAAGACTGTCACACGACGGCAACATGGCCGTCCTACCGTCGTCGTGTGCCCGAGATGCGGTTCGAAGTGCGCTGGCCGGACGGGTCGCGCCGGGAGTACTACTCACCGTCGCTCGTGGTGGAGGACTACCTGAAGCCGGGTGAGGCCTACCCGCTGGCGGACTTCGTGGGCCGCAGCCGCGAGGCGCTGCGCCAAGCGAGCGAGCGGGTGCGCGCGGCGTACGGGATGCCGTGCTCATTGGCCGCCGCGTCGCTGGAGCGCATCGAGCGGGCCGCGGCGACCTTCGCCGACGGCGAGGTCCGCGTTCAGGGGTTTCGACGCTAGTCCGGGTCGCGCGGATCAGCGGGACCCGGCCTACCTGATACTGGGCGAATGCTCGCCGCCGTCCTCGGCTCGCCCGTCGCCCATTCGCTCTCCCCCGTGCTGCACAACGCGGCGTACGACGCGCTGGGGCTCACCGGATGGTCCTACGGCTGCCATGAGTGCCGGGAGCCCGAGCTCGCCCGGTTCGTGGCCGGGCTGGGGCCGGACTGGGCGGGGCTGTCGCTGACGATGCCGCTCAAGCGGGTCACGCTGGAGGTCGCCGACGAGGTGGACGCGCTGGCCGCGGCGGTCGGTGCGGCCAACACACTGGTGCTCACGGGGCGGCGGACCGCCTACAACACCGACGTCGTCGGGATCGGCGCGACGCTGGGCGACGTGTCGGGGAGGGCGGTGGTGCTCGGTGCGGGCGGCACCGCGCAGTCCGCCCTCGCGGCGCTCCGCGAGCACGGGATCGACGACGTCACGGTGCTGGTCAGGGACGTCGGCCGCACGACCGAGCTGCGGGACACGGCCGAACGCCTCGGCGTCACCCCGCGGATCTCGACCGCGCTGGCCGATCCGGCGCGGGTCTCGGCCGAACTCGCCGACGCCGACGTCGTCATCTCCACGCTGCCGCCGGGCGGGGCGGACGCGCTCACGCCGCCCGGTGCGGGCGCGGTCGTGCTTGACGTGGTCTACGTGCCCTGGCCCACCCCGTTCGCCGCGGCGGCGCTGGCCGCGGGCGCGAGCGTGCGCAGCGGCCTGGAGATGCTCCTGCACCAGGCCGTCGCGCAGGTGGAACTGATGACGGGCAAGCCGGGCCCGGTCGCGGCGATGCGTACGGCGCTCGATGCGGCGGTGGCCGCGCGGGGCTGACTCCGTTCAGCGCAGGCGCCGCCGTCCCCCGGTGGTTACGGTGATCACGCCAACGCCGTCAACTCACCGAGGAGCCCCTGGATGTCGATCCCCACCGACGAGAACCGCGACCTGCTCACCGTCGTCGCCGTCATGCGGGCGAAGCCGGGCCGAGAGGATGATCTGCGCGCGGCGCTCGAGGAGCTGATCGAGCCACGCGCAAGGAGGACGGGTACCACACCTACGCGCTGCACCGGGGCACCGAGGACCCGTCGCTCTTCATCTTCTACGAGAACTGGACCAGCCCAGAGCACCTCGACGCGCACTTGTCCAACCAGCACCTGCAGGACTTCCTTCCAAAGATCCCCGAGCTGGTCGAAGGCGACCTGGTGATCAACCGGGTGCGTCGGATCGCCTGACGGCTCGTGAGCGGAAAACGTCGCTATAGCGACGTTTTCCGCTCACGAGCGCTAGCCGCAGACCGCGCCCTGAGCCGCGGAGCCGACGAGCTTGGCGTACTTGCCCAACACCCCGGTCCGCAGCTCGGGCTGCCGCGGGCTCCAGCCTTCACGGCGGCGGGCCAGCTCGGCGTCGTCGACGTCCAGGGTGAGGGTGCGGTTGGCGACGTCCAGCACGATCCGGTCGCCGTCGCGCACGAACGCGATCGGCCCGCCGTCCACCGCCTCCGGCGCGACGTGCCCGACGCACAGCCCGGTCGTTGCGCCGGAGAAGCGGCCGTCGGTGAGCAGCAGCACGTCCTTGCCAAGGCCCGCGCCCTTGATCGCGGCGGTGACGGCGAGCATCTCCCGCATCCCCGGCCCGCCCTTCGGCCCCTCGTAGCGGATCACCACGACGTCGCCTGCCTGCAGGTCGGGCACGGCCGCCATCGCACCGGCCTCGCCGTCGAACACGCGGGCGGTGCCGGTGAACGTCGCCTCGTCGAACCCTGCGCTCTTGACGACGGCTCCGTCGGGGGCGAGCGAGCCGCGCAGGATCGTGAGCCCGCCCGTGGGGTGGATCGGCTTGTCGAGCGCGCGCAAGACCTCCCCGTCCAGTCCCGGCGGGTCGATCGCCGCCAGGTTCTCGGCCACGGTCTTGCCGGTGGCGGTGAGCGCGTCACCATGTAGCAGGCCCGCGTCCAGCAGCGCCTTCATCACCACGGGCACGCCGCCGACCTGGTCGATCGTGCTCATCACGTACTTGCCGAACGGCTTGACGTCGGCCAGGTGCGGCACCCGCTCGCCGACGCGCGTGAAGTCGTCCAGCTCCAGCGGCACCCCGGCCTCGTGGGCGATCGCCAGCAGGTGCAGCACCGCGTTGGTCGAGCCACCGAACGCCATCACCACCGCGATCGCGTTCTCGAACGCCTCTCGGGTGAGCACCTGCCGCGCGGTGATCCCCTTCTCCAGCATGCCGATGACGGCCTCGCCGGAGGCACGGGCGATGCCGTCCCGGCGCCGGTCCACCGCGGGCGGCGCGGCCGAACCCGGCAGCGCCAGCCCCAGCGCCTCGGCTGCGGCGGCCATCGTGTTGGCGGTGTACATGCCGCCGCACGCCCCCTCGCCGGGGCAGATCGCCCGCTCGATGGCGTCGACCTCCTCGCGGCTGATCAAGCCCACGGGCGCAGGCGCCGACGGCTTCGAACGCGTCGGCGATGTTGACCTCCCGGTCACCGATGTGGCCGGGCAGGATCGAGCCCGCGTAGACGAACACGGCGGCCAGATCCAAACGGGCGGCGGCCATCAGCATCCCGGGAAGGCTCTTGTCGCAGCCCGCAAGCAGCACGGTGCCGTCCAGCCGCTCCGCCTGCACCACCGTTTCCACCGAGTCGGCGATGATCTCCCGGCTGACCAGCGAGTAGTGCATGCCGACATGCCCCATCGAGATCCCGTCGGACACCGAGATCGTGCCGAACTCCATCGGGAACCCGCCCGCCCGGTGCACGCCCTCCTTCGCGGCGATGCCCAGCCGCTGCAACGACAGGTTGCACGGGGTGATCTCGTTCCAACTCGACGCGATGCCGATCTGAGGCTTGCCGAAGTCCTCATCGCGCATCCCGACCGCGCGCAGCATCCCACGCGCCGCGGCGCGCTCCATCCCGTCGGTGACGTCGCGACTGCGCGGCTTCAGATCTGTCATACGGCCCACCCTTCCGCATCCCGACCTGGACACGCCACGCATCCGTTGGGTATCCGGGCGGCTTCGCCACGTGGCCGTCACCTCAGGTCCCATGGCGTCGTTGCCGCCTCGGATCCACAGGGTGAAGGGACGTTCAATGACGGGCACGACACGGCGGCTGCGGCGTACGGCGGCAATCGTCTGCATCGGGCTGGCCACCGCGGCGGTGGTGACCGGCACGGCGCTGGCCGCCGATGCAGGCGGCCACGGCGACCACGACGGAGACAGCAGGGACCACAGCGGGCCGCCCTCGCTTGTGAAGGGCACGCCGTGCACCGTCACCGCCCGCAGCTGTGTCGACCTCGCTCACAACGAGGCGTGGCTGATCCACGACGGCAAGATCACCCGCGGTCCGGTGGCCATCAGCCACGGCGGCCAGGGCAAGGAGACGCCCACCGGCACCTTCGGGGTGCTGTGGAAGGACGAGAACCACACGAGCGCCGAGTTCAACGATGCACCGATGCCGTACTCGGTGTTCTTCGCCGACGGCGGCATCGCGTTCCACCAGGGCAACCCGAAGAACCCGTCGGCAGGATGCGTGCACCTGGCCAAGGACGACGCGGAGGCCTGGTTCACCGACCTCGAGGTCGGCGACGAGGTACAGGTCCACTAACTCGATTGGGTGTCGGGTAACGCCCGTAGTTGAGACGGCGAGCACACTCGTGCCGTCAGCGGTCCAGAGTGGAGGCCAGCCATGAGTGTTGTCGTCGTCGTCAAGTTCCCCGGGGCCAAGGTGGACAAGTTCAAGGAGGTCTACGGACGCCACGCCGAGACAATGGCCGCAATCAGCGCCGAAGGGCGTAGCAAGGGCGCGATCCACCACATGTTCCTCGCGGACGAGAACGGCGACATGATGGTCATCGACGAGTGGGGGAGCATGGCCGAGTTCGATGCGTTCTTCGCGGCGCAGGAGGACATCAAGGCGGTCGTCGGCGAGATCGGTGTGACGGGGCCGCCGACCGCGGTCAGCTACTCCGTGATCGAAACGGAAGACCGCTTCTGACCGCGACTACCAGCTCGCAAGGGGCACGTCGGGCCGGTCCAGCCACACGGTGTGGCTCCGGTCCGGCGTCACCGTGAGGCCGAGCCGGTTCCACCCCGGCCGCCGATGACGCTGCCATATGGCGTGCGCCCGCTCCACGTCGTCCCACAGGCATCGGGGGCCGCCCCAGGTGACGGGCCTGCGGCCCTCGGCGTCGGGCGGGGCGACCACACACCACGCGCCGTCGGCGGCGACGAACCGCGCACCCGCGAGCTCGGGGCCGAACCGGCGAAAGGTCACGATCGGGGGTGGCCCGATCTGGGCGAGGAACCACGGCACCGAGGCCGACAGCGGATGCGGGTCGAGGGCCGTCTCCGTCTCGCCCACGGCGGGCCCCACCGGCGGGTCGGCCTCCTGCCACGCGGGCGGTCGGTCGCGGTCGCGCACGGTCATGAACCCGGCCCAGGACGGCAGGAAGTTGCCCTCGAGGCGATCCGCCGCCCGCCGCAGGAGCACCAGACTGCCCGCAAGCAGCCCGACCTTCACGTCGACGAGCACGAGCCCGTCGGGAACGGTCTGCTCCGCCCATGGCCAGGGGACTCTGGGGAACGCGCACGTGGCGATGATCCGGTCGTACGGTGCGTGGCTCGGGAGCCCGGCGCGGCCGTCGCCAGCGGCGAGGACCGGATGGTGGCCGAGGCTGTCGAGCCGGGCCCGTGCCGTCTCCACCAGCGCCGGGTCGACGTCAACGGAGAACACCGCCGCGTCGCCGAGGACGTGGCACATCAGGGCGGCGTTGTAGCCGGTGCCCGTCCCGATTTCCAACACCCGCGGGTGGTCGCGTAGATCGAGGGCGTCGAGCATGCCCACCATCAGCGACGGCTGCGTGGACGAGGAGACGGCGGCGAGTCCGCCGTGCCCGTCGGGCAGTAGCGCGGTGACCAGCGCCGCGTCGCGGTAGGCGTTCGCGATGGCCGTGTCCGCGCCCCCGCCGACCCCCGGGTCCGTAGCGGCCTCGGAGGCCACGTCCGGCGCCGAGCACGCAGTCGGGTCGGTGGGACCTGCGGCCGCGTCCGGCGCCGAGCGTGCGATCGGGTCCGTACTGGGGCGGGCGGCGGGCTCGCAACCCGGGACGCTCGCGGCAGCCCTCGATCCCGGCCCGGGGTTCGCGCAGGCAGCATGCTCGGCTGGGCCTGCTGCGACCCAGCCCGCGCTCTGCCGCTCGTACCAGCGGGGCACGAACAAGTGCCGGGGCACCCGCGCTACCGCTGCGAGCCAGCGGCGGTCGCGCACAGTGGTGCTGGCGCCGATCGACCGGGCGAGCTCGGCGGCGTGCACGGTCCAGTCACTCACAGTGCGCGCTCCACCTCAGGCGACCTGCCCGCGCCTCATCCAAGGACCCGGCGCCCACCACCGCGACCGCGGACGTCGGCGTCGACCGGCTGCGCGCGTTGGCGCGGCGGCCCGTCAGGACCTGCCGCGTCCAGCGCCCGCGAAATCGCGGTCGCGGCGCACGTTGGCCCGCCTGCCCTTGAGGGTGGTGCTCCCCCGCAGGCTGCGCAGCACGTCGTCGGCCGCGTGCTCGGGCACCTCGACGAGGGCGTGCCGCTCGTGGATCTGGATCGCGCCGATGTCGCGCCCAGACAGGTTCGACTCGTTGGCCAGCGCACCCACGATGTCCTGCGGCCGCACCCCGCCCGCGCGGCCTGCGTTGACGAAAAGCCGCGTCATGCCTGCCTTCGGCGGCCGCTGGCCCGCGCCTCGGGCCTTGAGCGGCCGTTCGGACCGCTCGCCGCGCGTGCGTCCCGGGGTGACGACGGGGATGTCCTCGCCGTCGTCGGGTGCGCCCGCGGCCGCCTGCATCAGCCGGATGGCGGCGGTGGCGACATCGAGGAGATCGTGCTCAGCGGCGAGCCCGGAGAGCATGGCCCGCACGTCGTCGGCGTCCGTGTCAGCGATCAGCGCCTCCTCTAACGCGATGCGGGTGCGGTCGAGCCGGGCGGCACGCAGATCAGCCGCCGTTGGCACCGGCGCGATCTCGATCGGCTGCCCCGTGAGCCGCTCCACGTTGCGCAGCGCGTACATCTTCGACGGCGGCACGAGCGTGATCGCGACGCCCTCGCGGCCCGCCCGCCCGACGCGGCCGATGCGGTGCACGTAGGCCTCGGACGACTGCGGCACGTCGTGGTTGACGACGTGGGTGAGCAGGTCGATGTCCAGCCCGCGGGCCGCCACGTCGGTGGCGACCAGCAGCTCGGTGCGACCGCTGCGCAGCCGATCGACGACGCGGGTGCGGTGCTCCTGGTCCATGCCGCCGTGCAGCGCCTCGGCGCGCAGGCCGCGGGCGGTGAGCGTCTCGGTGACGGCGTCGACGTCCAGGCGGGTGCGGCAGAACACGATCGCGGCACGCGGCCGCTCGGCCTCCAGCACGCGGCCCAGCGCGGCGGTGGTGTGGGTGCGCGGCACGAGGTAGGCGGTCTGGCGCACCTGTGGCGCCTCACCTTCCGGCACCTCCTCGCGACGGATCCGGACGGTGACCGGCTCGCGGAGGTACTTCTGCGCGAGCGTCTCGATCCGATGCGGGATCGTCGCGGAGAACAGCACGCCCTGGCGGGTGTCAGGGGTCTGGTCGAGCAGGGTCTCGATGTCCTCGACGAAGCCCATGTCGAGCATCTCGTCGGCCTCATCGAGGACGACGGTCTCCAGCTCGTTGAGCCTCAACGCGCCGCGGTTCATGAGGTCGATGGCACGGCCCGGCGTGGCGACGACGATGTCGACGCCTTCCTGCAGGGCCTTCCACTGCGGTCCGACGGGTGCGCCGCCGTAGACGGTGACGACCCGAGCGCGCACGCCCGCGCCGTAGCGGGCCACGGCCTCGGAGACCTGCAGCGCGAGCTCGCGGGTAGGGGTGAGCACCATGCCGAACGGGGCATCACCGCGGCGGCGCTCCGGGCGGAACTCGGCGAGGCGCTCCAGCATCGGCAGCGCGAACGCCGCCGTCTTGCCGGTGCCGGTGGCGGCCTGGCCGATCAGGTCGCGGCCCTCGACAAGGGGCGCGATCGCCTCGGCCTGTACGGGGCTGGGCTGGGTATAGCCAAGCTCCGCCACCGCCGCGAGCAATTCGGCCCGCAACGGGAGGTCGGTAAAGGTGGGCAGGTCGAACTCAGTGGAAGTCACGTCGTACTTTCGTCGCAGTAGTCGCTGGCGCGGGGACGCTCCCCGCGAGGTGAGCCCGCAAGGCCCTCTGCACGACTTCTGCCTGGCCGACGCGGTCTCCGGTGGTTCTCAACGCACCACCGGACACCTATAGTCCCAGGTGATCGCCGTCACCGCTACGGCGCCCCCCGCGATCACCGCGTGACGTGCACTCCGTGCCTGGTCAGAGCCCTGTGGAGGGCGCGCACGTCGTCGATGGGACGCCGCGGCCTGCCGGGCTCCGGCGAGCGGCTGTCGACGCCGTAGCGGGGCGCTGCTGCCGCGATCAGCAGGAACACGACCAGGATCACCAGACTCAGCATGTCGCTCACTCCCTCGTCGAACCGATGCATCGATCCTCGGCGTAAGGGTGGGCGTCGCGCGTCAGGCGATCGCGCCGTTGCGCGGAGCTGCGGACCTCAGGAGGCCTTACCTCCGACCAGCGTGGCGGCGTGATCAGGCACCTCGCGGAACTGCTCACGCGGGGGGCGGACATAGCCGGTGGGCTTGGGCCGTGCGGGAAGGTGCAGCTCAGGGCGCTCCACAGGCAGCCACGGCACGCTCGACAGCAGGTGGGCGATCATGTTGAGCCGCGCGCGGCGCTTGTCGTCGGACTCGACGACCATCCAGGGGATGTCGACGTTGTCGGTGGCGGCGAACATGTCGTCCTTGGCGCGCGAGTAATCCTCCCAGCGCTTGAGCGACTCCAGATCCATCGGGGAGAGCTTCCAGCGCTTGAGCGGGTCGGAGACGCGCGCCTTGAAACGGCGCTCCTGCTCGGCGTCGCTCACGGAGAACCAGTACTTGCGCAGCAGGATCCCGTCCTCGACGAGCAGCCGCTCGAAGGTCGGGCACTGGCGCAGGAACCGCTGGTACTCCGCGGAGGTCGCGAAGCCCATCACCCGCTCGACGCCCGCGCGGTTGTACCAGCTGCGGTCGAACAGCACGATCTCGCCCGCGGCGGGCAGGTGCTCGACATAGCGCTGGAAGTACCACTGGGTGCGCTGCCGTTCGGTCGGTGCGGGCAGGGCGACGATGCGGCAGACCCGCGGGTTGAGGTATTCCGCCATACGCTGGATCGTGCCGCCCTTGCCCGCGGCGTCGCGGCCCTCGAAGACGACGACGAGACGCGTGCCGGATGTCTTGACCCACTCCTGCATATCGACGAGCTGGATCTGCAGGCGGAGCAACTCGGCCTCGTAGGGCACCTTGGGCAACTTGGCGGGCTTGGGACTTGCGCCGTTGGTGCCGCTCTTTGCCATGCATCCTCCTCAGATCAGCACCACCATCATCGGCCAGACCGATGGTCGCGGCTACTTTCCGGTGAGCCCCGCGCGGCGCAGGGCGTCGGCCATGGCGTTGTTCGCGGGCGCCGCGGACGATCCTGTCCGATCCGCTCGGCCTGCGTCGCGGCGGTCCCGGTCCCTGCGGCGGTCACCGCCCCTATCGCCTGCACGATCGCTGCCCTTGCGCGGGCTCCGGTCCGACCCCTCGCGGCGGGGTTTGCGCTCGGGCTTCCCTGCGGCGCCCGACTCGTCGTCGAGCCGCAGGGTGAGCGAGATCCGCTTGCGCGCCTCGTCGACCTCCAGCACCTTGACCCGCACGACGTCGCCCGACTTCACCACCTCACGCGGGTCGGACACGAACGTGGCGGACATCGCCGACACGTGCACGAGCCCGTCCTGGTGCACGCCCACATCGACGAACGCGCCGAACGCGGCCACGTTCGTCACCTGGCCTTCCAGCACCATGCCTTGCCGCAGGTCGGAGATCTTGTGGACCCCCTCTGCGAACGTCGCGGTCCGGAACGCGGGGCGCGGGTCGCGGCCGGGCTTTTCCAATTCGGCGAGGATGTCCGCGACCGTGGGCAACCCGAACCGCTCGTCGACGAAGTCCTTGGGCGCCAACGACTTCAGCTTCGGCGCGTTGCCGATGAGCGAGCCGATGTCGGTCTTCGCCCTGGCCAGGATCCGCCGCACCACGGGATACGCCTCCGGGTGCACGCCGGAGACGTCGAGCGGGTCGTCGCCGCCGCGGATGCGCAGGAAGCCCGCGCACTGCTCGAACGCTTTCGGCCCGAGGCGAGGCACGTCGGCGAGCGCGGTGCGCGTGCGGAACGGGCCGTTGGCGTCCCGGTGCGCGACGATCTGCGCGGCGAGCGACTCGGTGATGCCCGAAACCCGCCGCAGCAGCGGCGCCGACGCCGTGTTGACATCGACGCCGACGGCGTTGACGCAGTCCTCCACCACCGCGTCGAGCGAGCGGGACAGCGCCGACTCCGGTAGGTCGTGCTGGTACTGCCCGACGCCGATCGACTTGGGGTCGATCTTGACGAGCTCCGCGAGCGGATCCTGCAGGCGACGGGCGATGGAGACCGCGCCGCGCAGCGCCACGTCGAGGCCGGGCAGCTCCGCCGAGGCGTACGCGGACGCCGAGTAGACCGACGCGCCTGCCTCGCTCACGACGACCGGCACGAGCCCGAGCGCGGGGTTGCGCGTGGCGAGCTCGCGGGCGAGCTTTTCGGTCTCCCGTGACGCGGTGCCGTTGCCGATCGCGACGAGCTCGACGTCGTGGGTGAGGGCGAGCTTCGTGAGCGTCGCGAGCGCGGCGTCCCAGGCGCGGCGGGGCTCGTGGGGATAGATCGTGTCGGTGGCGATGACCTTGCCGGTGGCCGAGACGACGGCGACCTTGACGCCCGTGCGCAGGCCGGGGTCGAGGCCCATCGTGGCCCGGCTGCCTGCGGGAGCGGCGAGCAGCAGGTCGCGCAGGTTGCCCGCGAAGACGCCGATGGCGCCTTCCTCGGCCGCGGTGCGCAGCCGAACGCGGATGTCGACGGAAAGGTGCATGAGGATGCGGGTGCGCCAGGCGAAGCGGACGCAGTCGGCGAGCCATCGATCGGCGGCGCGGTCCTCGTCGCGGACGCCTGCGGACACCGCGATCGTCCGTTCCCATTCGGTGACCACCCCCGGCTCCGGCTGGTCGGAGTCGGGCTCAAGGGTGACGTCGAGAACCTCCTCCTTCTCCCCGCGGAACACCGCGAGAATCCGGTGGGAGGGGAGCTTGGTGAACGGCTCGGAGTAGTCGAAGTAGTCGGCGTACTTCGCGCCGTCGGTCTCCTTGCCCGCGCGGACCTTCGTGACGAGCCGCCCGCGGGTCCACATGCGCTCGCGCAGACCGCCGATGAGATCCGCGTCCTCGGCGAAGCGCTCGACGAGGATCGCGCGAGCGCCTTCGAGCGCCGCCGCGGTGTCGACGACCTGCTCGGTGACGTAGTCCGCTGCCGTCGTCTGCGGGTCGAGAGTCGGGTCGGCGAGCAGGGCGTCGGCAAGTGGCTCGAGGCCGTTCTCCCTGGCGATCTGGGCCTTGGTGCGCCGCTTCGGCTTGAACGGCAGGTAGATGTCCTCGAGGCGCGCCTTCGACTCGGCCGCGCGAATGCGCTCCTCAAGCGCCGGGTCGAGCTTGCCCTGCTTGCGGATCTCTTCGAGCACCGCGGCACGGCGGTCCTCCAGCTCACGGAGGTAGCCGAGGCGCTCTTCCAGCGTGCGGAGCTGCGCGTCGTCGAGGGTGCCCGTGGCCTCCTTGCGGTAGCGGGCGATGAACGGCACCGTCGCGCCGCCGTCGAGGAGGTCAACGGCCGCCGCGACCTGGTGGGGCCGGACGCCGAGCTCGTCGGCGATGCGCTGGCGGATGGTCTGGGCCTGCGGAGGCGTTGCGGTCGTACCGGTCACGGGGCCATCGTTCCGGGTGCGCTGACGCCGGGTACCGCCGGGCGGGCATTGCTTCGATGCTGTCACCGTGCGTGAGCGGCCGCACGCGTCGCCGCCCTGTGGGTATCCGATTCAGCACACCGACGCGGCAGACTGGGCCGATGCGACGCACGCTCCTGTTCGTCCCGCTCATCGGCGCGGCGCTGATCGGGGCCGCGCGGCTGGGTCGTCGCTCCGGTGTCAGCGACAACGAGCTGGCGGCATCGCTTCCTGGCGACACGATCGTGCCCGACGCAGGCATCGTCATCGACCGCGCGACCACGCTGGCCGCGCCGCCCGACCTCGTGTGGCCGTGGATCGTGCAGCTCGGCAAGCGGCGCGCGGGCTGGTACTTCCCTGCGCGGATCGAGCTCGCGATCCCCCGTGAGCGGCGGGGCCTGCGTCACGTCGAACCACGATGGCAACGCCTCGCCGTCGGGGACGTCATCCCGGACTGGGGCGGGCCCTCCGCGACATTTGAGGTCGCGGTCCTCGACCCACCGCGCGCGCTCGTGCACCGCTCGACCCGCGAACGCCGCGACCGGGAACCGATCCGGATCAGCTGGGCGATCGTGCTCTCCCCCGTGCCCGCAGGCACGCGGCTGCACCTGCGGCTGCGGATCAGCGCGCTGGGCCGCAGGGCGCCACGGCTGACGAGGACGATCGCAGGACTGATCGACGAGGCAACGGTGGCGCCGCTCTTCGCGGGCCTGGCCGAGCGCGTGGTCTGACCGTGGCGGCGCGCCCGCGGTGCCGAGAACGCCGACTCACCGTGGCGAAAGGGCCGACTCATCGTGGTGAGATGCCGACTCGCCGTTGGGGGTGAGAAGGGCCACGCACTCCATGTGGTGGGTCATCGGGAAGGCGTCGAAGGCGCGCAGGGCGCCGAGGGTGTAGCCGTGGTCCGCGAAGAGGGCGATGTCCCTGGCGAGCGCGGCGGGGTCGCAGGCGACGTACACCACCCGCGCTGGGTCATGCGCGGCCAACGCGTCGACGACCGCCCGGCCCAGACCCTTGCGCGGCGGGTCCGCCACGATGACGTCCGGGTTGGCGGGCAAGCCCCCGAGCACCTTTTCCACCCGGCCGACCCGCCAGCCGACCTGCGAAAGATCGGCCAGCGCCGCGCGCCCGTCGTCCACCGCCGCCTGGGCCGCCTCGACCACCGTGACGGAGCCGTCGCGGCCCACCTGCTCCGCGAGCACGGCAGCGAACAGCCCGACGCCGCCGTAGAGGTCCCACGCCGTGCCCCCTCGCGGCGCCGCGGCCCATTCGCCCACAACCGTCGCCAGCACGTCCGGGAGCGCCGGATGCACCTGCCAGAACACGCCGGGCGACAGGCGCCAGTCCCGCCCATATGCCTGGACGAGCACCGGCTCGTCGTCGCAGGCATGGACGGCGCCCTTCGCATCGACCACGACCTCCACGTCGCCCGGCGGGAACCGCCGCGCGAGCACCGGCGCGAGCGCGCCCTGCGGGGCGAGCGGGCAGTCCGCGACGGCCAGCACGTCGTGGCTGCGATGCGCACGCAGGCCCGCGCGGCCCTCGTCGTCGACGGCGAGGCGCACCCGGGTGCGCCAGCCCAGCGCCCCACCCGACAGCTCCTCGACGTCGACCTCCCTGGTCACGCCCGCCAGCCGCCGCAGCTGCTCCGCGAGCACCTGCGCCTTCCACGCCCGCTGCGCGGTGGGCTTGACGTGCTGCAGGTCGCAGCCGCCGCAGCCACCCGCCCGTGCCCACGAGCACGGCGCGGCGACCCGGTCTGGCGATGCGTCCAGCACGGCGACGGCATCGGCCCGGCAGAACCCACCACCCCCGTCCTCGTCGACGACCGCACGCACCCGCTCCCCCGGCAGCGCATGCCGGACGAACACGACGCGCCCCTCGTGGCGCGCCACGCAGTGCCCGCCGTGTGCGATCGCGTCAACCTGAAGCTCCAGCACCCGGTCGGTCCAGTCCAGGGCGGTACTCACAGTGGCGCTCACGACTTCGCCGCCGGGGTACGGACCTCAGAGGGGGCGGCCTCGTAGCCGCGGCGGGTCGAGCCGGGCGGTGTCTCGGGGCGCCGCTTCTTGATCCGCTCGGAGGACGGCAGCTGCCACGCCACGTTCGTCACCATCACGCCCGGCTGGAACAGCAGTCGCCCCTTCAGCCGCAAGGCGCTCTGGTTGTGCAGCAGCTGCTCCCACCAGTGCCCCACGACGTACTCGGGAATGAACACCGTGACGACGTCGCGCGGGTTCTTCGTGCGCACCCGCTTCACGTACTCGAGCACCGGCCGGGTGATCTCCCGGTACGGCGACTCGATCACCTTCAGCGGCACCGGGATGGCCTGCTTCTCCCAAGCACGCATGAGCCTCTTCGTGTCGGCGTCGTCGACGTTGACGGTGAGCGCCTCCAACACGTCCGGTCGGGTGGCACGGGCGTAGGCGAGCGCGCGCAGCGCGGGCTTGTGCAACGTCGAGACCAGCACGATGCCGTGGTTGCGGGACGGCAGCACGGCGTCGGTCTCGCCGATCACCAGCTCGGCCGCCACCCGGTCGTAGTGCCGCTGGATGGCCTGCATGAGCACGAAGAACACCGCCATGGCCGCGATCGCGATCCAGGCGCCGAGCAGGAACTTCGTGACGAGGACGGTCAGCAGCACGACGCCCGTCATGATCGCGCCGAAGCCGTTGATGGACTGCGAACGCCGCATTCGCCGCCGGGTCGTCCGGTCGGTCTCGGTGCGCAGCAGCCGGTTCCAGTGCCGCACCATGCCGGTCTGCGACAGCGTGAACGACACGAACACACCCACGGTGTACAGCGGGATGAGCCGCGTGACCTCGGCCTGGAAGCCCACCACAAGCACCACCGCGAACGCGGCGAGGATGAGGATGCCGTTGGAGAACGCGAGCCGATCGCCGCGGGTGTGCAGCTGCCGCGGCAGGTAGCGGTCCTGGGCGAGGATCGAGCCGAGCACCGGGAAGCCGTTGAACGCCGTGTTGGCGGCGAGCGCCAGGATCAGCGCCGTCATCACGACGACGAAGTAGAAGCCCGGCCGGAACGACGAGAACACGGCGTCGGCGAGCTGGGCCACCATCGTCTGCTGGACGTAGCCTTCCGGCGCTCCGGCGAACTGCGTCGCGGGATCCTCCGCGATCTGGACGTGGGCCAGCCGCGCCAGCGCGATCAGGCCCATGAACATCGTCACCGACAGCAGCCCCAGCAGCAGCAGCGTGGTGGCGGCGTTGCGGGACTTGGGCTTGCGGAACGCGGGCACGCCGTTGCTGATCGCCTCGACGCCGGTGAGCGCCGCGGCGCCCTGCGTGAACGAGCGCAGGATCAGCAGCACGAGCGCTAACCCCGTGAACGCGTCACCCTCCGCGAGCAGCGTGAGGTTGGCGCTGGCCGCCAGCACCGGCTGGCCGAGCAGCAGGATCCGCACCAGCCCCCAGACGATCATCGCCCCGATGCCGATCATGAACGCGTACACGGGAATGGCGAAGGCCGTGCCCGACTCGCGGATCCCCCGCAGGTTCGCGGCCGTGAGCAGCACGATCGCCCCGACCGCGAACGACACCTTGTGCTCAGCGACGAGCGGGACCAGCGCCCCGATGTTGGCCGCCGCCGCCGAGATCGACACCGCGACCGTCAGCGTGTAGTCGACGAGCAGCGCGCTGGCCACGGTGAGTCCCGCCCGGCGGCCGAGGTTGGTCGTCGCGACCTCGTAGTCGCCACCCCCTGACGGGTAGGCGTGCACGTTCTGCCGGTAGCTGGTGACCACCGTGAGCAGCACCACCGCGACCGCGAGGCCGATCCACGGCGACAGCGCGTACGCCGATGCCCCCGCCACCGACAACGTCAGGAAGATCTCCTCGGGGGCGTACGCGACCGAGGACATCGCGTCGGACGCGAACACCGGCAGCGCGATCCGCTTGGACAGCAGGCTGTGCGCGAGCCGGTCGCTGCGTTGGGGCCGCCCGACGAGGATGCGCTTCAGCGCGACGCGGAACGAGGGCACGGCGGAAGCGTAGGCGGTGCGGGGGCCGTTGTGCGTAGCGCGTTGCCAGGCCGATTCGATTCGCCACACCGCCGCCGGACGGCGGCTGCCTGCGATAGCGTGCCGCCGTGTACGTCGTCATCATGGGCTGCGGGCGGGTCGGATCTGCGCTTGCCGCGAGCCTCGATCGGCTCGGCCACGAGGTGGCCGTGATCGACAAGGACCGGCAGGCCTTCCGCAGGCTTTCCGCCGAGTTCTCCGGGCGCCAGGTCGTCGGTCAGGGCTTTCACCGGGATGTTCTGGTCGAGGCGGGGGTCGAGCGCGCCCAGGCCTTCGCGGCGGTCTCGAGCGGCGACAACTCCAACATCATCTCCGCGCGGGTGGCACGGGAGACGTTCGGCATCGCCCGCGTCGTCGCCCGCATCTACGACGCCAAGCGCGCCGCGGTCTACGAACGCCTCGGCATCCCGACGGTCGCCACCGTGCCGTGGAGCACCGACCGGCTGATGCGCATGCTGCTCCCCGACGGGGTGGCCTCGGCGTGGCGCGAGCCCACCGGGACCGTCGCAATCCTGCCGCTGCCGGTCAACGAGGAGTGGGTCGGCCACTCGGTGCGCGAGCTGGAGGCGGCCACCGGTTCGCGGGTGGCGTTCATCGTCCGGTTCGGCACGGGGGTGCTGCCGCGCCCCGAGACCTTCGTCCAAGCCGAGGACACCATCTACGTCGCGGCGGTGTCGGGCACCGTCAGCGACGTCACGTCCGCCGCGGCCGCGCCGCCACAACAGGAGGGTTGAGCCGTGCGCGTCGCGATTGCGGGAGCGGGGGCCGTTGGGCGCTCCATCGCACTGGAGCTGGTGGAAAACCACCACCAGGTGATGCTCATCGAGCGGGAGCTGTCGAACATCGACCCCGAGTCGGTCGAGGCAGCGGAGTGGGTGCACGCGGACGCCTGTGAGCTCGCCTCCTTGGAGGAGGCAGGGCTGGAGACGTGCGACGTCGTGATCGCCGCCACCGGGGACGACAAGGTCAACTTGGTGGTGTCACTGCTGGCCAAGACCGAGTTCGCGGTGCGTCGGGTGGTCGCACGGGTCAATGACCCCACCAACGAGTGGCTCTTCGGGCAGAACTGGGGCGTGGACGTCGCGGTGTCGACGCCGCGCCTGCTCGCCGCGCTCGTCGAGGAGGCGGTGGCCGTCGGCGACCTGGTGCGGCTGATGACGTTCCGGCAGGGTCAGGCCAACCTGGTGGAGGTCACGCTGCCGGAGGACACCCCACTTGCCGGGCAGCCGTTGGGCGGGCTGAAGCTGCCGCCCGACTCGGCGCTGGTCGTGGTGCTGCGCGGCGGGCGCGTGATCGTGCCGCAGGCCGACGACGCGCTGGAGGGGGGCGACGAGCTGCTGTTCGTGGCGACGACGGCGGTCGAGGAGGACATCCGCGCCGCGCTCGGCTACTAGTGTCCCCCGCAGGCAGAGGACACTAGGCTTGTTCCTCGGCGGGGTTCGGCGCGCGTCGCGCTCTGGTCACGGCCCAGACTGTGCCGAGAAGGGCGACCCCGACCAGCGGGTAGCCCATGGCGAGCCGGGCGATGCCGAGCCAGGTGGTGGCGTCGGCGTTGTAGAGCAGGCCCTGCACGACGAGGCGCGCCGCGAACACCAACGTCCACAGCAGGCTGGCCCAGGTGTAGGCGCGCAGCAGCCGGGGGTCGCGGCGCCAGGACTGGCCATCGCCGTTGATGCCGTGCCAGATGACGCCCGCGAGCGGCCACCGCACCAGCACCGACACCAGGAACGCCAGCGCGAGCACCGCGCTGTAGATCAGGCCGGGCAGGTAGAAGCCGCGGGCCTCACCGGTGCGATACGCGATGAACGCGGCGATGCCGACGCCGAACAGCCCCGAGATCGCGGGCTGCAGCGGCTGCTTGCGCGAGATCCGCACGATGGCGATCACGCCGCCGGACGCGAGCGCGGCGATGAGAGCAGGCTGCAGCGCGGCGACGATGTTGACCACGACGAACACGGCCACCGGGATCGTGGAGGCGATGATCCCGGGCACGCCGCCCATCTGCTCAAGGAGCGTGGGCGCGCGGCGCTCGGATGGGGATTCCTCGGGCGGACCAGCCGTCACGGGTCTCCTACGTGGTGTTGGCCTGACAAATCTCGTAGAACGGGTTGTAGATCACCTTGCGTCCTTCACGAACCGCGATCCGCCCCCGCACCCGCAAGGTGCGTCCGGGCTCGATGCCCGGGATGCGGCGGCGGCCCATCCAGACGAGGGTGACGCCCTCGGAGCCGTCGAACAGCTCGGCCTCGAGCGTAGCGTCGGCGTCCTGCGGGCAGAACTCGACGCTGCGTAGCCTACCGAACACCGTGACGTCCTGACCGCAGGCACACTCGGACGCCCGCTGAGCTCCGGACTTCTCGGCGTGCTCGGACAGGTCGTCGGCATCGAGAGTGCCGACATCGCTGGTCAACCTGCGCAGGATGCGTTTGAACGCTCCACGCTCGGTGCCGCCCATGGGAACCTCTCCCCGTCGGTCGGTGCCCGTATGTTCGGGTCCGTTCACGTCATCCACTGTAACCCCGACGAAACCGTCTCACCTGCCGCCATCCTGGGGGTCTCTCACTGGCTGGAAGGGCTCGTGACCTGCGCTGTCACGCTCCCGGGCTGGGGCTCCGACGAGCGATGCATCCGTTCGGTCTTCGCTGCGGCATTGGCCGGGATCGGCGTCGAGCTGGTCGCGCTTGCGCCGCGGCCCGGCGGTGACGTCGTTGTCGAGCTGGTCGCGCATGCGCCGCCGGCCCGGCGCTGACGTCGTTACGGGATACCAGGAAGCCCTCGACGCCGCCGGGCCCTGGCCGTTGCGTGACGGGCGTCCGGCGGCTGCGGCAGGGCTAAGGGCCCGATGAAGCGGCTCGATGCGGGCGCGCGTGGCTCACGGGCGATAGTGCCGTCCTTCGGCTTCGTCGTCGTATTCGGTTGGGTGGCCGTGCCGTGCGACTTCACGTGTCCGCCGCCTGCCCGTGTGCCTGCCCTCTTCGAGGAGGTCGGCCGCTGACCACGCGGACCCCGTGCCGCGGTGAGCTCGCACGGCCTCGAACGGGCCGGGATCTGGTTCTTCCTTCGGCCACGCCCATTGGGTCGGCGGCACACGCGACGGCGACGTGGTGTGCCGGGGCTCCGCGTCGCCGAGGCGCCCTGCGCGCTCGTCGAGCCGGGGTTCCGCGGCTGTCGGGACGCGCCTGCGCCCTGACCCGCCATCAGGGAGCTCCTCGTGGGTCGTCTCACTGCGGCGGCGCCGTCCGGCGCTGGAAGCGGGTGGCGGCTCCAGCAGGTCAGCGGCCAGCCACTTGCGCTGGGGCGAGTCGTGACGGCTGCTCGCACCCGTCCGACGGTCGGGCGCGTCGGTGGCATGCCAGGTGTTCGCCGCCTCGGCCGCAGCCTCAGCGGAACCGGTGCGACTCCCCAGCAGCTCCGCGGCGGCCCACCGGTCGGCCGCACCAGGGTCGGCCTCGCCCGAGCGGCTCAGCAGGTCGGCGGCACGCCACGGAGCTCCGGCAGGATCGGATCCGCCGTGCGCTCCGCTCCGGTCGGTGGACTTCGGCGCAGGCCCCCCGTACTCGCGGTCGCCGAAGTCAGAGCGACGGGTGAGCAGCTCGGCGGCCTGCCACCGCGGTCCACCTGCATCGGTCCTGTCGATTCCGACGCGCCCGCTGTCGAATGCCGCGGAACGCCGACCTTCCTGCGGCTCAGGCGCCCGGGCTTGGTCGTCCAGGGAGTCGGCGGCGCGGCGCCGACGGGAATGGCCGTCGGCGTCGTGTCTGCCACTCTGATCGCGGGTCTCGAGCAGGTCGGCGGCCAGCCACCGCTGGGCGGCCACGCCGTTGCGGCCTTCGTGGTTGCCTTGGGGGCCGTCGCCTGCACGCCCGCTTGCGGCGGCGCTACCCGTGTGCGGCCGATCGAAGAGATCCCGGCCCGGTTCCGAGTCCCGCTCGCGGCGGCGCGCGATGGCGTCGTCGCGGCCGTCTCCTGCTGCGAGCAGGTCCGCAGCTCGCCAGGCGGGCGCCGCCGCGGTGTCGGCGGCTTCGTCAACGCCCCTCCGCCCGGCGAGCAGGTCCGCAGCTCGCCAGGTCGGCGCCGCGGGCACGTCGGCGGCTTCGTCAACGCCCCTCCGCCCGGCGAGCAGGTCCGCAGCTCGCCAGGTCGGCGCCGCGGGCACGTCCGCGGCTTCGCCAACGCCCCGCCGCCCGGCAAGCAGGTCCGCGGCCCGCCACCGGGAGGGGCTGCCGTCGTCCGTCGTGCCGACGCCGTTGTTTTGGAGAAGTCCCGCGGCCAGCCACCGTTGCGTGGCGGGTCCGTCCACGCCGTCCCGAGCTTGGCCAGACGACGCGATGCGGCGGCCCGACGCCGCGGCGCCATCGTCGACCGCAGAGTCGTATCGACCGTTCGGCGCGCCCGGGAGGCCCGCCGACCAGGCGGGACCGGGCGCGGGAAGTGGGTCGAGATCGCCTGCGAGGGGATCGCGGAGCGGATCCCACTGGCCGGCTGCGGCCGTCGGAACGGGCGCGGCGTCGGCGGCCAGCGACATCCAGCCCGCCGCCGGGGCGGCGGCGGGCCGCTGCTCAGGCGGTGTCACGGGCTGCGGGGCGAGTGATCCTGCGGCCTGCGCAGCGGCAGGTGGCGCGAACGGCGGCAACGACGTTTCCTGCGCAGCTGCCTCCGGCCCGGCCGCCTGCCCGACGAGTGGAGTCAGGGCGCTCGGATCGCCGGTCGGCAAGCCTGCTGCCCAGAGCGGGTGCCCGCCGGACTCATGGGCCCACGCCGCAGGGACATCGCGCCGCGGAGATCCGTTGATCGGCGACGCCGTCTGTCCACCATGGGGACCGACCGGCGCACCGTACGCCGGTGCGGGCGCCCAGCTTGCGCCCTTCGGAGCCGGGTATCCGCCGGTCGTGTGCGACGGACCCTGGCCGCCCTGCGCGGAGCCCGGCGCGAACGACCCGGTCGTACCGGCGGGTGTGGGATCGGGCGGCGACCACGCCTGCCCTGTCGGACCCGCGCTCCCCCACGGGGCGCCGATCGGCGAAGCGGTGTGTCCCCCGGTCGGCGTCTGATACTGCGCTGCCTTGGCAGACATGCCGTAGGGGGAGGTGCCCGGTTCCGGGCCCGTGATCGGCCCGGCACCGGTCGGGAAAGCGCCCGACCGCGTCGCGCCGATGTTAGGCGGCGCGCCGGTCGTGTCGACGCCGATCGGGTTGGCTCCGACGGGATTGACCACGGCTGGGTTGGCGCCGACGGGGTTGGCCGCGCTCGGGCGATGACCGAGGCGGTTGGCTCCCGTCGGGTGCCCGCCGATGGGGCTGCCGCTTGTCGGGTTGGCGCCGATCGGGCTGCCGCCTGCGATGCTGGAACCGGGGCGGTTGGGACCGGTCCGGTTCCCGCCGATGGTGGCTGCGTCCGAACGGTTGGCACCGCTGCGGATAGCCGCGGTGCGCGCCGCATCAGTGGGGTGGGCACCGTTGGTCGGCCCGCCGGGGGGTGGAATTCCGGGACCTGACGCAGCGATGGCCGCGGCTTGCCGCCTCAGCCTGGCCGCATTCGGCGCGGGAGCGGTGGCCGGGGCCCCCGCGGCGGCGCCGGTGGGTGCGGCACCGGACGCCATACGGTTCGGCGCCATCCCGTTCAGCCCAGCGCCGCCCATGGCCGCGGCGGGCAGCGCGCGGGCACCGTTGGTCGTCTGCGGCTGGGCACCGTTCACCGTGCCGCTCGGCGACGCCCCGTTCGTCGGGACAGCAGCCGGGTTCGCGGCGTCCTTCCCCGCCGTGATGGCCAATCTGTTGGGGGCCGCGGGGGCCCGCAGGTTCATCGTTGGCGGCGCGGAAGCCGCCGCCTGCTGCCCGCCTTCGCTTGCTGCGGGCATCGCCAGCGGCAGAACCGTTCGGACCGGATAGGGCGCCCTGCCGCGGACGACGATCGTGCCCCGCAGCATCCGCCGCAGGCGGGCGTCGAGGTTGACCGCGTCGCGCGTCGGGCCGGTGGCGACGCCGTAGAGCATCCAGCGCGGCCCGTCCACCCCGACGAACACCGAGGTGGCCCCTTCGGTCGTCGCGTGGAGCTCCCGGCCCCACTCCCCCGTGAACGAACGCACCCGCGCGCCGCCCTCACGCAGCGATGCGTCGATCTCGGTGGCGAGGTCGGCCCACAGGCCACCGGTACGGGGCGCGGCGAGCGCGCTGATCGAAAGCCGACCTTCGGGCACCGTCACGTGGACGGCCTGAACGCGCCCTGCCGTCGTCGGCTCGACCGAGACCATGCCGCCGACCGGCACCGGCACCCGCAGCGCGCCGAAATCGACGGTTCCCGGAGCGGGGGTGATCTCCGAGCCGAGCGTGTCGTTGTCGTGTGGACCGTTCGTCGGGATCCGCATGCGCTGAGTGGTCGCGCTGTCGACATCGGTGGGTCCAGCGGCTGCTGCGCCGCGGTTGCGGGCCACTAGCCAGCCTCCTCGTGGTGCCGGTGCCCGCCCGTCGAGCCGTAGCCGCCCGCGCCGCGCTCCGACGGGGGCAGGTCCTCGACCTCGACGAACCGCGCGTGTTCGACGCGCTGAACCACCAGCTGGGCGATCCGGTCGCCGCGGCTGATGCGCACCGGCGTACGCGGGTCAAGGTTGATCAGGCACACGAGGATCTCGCCTCGGTAGCCCGCATCGACCGTGCCGGGCGCGTTGACGATGGACAGGCCGCTACGCGCGGCCAGCCCCGAACGGGGGTGGACGAAACCGGCGTAGCCGGGCGGCAACGCGATCGCGACGCCCGTGCCGACCAGCGCGCGCTCGCCCGGCTCCAACACCACGTCACGGACGGCGCACAGGTCAGCACCGGCATCGCCGGGTCGGGCGTACGCCGGCAAGGGCAGGTTTGCATCAAGCCTGGTCAGGAGGACCTCGACCGTCGAGCGCACACCGTCGACCGGCGGACCTGCCGCAGACGGCTCGTGCGGGGGAGCATGGACGGAGCCGGACACGACGAGCGACGCTACCCTCGGCCCCGTGAGTGACAGTCCGGTTCCGACGTCTCGATCGACGTCCGGCCGCTCCCGGTTCGACGAGCGGTTGTCGGTGCCGCTGTGGTGGTACCTCGTGGCAGTCGGCGTGGCGATACTGCTCGGCGCCGAGATCCACATGGGCTACCCGGGTGTTCGCGCGTGGATCGGCTATGCACTGTGCGTGCCGGTGGCCGTGCTCGCTCTGGTCCTTATGGGGCGCACGCGGGTGCGCGTCGCCGATGGCACACTCAGTGTCGGGCGCGCCGCGAAGGAGCTGCGCCACCTCGGCCGGGCGGAGATCGTGCCCAAGGCCGACCGGCAGCGTGCATTGGGGCCGGAGCTGGATCCGGCGGCGTACTTGATGATCCGTAGCTGGGTACGGCAAGTCGTCCGGGTCGAGATCACCGACCCGGACGATCCGACGCCCTACTGGGTGTTCAGCGTGCGCGACGCGCCCGGTTTGCTCGCCGCGCTGAAGGGCTGACTACGCGGCCCGGTCAGGCCGCGCAGTCGCGACAGATGAATGTCGTTCCGTTGGACTCGGCGAGCCTGCTGCGGTGGTGCACCAGGAAGCAGCTGGCACACGTGAACTCGTCGGCCTGCTTCGGCAGGACCTTGACCGTCAGCTCCTCGCCGGACAGGTCCGCCCCCGGCAGCTCGAAGCTCTCCGCCGTGTCGGTCTCGTCGACATCGACCACGGACGACTGTGCCTCGTTGCGGCGGGCCTTCAGCTCGTCGAGCGAGTCCTCAGCCATGTCGTCGGTTTCGTTGCGCCGCGGCGCGTCGTAGTCGGTCGCCATCGTTCCCACCCTCTTGACATGCCTCTCGACATGCGCTTTGTCGTGTCGTGCCGCTGGACAACGTCACAGCGACGGTGTTTGTGCCCGGCATCCGAGTGACGCAGGTCTCAGCGCAGGTCGACACCGTCGACCCTCCGGGCGTGCTGGGCTCCCCCCTGGGCGCGCAGAGGGTAGCTCAATTCAACGGGCCCCGCCCGGCGCCCCGTGCTGACGTCCCGGCCGCCAGTAGTGTCTCGTGCCGTGACCGCTGCGCAGCAGGAGGAATGACCGTGCGCAACCCTCCTTACCAGCGCCGTCGCCGAGGGCCCTTGCTCATCATGCTGGTGGTGTTGGCGGTCGCCACCGCCGTCACGTGGACGGCGGTGTTGATCAAGACGGGGGCGGCAGCAGGCGTGACGGCCTGCCCGCTCCCCACGGCCGGGCCTGCTCCCGGTGAGGTGCTGTCCGCCGGAGCGTTGGCGAAGGTGCCCCCGGTGCCGCCGTCGACGGTCAAGGTGCGGGTGCTCAACGCGGGCGGCCAGCGCGGGCAGGCGAACCTGGTGGCAGCGCAGTTCGGCGACTTCGGCTTCGCACAGGCCGCCCCGCCGACCAACGACAAGTTCTTCCCAGACGGCGAGATGACGTGCACGGGCCAGCTGCGCTACGGGCAGGCCGGGCAGGGGGCGGCGAGCACCGTCGCGCTGCTCGTGCCGTGCGCCGAGCTCGTCCGCGACGGGCGGGCCGACGACACCGTCGACGTCGCCGTCGGAACGGCCTTCGCCGACCTCAACCCTGGCCGCGCGGTCCGCGACGCGCTCGACCAGCTCGGCGCGTCCGGGTCGGGGACGACCGGCTCCGGCAACGCCGACCCCGCAGCGGGCAACGGCCCACCGCCCGCAACGCCGGTCGTCGACGCGGCCACCCTCGCCGCAGCCCGCGAGGCGACCTGCGGCTGACGGCGACGCGGCGGCAGGTCGAGTCGCAGCAAGGTGACACCGCTGCCACTCAACAGCAGGAATGTCACCCTGCTGCAACCCCGGCGGCCACCCCTCGGCCCGCTACACCTCGCCCGCGCCGTGCTCGACCGCGAGCCCGCGCAGCTCGTCCGCGATCGCGGGCGTCGCGGCGTACAGCGCATCGGCCCCCAGCCCGTCCTCTGGCGGCACATGACCCGCCGCCCCCGGTGTGCGCACCACCGCGCCCGCCTCGGCGGCCACCAGCGCGGCCGCCGCCCAGTCCCACCAGCTGCAGCCGTGCTCCAGGTACGCGTCGACCCAGCCCGCGGCCACCCCGCACAGGTCCAGCGCCGCCGAGCCGGTCCGCCGAACGTCCCGCACGTGCGGCAGCACCCCGGCGATCATCGCGATCTGCCGAGCCCGCCGCTCCGCACGGTAGGAGAAGCCCGTGCCCAGCAACGACAGCGCCACGTCCGTCGCGCCCGACACCGACAGTGGCTCGCCGTCGCACGTGGCCCCCAGCCCGAGGCCTGCGGTCCACACGCGGCCGGACGCGGGCTCGACGACGGCGCCCGCGAGCGACCGCCCGTCGCGCACGGCCGCCACCGAGACCGCGTACCACGGCAGCCCGTAGAGGAAGTTGACCGTGCCGTCGATCGGGTCGACCACCCAGTGCACCCCCGGCCCGACCGCGCTGCCGCCGTATTCCTCTCCGAGGACGGTGTCGCCGGGGCGCAATGCGGCGAGTCGGTCGCGGACGAGCGTCTCAACGGCGTGATCCGACGCCGTGACGACATCCGTCGGTGTGCTCTTCGTGGTTACTCCGGCTCCGTTTCCGCTTTCCCACGGACGCGGCAGACCACGCAGGTGCGCCGCGGCGGCGACCGCCACCTGTTCGGCGATCCGCCGCAGCTCGCGGGGGTCGTCGGGGTCCGCAGAACCCGGGTGCGGATTCTCGACGGCGCCGGGATGACCGGACAGTTCACTCACGACTCCATCCGACCACATGACTGCTCATCATGACGCGCGGGAAGCCGAAGGGAGTAGGTCGCTGATCGCGCCGTTACAATGTCTGGGTACCCGCATCGAGACGGCCCCGGGGACGAACCCGGACGTGCTCCCGCGGGTCACACAAGATCTCGACAGGTAGCCGGGGGCGGGCTTCGCCGTCTCGGTTTCTGAGTAAGCGCACCGTAGCGAGAGGGCCCAGTGGCAGCCGCAGATCCCGCAAGCCGCATCGACATCACCGCCGACCAGCAGGCGCCTGTTCCCGCGCGCCGCCCCCGATCGCGGGTGGTTGCGGCGGCGAAGACCGCCACGAAGGCGGAGCCGAGGGCGCGCGTCGCCCCGCCCGCCAAGAACGCCGCTGCCCCGGCGAAGAATGCGGGCTCCGACGAGCCCGTCGAGCTCGAAGCCGACGCCGAGCTCGAGGCCGCACCGGAGGAAGGCGACCTGGAAGACCCTGAGCTCAGCGCCGACCTGGGGGCTGAGCTCGAGGGCGAACTCATCGACGTCCCTGCCGACGACGAGCCGGTCGACGAGGCCGTCGACGAGGCCGTCGACGAGGCCGTCGAGGCGGCCGATGACGACGACGATGACGACGACGAGGAAGAGGTCGCCAACACCGGCGCCAACCGTCGCACGCCTCGCGAGCGCTCTGGCACCCCGCAGAAGGCGGGCGACTTCGTCTGGGACGAGGAGGAGTCCGAGGCGCTGCGGCAAGCACGCAAGGACGCCGAGCTCACCGCGTCCGCCGACTCCGTCCGCGCCTATCTGAAGCAGATCGGCAAGGTCGCGCTACTCAACGCGGAGGAGGAGGTCGAGCTCGCGAAGCGCATCGAAGCGGGCCTCTACGCCGCCGAGCGGATGCGCCGTTCCCTCGACGCGGGCGAGAAGGTCTCCCCGCAGCTGCGCCGTGACCTGCGGTGGATCGTCCGCGACGGCGAGCGCGCCAAGAACCACCTCCTCGAGGCCAACCTTCGGCTGGTCGTTTCGCTTGCCAAGCGCTACACCGGCCGTGGCATGGCGTTCCTCGACCTGATCCAGGAGGGCAACCTCGGCCTGATCAGGGCAGTGGAGAAGTTCGACTACACCAAGGGCTACAAGTTCTCCACCTACGCCACGTGGTGGATCCGCCAGGCGATCACCCGCGCGATGGCCGACCAGGCCCGCACCATCCGCATCCCGGTGCACATGGTCGAGGTCATCAACAAGCTCGGCCGCATCCAGCGCGAGCTGCTCCAGGACCTGGGCCGCGAGCCCACCCCGGAGGAGCTGGCCAAGGAAATGGACATCACCCCCGAGAAGGTGCTGGAGATCCAGCAGTACGCCCGGGAGCCCATCTCACTCGACCAGACCATCGGCGACGAGGGCGATTCCCAGCTCGGCGACTTCATCGAGGACTCCGAGGCGGTCGTCGCGGTCGACGCGGTGAGCTTCACCCTGTTGCAGGACCAGCTGCAGTCGGTGCTGGCCACGCTGTCCGAGCGCGAGGCGGGTGTGGTCCGGCTGCGCTTCGGCCTCACCGACGGCCAGCCCCGCACACTGGACGAGATCGGTCAGGTTTACGGGGTCACCCGCGAGCGGATCCGGCAGATCGAGTCCAAGACGATGTCGAAGCTGCGCCACCCGAGCCGTTCGCAGGTGCTCAGGGACTACCTGGACTGAGGCTCGCACCACCCGGTGAGGGGTGGTAGCCACACCGGCGGACACCGGCCAGGACGGTCGAGTATCTGACGCGCCATCGGCAGGCTCCTGGGTGAGAGATCACCGCGAGGAGACCCGATATGACCACGCTGCTGCCCCCCGTCGACCTCACCGCCGTCGCGGGGCCGGTCCTGCGCCCGGGAGATCCCGGCTGGCGCGAGGAGATCGCAGGCTTCAACCTGTCCTTCACGCCGACTCCGGCGCTCATCGTCGGCGCCACCAGCACCGCCGACGTCGCCGCCGCGGTTCGGTACGCGGCGAGCATCGGCAAGCGCGTCGCCGTACAGGCCACCGGGCACGGGCTCATGTCCGACCTCGACGACACCGTTCTGGTGACGACCCGTCGCATGACCACCGTCGCGGTCGACCCTGCGGCCCGCACGGCGCGGGTGGCCGCGGGCGTGCGCTGGCGCGCGGTGATCGACGCGGCAGCCGTACACGGGCTCGCGCCGCTCAGCGGCTCGTCGTCGCAGGTCGGTGTCGTCGGCTACACCACGGGCGGCGGCCTCGGCCCGCTGTGTCGCCGCTACGGCTTCGCCGCAGACCACGTCACCCGGTTCACGATCGTCACGGCCGACGGCGCCGTCCGCGAGGTGCTCGCCGAGAGCACCGACCCCGACGACGTCGACCTGTTCTGGGCCGTGCGCGGCGGCAAGGGCAGCTTCGGCATCGTCACCGAGATGGAGTTCGGCCTCGTCCCGGTCGCGGCGTTCTACGGCGGCGCGGTGTTCTTCGCGGGCGAAGACGCCCCCGCGGTACTGCACGCCTGGCGGGAATGGGCGCCCACGCTGCCCGAGGACACGACCACCTCGGTCGCACTGCTGCGCCTGCCGCCCGTGCCGCAAGTGCCCGAGCGGCTGCGCGGCCGGTTCGTCGTGACCGTGCGGTTCACCCACCTCGGCACGGACGGCCCCGCCTTGCTCGCCCCGATGCGGGCGACCGCTCCGATCATCGTCGACGCCGTCGCCGACATGCCCTTCAGCGACGATCGACGCCGTGCACATGGACCCGACCGAGCCGATGCCCGCGTGGGACCGGGGCATCGCGGTGGCCGAGCTGCCCACGGCGGCCGTCGACGCGCTGCTGGCCGCGGCAGGCCCCGGCGTCGCGTCGCCGCTCTCGATCGTCGAGGTCCGCCTCCTCGGTGGCGCGCTCGCCAGGCAGCCGCGCGTGCCGAACGCCGTGACCGGCCGCGATGCGGCGTTCTCCGTCTTCACCGCGGGCGTTACGGCCGCGTCGTCCGTCGAGGCGGTCGCCGCCGCGGGCGCAGGCGTGGTCGAGGCGCTGCGGCCGTGGGCGCGCGGCTGCCTGATCAACTTCCTCGGGCAGGCCGGGCCGGACCGGGTCGGGCAGCTGTGGAGCCCGGCCGACCGGGCGCGGCTCGTGGCGATCCGCGAGCGGTTCGACCCTGCGGGCCTGCTGGCGACGAACGTCGTCGTCGGCTGATCCCGCGACAAAGTAGCTCCGCGACTTCACCGCAGGCGAGCACCGGCAGGCCTACCGTGCTCCTGTTGCGGGAGGAGACGCCATGGGACCAGACTTCGGACCCGACGGAACCGGACCCGGATTCCCACCGGTCCCCGACCACGGGATGCCGCCGGGCTTCGGGCCCCATGGCCCCCACTTCCACCATGGCCCGCCGCACTTCGTCGTCGGCATGGACTGGTGGCCGGTCATGGGCAGCCTGCTCATGACGGCGCTCCTGCTCGCCGTCCTCTGGTCCGGTGGGCTCGCGCTCCTCATGAGCCAGGTCACCCGCGGTCCGCGCGCCCAGCGCGAGCGGGTCGACTGGCGCGGACGGTGGCAGAACGCCGTCGAACGCCACCAGGCGGTGGCGGAGGCGTTCGCCCGCTTCGAGTGCGACGCCAAGGCCGTGCTCGCCACACCCGCGCTGGCCGACGTGCGACAGCCTGCCACCGCTCGATTCGTCGACGCGTTCGCCGAAGCCGTCGCGCTGGCCACCGAGCGCTACCCTGCCCGCGCGTTCGCCCGCCGCTTCATCGAGGCCGTCGAGCGCGAAGAACGGGCGTGGGCGGCGGCCGTCGGCGCCGCCGAGCGCAGCCGCGACGCCCGGTTCTCCCCCGACGAGCGGGAGCTCTTGGAGCAGGCCCGCCGCCTCCTGGAGGTCGTCGGAGCCTCCGAGTACGAGCAGGAACGGCACACCGCGCTCCGGCAGGCCCTGCGCAAGCTGCGCGATCTTGAGCGCCGCACCGGCTGGCAGCTCCCCTCCCCGGCCGCGCTGGCGCTGGAGCAGCGGGCCCGCGGCGTACTTGCGGCTTAGAACGTCCGGCAATTGATGGTCGGCGTGAGCGACGGGTGTGTGGGTGGCAGAGATGCGGTCCGTCGGTGTCGGACGATGCTCGACAGGAACCTCAGCGGGGTTTCAGCGCGGTGAAACCCCGCTGGTGTTCCGTTCGAGCGCACTGACGTTTCGTCGGCCGCGCGGCGACGCCGAGGGGGCGCAGCGGGGCCAGACCGATCACCCCTACCTGCGGCCGCCCCGCACCGTCATTTGCCGGTCGCTCTTAAGCCCCCTTACGAAACGGTAAGTCCAATCTGTCCCGGGACTGAGTGACATCTCCTGTTCGTGGGGAGTCCGCTCACGCTCGTTCTCTCGCAGGATCTCTGAAGTTGGCTCTGGGGTACTGGCCAGGGTTTGCTCGGATCCGCCAGGGGTCGCGTCTTCCTAGCGTCGGTACCGAGCCGATGGAGGGGGACACGACATGAGCGAGATGGTGTACGGGGTGACCGTCACGGAGCTGGTCATCGCCGCGGCGGACGGAGACGGACGGGCGTGGGGCGAGATCGTCGTCCGCTACGGCGACCTCGTGCGGGCGACTGTGGCCGGGTTCCGGCTGCAGCAGGCCGACGCGGCCGACGCCATGCAGAACACCTGGCTGCGCGCCCTGGAGCGGATCGGAACCGTTCGGGACCCCGAGCGGCTCGGCGGCTGGCTGACGACCACTGCCGCGCGGGAGTGCCTCGCCGTGCTGCGCCGCTCCAAGCGGGAGATGCCGGTCGACGCGTTCGTCGACCAGATCGCCTGGACCGGGCCGACCCCGGAGACGCGCGTGCTGCGCGCGGAGCGCGACCGCGCCGTGGACGCCGCAGTCGCGAAGCTGCCGACCCGCCGCCGCGAGCTCGTCGACGCGATCTTCCGCGGTCCCGACGCCGACTACGCCCAGGTCGCGCACGTGACCGGCATGCCGGTCGGGAGCATCGGCCCCACCCGCGGTCGCGCGCTCGTCGAGCTGCGGGGTCAGATGCAGCGCGGCGGATACGGCCCGGAGGACCTGGTGGCCTAACAGCTCGTGAGCGGTAACGTGTGCTCTGGCACTCGTTACCGCTCACGACCGTCAGGCGAACGTGATGTTCTGGGCGCCCGCCGCGATCTCCTCCACGACCTTGGCCGCGCCGATGATGCTGGCCCCGCGGATGAGGTGGTCCTCCGTGATGTCCCGCGGCTTGGTGCACGCGCCGCAGGCCCAGATCGTGCCGCCGTTGTCGAGGAACTCGTCCATCAGCCCGCGCAGGGCAGGCATGCCAGGGAAGTGCATGTCGTCGGCGTAGCCCTTCGTCGCGAGCCACGCCCCCTCGACGGTGAGCAGCACATAGGCCTCCTGACCTGCGACCGCGGCCACGTTCGCCGCGATGAACGGCAGCGTGGCGCGTTCGACGTCGTCCTGGCCGTGCGAGCATCCGAAGATCATCTTGCTCATGCCTGGTCTCCCTTGGTGCGGACGATCACGCGCAGCGTGTCGCCGGTCTCGGTCATGTCCTCGACGGTGTGCCCGAGCATCCGCGCAAGCGACGGCACGTCCGCTTTCGTCGAGGGGTCGCGCATGGTCACCACGGTGCGGGTGCCCGGAGGGACCGAGGCCCACCAAGCGCGCAGGTCGCGACCGACGCCGTCACCGCAGGCGCGGTCACCGGCGCTGAACTCCCGGATCGTGTTCTCCATGCCCCTCAGGACGGGCTTGACGACGGGTGTGTTGCGCTCGGGAGGCGATGCAACAACTTCGTGCCGCGGGGCGTCCTTGTCGGGTTGGCGTGCGGTGACGGTGACGACCGTCGCGATCGTTGGCTGACGTTCCGGCGGGATCGTCGCGCGCATCACGGCGAGCAGGTCCGGGCGTGAAGAGCGGGAATCGGGCGCAGTCCGCCACCCCGAACGGGTGGCGCTCACGCACCTCGACGTCGACGAGACCCACCCGCCCGAGCGCGCGCAGCAGGGCCCGCTCGGCCATCGCGCCCGCGGCGCAGCCCGACCACGCCGCCGGGTGCAGCAGCACCTCGGGGGGCAGGTCGCGCTCGTCGAGGGTGACGTCCGTGAGGCACAGGTACCCGCCGGGGCGCAGCACCCTGGCGCATTCGAAAAGGGCCCGCATCTTGCGCGCCGACAGGTTGATCACGCCGTTGGAGATGATGGCGTCGACCGCGTCGTCAGGAAGCGGGATGGCCTCCATCTCGCCCTCGACGATCTCGACGTTGTCGAGACCTGCCTCCGCGGCGTTCGCGCGGGCGCGGGCGCACATCTCGGGAAGCAGGTCGAGGCCGATGACGTGGCCGTCGGGGCCGACGCTCCGGGCCGCGAGCAGCACGTCGATGCCCGCGCCGCAGCCGACGTCGAGCACACGGGCTCCCGGCGGCAGCGCCGCGTTGACGTGCGGGTTGCCGACGCCGAACGACCAGTCCACGGCCCCGCGCGGCAGGTCGCCGAGCTGGTCGGCGGTGTAGTAGACGGCCCCGGCCCCGCGGGGCACGTCGACGGCCAGGTAGGCCGCCCTGACCATCTGCTGGATCTCAGCCTTGTGCATCAGGTCGGTCATCGGTGCCTCCGTCGAGGGTGGCCAGGAACGCCTCCATCCGCACGCCGACGTCCGCGGGCAGCGCAGGCTCCGACGAGGCCAGAACCCGGCGCAGCTCGCCGAGGAAGGCGATCTCACCGCAGCAGCGGCGGCAGGCGTCGAGGTGTTCGGCGATCCGGGCGCGGCTTTCGGGCGTCAGCTCGTCGCACAGATAGCCCCACAGTTCGCGCAGCGCGTCCTCGCAGCGGATCATGTTCCCTCCCGCGCGCGTTCGCGTAACAGGTCGTGTTGCGTGGCGTAGGTCCAGAGGTCCTTCTCGAACTGCTTGCGCCCGCGGTGCAGCCGCGCCAGCAGCGTGCCGAGCGGTACGTCGAGCAGCCGAGCGGCGTGTTTGGTGCTCACGTCGTGCATGTGGACGAGCACGAGCGGCAGCCGGTAGATCTCCGGCAGGTTGCGCAGAACGGCCCACACGTCCTCCGGGCCGAACCGGTGCAGGAAGTCCAGGTGCAAGGAGTCGGAGTACGGGAACGGGTCCTCGGCGGCGATCACGCGGTAGAGCGAGAAGTCCTCGACGTCCGGCAACGGGGCTTCGCGCACGCGTCTGCCGCGGCGGCGGAAGCGGTCGCGGGCGCAGTTGACGAGTATCCGGGTCAGCCACGCGGGCGCGGCCTGGCGGTCGCGCAGCTCGGCGTAGGAGCGGCAGGCGTTGAGCAGGCACTCTTGCACAAGGTCTTCCGCGTCCTCGCCGACGAGCTGGCGGGCGAGGGCGTACAAGCGCGGCAGCTGCTCGCGAGCGAGCTCGGCGAACTCCATTCCACCTCCCACCCGCCAGGACGCCGGAGAGCGCCCGCGCATTGCACTACCGCGCGAGCGCCCGCGCCGCCACCTCCCGCAGCGGACGCGGCACCACGCCGCGCTCCGCGTCCACCCGGCGCGCCTTGCGCCGCGCCACCAGGATGCCGACGACCGCAAGCCCCCACACCGGGTACTGCACCAGCCACGCGACCCGGAAGGCGTCCTGCGTGAAGCCGCCGAGTGCGGTCAGCACGCCACCCATCGTCGCCAGCACGACGAGCGAGGCCAGGAAACCGCCCATGTTGACCATGCTCTGGGCCACGCCGAGGTTCGCGCTCGGGTTGTGGGTGCGCGCGATGTCGATGCCGACGACCGAGCCGGGCCCCGCTGCGGCGAGCACCACGACCAGGAGAACCAGCAGCCAGAAGGGGGCCGGACCGGGCTGCGCGAGCACCGCGGTCCACACCGTCGCCTCGGCCGCGATCACCGCGAGGACCACCCACGAGCGGCGCAACGGGTGGCGCATCGTGAACACCCCGAAGATCGGGCCGATCGCGATCGTGCACACGACGAACAACGTGAGCAGCCCACTCGCCTCAGCAGCGGTACGCCCCTGGGCGCCGACCAGCCACGGCACGCCCCAGAGCAGCGTGAACACCATCATGGGGAACTGGGTGCCCATGTGGCCGAAGAAGCCCAGCCGGGTGCCCGGCCGCTGCCACACCGCGCGCACCGCACCGAGGATCTCCCGGATCGACGCGCCCGACAGGCGGGGCACCGCGGCGCCTGCGGGCGCGTCCCGCACCACGGCGAACGCGAGCACGGCCACCACGGCGCTGGCCACCGCCGCGGCGCCGAACGCCGAGGGCCAACCCGCGCCGTGCAGCACCCACGCGAACGGCAGCGCGGACAGCACCTGCCCGAGCTGGCAGAGGATCGTCGTCACCTGGATGACCAGCGGCACCCGGCGCGCCGGGAACCACCGCGGCACGAGCGCCAGTACCGCCGTGAACACCGCGGCGTCGCCAAGGCCGACGAGCACCCTCGCGAACACGGCCGACACCAGGTCGGGGGCGACGGCGAGCAGGAGCTGACCGGTGGCCAGCAGCGTGCCGCTGACCACGAGCATCACACGCGAGCCGAACCGATCCACCGCGAGGCCCGCCGGGATCTGGGCCGCGAGGTACACCGCCAGCTGCACGAAGACGAACACGGAGAGCGCGCCCGGGGTGATCGCGAACCGCGCGGCGGCGTCGAGGCCCGCGATGCCGAGCGTCGTGCGCTGCATGACGGCGAGCACGTAGGCGAGCACACCCACCGACCAGACGATCCATCCACTACGCGTCACCGCATTAGTATGGCAAACGTTTGCCAGATTCGTTGCCATACGCTAGGAACTGCGGCATGGATCACGGGCGCGCGGTCACGTTGGAGGACGTCGCGCGCGAGGCGGGCGTCGCCGTGTCGACGGTGTCGCGCGCCCTCTCCCGGCCCGAGCGCGTCAGCGCCCGCACCCGCGAGCACGTCCAGGCGGTGGCGCGGCGGCTGGACTACCGTCCCAACCTGCTCGCCAGGGGGCTGCTATCTGGGCGGACCCGGATGCTGGCGCTGCTGGTCACCGACATCACCAACCCCCATCAGTTCGGGCTGATCCGCGGGGCCGAGACGCAGGCGGCCGCGGCGGGCTACACGCTGGTGCTCGCCGACAGCCGGGGCCGTCCGGACCTGGAGGCCGAGCTCGCGGCCCGGCTGGGATCGTCGGTGGACGGTTTCGTGCTTGCATCCAGCCGCCGCCCCGACGACGAGCTCGTCGAGCTGCGCCGTCGCCGTCCGCTCGCGCTGTACAACCGTGAGCTCGAGGGGTTTCCGAGCGTGGTCAACGATCACGACGAGAGCAGCCGCCAGATCGTCGAGCACCTGGTCGCGCTGGGCCACCGCGAGTTGGCCTACCTCGGTGGCCCGCGCAACGCGTGGACCGCGAACAAGCGGTGGGAGGCGCTCGCCGCGCATTCCCGCGAGGCGGGGGCGGAGATCCTCCGGCTCGGCCCGTTCCCGCCGACGCTCGAGGGCGGCGTCGCGGCCGCCGACGTCGGGCTGGCTTCCGGCGCCACCGCCCTGGTGGCGTTCAACGACCTGATGGCGATCGGCGTGCTGCGCAGGCTGGAGCAGCGGGGTGTCGGCGTCCCCGAGGCGGTCTCGGTGGCGGGCCACGACGACATCTTCGGCGCCGACTTCTGCCATCCGCCGCTCACCACCGTCGCCAGCCCCGTGGAGGAGGCCGGGCGCGCGCTGGTGGGCCTTCTGCTCGACAACCGCGAGGCCCAACGCATCGTCCTGCCCACCGAGTTGCGGGTGCGCGCGTCGACCGGCGTGCCCGACTCCCGTGCCGGCGGAGTCAGCTCTCCTGCCAGGTGACGACCAGCTCGCGGCGGGCGCCGAAACGCTCCAGGTGCCGGGCGAGCACGCCCTCGACGTGGCGGAGCGACTCCTCGTCGGCCGCCTCGGCCACCAGCAGGATGTGGTCGCCAGCGGGCCGCACCGTGCCGGTGCCGCGCTCGAACACCAACCGCCCGCCGTCGGGGTCGCCGTCCAGCGCTTCCACCCGCGCCTTGTGACCCAGATGCGAGAGCAGCTGCTTGGCGTAGCGGGGCGCCGCGTCCGTGGGCACCTTCGCCTGCGATGTCGGCATCGTCCTCACGCCCCGTAGACATCGACGACGCCGAGGCCGTCGAACTCGAAGGTCACCGAGCCGCCCGCGACCACCGGCACGGGCGCCGTCACACCGCCGGAGAAGACCATCTGGCCCGCCTCCAGCCGCTCCCCCTCGGCGGCGAGCTGGTTGGCCAGCCACGCCACCGACGCGGCCGGGTGGCCCATGACGGCCGCACCCGCCGCCGTCATCGCCACGTCGCCGTCCACCCGCACCACGCAGCCGAGCAACCGCAGGTCGACGAGGTCCGCGGGCCGCCGCGCCACCGGACCGAGGTAGAACGCGCCCGCGCTGGCGTTGTCCGCGACCACGTCCTCCAGCGTGAAGCGGAACCCCTCGTACCGGGAGTCGAGGACGTCCACCGCGCCGAAGACGACGTCCGTCGCGGCGAGCACCGACGTCACGGTGGCGGGCGCCTCGACGTCGCGCGCCAGTAGGAACGCGATCTCGCTCTCCACCCTGGGGTGGATGAAGCGGTCCAGGCGCACCGGCTCGCCGTAGGTGGCGAGCATGCCGCTGGTGACCCGCCCGTACAGCGGCGCGTCCACACCCATCGCCTGTTGCTTGTTGCGGCTGGTCAGCCCGAGCTTCCAGCCGACGAACCGCTCGCCTGCCTCCAGCTTTGCCGCGACGAACAGCCGCTGTGCCCGGTAGGCCGTGGCCAGGTCGAAGTCGGGATGGGCGTCGGAGAACTGACCGATGGCCTTGTGCTCCCGCTCCGCCGCGATGAGCTCGTGCGCCACGTCCGCCGCGTCGATCACGCTGCCTCCTTGGAGAACCGGACGGTCACGGGGCCGAGGTGGGCGAACTCGGCACGGAACACGTCGCCCGGCGCGACGGCCACCATCGCATGCGGCGAGCCGGGCAGCACGATGTCGCCCTCGCGCAACCCCGCACCGAAGGCGCCGAGGGTGTTGGCCAGCCACGCAACGCACCGTGCCGGGTTGCCGAGCACGGCCGCTCCCGCACCGGTGTGCAGCACCTCGCCGCCGCGGCTGACGACCACCCCCACCAGCCGGAGGTCCACATCGCCGACCGGCGTCATGCGCCCGCCGGTGACGATCATGCCCGACGACGCGTTGTCCGCCACCGTGTCCACCAGCTTGATCTTCCAGTCGGCCACCCGGCTGTCCACGATCTCGATCGCGGGCAGCACACCGGCGATCGCGGCCAGGGCGGTGCCCGTCGTGATGCCGGGCCCTGCGAGGTCGCGGCCCATGACGAACGCCATCTCCGCCTCGACCCGGGGCTGCACGAGCGTCGCGAGGTCCACCTCGTCGCCGTCCTCGACGACCATCGCTTCGGTCAGCACGCCGAAGTCCGGCTCGTCCACGCCCAACAGCCGCTGCATCGGCTTGGACGTGAGCCCCACCTTCCGACCGATCACCCGCTGTCCCTCGGCGACCCGGCGATCGATGTTGATCGTTTGGATGGCGTAGGCGTCGGCCAGGACGAGGTCGGGATACCGCTCGGTCAGCGGCGCGATCGGCACCGCCGTCCGATCGGCCTCCCACAGCTCGGCGGCGAGGTCGTGCTGCAGGTCGGTGGGCACCCCCGCAGCGTCGCCGCTCACCGTGGGCCCGGCAAGGCGCCTTCCGGGGAGTGGGAATCCAGGCGCGAGGCAAGCTGGCGCCGCGACGTCACGCCCAGCTTCGTGAAGGCGTTGCGCAGGTGGTACTCCACGGTCTTGACGCTCACCACCAGCTCGGCGGCCAACTCGCGGTTGGAAAGGCCCGCTGCCGCCCGCCGCGCGACGACCAGCTCCTGCGCGGTCAGGCGGGTATCGTCCCGGCCGCGACGGCGGCCCGGCCGCAGCCCGGACGCGGCCAGCTCCCGAGCACAACGCTCGGCGTAGGGCGCCGCGCCGAGCTCGGTGAAGCCCTGCTGCGCTGCGGACAGCAGCTCGGCGGCCCGACGCCGCTGCCCCGACCGGCGCAGGAACTCCCCGGCGGCGAGCCGGGTGCGCGCGGCGTCGAACGGAAACGCCACCTTCTCCATCGCCTCCAACGCGCGGGTGAAGGCCGCCTCTGCGCGCTCGGCCCGGCCCAGTGCGGCCTCAACCCGCCCGCGGGCCCTGGCGAGGCGGGCGATCGAGGACTGCCGTCCCCGTGCGGCGGCGCGGCGCTCGTGCGGCCCGAGCAGGACGTCGGCCTCCGCGGCCCGCCCCACCCCGACGAGCGCCTCGGCGTAGAGATCCGGCCACGCCCAGAAGCCGGGCTCGTCCACCCCGTCGCGGAACGGGAAGTGGCGCACGGGCTCGAGCGCAGCGAGCACGGCCTCCGGATCGCCGACGGCCTCGCCGATCCGCGCCCGCGACATGGCGACCGCGACGACGGACCGCTCGTAGTCGTCCGTGCCAGCGGGCGCGCCCTCCATCGCCCGCTCGGCCGCCTCCCAGTCGCCGCGGGCCGCAGGCACGAGCGCCGCGATGCCGACGACCATCGACCGGGTGAAGTCGAGGTCCGCCTCGATGTTGATCGCCACCGCCCGTTCGGCGTGCACCACCGCGTCGTCCCAGGCCCCGGCCAGGTACTCCGCCCTGGCCAGGAACGCGAAGGAGAACGCGGCCGTGTTCAGCACGCCAAGGCGCGACGCGGCCAGCGCCGTGGCGGCGAGGTCTGCCCGTGCGCCGTCGAGGTCGTCGTCCACCAGCCGCAGCGTGCCGCGGGCCGAGCGCGGCTCCAGCCAGACGTAGTTCGGGCCGTCCGCTGCGGCGACCGCGGCGAACGACTCCGCGGTCTGACCCGCGTAGCCGAGACCGTGGGCGAGGTAGGTGCTGGCCGCCCAGTGCGTGACCGTGTCCGGGCCGGTCCGCTCCAGCGCCCGCCTGCACCAGGTGACGGTGCCCGCACCGTCGAGGCGGCCGTAGGAGTGCATGGCGTTCTGGAGCGCGATGGTGGCCGTCAGCTCGGGATCGGTGTCCGCGGTGCACGCGGTCCACGCCCTGCGCAGGAGCGCCTCCGCATCGGCGGGCCGTCCGGCGGCCATGGCGAGTGCGCCGAGCACGCTGTCGCGCTGGGCACCCGGCGCGAAACCGGCGATCTCGCCGCGGTGCTCCGCCGCGCTCGCCGCGTCGCCGTTCTGCAGCATCCAGGTGACGGCCTCGAGAACGCGTCGCTGCCGATCGGGCGGGGCCGGGCTCTGGCGTGCGGCCTCGACGAGGCTCGCGGTCGCCGCGGGCCACGCCTGGCGGTCCGCCTCGCGGCGGGCGAAGGTCTCCAGGTCCGCCGCGAGCGCGGCGTCGGGGACCGTCGCCGCGGCAACGCGATGCCGCAGCACGGCCGCCGGATCCGCGACCAGCGTGGCCGCCGCGGTGTGCAGAGCACTGCGCCGGGCCACGCCGAGCGAGTCGTGCACCGCCGACCGGACGAGCGGGTGCGGGAAGGCCACGGTGATCGGTATGCCCGGCCCCGGCTCGGCCAGTAGCCCCGCGGCCGTGGCCTCGTCCAGCGGCGACAGGGGCTCGTCCAGCCCGGCGAGCGTCGCCACCTGCGGGAGCGGGCTGTGCATGCCGAGCACGGCAGCGGCGTCGACGAGGTCGCGGGCGGGCGCGGAGCAACCCGCCCAGCGGTCGTGCACCACCAGCCGGAACGAGCGCGGCGAGGGCAGGGGCCGCTCCCCCGTCCTCCACCACTGCGCCGGGAACTCGGCGAGCAGCGCCCTCGCGTGCAGCGGGTTGCCCCGCGTGCCGTCGCGCAGGCGCCGCGCCGCCACCGGCGACAGCGGCGAACCGAGCTCGGCCGCGAGGTCACGCAGCTCGGGCTCGGCGAGCCCGGACAGCGTGATGGCGGTGCCGTGCGGTCCGTCGACGAGCCTGCGCAGGCCCTCCGGGAGCCCGGTGACCGCGTCCCGGACGCCGATCAGCACGAGCACCGGGTCCGCGACCAGCCTGCGCAGCGCGAACAGCAGGGCCGAGAGCGACGGCCGGTCGGCCCAGTGCGCGTCGTCGACGATGACGACCACCGCCGCCTCGTCGTCCCGGTCGAACAGCCGGAGCAGCCGGGTGCCGACGGTGACCGGGTCGTCGGGCGGCCCGGCCGCGCCGGTCACCGCGGCAGGCTGGAGGCCTGCCGAACGCACCAGCTGTTCGACGACCCCGTACGTGAGCAGCGCCTCGGCCTCGTCGCCGCCCGCACGCAGCACCGTCGGCGGCTGCTCGGATTCCGGATCGGCGAGGAAGCGCTCGATCAGCGCGGTCTTGCCCATCCCGGCCGGACCTTCGATCTGCACGAACCGTGGGTGGAGGGCCGCGGCGTCGGCGAAGGCAGCGCGCAAGAGGGCCAACTCGGCAGCGCGACCAACGAAGGGCGACAGCGGCGACAGCGGCAGCACTGCCCACCCTCCCCTCGGCCGGGACGAGATCGCCCGACCCTACTCCTCGGGAGGGCACCCGCCGGGGGGCAGCGGCGCTGCCAGCATGGCGCGCTGCAGCTCCATCCCGACCCCGCCGGTGGTGAGCGCGTCGTACCAGTATCCGGCGACGTCGCGGCGCACCGTCGGGTCGTCGACGGCGAGCACGGACAGCCCCGTGAGGTCGATCGGGCCGAGCGCAACGGCATTGATGACGCCGACACCGACGCCTGCCCGCACCAGCGCGATCAGGGTCTGCGGCGCGTCGACGGCCGCGCGGGGCTGCGCGGCCCGGCCGCGGGCGACGAGCTGGTCGAGCACCTCCGTGGCATGCCCGTCGAGGGAGGTCTCCACCTGTGTGCCGCAGACGATCAGCGGCCGGGCCGTGAGCGCGTCCAGCGACACGGAGCCGCCCGCGAGGTCCAGCTGGTGGCCAACCGGCACGACGACGCGCAGCGGCTCCCACCACAGCACGCGCTCGCGCAGGCCCGGAGGCAACGGGGCGGCGGCACGCGGAAGGACGGCGAGCGCGGGCCCGTTGCCCAGCAGCCGCCGCTCGAGGTCGACCCCGATCCGCTCGACGAGCGAAACGCGCACGCCCGGATGGGTCCGCGCCAGGTCGCCCAAGATCGCGGGGAAGAACGCGGCGCCGATGCACGGGGTGGTGAGCACCGTGATCGGCTCGGCGTCCATCCCGCGGAGCGCGCCGACCGCGGAGCGCGCGGCACCGACGTCCGCGACGACCTCTCGGGCGTGCCGGGCGAAGACCTCCCCTGCCGCGGTCAGCCGGGCGGGCCGGTGCGTGCGGTCGACCAGCCGCACGCCCAGGTCACGCTCCAGGGCGGCGATGTGCGCGCTGACGCGCGACTGGGAGCGGTGGACCGTCGCGGACGCAGCCGTGAACCCCCCGCGGTCCGCGACCGCGAGGAAGGTCTCCAGCCAGTCCAACTCCACCCGCGGATCTTCCTCGATGCGCACAGCCGTCGCCCCGATGAACAACCCTGGGGTTTGCCGCTACCCACCCTCGGACACACGCAACCATGCGCATTTCGGATGTTGTCTTCGGGATGACGCGCTGGTAAGCCACGTCAAGGCTGTGTTTTCTGGTCCCTACCCGGAGATCACACAATGACGTGGAGAGGGCAGCGTCGTGGCAGGTAATTCGACCGAGTCGGGACGTTCGGTCACCAGCAAGATCACCTCGATCCTGATGACGTTCACGGAGGGCAGCGAGCACTGCCTGACCGAGATTGCCCGACTGGCCGGACTGCCCATCTCCACCGCTCACCGCCTCACAGCCGAGCTCACCTCGTGGCGGCTGTTGGAGCGCACGCCAGACGGGCTCTACCGAGCGGGACTGCCGCTGCGCATGATGGCGGGCTGCCCCGACAGCGGGCCCACGCTCGAGGAGCGCGCGCCCTGCGTCCTTGAGGATCTCGCCGCCGCGACGCGCTGCCGGGCCCGGCTCGGCGTGCTGCAGGAGCTCGACGTCTCCTACATCGAGAAGCAGCCCGGCCACGGCCCGGTCACGTCGTTCAACCCGGCCGCCACCCTGCCTGCGCACCCGACCGCGCTCGGCCGCGCCCTGCTGGCCTTCTCGGCGCCCGGGGTCGTCGACATGACGATCCACCGCGGGCTGCGGCCGTACACCGCGCACACCGTGACCTCCCCCGACCGCTTCCGGCGGGCGCTGGCGGTCACCCGGCTCACCCGCGTGGCCGTCACCCGCTTCGAGCTCGAGGCGGGCGCCTGCGGCGTGGCCGTGCCGGTCTTCGGGCCCGGCGGTAACGCGGCGGCAGCGATCGAGCTGACGGTGCGCGATCTCGGCGCCAGCCTGCAGACGATGCTCGCGGTGCTCACGATCACGGCGCGCAGCCTCAGCCGCGAGCTCGCAGGCCACCCCGAGCCGCCGGGGGCGGGCGCGGCGATGAACACCCCGGCCCCCACGCTGGCGGTGTCGGCAGGAAGCTGAACGACCTGCTCAGGTGCGCACGTACTCGCCCGGCCCTTCGCCGAGAACAGGGTGGGCGTCGCTGCCCATGCGGGGCGGGTCGACCATCGGGCCCGAGTGCTCGGCCGACCAGGCGGCCCAGTCCTCCCACCACGAGCCGGGGTGGCGTTCGGCGCCCTCGCGCCACTCCTTCGCGGACGGGACGTTCTCCGCGCCGACCATGTGCCACGCCTTGGGCCCCGGCGGGCTCACGATGCCCGCGATGTGACCGCCGGAGCCCAGGACGAACCGCACCGGACCGCTGACAAGGCCCACCGTCTTGTACGCCGACTCCCACGGCACGATGTGGTCGTTGATCGCCGAGACGACGTAGGCGGGCGACTTGATCACGCCGAGGTTCACCACCCGTCCCCCGATCTCCAGCGTGCCCGTGGCCAGTCGGTTGTCCACGTAGAAGTTCCGCAGGTAGAACGCGTGCATCGCGGCGGGCATCCGGGTGTTGTCGGTGTTCCACGCCAAGATGTCGAACGCGGGCGGCTTCTGGCCCATCAGCCAGTTGGACACGACGTAGTTGAAGATCAGATCGTTGGCCCGCAGGATGTCGAACGTGCCCGCCATGGAGGCCCCCTCCAGGGTGCCCTCCTTGCGCATCTTGCGTTCCAGCTTCTCCACGGTCGCGAGATCGGTGAACGTGCCGAGGGCACCCGGTTCTGAATAGTCGAGCATCGTGTTGAGCAGCGTGAGCGTGCCGATCCGGGAGTCGCCCGCCTCCATCAGGTAGGCCGCGGTGACCGCCGTCAGAGCGCCGCCGAGGCACAGCCCCACGATGTCGATCGTCTCGGCGCCGGTGATCTCGCTGATCACGTCCAGTGCCGTCTGCGGGCCGTGGATCAGGTAGTCGTCCATCGTGGTGTGCGACATGTCGGCCGTCGGGTTGATGTAGCTGATCGCGAACACCGTGCGCCCGTGCTGCACGGCCCACTCGATGAAGCTGCGGCCCGGCGCGAGATCCATCACGTAGTACTTGTTGATCCACGGCGGGCTGGCCAGCAGCGGTGTGGCGTGCACCTGCTCCGTCTGCGGCTCGTACTGCAGCAGCTCCATCAGATGGTTACGGAACACCACCTTGGCGGGCGTCACGGCCAGGTTGCGACCCACCTCGAACCCGCTCGCGTCCACCTGACGGGGCCTGCCGCCGTTGGTGCGCGCGTCGTCGAGGAACTGCCGCGCGCCCGCGACAAGGCTCGCCCCGCCCGTGTCGAACGCGTGCTTGAGCGCCGCGGGGTTCGACGGCAGGAAGTTCGTGGGCGCCAGCGCGTCGAGCAGGAGGTCGACGAACATGCCTGCCTTCCGCGCCACATCGGGCGCTACCGGCGCGGCCGCAATCACGTCCCGCGCCCATCGGCAGGCCGCGAGGTACGTCAGCCGGGTGCCGTAGAACAGCGGGTTCCCCGACCACGCCGGATCTCCGAAGCGCCGGTCCTTGGGGTCGACCGGGACGGGTGGCTCCAGGTTGGCGCCGATTGCCTTCGCTCCGGCCACCACCGGGATCCGGGCGAGATCGTTGGCCAGCTGTACGGCCGCCCGCACGGACTCGGTCGGGTTGCTGGCGGTCGCGGCGACCGCGCGCCACAACGCGTCCATGAAACCGGCCGCATCCAGGTCTTCCAGGAGTCCGGACTCGGGGCCCAACACGCTCGCGGCGCGTTCGGCGACATCACGGGCCGCATCGTTGGTGTCCATGACCCTATCGTGAACTATACCAAGCAGCCGCACAACCGTTCCGCTGGCTGGAAGACGGCGCACGAGACCGGCGCCGCCGATAGACCGTACGGCCGTGGACGTACGTGTGGTGACTCCCGACGGGGTGCAGGCACGCGATCCGGCCGATCTGGTTGCGCTGCTGCGCGGGCCGGACCTGGTGTGGGTCGACGTGCCGCAATGGGACGAGGCCGCGGCGGCGGCGCTCGTCGAGCCGCTCGGCCTGCATGCGGGCGCGGTGCGCGAGTGCGCCGAGCGCAACCCGCTGCCGAAAGTGCACGTCTACCCGGACCACACGTTCGTCGTGCTGCACGCGCCGGAGGCGGGCCACCACGGCCACGTGCACTACATCGAACTCGACCAGTTCATCGGCCCGAACTGGCTGGTGACCGTGCACGGCCCGCTCGGCAAGGGCGTCGACCCGACCGCCGCCCAGACGGAGACCCGGGCGGTGCTGCGCCGCATCGAGGCCGGGCGGCTGCACGCCGACTCCGCGGCTGCGCTGTCGTACGCGCTGGTCACCGCGCTGACCGGACGGCTGCGGGACTTCCTGTCCACGCTCACACAGGAGGTGTGGAGCCTGGAGCAGACGGTCATGGCCGGGCACCTCGGCAACGCGGAGGACTTCCTGGAGGAGCTGTTCCGCGCCCGGCACGGCCTACTGGCCGCCCGTGCGATGTCGGCGCTGGCCCGCGAGGTGTACGGGCGGATGCACACGCGGGTCGTCTTCGGCAAGCACGACGCCGAGCTGCTGCACGACGTCGAGGACCAGTTCGGCCGCATCGCGGCGATGGCCGACACCCAGCGGGAGTACCTGCAGGGCGTGATCGAGTTCTACCAGACCCGCACCAACACGAAGATGACCATCGCCGCCGAGCGCCTCGCCGTGATCGCGGCCGTCACGCTGCCTGTGACGGCCATCTCGTCCGTCATGGGCATGAACGTGATCGTCAACGACGAGACGCACTGGGGCTGGCTGGGGGTGCTGGTCGCGGGCATGCTTGTGATGTCGGTCGCCCTCCTTATCTGGGCCCGCCGACAGGGCTGGTGGTGAACCCCGGCGTACCGTGGGCCACATGGTCGCCTTACGCGAACGCCTGAGCGACGCCCTCCTGCGGTTCGGCACGGAGGCCGCGATGGACCGCATGACCATGGAGCGCAGCCTGGGGGCCGCCCGCGGCGCCCGCGGCTACGAGCAGGCCGCAGCGGCCATGGAGATCGCCCGCTGGTTCGATACGGCGGCGCTGTGGATGGCCTGGCGCCTGCGTCCCCGCCACATCACCCCCTGAGACCCTGGTAAGGCCGCTCAGCCGCCGCCCTGCGCGTGACGACGTGAAGTCCTTATGGCGACCGCCGATGCCTCAGCGACAGAGTGAAGCCATGTCAGTCAGCGACCGGCTCCGTCGCCTCGGCACGGCTCTGCGGGAGTTCGATGCCGAGGTCACCGAGCTGCACGAACGTCAGCGCCTCCTCAACCGGCCATGGGAGGAGGAGTTCCTGCACTGGGCATTTGACGGCCAGGAATGGCAGCTGCACGGCCACCTCGCCCCACCCGCCGACGGGCGGCGCCGCAGCGTCACCCGCAACGGCTGGTGTCCGGCCTTAAGGACGTCATCGAGCTCGCGGTCGAGCGGCCGGTAGCCCCTCAGCGTCGCGCGCCCGTGGGCAGCACGAACCAGAGCACCACGCCCAGCGCGCCCAGCACCACGAACAACGACCCGAACAGGCCCAGCTCGGACGATCCCGCCAACAGCAGGAGCAAGACACCGAGCAGGGCTGTGCCGAGGCTCATCGCCAGTTGCACGATCCGGCCGCCGGGCACCGCTCAGGCCGCCATCGTCGAGAAGTGCTGCAGCCCGCGCATCGCCATCACGTAGCCGTGCACCCCGAACCCCACGATGATGCCCGCCGCCACGGGCGAGATGTACGAGTGGTGGCGGAACTCCTCCCGCTTGTGGACGTTCGAGATGTGGCACTCGATCACCGGCAGGCTCGCCCCCTCAATCGCGTCGTGCAACGCCACCGACGTGTGGGTGTACGCGCCGGGGTTGAAGACGGCACCGATGCACCGACCGGCCTTGACCTCCGCCCCGAACTCATGGATCCAGTCGATGAGGGCGCCCTCGTGGTTGGACTGGCGGAATTCCACGTCCAACCCGAGCTTGCCCCCCTCCTCTCGGCACATCGCCTCGACGTCGGCGAGCGTGGTGCGCCCGTACACCTCCGGCTTCCGGGTGCCGAGGAGGTTGAGGTTGGGTCCGTTGAGCACGAGGACGGAGGTCATGGATGCATCGTCTCCCGCGTCAGACGGCCGCGCGCAGCCGGTCGTACTCCTCGCGCGGGATCGGTTGCGCGTCCTTGTTGCCGAGGTCGTTCAGATGGATCCGGAACGTCTCGCGGGCGCTGAAGGCCGCGATGGCCGCGATGATCGCCAGACCGAAGGTGATGCTGCCGACCACCCACACGACGTTGATCTCGACGGCGTCGGCCACCTGACGGCACGTCTGGCCGCTCGGCAGCGCGACGTTCGGGGCGAACTTCTTGTCCACCACACACGCGCCGGGCGCGGGGCCGACCAGCGCGGCGTAGATCGCGGGCAGGAACGCGGTGATCAGCGTGCCGATGTTCTGGGACACCGCGAACGCCGTCACCCGGGTCTTGGTCGGGAACAGCTCCTGGTAGAACGCCGGGAACACCGCGTTGTAGCCCTGGTACACCACGCCCCACATGAGCATCGCGAACAGGAACGCCAGCACCAGATCGCCCTGCGCGACGAAGTACAGGTAGGGGTAGGCCAGTATGCCCGACGCCAGACAGCCGAAGATCATGACGGGGCGACGGCCGATCCGGTCGGTCAGGTTGCCGACGAACGGGATGAGGATGACGGCCACCACGTTGCCCGCCACCGAGATCCACAGGTAGTTGGTCGTGGTGAGGCCGACACCGTAGGCCGCGCTGGTGGCGAACGTCGCACCGAACACCGTGACGGCGGTCGGGATCGCGTTCATCAGGGCCATGCAGACCACGCGCAGCATGTCCGTGCCGTTCTCCCGCACGGCCATGACGATCGGCGCGGCGGGCACCTCGCCGTGCTCGGCCTCTTCCTGGAACGCCGGGGTCTCATCGACGCGACGCCGGATGATGTACCCGGCGAGCACCACGACAGCGGACAGCAGGAACGGGATCCGCCATCCCCACGTCTGGAACGCGTCCGGCGACATCAAGGCCGACAGCGGCAGGAACACGGCCGCCGCGATGATCTGCCCGGCCTGCACGCCCTGCAGCGTGAAGCTGCCGAAGTAGCCGCGCCGCCCGAAGGGCGCGTGTTCCAGGATCATGGCGCTGGCCCCGGATATCTCGCCGCCGACCGCGAAGCCCTGGATCAGGCGGAGGAGCACCAGCAGGCTCGGTGCCAGGATGCCGACGGCGTTGTAGGTGGGCAACAGGGCCACCAGGAACGTCGAGCCACCCATCAACAGCATGCACAGCACGAGCACGTTCTTGCGGCCGTGGGTGTCGCCCCAGTGCCCGAGCACGAACGCGCCGATCGGCCGCGCGACGTAGCCGACACCGAACGTCGCGAACGCCGCGACGATCGCGACCTGCGGGTTGGTCGACGGGAAGAAGATGTTCGGGAAGACCAGCGCGGCGGCCTGCGCGTAGATGAAGAAGTCGTAGTACTCGAGCGCGCTGCCGATCCAGCCGCTCGCCGCTGCCTTCTTCGGTTGCTTCACATGCTCGGTCGGCTCGTGTGAGCCGGGCGGCTCGTGGATCTCGTCCTGCATCTGTCCTCCTCGGGCGGAGCGCGCACTCCACAGCTGTCGACAGGTAGTGCAGCCCGACCATCGGGAAGGGTCAACGCGTGACGGTCGTGTTTCCGCTGGACGGCACGGCGCGCCGACCCTGGTCACGGTCCGATAACGGCAGGGTTCACACTGGGGCGGTGCACCGTCTCCTGGGGATCGCCGCCGTGCTGTCGGGGATCATGACGTTTCTGGCGCTCGGCGCCGGGTCGCTGCTCGCCGCGCCGATGGCGATCGCCTTGGCGGTCACCGCCTTCTGGTGGAACCTGACGCGTCCCGGCGGCATGGGGGCGCGCACCGTCGCGACCCTCGGGCCGTGCCGGGGCTGCCCGCACGGCTGCGTCGAGTGCCGGGAACGCATCGACGTCTGATCGGGCAGCCCGGGGCTAGCTCACCGCGCTCCAGACGAACACCCCGTCCGTCCGCCGGTTGCGCTCGAGCACGTCGCGCACCTCGTGGTAGGCGAGGTCGGCCAGCAGCTCGGCCATGACGAAGTGCCGCTGCGCGCCGCTCATCGGCCCGGGATAGAGGGAGTCGGTCAGCTCGGTGACCGTGCAGGGCGCTGCCTCGACGAGCTCACGCACCCGGTCGAGCCGTCGGGTCTTCCCACGGGCGATGGCGCGGGCACGGCGGGCGCCATCGGGGAAGGGCGGACCGTGGCCAGGGAGCACCAGCGCGGGTTCGAGCCGCGCCACCCGCTCAAGGGATTCCAAGTAGGAGCCCATCGGGTCGCGCTCGAAGCCGCGCTCGAACGTCACCGGTGGTGACGCCACTTGCAGCAGATGATCCCCCGAGCAGAGGAGCCGGTCGGCTGGCGACCAGAGGCAGACGTGCCCGGGTGAGTGCCCCGGCGTGGGGACCACCTCCCACACGCGGTCGCCCGCGGGGATGCGTTCGCCGCCGTCGAGCAGCACGGTCGGCTGTCCGATCGAGGGCATCACCGGCATCCAGTCCCGCAGCCCGGTGGACGAGGCGGTGAGCTCGGGCCCGTACAGGCCGTGGTCGGCGAGCATGAGCTCACGCTGGTCGATCGCCGCGTCGGGTTCGGAGTACTTCGCGAGGTCGAGTTCGGTGCGCCGGTGCATCCACAGGTCGCCGCCGCTGCGCCGCACCACCTCGCCCGCCAGGCCGAAATGGTCGATGTGGGCGTGTGTGACGACGAGCCGCGCCACCCGTTCGACGGCGCTCCCACACGCGCGCAGGGCCGCGTCGAGGGTCGCGCACGCCTCGTCGCCTGCTCCCGCCGCAATGCCGCAGTCCACCAGCGTGTCGCCAGTGGGAGCGCGCAGGAGGTAGGCGCTGAGCGTCGCGATGCCTTGGATGCCCAGCGGGAGGGCCAACCGGTGGACGCCGGGGGCGACCTCCGCCACATCCTCGGCCACGTGCCCTCCCGCACCTTCGCTCGACGAGACTTTCATGATCAGGAAGACCGGCGCGATCCCTTCCGACCAGTGAGAGCGGGTGGCCGGTCAGTCTGTTCGCGTCGACAGTGGGGCATATGGCGATCAACGGTTCGGTGGGTCCGAGCGCGGAGGCTACCGCGTTCCCGGGCACCGTCGACGTTCACGCCCACTCCATGCCGCTGCCGTTGCTGCAGTGGCTGGCCGACCGCGCCCTCGCCGATCTCGGCGGGGTGCCCGACGGGATCGTCCGCCTCGACCCGAGGGTCAGCGGCGTCGGGCCGCTCGCTCCGTTGCCACTGGCCCGCTCGCAGTACGACGTGGACGTGCGCCTCGCGGAGATGGACGAGGTCGGCGTCGAGCGGCATGCGGTGTCCCTGCCCCCGTTCCTGTTCTGCTCCACGGCCGACGACGAGGCGTTCGCCACCGGCATCGTGGGCGCGGGCAACGACGAACTCGCCGTCTACGTCGCGGACGACCCCGACCGGCTGGTCGCGCTCGGGTCGGTGCCGCTCGGCTGGCGCGGCGCCGCCGAGGAGGCGCGCCGATGCCTGGACGAGCTGGGAATGGGCGGGATCGCGATCGGCACCCGTGGCGGCGGCCGCGATCTCGACGACCCGATCAACGACGATCTGTGGGCGCTGCTGTCCGAACGCGGCACGTTCGTGTTCCTGCACCCGAGCGGAGTGCCCGACCCCCATCGACAGTCCGACTTCTGGCTGCCCCAGCTCGTGGGATACCCGATGGAGACCGCGTTGGCGGTCGCCCGCCTCGTCTTCGGCCGGGTGCTGGAGCGGCACCCGTTGAACCTGTGCCTCGCGCACGGCGGCGGCTGTCTGCCTGCGTTGCGCGGGCGGCTGGACATGGGCTGGGAGCGCAAGGACGTCGCGCACACCACGACCTTGCCGCCATCCGCGTTCACCGACCGGCTCTACTACGACACCGCCGTCTTCTCCAGCGTGCTCCTGCGTCGCCTGGTCGAGGACGTCGGCGCTGCCCACGTGCTGCTGGGCACCGACCACCCCTTCGAGCTCGGCGACCGGGCTCCCCTCGACACCGTGCGTGCCCTCGGGCTCGACGCCGCCGCCACTCGAGCGATCTTGGGTGGCAACGCCGAGGGCTTGCTGGGTTTGTCCGTGAGCCGACGGTGAGAGAGTGAGCGAGCCGGGATGACCCTCTACATGGTCCAACGATGTCTCTTCGACCATCTGCGTCGGTTGGAGGCCGCAGGCGACGGACCGCGGCCGGAGATCATCACCGAGGGATACACGCTGACCCCCGACGAGCAGCGCGCGGTCACCGAGCCCGACATCGGCGCCATCTACACGATGGGCGTGCACCCGGTGATCATCAATGGCTTCTGCAGGGCCCTGGGCTACAAACGGGCGGACTACCGCCCGCTGCTGCAGAAGGCGGGCGCGGACACGGCACGGAGGAGGACACCGTGGCAGAAATCGTGATGGCCTACTCGGCCTCGCACGCGCCGATGATGACGGCCGATCCGGGGTCCGCGCCGCGCCAGCAGGCGGAGAACTTCTTCTCGGCGCTCGAGACGGTCCGCAACAAGGCGAAGGAGACCGGCGTACAGGCCATCGTGATGATGACAGGGGAGCACTTCACCAACTTCTTCCTCGACGGCCTGCCCCAGATCGCCGTCGGGCTGGACGAGGAGCACCTCGGTCCGCCCGAGGTGTGGCTGCAGGTGCCGAAGAAGATGGTGCCCTCGGACCCCGGCCTGGCCGCGCACATCACCGCGAGCCTGATCGAACAAGGTCAGCAGCCTGCGCTCTCGTACGGCATGAAGGTCGACCACGGGTTCATGACCGTCTACTACTGGCTCGACCCGACGATGGAACTGCCGATGGTGCCGATCGTGCTGAACTGCACGACGCCGCCGCTGATGACCGCGAAGCAGTTCTGGGACTTCGGTGTCACCATCGGCAACGCGATCCGCTCCTACGACGGCCTCGAGCGGGTGGGCCTCGTCGCGGGCGGTGGCCTGTCGCACTTCGTCGGCGAGCCCCGGGTCGGGGACATCGACGAGGAGTTCGACCGCTGGTTCCTCGACCAGCTCGGCCGCGGCGACCTCAGCGAGATCCTCGCGGTGCCGAACGACGTGCTGATGGAGGCGGGCAACGGCACCGGCGAGGTACGGGCGTGGATCGCGCTCGCCGCCGCCATGGGCAGCGCGCCGGGCAAGGTGCTCGCCTACGAGGCCGTCTACGAGTGGATCAACGGGATGGGGGTCGTCCTCTACGACGGAGACCGGGTGGCAGGTCAGAGCTGACACCGGCTACATCCCCCGCCCGGGGGCGGGGGAAACAGGTGAGCAACCTCCGGCGCCCATGCCGAAGCCTGCCGAGCGCCGGACGTCGGCGCGCCCGGTGTGGACGGGCGGTCAAAGCTGTCGCTTTCGCCGGACACGACCGCACCTCCCCTACAGGGTGTGCGTCACGGGCGGCGGGGTGGGGCGTAGAGCCATGAGGCAAGCGCCCGCGCGGCGCGGGGCATGACCACCCAAGTCATCAGCGCGGTGACGGGCACCGAGACGAGCGCCACCCGTGCCATCGGCGCCCAGCCCGCGATGAGGCCGCCGTACAGCGTCGTCAGTAGGACGTTGAGCAGGTAGATCGCAGCGGCGGAGACCAGGAACATCTTCCACTTCGGGGGCGCAGGAGCGGTGCGCCCGGGGAGGGCGAACCAGGTCTCAAGACCGGAGACGCGGTGCGACGCGGTGGCGTGCACCAGCGGTTCGCCCGCGGCCAGTATCGCGGCCCGTTCGGCCGAGGACTCCCACGCGACGAGGTCCGCCGCGGTCGCGAAGCGGAACACCACATGCCACGCGTCGCCCACGTGTCCTGGCCGCAGCAGCCCGGCGCCGAGGAAGCCGGGCCAGGCCGATGCGGCACGGGTGAGCGCCGCGCTCCAGTCCTCGAACTCGATCTCCCGACCGGGAGCGACGGTGCGCGCGATCGTCACCGTGACCGGATCGGGCTGCTCCTCAGCCGATTTCGGCCGCCCAGTCCCGCTGCTCGAGCGCGTCGCGGATGTCACGGAGGAACAGCGAGGCCGTGGACCCGTCGAACGCGCGGTGGTCGTAGACGAGCCCGATGACGCCGGTCGGGTGGATGGCGATCGTGTCGCCCACCGCGACCGGGCGGCGCTTGACGCCGTCGGTGCAGAGGATGCCGGTGTTGGGCTGGTTGATGATCGGCGCCGAGGCCCAGCTGGCGAACGGACCGGGGTTGGTGATCGTGAACGTCGAGCCCTGCATGTCCGACATGGCCAGCTTCTTCCCCCGCGCCGCTCCGGCCATCTCGGTGATCTTCTTGGCGATCCCGCGGATGTTGAGCCCGTCGGCGTCACGCACGACCGGGACGACGAGGCCCTGTTGGTCGAGGTCGACGGCGATGCCGAGGTTGACGTAGGGATGCATGGTCATCGTCTTGGCCTCGATGTCGATCGAGGAGTTGACGGTGGGGTGCGCGCGCAGCGCGTCGACCGTGGCCCGCGCGACGAACGGCAGGTAGGAGAGCGACGACCCGGTCTCGGCCTTGAAGCGGTCCTTGAGCTTCTGCCGCACCCGCTCGACGTTGTCGAAATCGACCTCGACGGAGGTCCACACCGACGCCGCGAGCGTCTGCGAGGCCTTCATGCCTGCCGCCACGGCCAGGCGCATGCGGGAGAGCGGCACGACCTGGTCGCGCGGATCGACGGGACCCGAAGGGGCGGCCGCGGCGGCGGGGGCCGCCGGTGCCGCGGCAGGCGTCGGTGCGGCCGCCGGGGTGACGGGGGCTGCCGCGGGCGCCGCGGCGGTCGCCGCTGGTGCGGCCGCGGGTGCCTGCGCGCGAGCGGATCCGCCCGCGATGGCGCGCTCCACGTCCTCACGTCGGATCCGGCCGCCTGCGCCCGAACCTGGTATGGCGCTGACGTCCAGCCCGGCCTCGGCGACGAGGCGACGCACCAGCGGGGAGAGCATCCGACCGTTGCGGTCGGCAGACGGGGTGGCGGACCCGGCAGGTGCGGCCGCAGCGGGCGCCGAGGCCGCGGGCGCCGACATCGCGGGGGCCGGCGCGCCTGTGGGGCCTGCCTGCGCGCCGGGCTCACCGATGCGGGCGAGCACGGCCCCCACTGGTGCGGTCTCCCCTTCCCGGACCAGCACCTCCAGCATGACGCCGTCGTACGGGCTGGGAATCTCCGAGTCGACCTTGTCGGTGCTCACCTCGTAGAGCGGGTCGTCGAACTCCACGGTGTCGCCCGCGTGCTTGAGCCACCGCCCGATCGTGCCCTCGGTGACGGTCTCGCCCAGCTTCGGCATCGTGATGTCGTGCACCACCCCGGACGGGACCGAGAAGCCGGGGTCCTCCCCTGCCATCCCCTCGGAGCCGCCCATCGAGGGGCTCGCCGCGTCGCCGAGCGCGGGCCCACCGGCCGCGGCCACGCCGTGCGCCGCCGACGGCAGCCGATCCGCCCCCGACGGGCCCGCAGTCGCTCCCGGAGCGCCGATCCGCACGAGCGGGGTGCCGACCGGCACGGTCTCCCCCGATCCGACGAGGATCTCCACGATCACGCCGTCGTAGGGGCTCGGGATCTCCGAGTCGACCTTGTCGGTGGACACCTCGAAGAGCGGGTCGTCGAACTCCACACTGTCGCCTGCCTGCTTGAGCCAGTTCCCGATCGTGCCCTCGGTCACCGTCTCGCCCAGCTTGGGCATGGTCACGACCCACTCGTCGCTCATCACGTGGCCTTTCGGGGTGCCTCAGCCGTGCAGGGAACGGCCCGAGAAAGTGATCATGGTTTCGCCGATGGCCTCGGAGAGGCTCGGATGGGCGTGGATCAGCCTGCCGACCTCGGACGGCAGCGCCTCCCAGTTCACGGCCAGGTAGCCCTCGTGCAGCAGCTCACTGGCCCACGGCCCGACGAGATGGAACCCGAGGATGGGCCCGTCGCGCTGCGCGACGACCTTCACGAGGCCGTCGGTCTCCCCGAGGATCATGGCTCGGCCGTTGCCCGCGAACGCGTGCTTGTGCACGACGACGTCGTGTCCCGCCGCCCGAGCCTCCGCCTCGGTCATGCCCGACCACGCCACCTCGGGGTGGGTGTAGACGACCCACGGCACACCGCCGTAGTCGACCGGCACGGGGTTGTCGCCCAAGAAGTGGTCCACGGCGAGCACGGCTTCGGCGTAGGCGACGTGCGCGAGGCCCGGTGTGCCGACGCAGTCGCCGATCGCGTAGACCCCCGGCCGCGAGGTCAGCATGGTGTTCGTGTCGACCTCGATGAACCCGCGCTGGTCGACCCGCACGCCCGCCTCTTCGAAGCCCATCCCCTCGGTGAGCGGGCGGCGGCCGATCGAGACCAGCACCTGGTCGACCTCGATCTTCTCGGCACCCTTCGGCGTGTCGAACGGCACGACCACGCCGTTGCCGGTGTGCCCCAAGGTGCCGACCCGCGCCTCGGCGTGGATCGTCGTGCCGCGCTTCTTCAGCGAGCGGGCCAGCACATCGGCGCAGTCCCGGTCGGGCCCGATGGGCAACACGCCGTGCGGCAGCGCCTCCAGCAACGTGGTGTTGACGCCGAGGTCGGTGTAGACGGAGGCGAACTCCGCCCCGATCACACCCCCGCCGATCACCGCGACGCGCTCGGGCAGCCGTGGTGCCGGGTCGTTGGTCGACTGGTCCGAGGTGATCACCCGGACGCCGTCGACGTCCATGCCGGGAATGGCGCGGGGCACGGAACCGCTGCAGATGATCGTGGCGCGTCCCCGCAGTGTCTGGCCGTCCACCGAGACCGTGCCGTCGGGTGTGAGCCTGCCGAAGCCTTCGACGACCGTGACCTTGCGCCGCTTGAGCAGGCCGGAGAGCCCCCGGTGCAGCGTGTTGACGATGCCCGCCTTGCGCTTGTTCGCCGCGGGCCAGTCCGGCTCCGGCTGTCCCGCGACCTTCACGCCGTGCTCGGCGGCGTGCGAGACCGTGCGGAACACCTCGGCCGCATGCAGCAGCGCCTTGGCCGGGATGCAGCCCCGGTGCAGGCACGTGCCGCCGACCTTGTCCTTCTCCACCATCGCCACCGACAGCCCCGTGGACGCGGCGTAGAGCGCCGCCGCATACCCTCCGGGACCGCCGCCGAGCACCACCAGGTCGTAGTCACTCATGATTCCGCCTCCGCGGAGAAAAGTACGTCGGCGGGCATGGCTAGGCCCTCGCCACCTTCCGCAGCGTTTCGGCGATCTGCGCGGGTTGGGGGACCACCGCGTCCTCCAGCGGCGGGCTGGTGGGCGTCGGCGTGTTTCTTGCCGCGATGCGCACCACCGGCTGGTCGAGGTGCCAGAAGCACTCCTCCTGGATGGTGGCCGCGATCTCCGCGCCGTACCCCAGCCGCCGCGCCGCCTCGTGCAGCACCACCGCGCGCGACGTCTTGCGGACGGAGTTGGCGATCGTCTCGACATCCAGCGGCACCAGCGTGCGCACGTCGACGACCTCGACGGAGATCCCGTCCTTGTCCAGTTCCTCGGCCACCTCGACCCCCTGCGAGACCCCCGCGGAGTAGGTGATGAGGCTGACGTCGCGGCCCTCGCGCACCACCTTGGCGACCCCGAGCGGAATGGGGTCGAGCGAGAGTGGGCCGGACGCCCGCAGCCGCCGGTAGAGGTATTTGTTCTCCAGGTAGAGCGTGGGGCTGTTGTCCCGGATGGAGCTCACCAGCAGGCCCGCCGCGTCCTCCGGCGTGCCCGGCATGACGATCTTGAGGCCCGGCACGTGCGCGAAGTAGCTCTCGACGCTCTGGCTGTGCGTGGGCCCGGCCCGCAACCGCGCCCCGAACGGTGCCCGCATCGTGACCGGCATGGCGTCGCCGGTGCGCCAGTGGTGGCGCGCCAGCACGTTGATGATCGGGTCGAACGCACACGAGATGAAGTCCGCGAACTGGTACTCGACCACCGGGCGCAGCCCGACGAGCGCCGCCCCTGCCGCCAGCCCGGTGAACCCGGTCTCGGCGATCGGCGTGTCGACCACGCGCCGCGGCCCGAACTTGTCCAGGAAGCCCTTCGTGACCTTGAACGCCCCGCCGAACTGGCCGACGTCCTCGCCGATCAGGAAGACATCGGGGTCGCGGTCCATCTCGGCGTCCAGCGCCAGCCCGACGGCCTCCAGGTAGGTGGCGTTGCCAGTGTCAGCAACCATGATCGCCTCGCAAGCTCGACTCAGGGCTGATGATCGCTCCGCAAGCTCGCTCAGTAACCATGATCGCCTCGCAAGCTCGACTCAGTCGGCATACACACCGTCCTCGATGTTGCTGGGATCGGGCATCGGGTCGGCGAGCGCCTTGCGGCGGGCGGCGATCGCGAACTGGCGGGCGCCTTCGTGGACCTGCTTGGCCGCGTCGACGTCGAGCACGCCCGCGTCCACCAGCACGCCCTCAAACAGCTCGACGGGGTCCTTCTTGGAGTACTCCTCGTAGAGTTCCTTGAGCACGTAGTCGGCCGGGTCGTGCTCGGCGTGGCCGTGCATGCGCATCGTGACGCCCTCGACGATCGACGGCCCGTCCCCCGCCCTGGCCCGTGCCACCGCCTCGGCGACGGCATCGTGCACGGCCAGCACATCGGTGCCGTCCACCGTGACGCCGGGGATGCCGTAGGCGACCGCCTTGACCGAGAACGTCTCCGAGTGCGACGTCAGCCGCAGCGGAGTGGAGTAGGCGTACTGGTTGTTCTCAATGACGAACACATTGGGGAGCGACTGCACGCTCGCGATCGTGAGCGCCTCGTGGAAGTCGGCCCGCGACGTCGAGCCATCCCCACAGAACGCCAGGCACACCCGGTCTTCGCCGCGGTACTTCGCGGCGAACGCCATTCCCGTGGCCACCGGGAAGTTGGCCGGGATGTGGCTGGGCAGGTTGTAGATGTTCAGGTCCAGCCGCCCGTAGTGGAGCGTGCCGTCGCGGCCACCGGTTGGCGAGGTGGCCTTGCCCATGAAGCTCGCCATCACCTGCCAGGGCTCCATGCCGCGCCACAGGTGGGCGCCGAGGTCACGGTGGATCGGCGCCATGTAGTCGTCCTGGCGCAGCGCCGACGCCGCGCCCACGCTGATGGCCTCGTGCCAGTGGCCGGTGTAGAGCGAACCGAGCAGATCGCCGCCCTTGTACATGGCGACCATCCGGTCCTCCACCGCACGGGTGAGCACCATGATCTCGTGGATGCGCCGCAGCAACTGCTGGTCGCGTTCGGCGACCGCCGGTAGTGGACGACGCGGACTTGCGGCGGGTGCGGGGGGCCATGGCGCCTACTCGCCGAGCAAGAAGTCGCGGACGAGCCGGTTGAAGTCCGCCGTCCGCTCGATCATCGACCAGTGCCCGCAGTGTGCGAACACCGCGAGGTCGGCGTTGTCGATCAGCTCGAGGAGCTTGTACGAGTTGGCGACCGGGATGACCTTGTCCTCGCGCCCGTGCACGATGAGGACCTTGTTGGTCAGCGCGCGGATCTCGTCCTCCGCCACGCTCATCGACTCCACCCAGCGCTGGCGGGGCGCGGGGAACATCGAGGAGAACGACTCCTGAAACCCGGGCTGGGTGGCACCGCGGAAGCGGACCTCGGCCAGCTCGTCGGTGGTGAGCGCGGGGTTGTAGGCGAAGTAGCCCATGACCCGGCGCATGTCCTCGAGCGTGCCGTCGAAGCCCCACACCGCGTCGAGGCCCTCGGTGATCGGGAAGTGGACGCCCATGCTGCCCATCAGCACGAGCTTGTCGACCCGGTCGGGGTGCTTGGTGGCGATGCGCAGCCCGATGCCGCCGCCGAAGCTGTTGCCGACGAGATGGGCCTTCTCGATGCCGAGGGCGTCCATGAGCCCGACGGTCTGGTCGGCCCAGGTGTCCAGGCCGTACTTGACGCCCTCCGGCCGGTCCGAGTAGCCGAAGCCGACCATGTCGGGGGCGACGACGTGGAAGTTCTCGGCCAACGCCGGGATCACCAGCCGCCAGTTGGCGTACGACGTCACACCGGGCCCCGAGCCGTGCACGAGCATCACGGTCGGCTCCGAGGACTTGCCGTCCTCCAGGTAGTTCGTGCGGATGCCGTTCGCGACCGCGCTCTGCCCGATCTCCGGCGTCTCCGTGGTGGTCATGGCGCTCCTAGCGGTAGTAGCGGAAGACGAGCTCGGCGACGCAGCAGGGCTTGGGCTCCCCCTCGGTCTCGTACGTCAGTCGGTACACCGCCTCGGCGCCGCCGTCGAGGGGCTTCACCTCGGCGACCGCCACGTGAATGCGAATGCGGCTCTCGACCTTCAGCGGGGCCGGGAAGCGGACCTTGTTGAGGCCGTAGTTCAGGACGACGTCGAACCCGTCGACCGTGCAGACCTCCCACAGATGCCCGGTGGACAGGCCCAGCGTGAGGAAGCCGTGCTGCACCGTGGACCCGAACGGGCCCTCGGCGGCCCGCGCGGGATCGGTGTGGATCCACTGCTCGTCGCGGGTGAGCTTGGCGAAGAGATCGATGTCTTCCTGGCGCACGGTGTGCCAGCTGCTCGTCCCCACTTCTTGGCCGACCCGTTCGACCAGCCCCTCATATCCATGCAGGACGATCGGCTCAGCCATCTGGCTCCCCTTTCATTCAGGCGCGAGTCAAGCATCGGGCATGACGGCGGCGCGGGCTTTCCTGCTCAGTGGGAGCGTGCCACTAGCGTGACGCGCGTGAACCGGATCGCCGTGCACCAGTCGATCGTCCACCCTCTTGATCCGGTGGGGTTGGTGCGGATCGCCGAGCGCGCGGGCATCGACTCGGTGGGCTTGCACGTGGCCACCGCGCCGGACGTGGAGCCCTGGTGGGTGAAGGGTGTCGGGGCGGAGATGCTGCGCGACCTGGTGGCCGCGCTGTTGGCCGCCCGCGTGACCGTGCTGGACGTGGGGCGGATGCGGCTCGGCCCCGAGCTGCGGGTGTGGGACGGGCAGCACGCCTATGCGCGCGTGCTCGAGCTGGGGGTGCGGCTGGGCGCGCAGTTCGTGACCGCCAGGGCCGATGCCGACGTGCGGGACGATCCGACCGAGCTGTTCGCCGTGCTCGACGAGCTGGCCGGGCGGTACCGGCTCCGCCCGCTGCTCGCCGTGGTGGCGGGCACCCCCGCCGCGACGCCCGCGGCGGCGGCCGCCATCGTCGCCGGCACCCGCGGCGGGATCGTGCTCGACGTGTCGCCGCGCACAGACACCCCCGCGGCGGTGGCCGAGGCGGTGGTGGAGCTGGGCGACCTGCTCGGCTACGTGCGGGTGCCCGCCCGCGAGCTGGGCACCGTGGCGACCCCCGGCCTGCTCGCCACGCTCCCGCCGCAGGTGCCCGTCGCGATCGGCGACCCGCCGCCCACCGCCGAGCCTCCTCACCATGCCGCCTCGACCCAACCGGCCGCGGCCGACAGCCACTCGGTGCCCCACGGGCAGGCCCCGCCCGACGGGCAGGCCCCGGACGATCCACTGACCCGCCTCACCGCATGGCGCGCCGCGGTGGACGAGCTCCTGCGCCACCCCCAGGCGAGCCGATAGCGACCCTCACTCCTGGCACAAGCAGAACGGATGCCCTGCCGGGTCGAGGAACACCCGGAACGTCTTGCCCGGCTGGTGCTCGTGCTTGCGCGCGCCGAGCGCGACGACGGCCGCCTCGCCTGCGTCGAGATCGGCGACATCGAGATCGAGGTGCATCTGTTGCGGATGCTCGGCGCTCGGCCACTGCGGCGGCACGTGATCGGGCGCGAACTGGAAGGCCAGCTCCACGCCCCCGATCGGCTCGAGCTGCACCCAGTCGGGCTCCTCGCGCACGATCGGGACATCGAGCACCGCGCTGTAGAACTCGGCGACCTTCCGGGGCTCCCGGCAGTCGAGCGCGATGGCGGACAACCTAGCGATTGCGGTCATGCTCGCGACGTTATCCCCGACCACCGACAGTTTCGGCCCACGACCGTCGCTACCCCCTTGGTCAGCATCGCGCCGTCGCCGCGTGGGGCCCTTGGGCCGACTGCCCGAAATCGCTGAGATGGACCAACCGACGACGGCGCCGAAATGTCGGACCTCGATGCGAACATGTGTTCGTGCGCGGCGAAGCCACCATCCTGCATGCCGATCTCGATGCTTTCTACGCGTCGGTCGAGCAGCGTGATGCGCCGCGGCTGCGCGGCCGTCCGGTGATCGTGGGCGGGGGCGTCGTGCTGGCCTGCAGCTACGAGGCCAAGCGCAGGGGTGTGCGCACCGCGATGAACGGGCGGCAGGCCAGGGCACTGTGCCCCGAGGCGATCGTGGTGCCGCCCCGCATGCCCGCCTACTCCGCCGCCAGCAAGGCGGTGTTCGCGATCTTCCGCGACACCACGCCGTTGGTCGAGGGCCTCTCGATCGACGAGGCATTCCTGGAGGTGGGCGGGTTGCACAAGATCGCCGGACCGCCCCTTGAGATCGCGGGCGAGCTGCGGGCGCGAGTGGTGCGCGAAGTCGGGCTGCCGATCACGGTCGGGATCGCGCGCACGAAGTTCCTCGCCAAGGTCGCGAGCGGGGTCGCGAAACCCGACGGCCTGCTGCTCGTGCCGCCCGACCGCGAGGCCGCCTTCCTGCTACCGCTGCCGGTGGAGCGGCTCTGGGGGGTCGGGAAGGTCACGTCCGCCAAGCTGCATGCGCTCGGCGTGCGCACGGTCGCCGACGCCGAGGCGCTCGGCGAGGCCGGGCTCGTCTCGGTCGTCGGAAGGGCGGCTGGCCGCCATCTCCACGCGCTCGCCACCGGGCTCGACCCGCGGCCGGTCGACACCACCCGCCGCCGCCGGTCCATCGGCTCGCAGCAGGCCCTCGGCCGCCGGGAGCGCAGCGCGGCCGAGCTCGACGCGATACTCGCGGGCACCCTCGACCGGCTCGGCCGCCGCCTGCGCGAGGGCCACCGCACGGCCCGCACCGTGGTGCTGCGGCTGCGGTTCGACGACTTCGCGCGCGCCACCCGTTCCCATTCGCTGTCCGAAGCCACCGCACACACCGCCACCTTGCTGGAGGCCGCCAGGGTGCTGCTCCGCGCCGCGCTTCCGATGATCCGCGAGCGCGGCATCACCTTGCTCGGCATCTCCCTCGCGGGCCTCTCCGACGACCGCTGTGCCCAGCTCGCGCTCCCGTTCGACGCGCGGAGCGGCCCGGCCATCGACGGCGCGCTCGACGCGGTGCAGCAGCGATTCGGCAGCCGGTCGGTCGGAAGGGCCACCCAGTTGCGCATGCGGCCTGCCCCGGAAATCCCCCGATTGGACGATTAGCGATCTTAATAGCTGGGAAACAAGGCCAGGTGACGACGTCTGCTCCAGCACCCGGTGTGGTACGCAGCCTCATTCCCGCGCGGATCGACCGGCTCCCATGGTCGCCGTTCCACACGCGGATGGTGATCGCACTCGGGGTGGCGTGGATCCTCGACGGGCTCGAGATCACGGTGGCCAGCTCGGTCACCGATGTGCTCACCCAACCGGAGACGCTGGCGCTGTCCTCCACCGCGGCGGGGCTCGTCGCCTCCGTGTACCTCGCGGGCGAGGTGGTCGGCGCGCTGTTCTTCGGCCGCCTGTCCGACAAGCTCGGGCGCCGCAACCTCTTCATGATCACCCTGGGCGTGTACCTGGTGGGCAGCGGCCTCACCGCGTTCACGCTCGGCAACGGCCCATTCTGGATCGGCTACCTCTACCTCACCCGCTTCATCGCGGGCATGGGCATCGGCGGCGAGTACGCCGCGATCAACTCGGCCATCGACGAGCTCATCCCGTCGCGCTACCGGGGCCGCGTCGACATCATGGTCAACGGCACCTACTGGGCGGGCGCGATCCTCGGCACGCTCGGAAGCCTGATCTTCCTCAACGTCCTGAGCCTCTCGGTGGGCTGGCGCGTTGCCTTCCTCATCGGCCCGGTGCTCGGCCTCGTCATCCTGTTCGTGCGCCGCCACCTTCCGGAGAGCCCCCGGTGGCAGGTGATGAACGGCCGCGAGCGTCAGGCCGAGGAGTCGATCTCCTACATCGAGCACGAGGTCGAGCAGTCCGGGGTCACACTGCCGAACGTCGACGAGAGCAAGGCGTTGGACCTGCAGCCCACCACGGACATCGGCTACCTGGCGCTCACCAGGGTGCTCTTCCGCGACTACCCGTCCCGCGCGGTGCTCGGCGCGTCGCTGATGATCACCCAGTCGTTCCTCTACAACGCGATCTTCTTCACCTACACACTGGTGCTGAGCAAGTTCTACGGCGTCCCGTCGACGTCCGCGCCGGTCTTCCTCATCGCGTTCGCCGTCGGCAACCTCGCCGGGCCGCTCACGATCGGGCACCTGTTCGACACGATCGGCCGCCGGAAGATGATCGCGGGCACCTATGTGCTGTCCGGGCTGCTCCTGGCCATCACGGCGTTCCTGTTCAACGCGGGTGTGCTCAACGCCGTCACCCAGACGATCGCCTGGTGCATCATCTTCTACTTCGCCTCGGCAGGCGCCAGCGCCGCCTACCTTACGGTCAGCGAGATCTTCCCGCTGGAGGTCCGGTCGAAGGCGATCGCCGTGTTCTTCGCCATCGCGCAGTGCTTCGGCGCGATCGCACCGGCGATCTACGGCGCACTGATCGGCGACGGTTCGCAGCCGATCAAGCTGTTCTTCGGCTACCTGCTCGGTGCCGTCATCATGATCGCCGGTGGGGTGGTGGCGTTCTTCCTCGCGGTCGACGCAGAGGGCAGATCCCTTGAAGACATCGCCTCGCCGCTCGCCGCGCGGCGCACCGGCTTCACCCGCGCCGAGGGCTCCGCGAACCCGTAACTCGGGCCGAGCCACCCCGGAGCCCGCCCGTGACAGACTCGCCGCGTGGTACGTCGGGCGGAGGAGGGCACACGCTGGCGGGGGCTGTGGCGCACGCGCTGGGCCGAGCTGCGCACGGCCGCGACGGGCACCGATCCCGGCCTCGTCCGGCTGCGCCTGGCGACGGGCGCCCTGCTGTCGATCGTGCTCGCCCTCGTACTGGCGATCGGGCTGCAGCGGCTCACCGGCGAGCAGCCCACCGTGGTGATCATGGCGGCGGTCCTGGCGATGGTCAGCAACATCGCGGTCAACGAGATCGCCGTCCACCGCGTCCGGGTGACGACCGCGCTGCTGGTGCTGCCCGCCATGGCCGCGGTTGCGCTCGGCACCGTGCTGGCGCCGCATCGGGTGATCGCCGACGCCGTGTTCGTCCTGATCATGATCGGCGGGGTCTACATCCGCCGCTTCGGGCCACGGGGTTTCGCCATCGGCATGGCCGCGGTGATGGCGTACTTCTTCTCCCAGTTCCTGGGCGCGCAGGTGAGCGCTCTGCCGTGGCTCGTCCTCACCGCGGCCATCGGCGTCGGTTCCACCCTGCTCGTGCGTGGCTACCTGCTCGCGGACAAGCCCGAGCAGACCCTGGAGCGGCTGGTACGGGCGTTCCGCGCCCGCGTCCACAGCCTTGATCTTCGCCGTGGCCGAGCTGCTCGACGCCGACGACGAGGACAACGAGCACGCGCGCCGCGACGTCGGACGCCGACGCACCCGGCTCAACGAGACCGCATTGCTCATCGCCGAACACCTGGAACGCCAGGACGAGCAGGGCGACCTCGAGGTTTACGTCATCGACGCCGAACTGGCAGCAGAACGACTCGCGGACACCGCCCGCTATCTGGTCATGACGTCCGGTCGGCCCTCGGATGAGCTCCGCTGCCCGCTGCTCGCGGGCCTGCGCGCGCTGGGCGCCGCCACCGCGACCGGCACCGCTCAGGCCCGCGTGCCCGCGTTGTTGGAGACGGCGCAGCACCAGGTGGCTCCGCTGGTCGAGCAGGTCGAGGGGCTCGGCGATGACGGGCAACGCGTCGCCTTCGCCGTGTCACGGCTCGGGGATGCGCTCGCCGAGGGACGCAAGCACCACCCGACGGCCCCCGCCGACGACCTGATCGACACCGCCGCTCCCCCGACCGATGACGACACGGGCGAGCCCGACGACACCGAATCCCGCGCCGCGGGACCGCCCGAGCGACCGGGGCTCGCGCTCACCACGCGCCAGGCCATCCAGGTCGGGGTGGCCACGAGCTTGGCCATCATCGGGGGCGAGCTGCTGTCCCCGTCCCGCTGGTACTGGGCGGTGATCGCCGCGTTCGTCGTGTTCGCGGGTACTTCCAGCCGCGGCGACGTACTGACGCGCGGCCGGGACCGGCTGCTCGGCACGATCGGCGGCGTCGGCGCGGGCATGGCGCTGGCCTTCATCGTCGACGGCGCCGTGGTGCCGACGCTGGTGCTGCTGCTCGTGTGCCTCTTCCTGGCGATCTACACGGTTCGCGTGTCACCGGGGCTGCTGGCGTTCTGGATCACCGCGGTGCTCGCGCTGCTCTACGGGCTGATCGGTCAGTTCAGCGTCGCCACGCTCGTGTTGCGGGTGGAGGAGACCGCGATCGGCGCGGTGCTGGGGATGCTCGCGGGCTTCCTCATCCTGCCCACCGGCACCCGCGCGGCGTTCGGCAACGCACTCGATGCAGTGGTGGACGCGGCGCACGCGGTGCTGGACGCGGCCGTCGATCGCATCCTCGGGCGACCCGTCGCCGTCGCGCCCGTGGAGCTCGCCCGCGACCTGGACGCTGCGCTCGGCGTGCTCCGCCTCCGGGCCCGGCCGCTGGACAACCCGCTCCCACGACGAAGGGGGCGCTCCAGCTATGCACGGGCGGTCCGCGTGTTCACCGCCGTCGACCACTACGCCCGGTTGCTCGCGCGGCTGTCCGACACCACACGCGCCCCCGATTGGGCCGAGACGCTCACCCCTGCCGTCGAGCGGATCCGCACCAACATCGACGGTCTGCGCGCGCTGGTGATGCACACCGACGGCCCCGACGTCGTCTCCGCCGAACGCGCGGTGGACCGGGCCGAGGCCCACGCCGCCCACGACCCCGATCCGGAGCTGCGCAGACAACTCCTGGTCGCCGCCCGGCTGCTGCGCCGGATGGACCAGGCCGTGTTGGGGTTCGCCCTCGACCTGGGTGCGCCGCAGACCGAGACGACTCCCGCCGCCGCGTAGGCCCGACTCCGTCGGAGGAAGGGGCCCCTGCTGCGACTCCGTCGGAGGAAGGGGCCCCTGCTGCGGATTAGACCTCGACGCGTGCGCCCCGGACGGACCGCTCGAACCCCGGCGGCACGATGACGTCGTCGGGCACCAGGTCGTGGATCGACGAGCGGCCGAGGCCGAGCAGCGCCTCGTCGATGCCGCTGCGAAGGATCTGCAGCACGTTGGTGACGCCCGCCTGCCCGCCCGCGGCCATGCCCCACAGGTACGCCCGGCCGATCATCACGGCCCGCGCACCGAGCGCGAGGGCCTTGACGACGTCGCCGCCACGGCGGACGCCGCCGTCCAGGAGGATCTCGACCTGGTCCCCGACGGCTTCGGAGATTGCGGGGAGGGCGCGGATCGAGGCGGGGGTGCCGTCGAGGTTGTTGCCGCCGTGGTTGGACACCGAGATCGCGGTGACGCCTGCGTCGACGGCTCGCCGGGCGTCGTCCGGGTGCATGATCCCCTTCACCATGAACGGTCCGTCCCACTGCTCGCGAAGCCACGCCACGTCCGCCCAGGTCGGCAGCGGGGTTCCCATCCATTCGCCGTAGGCGCCAAAGAACGTCGGGGCCTGCTCACCGGGGGCGGCGAGGTTGGGGGTGGTGAGGTTGGGGAGGCCCCCACCGCGCAGCCACTCCAGCACGTAGGGCACCCGGGTGATGCCCTCCGGCGCGAGCTTCAGGATCGTCTTGAGGTCGATCTTCTCAGGGATGGCGGGGCTGCCCCAGTCGCGGCGGGTGGCGAACGTCCAGTCCAGCGTCATGATCAGGCCCTGGGCGCCCGCCTTGCGCGCACGCTCGGCCCGCTCGACCAGGCGCTCGCGGGTGCCCACCCAGTACATCTGGAACATCGTCTTCGGGTTGGCGGCCGCGACGTCCTCGATCGGCTTGCTGGCGAACGACGAGAGGCCGATCGCCGTGCCCGCCTCCGCGGCGGCCCTGGCGACCGCGACCTCGCCGTCGGGGTGGACGGCTTGCACGCCGGTCGGCGAAATGATCACCGGGAACGCGATGTCCATGCCCATCACGCGGGTGGCCTGCTCGCGGGTCTGCGGCAGGTCCGCGATGTGCGGGCGGAAGCCGAGCTCGGAGAAGGCGTTGACGTTGTCGTCGAGCGTGACGCCGCGCTCCGAGCCTGCGACGAGCGCGAGGTAGACGGATTTGGGCAGGCGCTTCTTCGCGCGCCGCTGCGCCTCGGCGACCGACTCGAACCAATCCCTGCTGCTGGCCATGGTCGGAGACTAAGCAGCGATCCGGCGCGGCGCGCCTCCCCGAACCGAACGTCCGGGTGAGGTCCCTGCCCGGTCGGACGGGGTTCAGACGCCCCGCTCGACGGGCAGGAGCCCCCGGTCGACGGCGCGGCACAACGCGGCGTGGTCGGCCTCGGTCTGGTCGGCGTAGGCGCGGGCGAAGCGGACCATCGCCGCGTCCAGCTTGGCCGAGCCGCCGACGTAGCCCGCGACCATCGACGCGCCGCTCGTACGGGCGTGCCCCTTGGCGAGCAGGTGACCGACGACGCCCGCGTAGTCGATGAGCGCCGCGGCGTCGATCCCGAACAGGTCGACGCTGCCCTTCATGTTGCGGAACTGCCGCACGTAGTACTGGCGCCCTTCGAAGCCGGTCCACCCCAGCAGGGGGTCGCTCACCGTCTGCAGCGCCTGCTGGTACTCCACCACCCGTTGCCCCTGGTGGGCGTGCCACGCCGCCTCGCCGTGCACGTAGCGCGCCAATACCGACCGACGCGCCTGCTTGAGCTGCAGGAACACCACGTCGTCCGCCGACGATCCCTCCATCAGGACGACATAGGCGCGCAGGCCCACGCTGCCGACGCCGACGACCTTGTGCGCGACGTCGACGATCGTGTAGCCGCCCAGCACGCGTCGCCAGTGCGGCGAAAGCGTGCGCAGGTACTCGTCGAGTGCCTCCCCGATCAGCTCGGCCTCGCCGTCGGACACGCGGGTGATGAGCGGCGGTTCCTCAACGATCCGACGGCGGCCCTTCACCTCCTTCGTGAAGCGGGGCAGCGCTCGGTCGCTCGTGCGCTGGCGGGCGCGCTTGGCGGCCCGGCCGATCTCCTGGCGCAGGGGCTCGGGGCTCTCCGCAGCCAGGTGGTCGACGTCCATGCGGCCGAAGGAGCGCGACATCAGCGGCTGGTCGGCGAGGAACCGGACCTCCTCGCGGTAGGCCGCCACGCACGTCCGCACCGCGTCGGCGCAATGCTCTTCGCTCGTGCCGTTGCCGCGCCCCGCGACGACGATGCTGGCCACCAGCCTGCGCAGATCCCACTCCCAGCAGCCGGGGTGGGCCTCGTCGAAGTCGTTGAGGTCGATCACGAGGTCGCGTTCTGGCGAGGCGTAGAAACCGAAGTTGCCCAGGTGGGCGTCGCCGCAGACGACCGGGGTGATGCCGGTGGCGGGCAGGTGCGCCACGTCCTCGGCCATCACGACCGCGGTGCCGCGCAAGAACCCGTACGGCGAGGCGATCATGCGGCCCACGCGGATCGGCACGAGCCGCCCGACTCTGCCCTCGTGCGAATCCATGATCTGCTGCACGGGGTCGGGGCGGCCGACCGGTGGCGACCAGTCACCCAACGACTTGCGGGGCACGCGCTCGCGCAGCCGCTTGCCCAGCTCATAGCGCTCGGCACGGGCAACGGGGCGCTTGCGGAGCGACGCATAGGCGGTGCCGTCGGCGTCGGCGAGCACGGTGTGGGCGGGGGCGGTCACGGCGCGGATGCTAGTCGCGCACGGATGGGGTCGCGGGATCAAGAAATCCCTCCGAAGATGTCCTTTCCCGCAGATCGCGTTCGTTCCTAGGGTGACGCCGACCCCGGCGTCCACCCCCGAGAGGAGCATCCCGATGCCGACCTACGCAGCGCTGATCTACTCGAAGGACGTCGACTGGACGCTGCCCGAGTACGCGACCGACATGAAGGAGTACAACGAGTTCGGCCAGGCCGCCGCGGCCGTCATCCGCGGCGGCGCGGCCCTGTACCAGACCAGCACCGCCACCACCGTCCGTGTCAACGGCGGCAAGGGCGGCGACGTGGTCACCTCCGACGGCCCGTACGCCGAGACCAAGGAGGCGCTCACCGGCTTCTACCTGCTGGAGTGCGCCGACCTCGACGAAGCGATCAAGGTCGCGGCCCAGATCCCGGCGGCGTGGGACGGCGCGGTCGAGGTGCGCCCGACCATCGAATTCGGGGGGTGACCGCGACCGGTCCCGATGCCCGCGCCGCCCTCGTCCGCCTCGTGCGCGACGAGGGCAGGCGCGTGCTGGCCACCCTTGCCCGGCTCACCGGCGACCTGCCGCTGGCCGAGGACGCTGTGCAGGACGCCGCCGTGCGCGCGTTGGAGATCTGGCCGCGCGACGGCGTGCCCGCGGAGCCGCGGGCCTGGCTCACCCTCACCGCCCGGCGGCGCGCGATCGACATCCTCCGCCGCGAGGCGGCACGGGCGGGGAAGGAGGCCGAGTCGGTGTTCGAACCGGATCGCCCGCCCCCGCCGGAGACCGTCCGCGACGACCTCCTGCGGCTGGTCTTCATCTGCTGCCACCCGGCGCTCGCCGTCGAGACGCAGGTGGCGCTGGCCCTGCGCACGCTGTGTGGCCTGTCGGTGGCCGAGGTGGGGGCGGCGTTGCTCGTGCCGGAGGCGACGATGGCCAAGCGGCTCACGCGCGCCCGTCAGAAGATCACCAAGGCCGCGATCCCGTACGCGGTGCCCGCCGACCACGAGCTCCCTGACCGGCTGCGTGGCGTGCTGACCGTCGTCTACCTGCTGTTCACGACCGGGTACGCGCCCACCGGGGCGCCGCGGCCCGCGCTCGTCGACGAGGCGGTGCGGCTGACCCGACTGTTGCGCGAGCTGATGCCGGGCGAGCCGTCCGTGCTCGGCCTGCTCGCCCTCGAGCTGCTCCAGGACTCCCGACGCGACGCCCGCCACGACGCCGACGGCTGCCCGGTGCTCCTGGCCGATCAGGACCGGGGCCGGTGGCGGCGCGAGCTCGTCGAGGAGGGGGTGCTGCTCGTCGGCGAAGGACTGCGCCGCACGCCCGACCGCCCCGACCCCTACATCGTGCAGGCCGCGATCGCCGCCTGCCACGCGCTGGCCCCGACGTGGGCGGACACCGACTGGGCCGCCGTCGTGTCGTGGTACGACGTACTGCTCACGGTGGCCGACACGCCGGTGGCACGGCTCAACCGGGCGGTCGCGGTCGGCGAGCTCTCGGGGCCTGCTGCGGGGCTCGCCGAAGTGGAGGCCGTAACGGATCTCGCGGGGTATCCGCTCTGGCACGCCGCCCGCGCCGAGCTGCTCGGCAGGCTCGACCGCCTCGCCGAGGCCGACATCGCCTACGCCGCCGCGCTGGCGATCCCACAGGACGACGCCCAGCTCACCCATCTGCGACGACGGCGGACCCGACTCGCGGACCGAACCCAAATCGGATGAGCGCAGTGACGGCGGCGGTGGCGCAGATCGTCACCGCCATGACGAGTGGGGTGACCCCGCTGAGCGACACGAGCGGCGGCACGGCGGCGCCGAACGCGAACTGCAGCAGGCCGAACAACGCCGACGCGGCGCCCGCGACCGCGGCCTGGCCCTCCAGCGCCAGCGCGGTCGAGTTCGGCAGGAGCACGCCGGTGCAGGAGACGAGAAAGAGCAACGGCACCAGCAACGCCCACACCGACCCGGACACCAGCACGCCGACGAGCATCGCCACGGACGCGACCAGCGCGACGACCACCCCCGCGGTGAGCAGCCGGGCCGCCCCGAGGCGCCCGACGAGGCTCGCGGACAGGCGTCCTGCCACCAGGATCCCGACCGCGTTCACGCCGAACACGAGCGCGAACTGCTGCGCGGACAGGCCGTACGCGCGTTGGAGCACGAAGCTCGCCATCGCGATGTAGACGAACATGCCGCACACGCCGATGGCGCCCACCAACGCGGGCAGCAGGAACGTGCGGTCCGCCAGCACCGTCCGCAGCGCCCGGCCCATCGCCGCAAGGCCGCCCGCGCTGCGATGCTGCGCAGGCAACGTCTCGCCGAGGGTCGCGGCCGCGACGAGGAGCACGATCCCCAACGCAGCGAGCGCGCCGAACACCCCGCGCCATGACGTCACGACGAGCAGCAGCCCGCCGAGCAGCGGCGCACCGATCGGTGCCACCCCCATCACGAGCGTGAGCAGCGCGAACACCCTGGCGAGCTGGGGACCGCCGTAGAGGTCGCGGACCATCGCCCTGGCGATCACGATGCCCGCGCCGCCTGCCAGGCCGCCGAGGAGCCGCAGCGCGAGCAGCATGCCGATGGACGGCGCGAGTGCGCACAGCCCCGCCGAGAGCGCGAAGACGGCGCTGCCGACGAGCAGCGGGATGCGGCGGCCCACGCGGTCGGTGAGCGGTCCGACGATGAGCTGGCCGACGGCCAGTCCGATCATGCAGAGGGAGAGTGACAGCTGGCCTGCTGCCTCACCCGCGCCCAGGTCCGCGGTCAGTGTGGGCAGCGCGGGCAGGTAGAGATCGAGCGAGAGCGGTCCGAGCGCGGAGAGCCCGCCGAGCGCCAGAACACGCCCCGGCGGCACCCGAACGGTGGGCGCAGCGGTCACCCGCCATTCCTACGCGTCCGATCCCGGCCGGGCGAACGGTGGTTCAGAGCAGGAGCAGCCCGACGAGGAACGCGACGACGACGGCGGTGAACACGAGCCCGATGACGTGGCCCGCCAGCCGCCCTTCGGCGAGCGCGACGTCGTCGGCCGCCTCGGGAAGAGAAGTGATCGTGGTCATGCCCGGTTGTCGCTGCACGTGCTCGCGAAGTTACAGCTCCCCGGCGGGTTCATCCGAGCGGGTCGCGCCCCGCCGTGACGGTCACGGCTGACTGTACGGTCGGCTGGTGATCGTCGACAGGATCGTCACCCGCCTGCTCGGCCTGCCCCGGCCCCGCACCGCCGCCGTCCGCCGCGAGGAGCGCATCCCGATGCGCGACGGCGCCGTACTGCTGGCCGAGCACCACATCCCGGCGACCGACCACCCCATGGGCACGGTACTCGTCCGCACCCCCTACGGCCGCAGATCCGCACTGGACGCGCTCTCCTCCCGCGTACTCGCCGTCCGCGGCTACCACGTGCTGGTGCAGAGCGTGCGCGGCACGTTCGGCTCGGGCGGTGTGTTCGACCCGATGGTCGACGAGGAGCGCGACGGGCACGACACCGTGGCGTGGCTGCGCGAGCAGCCGTGGTTCGACGGTCGGCTCGCCACCTACGGCGCCTCCTACCTCGGCTGGACCCAGTGGACGCTGATGACCGACCCGCCGCCGGAGCTCCGCGCCGCGGTGGTGCTCGTCGCGCCGCACGACTTCGCCGCGTCCGTGTACAGCACCGGGGCCTTCGCGTTCCAAGGCTTCCTCGCCTGGAGCGACCTCATCCTGCACCAGGAGACGCACCGGCCCGCTCGCCGCGATCGCGCGCGGCGTCACCGCCAAGCGGCGGCTGGCCGCGGGGCACACCGGGCTGCCGCCAGCCGACGCCGTCGACGGGCTGTTCAACGGGCGCGCGCCGTGGTTTCGCGGCTGGCTTGCCCACCCCGACCTCAACGACCCGTTTTGGGACGCCAAGCGGGCCACGGCGGCGCTGGCGCGCTCCACGGTGCCGACGCTGCTCGTCGGCGGCTGGCAAGACCTGTTCCTGGAACAGACGGTGGCGCAGTACCGGGCCCTCGCGGCCCGCGGCGTGGAGGTCGCGCTGACCGTCGGCCCGTGGACGCACCTCGCCGTCGGCACCCGCGGGGCAGGCGTCGTCGCCAGGGAGACCCTGGCGTGGCTCGACGAACACCTCGCGGGCGCCACCGGACGTACCCGCCGCGCGCCGGTGCGGGTCGCCCTCACCGGCGGCAGGCGTTGGTGGGAGCTCGGGGAGTGGCCGCCGACGACCACATCACGGCGCTGGCGCCTCGGCTCGGCGGGTCGGCTCGTGGACATCCCACTCGACGCCCCCCGTGACGGTCGCCAGGACGACGATCCCGCGGACGTCGGTGCGGACGTCGGTGCGGACGTCGGTGCGGACGTCGGTGCGGACGTCGGTGCGGACGTCGGTGCGGACGTCGGTGCGGACGTCGGTGCCGACTTCCGCTACGACCCGGCCGATCCCACCCCTGCGGTCGGCGGCCGCCTCCTCACCCCGGACGCGGGCGTCCGCGACAACCGGCGCCTCGCCGCCCGCGCCGACGTCGTCACGTTCACCACCTCGCCGCTTCCCCAGGATCTGGTCATCGCGGGCGCCCCCGTCGTGGACCTGGACCACGTCGCCGACCCGCCGCACGCCGACGTGTTCGTCAGGCTCTGCGACGTCGCCCCGAACGGCCGCGCGCGCAACGTCGCCGACGGCATGCGCAGGCGCGATCCCGCAGCAGGCCCGGTCACCATCGAACTCGATCCCTGCTTCCACCGCGTCGCGGCCGGGCACCGGCTCGCACTGCTCGTCGCGGGCGGCGCACACCCGCGATTCCTGCGCAACAACGGCACCGGCGAACCGCCCGCCGACGCCACCGGGCTCGTCCCGGTCACCCACCGTATCCAGGGATGCCTGCTGACGTTACCGATGACCGACGACGATAGCCTTTCCACCGAGCGGCGTAACGCATCACTCGGCGCGGGCGAGATGACGTAGGGGCAGTTCACCGTACGCAACCATTCGGGGGTTCGGGTGCGAGGGGGCCGCGGGCTTCGCGAGTTCTCGGCGTTCCATGCTTCGGCGTACCCGCAGCTCGCCGCCCAGACCCTGGCCATCACCGGAAATGCCGGGATCACCCGCTTCGCCACCGAGACGACGCTGGCGCGGGTGTGGCGCTCGTGGCCGTCGCTGCGGCAGGCGCCCGACCTGCTCGTGCGCGCACGCTGGACCGCGGTGCTCATCGCGGCCGAGCGGGAAGGCACGGCGCCGAGCGTGACGGCCGGCGCCGTCCAGGTGTCCGTCGGCGAGCTCACCGGGGCGAACGAGCTCGGCGACGCCTGTGTCGACATCGCGGACACGGTCGTCGTGTCGGCGATGCAGCGGCTGCCCCGGGTGCAGCGCCGCGCGCTGGTACTGCACTACATGGGCGGGGTGTCGGTTGTGGACATGGCCACGCTGAGCGGGTCGTCGGCCGAGCACATTGAGCTCCTCCTCGACGACGGCTTCACGGCGCTGGCCGAATCGCTTGTCTGGCCCCGGCGCGACGCGGGCTTCCGCGGGCCGGACCTGCGCTTCGACCTGGCCGCCGAGGTCCTCGCCGATACCGCGGTCCGATTGCCCGAGCGCATCGCGGCGCCGCCGCCCTCCGCGCTGCTGCGCCACGCCGCGGTTGCGCACTGGTCAATCCGCGTCATGCCGGTGGCGCTCGGCGCGGCGTGCGCCGCCGTGATCGCGGCCATCGCCCAGCCCACCTCGCCGGATCTGCGGGTGCCCGCCACCATCTACGCCGAGCACGGCGCGGTTGGGGGTCCGGTAGGCGATGGTTCCGGGGACGCCGCGCAACCCGACGTGGCGTCTGGACCGTCGTCCGGGGCCACGCGTACCGGCCCGATGGTCCGGATGCGGTCCATCGCGCTGAACTCCCTGCTTGACGCCGCGGGCCGGGGGAACCGCTCGGACGACGGCGGCGTCGCGGCGAGCAGCGATGACCGGATGCACCGGCCCCAACCCGGGTCTACCGCCGTGTCCTCGACCGGGTCTTCGGTCGCGTCGGGTGGGACGGTGGAGCCGTCGGCCAAGGGGCAGGCAGGTCCGTCCGCGAGCGGCGGCCAGCCGGACCCATCGACGGGCAGGCCGGTCGCCGCATCGCCCGGCAGGCCGGTCGCCGCATCGCCGGGCAGGCCGGTCGCCGCATCGCCGGGCAGATCATCGGTCGAAGCGAGCTCGTCGAGCCCGGCCGCAGACACCCCGCCCGGCCCCGCCGCAGACATCCCGCCCGGCCCGGCCGCAGACACCCCGTCCGGCGCGGCCGCAGGCACCCCGCCCGGCCCGGCCGCAGGCACCCCGTCCGGCTCTGCGCCTGCGAACCTGGCCGCAGGCGCAGGCGGCCCGATCGACGCGGTGCCGTCCGGCCCGACAGCAAGCGCAGACGCGCGGCCGGGGCTCGTCGTTTCCCCGGAGACATCTGCGCAGGCTGCGAAACCGATCGCCGCGCCGCTGGTCGGCGCCGCTCTCGCGACCGACCCGCCCGCGACCGTCCTCACCACGGCCGATCCGCCCACCACCGACCCGCGGCCGAAGTCACACGCCGCCGAGCCACCGACCACGGACGACTCGCCCGACGTCGAGGAGTCCACCCCAGAACCCAGCAAGCCCATGTCCGAGGAGCCCGTCGCCGCAAAACACCAGGCTGCCGACCCGGCCGACGGCGGTGACAAGGCCGAGCACAACGCCACGACCGACCCCGCAGCGGACGGTTGATCGCGGGCGCTCAGCCGGTCAGGGCGGCGTACACCTTCTCCTCCGCCGCGGTGAGCGCGACACCCGTTGCCCGTGGACGCGGGAGGTCGACGCTCACCTGCGTGCGCACGGTCGCGGGCCGCGGCGTCAGCACGATCACCCGGTCGGAAAGGAACACCGCCTCCCGGATGTCGTGGGTCACGAGGAGCACCGTCCAGCCGTAGCGCGCCCACACCCCGGCGAGCCACGCCTGCATCTCCGCGCGGGTGAGCGAGTCCAACGCCCCGAACGGCTCGTCCAGCAGCAGGAGCGACCGCTCCTGCACCACCGTGCGCAACAGCGCGGCCCGCTGGCGCATGCCCCCGGACAGCGCGTCGGGCCGCGCGTCTTCGAACCCCGCCAGCCCGAACGGCCCGAACAGCGCCCGCGCCCGCTCGCGCGCCGTCCGCCGCCGCACGCCCGCGACCTCCAACCCCAGCGCCGTGTTGTCCAACACATTGCGCCACGGAAAGAGCAGGTCGCGCTGTGGCATGTACGCGGCGTGCTCGACGCGGCCGGTCGCGTCGGCGCCGTCGACGAGCACCCTGCCCGCGTCCGGCAGCTCCAGCCCGGCGATCACGTCGAACAGTGTGGACTTGCCGCACCCGCTCGGCCCGATCACCGACACGAACTCCCCTGGCGCGACGTCGAACGCGACGTCGTCGAGCACCTGGAGGCCCGGGTAGCTCTTCGTCACCGCGTCCACGGTGAGCTTCATCGCCTGATCTCCCGGCTCCAGGGAGCCACGACCCGCTGCACGAGGAACGTCAGCCCGAAGAGCGTCACCGACACCGCCGCCGTGACGACGACCGCGGCCAGCACGAGGTCGGTGCGGAACGAGTTCTTCTGCACCTGCATGAAGATCCCCAGGCCTGCCGTGGCGCCCACGTACTCGGCGAAGATCGCGCCGGTGACGGCGTAGGTGATACCGATCCGCAACGCCGTGAAGAACAACGGCATGGCGCCGGGCAGCCGCACGTAGCGGAACTGGTCCAGCCGGGAGGCGCCCATGCTCAGCAACAATGCTGTGGCCTGCCGGTCGGTGGCCGCGAACCCCTCGATGAGCCCGATGGCGATCGGGAAGAACGTGACCAACGCGATCACGACCACCTTCGGCAACAGCCCGAACCCGAACCAGATGATCAACAGTGGGGCGATCGCGACGATTGGGAGCGTCTGGGAGGCCACCAGCAGTGGGGTCAGCGCGCGCCGCAGCCACGGCACGAAGTCGACGGCGACCGCGATCGCCCACCCGACCGCGAGCGACACCGCGAACCCGACCGCCGTCACCTCCAGGGTCGGCACGGTGTTCGCCCACAGCGCGGCCCGGTACGCCCAACCCTGTTCCACCACCCGCAGCGGGGAGGGCAGCACCTGCGGGCGGACACCGGAGACGTCGACGGCGACCTGCCACACCACGAGCCCGACCAGCACCAGCAGCACCGCGGGCCCCGCCCGCCCCACCAAGCCCGTCTTCCCGGGTGAGTCGCGCATCTCGACACGCCGTGTCCGCAGTTCGAGCACGATCATGCCCCCGGCGCGGTGAACCAGGTCGCGAAGTCCGGTCGAGTGGTCACCCGCTTCCCGTCGGGGCCGCTGAGCACGCCCGCGTCGTACAGGAAACCCGAAAAGCCCGACCAGGTGGCGGCGGTCTGCGTGCCGACCTTCCCCGCCGCGTCCTTCAGGTACCGCTGCGCCAACATCTGCTGGCTGCGGGAGACGAGCTCGGGTTCGGTGAACACCCCCGGGTTGGCGTCGGTCAGCAGCTTGACGGCCTGTGCGGGATCGTCCGCGCCGAGCTGGTAGCCGCGCTGCAAGGCCGCCACGAACGCGGCGGCGGCGTCCGGGTGCGCCTTCATCCACGCCGGGTTGCCGATGACGATCACGCTGTAGGCGTCGGGGAAGCCGTAGTCGGCGTAGGCGAACGTCTTGAGCGGCTCGTTCCGCAGCTCCGCCTCGATGCCCTCCCACGCCAGGAACGGCTCGGTGAAGTCCACCTGACCCGCGTACAGCGCCTCGTAGGCCGACGTGCCGAGCACGACCGTCTTGAAATCGCCCTTCCCGCCCGCCGCGCGGATCACCGCCTGCATCTTCGGCACCTCGTAGGCCGCGCCGAAGCCGCCGTAGGTCTTGCCGTCGAGGTCGCGCGGCGACCGCAGGTCAGCCCGGTCGGCCCGCACGCCGATCGCGGTGCCCCAGTGCTGCAGCACGGCGAGCACCGAGAGGATCTCCGCGCCCGCCGCCTTGGAGACCGTGAACGAGTCCTGGAACGAGATGCCGAACTCGGCGGCGCCGGAGGACACGAGCGTGTCCGGCGACGTCGAGTTGTACGGCAGGATCTGCACGTCCAGCCCGGCGCCGGTGAACCAGCCCTGCTGCTGGGCCACGTAGAGACCGCTGTGGTTGGTGTTGGGCGTCCAGTCGAGCGCGAAGCGCACGGTCGTCGGGGTGCCGCCGCCGCTTGGTGCTGAGCTGCCGTCCGCAGCCGACCACCGCCAACGCGGGGGCGGCCGCCAACGCGGCGAGGACGGTGCGGCGAGAAACGGGGACCATCTGTTGTCCTCCCTACGCCGGTGCTAACCGGGTCAGGTTCGAACGGTCGACGGCCGGTCCTGCCGCCCTCTCAGCCTCGGAACGTGGGCTCCCGCGGGTCACCGCGATGATACGACAACGGGGGGTTCCCGCACCCGGATCGACGTGCTGGCACCAGTGTGCGCGCGCCCGCCGTCCTCCAGGCTTTCCGCCATGCGCCGACTCGCCCTGCTCTCGCTCCTCGCCCTGCCGCTGGTGGTCGCGACCGGTTGCACGGCCACCTCGCACACCAGCCGCTGCACGAACGGCGCCTGCGCGATCAGCCTGACCGGCGAGCAGTCGCTCGACGTCGAGTTCGGCGGCCTCGAACGCACACTGCGCGTCGCGCCCATCGAGCCTGCCGCCGTCACGCTGTCGGCGCGCGGGGACAGCGCCAGGGTGCCTGCAGGCGGATCCGCCGAGGTCGGCGACCTCGCCGTGCGCGTGCTGTCGATCGCGGGCCGGGACGTCCAGCTGACGGTCAGCCCGGCGTAACGCCGCGAGACCGACGGTTGCGGGGTTCGCGGCCCAGAAACGTCGGTTTCGCAGGCCGGGGCTACACCGCGCCCAGCACCGGCTCGAACGCCAGCTCAGCCGCGCCGACCAGCTTCGCGTCGCGGCCCAGCGGGCTGATCTCGATCCGGGTGCCGCCGACGGCCCGGCTGACGAGGCTGCGCTCGTGCACCATCGCGCGGACCTCGTCGACCACCCCGCGGGGCAGCGCGGTGAACAGGTCGCCGAGCACCACGAGCTGTGGAGCGAGCAGGTTGACCACCGTGACCAGGCCGATGGCGAGCCACTCAGCGAACTCGTCGAGCGAGTTGGTGCGCGTGCCTGCGGCCAGGCCTGCCTCCAGCGCCCGCAGCTCGGCGACGATCCCCCCGCGCGTCGTCGCCTCCGGCAGCCCCAGCGCCCTGAGCAGCGCCGCCTCCCCCACCTCGGTCTCCCAGCAGCCGCGCGACCCGCAGTAGCACGGCCGCCCGCCCGGCCGGACGACCAGGTGGCCGATCTCGCCGACATAGCCACGTGCGCCGCGCAACGGGCGCCCTTCGGAGATGACACCGCCACCGACGCCGAAGTCCGCCGACACGTAGACGAGGTCGGTGGCCCCGCGCGCGACCCCGCGGACGTGCTCGGCCAACGCGCCGAGCTCGGCGTCGTTGCCGACCCGCACCGGCAGTCGCAGCACGGCGCCGAGCCGAGCGCCCAGCGCGACGTCACGCCAGCCAAGGTTGGGCGCCTCGTGCACCCAGCCGTCGTCGCGGCGCACGACGCCGGGCACCGAGATCCCGGCCCCGGCGGGCGTCACGCCGAGCTCCTCGGTGAGCAGCTGCGCCGACTCCGCCACGTGCGTGATCACCTCGCCAGGGGTGCGTGTGCTCCGGTGCAGGTTCCAGCTGTGCCGCCCGAGCACCTGCCCCCCGATGCCGACGACCGACATCGCCACCTGCTCCACCCGCACGTCCACGGCGAGCACCACGGCCGCCTCCGGCGAGGGCAGCACCATCAGCGAGGGCCGCCCGGCGCCGGAGCGCTGCGCCGGGATGGCCTCGGTCACCACACCGGACTCGGCGAGCCCGTCGACGACGGCCTTGATCGTGCTGCGGTTGAGCCCCAGCTCCGTGGCCAACGTGGCCCGCGTGCAGGGCCCGTCGACATGCAAGCGGCGCAAGAGCGCGGCCCGGTTGTGCCTGCGCACTTCGTCCGGGCGCGCGCCTGCGGTGCTCGACCCGGGGCCCGCACCGTCGGCGCCCCAGGCCCGGTTCACCGGCCTGTTTCGGCCGATCGCCGCCGCGACAGCGTGTCGACGCCTGCGGCGAGCAGTAGCACGGTGCCGTTGACGAGGAACACCACCGAGGCGGGCAGCCCGAGCAGACCCATCCCGTTGTTGACGGTCGCGAGCACCGCGCCGCCGATCACCGCGTTGCTGATCCGGCCGCGCCCGCCGAAGAGCGACGTGCCGCCGATCACCGCCGCGCCGACGGCGAACAGCAGCGTGTTGCCGCCACCGGCGGTCGGCGAGACCGAGCCGACCTTCGACGAGTAGACGATCGCGCCGATCGCCGCGAACGCCGACGAGATCACGAACACCGCGGCCCGGATCTTGACGACGTTGATGCCCGCGCGCCGGGCCGCCTCCCGGTTGCCGCCCACGGCGTAGATGTGGCGGCCGAACTGCGTGCGGTCCAGCACGAACGTGCCCGCGACCAGCAGCACCAGCACGATCGGCACGACATACGGGACACCCGCGATCGGCAGGGCGCCGAGCGACCGGTTGATCGTCAGCAGGAAGGTCGCGATCGCTGAGAGCACCACGACCGCCGCGATCTTGATCAGAACGAGCCCGGTGGGCTGGGCGACGAGGCCGAGTCGACGTCGAGAGACCTGCCGGTTGAGCAGCACCGCCGCATAGCCGCCCGCGGCCACCACCCACAGGATCCAGCTACCCACGGTCGAGAGGTTGGCGTTGGCCACGCCGTTGATCACCGGGTCGCGCAGGCCCAGCGTGCCGCCCTCGCCGATGAGCTGCAGGATCACGCCCTGCCATGCGATGAACAGCGCGAGGGTGACCACGAACGACGGCATCCCGACCCGAGACACGAGGAAGCCGGTGAAGATCCCGATGGCCGCGCCCGTGCAGACTGCGAGCAGCATCTCCAACCACGGGTTCGGCGGGAAGCCGATCACCAGCAGGAGCAGGGCGACGGCTGCGAGCACGGTGCCCGACCAGATGCGCAGGAGCACGCCCAGCACAACGGTGACCGCCAGTCCGATGGCGGTCAGCAGGAACACCGTGGTGCCCATCGCGCCGAGCAGGTTGCCGTTCGACACGAGATGCAGCGCCATCACCGCGGCCGTGAGGCCCGATGCGGTGCCCGCCGCGAGGTCGATCTCCCCGGTGAGCAGCACGAACACAAGACCCATCGCGATGATGGTCTGCCCGGCGCCCTGCTGGAGCAGGTTGGCCAGGTTGAGCAGGCTCGGGAACGTCTCGGGGGCCAGCGCCGTGAACAGGACGAACAGGGCGAGCAGGCCCAGCAGGGCGGGTAGCGCGCCGAGGTCGCCGCCGCGCAGCTTGGTGAGGTAGGCGCGGATCGCCTCGCCGGTCGTCTTCGCGGTGGTGTCGATCCCGAAGTCGGACGACCGGTCCGCCGTGGTCGCCGTTTGCCCGGCGGATTCCGCCGCGGGGTCCGGGTGCGGGGTCTTCTCCATCGATGTCATCAGACGATCACACTTTCCGGACGCTGCAGGCCCAGCTCGCCCGAGCGGCCCGCGGTGATCAACTCAACGACTTGGGTGTTGGTGACGTCCTTGGTGCGCAATTGGGCCACCATCCGCCCCAGGTAGAGCGTGGCGATGCGGTCGGACACCTCGAAGACGTCGGCCATGTTGTGGCTGATGAGGACGACGCCGAGGCCCTGCTCGGCGAGGCGCCGCACCAGGTCGAGCACCTGCCGGGTCTGCGCCACACCCAACGCCGCCGTCGGCTCGTCCAGCAGGACCACCTTCGAGTCCCACAGCACGGACTTGGCGATCGCGACGGTCTGGCGCTGGCCACCGGAGAGCGAGGCGACCGGCATCCGCACCGAAGTTACGGTCCGCACGGAGAGCGACGCCAACGTGCGCCGCGCCGCCTGCTCCATGTCGGCCTCGTCGAGCAGCCAGGGCTTGCCCCGCTCCCGGCCGAGGAACATGTTCGCGACGATGTCCAGGTTGTCGCAGAGCGCGAGGTCCTGATAGACGACCTCGATGCCGAGCTTGCTGGCGTCGGTCGGGCCATGGATCGCCACCGGCTGGCCGTCGAACAGCACCTCGCCACCGTCGATCGGATGGATACCCGCCACGCACTTGACCAGCGTCGACTTGCCCGCGCCGTTGTCGCCGACGAGCGCGGTGACCTCGCCCGCCCGCACCGTGAGATCGACCCCGTGCAGCACCTGCACCGGGCCGAAGCTCTTGTCCACCCCGCGTAGCTGCAGGATCGGTTCCGTCACGACCACACCTCCTCGTGCCACGGATGCGCGGCTGCGTCGCGGCCGCGCATCCGTGGGAGATCGACGGGCTCTACTGGATGCCGAGCTGGCCGCAGGCGGACTGCGTGGCGGCCACACAGACCTCCGAGGCCTTCACCTGACCGTCGTCGATCACGACCTTGACGTTGTCCTTGGTGATCAACTGCGGGGTGAGCAGCACCGACGGGACCTTCCGGTTGCCCTTCGTGTCGTCCGAGCTGGCCGTTGCGAGCGCGTCGGCACCCGTCTTGTCGCCCTTGGCCAGCGCGGCGGCGAGCTTGGCGGTGGCATCGGCCTCCTGCTTGATCGGCTTGTAGACCGTCATGTACTGGTCGCCACGCAGGATCGCCTGCAGGCCGTCCGGGGTGGCGTCCTGGCCGGTCACCGGCACCTTGCCGTTGAGGCCGTTCTTCTGCAGCACGGTGATGATCGCGCCTGCGAGACCGTCGTTGGCCGCGACGACGCCGTCGACCTTGCCGCCGTTCTTGGTCAGGAGCTGCTCGAACGTGGTGCCGCCGGTCTGGTTGTCCCAGTTGGGGATCGGCTGGCTCGCCACCAGCTTCAGCGCACCCGAGGCGTAGAGCGGCTTGAGGATGTTCTCCTGGCCGTTGTGGAAGAGGGTGGCGTTGTTGTCCGTCGGCGCACCCTCGATCTCGATCACCTCGGCGCCCTTCTTGGTCTTGAGCGCGTCGGCGAGGCCCTGGCCCTGCAGCTCGCCGACCTTCACGTTGTCGAACGAGACGTAGTAGTCGCTGGTGCCGCCGAGGTTGAGGCGGTCGTAGTCGATGACGGGGATGCCCTGCGCCTTGGCCTTCGCCGCGACGGCGGCGCCCGACTCACTGCTGATCGAGGCGATGACGAGCACCTTCACCCCGCTCGTGATCATGCCGTCCGCAAGCGTCGAGAACTTCTGCTCGTCGCCCTGGGCGTTCTGGATGTCGGCCTGCAGCCCCGCTGCCTGCATCGCCTGCGTGAGCAGGGGCTTGTCGAAGCCCTCCCAGCGGGCCGAGCTCGCGGTCTCCGGGAGGATCACACCCACCTTGACGCCGCTGGCGGCCGCGGGGGCGGTCGAGCCTCCGCCGCTCGAGCTCGGGGCGGCGGCATTCTGGCCGCAGGCGGCGAGCGAAAGAGCGAGGCCGAGCCCCGCGGCCGCAACCGCGGCCCTCGTTGAACGCATCGTTGTCCTTCCACGTCGTCGGGGGAAATGTTGTGGCTGACAACGTATGCCGGACCGCGGAGTGGCGCCAAGCACACTGAATCGTTCAAGTGATCCCAGAAGCGTCACGATTCGATGAACCGGATTCGGGAGTCTGTAGCGGCGGCCACCGATGGTGTGATCTTGGCACCTGCCCAGCCGGTCGGGCAGGTCCGGAATTCACCCACCCGGCCGTGGTACACCGCAGAGGCCGATCCAGGGCGACGGTGCGTGACCGCCGCGCCGATCACGCAACGTGATCCCCGCCACGGTCAGCCCATCGGCTCGGGCGCGTCGCCGTCCCGCGACCGCAGAGCCACGGCGGCGACGACGGCGGCGATCCCGACCGCCTCGAGTGGGCTGGGCACCTGGGAGAGCCCGATCAGGCCGACGACCGTGGCCGTTGCGGGCAGAAGAGCCAGCAGCACCGCGAAGCGCGCCTGCCCCACGCGGCGCAAGACGATCTGGTCAAGGACATACGGCACGACGCTCGACAGCACCCCGACGCCGACCGCGAGGAGCAGCACGAACGGATCAGCGAGCGCGGAGATCCCGGTGGTGCCGCCGATCAGCAGCACCGGCGTGAGCACGACGGCGGCCACCGCAAAGCCAACGGCCATGTCGTCCAGCCCGTTCCCGGCGCCCGCCACGCGCTTGCCGAGCACGATGTACGCGGCCCACAGCGCGGCCGCCGCGAGCGCCCACAGCACCCCGGATGGAGCCCCTGACCAGCGCACATCCGCGATCAGGGCCACGCCGATGGCGGCCATCACGACGGCCGCGATGTCACGCGGTCGCCGCGAGGCCACCGCCGCGACCGCCACGGGCCCGCAGAACTCGACGGCCACCGCCGTGCCGAGCGGCAGCCGTGCGATGGCCTCGTAGAACGCGATGTTCATGCCCGCTGTGGCCAGTCCGAAGGCGGCGGCGCGCAGCACCCGACCGCCGCGCCACGCCTCCGCACCGGGGCGCCGCCATGCGAGCAGCACGGCCGCGGCGCCGAGCATCCGCAGCGCGGCGACCGCCGCGGGGGCCAGCACGCTGAACAGGCCCACCGCAAGCGCGGCGCCCGCGTACATCGACACCGCGCCGATCACGAAGAGCACCGGAGCGGGCGCGCGGTATCGGAGAGCGGTCCGCATGACTGCTCACAGTAATCGGGGTCCGAGGAGAGTTAACAAATCAGCGCTTGCACGGCCATGCAAGTCGCCCGCATCATTCACTCGTCAGCGTGGGGTCGGCGGCCATCCACCACCCTCCGGAGACCGGCGTGATGCTCGTCGCGGCGCGCCGCGGGAACAGATGCAGGGGTACGGAACGTCTGGAAAGGTGAGCGCACCGCGCGAGCGGTCGTGAGAGCTACGGTGTCGGACTCCATCCGGCTCCGAACGGAGGGAGACCGCCATGCAGCCCGAAACGCTGACCCGGCCACAGTTGACCCTCGCCGACCGCTGCGACCGTTGCGGCGCGGCGGCCAAGGTCCGGGCCGTACTCCCCAAGGGCGGTGAGCTGCTCTTCTGCGGGCACCACGCCAAGGCGCACGCCGACAAGCTCCGCGAGATGCGGGCGGACGTGCAGACCGGGGGCTGACCGAAGACTCGACGACGAGGGCGGGCGCCGTGTGCGCTCGCCCTCGTCTGTATCCGGCGGACCGCGGCTCGCCTCGCACCCCCTGCGCCTCGCACCCCCTGCGCCTCGCACCACCTGCGCCTCGCACCTCCTGCGCCGACTTCGCACCCCTTGCGGCGACTTCGCACCCTGTCGGCGGGGTGCGAGGTGATGCGAAGGGGTGCGAGGTCGAGCAGACGGGGGCACGAGCCTGCCGGTCGCGAGCGCCCGCCCGCCCGCCGAGACCCGCACCGGCGGGGGCCCGCCGGGTGGCGAGGCCCGCGACCGGCGCCTCTGAGCCCGCCCCTAGTGCCAGCTCCGCAGCGTCGCGATCCGCTCCTCGAGCTGTTCGATGGTGGCCATTGCGGTGGGCGGGCCGCCGCAGTGCGCGCGCAACTCGCTGTGGATCACCCCATGCGGCTTCTTCGTGCGGTGGTTGTGCAGCGCGACCAGCGTGTTGAGCTCCTTGCGCAGCTTGTGGATGTGCTCGCGCACCGAGAGCTGCGCGGGGGCGGGCGCGGTAGTCGCGGGCGTCACCCGCTTGCCACGCGTCAGCCACTCCTTCTGCCGTTGATTCAGCAGGGTGCGCACCTGCTCGGGCTCCAGAAGGCCCGGCAGGCCGAGGTAGTCCTCCTCGTCCGCCGAGAACGATGTGCCCTCGTAGATCAGCTGGTCGAGCTCGGCGTGCGCGGAGAGCGTGGTGAACGCCTTTTCGTCCTCCCCCGGCTCGTCCTCGGTCCGCTGCGCTTGCGCGAGCAGGTCGTCGTCCCACTGCTCCTCCGCCCGGTGCGGCTGCCCCAGCACGTGGTCGCGTTGCGCCTCCAGCTCGCTGGCCAGCCCCAGCAATACCGGCACGGAGGGCACGAACACCGACGCCGTCTCCCCAGCGCGGCGCGACCGCACGAAGCGGCCGACGGCTTGCGCGAAGAAGAGCGGCGTCGACGCGCTCGTCGCGTACACCCCGACCGCGAGGCGCGGCACGTCGACGCCCTCGCTGACCATCCGCACCGCGACCATCCACCGCTCCTCGGACCCTGAGAAGCGGGCGATGCGCGCCGAGGCGCCGGGCTCGTCGGACAGCACGACGGCGGGCGGGGTGCCGGTGACGTCGGCCAGGATCGCCGCGTACGCCCGTGCGGTGGTCTGGTCGGACGCGATTACCAGGCCGCCCGCGTCGGGCATGCCGCCCGCGCGGTGGGCGGTGAGGCGCCGGTCGGCCGCGCCCAGCACGGCCGGAATCCACTCGCCGCCGGGGTCAAGGGCCGTGCGCCAGGCCCGCGCCGTCTGCTCGGCGGTCATCGGCTCGCCGAGCCGCGCGGTGAACTCCTCCCCCGCGCTGGTGCGCCAGCTCGACTGGCCCGAGTAGGCGAGGAACATCACCGGCCGCACGACGCCGTCGGCCAGCGCCTCCGCGTAGCCGTACGAGTGGTCGGCCCGGCTGCGCAGCGCACCGTCGCCGTCGGGGAGGTAGTCGACGAACGGGATGGGGTTGTCGTCGGAGCGGAACGGGGTGCCGGTGAGCGTAAGCCGTCGCGCCGCGGGGTCGAACGCCTCCCGCACCGCCTCACCCCAGGACCGCGCGTCGCCCGCGTGGTGCACCTCGTCCAACACGACCAGCGTGCGCCTGCCCTCCGTGCGCGCCCGGTGCAGCAACGGGTGGGCGGCGATCCCGGCGTAGGTGACGGCGATGCCGCGGTAGTCGGCCGACGTGGCGCCGGTGGAGTTGCGGAAGTCCGGGTCGATCGCGATGCCGACGCTCGCCGCGGCGAGCGACCACTGCGTCTTGAGGTGCTCGGTCGGCGCGACGACGGTGATCGCGTCGATCACCCGGTCGGCCAGCAGCTCGGACGCCACCCGCAGGGCGAACGCGGTCTTGCCCGCACCCGGGGTTGCGACGGCCAGGAAGTCCCGCGGGGCAGCAGCGAGGTAGCGCGCGAGGGCGCTGCGCTGCCAGGCCCGCAACGGACGTTCTGTTGACGACGACGGCTGGTGGGCCTGCGACACTCCACTCCCTGCATGCTCGTCCGACGCGGATCCTCGGGCCCGCGGCGCGGCGATCAGGGTAACCCGCGCCGAGTCGATCACCGCGCGGGCGGGATCCGGGTCGCGTCGCCGGTGACGATGACGATGAATGAGACGCGCCTCACTTCGTGAGCGCGGGCGGGATCCGGGTCGCGTCGCCGGTGACGATGAATGAGACGTGCCTCACTTCGTGAGCGCGTGCTCAGGCGCCGCCCGTGAGAAGATGATCGCACCGCCCGCTGAGCAAGGAGCCGACGTGACCGAGCCGTTGCCCGGCCTCGTGCCGACCGTCGAGCACCATGTCACCGAGGTCACGGTGCGCGGACGGCGGCTGCGGGTGGCCGTGCGCCCGGCATCCGGCCCCGGGCTTGCGCGCACCCCGCTCCTGCTCATGAACGGCCTCGGGGCCCGGCTGGAGGTGCTGGAGCCGTTGGTCGACCAGCTGCCGCCGGACCTTGAGGTGATCCGGTTCGACGTGCCGGGCATCGGCGGCTCACCCGCCCCGCTTCTGCCGTACCACTACGCCATGCTCGCCTCCCTGGTCGGGGCGCTGGTGCGGCGGCTGGGGCACGAGCGCGTCGACGTGCTGGGGTTCTCCTGGGGCGGCGGGCTGGCGCAGCAGTTCGCGGTGACGCAGGCGCGCAAGTGCAGGCGGCTGGTGCTCGCGGCCACCGGTACCGGCGCGGTCATGGTGCCCGGCAGGCCCCGCGCGCTGGGGCACATGCTCACCCCGCGCCGCTACCGCGACCCGGCCTACGCGAATCGCATTGCGAGCCATCTCTACGGCGGCACTATGCGCATCCACCCCGAGCGCGCGGCCCAGGTGCTGCACACACACATACGCTCCGGCTCGACCCGCGGCTACGTCTATCAGCTGCTGGCCATCGCGGCCTGGACGAGCCTGCACGCCCTGCCCCTCATCCGACAGCCCACGCTCGTGCTGTCCGGCGACGACGACCCGCTCATCCCGACCATCAACGCCCGGATCATGGCCCGCGGGATCCCGCGTGCGCGGCTGCACCTCTACCGGGGCGGCCACCTCGCCCTCGTCACCGAAGCAGCCGAGCTCGCGCCGGTGATCGTCGCGTTCCTGGCGGCGCGCTAGTGCGGTGGCCACGAACGTTGCCGGGGTGATCGCGTGATCCAGGCGGCGGCTCGCAAGGCGCCGCCCGAAGCTCATACCGGGCGTTTTCGCGAGGGCGGCGACGCCGCGAGCCGTCGTCTGGGCGCGCGAGGACCCGGCGGACGTTTATGGCCACCGCACTAGGCGTTGTCGGCCACCCGCTCGACGATCGGCTTGAGGACGCGCTTCGGCACCGGGCGGGCGATCGCGAGCCGGTGCGCGAACTGGCGGTTGGCGGCCATGGTGTGGAACTCGGCCAGCTCGACATCGGCGGCGGCGAGGCACGCCCTGAAGTCGTCCTCGTACGTCACCCGACCGAACTCGATCGTGGTGACGTAGCGGATCAGCGGCTTGCCCCGCTCGGCCAGCCGGGAACGCCGCAGCTGGAACGTCTGCGTTGCGTACAGCGTGCCGCCTGGCCGCAGGAGGGCCGCCACCCGCCGCACCGCGGCCACGGGATCGGGAAGCAGCATGAGGCTCGCGCTGAAATAGGCGGCGTCATACGGGCCGTCGCGGTGGTCGTACACCGACTCCAGCCGGGGTGACACGGCTGCGAGCCCGGCCCGGCGCACCGCACGCTCGCAGCGGGCGAGGTAATCGGCGTCGACGTCGATCCCGACGACGGCCAGCTCGCGCTCGCGGATCAGATCGGCGCAGCGGACCAGCGCCGCGCCCGTGCCGACACCGACATCGAGCAGCCGGGTGCCGCACGGCAGCCGCCGAAGCACCTCGCGATACCAGCTGCTCGTCATCCCGGCGACGAGCCGGTCGTAGAGCCAGCTCCGATGGGCGGCCAAGGGGCTCAGTCGGCGCTCAGCCCCTCGTAGATCTTCTTACAGTCCGGGCAGACGGGAGAGCCCGGCTTGGGCGCGCGCGTGACCGGGAAGGTCTCGCCGCACAGGGCCTGGACGAGGTTGCCGAGCACCGCGCTCTCCGCGATCTTGTTCTTGAGGACGTAGTGGAACATCTTCGGGTCATCGTCGCCCGTGGTGTCCGTGCCCTCGGGACGGGTGTCGGCATCGGGAAGCACCTGGGTGGCCATGCACCCCATTGTGCAGGGTGGGCCATCATGCCGCACGTGCCGATACCGATCTCGCCGCCGATTGCGCTGGGGCCCGAGGTCAGCGCCGCGCTACGGGCCGGAGGGGCGGTCGTAGCGCTGGAGAGCACGATCCTCGCCCACGGCCTGCCCGCCCCGGGCAACCGCACGGCCGCCGACGCGATCGAGGCCGCCGTCCGGGCCAACGGGGCCGTGCCCGCCACCGTCGCGGTGCTCGACGGCCGCGCCCGGGTCGGGCTGTCCTCGGCCGAGCTGGACAGGGTGTGCGCGGGCGGGCTGGCCAAGCTGTCGGCGCGCGACCTGGGTGTGGCGGTGGGCCTGCGCCGCGACGGGGCGACGACGGTGGCGGCGACGGCCGCTTTGGCGCACGCCGTCGGCATCCCGCTGTTCGCCACCGGCGGACTCGGTGGGGTGCATCGGGGCGCCCGCGAGTCCTGGGACGTGTCCGCCGACCTCGGCGCGCTCGCCCGCACGCGGGTGCTCGTCGTCTGCTCGGGTGTGAAGTCGATCCTCGACGTGCCCGCTACGCTCGAGCTGCTGGAGACGGCATCGGTGCCGGTGCTGGGATATCGCACGGACGCCTTCCCCGGCTTCTACCGGCGGGACGCGGGCCTGCCCGTGCCGTGGCGGGTGGACGCGCCCGCCGAGGTCGCGGCCGCGTGGCAGGGGCACGTGACGCTGGGCGGCGGCGCGGGGATGGTGCTGGCCCAGCCCGTGCCCGCCGCCGACGAGCTGCTCGCACCGCTCCATGACCGGCTGCTGTCCGAAGGGCTCGCGCTGATCGCCGAGCGCGGTGTCACCGGCAAGGAGGTGACGCCTGTGCTGCTCGCCCACTTCCACGCGGGCAGCGGCGGCGCCAGCCTGGCCACCAACCGCGCGCTGGTAGTGGCGAACGCGGCGCTCGCCGCACAGGTCGCGGTCGCGCTCGCCGGGAACGGGTGAGCCGGGTGCGGGTGCTCGTCGTCGGCGACGTGGCGCTCGACGTCCTCGTGACGCCCGCAATGACGCCCGTTCCCGGGGCGGACGTGCCCGCGCGGATACGGACGCGGCCGGGCGGGGCAGGTGCGAACACCGCGGCGTGGCTCGCCCACCTCGGCCGGGACGCGGGCGTCGCGGTGACGCTCGCCGGGCGCGTCGGCGCCGACACCGCCGGTCGGGCAGCGGCGGCCGATCTCACCGCCGCCGGGGTAACGGCGCACCTCACGGTCGATCCAGACGCCGCGACGTGCACGGTGGTGGCGCTCCTTGGCGACGGGGACCGGACGCTCTTGTCCGACCGTGGCGCCGCCGCCCGGCTCGCCGCGGCCGATCTGCCCGACGTCGCCCGGTTCGACCACCTGCACCTGTCGGGCTACGTGCTGCTCGACGCCTCGTCCAGGGGCGGGGGGCGCGCCGCGCTGGCCGCTGCCCGCGCCGCCGGGCTCACGACGTCGGTCGACCCGCAGGCCGCGCCCGCCCTCGCCACCCCCGGGCGCGCGGCGGGCTTCCTCGACGACGTGCAGGGCGTCGACCTGCTCCTGCCCAACGCCGACGAGTTGAGCGCGCTCGGCGGGGCGGCGCGGGTGCTGCGGCGGGTGCGGGCGGTCGCGGTCAGCGCCGGGGCGTCCGGAGCGAGCTGGGCGGATCGAGCGGTCCGGTGCGCCGCGCCCGCGTCCCCGGCCACCGTGGTGGACGCTACCGGTGCAGGCGACGCGTTCGACGCGGGCGTGCTCGTGGCCTGGCTGGGCGGGGCGACACCCGCAGCCGCGCTGGCGGCGGGCTGCGCGGCGGGCGCTGCCGCCGTCGGCCGCGTCGGCGCGCGTCCCTGACGACGTCGTGTGATCACCGCGAGCGGCACACCGCGCGCCTCGTCACCGTCGTCCTGTGCGACTCGGCGCGATCAAGAGCCGTGCTCGCGCCGCTCCTCGACGATCGGGTGCGGCTGCGCCTCGATCGCCTTGTGCTCGGCGCGGTAGCGGTGCGGGTCCACCACCTTCTTGGGCAGGCGGTCGTTGGCGATGAGGACCGCCATCCACGGCAGCGGGATCGACAGCACGAGCAACCCGACGGCCACCCATGGGTACTGGTAGCAGGCCGCCGCGGCAATCATGAGTGGGATCCGCATCCCCATCATGATCTTGTAGCGGGACTTGCGGTGGGCGAGCTGCTGCTCGTAGGACATCGGGGCGTCGGTGATCAGAACAGGATCCGGACGCCGTTCCTCAGTCACCTGCTCATCGTGCCACTCGGCAGGGCGAACCGCGCGATGGTTGTCAAACCGCGTGCCCCTCGTCGTGGGCGTGCAGTGCGAGCTCGCCGACCACCTCGGCGGAGACGATGTCGAGCAGGCGCGCGGTCAGGTCCCCCGCCACTCGGTAGTGCACCATGCGGCCCGCCCGGTGTGCGGTGACCATGCCGTGCGCGCGCAGCAGCCGCAGCGCGTGGGAGACGGCGCTGTCGGTCATCCCGACCACGAACGCGAGATCCGAGACGCACAGGTCGCCCGCCTGGTGCAACGCGAGCAGGAGCGACAGCCGGTGCGGGTCGCCGAGCGCGTCCAGAACGGCGGCCGAGCGCTCGACGGCCCGCCGGTCGCCGAGCACCGCGATCGCGTCGCACACCTGGTTCGGGTCGATGATCCGCTCACCGCGACGCGACGTGGGCACCTGGTGCACGGGCTCCTCAGCCTTCCTTGCCCGGCCCCGACGCGGCTCGGGCCGCAGCCTTCGGCACCGGTCCCGCGGCGGGCTTGGATCCTGCTTTCGCCGCGGCCTTCGCCGCCTGCTTGAACTCGCGGACCTTGGCCAGCGAGGCCGCATCGACGACGTCGGCGACCGACTTGTGCACACCGTCCTCGCCGTAGCCGCCCGCGGCCGCGCGCCATCCCGGCGGGGTGACGCCGCGCTGCTTGCCCAGCAGCGCGGTGAAGATCTGCGCCTTCTGTTGGCCGAACCCGGGCAGCGCGACCAGCCGGGAGTACAGCTCCCCGCCGTCGGGGACGTCGCGCCAGACGAGCGTGACGTCCCCGCCGTAGGTCTCCACGAGCGCTGTGCACAGGGCCTGCACCCTGCCCGCCATCGACCGGGGGTAGCGGTGCAGCGCGCGCGGCGTGGCGAACACCGCGACGAGCGCTTCGGGCTCGTACTCGGCCAGCGCGTGCGCGTCGAGGTGGTCGCTGCCGAGCCGCCGCGCCAGCTCCGCGGGCGCCCAGAACGCGTGCTCCATCGGGATCTGCTGGTCGAGCAACATCCCGACGAGCAGGGCAAGCGGGTCGCGGTCCAACAGCGCGTCGGACTCCGGGTCCTGCGAAAGCTGCAGCGGCACAGCCCGAGGGTAGCGCCGCGCCGCGACCGCGGGTGGGGAAGACTGGCGGGCCGTGCTGCCTCACCTGTCCCCCGATGCCGCGAAGGCACTGCGCGAGGCCTTGACCCGGGCCCGCTACACCACCGACGGCGTCCGCGACCTGCTCGGCGCGGCGGCGCACGCGGCGCTCGGCCGCGGCGAGCTCGAGCCCGCGTTCCGGGCGGCCGTGGGGGCGGACGCGCTCGGCGTGCTCGTACGGTTGCTGCTGCTCGCGTCGGTCGAGCCGGACACCGCTGTCACCGCCGCGCTGACCCCGTTGACCCCGGCCGACGCCGCCGCGGCTGGCCTGCTCGTACCCGAAGGGCCCGGCTGGCGGGCCACGCTCGACCTGCGGCCGTACGGGGTCGTCGACGGCCCGGACTGGTGGGTGCTCTCCGACCTGGACGCCCGCCGTCAGCAGCGCGACCACGTCACGGGCGTCGGGGCGGCTTCGCTGACGTTGGCCGCCGCGACCGTCCGGCGCCCGGTGGGCTCCGTGCTCGACATCGGCACCGGCTGCGGTGTGCAGGCCCTGCACGCATCGCGGCACGCATGGCGGGTCACCGCCACGGACGTGGCGCCACGGGCACTCGCGCTGGCCGCGGCCACGTTCGCGCTCAACGACGTGGACGTCGAGCTGGTGACAGGGCCGTGGCTGGCCCCGGTCGCGGGCCGCCGGTTCGACCAGATCGTGTCCAACCCACCGTTCGTGCCCGGCCCTGCGCGGGTCGAGTTCGTCTACCGCGACTCCGGCGCGGACGGGGACGCTGCGCTCGCTGCACTGGTCGGGGATCTGGGCGGGCACCTCGCGCCCGGGGGTGTGGCGCAGATACTCGCGTCGTGGCTGCACGTGCGCGGCGAGGACTGGCCCGACCGGGTGCGATCGTGGCTCCCGCCAGGGTGCGACGCGTGGGTGGTGCAGCGCGAGGTGGCGGATCCGGCGCTGCACGTCGGCACGTGGCAGCGCGACGGCGGGCTCGACCCGGCTTCCCCTGCGGGCCGGGAGCAGGCGCGGAACTGGCTGGACTGGATGGACCGCGCGGGGGTCGAGGCGGTCGGCTTCGGGGTGCTCACGCTGCGGCGTACCGACGGGCCGCCCACCATCGTGTTCGAGGACCTCGCCGAGCCGTTCGACGACCCGCTCGGGCCGGAGGTGGAGGGTTGGCTCGACCGCGTCGACTGGCTGCGCGCCCACGCCGACGACGCGGCGTTGCTGTCCGCCCGCCTGACGCTCGCCCCTTCCGTGCTGTTGGAGCGTTGGGCGGAGCCGGGCCCCGACGGCTGGACGAGCGTGGGCGCCGCGATCGCCCGTCAGGACGGCCCGCGGTGGCGCCACGAGGTGGACGGCCCGGCCGCGGACCTCCTGGCGGGCTGCCAGGGCGCGTTGCCCGTCGGCGAGCTCGTGGAGCTGCTGGCCATCGCCCACGACCGGCCGACGGATGCGCTCGTCGCAGCGACCCTGCCCGCGGTCCGCGAGTTCGTCCGGCACGGGTTGCTGGCGCCCTCCGCGGAGGCGGAATGAGGTCCGCTCGCCACGCCGGTGGCTGTCCCCCGCCTGCAAGGCGGCGGTCGTGAGAGCCGTCGCCGCCCGGGTCGCAGAGGCGTCGGTAAGGGTGCACGGCGAGGTCGTCGGCGCCATCACAGGGCCGGGCCTGCTCGTGCTGCTCGGGGTGCACCGCGACGACACGGCGGCCGCGGCGCCTGTGATGGCCCGCAAGCTGCACGAGCTGCGGATCCTCGACGGGGAGCGGTCGTGCGCCGAGCTCGGCGCGCCGCTGCTCGTGGTCAGCCAGTTCACGCTCTACGGTGACACCCGCAAGGGCAGGCGTCCGACCTGGCAGGCCGCGGCCCCGCCTGCGGTCGCCGCACCCCTGGTGGACGCCGTCGTCGCGGAGCTGCGCGGTCGCGGCGCGCCGGTCGCGACCGGGGTGTTCGGCGCTCAGATGGCGGTGGCATCGGTGAACGACGGGCCGTTCACGGTGTTGGTGGAGGTGTGACGCCGCACATGACGAGGGCCCCCGCCGTGCGGCAGGGGCCCTCGTGAGAACGTGCGTCAGCTCTTCTTGGCGGTGGCGTTGCGGGTGGCGCGCGCGGTCGAATCGGCCTGCTCGCCCACGACGTTGGCGGCCTTGGTGGCCTGGCCGACAACGTTCTCCGTCTGCGCCGTCACGGTCTCGGCGGCCTTGGTGGCCTGCTCGGTGACGAGCTCGGCGGCCTGCACGCTTGCGCCGACGACGGTCTTCGCGATCGCCTTCTGGGTGTCGAGCACGGTCTGCGCGACCTCGAACCAGCGGTCAACGAGCACCTGCGCGTCGGGCAGGTTCGGCTGACCACCGGCGACGCCGGTGAAGGTGTCGGCCCAGGTGCGCACGACGCCGGTCAGGGCACCGGTGACGGCCTCCTGGGTGCGCTGGGAGCCCTCGACGAAGCTGTCGATCAGGGTGTCGGTCGATGCGGTCATGATGTTCCTCCTGAAGTCTGGGTCGCTCTCCCGGCCCGGGAGATCTTCTTTACCCATACTGCGAAGGAGCGTTAAGTATGTCAAGCAAAGGCGCTGTGAGCTGCGGCTCACCCCTCGACGAAGCTCCGGTAGACACCTAGCAACGCCGTCCGCTGTTCGGCGGTGAGGCGCGGGTCCGCGCGGATCGCGTCCTCCGTTGAGCTCACCGGCTCCGGGGTCGCGCCGTTCGTCGCCGGGTCGTGCTCCGCCGAGCCGCGGGTCCAGCCCGCCTGGGAGAGCAGCTGCTCGGTGGACAGCTGCAGGGCGTCGGCGATGGAGCGGAGCACCTTGAGCGAAGGTTGGTGCAGGCCACGCTCCACCTGGCTGAGATAGGCGTTCGAGACGCTCGTCATCGCCGCCATCTCGCGCAGCGAGAGATTGGCCAGCTGCCGCTGGGCGCGAATGAAGCCGCCCAGCGCGTTGACTTGGGCGCTGAAGCGGCTTTCTCCGTTCCCCTCGCTCATGTGCCCATCATGGACTATCGAGACCGCCGTGACCCGCTGAGATCCTTCTCAGCGGAGGTGGGGTGCGGGAACGATCCGGCGGTCGGTGGCGTTCGGAGAGATGAGAACCCCGGCGGTCGCGCAGGATCGACCGCCGCCAGGGTCGCCCAGGGGGAGGAAGTACCCAGATGACCATCACCACTGTCACACCCGCGGACCTCACCGCGAGAGCAGATGACGCTGCGTCCGCCATCCCGGGCCAGCTTACCGAGTCCCGGGCCCGGCTGGCCACCACCAGGCCCACCCGGCCGGAGATGTCGGCAGAGGACCTCGACGCGCAGAGCCCCGCCGCCGACCTCGTCCGCGTGTACCTCAACGGCATCGGCAAGACCGCGCTGCTCACGGCGGCGCAGGAGGTCGAGCTGGCGCGGCGCATCGAGGCGGGCGTGTTCGCCCAGCACGTGCTGGACGAAGCCGCCGAGGAGGGCCGCGCTCTGGACCGCCAGTACGCCGCCGACCTGCGCACAGTCGTCCGCGAAGGCCAGTCGGCGCGCAACCACCTGCTCGAGGCCAACCTCCGGCTGGTCGTGTCGCTTGCCAAGCGCTACACCGGCCGCGGCATGCCCCTGCTGGACCTCATCCAGGAGGGCAACCTCGGGCTGATCCGGGCCGTCGAGAAGTTCGACTACGCCAAGGGCTTCAAGTTCTCGACCTACGCCACCTGGTGGATCCGGCAGGCGATCACGCGCGGCATGGCCGACCAGGCCCGCACGATCCGGCTGCCCGTGCACCTCGTGGAGCAGGTCAACAAGCTCGCCCGCATCCGGCGCGACCTGCACCAGAAGCTCGGCCGTGACGCCACCCACGGGGAGCTGGCCGCCGAGTCCGGCATCCCAGAGGATCGCATCGCCGATCTGCTCGACCACGCGCGCGACCCGGTGTCGCTGGACATGCCCGTCGGCTCCGACGAGGAGGCGCCGCTCGGCGACTTCATCGAGGACGGCGAGTCCGCCGACGCCGAGACCACCGTCATCTCGCACCTGCTGCACGAGGACCTGCGTCGGGTGCTCGCCACCCTCGAGGACCGCGAGCAGCAGGTGATCCGCATGCGCTACGGCCTCGACGACGGCCAGCCCCGCACGCTCGACCAGATCGGCCGCCGGTTCGGCCTCTCGCGCGAGCGGGTGCGTCAGATCGAGCGTGAGGTCATGGCCAAGCTGCGCATCGGCGAGCGGGCCGACCGGTTGCGCGCCTACGCGAGCTGACCGCAGTCGCTGATCGACGCGACGCGACCTGGTGCGGTGGCCGCGAACGTTGCCGGGGTGATCGCGCGATCCAGGCGGCGGCTCGCAAGACGCCGCCCGAAGCGCATACCGGGCGTCTTCGCGAGGGCGGCAACGCCGCGAGCCGCCGTCTGGGCGGGCGAGGACGCGGCGTACGTTTGTGGCTACCGCACTAGGAGGGTCCGGCGAATGAGGGCTCCGCCAGCCCGTGGCGTCCAGGTGGCCGCAGCGCAAGGCGCCCGCGCGCGCTCGTGCCGGGGCACTCGGGCGCGGGGGCAACGCCGCGATGTGGCTGCCTGGGCGTCGCGGGTCGGGGCCCTCATTCGCCGGGCGCTCTAGGGTCGGGGCATGAGGCGCGACGCTCCACTCGGGCCGGTCTCGGCCGCGGTGATGCGCGAGGTGCTCGGCCACTTCGTGTCCGGCATCGTCGTCGTCACCGCGGCGGGAGCCGACGGGCCGCTCGGCTTCACCTGCCAGTCGTTCAGCTCGTTGTCGCTGGATCCACCGCTGGTGAGCTTGGCTCCGGCGCGCGCGTCCACCACGTGGCCGCGGATCCGGGCAGCGGGCGCGTTCTGCGTCAACGTGCTGGCCGCCGAACACGAGGACCTCAGCGCGGCGTTCGCCCGGTCCGGCGTCGACAAGTTCGCGGGCGTCACGTGGACGCCAGGGCCGTCCGGCGCCCCCGTGCTCGAGGGCGTCAGCGCGTGGGTGGACTGTGCGCTGTGGGCCGAGTACGACGGCGGCGACCACACGATCGCGGTCGGGCGCGTCCGCGACCTCGGCGCCGACCCGTCGCGTCCACCGCTCCTCTACTACCGCGGGCGATATGGCGCCACGGCCGTCTAATCAATTTCATCATCTGTTGAGTTATTGGTAACCTCAGCGCCATGACCGCGCTCCAGACCGCCGTCCTCGATCTCGTCGCCGCTCGTGATCTCGCGTTCGCGGGCGGGAAGGCGGTCAACCTCGCCGAGCTCATCGGCGCGGGCTTCCCGGTGCCCGACGGCTTCTGCGTGGGCACCCCGGCCTACGCACAGGCCGCCGCGATGGGAGGGCTCGACGCCGTGCTCGCCGAGCCCGGTCAGGATCTCGCGGGCCGGGCCCGCGCGGCCCTGCTCGCCACATCGGTGCCCGCCGAGGTCGCCGCCGCGGTCACCGACGCCTACGCGGCGCTCGGCGACCGGGTGCCGGTCGCGGTGCGGTCGTCGGCCACGGCCGAGGACCTGCCGGGCGCGAGCTTCGCAGGCCAACAGGACACCTACCTGAACGTGGTCGGCGTCGACGCCGTGCTGGAGGCGGTGCGCCGCTGCTGGGCGTCGCTGTGGACGGACCGAGCGGTGGCCTACCGCGCCGACGCGGGCATCCCGCACGCGGGCACCCAGCTTGCGGTGGTGGTGCAGCGGATGGTCGACGCGCAGGTCGCGGGCGTGCTGTTCACCGCAGACCCGATCAGCGGCAAGCGCACCCGCAGCGTGCTGGACGCCGCGCCCGGCTTGGGCGACGCCGTTGTCTCCGGTGCGGTCGACCCCGACCATTGGGTGGTCGACGGGCGCGTGATCACCCAGGGCCCGGCCACGACCGCGTGTCTCGCCGACCGGCAGGTGCGCGACCTCGTCGACCTCGGCCGCCGGGTGGAGGCGCTGTTCGGGGCGCCGCAGGACATCGAGTGGGCCCTCGACCGGGAGGGCGCGCTGTGGCTCACCCAGTCACGCGCGATCACCACCCTCTACCCGGTGCCGCCGTCGCCGCGGCCAGGCCTGCGCGTCCACCTCAACGCCACGCTCGCCCAGGGCTTGACACGCCCGATCACCCCGATGGGCCTCTCCGCGTTCCGCGTGGCGGGCGCGACGCTGGCCGAGCTGGCCACCGGCCGGTCCGTCGACCCGATGGTCGGGCCCGCGGCGTTCGGCGTCGCGGGCGGCCGAGGGTTCGTCGACGTCACCGCGGCGTTGCGGAACCCGGTCGGGCGCCGGGCCATACCGCTCGTGTTCGACGTCATGGAGTCCCGGTCGGCCGTCATCGTGCGCGGGTTGCTCGCCGACGAGCCCACCCTGGCGCAGGCGGGTCCCGTGTGGTCGGGGCGATGGCGGGCGGCCCGGCCCGTGTTGCGGGTCCTTCTGCGCTATCGGGTGCCGGGGTTCGTCGCGCTGGCGCTGGTCCGGCCTGCGGCCGCCCGCGGCCGGGTCGCGGCGCGCGGTGAGCAGGTGCGGGCCCGCGTCGCCGAGCCGGTGACCGGTGCCGAGCGCGCCCGGTTCGACCATGTCATCGCGACGCTGCGGGCGGTCATCCCGATCATGCCGACCACGGTGCCCGCGGCGTTGGCGGGCTTTCTCGCGCTCGGGCTGGCCCGCAGGGTCGCCGGGCCGGATCTCGACGCGCAGGCCGTCCACGCGGTGCTGCGCGGGTTGCCGCACAACGTCACCACCGACATGGACCTCGCGCTGTGGGCGCTGGCCACGCGGCTGGACCCGGCGTCGGTGGCCGCCGCGGCGGCGACGGCGCCCGCCGAGCTGGCCGAGCGCTACCACGCCGGTGCGCTGCCACCGGTGCTGCAGCGCGAGCTCGCCGCGTTCCTCGCCGAGCACGGCCACCGGACGGCGGCCGAGATCGACCTCGGGATGCCGCGCTGGTCCGACGATCCGACCCAGGTGCTGGGGTCGCTCGCCAACTACCTGCGGATCACCGATCCCGCCGAGCACCCCGACGTCCGGTTCGCCCGCGCGGCGGCCGCGGCGGAAGCGGCCGTGGACGAGGTTGTCGCGGGGGTGCGACGCCGTTCGCGGGTCCGCGCCCGGATCACGCGGTTCGCGCTGGGCCGCACGCGACAGCTCGCCGGGATGCGCGAGACGCACAAGGACTACCTCGTGCGCCTGCTCGCCCACGCCCGCGCCCAGCTCGGGATCCTCGGCGCGGAGCTGGCCGCCCGCGGTGTGCTCGATGCGGCGGACGACGTCTACTTCCTGGAGCTGCGCGAGGTCGCCGCCGCGATCGACGACCGGGCGGGCGCCGCGGACCTGCGCGCCGTGGTCGCGACCCGGCGCGCCGAGTACGACCGGGAGCTGCGCCGCCGCCACATCCCACGCGTGCTGCTGTCGGACGGCACCGAGCCGGAGGCCGAGCGCGCCGCACCACCGGGCGACGGAGCCTTGGTCGGCACCGCGGCGTCGGCGGGCACCGTCACGGGCGTCGTGCGGGTGGTGCTCGATCCGGCCGACGCCCAGCTCGAGCCGGGCGAGATCCTCGTCGCCCCCTCGACCGACCCGGGGTGGACACCGCTCTTCCTCACCGCGGGCGGCCTGGTCATGGAGATGGGCGGGGCCAACTCACACGGGGCGGTCGTCGCGCGGGAGTACGGCATCCCGGCGGTTGTCGGCGTGGCCGACGCCGCGAGCCGTCTGCGCACCGGCCAGACCGTCACGGTCGACGGCGCCGCGGGCACGGTGACCCCCGCCTGAGCCTGCCCCGAGCTGCAGCAGTGTGACATTCCTGACGTTGAGTTGCAGGAGTGTCACCCTGCTGCAGGCCGGGCCTCACCCGCCGCGGGCCTGCCAGGCCATCAGGCAACCGGGGCCGCAGAAGTACACGTCCCCCGCCTGCAGAGTGCCGTCGCCCACCAGCACCTCCATCCCGCAGATGGGGTCCACCGCCACGGTCGGGTTCGGAGGGGGGCCAACGGCGGGCCGGGCGACCCGCGGCCGAGCGGCGACGATCCCGGCGCAGACCGACAGCGCGATCTCCCCTGGCGAGCGCGCGCCGATGTCCAACCCGGCCGGGGCGTGGATGCGGGACCGCTCGCCGTCCGTGGCGCCCAGTTCGTCGAGCACCCCCGCGGCGCGACGGCGGCTCGCGACCAGCGCGATGTAGTCCACGTCGGCATCCAGCGCCGCTCGGAGCACGGGGATCTCGTCGCGGCCGTGGGACGCCACGACCACGGCCGACGTGTCCGCCGTCAGCGGTTCGAGGCCCACCCGTACGTCCCAGTCCACCGCCGCCCCCACCCTGGCGATCGCCCGCGCCACCGGCGACTCCCCGAACACCGCCACCAGCACCGGCGGGATCATCGCCTCCAGGAAGATCTCCAGCGTGCCGCCGGAAAGACACGGGTTGCCGACCGTTCGCACGCCGTCCTGAGCGGGCACCTCGCCCGCGTCCGGGGTGATCCGCAGCAGCTCCGACTCCCCCGCGGCGAGCAGCCGCAGGCTCTCGATGCGCACGGTGGATTCGGCGCACACCCCGCCGACGAAGCCGTCGAGCAAGCCGTCCGCGGTGACGACGGCGCAGTCGCCCGGCTTGGCGCTCGTCGGGCGCTCGGCCCGCACGACGGTCGCCAGCACGAACGGCATGCGCCGCGACCGGAGCCCGTCCACCCGCGCGAGCAGGTCGGTCCTCATGGCTCGTCCCCGTTCTGCTCGTCACCGATCGCGAGATCCGGGCGCATCGGACGCCCCTGGCACGCCCGCCACACCTGCGCCGGGGTGAGCGGCATGTCGGCGTGCCGCACCCCGATCGCGTCCAGCACGGCGTTCACGACGGCGGCGGGCGAGCCGACCGTCGCCGACTCCCCCACGCCCTTCGCGCCGATCGGGTGGTGCGGCGACGGCGTGACCGTCTCCCCCAGCTCCCACATGGGGCACTCCAGCGCGGTCGGCAACAGGTAGTCCATGAACGAGGCGCCCAGGTGGTTGCCCGTCCGGTCGAAGGCGATCAGTTCCATCAGCGCCATCCCGATCCCGTCGGCGAGACCGCCGTGGATCTGGCCTTCGACGATCGTCGGGTTGATCCGGACCCCGCAGTCGTCCACCGCGATAAACCGGCGCACGACGACCTCCCCGGTGCCGGGGTCGACGTCGACCACACACACGTAGGCCCCGCACGGGAAGGTCAGGTTGGGCGGGTTGTAGACGGCCATCGCGTCCAGGTGGCCCTCGATGCCGTCGGGCAGCTCCAGATCGGAGTGTGCGGCCATGGCGATCTCCCGAAACGACGCTCCCGTCCCCGGCACACCACGCACCTGGAAGCGCCCCGCGACCCACTCGAGGTCCTGCGGCGCCACCTCCAGCATCGCCGCCGCGACCAACCGCGCCCGCTCCCGCACCTTGCGCGCCGCCACCACGGCCGCCGCGCCGGACACCGGCGTCGACCGCGACCCGTAGGTGCCCAGGCCGAACGGCGTGCGGTCGGTGTCGCCCTGAACGACCTCCACCTCGTCCACGCCGATGCCCAGCTCGTGCGCGACGAGCTGCGCGAACGTCGTCTCGTGGCCCTGGCCCTGCGACATGCACGACACCGCGAGCACCGCCGACCCCGTCGGGTGCACGCGCAGCTGCGCGCCGTCGGCCATGCCCAACCCGGCGATGTCCATCAACGCCCGCGGCCCCGCCCCCACGGCCTCCGTGAAGAAGCTGATCCCGATCCCGAGCAGCGGCCCGTCCCCCGCCGCCTGCCGCGCCGCCTGTTCCTTGCGCAGCTCCTCGTACCCGGCCATCTCCAAGGCCAGCGCCAGCGTGCGCGGGTAGTCGCCCGAGTCGTACTCCCAGCCCGTGGCGCACCGGTAAGGGAACTGCTCGGGGCGCAGCAGGTTGCGCATCCGCAACTCAGCCGGGTCGAGCCCGAGGTCGAACGCGAGCACGTCGACGAGGCGCTCGACGAGGTAGGACGCCTCGGTCACCCGGAACGAGCACGCGTAGGCCACGCCGCCGGGTGCCTTGTTCGTGTGCACGCCGGTGACCCGGCAGTGTGCCGCGGGCACGTCGTACGAGCCGGTGAACGTGTGGAAGAACCCGGCAGGGAACCGCGAGGGCTGCGCGGTCGCGTTGAACGCGCCGTGATCGGCGAGCACCCGCACCCGCAGCCCCGTGATCCGCCCATCGCTCGTCGCCGCGATCTCGCCGCGCATGTGGTAATCGCGGGCGAACGCGGTGGCCATGAGGTTCTCCGAGCGGTCCTCCACCCACTTGACCGGCGCCCCCAGCAGTCCCGACGCCACCACCGCGCACACGTAGCCCGGGTAGAGCCCCACCTTGTTGCCGAACCCGCCGCCGATGTCCGGGGCGACGATGCGGATCCGGTGCTCCGGGATGCCCGTGACCCGCGACAGCATCACCCGGTGCGCGTGGGGGGCCTGCGCGGTGGCCCATACGGTGAGCTTGTCGGTGACCGGGTCGTGGTCGGCCACCACGCCGCAGGTCTCCAGCGGCGCCGGGTGCACCCTCGGGTAGACCAGGTCGCAGGCGCTCACGTGCTCGGCCGCGGCGAACACGGCGTCGGTGGCCGCGGCGTCGCCCGCCTCCCAGTCGAAGACGTGGTTGTCGGGCTTGTCGCGCACCCGCGGGGCGTCGGCGTCCAGGGCGTGGCGGGCGTCGACCACCGCGGGCAGCGGCGCGTACTCGACGTCGATCAAGGCGAGCGCGTCGCGCGCGGCGTAGCGGGTTTCGGCGACGACGAACGCCACCTCCTGCCCCTGGTAGCGCACCTCATCGGTGGCGAGGACGGCCTGCATGTCGTGCGAGAGCGTGGGCATCCAGGCGAGGCCGCGCTCGGCCAACTGCTCCCCGGTGAGCACGGCCCGCACCAGGGGGTGCGACTCGGCCGCGAGAGTGTCGATGGCGACGATCGCGGCGCGGGCGTGCGGGCTGCGCAACACCGCGGCGTGCAGCATGCCGGGCAACGCGATGTCGTCGACGAACCGGCCGCGTCCGCGCACGAACCGCGCGTCCTCCTTGCGGGGCAGCGGGCCGTACGTCATGGCGCCTCCGCTGCGGGGAGTGCATCGGCGCGGCTCACGACGCGGCCGCCTGCCGGATCGCACTGACGATGTTCGCGTAGCCGGTGCACCGGCAGGTGATGCCCGCGATCGCCGTACGGATCTCCTCGTCGGTCGGGTCGGGCGTGTGGTCGAGCAGCCAGCGGGCGGTGAGCAGCATCGCGGGGGTGCAGAAGCCGCACTGCAGGCCGTGGCAGTCGATGAACGCGCGCTGCACGGGATCGAGGGCGCCCGGCGGCGCCAACCCCTCCACCGTGCGCACGGCGTGCCCGTCGGCCGTCGCGGCGAACACCGTGCAGGACTTCACCGGCACGTCGTCCAGCCACACGACGCACGCCCCGCAGTTGGAGGTGTCGCAACCCCAGTGGGTGCCGGTGAGTCCCAGCTCGTCGCGCAGGAGGTGCACGAGCAGCAGCCGCGGCTCGACGTCGCGCCGCTCGACCCGCCCGTTGACGACGACGGTGACCTCCACGTCACACCGCCCCGGACAATTCAGCCGCTTTCTGGAGCGCCCGTACCGTCAGCTCGCCCGCCAGGTGCCGCTTGTAGTCGACGGGTCCCCGCTGGTCGGCGCTCGGACGGCAGTGCTCGGCGGCGAGCCGCCCTGCCACAGCGAACGTCGCGTCGGTCGGCGGGCGCCCGATCACGCTCGCCTCCGCCTCCGCGGCGACGAACGGCCCCACGGCGGTGAGCCCGATCCCCGCGTCGGTGATCACCCCGTCGGCGGTCCGCACGGCGGCGGCGGCCGCGGCGACCGCCCAGTCCCCCGCGCGCCGGTCGACCTTGACGTAGGCGCTGCCCGTGGCCCACAACGGCACCTGCAGCTCGACGAGGATCTCGGCGGGGCCCACCGCCGTCTGGTAGGGCCCTTCGAAGAACTCCCGCATCGGCACCGTGCGGGTCTCCCGCTCGCCCTGGATCACCGCCGACGCCCGCAGCGCGCAGAACGCCCCGGACAGGTCCTCCGACGGATCGGCCTGGCACACGGAGCCGCCGACCGTGCCGCGGTTGCGCACGATCGCGTCGGCGATGCTCCGCTCCGCGTCGTGCAGCACCGGCGCCACGTCACCGACGATCGGCGACGCCAGCAGCTCCGCGTGCCGGGTCAACGCCCCGATCCGCAGCACACCCCCATCCATCGCGCCCTCCACCGCGATGAAGGCCAGGTCGGCGAGGTCGTTGATGTCGACGAGGAGCTCGGGCGCCGCGAGCCGCAGCTTCATCATGGGGATGAGGCTGTGTCCGCCCGCGAGCAGCCGCGTCTCGGGACCGTGCCGCGCGAGCAGCGCGACGGCGTGCTCGACGCTCGTCGCCCGCCGGTACTCGAACGGTGCAGGCACCTGCATGACTCTCCCCACGTGGCGGCTCATCGTCGACGGCCGCGCACCGTGAGGACAAGACCTCTTAACGCTTCGCTTATCGCCTGTGGGCGTGTCGCGTCGAAACCGGGCAGAGTGTCCGCCACCACACGCGAGGAGGCGTCGGCGCATGACCAACAGGCGCATGTACGAGCTGATCGAGAACGCGCCGAAAACCGGCAAGAGCCCCACCATCTGGGCATGGCCGCAGCTCACGGAGTACCTGAAGACCGCGGCCCAGCCGGTCGCGGGCCCATGGCCGCCGCACCAGGAGCCGCGTCCGGACCCGACCGACGAGGACCTCCCGGTCGCCGTTCCCGATCCACATTCGGCCGACGACAGCCCCCACGACCCGCCCGCTTCCGCCCGCTGAGGAGCAACCCCCGTGTACCCCTCCCGCTTCCGCTACGCGGCGCCACGCACCCTCGACGAGGCGATCGCGCTGCTCGTCGAGTACGGCGATGACGCCAAGGTGCTCGCGGGCGGCCAGAGCCTCGTGCCGCTGCTCAAGCTGCGCTTCGCCGCCCCCGCGCTGCTCGTCGACATCAACAACCTGCCGGGGCTCGACCACCACCGCGAGGACGGCGACGGCACGCTGCGCATCGGCGCGCTCTGCCGACACGTCGACCTCGAGCGTTCGACGCTCCTGCCCGGCCGACACCCGCTGATGGCCTCGGCGGCGCCGCTGGTCGCCGACCCGATCGTGCGCAACCGCGGCACTCTCGTCGGCTCGGTCTGCCACGCCGACCCGCAGGGCGACTGGGCCGCGGTCATGATCGCGCTCGGTGCCTCGATCGTCGCGCAGGGCCCGGCGGGGCGGCGCACGATCCCGGTCGCACAGTTCGTGCTCGGCCCGTTCCAGAACGCGCTGCGACCGGGCGAGGTGGCGGTCGAGGCGGTCGTGCCACCCGCGCAGGGCACGGCGTCGGGCACCTACCTGAAGCTGGAGCGCCGCATCGGCGACTTCGCGACCGCCGGAGCGGCGGTCGCCCTCGAGGTGAGCGGCGGCACCGTGACGCGGGCTGGGGTCGCGCTCACCGGCGTCGGCCCCGCGACGATCCACGCGACCGCGGCCGAGGAGGCGCTGGTCGGCAAGCCCCTGACCGAGGAGAGCATCGAGCTCGCCGCCACACGCGCCGCGGAGGCCGCCCAGCCCCGCAGCGACCACCGCGGGAGCGCGGACTACAAGCGGCATGTCGTGGCGACGTTCGTGCGCCGCGGCCTGTCACGTGAGCTGGAGGCAGCATGAGCCCCGACGTACTTCGTCCCGCGGAGGGGCAGTCATGACGACCTTTGCGGCACGCGAGATCACCCCCGACGCCGCCGACGCGTACCGGATCACGGTGACCGTCAACGGCGAGCGGCGCGTCGTCGAGGTGGAGCCCCGGCTGCTGCTCGCCCACCTGTTACGCGAGGGGCTCGGCCTCACCGGCACCCACCTCGGCTGCGACACGACCAACTGCGGCGCGTGCACCGTGCTCGTCGACGGCGCTCCGGTGAAGTCGTGCACGATGCTCGCCGTCCAGGCCGACGGGCATGCCGTCACCACCGTCGAAGGCCTCGGCACCCCCAGCGAGCTGGACCCGGTGCAGGAGGGCTTCTCCGTCGAGCACGGCCTGCAGTGCGGCTTCTGCACCCCCGGCATGATGCTGTCCGCCCGCGCCCTGCTGAACCGGGATCCGGACCCGTCCGAGGAGGACGTGCGCTGGGCGATCTCGGGCAACCTCTGCCGGTGCACCGGCTACCAGAACATCGTCAAGGCCGTGCTGTGGGCGGCCCGCAAGGAGCGGGGGGAGACCGCGTGACCGCGCTCGACGAACTCAAGATCGGTGGTCTGGGCGCGAGCCGCCGCCGGGTCGAGGACGCCCGGTTCGTGCGCGGCCGCGGCCACTACGTCGACGACATCCACCTGCCCGGCATGCTGCACATGGAGATACTGCGCAGCCCGCTGGCGCACGCCCGCATCACGTCCATCGACACGTCGAAGGCCTGGGAGATCCCCGGCGTCCGGCTGGTGCTCACCGGCGAGATGATGGCCCAGCGCAACCTCGCGTGGATGCCGACGCTGTCCTACGACACCCAGGCGGTGCTGGCCACCGACAAGGTGCGCTTCCAGGGCCAGGAGGTGTGCGTCGTCGTCGCCGACGACCCGTACATCGCCAAGGACGGGTGCGAGGCGATCGACGTCGAGTACGAGCCGTTGCCCCCCATCGTCAATCCGGAGCAAGCGGCAGCGGCCGACGCGCCGATCATCCGCGACGACAAGGAAGGCCAGACCGACAACACCTGCTACCGGTGGGAGGTCGGCGACGCCGCGGCCACCGAGCGGGCGTTCGCGCAGGCCGACGTCGTGTCCTCGCTGAAGCTGCACTACCCGCGCAGCCACCCGTCGCCGATCGAGTGCTGCGGCTCGATCGCCGACTACGACGCGGGCACCGGAAAGCTCACCGTCTACATGACCACGCAGGCGCCGCACATCATCAGGGCGGCCGTCGCGCTCGTGGCGGAGCTGCCCGAGCACATGATCCGGATCGTGTCGCCGGACATCGGCGGCGGGTTCGGCAACAAGGTGCCCGTCTACCCCGGCTACGTCGCGTCGATCCTCGCCTCGATCCTGGTCGGCAAGCCGGTGAAGTGGATCGAGGACAAGTCCGGCAACCTGTCCTCGACGGGGTTCGGCCGCGACATGTACCTCGACGCCCAGATGGCGCTGCGCTCCGACGGCAAGATCCTCGCCGTGCGGATGCACGCCGACACCGACCAGGGCGCGTTCTTCGCCGACGCCCAGCCGAGCAAGTTCAAGGTCGGGCTGCTGCACTCGGCGTTCGCCTGCTACAACGTGCCGGTCGGGTACATGACCGCGCAGGGCCACTACACGAACAAGGCGCCCGGCGGCGTCGCCTACCGGTGCTCGTTCAGGGTCACCGAGGCGATGTTCTTCCAGGAGCGGATGGTCGCGGCTGCGGCCGCCGACCTCGGCATCGACGCCGCCGAGATCCGCCGCATCAACCTCCTTTCCGACGACCAGTTCCCGCACCGCACCGCGTTCGGCTTCCTCGTCGACTCCGGCCAGTACCACAAGTGCCTGCAGCTGGGGCTGGACGCGATCGGCTACGAGGAGTTCAAGCGCGAGCAGGAGGAGGCGCGGGCGCGCGGCCGCCTCCTCGGCATCGGGATCTCGACGATGACCGAGCCGCTCGGGGCGGGCAACAGCCGCGAGTACGACATCCTCGGCATCAAGATGTTCGACTCCGCCGAGCTGCGCGTGCACATGACCGGCAAGGCGATCCTGCGCACCGGGGCGAAGACTCAGGGTCAGGGGCACGAGACGACGTGGGCCCAGATCGTGAGCCACGAGCTGGGCATCCCGGCCGACGACATCATCGTCGAAGAGGGCGACACCGACACCGCCCCGTTCGGCATGGGTACCTACGCCTCACGGTCCACCCCGGTCGCGGGCGCGGCCGTCGCGATGGTGGCGCGCAAGGTGCGCGCCAAGGCGCGCAAGATCGCCGCACACCTGTTGGAGGTGTCCGAGGAGGACGTCGAATGGGAGCTGGGGCGCTTCTACGTCCGCGGCGCCCCCGAGCGCGGAGCCACGATCCAGGAGTGCGCCGCCGCCGCGTACTCCAACATGCCCGACGGCATGGAGCCCGGTCTCGAGAACAACGCCTACTACGACCCGCCCAACCTGACCTGGCCGTTCGCGGTCTACATCGCGACGGTCGAGGTCGACCCGCAGACGGGCGTCTGGGACGTGCTGCGCGTGGTGGCGGTCGACGACTGCGGCGTCCGGATCAACCCCATGATCGTCGAAGGGCAGATCATGGGCGGGCTGACCGAGGCCTACGCGATGTCCAACATGCAGTTCCAGACCTACGACGCCGACGGCAACCAGGTCGGCTCCAACTACATGGACTACCTGCTGCCCACCGCATGGGAGACGCCGGGGTTCGAGCTGCACGAGGTCGTCACGCCCTGCCCGCACCACCCGATCGGCGCCAAGGGCGTCGGTGAGTGCGCGGCGGTCGGCGGCCCGGCGGCGTTCGTCAACGCCGTGCACGACGCGCTGGCGGCCACCGGGGTGCGCAACATCGACATGCCGGTGCTGCCCGACCGGGTCTGGCAGGCGCTGCAGGACGGCCGGGACGTCTCTGGCGCACCACCCGTGCGGAGCGACTCATGATCCTCAACAACGAGTTCACCGTCGCCGCGCCCGTCGACAAGGTGTGGGCGTACTTCCTCGACGTGCCCAACCTGGCGCCGTGCCTGCCCGGCGCTTCGCTCGTCGGCGACGACGGGAACGGCAACTACGAGGGCAAGGTCGTCGCGGCGCTGGGGCCGGTGAAGCTCAACTTCTCCGGCACGGCGAAGATCGTTTCGGCCGACGAGGCGGCGCACCGGATGGTGCTACGGGCCGCGGGCTCGGAGGACCGGGGCCGCGGCGAGGCCGAGATGACGATCACGGCGACGCTGCGGCAGGAGAGCGGCGGCACCCGGGTCGCCGTCGCGCAGGACCTGTCGATCTCCGGCGCCGCGGCGAACTTCGGCCGCGGCATGATCGCGGACGTCACGAGCGTGCTGATGGGGAGCTTCGCCGAGTGCGTACAGGCGAACATCACCGGCGGGGGTGGTGGTCGGATGGGGACCGCCGTGCGTACCGCAGCCCCGGCCAGCGGGTTCGCCATCGGCGTGCGGGCCACCGTGATGGCGCTCAAGCGCGTGTTCGCCCGGTTCTTCCTTCCCTACGACAGGACACGGATATGAGGGCCGCGGCAAGGAACGCCCGACGGGGATGGAACCGCAGGCTTGGTGGGGGTGGATGAAGTGGTGCTGTGGTGGATCGGCAACGCGATCCTGCTGTTCGTCGTGCTGCCGGTGGTGATCGCGCTGCTCAACCGGGTGCTGGCCGCCGTCGAGCGCATCCGCGCGGCGTGTGACGACATCCTCGCCCACGGCGTCGAGCTCCTCGGCGAGGTCGACCGGGTGCCGGAGCTCCTGGCCACGACCGACGCCACCGTGTCCCAGATCGCCGTCGGCGCCACCCGTTACGCGGGCTCGGTGGCGACGCTCCTCGGCCCTTCTGAACACCAAGCCTGACCTCGGGAGCCGGGACACCGTACGTGATCAGCATCTTGATACCCGTAGAAGAGGAGGTCTGAGGATGCCCGCTGTGGCCTGGGTAACGGTAATCATCGCCGTCCTCATCATCGCGATCACCGCCGTCGGCCTGCTGCGCGTGATCCTGCACTTGATGCACGTCAACAAGACGCTGGCGGCCCTGCTCGGCGGGGTGCGCGCGGTCGCCGACAAGACCACCACCGTGCCCACGGTCGTCGAGTCGGTGAACGCCAGCCTGGCGCCTGTTCGCGCATGGACGGAGAGCGTCTGATGGTTCCGTATGGCTGGACTCTTGGCCTCGTGATCGGGCTGGTTGTGGTCGTTGCGGTGGTCGCGCTGGTCACGCCGATCCTCGTGCTCGCTTACAAGATCGGCACCCAGGCCCGTGAGCTGAACGCGGCTCTCGCCCAGGCGCGGGAGAACACGGCAGGCCTCGCCGGGCTGAACACGACCATCGACCACGCCACCGAGATCATCGGCGGCCTGCAGCGCGGCCGCGCGCGGTTGGGGGGCTGAATTGCTCACCGATGGGGAGATCACCTACTGGACGGTGATCCTGGTGCTCGGCGCGGTCGTCATCGTGGCGGTCGTGGTGCTGCTGTCGATGCTGGTTGCGTTCGTCAAACGGATCGACGCCGGGGTGGACGCCATCGCGGGCACACTGACGGCGATCACGGAGAACACCGCCGACACGAAGCTGATCACGGCCACCGGCGACGGGCTCGAACTCGTGCTCGCCGAAGGTCTGCAGCACCACCTGTTCCTCGGACGCGTCGTCGGGAAGGTGTGAAGCGATGCTGGTCGTGCTGACCGTGGTCGAGATCGTCGTGCTCATCGCGGGGCTGGCGTTCTTCCTCTGGTGGGTGGGCTCGCTGCTCACCAAGATCGCCACAACGCTGGAGGCAGGCGACGGTCTGGTCGCCGAGATCGTCGACGACGCCCGTGCGATCACGCCGGGGCTGGAGCACATCAACCGCACCGGCGGCGTCGTGGCGCGCGCGCTGCCGTTGCTGTACGGGTTCGCCGAACAGATCGTGGCCAAGGTGACCCCGCGCCCGGCCCGGGAAGGCGCCGTCGGCCGCAGGCGTTCGCGGATCCACGAGGCGGTCGGCTACCGCCCGTGACCCGCTGAGGTCGTGCGCGGATAACAGTGTTCCAGCACTCTTTTCCACGCACGAGGCTCACGGGTCGGGCAGCGGGGCGGTGGTCGGGGCGTCGGTGTACGCCCCTATCCACTCCTCGCGCCACGCCGCGCCGAAGCGCTCCTCGTTGCAGGACGGGCGGTACTGGCTCATCAGCTCGGCGGCGATCGCCTCGCGGTGCCCGCGGGTGCCGCCCGGCACCTCCAGGAATGCGACGTGCACCTTCCACTTCGAGCCCGCCCGCGCCGTCCAGCAGGCGGCACGGCGGTGGCGGAACGGTAAGCCCTCGGCCGAGAGGTCGTCGGCGTGCCCCACGTAGGCGACCGCGTACCGCTGTGCCTCCAGGTCGGGCCGATAGAGGATGGCGTAGACGCCGGGACGAGCGGGCGGGCTCCAGCCGCCCAGCAGCCGCGGTCCGGAGAACGCATAGCCGCCGAGCGTCCCGAGCCGGATCACGCCGCCGACTCTACGGCCCTACCGCAGCGCGGGAAGGACGTCGGCCAGCTCGGCGAGGCTCGCGAGGTCACGGCCCTGCACGACGAGGTCGATGTAGGGCTCGGCCACCATGAGGCCCACGCTCGACCCCGGTCCGTGCGGGGTGCACCAGACGATCCGACGGCACTGGCGGGACAGCCGCTCCATCGCCGCCGCAAGGAGGTCGGGATCGCCGCGGTCCATGCCGTCGGAGCAGATCACCACCACTCCCCCGCGCGCCACGCCGCGGCGGCCTGCCGTGCGGACGAACCGGTCGAGCGACGCCCCGATCCTGGTGCCGCCGTCCCAGTCCAGCACCAGCTCGGCGGCGTCGGCGAGCGCCCGATCCGGGCTGCGGCGCCGCAGCGCAGGCGTGACACGGGTGAGCCGGGTGCCGAAGCAGAACACCTCCACCTTGACGACGGCTCGCCGCGCCGACCACGCGAACTGCAGCAGCGCACGGGAATGGTCGGCCATCGAGCCGGAGACGTCGAGGATCAGCACCAGCGGGCGGGGCCGGACCCTGGGCACGCGCTTGCGCAGCGGCACCGGCTCGCCGTGCAGCCGCAGCGCGTCCCGGACCGTGCGGCGCAGGTCGGGACGGCGCCCGCGGGCCGAGGGGCGGTACCGCCTGGTGCGGCGGCGCGGCGGGTCCAGCCGGAGCCGCGCGGCGATGCGCCGCACGGCGCGCAGCTCTTCGGGGGTGCAGTCGGCGAACGCGCGGTGGCGCAGCACGTCGACGGCCGAGGCGACGAAACCCATCGTGGCCTGCTCGTCGTCCTCCCCGTCCGCGCCTGCCTCGTCGACGAGCGGCACCTCGAGCGTCGACTCGGCCTCGGCGGAAACGTGCGCCGTGAGCCGCAGCACCTCGTCGGCCAGCCGCTTCCCGCCGAGGAAGTAGCGGTGGAACACCTCGTCGTAGGCGGCGAGGTCGTCCCGCCTGCTCACCAAGGTGGCACGGCCGGTCCAGTAGAGGTCGGTCAGGTCGGTGGGGTCGAGCGTGGCCGCGGCGGCGCAGTACGTCGCGACGTCGCCGGGCCCGACGGCCAGGCCCTCCCCCCGCAGCGCCCGCCCGAACCCGACGAGCACCGGCACCATGCCCTTCACGGCCCCCACCAGCCGGTGATCGCCGGTTCGGTGCACAGACGGCCAGATCTGGCACCTTTGCGCACCGAATCGGCGATCATGACGCGGTGATCTCCTCGAGGCGCTCGCGCGCGAGCTCGAGGTCCTCCCGCTCCTTGAGCACCGATCCGAGCGTGAGGTCGGCGGCGTCGGCGGACAGGTCGTGCTCGCCGAGCAGGTCGAGGGTGCGCGCCCAGTCGATCGTCTCCGCCACACCGGGTGGTTTGGCCAGCTCCAGCTCGCGGAGCCGGTGGACCGCGGCGACAACCCGCCGGGCCAGCTCCTGCTGCACGCCGGGCTGCCGGAGCGTGACGATCTCGATCTCCCGCTCGACGCTCGGGTAGTCGATCCAGTGGTAGAGGCAGCGGCGCTTGAGGGCGTCGTGCAGCTCACGGGTGCGGTTGGAGGTGAGCACCACCAGCGGGGCCGACGGCGCGACGACCGTGCCGAGCTCGGGGATCGTGATCTGGAAGTCCGAGAGCATCTCCAGCAGGAACGCTTCGAACTCGTCGTCGGCACGGTCGATCTCGTCGATGAGCAGCACGGCGTCCGCCCCGGCTCGCAGCGCATGCAGCAACGGCCGCTCCAGCAGGAACTCGGGCCCGTAGAGCGCGGTGACGGAACCGCTCGCGTCGCCGAGCGCGCGGATGGCCAGCAGCTGGCGGGCGTGGTCCCACTCGTAGAGGGCCTGGTGGGTGTCGATGCCCTCGTAGCACTGCAGCCGGACGAGCCGCCTGCCCAGCACGTCGGCCAGCACCCGCGCGATCTCGGTCTTGCCGACGCCCGGCTCGCCTTCCAACAGCAAAGGACGGTCGAGCGCGAGGGCGATGTGGACGGCCGTGGCCAACCCGCGGTCGGCGACGTAGGCGCCCTGGCGCAAGAGCCGGGTGAGCTCGGCGACCCCGGGGCTCAGGGCCGCGATCCCGTCTCCGGTGCGGCTCCATCGCGGTGGGCGACGAGCTCGGCAACCGTTGTCTCGCCCCGCTTGCCCTCCCGCTCCAGCAGCTCACGCCACGCCACGCGTTGCTCGTCGTCGACCGGTCCTCCGACGTTCTGCAGCCTGCGGCAGACCTTCCCGGTGCCCGACCCGATCTCGGCGCGCACGTCGGCGCCGTGATCGCGTGCGGTCCAGATGGCGCGCAGGACCGCGACTCCTTCCGGCTCGTCATCCATGCCGCCATCGTTCACCGCGCCGCGCCGCACGGCAATCGCCGAATAAGCCTTCCCTTAGGCCGTTCGCGCGCCAGAATGCTCCAGGTGACGTTGACCCAGCTGAGCGCGTTCGTCCTTGTGGCCCGGCTGGGCACCGTCAAAGCGGCGGCGTCGGCGCTCGGGGTGAGCGAGCCCGCGGTGTCGCAGGCCATCGCCGCGCTGCGCCGCTATCTCGACGACCCACTGCTCACGCGCAGTGCCAACGGCATGGAGCTGACCGCAGGCGGGGCGCGGCTGTTGACGATCGCCGCGCAGATGGTGTCGCTGGGCGCCGAAGCCGAATCGGCGGTCCGATCGGCGCGCGGGGCCGCCGACCGGCTGCGGCTGGTGGCACCCAGCCCGCTCGTCGAGTTCGTCACGGGCCCGCTCGCCGACGCGTTCACCGCGCGCTCCGGCGGGTCGATCGAGGTGTCGGCCGGTGTGTCGGCCACGGCGGAGATGAGCGCGCTCGTCGCCCAGCGGCTCGCCGACGTCGCATTCGGCCCAGACCTTTCCGGTGGACCGGGGCTGGTCAGCGAGCCGATCTTCCGCGCGCGCCTGGTCGTGCTCGCGGCCGTCGACGCCCGCCCGTCCGGACCGCCCGGCCAGTGGGCGTGGCTGGTCGACCCGTCGGGGACCGACCCCGGCAGCGACGTGAGCCGCCTGCTGCGGGCCCTCGGTGTGCCGGAGAGCAGGCTCTCGGTCTTCCCCAACCAGACCGCGGCGTGGGAAGCCGCCGCGCGCGGCGCGGGCGTTGCGCCCGCCATCGCCCATCTCGCCGTACACCAGTTGCGCCGTCGCGAACTCCAGGTCGTCGACGTGCCCGGCACACCGCTGGACCTGTGCTGGCACGTGACGACGTTGGCCGCCGACCGACGCAGCCCCTCCGCGGGCTCACTCCGCCATTTTCTCGGTACCCCGGAGGCGATGAAGCTGCTCAGAGCGCCGGGCGCGGGCGTTCCACCGTCGCGATTCCGACCGCCGGTCTACGTGACCATTTGGAGCTAACGGTCCAACACATTGCTCCTAACGGCGGCGCTTCCTACCGCGTTGGGTAGCCGCCTGTTCACCCCTTGTCATAGGGCGGTACCCTGCCGATCCCCGACCATTTCGCCGACCCCCGGCCCGATCAACGCCTTGAGCGCACGGAAATGGTGCACGACACGATGTGGAGAAAGCTTCTCAACGCCCTTCCGCACGGCTACAACATGGCCGAGGAGGACTGGCAGCGCCGTCACCGCCTGATGCTCTGGGTGCTGGGGGTGCACGTCCCGGCGCTGGTGGCGTTGGGGCTGGTGCTCGGCTACTCGCCGCGCACCTTGGTGTACGTCGCGATCACGCCGGTCGCCGCGGTGATGCTCGGGTACATGCTGCGCCGTCACCGGCGTACGGCCTCGGTGACCGTCACCGCCGGGTTGGTGTACTGCTCGGCGGCGCTCGTCGGGCTCACGCACGGCACCATCGAGGCGCACTTCCACTTCTTCATCATCATCGGGTTCATCGCGCTCTACCAGGACTGGGCGCCGTTCCTCTTCAACATCGTCTTCACCGTGATCAGCCACGGGATCGGCTCGGCGTGGCAACAGACGTTGATCTTCGATCACGCCGCGGGGCAGTCGAACCCGTGGCTGTGGTCGGTGATCCATGGTGTCGCGGTGCTGTTGGCCTGCGCGGGAGTGATCGTTTTCTGGCGGTTCACCGAGGAGTCCCAGCGCGAGAAGGACATGCTGGCCCGCAGGCTCGCCGACTCCGAGATCAACCGGCGGCAGTTCACGTCCGACCTGCTCACCAACCTCGCCCGCCGCAACCAGAGCCTGCTGCACCGCCAGCTGGAGATCATCAACCAGATGGAGGAGTCCGAGCGGGACCCGGACGCGCTGTCCGACCTGTTCGCGCTGGATCACATCGCCACCCGCGTGCGGCGCAACGCCGAGAGCCTGCTCGTGCTCTCCGGCGAGCAACCGCCGCGCACCTGGAGCGAGCCGGTGCCGCTGCGCGACGTGCTGCGCGCCGCCATCGCGGAAACCGAGAACCTCGAGCGGGTCGTGTTCGTCGTCGACGAGCAGAGCGCCGTTGTCGGGCACACGGTCACCGACCTCACCCACCTGCTGGCCGAGCTCACCGAGAACGCCGTGCGCTTCTCCCCTCCGGACGCCACGGTCACGGTGCGCTCCCGGCCCGACCGGGCTCGCCCCGGCGGACGGCTCATCACCATCGAGGACTGGGGCGTCGGGATGCCCGCCGAGCAGATCGAGGAGGCCAACCACCTGCTCGCGTCGCCGCCGGACATCGACCTGTCGGTGTCGCAGCGCCTGGGCTTCCACGTGGTCGCCCGGCTCGCCGCACGGCACGGGATCAAGGTGGCGCTGGGGGTCACGCCGGGCTCGGGCACCACCGCGCTGGTCACCCTCCCGCCGTCGCTCTTCTCGCCGCTGCACTCCTCGGCGGCGACAGTGACAACGACGGCGACGGTGGCGTCCACCGGGTTGGTCACCGCCGGTGTGGCGGCGGCGTCCGCCTCTCCGCCCCGGGCGGTCGCTGACAAGCGCGCGGCCACGCAGGCGAAGGCCCCCGTCGAGCACCGACCTGCACCGGATGCGGCGGCCCGCGCAGCGAATCCCGTGGACTGGAGCGGCTGGTGGGATCCGGCCGTCGCGTCGGCGATGCCCGCGTTCAACCCCGCTCCCGCCAACGGGGTGAGCCCGGCCGCCAACGGCGTTCGGCTCGGCCACCAACGGATTCGGCTCGGCCACCAACGGATTCGGCTCGGCCACCAACGGGTTCGACCCGACCGCCAACGGCCTCGGCTCGACCCCCAACGGCTTCGAGCCTGCTGCCAACGGCCTCGGCCGGGCCTCCCACGCAAACGGCTCCAGCCGGAGTGTCGGAGGGCTCGGGGCCGTGGCCGACGGGCGCGAGCCCGGCGCCGAGAGCACCGGCCCGGCACGCGATGCGTACGGCCTTGTCGCCAACGGCTCCGGGCAGGCCACGCTCGGCACCGGCCCGAACGGTTCCGCAGGCGGCGCTGGTCCCACCGCCGCCGACTCCGGCCCGGCGGCCAACGGCTCCGGCCCGACCCCGTTCGGCACCGGCCTGACCGGCGATGCGAACAGCCCGACCACGCTCGGCGCAGGCCGGGCCGCCAACACGGATGGCCCGGTTGGCAATGGCTCCGCCGCCAACCGGCTCGGCGACGGTATCGACGCGGTCGGCGCCGAAGGGCTCAGCACCCCCGCCTACCGTGCTTCCAGTTCACCGACCTGGGCGAGCGGCCCGCTCCCGGCAAGCTCCAAGCCCTCGCCGACCCCCCGCCCGCTGATCGTCGACGCCCCGCCGGTCCCGACCGGCGCCGTCCCGAACCCGCGCACCTCCGGTCCGGTCGACCCGGTCAGCGGGCTGCGCCGCCGCATCCCCCAAGCGCATTTGTCGGCCGAGCTCCGCACCCCGGAGGCGGAGCCCGCGGAGCCGGTGGTCGACCGCCGGTCGACGGTGGACGCCGCCGCGGCGCTGTCCCGCTACCAGGCCAGCAGGGCGGCCGCGCAGGCGGCGGTCGGCGACAACAGGCCAGGCGACACCACATCTAATTCCGACGACGCCGTAAATGGAGGCCGGGCATGAGCGCCCCTCGTCTCGACTGGCTGCTGGCCGATTTCGCCAACGAGACACCTGGCGTCACCCGCGCCATCGTCGTGTCCGCCGACGGCCTACGCCTCGCCACCTCGCCCGGCATCACCGACGCGCTGGGCGACCAACTCTCCGCCGCCGCGTCCGGCCTGGTCAGCCTGGCGAAAGGCGCGGCACGGCTGCTGAGCGCAGGCCCCGTCACGCAGACCATCCTGGAGATGGCGGGGGGCTACCTCTTCGTCACCGCGATCGACCAAGGTGCAACGCTCGCCGTGCACGCCGACCAGAAGTGCGACATCGGCATGATCGGCTACGAGATGACGATGCTCGCCAACCGTGTCGGCCACGCACTGACCCCGGGCGTGCGCTCGGGCACAGGACGGTGAACGGGGTCCAGCGGCCCCATGCGGCCGACGGCTCCACGCGCAACGGCCGCGTCGTCCCGGTCTATGCGGTTACCGGCGGTCGGACCCGCTCGACAGAGCGCGACCTCCCGATCGAGTCGATCGTCACCGCCACCGACCGCAGCGCCCACGATCTCGAGCCGGAGTACCGCACGATCGTCATGATGAGCGTGCGCCCGGTCACGCTGGTCGAGATCGGCGCGGCGCTCGGCGTGCCCGTTGGCGTCGCGAGGGTGCTGGTCGGCGACCTCGCCGCTTCGGGCCACCTCGACGTACACGGTGCACCGTCCACATCGGACGGCAATCCGACGCCCGCGATCCTCACCCGGCTGCTGGAGGGCCTGCGTGCACGCTGAATCCGGACCCGTCCCACTCAAGATCCTTATCGCAGGTGGCTTCGGGGTGGGCAAGACCACCCTCGTCACCGCCCTCTCCGAAATCCCGCCCCTGCTCACCGACGAGGCGATGACCAACGCGTCGATCGGCATCGACGACAACGCGGCGGTGCCCGACAAACGCACCACCACCGTGGCGATGGACTTCGGCCGCATCACCGTCGACGAGTCGCTGATCCTCTACCTGTTCGGCACACCGGGCCAGGACCGCTTCTGGTTCATGTGGGACGAGCTGGCCCGCGGCTGCGTCGGCGCGGTCGTGCTCGTCGACCTGCGCCGCGTCGACGATTGCTTCCCGGCGATCGACTACTTCGAGAATCGGCGCGTGCCGTTCGTCGTCGCCGTCAACGGTTTCCCGGAAACCGAGCGCTTCGCGATCCCCGTGGTCCGCGACGCGCTGGCGCTCAGCGACGACACCCCCGTCGTCCGGATGGACGCCCGCGCGTCGGATACCGGCTTGAAAACCCTTGTCACGCTCGTCGAGCACTCGCTGGAGCGCGCGACCGCCGCCGCGCGGTGACACCCTGCCACCCGCTCTGGCAGAGTCGGCCGCATGCCTGATCTCCGGCTCGACGGCGACGCAGTGGGCGCCTGGCTGCACCTTCCCGGATCGGCCCCGGCGGAGCTCATGGGCTCGGTCGGGTTCGACTTCGTCTGCATCGATCTCCAGCACGGAGTGATCGACGACAACGCCGTGCTGCCCATGCTGCAGGCGCTCGCCGCCACCGGCACCCCGTCGCTCGTGCGCGTCACCGCCAACACGCCCGAACAGATCTGCCGGGTGCTCGACCGCGGCGCCGACGGCGTCGTCGTGCCACTGGTCGACTCGGCCGAGGAGGCGGCCGCAGCGGTCGCGGCCTGCCTCCACCCGCCTCGTGGCACCCGCAGCTACGGCCCGGTGCGTGCGCCGTGGCACCCTCCGCGTGCCGATCCGGTGTGCGTGGTGATGGTGGAGACCCGCGCCGCGGTCGCGGCGCTCCCCGACATCCTCAAGGTTGAGGGGCTCGGCGGGATCCTCATCGGCCCGTCCGACCTGGCGCTGAGCTTTGACATGCCGGTGGCCGCCCAGCACGGCGAAGCGGCCTACGACGACCTGGTGCGCTCGATCGCCGAGCCGTGCCGCGCGGCGGGCATGCCGGTAGGGATCTTCACGGCGTCGCCAGAGCACGCCCAACGGTTCCGCGCGCTCGGCATGACGTTCGTGGCGGGCCCTTCCGACGCCGTCATCCTGCGCGCCGCGGCGGTCGAACACCTGGCGAAGTGCCGTCCCTGAGGCCGTCCAACAGCGGCGCCTGCAGCCGCGCCCACGGGGAGATGTCGCTCGCCGGGTCGGCCGCGGCCGCTACGAACCGCTCCCACGGCCACCATTCGCACGACTCCACCTCACCCGGCCGCGGGTGCGGGGTGCCGACGAGCGTGCCCGCGAAGACCGGGCACAGCTCGTTTTCCTCGATCCCGTTCGCGGTCGCGCGGTAGGCGAACTCGGGCAGCAGGAGCCGCAGGTCGGTCACCGCCAGCCCCAACTCGTGGCCCAGCCTGCGGCGGACGGCGTCCTCGGGTGCCTCACCCGGGGCCGGGTGCCCACAGCAGGTGTTGGTGCGCACCCCCGGGAACGTGACCTTGTCCAAGGCCCGGCGGGTGACCAGCAGACGCCCCTGACCGTCGAACCCGTAGCAGGAGAACGCCAGGTGCCGCGGGGTGTGCGCACCGTGCACCGCGGACTTCTCCGCCGTGCCCACGGGATTGCCGTCGTCGTCCACCAGCACCACGAGCTCCACGCCTGAACCGTACTTACAGGATCCGAACCTCGCCCGGATGGCAGGCTCACCGCGGCTCGGCATCGTCGTCACCGACCGGCTCCCCGAAGAAACTGGAGAAGACGATGCTCAGACGATGGGCCGCGGGCCTCACCGTGACGGCGGCGGCAGCAGGCGCGCTGGTGCTCGGCGCGGGCCCGGCCCTCGCCGACACCCCGCCGTCCGACCACGCGAACTCGGCGATCTGCGCCCAACGCATTCCCGCCGTCCTCGCCCGTATCGACAAGCTCACCGGTCGCATCAACGGCGACGCCTCCGTCAAGGGCTCCACCGCGTGGCTACGCGCCAAGGCCGACCAGGCGCGGGCGGCCGGGTACCCGGCGCTCGCCGATCTGCTCACCGCACGCGCGGGCGAGCGACCCGGCCGCCTCGACGAGCTCGCAAAGCTCCGGTCAGACGTCCAGCACGTCCAGACGACGGACTGCGCGACATGAGCCGCCACGTGCGCGTCGCGGTGCTGATGACCGCTGTGGCCACCCTCGCGCTCGGCGGCTGCCGAGGCGCGGTCATCGCTGCGCCCACCGGGCCGTCCGCGAACCACGGCACGTCGGCCGATCCGCTCGGCGGCGTCGAGACCCGCATCGACCAGATCGAAAAGCAGATCGACCACGACGGCGCGGGCTAGGCCGTGTCCCGTGGATCACGGGCGATGGACTTCGTGATCCAGATGGTTCCCGGCAAGGCGGAGGGCGGCTCTCGTACCGGGCGTACTCGAGTCGCCCGACAACGCAGCCGGGGGCCATCTGGGCGCGAAGACCGCGGTCGCTGATCCGCGGGACACGGCCTAGTGCGGTCGCCACGGACGTCCGCCGGGCCGCTCGCCCCGGCAACGTTCGTGGCCACCGCACCGGTGGCTCGGGCCGGTGGCACGATCAGCGCCGGAGGTGGGTCGGTGCCGGAAGCGGAGAAGGGTCGCGGGCTCGTGCTGGTGGTCGAGGACGACCGCGCGATCGCCGACCTCGTCGGCCTGTACCTACGCCGCGACGGGTTCGGGGTGCAGGTCGAGAGCGACGGCTCGGCGGCCCTCGCCGCCGTGCGGCGGCTGCGGCCCGCCGCGGTCGTGCTCGACGTCGGGCTTCCCGGGATGGACGGCGTCGAGGTCTGCAGGCGGCTGCGCGCGGAGGACGATTGGACGCCAGTGCTGTTCGTCACCGCTCGCGACGACGAGATCGACCGCGTCCTCGGGCTGGAGATGGGCGCCGATGACTACGTGACCAAGCCGTTCAGCCCGCGCGAGCTCGTGGCGCGGGTACGGACGGTACTGCGCCGGTCCGAGCGCGTCGCCGAGCGGGAAGAGGTGTTGGCGGTGGGCGAGGTGCGCGTCGACGTCGACCGCCGCCGCGCCCACGCCGCGGGCAACGAGATCGCGCTGACCTCCACCGAGTTTGACCTCCTCACGCACCTCATGCGCGCTCCCGGCCGGGTGTTCACCCGCGAGCAGCTGCTCTCGGCGGTGTGGGGGTACACAGCGTCGGCGGGCACCCGCACCGTCGACGTCCACGTGGCCCAGCTGCGCGCCAAGCTCGGCCCGGCCAGCCCGATCCGCACGGTTCGCGGCGTCGGCTACGCAGCGGACCGGCCCTGATGCGCCGGTCGCTGGCATGGCGGGTGGCGGCGAGCTGTCTCGCCGTGGCGCTGGTCGCAGTCGCTGTGGCGGCCGTCGTCGCGTTGCGGCTGGTTTCCGAGACCGCCCGCCAGACCACCCAGGCCGTGCTCGCGCAGGAGGCCGACATCGTCGCGGCGCAGCTGGCCGACCCGACGCTGGTCGGGAACCCCGGCCCGCTGCGGCAGGCCGCGGCGTCGCGCAAGCTCGTCCAGACCCTGCAGGCGCAAGGCGTCGACATCGTGCTGCTCCCACGGGCGCGCACGGGAACCGGCCCGGCCGCCACGGCGGTCGAGGCGGCGAACGCCGACCGGGCGCTGGCGGGAGTTCCGGTTTCGGCGAGCGTCGTGGTGGCCGACCGCACGTACGTCGTCGAGGCCCGACCGGCTTTGAACGGGGCGTTCGCGCTGGTCCGCCGGTCGGACACTGGCCCGCTCGGCAACGGCCTCATCCGCCGCAACCTCGGCTTCGCGCTGCTCGCGGGCGCCGGGGTGGCGCTCCTCGTCGGGCTGGTGGTCGGCACCCTGCTGGCCCGCCCGCTGCGCCGCACCGCCACCGCCGCGCACCTGCTGCGCACGGGACGGCGTGACGTGCGGGTGCCCGTGCAAGGGCCCGCCGAGGTGGCGGAGGTCGCGGGGGCGGTCAACGATCTCGCCGATGCGCTGGCCCGCAGCGAGGCGCGACAGCGGGAGTTCCTGCTGTCGGTGTCGCACGAGCTGCGTACGCCGTTGACCGCCGTCCGCGGGTTCGCCGAGTCGCTGGCCGACGGCGTCGTCACCGGTGCGGACGTCGCCCCGACGGGCGCGACGATCGTGGCCGAGGCCACCCGGCTCGACCGGCTCGTCGGCGACCTGATGGAGCTCGCCCGGCTGGAGGCCGACGACTTCCGGCTGGATTTCATGCGCGTCGACCTCGGCGCGCTCGCCCGCGAGGCGGGCACGGTGTGGGATGCCCGCTGCCGGGCCGAGGGCGTCGTGTTCAGCCTGTTCGCGCCCGGCGCACCGGTGTGGGTCACCGCCGATCCGCGGCGGCTGCGGCAGGTCGTCGACGGCCTCGCCGAGAACGCCCTCCGCGTCACGCCCGCGGGCGCGCCGCTGGCGTTCGCCGTCTTCCCGGCCGGAGTGCTGCAGGTGCGCGACGGCGGGCCCGGCCTCGCGCAGGACGACTACGCGGTGGTGTTCGACCGCGGGGCGCTCCACGAGCGCTACCGCGGCCACCGGCCCGTCGGCGTCGGCGGGGTCGGCCTGGCCCTGGCGCACGCCCTCGTCACCCGGATGGGCGGCACGATCACCGCCGAACCCGCCGCCGAGGGCGGCGCGTGCTTCACGGTGTCACTGGCGTCCGACCCCCAGGCCGCGACGCTCGCGCTCCCGACCGCGCCCTGATCACCGGGTTCGGTGCATGGGGTGCGCCTACGCACCAGACGCACCGAACCCGGCGATCATGGTCGGGTCAGGCTCGCCCGAGCTGAACGGGCTCAGGCGGCCCGCAGGTGCTGCAGGGCCAGGTGCTGGACGTGCCGCACGGCATCGGGCGTGGTGCCCAACGCCGCGGCCGCCTGTTCCAGCGACAGACCCACGGCGACCCGCAGCACGAGCACCTCGCGCTGGTTGCGCGGGAGCTGGGCGAGCTGCGCGGGAAGGCCCGTCAGGTCGGCGGGTTTCGCATCCACCGCCACGGCCGCGGTCCGGTAGACGAAAGCCGTGATCGTGGCCTCGTCGTCGGTGTCGGGCAGCGTGTCGACGACCGTTCGGCACACGAAGCGGGCCACGTCGGCGGCGTGGGCACCGCGACCCAGCCGGGCACGGCAGTAGCGCACCACGGAAGGTCGGACGGCGGCCATCACGCGGTAGCCCGCCCGCCGGTCACCGGCGGTGTCCGCGGCGGTCGCCGCGGTGACCTGCGCGGGCACGACGGTGTCGACGGTGAGGCTCACAACCGGCCGCCGATCCTGGGTTGGATCGGTGCGTCGGGTTGCGCCATGAGCCTCGCGCCTTCCTCTCGATGACCGGCACGAACGCCGGTCACCTCTAACGACGTTTCAGCGCCGCGGAGGTTGCGCGAGCCTCCCTGCGGCCACGTATCCGGTGCCCATCGCCAGCTCCCGCACGTCCAGGCCGGTCACGCGGTCGGCGAGATGGGCCCAGGGCTTGCCGAAGCCCGCGAAGTCCCGCACATACGGCGCGTGCAGGGCGAGCACGCTCGCGTTGAGGCCGACCGCCCAGGCGGGGCCCCACTTGCCCCCGCCCGCCGCGACCGCCGCGCCGGGACGTAGGTGCGCGAGGACGTTGTCGACGGCACGGGCGGACTGCAGGATGTCGTGCACCGCGCAGAACAGCGCGTGGTCGGCCGTGGGCAGCTCCGCCTTCTCCACCGGGTCACAGGCGAGCACGACGTTCGACCAGCCCGCGGCGGCCACCCGCTCGGCGGCAACCTCCAGCATCTCCGGCGCCGTGTCGACGCCGACGACTACGCCGTCCGGGCCGACGCGTTCCTGCAGCTCCGCGAAGCACAGACCGGTGCCACAACCAGCGTCGATCACGGTGTCCCCTCGACGCAGCGGCAACGCGTCGACGACCTTGCGGCGGTACCGCGCGAAGGCGGACGTCCTACGGTCGTACTTGGTGGCGTCACGGGCGTAGGCAACAGGAGATCGAGACATGGGCCTCCCTTGGAGGATTCGACAGGTGATTTGGCCACGACGATGTGGCGGAGCCATCCATCCTGGTCGTCCCCGCCCGCAGTGGCAAACCGCCGTTCGGTGCGCCCTCAGGCCGCCGTGGTCGACGGAGGTGCCACCGGCAGGGTGACGGCGGCACACGCCTGTAGCAGCCCGTCGGCGAACCCGTCGGGATCGGCGAGGAAGACGCCGTGATCACCGTCGATCTCCACGACGACCGCTCCCGGCACGGCAGCGGCCAGCTTGTGCTGCCGCTGTGGTGCGACGATGCGGTCGTGCCTGGTGATGACCACGGCGGTCGGCACGTCGACCGCGCCGATCCACCGGTGTGAGCTGAAGCCGCACGCGGCGCGCATGGCGTCGAGCGCGGTGGCCAGCGGCACGCGGCGCATGTGGGCGAGCGCGGCGCGGCGTTGTGCGGGGGCGAGGCTGGCGTCGAGCAGGGGGCCCGCGATGGCGTCGGTGCCAACGGGGGTGAACGGGGCGAGCCACGACGCGGTGACCACGGCCCACGGCATCGCCAGCGCGAGCACCCGCTCCAAGGGCGAGCCGGTGACGTTGCGGGCGGTGGAGCTCAGCACGAGACCCGCCACGAGGTCGCGGTGCCTGCGCCACAGCAGTTGGGCGACCATTCCGCCGATCGAGAAGCCGACCGGGATGGCCGGGCCGGTGCCGAGGGTGAGCAGCACGGCCGCGACGTCGTCGGCGCAGTCTTCCAACTGGAACGAGCCCGCGACCGGCAGACCCTGCCCATGACCGCGCAGGCCGATCGCCAGAACCCGGTACCGCGTCGCCAACGCAGGCGCGGCGAGCGACCAGTTGACGTCGACGTCCATCGCGACGCCGTGGAGGAGGACGAGCAGGGGCGCACCGTCCGGGCCAGACCATTCGCGGACGACGACGCTTCCACGACCGGGAAGGATGACCGTTCGATCGTGCCAGGGCTCCTGCACAGGTCACCTCTTCGTATCGCCGGTGTCCGAATGATGAAGGACCGTTAACATAACGGCAACCTCCAACCGTCCGTGCTGCGCATACGGCGTTCACCCGCCACACTGCGGTCCCGCACCCGGAAGGAGCCCCTTGGATGACCGCGATCGTCGGTGCCGTCCTGCTCGCCATCACCCCGCTGCCGCACACGCGTCGACTCGTCGGGAGGCCCTGAATGCGCTTGCTCTCGGCGCTCGTCGTCATCTGGCTGATCATCGGGGCCTTCGCGGCCTACCAGCGCAACTACTTCGCCAACGACCCGGTCAACTGCGCGCAGGTGGGCACGGTCCTCGTGACGATCATCGCGGGCCCGCTCAACTACTTCGGCGTCAACCCGAAGATCAACTGCGCGGTGCCGCAGCCCTCGCAGTAGAGCAGGCGCCCGAAATCAAGAAGCGGCTTGTCGGGCAGGAGGGACCACCCGACAAGCCGCAAGTGTGATTGACGTCGCCGCAGGTTAGGCCACGCGACCCGGCATCCGGCGCGTGATCACGGCGCGGGTGGCCAGCGCACGGGCTTCCCACCGGGCACGCCGTTCGGCGGCGAGCGACCGCGAAGCCGACGCGCCCATGGCGTCGACGACCTGGACGACGAGCGCGAGCGCCATGAGGAACCCGACACACACCACCACGAACGCGATCACTGTTGTCACCTTCTCGGCCGGTCGGGGAGGCTGACCTCCCCGTTCGGCCGAGAGTTCCCGTTACGCGCCGGATTCAACCTCGTCAGGCGAGATGCTCGACGAAGAAGTCACGCGCGGGGGTGCTGGCGACCTCGAACCCGTCGACATAGGCGTCGAAGTGGCCGCCGGGCAGGATGACCAACCGCTTGGGCTCGCGGGCCCGCTCGAACGCGTCGATCGCGAGATGGGCGGGCGTAAGGTGGTCCTCCCGGGCCACCACGAGGAGCAGCGGCGTCGGGCTGATCCGGCCGATGTAGGCACCGGGCTCGTACTCGCCGAGCATCTCGACGGTCCGCAGTGTCACCTCGTTGCGCCACGACGGTGCGCGCGTTTTACCGGTTTCGGTGAACCACGTCCACGAGTCCGGCGTGGGCAACGCCGAAGGGGCCAGCGGGTCCTCGGCCACGACGGGCACCGTCGCGGGCGGGTCGCCCTGGAAGCGGGCGAGGCGGTCGGCGTCGAACATCGCCCGGAAGCCCGCGCGGAAGTCGACGCGGACGAGCTCGCCGACGTTCAACGAACCGCTGATCAGCGGAACCTGCGCGACCACGGCCCGCACGCGCCGGTCGATCGCACCGACGACGAGCACGTGCCCGCCCGAGTAGCTGCTCCCCCACACCCCGATGCGTCTGGCGTCGACCTCGTCGAGCGTGGTGGCGTAGGTGATGGCGTGGCGGTAGTCGCGCACCTGCTGCCAGGGGTCGATCTCTTGGCGCGGCTCACCGTCGCTCGCGCCGAAGTTGCGGTTGTCGAACACGAGCACGCCCAGGCCTGCCGCGGCGAACACCTCGGCGAAGGAGTCGAGGTACATCTCCTTGACCGCCGAGAAGCCGTGCGCCATGACCACGGTCGGCGCCCTCCCCGACACCCCCTGCCCGCGGTACAGCCACCCCCGCAGGGTGACGCCCTCGGCGTTGAACTCGATGTCGCGACGGTCCATCCCCGGCTCCCGACCACTCGGCTGCGCTGCCCCGCCGACGGTAGCCGCTCGGTGTCGCTCCGAGCGAGACTCACATCGTGACGTGTCCTGGCACCGACAGCCCGCTCCCCCGTGTCTTCCAGGCCGCCGGGGTGCCGAGCGCCCGGACCGGCGGCGTCGCACGCACGAGATCGACGCGATCGATCTCCGCGCCGCCGTCGGTCACCGCGCGGACGCTCATGGTCGCCCTGCCGCCGGGCGGGGCGGGCGTGACCTGCACGGCGAGGAATGCGTAGTCGAGATAGCGGGCCTGGGACCAGTCGACGGTCTCGGGGGTCTTGGCCCCACCTGGTCCCGCGACGAAGGTCTTGACGACCGAACCGCTGTTTTGTCCGGTGGACCCGCGGTAGTGGTCGGTCTCGCCGGGTTGCCACCCGTACCTGGGGCGGCCGCCGGATCCGCAGCAGATGTAGGTGGTGCCGTTCTTCTCGGGATCGACGCTGGCCCCGTCGGGTGCCTCCATGGTGGAGACGCCGCCACGGATCGGATTCGTGCGCTCGTACTGGTGGTTGTGGCCCTGCACCACCAGATCGACGGAGAACCGGTCGAACAGCGGGGCGAGTGCGGCCCGCACACCGGCGTCGGAGCCGTGGCTGCTGCTCGTGGCGAACGCGCAGTGGTGGAAGAACGCGACGATGAAGTCGACCTGCGGGTCGTTGCGCAGCTCGGTGAGCCGTTGGGTGAGCCACGCCACCTGCCCGCCGCCGCTGTAGCCCGCGTTCGTGGGGATCTCGGCGGACAGGTCGTTGGCGTCAAGGCTGAGGATTCCGACGTTCCCGTAGACCACCGAGTACACCGAAGGGCAGGCGCTCGGGCCGGTGCGCGGCAGGTCGAGCCGTGCGGCATGGCCCGCGTAGCCATGCGCGGCGCCGCCGGGCGCGGTGTTGTTGTCGTAGAGCGCTTCCATGTCGTGGTTGCCGGTGGCGAACAGCCACGGGACGGTCGCCGCGCTCTTCTCGATCACACCGAAGTACTGGGTCCAGACGGTGGGATCGAAGTTGTCGAAACCCTTGTCGGCGGTCTTCGCACCGTTGTTCTTCACCGGGCGCCCGCTGCCGGTGGGGTCGGCGTAGCAGATGTCGCCCGCGAGCAGGTGGAACGCCGGGCGCCGGGCGGCGATCAGCGCGACCAGCGCGTCGGAGGGAGCTGCGGTGCGCCGGGTGTCGTCGGGCTTGTAGTAGTTGTCGCTGAAGCCCGTCTGCCCTGTGGGCGTCGGGTCGACGTTGACGCCCTGGTCGGCGAACGCGGTGAACGTGAACGGCCCGAGCGCGGTCCGCGCGGGCGCGGTGGTGAACGCGGAGTCCGGGGTCGCGGTGCCATCCGCCAGCCGGAAGCGGTAGTGGAACGTCGCGCCGGGCGCGAGCCCGTCGGCGAGCGCGTGGATGAAGAACTGGTCGGCGGCGCGGATGCTGCCGTCCTGCTGCGGAACCATGCTGACCAGCTCGCGGACCTCGGCCTCGACAGTCTGGCCGTAGCCGGGGTCGCGGCCGAGCTCCAGCACGATGGGACCGGTCGGCTTGCCGGTGAGCTCCGCGGCGACGGCCATCTGCCGGGTCGGGTCGGCGCCGAACGACACGTGTCGCCCGATGACGCCCACCGGCGTGCTCGCGGCGGTGGTGCACGCCGCGAGAGCCCATGGGGCCGTGGTCGCTCCGAGGGCGGCGAGCACGCTCACGCCGCCCTTCAACGCCGTTCGTCGGGTCACCCGATGCCGGTCGAGATACCCCCGCAGCCACTCCTGCTGCTCGCCGATCGTCATCGACGCCGCCAGCCTGCGCGGTATCCCGACGTCCGGGGTCTCCCCGAGCGGGTTGATCGTCACGCTTCGCATCATGGCGCGGCCCGGGCATCTCGCGGGCGAACGGCCAGTGAAGTCGCGGAATCCCTTGACTTCACCGCCCTACCGCGGGGCGTCCTCGGTGGCTTGGGGAAGCCTTCCCGCGAAGAGGTCGACGATCGGCTCCCAGCGCATGCGGCGGCCGTCAGGGAACCGTTTGCGGGAGCGTTCGAGCCTGCGTGAGGCCTCGCCGTAGAACCGCCGCGCCCACGGCGACCGAGGCCTGGCCAGCCTGCAGGTGGCGACGAAGGCCACGATCGGCACGAACAGACCGAGGACGCCAAGCACGGTGCGCCCTTTGAGGATCGCCGCGATCACGAACAGGACGTTGAGCGCGAAGGTGATCCCCAAAGCGACCTCGCCGTCGCTCGAGTCCTCGTCGAACGGCGAGAACCCGACCAGCAGAAGCAGCCCGACGAGCGTGGCGAGCAGGACGGCGTCGACCGAACGCCGCCCTTCGGCGCCCCAGTAGACGTCGTCGAGCCGCAGCCACAGCGCGAACTCGTCCAGCGTGAGCGCGGCGCCCACCCCGAACATCGCCGCGAGCACCTCCAGCCAGGGGCGCCCTGGTCGGTACGCCAGTTCGACGGTGCCGACCCCGAGCAGGAGGAAGATCCCCCAGACCTGGTGGTGGACGTGGACGCCGCCCACCGACATGTCCCGGAACGGGCCGCGCCCGCGACGGATGAGGTTCGTGATGACCCGGGTGACCGCGAACGTGACGAACGAACGCGGCCAGCATCCAGAGGACTACGCCCGAGTCCGGGACCATCGGCTACCCCTGCGCGGCAGCGCTGACCGCCCGGCGCAGCCGCACCGCCCACACCACGATGATCACCCCGAACACGATGGCGTACACCCCGACCAGCCACAACAGCGTGATCAGCGCGGCGCCCGGCCACACCAGGAGCACGATCCCGAACAGCACGCTCACGATGCCCGCGGCGAGTATCCAGCCCCAGCTCTCGCCGCCGCGCTTGCGCATCATGAACGACTCCACGATCTCCGCGATGCCGCCGACGATGCTCCAGAACGCGATCACGAAGAGGATCGCCAGCACGGTGACGCCCGGCCAGACGAACGCGATGATGCCCGCCAACACCGACACGACGCCCTGCACGACGTGCCACACCCAGTGCCTGTCCTCCCCGCGGTGCCGGATCCCGACGACCAGTGCCGTCACCCCGTCGAGGATCGCGTATGCACCGAACACGTACACCAGCGCCAGTAGCGCGGTGCCCGGGGTGAAGAGCGCGAACAGTCCGAAGAGGATCGCCAGGATCCCCCGCAGGAGTACCAACCACCACACGCCGCGCACCGCGGCATTCACATCCGCCATGGTGCCCAGTATCGCCGGTCTTCCCGCCGGTGATCAGAGCTACTTCGACACCTTTGTGTCTCGATCGCCGGGTGTGCGGGTGCGGCCCTGATCGCCGTGAGAACGACGTCAGCGGGGTTGGATCACCGGAAACGCGTGTTTCGCGACCCGATCGAGGGGCGGGCGGACGAGCAGGCCTGTAAGCCGGACAGAGGCTCGGTCCTGGGCTGGTGCTGGACCACGGTCCTGACCAGGGTCGAGACATCGCAGTACCTCATGTTGTTCGCGGACGTCTTCTGGCCTCGTGTGCCCCCAGCGTGCCCCGCGGAATGATCAAGTCGATTCAGCACGTGATGTTTACGGCCCGACGCTGAGGTGACGTCTCAGCCTATGGCACATCGAACGGTTACTTGAGAACTCAACATGACGAGTCCAGGGAACCCCTCGCTCCCAAAACGGCGCCAGACCGTCTGACACCGGCCATGACCAGCTACTTGACATTTGCACATCCGGGTGTGAGTGGGTGTCTGTCAGCGCGCGTTGCTGTCAGATTCCGCCGTCAAGATCACGACCTCGTGATCCTGGGTCGCCGCCGACGCTTGCGCTCGACGAGCCCAAGCTTGGAAGGCCATGCGTCGCCGACCACCAGGCCCTCTACCTGTGACGACCCCAACTCCGCCCACCTCGGCGCTCTACGCGGGCATCGCAGTTGCGCAACGCTTTCGTGTCACGTTTGGTGTCCGGCACCGGGCGATCGTGGTCGACACGCGCGCCTCGGCGCGACGAGGCCGACCATGGCCACGGCTACCATCGGCGGCGACATCCGCTCGCCCCGCTCAGCTCGCGAACGCGTCAGGAGGCGTCACTGTGTCTACGACAGATCCGGAACGGCACGTCACAGCGCCCTCCCTCGCGACGGGATCTTCGACGAGGGCGAAACCGAGCTGTTGATCGCCCCGCACGCGATGCGCCGCTCGGACGTCGCCCGAGGATGCGGCGGATCATTCTCGACACTGATGTCGCCTCAGTCACCATCAAAGCGCTAGCTCCCAGCTGGGCTGCTGAATGAGACTCGTTGGCGCACGGGCTGGGATCACCTTCGTCACCCTCGGCAAAGCTCACCAGATGGGCGACCATGCGGCAATGGGGCACGACCCGCCGTGCGGAACTGGCTTCCTGCCTGGCCGCGCGTCCCACGCTCCCCTACACGGACGACATCGCCCGCACCTTGTGCGAGATCTCCGCTCATGCCGCACGCCGTGGCCGTCCTCGACTATAGAACGACACATGGATCGCCGCTCGGTGCCTCGGCATGACCTTGCTTTAGATCGAACTCGAGAACAGGGTCAATGCTGCCGCTCACTGTAGCAGATGATCACCTTATCTGACGAGCGAATTATAGAGGTCGTCGGTTTCGGGGGAGGGAGGGAGGCCGAGTTCGTGCTGTACGTCCTGAATGTATCGGTGGTACCTCTGGGCAACAAGTGCGCGGTTGCCAGCCAATGCGTGACAGCGGAGCGCGCGGCGAAGAGCGACCTCGTCGCATGGCTCGCGCCGGAGGACACTCTCCGTCAATTCGAGCGCGGCCTCGACTTCGTGATGGGCTAGCCTGAGGTCGGCAAGATGATTCAACCCGTCCAGGTAGAGAAGTCGGAGCCTGTCGCGCTCGGCGGCTGCCCAATCAGCATATGGTTGGTCCTCGAGATAGTCGCCGGAGTAGAGCGCAGTTGCTTGCTCATAGGCGGCGATCGCATGTGTGGTCTCGTTTTGGCGCTCAGCGCTCCGGCCAGAACCAATTCGCGATTCGAACTGGTCGACATCGCACCACAGTCCAAGGTGCGCATTGATCGCATAACAATCGTTCTGGTAGAGCACGTATTCTGATGAGTCCCGATGTGTTCGAGTCGCTTTGCGGATGACGTAGATGGTCTGGTTGAGGTTGCGGCGCGCCTGTTGAGGATCTGCGTCCTGCCAGAAAATGTCTATGAGTGCTTCCCTGTGTACCGATCGACCACGCTGTGACAATAGATAGCATAGGACGCGGCTGGCCTTGGCGCCGCCAGCCCAGCTTTCCAGGGGCCGACCGGCGCGGAACAGCCGGAATGGGCCGAGTAGGCAGGCAGCCAGTTCGGAGCCGCCCGATGCCGACGGCGACAGGAACGCGCTGCCAGGTATGATCGAATTGCGGCTTATGTCGATACCGGGCGCTTTAGCCATGTCCCTGATGGTGTCCGCTTTGTGTGACCCGGACCGGTCGGCCCTAGGCGACCCGGCGACCTGCACCATCAGTGCAATCACGGCCATCAGGCTTCGCCGAGTCTCCCCCTCGTCCCGAGCCATGCGTTGATACTCGGCCCATGTCATGTGGAGTCGCTCGGATTCCTCGCGCCAGCGTGCCAAGATCTCGTCCGCAGCAGCCACCATCGCTCCCAAGGCTTGGTCGGACAGCGCATCGTTCGCTGATCGGATAGCGTCCAGCGCCTGACTGACCTCTGCCGGGTCGCCTGTGGCTAGGCCAGTCAGAAGAATGCCTGCCACCGAATGGCGCCCGGCTAACCCCGGCTCGTGACCGTTCCCTCCTGCCTCGCACATTGGACAACCCCCAAAGCTGAGCGGACAAGGTACCGGGCATGAATCGGACGACCGTGCAGCGGGTGATGATTGACCAACCGGGAGCTCTAGGCAAGCCGCCATGAGGTTGCCGAAGCGCGCATCTGGTCGCCCGCGATCAATCAATCGGCGGACGGATGGGTCAGCGAACTGACTCCGCGGAGTCACTTGGGACCCGATCTCCCGCTCGGGGAGGGCCAGCTCCGACCAGTTTGGACAACCATGCGGGAAGTGATGGTGTGGCGCGAGCTAGTCCGTGCCTATCATCGATAGCTGCCACGCCGAACATCTCGACGCTCACAACCTCGGCATTGGCATTTGGCTGGGGCATGTCAGGCCCGACGGAAGTGCCAATCCCGTCGAATGTACGCGCTCCATTACCCAGGCGCAGGCCGTGTCGACTCCGGACGCGCCGCGGTAGAGACGCTGTACGTGTCGACATGTGCCGCCCTTCAGTGGTAGAGGCGCGCCATCGATCAATGCGACAAGTCCGCGCTGAGCGATGGTTCAAAATGATCCTCTTGAGCGCAGACAGTGGTGCCCCGGGCATGCATGTCCAAGGCACCACTGAAACGATCAGTTGATCAGATACAACCCCATGTCAACGAATGCGGCGATGTCGGTTGCCTGGTCTCCGAACAGGAAGATTGCCGCGAGGTGGTATAGCTGTGAACCAGTGGAGGGGTCGGGAAGTACATTTCCAGCAAAGGTGATCTCCCAGGAGTATTCCTTCAGCTTGGGCTCCTCCTTACTGGCAGTAATGATGATGTCAGTGCACGGGTCGAGCCTCTTGTCGATTGGGCCACCAAGCTCGTCGGCGTAGATGCAAACCTTCCCCGTGCCGTTCAGCCAGTTGGGTAGTTTGACTCGGCCGGCCACCTTGAAGCCGAGATCGACATCGAGGACGTTGGCTGGTGCGCCGCCCGGATCGCTGATCGAGTCTACGAAGAACTCGGCTGCGCCGGCAGGCACGAACTGTATCTGGCTGGACCCTGGAACGGTCATGATGCCGAACCTTTCTCGAGACGTAGGTTATTGCTCCTGGATTCCTCCGCTACAGCCCCGCCTAGAACGGTCAGATGAGATGCCGCATGAAGGGTGTCTGTAGGGCGCACTCAGTCTTGTAGGTCCCGCTCACCTGACACTCAGTTTGCGATCAGTCGAAGGCCGATGATTCCCAAACGAGCGGAGGTTGCGACCTATGCATAGGCCGGATGCAACGCAGTGATGCGTCAGTCTGACCGAACTTCCGAAGATCATGATCGATCATGCGGTCGGTCGACTCGGGTGTTTGAGCTGTGGAAACGTCGAGAGTGGCCGAGTTGGGGCCGTGTTACAACTTGACCCCGCCAGCCTGCTCCCACCACCTCGGCGGTCCAAGGCGCAGCCTCACTGGCGACTCGGCAAGAGACGTTCCGGGTAGGAGGAAAGCTGTCGATTAATTACACGCGGATGGGGGATTGTCAGAAACAAGCAGCACAAAGCACCAGAAAATGTATCGAACCCGTCATATCGGTCGCGCCGACGGTAGGGTCAACGGCACCTGGACATCCCACTTGACGGTCATCCCCGCGATCCTGGCCTGCACTTGGCGGTGCCGGGCGACGTCAACCCGGAACCCCGATCCCGCCGACCCGGCCAGCTCGCCACCGCCACTGTTCCTCGTCGACGCCACCACCGGGCGGGATCGGGCGCGCAGCGGGGTTGACGCCGTTCGGTGCCGCCGAGACGATCTGCGGCCAGCGGGGATGACTCGCTCCCGTCCACAACCCGTCCCGACCGGCACGTAGCCGGCGGCCCATGGGTGAGACCCCCAACCAGAGGCCGTCAGGCCGCCGGGCTGGGGCTCTTGCCGTCCGGCCATAGTCCGGCACCCGCGCCCTGTTGGGCGCGGCTTGAAGACGTAGAGAAAGTCCTCACCGATCGGACCGCAGCTTTCGTGGCGACGATTCGGACGGTGGCAACCCCGCTGCGTGCCCAGTGCTGCTATCGGGGAGAGCGTTGAATCTCGGCAGTGCTGCGGAGGGACAGGATCATCGCGTCGTAGACGGGAGCGTTGTCGAAGGGCTGGAGCTTCCCGACGTACTGGTATCCCCAGGACTGGTACGCGGTCTTAGCGGCAGCGGCTTCGGGCCGCACGAGTAGGGTGACGCGTTCGTTCGGCAGTCCCGCGATGAGGTGAGCATGGAGTTCGTGTCCGACTCCGTGTCTCCGATATGGCTGGAGGACGCCGAGTTCGATGACGGCGAAAGTCCGGCCGGGGTACTCGGACGTTAGGTCGTCGAGGGTCGAGGCTTGTAGGCCCTGCCACCATCGGGTCTCGGCGTGCAGGTCGTGGCCGAACGCGAACCCGATGGCCTCGCCGTTGTGCCACGCCAGGACGAGTCGGAAGCCTGGTTGTGTCTGGCGTCTGGGCCAGGACTTCATGAAGTCGGCGACGTCTTCCGGGCCTTCGCCGTAGGGTGGCTCCGCGTAAACAGCTGTGTAGAGCGATTGCACCTGTGCTTGGTGTTGTTCTGCGGTTCCGCAGCGATCTACGGTTAGGGAGATCATTTCGAGGGTTCGTGCTGCATCGTCGACGGTGGTCATGCCGGTACAGGCGCAATCTTGCGTGCGGCTTGGGCGAATGTCTTCGCCGGACCGTAGTCGTGGCCGTCCAGCAGGCTGAGGGTGGCGTGCAGGTCGGCAGCGATGCGGCGCGAGCCGGAAAGCACCTCGGAGTTGTTGATTGCCCGTCCGGTCACGGCGATGGACTCGTCAAGCTGGCCGACTCGCGCGAGGACACGACCCAACCGCAGCTCGTAGATGGCGTGGTTGCGGGGGAACGCGGCCGAGTCGGAGAACTCTACTGCCGATCGGGCGAACTGCTCGGCGTTGCGCGCCTCGCCCAGTGCCAAAGCGACCCGCGTCTCATGGCAGGCAAGATCGGCCGGGTTCCAGAACTCCAACCACAGCGGTTCATCCGGCTGTTTGCCGCGGTCCAGGAACCGTCGAGCTGTGGCGATGGCCGTCTTGGCGCCAGCGGCGTTGCGTGTCTGGGCGAGTGCGACGGCTTGCCTGGCGGACAGCAGGGACAGCAGCGTCGGGCTGGCGGCACTACCCGCGATCGACTGCGCCGCCGAGATGAGGTCGAGTGCCTCCCGGGGTGCCCCGGACGTTGTGGCGTGTAGCGCCATCGATGTGAGGGCCGTGACGCGCGCTTGGGGCAACGCCGCGACGTCGGCGAGATGGCAGGTTTCCAGCCACCACCGCCGCGCAGCGTCCGTGCGACCAGCGTCGTAGGCCAACCAGCCCGTGTGCTCCATGCTCGCGGCGGTAACCGCTTGGAGCTCCTGCGCGACCGCCGGGCCATAGGTTCCTCGGCGCAGAGCATCTTGCAGGCGGTTGGCCATCTCTGACGAGATCTCGTAGACGGTGGCGCCGCCGTGGTGGTCGTCCAGCTCGAAGAGACGGCGCAGGCCGGTCCAGCACTGAGCGACGTCAGCTACCCCGATTTGCGCGGGTGAGGCCACGGTCTGGGGCAGCATGGCGGCGACGGCCACGGCGATGGTGCTGCTGAGGAAGGTCCGCCGGTCCACGTCGTCGAGCGTAGAAGGTTTCGCCGCAGGTGGCAGTACGCCGAGCGTGCTTGGCGGCACACCGAGGGTACCGGCGAGATCGGCCAGCACCGTGACGTCGCGCCCGGCCCTGCTGACGCCACGTTCAAGGCGAGAGATCGTCGGTTGTGTGTACCCGGATCTCCTGGCCAACTCGTGCTGATTCCAACCCAGGGCCTGACGGGCAATGCGGATTACCGCACCCGTGTCACCAGCGGCTACTGCTGCGCGTCCTGATGACGAGAGTAGTGCGGCGATCACAGTTGACGTCGACATGCGGCCTCCGGTTTGCTCGGGGCGGTCGGAGCATAGCGGCTATTCAGAATGTGCGCGGGCGATTCAGGGCTGAATACGGCCCCGCATTCGACTGCTCGACTGTCGTGTACTTGGTGGGCCTACTCGTCCGGGTGGGCAAGACAGCAAGTTGATCCTCCAAGGAGCACAGCAGTCATGGATCTGATCATCGACACCGGCATCTGACACGTTCCAGACCAGCGGTGTTTTCGAACCGCGTCTGGACAAGGACGGTGTGCACCGTCGGGACAAGAGTGGTAGCACGAACCTGCCTCTGTGGGCCGGGAAGCTCGTGGCCTGGTTCGACGCGGACGCGGAGACGATCTTGGTGACCGTCGCGGCGGCCGACCCTCCGAAGGTGGCACAGGGACAGACGCGTCCGTCGAGCGTCTACAGGCAATGCCGTGGGTGCAGAACGGCAACGTCGCGGGTGGCGTTTCGTGCCAAGTCCATGGTCCCGGCCAACGGCGCCAGCGGGCAAGCCGAGCCCGGCGCCGAGCAACTGAGCAAACGATCACCGATCGGAAGGAGGTGACATGGCCTCGTCCACGAACGGCGCGACGACCCGGCCGAGCTGACACCGGCCGAACGACGACCGGTACCGGCCGAAGGCGAGCACCGCGAAGGTGCACGCGCAGATCGAGGACGCGTTTCGCGAGATCGTCGACCGAGGCGGCGACGCAATTGGTGCAGTTCATGCATCTGGCCTGGGCAGGACCGTAAGGCCGGAACGGCGATTGTCTACGGGCATGTAGTCGATGCCAGTGAGTGCCTGGAGTTGGCGGCACTGCATCTGGACATGTTGAGGACCGCGGTCGGGCATCGGCTGCGGATCGAGGACGAGAAGAACGGCACGGATCTGCCGTTCTGACCCTCGCAATCACAGAAGGGGACGGGCTGGACACGGAACCGCACAGGTTTGGCGACCACACGTTCGGTTCCGCGTCCGCCCGGTTTCCCCGCTCGTCTGCAACTGCTCGGAGTGAGGAGTTACTAATCATGGCACGTTCTGCCTCCGGCCGCTCTCGCGGCCGCACCGGCCTCGCGTGGCCGTAGTCCCGTCCCCGCGGATGGGGATGGGAGATCTTGGTCTCGCCCGGAGCACAACGCGGTTCTGGCTCGTCGTCGGGTTCGTCGTGCGGCGTCGCGCCGAACTGACCGTCATCACGGTCTCGTGGCTGGTGTTCGTCCAGCTCGAATCGCATGTCACCCCGGGCCTGCCCGGAGTGGATGACGCCCGCCCAATGGGCGTGGCTGCTGCTGGCCGCCACCGCTGCGGTGGTCCTGGCCGTCCCGGTCATCGCGCCGGTACACGGTGCGCCGCTGCCACAGCGGTGGTGATGCGGCATCGGATGCGGGCCTGCTTCCTGCAGACCCGGACGTGGACCGCGAACGGACGACTGCCGTTCCTGGTGTGGTCGCGCCCCTCCCGTGTCGGGGTACGAGTCCGAGTGTGGCTCCCGGCCGGGCTGTCGGTCAACGACCTGGAACGCATCATCGACGAGCTCGGCGCCGCCTGCTGGGCCCGCGAAGCCCGGATCACCGCGATACGCGGACAAGCCGCGCTGGTCCTGGTGGACATCGTCCGCCGCGACCCCCTCGGCGGCGAGCCTCCCGCTGACCGCCGCCCGTGGTCGACCACCTCGACCCGCACGGGCACCCGGCCCACTGGCGTGCAACGGAGTGCGCCCGGCCTGGATCGCCACACCGGCCGTACGGCCGCCGGATCCGCCCATCCCGGGCCCGCGTCCGGCGGCCACGAACCCCGCCTGCCGCACGGGAACGGTCGAGTCAACACCAGCAAGGGCACCGCCAGCACGCGGCACGAGACCGGGTGCCCAGGCCGAACCGCCGGGTATGACCGGCTTCGGCGGAGTGGACGTCACCGACTACGTCTGACCCCTCGACGGGTCCAGCCGTGACGGCGTCCACCCCTTTCACCGGCAGCGGCAGAGCGCCACGCTACACCGGCGCGGCGCCCTGTCCTGCCCCCACCACCACGTCACTCGCAGAAGGACGCCCGTCATGTCTGCACGCTTCTCCGCGCCGTCGCCGACGGCGCAACACGCCCGGCAAGGGCCCGCTACTCGATCTACGATCCGGTGCCGTTCGGCATCGACGAGAACGGCGACCCGGTCGAGGTCACCCTGATCTACCGCAACCTGCTCGCCGGGGGCGAGCCCGGCTCGGGCAAGTCCGAGCCTGCTCAACACGATCATCGCCCACATCAGCCTGTGCACCGGACGCCCGGCTGTGGCTGGTGGACGGCAAGCTCGTCGAACTCGGCCCCTGGTCACCGGTCGCGGACGTGTTCGTCGGCAACGACATCGCCCACGCCAACGACTGCCTGCGCACGCTGCAAGACGAGATGGACCGCCGCTACAGCGCCTGCGCACCCAACGACGCCGCAAGATCGTCCCCGCCGACGGGTTCGACGTCATCGTGCTGCGTCATCGACGAACTCGCCTTCTTCTCCGTCACCATCGGCGCCAAAGAACAGCAGGAAGAGTTCAAGACCCTCGTCCGCGACCTCGTCGCCCGAGGACGCGCCGCCGGCATCATCATGATCGTCGCCACCCAACGGCCCTCGGCCGACATCATCCCCACCAGCCTGCGGGACCTGTTCGGTACCGGGTGGCGTTCCGCTGCACCACCGACTCCAGCTGCGGACATCATCCTGTCCGTCGGCTGGGCCGGCGAAGGCTTCTCCGCCAAGGCCATCCCACCCGATGACGCCTACCGCGGCGTCGGATTCCTGCTCGCCGAAGGCGGCATCCCCCGGCGGTTCAAGGCCGCCTACCTCGACGACGACCAGATCACCGCCGTCATCGCGCACGCCCTGCGCCTCCGTCACCGGCCCGCGTAAACCCGCCCGGCCCCCACATGTCCAATCCTCGACCGACCGCCGAACGACCCCGGCTGCTCGGCGATCAGAAGGAGTTCGCCCGTCATGTCCTGCACGACACGCACCACCGCTCATCCTCGCCACCACCGCGACTGGGGCGATCATGACACCCGCCACGATGCCCTCCGTCGAGCTGATCTGCCGCCTCCTGCACTGCGACGACACCCGCCACCGCTGCGTGACACGACCGGACACGACGCACCGTCCTGACCAGCTCAGCGGCTCTCACCCGCATTCGAGAGCGATGCCGCTGTCGACCGACCTTGGTCACTGCCGAGACCGGCGAGAGCAGGCCGCACCCGGCTGCGACTGCTGTTGGCCTACGCTCGCGAGTTCACCTACCCACGGCCCTGCACCCTCGCCGCGCTCGCCAACGCCGCCGACATGTCGATCTCCGGTGTGCGCACTGGCTACCGGACCACGACGACATCGCTCACGATCACCAACGCGCTCGGCGCCAGACCCACCGCGGGCATCACAGGGCGCCGCACACCGAGGACAGGTGACACCCATGATCCTGCAGCGCATCTGCCTGCTTCGTCGCCGACCTGCGACGACTGCGACGACGCACTCGGCAACGACGAACTCGGCTACACCGTCCACTGCGACACCGATCGACGAGGTCCTCGACCACCTCGCCCTGCACGGCTGGACCGTCAACGAGGACGGGCAGATCCGCTGCCCGGTCTGCACCGCCCGCCACTTCTGCGCCTCCCTCGATCACCTGTGGGACGTCTGGCGCATCTGCGAATGCCGCGGGGCCATCCCCGCCCACGCCGAAAACGGCTGCGGGCTCTACCGCACCTGCGCCCAATGCGGCGCCATCGACATCACCACCCTCGCACCACCTGCCGACCACCGGCCAGCACCACCGCGGCGCGGTCGTTGACGGCGACCCGCACCCCCGACACCAGCCGACATCAGCGCGTTCGGGGGCGGGGGTGACCGCCAACCACCACCACCGAACGGAGAACCAGCCGTGACCACCCTCGCCGACCCCACCCCGACCGCCGGTGAACGCCCGCGCGGAGGCGGTGTTCCTGCGCGCCGAGACCTACGCGCTCACCGCGCGCCAGCTCGTGCACGCCCTCGCCACGCACCTGACCCGCTACGGCGACACCCTCGCCGTCACCGTCGTCGACCCCCTCGCCGCCGTGGACGCGGTGATCCGCTTCGACTGCGGCCACAACCCCGACCGGCTCACCGGCTGGGCCGACGGCCGCACCCCCGCCGACGTCGCCCGGGTCCTGGCCCGCGCCGAGCTGATCGCCCGCGACTACTTCGGCACCGGCTTCCCGCCGATCCCCTGGTGACCGCCGATGACCAGCCCACCTACCACACCGCACCGCGGCCGCGGTGATCGAGGACACCCACGCCCGGGTGCTGCGCCGCGCCGCCAGCCCGGATCACGGCCGCTGGCTCGCCCACGTCGCCTCCACCCGCGGCTGCATCCGACCGGTCCGGCTCACCGGCGCCCTGCACACGGTCGAACAGGCCACCGGCCGGATCATCGCCACCCGCCACACCACCACCGACCTGCCCGACGGCGTCATCTACGTCCCCTGCGGCGACCGCCGCGCCTCCGTCTGCCCGGCGTGCGCGGAGACCTACCGGGCCGACACCTACCAGCTCATCCGCGCCGGACTCGTCGGCGGCAAAGGCGTGCCCGACACCGTCGCCACACATCCCGTCGTGTTCGCCACCCTCACCGCGCCCTCCTTCGGGCCCGTCCACACCCGCAGCGGTGAACCCGCGAGACGGGGAAGGTGCGGCCGTGTCGGATGCGCCGCGACATCACCTGCTGCCCACACGGCCGACCAGCTCGTATGCACCAAGCGCCACGCCGAGGACGACCCGCGGCTGGGGCGGCCGATCTGCCTGGACTGCTACGACCACGCCGCACCACGTCGTCTGGAACGGCTGGGCCGGGGAACTCTGGCGCCGCACCATCATCACGCTCGACCCGGGCGCTGCGGCCGCTCGAGCGCGCCCACGACGTCCGGCTGCGGGTCTCCTACGGCAAGGTCGCCGAATACCAACGCCGCGGCGTCGTGCACTTCCACGCCCTGATCCGGCTCGACCGGGTCGACCCCGCCGACCCGGACGCCGTCCTGCGGCCGCCGACCGCGCATCACCGCCGCCGAGCTCGCGCAGCTCGTGACCGACGCGGTCACCACCACCCGGTTCCTGACCCCCGGCTACGCCGACACCGGCCACGCCTGGCCCATCGAGTGGGGCCCGCAGCTCGACGTCCGCCCCGTCACGCTCGCCACCCGCGACGGCACTCCCGACGTCTCGACCGACGCGGTGGCCGCCTACCTGGCCAAGTACGCCACCAAGGCCACCGAACCCACCGGGCTCCCGGTCACCTCGCGGATGAACGCCGAGACCGCCGAGCACTACGCCGACCCCGCACACCCATCTCGGCCGGTTGATCGCCTACGCCTGGCAACTCGGCGGACGCCCCTCCGACTGGACCTCCGACGAGCAGCGGGAGCGCTGGCACGACACCTACGGCCGGCTGCGGCGCTGGACGCACATGCTCGGCTTCGGCGGCCACTTCGCCACCAAGTCTCGCCGCTACTCCACCACCCACAAAGCCCTGCGCGCCGCCCGCCGCGAATGGCGACGCACCACCCGCAACGACTGGTGGAACCGCCACCACCCCGCCGTCGACGACGACCAGGTCGACGACCGAGACCACGCTCATCGTCGCCGACCTGCACCTAGCCGGGATCGGCTGGAACACCACCGCCGACGCCCACCTCGCCGCCGCCGCAGCAGCCGCGCCCGCGCCTACCGCGCCCTCGCCCGCGAGGAACAGACCACCGCATGACCGATTCGATCAAGGAAGTGAGATGGACAAGCCAGAACGACTCTGGGGAGTGCAGGACGTCTCGCAGTACCTGGGCGTCCCGGTCACCACTCTCTACCAGTGGCGCTACCAGCGCTACGGACCGGAAGGCCGCCGCGTCGGCCGCTACATCCGCTACGACCCCGACGAGGTACGGACGTGGTTCCGGTCCCTCAAGGGCACCCCGGCAGCGTAGGAACCGCCATGGCGAGCGTTGAGAAGCGTGTGCGCAACGGCAAGGTCACGTGGCTGGCCCGTCTGGCGAGATCCCGACGGACGATCCCGCAAGCGCAGTTTCCAGCGGCGCACCGACGCCGACCGGTTCGTGACGAAGCTCGCGGCCGACCTGCTCGCGCGGTGACTATGTCGACCCGAACGATCCGACGACCGTCAAGGAGTACAGCGAGACGTGGCGCCTGGCCCAGGTCCACCGGCCGTCGACCCAAGCCCACGTGGAGACGAACCTGCGCAGGCACGTCTATCCGTACTTCGGCAACCGACGCCTCGCCTCGGTGCGTCCGTCCGAAGTGCAGGCCTGGGTCTCACGGCTGAACGGCAAGCTCTCCCCTGCCACTGTGCAGGTGATCCACGGCATTCTCGCCGCGATCTACAAGGCCGCGATCCGCGACCGCCGCGTCAGCGCCTCGCCCTGTGAGAACACGAAGCTGCCGAAGAAGCAGCCCAAGGAGATCGTCCCTCTCGACACCGCGGCCATCGACGCACTCCGGACGGCGATCCCGGAGCGATACCAGGCCCTCGTCGTGCTGGCGGCCGGTACCGGCATGCGCCAGGGCGAATGCTTCGGCCTCACCGTCGACCGCATCGACTTCCTGCGCCGCACCGTCCGCGTGGACCGCCAGCTCGTGCTGCTGCCGCGCAAGCCGCCCTTCCTGGCACCGCCCAAGACGTCGGCCTCGCACCGCGACGATCCCGCTTCCGAACGTCGTCGTCACCGCGCTCGCCGAGCACATCCGCCACTTCCCGGTCAGCCACCCGGACGGCCTGGTGCTTCACCGACGACGACGGCGAGGCCCTACGGCGAACCGCCTTCTCCCGCGACGATCTGGCGCCCGACGATCAAGAACGATCCCCGGCATCCCCGCGACGACGGGCATGCACGACCTGCGGCACTACTACGCGTCGCTGCTCATCCGCCACGGCGAGTCCGTGAAGACCGTCCAACGTCGGCTCGGCCACGCCACCGCCGCCGAGACCCTGGACACCTACTCCCACCTGTGGCCCGATTCCGACGACCGCACCCGCGATGCGGTGGACGCCATCTTGGGCGATGTGCCCCCAGCGTGCCCCGAAGACGAGGCCAACTGACGCTTCCGCAGGTCACAGGCTGTGGCGCGGACGAGCAGGCCTGTAAGCCGGATCCTGTTCCCCGGCGCCTTGCGGCGCGCGGTTCGGCGACCATCCATCTAGGCCCGCCGTCGCCGACGGGCTCGAGCGACCTACCCGCAGGCTCGGACGGGCCGCCCTCGAACGCCTGCGCAGCTCCCTCGCGGGAGCCTCTTGGTCTTGCTCCGGGTGGGGTTTGCCGAGCCGCCCCGGTCACCCGGGGCGCTGGTGGTCTCTTACACCACCGTTTCACCCTTACCCCCCGCTCGCCGCGGAGGGCGGTCTGTTTTCTGTGGCACTGTCCCGCGGGTCACCCCGGGTTGCCGTTGACAACCACCCTGCCCTGCGGAGTCCGGACTTTCCTCGGCGGAACCCTGAGGTTCCGACGCGGCCGCCCGGCCTGCTCGTCCGCCCATCCAGCGTAGCGTGATCAACTCAGGCCTTGCTCAACGCACCCAGCGCGGCGAAGAAGACGTTGCCGATCCTGGCGGGGTCGGTGACGACGAACGAGCGACCGCCGGTGGCGCGGGCGATCTCGTCCAGCGGCGCCGGGTCGACGTCCGGGCCGATCGCCAGCCCCATGACCGTGACGGGGCGGGCCGGGTCGGACTCCGCGGCCAGGCGGCGCAGCAGCTCCGCGCGGCTGATTCCGACGGGGTCGTCGTTGTTGCCGTCGGTGAGCACGACCACGACGTTGAGCCTGCCCGGCTCCCAGTTCTGCCGCGCGTCCTCGAACAGCCCCAGCACCGAGTCGTACAGGCCGGTGTGGTCGCCGGGTATGGCCCGGATCGACTTGAGGGTCTGCAGCGCGGGACCCGACAGCAGCTGCGGGACCGGGGTGACCGGCACGACCTGGCGGTAGTCGCGGTCGCCGTCCAGCCGGTTGGCGAACGTCCAGAGCCCCAGCGTGGTGGTCGGCTCGAACAGGGTGAGCCCGCGCGCCGCCGCGTCGATCGTGACGGCGAGCCGGGTCTTGCGGAGGATGGGCACGATCGCGTTCATCGAGCCCGAGACGTCGATCAGCACCTCGATGCGGCCGCTGCGGGTGGCCGTGGCCCAGCGTTGCAGCGCGGCGTTCGAGGTGGCGGACGCGGCCATCGGCCGGGGCGCGGCGAGGTCGCGCACGGTGCGTCCGTCGGCCGACCGGTCGCCACGTGCCCGCCCGTCCGCGCTGCGGAACCCGCCCGCGGAAAGCGTCGCCTGCCCTTCCGGGTCCTGCAGCGCGACGAGCAGCCGCGCGGCCGCGTCGCGCTCCGCCGGGTTCGCGGTCGCGAGAACGGCGAACGGGTAGTCCATCCAGGTCGGCGCCGCGTCCGGGTAGGCGGCGGTGAGCATGGCGTCGGGGTGATCGACGTTGTGCCGCAGCATTTCCTGCTCGGTGGTGGGGAACGCCGTGACCGGCAGCCGGTCGGACAGGTCCTGGCCGGGCGCCACGACGTGGCCTTGCAGCCTGCGCAGGAACGCCACGAGCGTGGCGTCCCCATCGGGTCCCGACCCGAGGTCGGCCTGGGCCTCCAACAGCGCGGCGAGTCCTACCGGATCGCGGGTGGGGTCGGGCGTGCCGACGACGACCTTGTCGCTGCGCAGCACCGCGTCGCACGTCGGCCTCCCGGGTCCGAGCCTTCCGACGGCGTCGGCGGCGACCGCCATCACGACCGGCGAGGAGACGACCGATACCCCCGAAGCGGGCACCGTGGTGGCGCCACGCGCCCTGGCTTGCGCGAGCAGCAGGGTCGACTCGGGCATCCAGACATGCGGCCGGTCGGTGTCAGGGGCATCCGTCGGGAGCGCGAGCGCGGCGGTCTCGTCCGTCGACGCGCGCGGGAGGATCGAGAACGCGCAGCCGTCGTCGTCGAGCCGCCTGGCGACCTGAGCGACGAGCGGGGCGATCGCGGGCGCGGCGACGATTCGCACCGGGGCACACGTCGGGGCCACGTCCCACGTCCGCAGCCCGGCGATGGTGAGGCCCGCGAGCAGGCCACCGGCGATCAGGGCGACGAGCAGCCGCTGATGCCAGGGCACCGGGCGCCAGGCCGCATGCCGACCTGTCGGGGCGCCGTCCGGCCGACGGGGGCTCGTGCCGGGAGCGCGCAGGACGATGCTCGACGCATGGGAGGTGTCCGTGCGATTCACCGCCACCACCCCCGTTCGGAGCCGGAGCCCGACACCGTACGCAGCCACACTGGGCCGCTTTCTCCGGGTGAGCACCCGTTCGGCCGAACGGCGGGGCCGCCTGCACTGAACGCTCCGTCACTCGGCTGGGCGCCAGTGACTCAGGTTCCGAACCGGTGCGCCTCCACGATGATCTCCGCCAAGTGCGGGACCGCCGTCTCGACGAATCGCTTCCCGTGTTCGGCGGTGGCCCCGGTCGGATCGCCGATGTGCCCGTCCGGCCCAAAGTCATCACTCGTCCAGCCGAAGGACACCGGTTTGCCGAAGCCGATGTGTCGGAACTCGCGCAGCGCCATCGGCACGTTGGGCCGCGCGAGATCCATCCGCACCAGGTCGGGACGCAGGTGCAGCATCAATGACGTCTCGCCGTGACCGCCATGCACACCCATGCCGTACTCCGAGGGCGCCGAGCCCGTGCCGCCCTGATCCACCGGCACGCCCGGGTGGGTGAAGAACGTGCGCAGCCCGAACCGGCGCCGCAGCTCCCGGTTCGCCACCTGGCCCAGTGCCGAGTTGCCGCCGTGCCCGTTGACGAACAGCAGCCTCGGCACGCCGGACGCCGCCAGCGAGCGCCCGATGTCCACCAGCGTCGCCATCAGCGTGTCCCACGACAGCCAGAGCGAGCCCGGGAAGGCGTGGTGCTCGTCGGACTTCGTGTAGGCCAGGCCCGGCAGCAACACCGCCGGTGCGTCGGTGACGAGGTCGACCGCCGCCGCGGCGATCTCGGTGGCGCACACGTAGTCGGTCGACAGCGGCAGGTGCGGGCCGTGCTGCTCGATCGAGCCCAGCGGGAGGACGGCGACGGTGTCGGCGGGCAGAGCCGCCACCTCGGGCCACGTGAGGTCGGCGAACCTCGCTCGGAAGGTCATCGGGCCACCCCGATGTTCGCGCGGGAGTTGACCGGCGGGTCGGCCGTGAGCTTGCCCGGGTTGAGCAGCCCCTTCGGATCGGTACGGCGCGCGGTCTCGATCGCGAGCGTGACGTTGCGGTCGACGTACCACTGGTGCGGCGAGTGCACGCCCATGCCGATGGCCTCCATCCGGCCGATCCCCGCGAGCATCTCCTGCTCCGACCGGTAGCGGGCCACGACCATCGCACCCGGCCCGCGGGCGAACAGCTCGAGGTGCAGGTGGACAGGGCCCTCGTAGATCGCGCGGACGGCGTCGGGGTCGTCGAGGATCACCTCGCCCGCCGTCTCCATGTGGAACCAGGTCGTCTCGGGATGGCCGCGCTGCAGGAAGTAGACCGGGTGGTTGTAGGACATGCCCGACAGACGGTCGGTCTCGACGTAGTCGTCGAGCGCCGCGAGCATCGAACCACCCGCCGCGGTGACGGCGCCGCACACCTGGTCGAGGGTGGAGGACACGGCGATCACCCGCAGGCTGTAGGACTGCGGGTCCAGCGCGATCGAGGCGGGCAGCGTCGGCACCAATGCGGGCTCGTCGCCGGAGACCAGCCGCGGCAACGGGTCGAGATCGGCCATCGCCCGCAGCCCCGCCGCCAGCCCGGCGTACGAGTCGAACGTGGCGTAGACGGCCGTCCAGTCGCGCGCCGGGTCGGTGCGCACCTCGACCTCGACGAGCACGCCGGTCACGCCGTAGGTGTGGATGAACGGCACGAGATCGTCGCCGGTGACCGTGAACAGCTCGCCCGACCCGTCCATCGGCGCGACCGTCGCGGACACCACGTACCCGTCGGACGTCGTGAGGTGCTCGATCGAGCCGGTGCCTGCGCTGCCGCCGCCGACGAAGCCGCCGATGGTGGACGTCTTGGTGGACGGGTACATCCAGATGTCGCGGCCTGCCGCCCGCAGCTCCTTGTCGATCGCCGAGAGCCGCGCGCCCGCGCCCGCCGTGACCGTGTCGGTGCCGATCCGGACGTCGGTGAGGCCGCGCAGGTCGAGCAGGATCCCGCCCTCGAACGGGGTGGCCTGCCCGTAGTTGCCGGTGCCCGCGCCGCGCGGGGTGACCGGCACGTCGTGCTCGTAGGCGACGCGCAGGACCGTCGCGACGTCCCGGCCGGTGGCCGGGCGCACGACCGCGTCGGCCACGTAGCGGCCGGCCGGGACCTTCTCGGCCAGGATCGGCGACATGCGTGACCAGTCCGCGGAGGCCTTGGTGCGCTGCGCCTCGTCGAACGTCACGCCTGCCGCGCCGAGCCGCGTGATCTCGGCACACGCCCGTTCCGTCGGGGTCATCACATCTTGATCGAGTCGTCGATGAACTGGTTGGTGTAGAGGCTCTCGGCCGTGGGCGCCGGGCCGGTGAGCGTGCCCGCGGACTGCAGGATCGGCACGAAGCGGGCCACCGTGTCGCTCATCCGCTTGGGGTCGAACTTGCCGAACACGCCCGACGCCGAGTCGTTCGCGACGAACTTGCCAGAAACCTGCGTCTTCACCGAGAAGTCCGCGTCACCGGCGGTGTAGGTCCAGCCGGTCTGGTACTGGTCGACGAGCTTGACGATCAGGTCGTTGGTCGGGCCGGGGTTCTTCAGGAAGTCGACCTGCGCGCGCTGCATGATCGGCACGAGCTTCTTCAGGCACGGCGTCAGCTGGGCGAGCTTGTCGGCCCGCACGGCCAGCGGCTCGGGGTAGATCGAGTAGCCGTAGTTCGCGAAGACCTCCGACGCGATCGGCTTCTTCCACTGCGCGATCTCGTTCTCGTAGATGTAGGGCTCGGCCGTCGCGAAGCCCTGCTGGACGATCTTCGGGTCGGACACGAACCGGGACGGTGAGCCGTCGTAGCTCTGATCGGACTGCGACTTCTTGATGATGCCCTGCGACTCCAGCAGCGTGGGCAGCACCTCGCCCGAGGTCACGATCGTCGCGCCGGTCGCGGCCACCTGCTTGATCGTCGTCAGCCCCGGGTAGCTCGCCGGGTCCCACATGAGGATCTGCGGGCTCACCGTCATCTGCGAGGTCACGGCCACCGTGGGCAGCTGCTTCCCGGCCTGCACGATGGCATCGTCGGTGTTGACGGCCCCGAACGTGATCTTGTCGTCGGCGTACATCAGCGCCGGGACGGGCTTGAACCCCGTGTTGGGGCCGCCGGAGCGCACCTCGACCTTCACGCCGGTGTCCACGCCCTGCGTGACCAGTGGACCGGTGACCGACTTGGTGTTGGTGTCGACCGTGTAGCCCGGCCCGACCACCGAGTACATGGCGCCGTGCTCGGCCTCGGGCTGCCAGTCCTGCTGCATCACGATCGTGTCGGGGCAGCCCGCGCCCTTGAGGTCGAGTGGCCCGCCCGCCGGGGCGGCGGGGGCGGCGGGAGCACTTGAGGCGGGCGACGCGGCGGTGCCGCCGGACGAACCACAGGCGGCCAGGAGCAGGGCGGTCGCGAGCGTGCCCGCGACGAGGAGGGGATGGCGGTTCACGGCTGGTCTCGCTTTCTCGGGGGCTAGCGTGCGGTGCGGCCGTACCAGCGCCCGACCACGGCGCGGTCGAGCGCGGCGAAGGCGGTGAAGAACACGACGCCGAACAACGCCGTCAGCGTGACGGCGGTGAGCAGGGGCTCCATCGAGAGCCGCTGGGTGTACACGCGCAGGAGGCTCCCGATGCCGGGCGCACCCTGCTGGAAGAAGAAGTCGCCGACGATCGCGCCGATCACCGCGAGGCCCGCGGCGGTGCGCAGCCCTGTGAAGATCGCCGGGACGGCGGCGGGGAATTCCAGCTTGCGCAGGCGTTGCAGGCGGGTGGCCCGGTTCAGCGTCATGAGGTCGTGCGCGGCCTGGGTGGCCGACTGGAGCCCGAAGAACGTGTTCGAGATCATCGGGAACACCGCGATGAGCACGCAGACGGCCACGCGCGCGGCGAACGAGTAGCCCATCCAGATGCCGATGAGCGGGACGAGCGCGAGGATCGGGATCGTCTGGAGGATCACCGCGTACGGGTAGAGGATCTTCTCCGCCCACGACCACTGCGCCATGAGCGTGGCCCAGGCGATGCCGATGACGCTCGCGATCACCAGCCCGACGATCGCGACGAGGATGCTGCGCCACAGCGCCTCGAACATCGGGACGGCGATGTTGGGGTTGGACAGGGCCACGCCGAACGCCTGGTGCGGTGGCGGCAGCAGGAACCGCTGCGACGGCGGCAGCACGACGTAGCTGACGAGGTACCACAGCACCGCGACGCCGACGACCGCGAGGCAAATCGGCACCGTGCGCGCGACCGCGGTGCGCCACCAGGGCCTGCGCTGCTCCGGCGCCGCCACGGGCTCCTCGCTCGGCGGCGCCGCGGCCAGCGGTGTCGGCTGTGTGGTTGTCATGAGTGCTCCCCCAGCGCCTGGGACACGCGGCCGGTCAGCGTGGCGAATTCCGGGTTGTAGCGCAATGAAGACTCGCGTGGAAAGTCCCACGGCACGGCGATGTCGGCGACGATCCGGCCCGGCCGTCCGCTCATCACCAACACGCGGGTGGACAGGTACACCGCCTCCGACACCGAATGCGTGATGAACAGCCCGGCGAAGCGCTTCAACACGAAGAGCTTCTGCAGCTCGGTCTGCATCTGCAGCCGGGTGATCTCGTCGAGGGCCCCGAACGGCTCGTCGAACAGGGCGAGGTCGGGCTCTGCGACCAGCGCGCGGGCGATCGAGACCCGCATCCGCATGCCGCCGGACAGGGCCCGCGGGTGCTGGCGTTCAAACCCGGTGAGCCCGACGAGGTCCAGCATCTCCTGCGCGCGGGCCCTGCGGGTCGCGCGCGGCGTCCCGCGTAGCTCCGGCACGAGCTCGACGTTGCGGGCGGCGCTGCGCCACTCCAGCAAGGTCGGGTCCTGGAAGACGTAGCTGGTGGCCGCCGCGGTGACGGCGACGCGGCCGCTCGTGGCCGTCTCCAGGCCTGCCGCGAGGCGCAGCAGCGTGGACTTGCCGCAGCCCGACGGACCGACGACGGACACGAAGTCGCCGGGATTCAGGCGGAGGCTGACGTCGTTCAGCGCGACGGTGCCGGTGGCGAATCGCATACCGACCCCGTCGATCACGAGCGTGGGGTCGGCCGTCGGGGCGGCGGTCATCGGCGGCCTCACACTTCCACGCAGCGCTGGACGCGGGTGTCGGCGATCACGCGACCCGCGGAAAGGACGATGCGGGCGTCTTCTGCGCCCGCCAGCACGTCGCCGAGGTCGACGTCGGGCACGAGCATGAGGTCGGCGACGTCGCCGGGCGCGACCCCGGCCCTCGGCAGGCCGAGCACGGCTCGCGCGCCCGCGGTGACGGCGTGCAGGGCCTGCTCGGCCGTGAGGTGGCCAGCGGTCTGCAGCAGCGAGGTCGTCTCGAACGGATCGGCGCGGCCTGCGGGGTTGAAGGGATCGCGCATGTTGTCCGCGCCCGCGGCGAGCGGGAGGCCCGCCGCGAGGATCGCGTGTAGCGCGGTGAGCCCGCGCGGGGCGGCGTGCGTGGCGTCGCGGGCTTGCAGGTAGAGGTTGGTGATCGGGAGCGTGACGACGCCGAGGCCCGCGCGCGCCACGTCCACGAGCACGGGCTCCAGTCGCGACGGCGGGAGCATGCCCAGCCGTACCGCGTGGCTCGCGGTGACCGCCTGGGTCAGGCCGCGCGCGAGCGTTTGGCGGGCGAGTTCGACGATGTCGAGGTCGTCGTCGGGGAGGTCGACGTCGAGCACCTCGTCGACGTGCAGGTCGACGGGCAGATGCCGGGCCTCCGCGACGTCGAGCATGCGGGTGCACTCGGCCCGCGGGTCGGGGGCGAGGTGCGGGCAGCCGCCCATCACGTCGATGCCGCGTGCGGCGGCCGCGGCCACCAGCTCCGTCGGCGTTTCGTGGCCCGCGAGCAGGCTGACCTGCAGCGTGACCCGGCCGCGCAGTCGCTCGCGCAGCCCGATCAGGGCGTCCACCGCGCGGAAGGGGTCGGGCCCGGCGTGCAAGTCGACGTGTGTCCGGATCGCCGTGATGCCGCGCACGACGTAGCGACGGATCGCGGCGAGCGCCCGCCGCTCGATGTCGGCGCGGTCGATCGCCGGGAGCAGGGCGCGCCAGCTGTCGCAGGCCGCCATGAGGTCGTTGCCGACACCGGGCGGGAGCCGGGGCGCGGTGAGGGCCTTGTCGAGGTGGGCGTGTGGCTCGCAGGCAGCGGGAAGGACACGCCAGCCGCGCGCGTCGAGTTCAGCGCCCATCCCCGAGGCGGCGGCGACCGTTCCGCCGTCGAGCAGCACGTCGCCAAGCGTGCCGTCGGGCAGCCGGGCGCCACGGAGCGCCGCGACGGCGGTCCCGGCCAGGTGGGCCGCGCCGTCGGCGGGCCCTACCTGCTGTAACGCGACTGTCACGCTGCTACCCACCTGCATAGTATTGATCCAGGTACTATTCGGCGCACACTAGAGACCTCGTGTTTCAGCGAGGTGTCAACCTCTCCGCGGACGGGTTACGCATGGTGATCGTGACCGGCGGCGGCCATCAGGCGCAACGGCTGGCCGACACCCGACTGGGCGGCGCGATCCGCACGCTGCGCCGGGAGCAGGGCCTCACGCTGGTCCAGCTGGCCGCCGCGACGGGCCTGTCGCAGCCGTTCCTCTCGCAGCTGGAGCTGGGGCGTTCGCGACCGTCGATGCGCTCGCTCTTCCGGATCGCGGGGGCGCTCGGCACCACCCAACAGGCGCTGCTCGGGCTGGCGGAGCCCGCGGCCGCCGTCCGGCCCTCCGGCGGCGCCGGGGGTGGGCGGCTGTTGCTGCACCACCACGGCGGCGCGGACGTCACGGAGTTCACCGACGTCGCGAACGAGTTCGCCGAGTTCTACGCGCATCCCCGCCATGAGTTCCTGTACGTGGTGGAGGGGACGATCGAGGTGGAGCTGCGCGAAGAGCGGGGCGCGCGCACCCGCCTCGGGCCGCGGGAGAGCATCGGGTACTCCGGGCTGGTCCCGCACCGGTTCCGGCAGGTCGGGGACGAGCCATGCGTGGTCGTGATGGTGCACAGCGGTGCCTGAGGTGGAGCGGGAGGACCTCGGTGGCCACGACCCGATGGCGGTGCTCGCGCGCTGGGCCGCTGAGGCAGTCGCCGCGTCCTGGCAGCCGACGATGACGTTCGCCACGGCGGATGCGTCCGGCACACCGCACGCGCGCACGGTGCTGGTCACGGCGATCGATGCGACCTCGTTGCGGTTCCACTCGTCCCGTCCGACGACGAAGACGCTCGACATCGCCGTCCAGCCGCGCGCGTCCGGGGTGTTCTACTGGCCAGGGCGGCAGGTGGTGCTGCGCGGAAGGGCGAGCGAGCTGCCCGCCGACGTCTCGCGTGCGGCGTTCCCGTCCCGGCCGCTGGGGCTGCGACGGCTGGCGTGGGCGTATGACGCGCTGGGGGCGGAGGGCTCGGACACCGTGCTCGCGCACGGTGACGTCGAGCGGGCCTTCGCGGCGGCCGGGGCGGCGATGGAGATGCCGCCGAGCTGGACGACGATCCGGCTCGTCCCGGACCAAGCCGACTTCTGGCAGGCGGGCGACGACCTCACCCCCGCCGTCAAGACCCGGTTCATCCGCGACGGCCAGGCCTGGACCTCGCACCCGGCCCTCCCCTGACCCTGCCCCTGTCCCTGCCCTGCCGCTGCCCCTGCCCCTGCCCCTGCCCCTGCCCCTGCCCCTGCCCCTGCCCCTGCCCGATGATCGCCAGTCGGGTGCGTGGAGCGGCCATATCCGGCCGGGTTCGCACCGAAGTGGCGATCGTGGCGGTGCGGGGAGGGGCGGCGACGGGCGGGCGGGGCGGTGGAGGGGCGGCGACGGGCGGGCGGGGCGGTGGAGGGGCGGCAGCGGGGCGGGGCGGTGGAGGGGCGGGGCGGGATAGCGTGCCAGGGTGATCCAAGCGTCGCCGGGCGAGTTGGCGTTCCTCCTGCTCGCCGGGCTGGTCGCGGGTGCGGTGAACGCGGTCGCGGGCGGGGGGTCGCTGCTGGTGTTCCCGGCGCTGCTGGCGGTCGGGTTCGCCCCGCTGCAGGCGAACGTCACGAACTCGGTCGCACAATGGCCCGGCTACCTGGGCAACGTGCTGGGCGTCCGCGTCGAGCTGCGCGGCCAACGCAGGCGCATCCTGTCGACGAGCGCGGTCGGCATCGCGGGTGCGGTCGTCGGCTGCATCCTGCTGCTGACGCTGCCGGATGCGGTGTTCGACGCGGTCGTGCCCGTGCTGGTGCTGCTGGCCAGCGTGGTGTTGGCGTTGTCACCGCAGATCAAGCGCTGGGTCGGGGCGCCGGAGCCCGGTGCGCCCGACCGCACGCCCGTGCTGCTGCCCGCGGTCTTCGCCGCCGCGGTCTACGGCGGCTACTTCGGGGGCGCCCTCGGCGTGATCCTCATCTCGACGCTCTCGCTGTGCGCCCACGACACGCTCGTGCGACTCAACGCGCTGAAGGGCCTGCTGTCGTTGGTGATCGCCTCGGTCACCGTGGTGATCTTCAGTCTGGGCGCGCCGGTGGACTGGCTCGCCGTGGCCCTGCTCGCCCCCGCCACGCTGATCGGCGGCTTCCTCGGGGGCAGGCTCGCTCGCCGCCTGCCGGAGAACGTGCTGCGCTGGTCGGTCGTGGTGCTCGGGATCGCCGTGGGCGTCTATCTGCTACTGACGTGAAGCCTCCTCGTCCGGCAGCGCGGCTCTTTGGCTCGTGGTCTAGACGGTGCGGTGGCTGGTGTCGTTGATCAGCCGCACGCACGTCCCCCCGTCCGGGAAGACGTGCACCTCGGAGAGGCACGCCAGGTCGAGGTGCAGCCGGTAAAGGATCTCGGCGCTACCGCCGAGCGCATGGCGCAGGATCATCTTGATCGGGGTGACGTGGGTGACGAGCACGAGCGTCTCGCCCTCGTATGCCTCGACGATCGCCGCCAGCTCGCTCGCCACCCGGTCCTTCACGGCGGCGAAGCTCTCCCCGCCGGGCGGCGCGACGTCCTCGGCGCCCAGCCACTTCGCGTGCAGCTCGGGGTCGCGCTCGCGGGCCTCGGCGAACGTGAGGCCCTCCCAATCACCGAAGTCGGTCTCGATCAGGCCGTCGCGCACCTCCAGGGGCGCGCCGGTGGCCTTGGCAACCGACTCGGCGGTCTGCCGAGCCCTGCGCAGCGGCGAGGTGAGCACGGACGTGATCTCACGATTGCGGGCGAGGCGAGCGGCCGCGTCGGCCGCCTGCGCCCACCCGATCGTGGTCAGCTCGGGATCGCCGTGGCCGGAGTAGCGGCGGTCGATCGACAGCACGGTCTGACCGTGGCGCAGCAGCAACAGCCGGGTCGGCGACCCGGACTGCCCGGTCCACGCGGAGCTCATCGCACGGCCTGGGCGTCCATCGCCTGGTTGGCCTGCGTGTCGGAACGACGGTTGCGCCGCACCCAACCGATCGACACCCGCCCGGTCTTGTGGACCAGCTTGGAATCCATCCGCACCTCGACGTCGTAGTGCTTGAGGCCGCGGCCACGGTAGCCGCCCGAACCCCCGTCCGTCTCCACGATGAGCCTCACAGGCCCGACTCCGGGGTTCGCACCAGGATCACTCCGCACTCCTCGCAGTACACGACCTCGTCCGGCGGCGCAGCCCGCAGCGCGGCCACCGCCGTGCGGTCCAGCTCCAGCCGACACGCCTGGCAGCGACGCTGCAGCAGGGCGGCGGCGCCCGTGCCCTGCCGTTCGCGACGCTTGTCGTAGACCACGAGCAGATCGGCGGGGAGGTTCACGACGATCCCCTGGCGGTCGCGGCGCCGCCCGGCCTCGGCCGCGTCGATGTCGGCCAGCGCCGTGTCCCGACGTTCAACGATCTCGCCGACCTCCTGCTCGGCCGCCGCCAGCACCCCCCGGGAGTGCTCGACGTCCACGCCCACGGCCTCGCGCTGCTCCATCACCTCCAACTGCTCGTCCTCCAGCACCGTCTGCCGCCGCGCCAGGGTCTCCAGCTCGTGCTGCAGCTCCGTCGCCTGCCGGGCGCCGACGCCCGCACCCGTCAAGAGTGCGTTGTCCCGGTTGGCGCGGGCGCGTACCCCTTCGATGTCGCGTTCGAGCCGCCGGACGTCGCGGTCGAGATCGCCTGCCGCCGTCTCCACCGCGACGAGCTTGTCCTTCGCCGTGCGGACGGCCGTCTCGGCATCGGCCAGCTGCGCGTGCTCGGGGAGCGTCCGGCGGCGGTGGGCGAGGCGGGCGAGCTCGCCGTCGATCTCGGAAAGGTCCAGCAGCCGCCGTTGGACGGCGGGGTCGGCTTTCATGTGATGCTCCCGATGCTCCAGGGGTCGGTGCGGCGCGTGGAGACGCGAACCTCGACGCTACCGCCCAGCGCGGCGCGCAGGACGCCCGCCGCCTGCCCGCACCACGGCCACTCCGACGCCCAGTGTGCGACGTCGACCAGCGCGGGCGCCGCAGGCCGCAGCAGGTGCTCGGCCGCGAGGTGGTGGCGCAGGTCGGCGGTGACGTAGGCGTCGACGGCCGCCGCGAGCGCAGCGTCGAGCGCGGAGTCCCCCGCGCCGCCGCAGACCGCGACCCGCCGGATCGCCCGGTCGGGATCGCCCGCCGCACGTACGCCCCACGCCGTGGCGGGAAGCCCGGCCGCCACCCGCGCGGTGAACGCCGAGAGCGGCTCGGGCGCGGGCAACGTGCCGATCCGGCCAAGGCCGCGCGTCGACGGCACGGGAGCGAGCTCGAGCACGTCGAACGCGGGCTCCTCGTAGGGGTGCGCCGCCCGCAGCGCCGCCACGACCGCGGCCCGCCTGCTGCGCGACAGCACCATCTCCAGACGGGTCTCGGCCACCCGCTCCAGCCGTCCCACCTCGCCGATCCTCGGATGCGCCCCGGCGAGCGGCTTGAACTGGCCGGTGCCCGCCGTAGCGAACGAGCAGTGCGAGTAGTCGCCGATGTTGCCCGCGCCTGCCGCGGAGAGGGCGGCATGGACGGCGCCGAGGTCGGGTCCGGTCGGCACGAACGTCACGATCTTGTCGAGCGGCGGGAGGTCGGCCGCGACGAGGGGCCCGGTCACCTCGAGGCCGAGCGCGGCGGCCAGCGCGTCGGAGACCCCGGGGTCGGCCGCGTCGGCGTTGGTGTGCGCGGTGAACAGCGCCGTGCCCGCGCGCACGAGGCGGTGCACGAGCGCGCCCTTCGGTGTGTCGGCGCCGACGCCGTGCACGCCCCGCAGCAGCAGCGGATGGTGGGCGACGAGCAGGTGGGCGCCGCACGCGACGGCCTCGTCGACCGTCTCCGGGACCACATCGACGGCCACGAGCACCGACCGCAGCTCCTCCGCGGGGTCGCCGCACACCAACCCGACCGCGTCCCATTCGGCGGCGAGCTCGGGCGGGTAGGCCGTGTTCAGCGCGGCAAGCGCATCCCCGACGTTCACACCGCACCGCTCGTGAGCGGATAACACTGTTCCGACGCTGTTTTCCGCTCACGAACCCTGGCCAGGGCGGCGGCGAGCGCGGTGGTCAGCTGCTCGACGGCAGGCGCCTCCCGAACGGCTACCCGTATGTGATCGGGGCCGAGCCCGGGGAACGTGTCGCCGCGGCGGACGGCGATGCCTGCCTCCCGCAGTGCGGCTCGCACGCCTTCGCCCCGCCCGTCGGGCAGCCGCAGCAACAGGAACGGCGCCCGGCCCGGCAGGACCGTCACCCCCACCACCGCGCTGAGCGCCGACGCCTGCTCGGACCGCTGCCGTTCCAGGTCGCGGGCCGATCGGTCGGCTTCCGCCACGGCCGCGGGCGCCGAACACGCGATCACCGCCTCCAAGGCAGGCGTCGAGACCGGCCACGGTGGTCGCGGGGCGGCGAGCCGCGCAAGGAGGTCGGGCGCGCCAAGGGCGTAGCCCGCGCGCAGTCCGGCGAGCGCCCACGTCTTCGTGAGGCTGCGGAACACCAGGAAACCCGGCTCGCCCGCCACCGACTCGGGCTCGCCGGGCACGGCGTCCGCGAACGCCTCGTCGACGAGCACGACCCGCCCCGCCGCGCGCAGCGCTCGCAGCGTGGCGGCGGGATGCAGCACGCCGGTGGGGTTTGTCGGGTTGCCGACGACGACGAGATCGGCCTCGGCCGGGACGGCGTCGGGTCGCAGCCGGTGCCCGTCGGCGGCGTCGGTGAGCACCCTCGTCACCCGCACGCCCGCCGCCAGCAGCGCCGCCTCCGGCTCGGTGAACCCGGGGTGGACGACCGCGGCCAGCCTTGGCCGCAGCGCCGGGAGCAGCGCAAAACCCTCCGCGCTCCCCGCGAGGACGAGCACCTCGTCCGGCCGTCGCCCGTGCCGCACCGCGACGGCTTCGCGCGCCGCAGCGTCGTGCGCGGACGAGGGGTAGCGGGCCAGGTCGTCGAGGGTGGTGGCGAGCCGGTCCCGCAGCCACCGCGGAGGCGCCACACCGCGGACGTTGACCGCGAAGTCGAGGAGCCCCGGGACGGCGTCGACATCACCGTGGTGGCGCAGCGGATCCATGGATCGGCACCCTAGTGTCCGCCCCAGGCGATCCGTCGCGCGTCTCGGCGGATCCAGGTGTGCCGTCGCGGCGTGCGGCGATCACCGATGGTGGACACTGGGCCACCGTGCACGTGGTCTTCGTCTGCAGTGGCAACATCTGCCGCTCCCCCATCGCCGAGAAGGTGTTCGCCGCCGAGCTGGAGCGGGCCGGGCTGGCCGAGGGCGTACGGGTGAGCAGCGCAGGCACCGGGGGCTGGCACGTTGGCGACCCCGCCGACGCCCGCGCCGCCGAAGTGCTGCGCGCCGCGGGCTACCCGAGTGAGCACCGCGCCCGCCAGGTGGACGTCGAGACGTTGGGCGCCGACCTCATCGTCGCGCTGGACGAGACCCATCGCCGCGCTCTGCTGCGCGCGGTGCCCGATCCCGAGCGGGTGCGGCTGTTGCGCTCGTTCGACCCGACGGCCCCGGAACGCGCCGAGGTGCCCGACCCCTACTACGGCGGCGACGACGGGTTCGCCGAGGTGCTCGCCATGATCCAGGCCGCGGTGCCGGGGATGCTGGACTGGGTGCGCGAGAACAAGTGAAGGTCATCCGGCTCCCCGATGGTGGTTCGGGGGTGGTCAAACCCGGCGACACCGCGGCCGAAGCCGCCGGGCTGCGCTGGATCGCTGTGGCGGGCGGGCCGCCGGTGCCAGAGGTGCTCGGTGAAAATCCGCTGGTCACCCGGCTCGTGCCCGAAGGGCGGCCGACCCGGGACGCAGCCGGGGAGTTCGGCAGGCGGCTCGCCGTGCTGCATTCCGCGGGCGCGGACGCGTTCGGCAGCCCGCCGCCTGGCGGCCCCACCGACGCGCTGATCGGCCGCGCCCCGATGCGCAACGTGCCCGCGCCGAGCTGGCCCGAGTGGTACGCGCGTGACCGCGTGCTCCCCTACGTCCGAACGGCCCGCGACGCGGGCACCCTCGATGCGGCGGAGGTGGCCGTGTGCGAGCGGGCGGCGGCACGAGTTGCCGCTCCCGCCGAGCCGCCCGCGCGCCTGCACGGCGACCTGTGGTCGGGCAACGTGCTCTGGGCGCCCGACGGAGCGTGGCTGATCGACCCCGCGGCGCACGGCGGCCACCGCGAGACCGACCTGGCCATGCTCGTCCTCTTCGGCTGCCCGCATCTGGACGCCGTGCTCACCGCCTACGACGAGGCCGCCCCGCTCGTCGACGGCTGGCAGGCGCGGATGCCGATGCATCAGCTGTTCCCGCTGCTCGTGCACGTGGTGCTGTTCGGCCGCGGCTACGCTGCGCAGGCCGTGGCGGCCGCTCGCCACGTGCCGTGAGGCTCGCAGATCTGTCGCTGCGACAACGGATCCGTGACGCTCGGCCTCGTCAACCGGTGCCGTAGACCGTCCAACCCCGGTCGGGAAACCCGGCGGCGGTGGCCAGGTGGGCGGAGGCGTTGTTGTCGACGGCGTGCAGGTACGTCGGCACCGCACCCTCGTCGAGGACCCGGCGGGCGGCCTGCGCGACCAGGCGCCTGCCCAGCCCGCGGCCCTCCGCCACCGGATGCGTGACGACGGCGAGCTCGTGGCCGTACTCGTCGTGCTTCTTGATGCCGACGCCCGACAGGTGCTCGCCGGTGGCGGGGTCGACCGCAACGAGCACCTCGCCGCCGAACGGCCGCAGCCACTCCGGCACCGAGGGGTCGTCGGCGGCCAACCACGTGCCTGCGTCGGGGAGGTCGGCGGGCGCGGTGCTCCAGCGGAACACCCCGGTGAAGAGCCCGGCGCTCACCCCCATCGCCGCCGGGATCCGGGCCAGGTCGTCGTCGGCGAGCGCCGCAAGCACCGCATCGACGTAGCCAGGGGGGATCGAGAGCACGCCGCGCCCGTCCGCGTCCGCCACGCCGACGAGGGGAGCGACGTTGCCGTCCCACCCTGGCTCGACGCGGCGCGCGGACTCGACGACGACCAGGCCGGGCCCCTCCCCCGGCCAGCGCCCCAACCAGGTGGCGAGGTGCGCACCGAGCCGGTCGTGCGCGGAAACGAGTGGTGGAGCACCCGTTTCCGCGCACGGGCGGGTCAGCGCCACCCCCGCAGCGGGAAGCCCGATCCGCCGTGACCGGTCAGCCGCACCCCGAGCACCTGGTGCAGCTGGATGTTGTCGCGCTCGAAGCCCAGCGCGCAGGCGGCCATGTACAGCCGCCACACCCTGGCGCGGCCGATCCCGACCTCGGCGACGGCCTCGTCCCAGTGGTCGGCCAGGTTGCGCCCCCACGCGTGCAGCGTGAGCGCGTAGTGCTCCCGCAGGTTCTCCTCGTGGCGCACCTCGAAGCCCGCGTCGTTCATCTCCGAGATGATCAGCCCGACCGGCTCCAGCTGGCCGTCCGGGAACACGTAGCGCGCGATGAACGGGTCGAGGCGGCGCTTCAGCGGCGTGCATGGCTGGGTGATGCAGTGGTTGAGCAGCCTGCCCTCCGGGCGCAGCCGCGTGTGCAGCGACGCGAAGTAGGAACGCAGGTTGGCCTTGCCGATGTGCTCGGTGAGCCCGATCGAGCTGATGGCGTCGAACCGCGATTCCGGCGCGTCGCGGTAGTCGCAGTGGCGCACCTCGGCCAGCCCGCCGAGCCCGCGGCGTTCGATCTCCGCCTGCGCCCACTCGGCCTGGTTGCGGGAGAGCGTGACGCCGAGCGCCTTCACGCCGTGCTCGGCCGCCGCGTGCATGACCATCCCGCCCCAGCCGCACCCGACGTCGAGCAGGCGCATGCCCGGCTCGAGGGCGAGCTTCTGGGCCACCAGCTCGTGCTTGGCGGTCTGCGCCTCCTCCAGCGTCGACGAGGCCGTCGGGTACACGGCGCAGGTGTAGGCCATCGACGAGCCGAGTACCCACTCGTAGAAGCGGTTGGACACGTCGTAGTGGTGCGAGATGGCCTTCGAGTCGCGCAGTTTGGAGTGCAGCCTTCCCGGCGGTCGGTACTCGAGATCAGGCGCAGGCTGGTGGTGCCGCAGCCAGATCGGCAACATCCGACGGGCCAGCCGGAACTGGTCTCCCGTGGTGAGGTCGTTGATCGTGAGATCGGCCATGGCGGCCAGCAATTCGTAGAGGTCGCCCTCGACCTCGATCTCGCCCATGACGTACGCACGCGCCAGCCCGAGCGTGCCCGGTGCCGTGGCGAGGCGGGCGAGCGCCCGCGGCGAGTTGATCCGCAGTGCCAGCTCCGAGCTGTCCGGTCCGGCCTTGCTGCCGTCGTAGCCGATCACCCGCACCGGGACGTCCGCCCCAACCACGCTGGAGATGATCTCCGCGACCTGCATCCTGCCCCCTTATCCGGTCACCTTTGCGTAGAGATCGGGCAGCCGACCGCGCGGGTCATAGCGCTTCTTCGCCGCGCGGTAGACGGGCCCGTTGTAGCGCTGCCAGAACTCCGTCTCGTCGTAGTGGACGGTCGAGTACAGCGACTTGTGGCCGCCGAGGTCGCCGACCAGGCCCTCGATCAGGCGGTTGTGCGCCTGCGGGTCGCCAGGCCGCTCGGGGACGGCCGACCAAAAACCGACGTTGACGTACAGCTCGCCTGCGGCCATCGGGTACAGCGGCCAGGTGCGCTCCCCGCGCAGTCGTATCGGGCACAGCCACACCGGTGTGATCCCGACCTCGCGGTGGAACACGTCGAGGAACTCCGCAAGGCGCTCCACCGGGATCTCGACGTCCTGCACGACCGGCTCCTCCAACGGCAGGCCGCGCAGGTGGCGGACCCGACCGGAGAGCCCGGTGCGCCGGTCCAGCGCCACGATCCGGCGGTAGACGTCGGAGCGCCGCCACCGCCGCGGCCAGAACCTGCGCACCACGGGGTGCTGCACGCCCAGCGCGCGTGAGCACCAGAACCAGTCGGTGTCCCAGCGCCAGATGTAGTCCTCGACCGTCAGCACGTCCTCGGCGCGCTCGTCGATCGACCGGTAGAAGACCTGCTGGCCGGTGTAGTCGCTCGGGCCCGCGCGGCCGGGGTCGTCGGTGAAGCGGCCCAGGGTGAGGTACTGGTGGTCACGGCTGAACACCGTGCCGTCGACGAAATCGGGCGGGTCCCCTTCGAGGTCGCAGACGTCGGTGATCACCTTGGCCAGGTCGGCGGTGTCCACGCGCACGTGCTCCATGCGGACGTAGCGGGCCACCGGCTGCACCTCGATCTCCAGCCGCAGCGCGTAGCCGAGGGTGCCGTAGGAGTTCGGGAACGCGGCGAAGAGCTCGGCGTGCTCGCCGTCGGGCGTCGCGGTGACGATGTCGCCGTCGGCGAGCAGCACGTCCATCGCACGCACCGACTCGTGCGGCAGGCCGTGCCGGAACGATGTGGACTCGATGCCAAGCCCGGTGACCGCCCCACCGAGCGTGATCGTCTTGAGTTGCGGGACGACGAGCGGCATGACGCCCCTGGCGAGCGTGGCGGCGGCGAGGGTCTCGTAGGTGGTCATGCCCTGGACCTGGGCGGTGTGCGCGGTGATATCGACGTCGATGACGCCGGTGAGCGCGGAAGTGTCGAGCCGCTGGGCCTCCCGTTCGCCGAAGCGGAACAGGTTCGACGTCTTCTTGCCCAGCCGCACGCGGGCGTCGGGCCCGAGCGCGCGGAACTGCCGCACGAGATCGTCGACCGCCGCGACGTGCCGGTCCGGGGACACCAGCGCCGGGCTGATCACGCTCATGACGGGGAACGCTAGTCCGCGCGTCGGCTTCTGCGCAGCCCAAAGAGGAGTGATCTGATGTGACCCGTGTCCAACCCCATCCAGAACGTCACATTTCCGTCAAACAGCCACACCGCCCACGGCTATCTCGCCGTTCCGGCGTCCGGTTCGGGGCCGGGCGTGATCGTCATCCAGGAGTGGTGGGGCCTGACCAGCCACATCAAGGACGTCACCGACCGGCTCGCGGCCGAGGGCTTCGTCGCGCTCGCGCCTGACCTCTTCGGCGGCGCCACCACACACGACAGCGACGAGGCAGGCAAGCTCATGATGGCGCTGCCCGTCGACGGCGCCGCCCGTGACCTCGGGGGCGCGGTGGATTTCCTGCTCGGGCACGAGGCCGTCACCTCGTCGACGGTCGGCGCCATCGGCTTCTGCATGGGCGGCGGGTTCGTCGTCGTGCTCGCCGCGCAGCAGGGCGACCGGATCGGCGCGGCGGTGCCGTTCTACGGCGTGCTCAAGGAAGCCTTCCCGGATCTCTCCGGGATCACCGCCCCGGTGCAGGGCCACTTCGGCGAGGACGACTCGTTCACGACGCCCGATGCCGCACGGGCGCTGGCCGAGCGGATCAAGGCCGAGGCGGGAGTAGCGCCGGAGTTGTTCTTCTATCCGGCGGGCCACGCCTTCTTCAACGACGAGAACCTGCTGGGCACCTACGACAAGGAGCAGGCCGACCTGGCCTGGCAGCGTGCGGTCGCGTTCCTGCGGGCGCACGTGAGCTGACCCTGTGAGTGGTAACGAGTGCCGGAGCACTCGTTACCACTCACAGGGCGTCAGCGGCGGGCGCGGACCAGCCCGGGGATCGCCGACGCGCCGGTCCTCGGGCGGAACGCCTCCGCTGCGGCTGTCAGCGCGGTGAACTCGTCGTCGGTGAGGGCCACGTCGGCCGCGGCGGCGTTGCTCTCCACCTGGGCCAGGCTCGACGCGCCGGGGATCGCGACGACGTTCGGCTGGTGCACGAGCCAGGCGAGCGCCGTCTGCGCTGGGGTGACGCCGTGGCCCTCGCCGACCTCCCGCAGCAGCGACAACAGGGGGGCGGCCGCGTCGAGGTTCTCGGGAAGGAACAGCGCGTTGGCGGCCCGGACGCCGCCCGACGGCCGGTTCGCCGCGCTATAGCGGCCCGACAGCAGGCCCTGCCCGAGCGGGCTATAGGCCATCACGAGGTGTCCGGTGCGCTGCGCCCATGGCAGCAGGTCGGCCATCGGGCCGCGCGCGACGAGGCTGAACTGCACCTGGTTGGACAGCACCGGCGCGCCCAGCGCGGCCTCGGCCCGCTGCCAGCGGGAGAGCCGGTAGTTGGAGACGCCGACGTCCTCGACAAGGCCGACATCGCGCAGCGCCCGCATGCCGCGCATCGTGGTGGCGTCGCCGATCAGCGGGTTCGGCTGGTGGACCTGGTAGAGGTCGAGCCTGCGCACCCCGAGCCGGTGTGCGCTGGCCACGCCGCGCTGTTGCACGATCGGGGCGGTGGGCAGCAGCGGGAACACCTTGGTCGCGACCACGACGTCGTCCGTGCCGCCCGAGTCGTGCAGGGCCCGGCCCAGGATGCGCTCGCTGCGACCGAAGCCGTAGATCTCCGCCGTGTCGAACACGGTGATCCCCAGCGCCCTGGCCCTCGCGACGATCTCACCCGCCGCGTGCTCGTCGTACTCGCGGCCGTAGCCCCACTCGCGGGAGCCGAACTGCCACGTGCCCAGCCCGATCACCGAGTACCGCTTGCGGGTCGGGAGGTCCAGATAGCGCATGCCTCCAGTCATACCCGCCCTCCCAGTCGGCTGTGATCGCCGGTTCGGTGCAGATGCGGCCGGATCTGGCCGCATTTCGCGCCGAAACGGCGATCATGGGCCGGGTGGCGCGTGATCGGCGAGGAAGGCGTCGAGCGCGAGCCAGGTCGTGTCGCGGGCACGGCGCCCGGTGAGCACGCCGAGGTGGCCGCCGGGGGCCGTGGTGAAGCGCACCTCGGGCGCGCCGGTGAGCAGGGCCGTCACCCGCTCGACGGCCGCGAGCGGCGCGATCACGTCGTCGCGGCCCGCCACGACGAGCACCGGCACGTCGACCGCGGACAGCGTGATGTCCCGACCCCGCAGCGCCAGCGTGCCGTCGGCGAGGTCGTTGTTGCGCAGCATCAGGTGGTAGATCTGGCCGAACACCCGGCCCGGGTAACCGCGCATGTTGGCCATCAGGTGGTCGACGGCCTCGATCTGGGCCAGAACGTCGCGGTCGTCGAGCCGGGAGAGCACGGTGAGCGGCTTCGTCACGAGCCGGTCCACCGCCGTGAGCTGGAACGCGACGCTGACCAGCGGACCGGGGATGGCGCCGATCGCCTGGTAGAGCAGCGAAAGCCCGCGCCCGCCCGTCGCGACGGCCAGCGGACGCAGCGGGGCCACGAGCGGAACCGCGGAGATGTCGATCGGGCTGCCGATCGCGGTCACGGTGTCGACCGGCAGCCGGTCCCCCGCCTGCGCCGCGGCCGCCACGGCCAGCAGCGCGAAAACCCCGCCGAGCGACCACGCGACGAGGTGGACCCTGCCACCGCAGCCGCGGGCCGCCCACGGCACCACGTCGTCCACCCAGTCCTCCATGCCGCGGCGGCGGTCGGCGAAGGTGATGTTCCCGTAGTCGACGAGGTAGACCACCCGGCCGCCGTCGAGCAGGTGCTCGACCAGGGAGCAGCCGCGGCGCAGGTCGTAGGCGAAGTCCGGGGCGCCGAGCGGCGGCACGAGCAGCACCCGCGCGCCAACGACGTCCGGCGCACCCCGCACGGGACGGTAGCGATAGAGCACGGCGCCCGAGGGGTGCTCTGCCACCGGGTCACGGGGCATCCGGCGCAGGTCGGCGACCCCGCCGAGCAGCGTGTCGCGCAGGTTCACCGCCGCAGGGACGATCTTCCCAACGAGGTGCACGGGCTCACTTCTCGGGCAGTGGGAGGCGGAGCCGGTACGGCTCCTCGAGCGCCAGCTCGTCGGGGCCCACCGCGCGGGCGTACTCGTGGTAGCGGCCGTTGATGACCATGCTCGCCGACGCGAAGGGCGCATGCCGATCGACCAGCAGGAGGTAGGGCAGCCGGGCGCGGGCGTAGACCAGCGGTTTGAACACCCGGTCGACCGCGCCGTCGTCTGGGCCGACGATCTCGGCGACCATCAGCACCTCCTCCGCATCAATGACCGCCTCCGGCCGTGTATCGATGACCGCCTCCGGCGGTGTATCGATGACCGCCTCCGGCGGAGTGTCGACGACCGCCTCCGGATCCGGCGGCGTCTCGGATTCGGGTTCGGCGGGCTCCCGCATCACGACGAGATCCGGCACGAGCAGGCAGTCCTGGCCCATGCGCAGCCCGACCGGACCGACGACGCACAGGCCTTCGGGGAGTGACTCGACGAGGGCGGCGCGGGCAGCGGCGATCGCCCGCTCATCGTCGGCCGTCGGCGCGGGGCCGATGACGAGCGCGCCGTCGATCAGCTCGACGCGCCCGTCACCGAGGGGTCCCTTGCCGATGACACCGCCGCCCAAGCCGCGGTAGTCGGCCTCGGTCCAGGCCCCGTGATGCCGGACGGGGACCTCACGACCAGCGTCTTCGGACTCGGTGTCGGTCACGGTCACCTCCGATGATCGGCGTGCGACATCGTGCCACGGTCACCCGGTTCGCACCCGTGCGAGGCACGCTGTCACCGGAATGGGCAGGGGGCCGTGGACATGCTGGGATGTCCTCGTGCGCACGCTGATCCCTACCTCGCCTGCAGCCGGTGGGGAACCGGTCGACCTCGCCGCGTGCTACGCCTACCCCGACGAGCTCGCCGCCCCGCATGTCCGCGTCAACTTCGTGTCGAGCACCGACGGTGCGGTCACGGTCGACGGCCGCTCCGGTGGCCTCGGCAGCGACGCCGATCGGCAGGTGTTCGGCATCCTGCGGGAGCTCGCCGAAGTCGTCCTCGTCGGCGCGGGCACCGTGCGCTCCGAGGGCTACGGGGGAGCGCGCAAGCCCACCCGCGGCCGCGCCCTGCCCCCGCCGATCGCCGTCGTCACCGGCTCGGGCAACCTCGACCCTGGCGCGCGCCTGTTCACCGACACCCGGGTGCCGCCGATCGTGCTCACCGGGCCCGACGCGCCCGCAGGCAGGCTCGCCGCACTGACCGCGGCAGGCGCCGACGTCGTCGTGCTCGACCCCCTCTCCCCCGCCGCGGTGCTGGACGAGCTCGGCCGCCGCGGCCTGCACCGCGTGCTGTGTGAAGGTGGGCCGCGGCTCTTCGGCGAGCTCGTCGCCGCCGACCTCGTCGACGACTTCTGCCTCACCGTGGCGCCGGTGCTCGCGGCGGGCGACGCCGGGCGGATCGCGGTGGGACCGCCAGGGTCGCCGCCACGCCCGCTGCGGCTCGTCGGCGTGCTCGAGGAGGACGGCGTCCTACTGCTGCGCTACACCCGAACGGGTGACATCCCGTGAGCCTGTCGCTGCTGCGCGCGTCCCAGCACCACACGCCCATGACGACCAGAGGAGGAAACGCGGGATGGCGATTCCCACGTCCCCGGCCACGACGACAACGACGGTGACCACCCCCACCACCACGATCGGCTCGCCCGCGCGGCTCGCCGACGACACGGCACAGGGGAAGACCACCATCGCGGCGTCGGTCGTCCAGAAGATCGCGGGAATCGCGGCGCGCGAGATCTCCGGTGTCTACGCCATGGGCGGCGGCGTGTCGCGCGCGTTCGGGGCGATCCGGGAGCGGATCCCCGGCGGCGGCACCGGTGTCGCGAGCATCTCCGGGGTGCAGGTCGAGGTCGGCGAGAAGCAGGCCGCCGTCGACCTCGACCTCGTCGTCGAGTACGGAGCATCCATTGTAGACTTGGCCAGGGCGGTGCGCCGCAACGTGATCACGACCGTCGAGCGCATGACCGGCCTCGAGGTGATCGAGGTCAACATCGCCGTCAACGACATCCACCTCCCCGAGGCCGACGACGGCTCCGAGGTTCCGATCGCCCCGGCGCACGCGCGCGTCGAGTAACCCGCCCATCCCTCTCGCGCAACGGAGACAAGCATGAACGCCACCCGGACCGGTCTCCTGGCGGGCCTGATCCTCGGCGTCGCAGGCTCGATCGGCGGCTTCGGCGCCTTCCTCATCACGCTCGTGGTGGGGATCCTCGGGCTGTTGGTCGGCATGGCGCTCGACGGGCGGCTGGACGTCACGTCGCTCATCGGGCGCGGACGCGATCGATGAGGGCACCGCTCGCCGAGCCCGCCGAGCGTGGGCGGCTCGACATCAGCCCCGTGGTGCTGCGCAAGATCGTCGAGCGTGCGGCCGACGGCGTGCCGGGCACGCTGCGCAACGAGCGCAGGCTCGCGGGCATCGACGTCGGCGAGTACGGGGCGAGCGCCCGCGTGACGGTCGGCAGCGGCGAGCCCGCGCCCGTCGACGTGCGCCTGGAGCTGACGCTGCAGTACCCGACCACGGTGCGCACGGTGGTCGAGGCCGTGCGGACCGCCGTCGCCGAGGAGCTCACGCGGCAGGCCGGACACCGGATGCGCACGCTGGCGGTGACGGTCACCGGCCTGCGCGGCGCGACCGCGCCCGCCCCGGCACGGCCGCGGTAGGCGCGCCGTGCGTGCCGTGTTGCGGGTCCTCGCGCCCCTCCTCGGCCTCGTGCTGGCGGCGGCGGGCGTGCTCATGGCGATCGAGGTCGTCGCCGCGTGGGTGCTTCCCGGGAGCGAGGAGGGTCTGCTCGTCCCGTGGCCGCAGTGGGGGGCCGCGCTCGCCGACCTGTCCTGGAACGAGAACCCGGTGCCCGCCGTCGCGATCGGCGTCGGCGTGGTCGGGCTGCTGATGGTGATCGTCGGTCTCGCGGCCCGACGCGCGGACCTGCGTCTTGAGGCGCCGTCGCCGGATATGACGGTCACCACCTCGGCGCGGGTGCTCGCCCGGCTCGTCGGCACCCGGGTCCGGGCGTCCGACGATGTCCTTTCGGCGTCGGTGACCGCGTCCGCGCGGCGGGTGGCGGTGAGCGCGCGGGCCTGGAACGACGCCCCTGAGGACCTGCGGGAGACGATCATCGGCCGGGTGCAGGAGCTCCTGGACGAGCTGCCGCTGCGCCGCAGGCCCCGCATCGCGGTGTCGGTGCAGGAGCGGGAGGGCGTGCAGTGACCGTCGATCTGAGCAAGGGCCCGCGCACCCCCGTCGATGGCAGGGTTCGGCGCCGGTCCCGTTCGGCGGTCGCGCGCTCGGCGGGTGGCGACCGCTGGCTCATGGTGCTCATCGGCCTCGTGCTGCTGCTCGCAGGCGTCGGCGTGACGCTGTTGTCGTACGGGATTCTCGGCAGCGGGCGCGCTGCCAGGCCGCTACTCGATCCGATCATGGTGGACACCGTGGCGGCCCAGCCCCTCCTGTGGCGGGCCGTGGCGATCGTCGGCGGCGTCCTGCTCGCGGTGTTCGGGCTGGCCTGGGCCGCCCGGTCGCTCCGCCCGGAGCCACGCCCCGACATCGTGTTGAACGACGGCGCCGACACCACGATCCTGGTGAGTTCGGCCGCGGCAGGCGAGGCGGTCGCGAGCCAGGCGGCCACGCTGCCGGGCGTCGCCAGGGCGCGGGCCCGGCTCGTCGGATCGGCGGCCGCGCCCGCGCTGCGGGTCACCCTTTGGCTGGCCGACGACGCCGACGTGCGCGGCGTGCTCGCGCGTCTGCACGACGAGGTGCTGGCCACCGCCCGCGCGTCGCTCGAGCTGACGACGCTGCCCGTGGCCGTCCGGCTGGAGTTGGAGCGCCCGCAACCGACATCGCGGGTCGCGTAGGGCGGCGTGATCGGCGCGAGTCGCACCTCCCGCAGGTCAGGACGTGCGGGAGGTGCGACTCGGCGCGATCACGCGGGCTCACCGCGGCCACACCGGCTGTCCTGCACGGTGGCGCGCGTGGCACGGCGTCGGGCGATCGGCTCGGTCCTGTCGGCCCTGCTGGCCGTCGGGCTCCTCGCGGCCTGCTCGATCGGGCCGTCGACGCGCCCGCCGGTGGCCGTGCGGGCCGATCTGCCCGCGCCACCCGCCGCCACGGCAGGCGCGCCGACACCACTGCCAGCGCCCGAGCCCCAGCACGCCACCCTCCCCGTCAGCGACTGCACGCCGAGCCTGCTCGGCAGCCTCGACGTGCCGATCCCGACCGACCGCACCCTGCGCGCCGACTGCGGCACCCTCACCGTGCCGCTCGACCCGGGCCAACCCGCGCTCGGCACCGTGACGCTCGGGGTCGTGCGCGCCGGGTTGGCCGACGTGCCAGGCCGCACCCCGCTCGCCGTCCGCCCGCCGCTGCTCGTGCTCGGCGACACCGCCACCGACCCGACGGCACGGCGGGCCGTCCGGCTGGCCGCGCAGGTCCCGACGTACCTGCTCGGCCAGTACGCGATCATCGGGCTGGACCGGCGCGGCACCGGCACCGACACCCTCGATTGCGCCGACGGCTCCTCGCGCACCTCGCTCATCGACGCCGACCCCGTCGCGCTGGACGCCACCGTCCTCCTGGAGCGGGCCCGGGCGGTCGTGCAGGCCTGCAACGTGGCGCTGGACGGTCAGCTCGGTGGCTTCTCCAGCGCCGCCGCGGCCGACGACATCGAGGCGGTCCGCCAGTACCTCGGGGTCACGCGGATGTCGGCGGTCGGCACCGGGGACGGCGCCACGGCGCTCGCCGACTGGGCCCGCGCCCACCCGCGTGCTGTCGGTCGGCTGATCCTGGACGGCCCGGCCGACCCGACCGTCGACGAGCCGGAACGCTCGGAGGCACGGGCGAAGGCGTCCGAGGCCACCTTCGACGCGTTCGCGCAGCGCTGCACGTCCCGCAGCACGTGCCCGCTCGGCGCGGATCCGCGCACCACGGTGATGGCGCTGATCGCCGCGCTGCGCAAGCAGCCGCTGGCCACACCGGACGGCCGGTTGCTCACGGCGGGATCGGCGGTGATGGCCATCCGCGTGGCGCTCGACGAACCCACCACCTGGCCCGCGCTGGTCGATGCGCTGCACGCGGCACGGGCGGGCGACGCCACCGCCCTCCTCGCCGGGCTCGCGCCGACGCTCGGCCAGCGCGGCCGCTACGACGCCGCACTGGCCACCGACTGCAACGACGCCCAGAACCGGATCGCGCCCGCCCGGATCGACGACCTCGCCCGGAAGTGGCAGACGGCGTACCCGCTGTTCGGGGGCAGCTTCGCGGCCGATCTGATCGCCTGCGCCCCGTGGCCAACCGGGGGTGGCAGGCCGCAGGCGCCCGTCCCGCCCGGCCTGCCGCCGTTGACCGTGATCGGCACCGCAGGCAGCCCGCGCGCGCCGATGGAGGCCGCCCGCGCCGTCGCGCAGTCGATGCCATCGGCCGTGTTCATCGGCTGGCAGGGCGCGGCCACCGGCGCGTTCCCCCGCACCCAGTGCGTGAACTCGCTCGTGGACGACATGCTGGTGGACGGGCAGCTGCCCGACCCGAGCACCCTCTGCCCCCCCTGACCTGTGAGCGGAAACGAGTGCTCTGACACTCGTTTCCGCTCACAGCCGGGTCAGGTAGGTCGCCGCGATGCGGCACAGCGCGTGCCGATCGGCCGTGCCGCCCGCGAGGCCGAGGTCCACAGCGGCGTCGAACACGGCCCGGTCACGCGCGGCCGCGGCCACCGCGGCGTCGAGGAACCGGGAGTGCGGCACGAGCCGGGCAAGCACGGCGAGGTGGCTGCGGTGGCGCCCGAACGCCCGCCGCATGGCCTCCCGATGGGCGCGGCCCGCGCCCGCGCCGAGCAGCGCGGCCCGGGCGGCCAGCGCGCCGGAGGCGACGGCGTCGTAGATGCCCTCCCCGGTGAGCGGGTTCACCAGCGCCGCCGCATCCCCGACCAGCAACACCCGCCCGTCGGGATGGTGACGCGGACCGGACGAAAGCGGCAGGTGGTGGCCGCGGACGGTGCTCGGGTCGGGCGGCTGGCCCGGCAGCAGCCCATCGAGGGCGGCGAGCAGCTCGCGCCGAGATCCGCCGCCCCGCCGGTCGAACACGCCGAACCCGACGTTCGCGCGGCCGTCGGCCAGGGGGAACGCCCACGCGTAGGCGGGGTAGCGGCCGCAGGTGAACTCGATCACCAGCTCGTCCGGCCGAACGGTGACCGGTGTGTAGCCCCTGATCGCGACGGCCACGGCGCGCGGCGGCGTGGCCGGGGCCCCGGTCAGCCTGCGGACGACCGAGTTCGCGCCGTCGGCGCCGATCACGACGCGGGCGGCGAACCGCTCGTCGAGCACCACCCGGTCGGGCTCGACGCGCAGCGACCGCACGCGGTGGCGGCGCAGCAGCGCGCCCCTGGCCACTGCCGCGTCGACGAGGCGGGCGTCGAAGACGGCCCGCGGGATCGGATGGTTGGGGCGGGCACAGCGCCGGGCGACGACCTGGCCGCCGGGGCTGCGCAGCCGCAGACCGGCCACGGCCGGGCCGAGCGGTCGCAGGTCGGGCACGCCCAACGCGTCGAGCAGGTCGAACACGTGGGCGGCCACCCCGTCCCCGCAGGTCTTGTCACGCGGGAACGCGGCGGCGTCCAGCAGCAGCACCCGCGCGTCGGGGCGCAGCTGCAACACGCGCAGGGCGGACGCCGAGCCCGCAGGCCCGGCGCCCACCACCGCTACGTCAAACTCCTCCCACACGCGTCTGGTCTACCCGACGCGCGATCAGACGACGACGCCCGCCCGGAGGGCCAGTACGAGCAGGGCCGTCCGGTCGGGCGCCCCCACGGCCCGACCGATGCGCCGGATCGACGTGCGGACCGTCCGCTCCGGCACGTCCAACCGTTCGGCGATCTCCAGGTCACGCCAGCCGTCCGCGGCGAGCTGCAGGAACTCGCGCTCCCGCAGCGTCAGCGGGCAGGACGCGCCGCGCAGGCCCGGCAGCCGCCTGCCGCGGCCGGACAGCCCGAGCGCGTGCCACTGGCGGGCCCGCTCGGCCAGCGCCCGCACCGGGCACGGCCACTCCGCGCGGCGCACCCCGCTGCAGGCCCGGCAGCGCCGGTCCTCGTCGGGGACGTGGTCGCCGAGGATGCGGAACCAGACCTCGACCATCGGTGCGAGCTCGGCGGCGGGACCGGGATCCTCCGCCAACCGCTCACTGCGGTCGGTCAGGACGGTCATGATCAGCCCACCAGGATCCGCACGGAGTCGAACGCGGGTGTCTGGTTGGCGCGCTCCATCATCGGGATGCGGTGCGAACCGTCACCGGCCCACACGGCGCACTGGGCGATGCCACGGCCCGGAAGACCCTTGTCGACGTTCACCGTCACGGTGTCGGGGGTCGAGCCGCCGCCGCCGTCCTGCGTCGCCACGAAGAACGCGGGCACCGCGCCCGGGGCGGGCGCCTCGCGGGTGCTGGTCAGCATCCGGCATGCGGTGTGGAAGTGGCCGCGCTGGATCCCGCCGTCGGTGAGCACGGAGCTCTCCAGGTAGTAGCCGCCTGCCGCCGCGCCGAGGAACCGGTCGCGCACGAGGTTGCGGGTGCTCACCTTGAGCGTGAACGGGGTGTTGGCGCGGACGAATCGCGGAGAGTCGGTGATGAGCAGCGACGGGTCCTTGTCCTGGTCAGCGACCTCGCCGAACGCGGTCGAGACGCAGACGGGCGCCTTCTGGAAGCCGTCGGCCGGGTCCAGCTTGCTGTTCGAGCAGTCACGGGCCAGCACTTCGAGGCCGTTGTTGTTCTTGATGTCGGCCGCGGGAGCAGCCGCCGCGGCGGCGGACACGGACGCGCTCGCGTCGACCGTTGCGGACGCGCCGGTGTTGGCCGGGTCGTCCGAGGGGTTGGCGGCGGGGTCGTTCCCCGCGCTCGGGTCCGTGCTCTGGTCGCCCGACGACTGGGCGGCGGCCGGGCTGGAGGAGGCGGCAGGCGCCGTCGTCTTCCCACCGCCGTTGTGGCGGCTGCCGCCCTGCTGGCCTTGGCCGGGGTTGTGGTTGTACGTGCTGGCCGCCGCCACGTCACATGCGGCGGGCAAGAGGCACCCGAGCGCGGCAGCCGCCGCGATCACGTAGCGCCTCATCGAACTGTGGGGAGCAGTCGAGGACATTTGTGCGGTTTCCGTTTCGAGTGGGGGAGCGGTTAGTTGCGGACCCGGGGGCGGACCGCGTGCCGGGGCCCGGTGGCCTCGGCGGGGAAAATCATTGGCAGCGACGGATAGCTGTCCGTCGGCACCGGTCGCGGCCCGGGGATGGCCACGAGGTCTGGTGGGGCTGGGGCGCGTCGCGGCGGGTCGACCATCAGCGCGGGCTTCTGCTTGCGCTTGCGCCGGAAGGCCGCGGCGAAGCCTGCCGCTGCCACGACGCAGCAGACGATGATGAGCATCGGCATCACCAGGTCCTGGCCGCCGGGGGCGCCGGAGAAGGTGAAGACACCCGGGCTCGGCGCGGTGGGGAGCGCGTTGTAGTCCACGAGCCCGGTGCTCTCCAGGTAGCCGATGTGCCGGTTCACGAACTGCGTGCCCACGCTCGCAAATTCGCGGATCAAGGAGTTGCGGGTGCTGACCCGCGCCTGGGCGAGGATCGGCAGGACGATGCCGTGCGCCTCACGCACGCGCTGGACGAAGATCCGGTCGTAGTCCGAGCCGGTCGCGGCGGAGATCTCGGTCATCCAGCCCTGCTGCTGCGCGTTCGGGGCGGCGGGCAGCAGGACGCCGAGCTGGTCGGCGACCTTGCGGGTCTGGAGGTCGAGATCGGCGTGCTCGGTCGCGAGGTGCTCACCGACCTCGCGGACGGCGGGCGAGCTGGCTTGCTGCGCCGCCTGCTGACCTGTGGGGCCTTCCCAGAGGTTGGCCTGGCGAACCTTCACGAGCAGGTCGCGGTCGGCGGGCCCGAGTGGACCCCATTGCGTCTGGGTCCAGCCACCGGTGCCGACGGCACCGTTGGCCCAGGACTGGTAGACGGTCAGCGCGACCGCTGCCGCGATGGCGAGCACGATCGAAACGCGCAGGAACCGAGGGATCCGGCGGAGCATTGTGAAGTGCCTTTCGAGTCAGACGGAGGGGGAGCAGCGTCAGACGAAGTCGAAGAGCTCGGTGTGAACACGGCTGGGGTCGACGTCGAGCGCGTCGATGACCTCCAGTGCGTCGTGGATCATGGTGGGTGGGCCGCAGAGGAAGAAGTCGACGGACTCGGGCTGTTCGGTGCTGTTGAGGACGAGCGAGAGCAGGCCGTGGCCGAGGCCGCCGTAGTGGCCCTCCCAGTCGTCGGTCGGCCGTCGCATCACCTCGGTCACCACCAGATCGAGGCTGGCACGCAGGAAGCCGAGCTCTTCGCGGAACAGCAGGTCCTCGGGGCGGGAGGCGACCACGACGAGGCGATAGGGCCGCTGGTCGCCGCGGTCGGCTGCGGTGCGCAGCATGCTCATCATGGGGGTGATGCCCACCCCGCCCGCGATGAGCACGAAGCCGGAGCACTCACCGATGTCACCCGAGAACGCGCCGTGCGGGCCGTCAACCCAGACGGGCGTGCCGGGCGGCAGCGCCGTCAAGGTGCGGGTGAAGTCGCCCGCGTGGCGCACGGTGAACATCGTGTACTGGTCGCGGGCGCTGGAGGAGATCGTGAACGGGTGCTCCTCGGCAGCGGGCGAACGACCCATCCGCAGCCAAGCGAACTGACCCGGCACGAAGCGCCACGAACCCTCGGAGCCGCGCGGCGCGAGCACCACGGTGCTGATGGTGGGGCTCTCCGAGCGCACTTCCATGATGACGAACTCGGTCGAGGGGTCGAGCAGCCCGCGCCACAGCCAGCGGTAGCTGGCCACCGCGACGACGATCGCGACCAGCACGAGGAACACCGCGGACATCGCAGGGACCTTGAGGGCGTGGTTCAGCCACACGACGTGCAGCGCGCCGAAGACCAGCACGGCGGCCGCCAGCCCCACGTGCATCCACCGCCACGACTCGTAGGACAGCCGCAGCCGCTTCTTGAGCGCGACGACGGCGACCAGCACGACCGCCGCCAGCGTGGACATCGTCGCCGCCTGCGCACGGGGAGGCGCGCTCGGGAAGTTCAGCAGGGCGACCGAGCGCGGGTCGTTGGCGACGACGCAGGCGAGGTGGATGAGCACCAGGACGGCCGCCGAGACGCCGAGGAAACGGTGCACCTCCATGACGCTCTCGATGCCGAACGCGCGGTTCAGGGAGCGCAGTCTGCTCGGCAGAATGGCAGCGCACACCAGTACGGTGAGCGCGAAGAAGCCGGACACCACGGCCAGCCGGGACCACATCGGTTCCGGTGGCGCCGTGGCCAGCCACAGCAGCGGGGGTACCGCCACCGTGGCGCCCAGCCCGGTGAGCCACGCGGAGCGCAGCAGCCCGTCGTTCATGGCGGCGACCGTATGAGGGCATCCGCGACGCTGGTTGCCAAGCTGAGAACTCCGTGGGCCCACCAGAGCGCCATGCGCGACGAGCGGCGGGCAACTACTCCAAACGCCGCAGGAATTGAGCCGACCGCCGGTTAACGTCTTCAGGCTCTCCGCCGCGAAGACGGCCCATCTGCGGCGCGCCACCGCTCGGCGATCCGCTTACCGGCGATCGCAGAGGCCGTCCGCCGGTCGCAAACCGGTCACCGCGGCCGGGATGGGCCGGAGGGTGAACGGCCCCCGCGACGGTCGGTGGTGAGCGTACGCCGCCGTACCTGAGTGGCATCGGCCGTTCGGCGGGGACGACGTCCGTCCGACGCGCCCAACCCGCCGCAGACCGCCGCGCGCCTCAGCATCGGCCATGAGCTCGCCAGGCGTTCCTACCGTGCCGACCATGTCGCTCCCCTCCACATGGCGGGCAGGCGCCGCGGCCCTGCTCCTCGCCGCTCCCCTCGCCCTGACCGGCTGCGGTGTGCAGACCAGCGTTCCCGCGAGCCTGGCGGCACCCGTCGGAAACGGCGCTTCCCTCAACGGCACCGTCACGCCCGCAAGCAAGGGCATCTCCACTGCGGTCACGTTCGTCGGAACGGTCATGACCAGCGACGGGTTCACGCTGTACCGCTACGCGAAGGATCGCGCCACGCCGCCCACCAGCACCTGCACCGGCACGTGCACCGCCAGCTGGCCACCGGTCGCGGCGGACGAGGTTCCCATCCCCTACGCCGTCGACGCCAAGCTCCTCGGCAGCGTCGTGCGCCCGGACGGCAGCAAGCAGCTCACCGTCGCCGGATGGCCGGTCTACCGCTACATCAAGGACACGGCGCCCGGCTTCGTCAACGGGCCGGGCGGCCTCTGGCGGGCCGTCGGGGCGGACGGCGAGCCGCTCCCGATCACGGCGGCGTCCGCCAAGCCCACTGCTGCGCCCGCCCCCGCCAAGGCGGCGCCCGCAGCGCCCAAGCCGCCGTCCAAGGCGCCTGCCGTCGCGCCGACCAAGGCGCCGGTCGCACCGCCGAGGGTCGTGCCGACGAAGGCCCCTGCCGTCGCGCCGACCACGGTCGTCCGCGACGCCCCCGGCACGTCGAGCACCGACTGAGCTTCAGCTCTCGGGGTTGCGCGCGCGGGACGGCTGCATCTTTACGGACCGACGAGGCCGAACGGCGCGCGCGGCGGAGCCGTAGGCGGTGGGCCGTAAAGCGGAGGGCCCTGCAGGCGTGAGGTGACGCGCTGATCGGCGCGAGCCCGACGTTGCCGGGGCCCTGACCCCGGCACTGTCGGCCTCGTCGCGTTCTGCGCAGCTCGGGGTGGCGGTCGGGGCCAGCAGCGCGCCCCGGGCAGCCTGGCCACGTCCAGCCGGGCACAGACCTCGTCCGGCGCGCCGTAGGTGCCGCAGTCGGCGTAGCCCACCGCGACCCGGGCGTACCGGCACCGCAGCCGGGTGACGGTCGACTCGACCGCCGCGGCGATGCGCTCGGGCCGGTTGTGCAGCAGCGGCGGCAGCGGGTGGACGTCGACGGGCCAGCCGCGGCGCGCAGCGACCTCGGCGACGTGGCGCGCGATCGCCCCACACGCCACCACCGCGATGGTCCCGCCCGGGGCCACTTCGCACCCATTCGATCGACTTCGCACCCCGCCGGCCGGGTGCGAAGAGTCCGAAGGGGTGCGAAGTGGCCCGGAATCAGTCGGGGTGCACCTCGCGGAGGCGCAGCACGACACCCACTCCTTGCCGACCTGGCAGAAGCGGGTGGCCAGGCCCGGCGGGACCCCGGGTGCATCGGGCGCGATCAGCCGCCCCGATGCGTCGACGAGGCCCGCCGCCACCAGCGCCGCAACGGCGACGACGAGCCCAGACCCCGCAGGCCCGACCGGCACGACGTCCCCGAGCACCTGCAAGAGCACATCGTCATCGCTGATCTTCACGCCCTCGACGGCGCCGGGCGGCCCGCATCCCGCAACGGATCGCCGCACCCTCGAACGCGGGCCCCCCGGGCCGTAGCGCGGTGCTGGTCAGCTCGTTTCACCGTCAGATGCGCTTGTTTCTGCTGGCCGGGGCCGGGCGCGGGACGGCTGCACGCGCATCGGTTCGCCCGGCATCTTCGGATATTCCGGCGGGTAGGGCAGGTCGCCATGCGGGTCGGCCGCGTACCACTCCAGCACGGTCTCCAGGCCACCCGCGTGCGCGTCCATCTCGGCGTGCGGGTCGCCGCGTTCGGCGTAGAGACCGGGCACGGTGCGCACGTCGAAGTCCTCCGGCTCGACGGACGGCAGGTCATCCCAGGTCAGCGGCATCGAGACCGTGGCGCGCGGCCGTCCGCGCACCGACCACGCCGACGCCACGGTGCGGTCGCGCGCGGCCTGGTTGTAGTCGAGGAACACGCGCTCGCCGCGCTCCTCCTTCCACCAGGCCACGGTGGCCCGTTCGGGCAGCCGTTCCACGACCTTGCGGGCGATGGCGATCACCGCGTGGCGAACGGCGATGAAGTCCCACTCCGGACGGATCCGGGCGAAGACGTGGATCCCGCGCCCGCCCGACGTCTTGGGCCATCCCACGAGCCCCGCCTCGCCGAGCACCTCGTGCAGGACGGCTGCGACGGCGACGGCGTCGGCGAAGTCGGTGCCCGGCTGCGGGTCGAGGTCGATGCGCAGCTCGTCGGGCCGGTCGGGATCGGCGCGGCGCACCGGCCAGGGGTGGAAGTCGAACGTGCCCATGTTGGCCGCCCACAGCAGAACGGCGGGCTCGGTGGGGCAGAACGCGTCGGCCGTGCGACCGCTCGGGAACGTGACCCGCGCCGTCTGCGTGTAGGGCGGCGCCCCCTTGGGCAGGCGCTTCGAGTAGAACGGCTCGCCGGTGACACCGTCCGGGTAGCGCTTGAGGTTCGTCGGTCGCTCGCGCAGCACCCCGAGCAGCGGGTCAACCACCGCGCGGTAGTACTCAACGACCTCGCGCTTCGTGATGCCGGGCTCCGGGAAGTACACCTTGTCCGGGCTGGTCAGCCGCACCTCGCGGGGCCCGTCGGGGCCCGGCACCGTGATCAGCTCCGCCGCCTTGGTTGCCACGCCGTCGCACGCTACCGGCTAAGGTGTGGTGCATGCTTGATCGCTTTGACGACGAGCTGATCGGGCTCGACCGCGACGATCCCGAGGTCCAGGCCTTCGCGGCCCACCTCGACCGCCTGCACCGACAACACCCGGCCTTCACCGTGGAGGGCTACCTCGACGACGTCGGCACGTTCGTCGACTCCGTCCACCGCGCCGAGGGCGAGCGGTGGTTCGCCGCCGTCGCCATCGTGCTCCTCCTGCTGGCTGTCGCCGTGGGATTAGTGTGGGACGTGCTGACGTTCGTCTTTACGACATGGTTGTGAAATCACTTCTCCGCCGCTTTCGACGTAACCTCGACGGCATGGATCCGGTCACCGAAACACCCGCGAAGGTCGTCAAGTCCGACGACGAGTGGCGGGCCGAGCTCAGCCCCGCCGAGTACCGCGTGCTGCGGCAGGCGGGTACCGAGGCCCCGTTCGTCGGCGAATACACCGACACCAAGACGAAGGGCGTCTACCGCTGCCGGGCGTGTGGCGCCGAGCTCTTCCGCAGCGACACGAAGTTCGATTCGCATTGCGGTTGGCCCTCGTTCTTCACCCCGCTCGCAGGCGACGCGGTGATCGAGCACAGCGACTACTCGATGGGCATGAAGCGCACCGAGGTGCTGTGCGCCAACTGCCACAGCCACCTCGGCCACGTGTTCGAGGGCGAGGGCTACGGCACGCCCACCGACCTGCGGTACTGCATCAACTCGATCTCGCTCACCCTGGAGCCTGACGAGAGCTGAGCGCTCAGGGCAGGGTCGCCACGAGGTCACCGGGCTGCACGCGCGGCCCGGTGAAGAACGGCACCTCCGCGCGCACGTGGCGGCGCGCCTCGGTGGCGCGCAGGTCGCGCATCAGGTCGACGATCCGGTGCAGCTCGTCGGCCTCGAACGCGAGGATCCACTCGTAGTCGCCGAGGGCGAACGCGGGCACCGTGTTGGCGCGCACGTCCTTGTAGTCGCGCGCGGCCTGGCCGTGCTCGGCGAGCATCGTGCGGCGCTCGTCGTCGGGGAGCAGGTACCAGTCCAGCGACCGGACGAACGGGTAGACGCACACGTACGCCCGTGGCTCCTCCCCCGCGATGAACGCAGGCACGTGGCTCTTGTTGAACTCGGCGGGCCGGTGCAGCGCCACCTGGCTCCACGTCGGCGTGCAGGCCCGTCCGAGCGCGGTGCGCCGCAGCCCGGCGTAGGCGGCCTGCAGGGCCTCGACGGTCTCGGCGTGCCACCAGATCATGAAGTCGGCATCGGCACGCATGCCCGCGAGGTCATAGACGCCGCGCACGACAACACCCTTGTCGGCCAGCGCGTCGAGGTACTCCGTGAACTGGGCGGCCACGGCCGAACGGTCCTCGCCGAGCAGGCCGGGCTCGCTGCGGAACACCGACCACATCGTGTAGCGGATCATGCTGTTGAGCTGGGTGTAGTCGAGGCGGGCCATCACCCGATCCTAACGACCGCCCGCGCGACCCGGTCGGCCGCGGCGCGGCCCGTTCCGATGCAGGCGGGCACCCCGACCCCGTGCAGCGCGGCGCCTGCTACGGCGATGCCGTCGGGAAGGCCCGCTTCGAGCGTCGCCACCCGGCCGACGTGTCCGGGGGCGTACTGCGGAAGGCCGCCACCCCACCGCTGCACGTGGACGGCCACCGGCGCGGCGCGGATGCCGCCGAGGACGGCGAGGTCGGCGCGCACCTGATCGACCAGCGTGGCGTCGTCGGCATGCAGGGCGGCGGCCTCGCCGAACCGACCGAGCGAGGCACGCAGGCGCACGAGGCCGTCGCCTGCGAGGTGCGCCCACTTGGTGGACGAGTGCGTCACGCCTTTCACGGAAAGGGGCTCGCCCGCGGCCACCAGCGCGCCCGACGTGGTGGGCATCGCAACATCCTCCTCGCGGAACGCCAGCGCCACGACCACCGACGACGCAAGCTCGATGCCCGACGCCGCGTCCGCGGCGGCCGCGGCCACCGGCTGGAGCAGGCGCGCGAGCGCAGGCGCGGGCACGGCCAGCACCACCGCGTCGACCTCAAGGGCCTCGGGCGCCATCGTCGGGCCGAGCACCAGCAACCAACCCGCAGCGCTGGGCTCGATGCCGCGCACGGTCGTGCCGAGCCGGAGGTCGGCGTGCGCGGCGTCGGCGAGGGCGTCGAGCAGCACGCGGTAGCCGCCGCGGAGGGCCCCGAACACGGGGCTCTGAGCTACCGACGATGCATCGTGCGTTGCGGCACGGTGTGTTGTCGATTCCGACTCCGCAGGCCCAACGCCCCGGGATCCGGCCCGCTGCAACCCGTTCGCCGCCCCCGTATCCGAAACGCCGTCATGCCGTGGCGAAGCGCGGGGACCACCGTTCGTGGCGGCGTCGGCCGCGGCGGTCAGTGATGCGGCGCCCGCGTCCAGCGCGGCGGCGAGCGCGGGCATCGTCGGCCGCAGGCCGAGAGCGTCGACCCGCCCGGCGTAGACGCCGCCGAGCAGCGGGTCGGCGAGGCGATCGGTCAACTCGTCGCCGAAGCGGGCGCGCAGGAGCCTGCCGAGCGCGACGTCCCCGCCCGGCGTCCACGCCAACGGGCGAGCAGGCTCCGCGGCCACCGCCGCCAACCCTGCGTCCGACAACAGCCCCGCCAGCCGGGCCGCGCTCGTCGGCACCCCCAGCACCGTGCCGCCCGGCAGCGCAACGGTGCGGCCTGCCGCTCGGATCGCCGCGTGCGCGGCCGTCGGGTGCACGATCCGGTCGGTCAGCCCGAGCTCGACCAACAGCGAGGGCACCTCGGGCCGCCGCGCGAGAAAGGCCTCCGCGCCGACGTCGTAGGGCTTGCCTGCGAGGTCCACGGTGCGCAGCACACCGCCGATGCGGTCCCGCTGCTCCAACACGGTGATCGCGGCGTCGGGGCCGAGCACGGTGCGCAGCCGGTGAGCGGCGGCGAGCCCGGCGACACCCGCACCGACGACGGCGACCCGCGCGGTCATCGACCCACGCTGTGCACCAATTCGACCAGCCACGTGACGACGTCCGGGTCGGTCTCGGGGAGCACGCCATGGCCGAGGTTGAACACGTGGCCCTGCGCCTGGCTGCCTTCGTCGAGGATGCGGCGCACCTCGGCTTCGATCGCGGCCCGGTCGGCGAACAGCACGGCAGGATCGAGGTTGCCCTGCACCGGGCGGCCCGTGCGCCGGGCCGCCTCCGAGAGCGGCACGCGCCAGTCGACGCCGACGACGTCCGCGCCCGCCTCCGCCATCGCGCCGAGCAGCTCGCCGGTACCGACGCCGAAGTGGATCCGCGGCACGCCCGCGTCCGCGACCGCGCCGAGCACGCGGGCCGAGTGCGGCAGCACGAACCGGCGGTAGTCCCGCTCGGACAGCGCGCCCGCCCAGGAGTCGAAGAGCTGCACCGCGTCGACGCCCGCGTCGACCTGTGTGCGCAGGAACGTCACGGTGATATCCGCGAGTCGCCCCATCAGCGCATGCCAGAGGTCGGGGGCCGAGTACATGAGCGCCTTGGTGCGCTCGTGGTTGCGGCTCGGGCCGCCCTCCACCAGGTAGGAGGCGAGCGTGAAGGGCGCACCGGCGAAGCCGATCAGCGGGGTGTCCGCCAGCTCCTGCACCAACAGGCCGACGGCCTCGGCCACCGGCGCGACCTGCTCGGGAACGAGCTCGGGCAGCGCCGCGACGTCGGCCGCCGAGCGCACCGGGCGCGCGACGACCGGGCCGGTGCCCGGCACGAGGTCCACCCCGACGCCCGCCGCGCGGAGGGGCACGACGATGTCGGAGAACAGGATCGCGGCGTCGACGCCGTGCCGCCGCACGGGCTGGAGCGTGATCTCGCAGGTGAGCGCGGGATCGAAGCAGGCCTGCAGCATGGGGGTGCCCGCACGCAGCGCCCGGTACTCCGGCAGCGAGCGGCCCGCCTGGCGCATCAGCCACACCGGGCTCCGGGACGGCGTGCCGCCGCGGGCGGCGACGAGGAACGGCGCCGCGCGGAGGTCTCGGCGAGCGGCGGCGACGGCTGAGTCGATCACGGGAGGCGGGTGCATGACCCGTTCAGCATCCCACGCCGGGTGGCCGCCCGGCGCGCCTGCCCGTCCGTGCGGTCGGGGGACCTTAGAGTCCCGGCTCGTGCCCGACGCGACCGACCCACCAGCCGAGTTCCGGCGCGCCGTGGCAGCGTTGAACGCGGTACGCCCGCGGTCGGAGCTCTTCGTCACCGCGCTGAACGCTCCGCCCCGACTCGCCCCGTTCACCTGGGCCTTCAGCGTCGAGGCCGACGCGGGGCGGCCCACGGGCGAGGACCTCGATGAACCCGACACGTCCGGGCGGCTCATCCTCCTGCACGACCCCGCGGGACAGGACGCCTGGGAGGGCACCTTCCGGCTGGTCTGCTTCGTACAGGCCCGGCTGGAGCGCGAGCAGCTCGGCGACGAGATGCTGCCCGTCGTCGCATGGTCGTGGCTCACCGAAGCACTGGAGCACTTCGACGCTCCGTACACGGCCTTGGGGGGCACCGTCACCCAGACGTCGTCCGTGCGGTTCGGCGACATCTCCGGCCCCCGCCGCGACGACGATGTGGAGCTGCGCGCTTCCTGGACCCCCGTCGGCCCGGAGCTGACCCGCCATGCGGACGCGTTCTGCGAGCTCGTGGGGGTAGCAGCGGGGCTACCTCCAGTTGGAGCAGTTCCGCTCGTCCATCGGACGGTTTAAATACGGCTCCCACCTGCGGGTTCGACGCATTCAGTGATCAGCACTGTCCCCCGATCGGGTGGTTCGCGATCGACAACGCTGTAACTTTCACCCTGCCAAGTTCGAACCGATACACGACGTTAGACCGCTTGGGGGGCTAGGCTTCCTCCTCGGACACCTCCCCGGGCGGTCGGACGAACGCTCTGCACGACCGGGGATCTGGTGCTGGTCGGGGGCAAACGACCGTATCCAGGGAGGTAGTGACGTGGCCGTGGTAGGCCAAGGCGCGCCGGTGCGCGGTGTGATGGGTCAAGGATCACACCAGCCCGTGTTGTCGCCTGCGATGGTCCCGCATCCGCGGGAGGAGCAGTTCTCCGTGCTGGTGGTGGACGACCATCCCCTTCTCAGGGAGGCGATCGCCGCCCGGCTGCGCTCGATGGGCGCGGGCACGGTGTACGAGGCGGCCTCGGTCGCGGAGGCGAGGGCGAGGGCGCACGCCAATGGCCCCTGTGACCTCGCGATCCTGGATCTCGGCCTGCCCGACGGCAGCGGCCTTGACCTGGTGACCGAGCTGCGGTCGCTGGGCTGGAACCGGTTGGTGGTGCTGGCCTCCTCGGACGATCCGTACGCGGTGCGGTCGGCGTTCCAGGCGGGAGCGCAGGCCTACCTGTTGAAGTCGGCGTCGGCGGCCATCGTCACCGATGGGGTGAAGCGGGTGCTCGACGGTGGGGTCTACGCCGACCCGACGGTCGCGCCTCTGCTCGCCACCGGCACGCGCGTCCCCGGCACCGACAACACGCCGCGCGAGCTGTCGGCCCGCGAGGTGGAGGTGTTGCAGCTCGTCGCGGACGGGCAGTCGAACAAGGAGATCGGGGAGGCGCTGAGCCTGTCCGCGCTGACGGTGAAGAGTCACCTTTCGCGCATCGGACGCAAGCTCGGCACCGGTGATCGCGCCCAGATGGTCGCGCTCGCCATGCGTGCCGGGGTCATCCGCTGACCGAAACGCACGCGTCCGACAGCTCGGCACCCACACCGGCACCGACACCACTGCTCCGACCCGCCGACGGGCTCCCCCCGGTCGTCGCCGACCCCGCAGCGCTGGCGCGCACAGCCGAAGTGCTCGCCGCAGGGGACGGGCCGATCGCCGTCGACGCGGAACGGGCATCGGGCTTTCGCTACTCCCAACGTGCCTACCTGGTGCAGCTGCGCCGGGCGGGTGCGGGCACTGCGCTCGTCGATCCGATCCCCCTGCGCAGCGACTTGTCGGCGCTCGCTCCCGCCCTCACCGGACCCGAGTGGGTGCTGCACGCCGCCAGCCAGGATCTGCCGTGCCTTGCGGAGGTCGGGCTCGTCCCCGCGCAGCTGTTCGACACCGAGTTGGCCGGACGGCTCCTGGGGTTGCCGCGGGTCGGCCTCGGCCCCATGGTCGAGCAGCTGCTCGGGCTCGCGCTGGAGAAGGGGCACGGTGCGGCCGACTGGTCGCGCCGTCCCCTTCCCGAGGACTGGCTCATCTACGCCGCGCTCGACGTCGAGGTGCTCGTGACGCTGCGCGATGTCCTCGTAGGCCTGCTCGCCGAGCAGGGCAAACTGGAATGGGCCCGGCAGGAGTTCGAGGCGGTGCGCACGGCGTCGCCCCCCGCACCGCGGCCCGAGCCATGGCGGCGCACCTCAGGGGTGCACAGGGTGCGCAAGCCCCGTGCGCTGGCCGCCGTACGGGCGCTCTGGGAGGCCCGCGACCGGCTCGCGGCGGAACGCGACATCGCCCCCGGGCGCGTGCTGCCCGATGCGGCGATCGTCGACGCCGCCACCGCGGCGCCCGCCACGGCCGAGGCGCTCGCCGAGCTGCCGGTGTTCCGCGGACGGGCACAGCGGCGGCTCACCGCCTACTGGTTCTCGGCGCTCAGCCAGGTAGACCGCCTGGATACCGCCGACCTTCCGCGCTCGGCCCCGCCGAGCGAAGGGCCACCGCCGGTTGCCCGCTGGGCCGACCGCGACCCCGCCGCGGCTGCGCGCCTTGCCGCCGCCCGCGCCGTGTTGGCGGGCGTCAGCGAGGACCGCAGCGTGCCGGTGGAGAACCTGCTCCAGCCCGATCTGCTGCGGCGGCTGTGCTGGAGCCCGCCGTCCGACGGCGACCTCCCTGCCGCCCTCCGCAAGGGCGGCGCCAGAGACTGGCAGGTGGACCTCCTCGCCTCCCTCCTGGAACCCGCCCTCCACCCCTGACCACCCCAATCGCCACGGTGAGTCTCGGTCTCGGCACGCCGTGTTGGCGCCCGTCAGGCGGGGAGCCGGACCGTCACCGAAAGGCCGCCGCCCACCACCGGCCGAGCCTCCACCGTGCCGCCGTGCGCGAGCACCACCGCGCGGACGATCGAGAGGCCCAGCCCCGCACCCCGCGCCGCCCCCGTGCGCTCGACCGGGCCGCGGCGGAACGGCTCGAACAGCTCGTCAACGCCCTCCGGCGCCACCTCCGGCCCGCTGGACGCCACCCGCAGCTCGGCCCCGCCCTCCGCACCGCCGCCGACGCCCACTTCACGCGCGCCGATCGGGCACGTGCAGACCTCCAACCAGCCGCCCGCGACGTTGTGCCGCACGGCGTTCTCCAACAGGTTGCCGACCACCCGCTCCACCAGCACGGGGTCTCCCCGGGTTGGCGCAGGCGCGGTGCGCAACAGCACCCGCAGGCCGCGGGCGGTCGCGTCGGCCCGCACCGCGGCGAGTGCGGACACCACCAGGTCGGCGAGGTCCAACGGCGTCCGCTCCCCCAGCTCGGCGCCGCTCTCGACGCGCGCGAGCAGCAGCAGCCCCGCCACGAGATCGTCGGCCCGCCGCGTGGCATCGCGCACGACCGCGCCCATCCGCCGCAGCTCCTCGACGTCCGCGGCCGGATCCGACAGCGTGACGTCCACCTCCGTGCGCAGCACCGACAACGGCGTGCGCAGCTCGTGACTGGCGTTGGCGACGAACCGCCGCTGCGCCTCGAACGCGGCCTGCAGCCGGTCGAGCATGGCGTCGAAGCCCGCCGCCAGCTCGGCCACCTCACCCCGCGCGTCCCGTACGCCGGTGCGGGTGTCGAGCGACTCAACCGACAGCCGTCTGGCCGTCGCCGTGACCGCGTGCAACGGGCCGAGCACCCGGCCGACCAGCCACCACGACACGAGCGCCGCGGCCACCACCACCAGCGGGAACGCGACGAGCCCCGCCCGCAGGACCTCGTCGCGGGCTGCCGCGCCGACCGCGGCCGAGACCTGCTCGGACGGCACAGTCCGCCCACCGACGCGCACGAGACTTCCCGGCGGCAGCGACGGCGCCTGCGCCACCCCGCCGACCAGCAGCCAGCCCAGCCACAGCAGCAGCGCGCTGACCAGCGCCACCACCCCGGTGCACACGGCCGTGAGCCGGGGCCGCAGACCGACCCGCAGCCCCACCCTGGCGGGCGCGCCGCGCACTCTAACCCGCGGAGGGAACCCGGTAGCCCGCACCGACCACCGTCTCGATGACGCCGGGCTCACCCAGCTTCTTGCGCAGGGTCATCACGGTGACCCGCACGGTGGTGGTGAACGGGTCGGCGTTCTCGTCCCACACCCGCTCGAGCAGCTCCTCGCTGCTCACCACGGCACCCCGCGCGGCGAGCAGCACCTCCAGCACGCCGAACTCCTTGCGGGTGAGGTCGAGCGACCGCCCGCCGCGGCCGACGGTGCGCCGGGCCGGGTCGAGCACGACGTCGTCGGCCACGAGCAACGGCGGCGCGGCGGGCGTGGCCCGCCTGCCGAGGGCACGGCAGCGCGCCACGAGCTCGGGGAAGTCGAAGGGCTTGGCCAGGTAGTCGTCGGCGCCGCGGGACAGGCCGTCGACCTTGTCGGCGAGCGTGCCGCTCGCCGTGAGCATGAGCACCCGCGTGGTGGCGCCGGACGAGACGATCTGCGCGCACAGGTCGTCGCCCCGCATCCCGGGCAGATCCCGGTCGAGCACCACCACGTCGTACCGGGTGATGGTGGCCTTCTCGTGGCCCGCGTCGCCGTCGTAGGCCACGTCCACCGCCATCCCCTCGCGGCGCAGCCCCCTGGCCACCGCGTCGGCCAGCGCCGTCTCGTCCTCCACCACCAACACTCGCATCAGCGCGACTCCTCCGACGCTCGTTCGGGCAACAGCGCCACCGCCCACTCCGTGATCCTCCTCGCCACGTCCTGCTCACCCAACCCGGCAGCGGCCAGCACGTCGGCCCGGCTGCCGTGCTCGAGGAACTTCTGTGGGATCGCGAGGTCGCGCACCGGCACGTCGCACTCCGCGGCGCGCAGGGCGTCGGCCAGCGCCGAGCCGAAGCCGCCGTGCCGACCTCCGTCGGCGAGGGCGACGACCAGCCGGTACTCCCGCGCCATCGCGACGACGGCGGCGGGCATGGGCAGCACCCAGCGCGGGTCGACGACCGTGACCGACACGCCCTGGCGAGCCAGCCGTGCTGCCGTGGCCACGCCGAGCTGCCCGAACGCCCCGGCGCACACCAGCAGCACCTCGCCGCGACCGGGATCGCCCTCGTGCAGGACGTCGACGCCGTCGACCCGTCGGACCGCGGGCACCGACTCGATCACGGCGCCCTTGGGGAACCGGATGGCGGTGGGCCCGTCGTCGACGGCGACGGCCTCGGCGAGCTCCTCCCGCAACGTCACGGCGTCGCGCGGCGCGGCCACCTGGATGCCCGGCACGATGCCCAGGAGCGACAGGTCCCACATGCCGTTGTGCGACGGCCCGTCGTTGCCGGTGACGCCCGCCCTGTCCAGCACGAGCGTGACGGCCTGCCGGTGCAGCGCCACGTCGAGGAGCAGCTGGTCGAAGGCCCGGTTGAGGAACGTCGAGTACACCGCGACCACCGGATGCAGGCCCGCGTACGCCAGCCCGGCTGCGCAGGTGAGCGCGTGCTGTTCGGCGATGCCGACGTCGATGCACCGCTCGGGGAAGGCCTCGGCGAACGGCGCGAGGCCGGTGGGCCCGAGCATGGCCGCCGTGATCGCGACGACGTCATCGCGCACCGCGCCGATCTTGACGAGCTCGTCGGCGAAGATGCTCGTCCAGCCGACGCTCGGTGGGCCCTTCGGCAAGCCGGTGACCGGGTCGAAGGCGGCGGGACTGTGCATCTGCTCGGCCGCGTCGTTCTCGGCGGGCGGGTAGCCGCGCCCCTTCTGGGTGACGACGTGCACGATCACCGGGCCGCCGAAGCCCCGCGCCCGGCGCAGCGCGGACTCGACCGCGGCGACACTGTGGCCTTCGACCGGTCCGAAGTACTTGATGCCCAGGTCGGAGAAGAGCTCCTGCGGGGCGAGCGCGTCCTTCACGCCCGCTTTCAGTGCGTGCAGCGCCGCGTACAGCGGGCCGCCGACGACCGGGGTGCGGTTGAGCGCCTGCTTGCCCTTCTCCAGCACCGCCTCGTAGCCGGGCTGCAGCCGCAGGGACGCCAGCCGGTCGGCCACGCCGCCGATCGTCGGTGCGTACGAGCGGCCGTTGTCGTTGACGACGATGACGAGGTTGCGGTCCTTCCCCGCCGCGATGTTGTTCAGCGCCTCCCACGCCATGCCGCCGGTGAGCGCGCCGTCGCCGATCACGGCGACGACGTGGCGGCGCTGCTCGGTGAGCGCATAGCCCCGCGCGATGCCGTCGGCCCAGGACAGCGACGTCGAGGCGTGGCTGTTCTCGACGTGGTCGTGCGGGCTCTCGGCGCGGCTGGGGTAGCCCGACGGCCCACCGGTGAGCTTGAGGCGCTCCCAGCCGTCGTGGCGGCCGGTGAGGAGCTTGTGCACGTACGCCTGATGGCCGGTGTCCCAGATGAGCGTGTCGCGTGGCGAGTCGAACACGCGGTGGATGGCGATCGTGAGCTCGACGACGCCGAGGTTCGGGCCCAGGTGGCCGCCGGTGCGCGAAACGCATGCCACCAGCTCGCGGCGGACCTCGGCGGCCAGGGCGGCGAGCGCCGAGGCATCGAGAAGCCGCAGGTCGGCGGGGGTGCTGACGGATCGGAGGACGGCGCTCACGCCGTCCAGCTTACGGAACGGTTTCGGCACCGCTCGCGGCTCGGCGCCGGGCGTCGCCTGCGGCGCGTGGTGCGGGCACCTCGACGCCCTCCGAAACATCTTCCGGGACATCCCCGGCGATGCGCACCCGGTCGCGCCCGCCGCGCTTGGCTGCGTACAGGGAGGCGTCCGCCGCGCGCAGCGCCCTGTCGAGGTCGCCGTCGCCGTCACGGCCGTTCGGGTCGACTCCGACGCAGGCACCGCCCACCGACGCCGAGAGCCCTTCGATCGTGGCGCCGTCAGCCGCCTGCACGGTGAGGCGGGCGACCTGCCTCCGCAGCCGTTCCGCGACGGCGGCGAGTTCGGCGCGCCCGGCGGACCCCGCAGGAAGCTCCCTGACGAGCACGACGAACTCCTCCCCGCCGAAGCGCCCGACGAGGTCCTGGTTGCGCACGCCGGAGTGCAGGACCCTGGCGACGGCCGCCAGCACGTCGTCGCCCGCGAGGTGGCCGTGCGCGTCGTTGACCGCCTTGAAGTGGTCGAGGTCCACGATGAGAACGCCCGCGCAGAAGCCCGCCCGGCGCGCGGCGGCGGCCGCGCGGTCGGCGAGGGCCTGCCACGTGGTCGCGTTGAGCAGCCCGGTCTTGCCGTCGATGCTCGCAACCTCCTCCAGGTGGCGCACCCGCACCGCGCGGTGCAGCACGAGGACCGGCGGCAGTGCGAGCGCCGCGAGCAAAGGGGTCTGCTCGAGCGCGGCGGCCGCGAGCGCGCCGAGGCACAGCGTGGCGACCTCCAGCGCGTTGTCGTCCCAGCGGCCCACGAGCTCGCGGGGGGCGGTCGTGTGCCGGGACAGCCCGATGGCCACGGCGATGAGCACCGTGTTGACCACGACGTATGCGAGCGCCGCGGCGACGACACCCAACGCACCGGCGAGATCGGCCGGGCCCGCAGGGAGGCCGCCCGCGCCCGTCACCACCTCGTGGGCCGCGATGGCGGCGAGCACCACGGTTGCGGTCGTGTAGAGGTGACGGTGGAGCGGCACCCCCGACGGCCGCCACACCCGTCGCCAGAGATGGGTGTAGACCGCGAGCACGACCGCCGCGGCGAGCAACGGCGACAGCAGCAGCGCCCCCGCGAACGTCCACACGGAGCTGAGATCGAAGTAGGACGTCTGCGCAACCTTGCGGCGATTCCGTTCGATGCCGGTCGCGAGCTCGGTGTGCACCACCGACAGCAGCGTGAGCATCGCCGCGAGCCCGAGCGCAGCAGGCGGGGGCGGCCCGTCGACGCCTGCCACCACGGCCGCGACGGCGGCGAGGTCGACGCCGAACACCCAGGCGAGCGCACGCCGCGGCAGATCCACGACCGGTGCCCCCCTACGCCGACGGTGCTGTCCCTGCTCTGCGAGCGAGGCTAGTGACACCGCACGCAGCGTGTCAGTGGGACGGTGGTCGCACATCGGGGTGATCCTGCGCAACTGTGCGGTCACCCAACGTCAGTTCGCGGTGGCAGATCGCACCGTGGCGGACCACACGGTGTCGACAACCCGGTGTCGACGGCCGTTCCGGTACGGGCCCGGCCCATGCGCACCTGGTTGCGGCCCGCCCGCTTGGCCGAGTACAAGGCGGTGTCGGCGATCCCCAACAGCCCGATGAGGTCGGCCCGGCCCCCGGGGTGTAGCGCGCCGCCCACCGACACCGAGAGCTTCGTGATCTGCTCCGCGCCCTCCGCGGTCGCGACGTCGACCGACAGCGTGGCGACCCGCTCGCGGATCCGCTCCGCGATGGCACCGAGGTCGGTCTCGCCGCCGCGGGGCTGCCCGACGAGCAGGATGACGAACTCCTCGCCGCCGAAGCGCCCGACCAGGTCCCGCCCGCGGACCTCGGACTGCAGTGCATCCGCCACGGCGGCCAGCACCTGATCACCCGCGAGGTGCCCGTGCACATCGTTGACCGACTTGAAGTGGTCGAGATCGAGCACGAGCACCGCGAGGGGGACGCCCGCCCGGCCTGCCCTGCGCAGCTGGTGCTCGGCCCGCACACACCAGGTGTGCGCGTTGAGCAGCCCGGTCTTCCCGTCGGTGGCGGCCACCTTCTCGAGGTGGCCCACGAGGACCGCCCTGTGCAGGACGAGCAGCGGCGGCAGTACGAGCCCCACGAGCCACGGGTTGATCACGAGCACCATGGCGACGAGGCCGCCGAGCGCGAGCGTCGCGAGCTCGAGGACGTTGTCGTCGGCGTCGCCGAACACCTCTTTCGGATCCCTCGGCGCGGGGCGGGTCAACGCGACCACCGCGGCGATCAGCAGGCTGTTCACCGCCGTGTAGGCGACCAGCGCCGGGATGACGGCAGGCCCAAGCCCATTGCCCACGCCGACGACCGCGCCCGCCGCGCCGCAGGCCAGCACCACCGACGCGGTGGTGAACACGTGCTTGTAGAGCGCCGCTCTGGCGCTTCCGGCCCGCAGCCACACGTATCCCTGTACGACGACGGCTACGGCCGTCGCGAGCAACAGCGGGAGGCACAGCGCCGCCGCGAACGTCCACACCGAGGTGAGGCCGACGTGGGCGGGCCGGGTGACCAGCAGGCGGACCCGTTCGATGCCTGCCGCCAGCTCGGTGTGCACGATGCCGCCTGCGACGAGGACGAGCGCGTAGCCGAGCTGCACCCCGCCAGGTGCGCCGTCACCCGTTCGCGCGAGGACGACAACCACCGCGACGGCCTCTATCGCCAGGATGGTGGCCTGCACGCGCCGCGGCAGCGCCCAGAACGGCCACGAGCGCACCCGCCGAGAGTAATACCCGCGGCAAGTCACCCATCACTCGGCGGAGTTGCACGTTCATCCGCACGTGCAACATTGGTTGAAGCCTGCGCACCCTCAAGCTGGAGAGGAGGCGAACCGGCGATGAACAAGGAGTGGAACTGACCGCGCCTGCCGAGCGCACCCTGGCGTCAGTACGGCGGTGGTGGCGGGGAGACCAGGGCGGACGGCGACGCGGGCCGCGGCGACCTGGCCCCGAAGGACTCCACGCCCACCACCCCGCCTGGCCCGGCGCCGATCTCACTGCCCGGTGCGGGGACAACCCCGACACCGACCCGGTTGCGGCCCGCCCGCTTCGCCGCGTAGAGCGCCGTGTCCGCCGCGTGCACGAGCGAGCGCAGGTCGTCGTGGCCGTCCGGGCGCACCGCGGCACCGACCGAGACGCTCAGCCCCGCGACGATCAGCGGGCCGTCCGGCGTCTCGAGCCCGACGGCGAGCGACGCCACCCGCCGCCGGATCCGGTCCGCGACGACCTGGGCTGCGACCAGGGCATCCGCGCCCTTTCGGTCCGGCCGGGCGGCCAGCAGGATGACGAACTCCTCGCCGCCGAACCGTCCGACGAGGTCGCCCTCGCGCACCTCGGCGCGCAGCGCCTCGGCCACCGCGGCCAGCACCTCATCGCCCGCGAGGTGCCCATACGTGTCGTTGACGTCCTTGAAGTGGTCGAGGTCGAGGACGAGCACCGCGGCAGCTGCGGGTCCGCGGCCGGGCCGGGTGACCGCGCGCTCGGCCTGCGCGTGCCACGCGGCCGCGTTGAGCAGCCCGGTCTTCGCGTCGATGCTCGCCACCCGCTCCAGGTGCCGCACGAGGACGGCGCGTTGCAGCACGAGAAGCGGCGGCACCGACAGCAGAACCAGCCACGGATTGACCACCATCACGGCCGCGACCAGCCCGCCGACACACAGCGTGGCGAGCTCCAGCAGGTTCTCGTCGGCCGTGCCGACGGCCTGCGTGAGCCCGGACGGCGGATCGGCGACCGCCATGGCCCCCGCGACCAGCGCCGTGTTGACCGTGAAGAACACCAGGAGCCCTGCCGCGAGCACGAGGATTCCTACGCCTGCAGGCAGGCCGCCGCGCAGCCAGGCCATCGCCGCCGACGCGGCCGCCGTGGCCAGCACGAACACCGCCGTCGTGTACGCCTGCCGGTGCGGCGGCACCCGAGGCCCCACCGAGCGCCACCACAGGTGCCCGTGCACGACGACCGCGCAGAGCCCTGCCCATCCCGGCGGCAGCAGGGCGGCTGCCGCGAAGAACCAGACCGACGCCATGTTGACGTGCATCTCGCCGACCAGCGCGCTGCGGCGGGTGCGCTCGGCGTCGCGGCCCAGCTCGGCGTGGACGACCGCCACGACGACCAGCAGAAGCGCGGTGCGCACGGTCGAGCGCAGGTCGAGCCCCGCAGGTGGCAGCAGCAGACCGCAGACCACGAGCAGCGCCGCGCAGCACTCGACGGCGAGCAACGCCGTGATCAGCTGGGCGGAAAGACTCCAGAGCTTCCACTGCCGGAGGAACGTCCGCGGCGCACTCTGCGTCATGCGTGTCCTGGTTGTCGGGGGCCGAACCAGGCTAGGGCACGATGCCGGCCGCGACGACCGATTCGAGGTGGGTTAGTCCGTCTGCCGAGCAGGCGATCCGGTTACCCCAGGGCGGATCTGCCGGTTGGAGTATTGTATTCATCCGGTTGCGCAGCGTGGTTCCCGCAGTTCAGAGAGTTTGCTCAACCTGTCTCAACGGTGCCTTCGACGTGTCAGTCTGGCTTGGCGCGGGTGGCCTCGGGGTCCGCACCCGACGTCTCGTCGTCGCACGCACACCGCCGCTTTTCCCAGGAAGGCGGCCCTGCGAGGAGAGGAGGCGGCCATGCGTGGAAAGGAGTGGACGTGACCTACCTACGGCGCGATCAGCCTCTGCCGCACCCACTGCCGGTGCGAGCAGATCGGCCACATGGGCGATCTCGTTCACCGTACGGATGGAACGCAATCCGTCACGGCCCGCGAGCACCCAGGTGACGCCCGCGTAGTCCAGCGGGAAACACGAGCGGCCGGGCGATGCCGAGGAGGTGGGCCATCCAGGTGTTGATCACTCCGGCGTTCGCGACGACCACGGCGGTCGCTCGTCCGTCGTGGGCGGCCGCCACCTCGTCGAGCGCGCCCACGACACTGGCGGTGAACGCGGGCACGTCGACGTAGGCGGGCAGCAGCCCGGCCCGGATGCGGTCGTCCCACGCGGCCGGGTCGAGCTTCGCCATCTCGTGCACCGGCACGTAGTGCGCCACCTCGGCGTCGTACTCACGCAGGTCCTCGACGATCGTGGGGGTCACGCGGAGCGCGGCGGCCGTGGGTGCGTCAAGTCGGCACGTGGGCGCCGTGGCCCGCGGCGCGCAGTGCGGCACGCAAGCGTGTCGCGGTGCGCGTCCTGCTCGGCACCGTCGACGCTGGTGGCGGCCGTGGCGAAGTCGAAGGCCCGCATCTCCCACGCAGGGAACACGTGCACGTGCAGGTGCGGCACCTCGAACCCGGCCACGATCAACCCCACCCGCGGCGGCTGCCAGATCCCGCGCACGGCGGTCCCGACGGCGTGGGCGACCCCGGTGAGGTGGGCCAGCAGTTCCGCGTCGGCGTCCACCCAGTGGTCGACTTCGGCGCGCGACACCACCAGCGTGTGCCCTGGGCCGAGCGGGTTGATCGAGAGGAAGGCGACGGCGACGTCGTCGGACCAGACGAACCGGCCGGGCAGCTCGCCGTTGATGATCTTAGTGAACACGGTGCTCATCGATCGCGCAGACTAGCCTGCCGATCATGCCTCGCACCATCGCGACGAACATCCGAGTCGACCGGGACGATCTGACCGCTTTTCTCCGCCCGCGCCACCACATGATCCTGCTCACCTGGCGGCGCGACGGCGGCGTGCAGGGCTCGCCGGTCACGGCGGGTGTGGACACCGAAGGGCGCATCGTCGTGGCGACCTATCCGGAGCGGGCCAAGGCGGTCAACGTCGCACGGCGGCCGCACGCGTCGGTGATCGTGCTCTCGGAGGACTTCAACGGGGCGTGGGTGCAGGTCGATGGGGACGCGGAGCTGATCACGCTGCCCGACGCGGTGGAACCGCTGGTCGACTACTTCCGCGCGATCTCGGGCGAGCACTCCGATTGGGCCGAGTACCGGCAGGCGATGGTCGACCAGGGCAAGGCGCTGATCCGCATCACACCGACGCGCTGGAGCCCGGTCGCGACCGGCGGATTCCCGGCGCGCCTCCGCTGAGCGGAGCTTGCGGACCGCCCCTTGTCGGGCCGCAGCGGTAGCCTCGCGGGCGGTGCCGTACCCAGGGCACCCCGACGAAACGAGGGATCTGCCATGCGGCCGTGGCCGGGCCACGCCTATCCGCTCGGCGCCACCTACGACGGCGCCGGCACCAACTTCGCCCTCTTCTCCGAGGTGGCAGAGCGCGTCGACCTGTGTCTGTTCTCCACCCGCGGCAAGGAGACCAGGGTCACGCTCACCGAGGTCGACGGGTTCGTCCACCACGGCTACCTGCCGACCGTCGAGCCGGGGCAGCGCTACGGCTTCCGCGTGCACGGGCCCAACGACCCGGCCCGCGGCCTGCGGTGCAACCCGACCAAGCTGCTCGTCGATCCCTACGCCAAGGCCCTCGACGGGGCCGTCATGTGGGACGAAGCGGTGTTCGGCTACCCGTTCGGCGATCCCGAGGCGCAGAACGACACCGACTCCGCGCCGCACGTCCCGAAGTCGGTGGTGGTCAACCCGTTCTTCGACTGGGGCACCGACCGGTCGCCGCGCATCCCTTACCACGAGACGGTGATCTACGAGGCGCACGTGCGGGGGCTCACGATCAGCCATCCCGAGATCCCCGAGGCGATGCGCGGCACTTACGCGGGGCTGGCCCACCCGGTGATGATCGATCACCTGCGGGGGCTGAACGTCACCGCGGTCGAGCTCATGCCGGTGCACGAGTTCCTCAACGACCACCACCTGCAGCAGAAGGGGCTTTCCAACTACTGGGGCTACAACACCATCGCCTATCTCGCCCCGCACCACGCCTACGCCGCCAAGGGGAGCAGGCCGGGCAGCCAGGTGCAGGAGTTCAAGGCGATGGTGCGCGACCTGCACGGGGCGGGCATCGAAGTGATCCTCGACGTGGTCTACAACCACACCGCCGAGGGCAACCACATGGGCCCCACCCTGTCGATGCGCGGCATCGACAACGCGGCCTACTACCGTCTCGTCGAGGGCGACGAGCGCTACTACATGGACTACACGGGCACCGGCAACTCGCTCAACGTCCGCAACCCGCACACGCTGCAGCTGATCATGGACTCGCTGCGCTACTGGGTCACCGAGATGCACGTCGACGGGTTCCGGTTCGATCTCGCGTCCACGCTGGCCAGGGAGTTCTACGACGTCGACCGGCTGTCGGTGTTCTTCGACCTCGTCCAGCAGGACCCGGTGATCAGCCAGGTCAAGCTCATCGCGGAGCCGTGGGACGTCGGCCCCGGCGGCTATCAGGTCGGCAACTTCCCGCCCTTGTGGAGCGAGTGGAACGGCAAGTACCGCGACACCGTGCGCGACTTCTGGCGCGGCGAGCCGGGCACCCTCGGCGAGTTCGCCTCGCGCATCGCGGGCAGCTCCGACCTCTACCAGGACGACGGCCGCCGCCCCTACGCGTCGATCAACTTCGTCACCGCGCACGACGGCTTCACGCTGCGCGACCTCGTCAGCTACAACGACAAGCACAACGCCGCCAACGGCGAGGACGGCAACGACGGGGAGAGCCACAACCGCTCGTGGAACTGCGGGGTCGAGGGCCCCACGGACGATGCGGCGGTGCTGGCGCTGCGCGAGCGGCAGCAGCGCAACTTCATCACCACGCTGATGCTCTCCCAGGGTGTGCCGATGATGCTGCACGGCGACGAGATGGGCCGCACGCAGAACGGCAACAACAACGTCTACTGCCAGGACAACCCCACGTCGTGGGTGGACTGGTCGCTGCTCGGGAAGAACGCGAACATCGTCGGGTTCACGGCGGGGGTCATCGCTCTGCGGCACGCTCATCCGGTGTTCCGGAGGCGCCGGTTCTTCGCGGGCCGTCCGATCGCCCGGCCTCGCCGCACCGATGCGCACAACCGGTGGTCAGGCCTTCCGGACATCGCCTGGTTCCAGCCCTCCGGCGAGGAGATGACCGAGCAGGACTGGGACTCGGGCTTCGGCAAGTGCGTGGTGGCGTTCCTCAACGGGCTGGGGATCAGCGAGGCCGATCCGCGCGGCGACCGGGTCACCGACGACTCGTTCCTGCTCTGCCTCAACGCCCACTACGAGGACATCGAGGTCACGCTGCCCGGCGAGGAGTACGGCGGACGGTGGGCGATCGTCGTCGACACGGCGGCGGGCGAGGTGATCACCCTGTCCACCGCACCGGGCATCGTGGCGGCCGATCCGCCGGTCGCCAAGGGCGGCGGCACCCAGCTCGTGCCCGCCCGCTCCGTGCTGGTGCTGCAGCGGCTGGACTGACGGCCGCGTGCCGGGCGGCCCCTCTGGCGACCGGCTAGCGTTGGCCCGTCCGACCGTTACGAGACCCGCCGAGGAGGCCGCGTGCCCGCGGACCGGCAGCGCTCCCGCCCCGTCCCGTCCTCGACCTACCGCATCCAGTTCTCGAAGGAGCAGACCTTCGAGCAGGTGCAGGACCTGCTGCCCTACCTCGACGCGCTGGGCGCGGACGCGCTGTACGCGTCGCCGCTACTGGAGTCGGGCACGGGCTCCAACCACGGATATGACGTGGTCGACCCCACCCGGATCTCGGCGGAGCGCGGTGGCGCCGATGGGCTGCAGGCGATGGTGGCCCGCGTTCGCGAGCACGGGATGCGCTTCGTCCTCGACATCGTGCCCAACCACGTCGGCGTCGCGGTCCCGCGGGAAAACCCCTGGTGGTGGGACGTGCTGCGGCACGGCAAGGCGTCGGCGTACGCGGCGTACTTCGACATCGACTGGGATGCGGGCCCGATCCTGATCCCCGTGCTGGACGCGGACGAGGAGAAGGCGCTCGCCGAGCTGTCCCTGTCGGAGGATCGCAGCGAGCTGCGCTACTACGAGCACGCCGCCCCGGTGGCACCGGGCACCGAGGGCGGCAGCGCGCAAGAGGTGCACGAGCGGCAGCACTACCGGTTCGGATCCTGGAAGCGCGGCGCGGCCGAGCTGACCTACCGACGCTTCTTCGACGTGTCGACGCTGGCGGCGTTGCGCGTCGAGGACCCGGAGGTGTTCGCGGCCACCCACGCCGAGATCCTGCGCTGGGTCGCCGAGGGAGCCGTGGACGGTATCCGGGTGGATCATCCGGACGGCCTGTCGGACCCCGGCGGCTACGCGCGGCGGCTGCGGGCGGCGATCGGGCCGGACCGCTGGCTGATCGTCGAGAAGATCCTGGGTGTCGGCGAGGCGTTGCCCGCGTCGTGGCCGGTCGACGGCACCTCGGGCTACGAGGCGCTGCGGGAGATCCAGGGCGTGTTCGTCGACCCGGACGGCGCGGGCCTGATCACCCAGTTCGCGGCCGAGCACACCGGGCGGCGGGAGTCGCTGCATGCGGCCGAGCACGCGGCCCGCCGCGAGGTGGCCGACACGATCCTCGCGGCCGAGGTGCGCCGGATCGCCGGGCTCACCCCCGGGCTCGTCCCGGAGCTCGCCCCCGAGTTCACCCCCGAGTTGCAGGAAGGTGACATTGCTGACGTTGAGTTGCAGCAGGGTCACCCTGCTGCAACCGGAGTGACCGTCGGGCGCGCCCGCGAGGCCGTCGCCGAGCTCCTGTGCGGCTTCCCCGTCTACCGCTCCTACCTCCCGGAAGGCCGGGCGGCGCTGGACACCGCCGTGTCGGTGGCCCGCACCCACCGGCCCGATCTCGCCGACGTGCTCGACGCGCTCCACACCGGGATGCTGGCCGACCCGCGCGGTGAGCTCGCCACCCGCGTCCAGCAGACGTCGGGCATGGTGATGGCCAAGGGAGTGGAGGACACGACGTTCTACCGGTGGAACCGGTTCGTCGCGCTCAACGAGGTCGGCGGCGCGCCCGACCGGTTCGGGGTCTCCCCTGCCGAGTTCCACGCCGAGCTCGCGGGCCGGGAGGCGGCCCGGCCCACCACCATGACCACGCTGTCCACCCACGACACCAAACGCTCCGAAGACGTCCGCGCGCGCCTGGCCGTGCTCGCCGAGATCCCGTGGGAGTGGATCGACTGCGTTCGCCGCTGGTCGGCCCGCCACCCGCTGCCCGAGCGCTCGCTCGAGCTGCTGGCCTGGCAGAACCTTGTCGGCGCATGGCCGATCCCGGCGCAGCGGATGGCGGGCTACCTCGTCAAGGCGGCGAAGGAGGCCAAGCTCGTCACCAGCCACGTCGAGGCCGTTGCCGAGGTGGACGACGCTGTCGCGGCATGGGCCGCCACGGTGCTCGCCGACACGGAGTTGGTGGCCGAGATCGAGCGGTTCGTGGCCCGGGTCAGCGGTCCGGGCTGGTCGAACTCGCTCGGCCAGAAGCTCATGCATCTTGCGGGTCCCGGGGTTCCCGACGTCTACCAGGGCACCGATCTCTTCGAGTACTCGCTGGTCGACCCGGACAACCGCAGGCCGATCGACTGGGCGACCCGGCGCCGTCTGCTCACCCGCCTCGACGAGGGTTGGCTTCCCGACGTCGACGCGGAGGGAGCGGCCAAACTGCTGGTCACGACGAGCGCGCTGCGGCTGCGCCGCTACCGGCCCGAGGTGTTCACCGGCTATCGGCCGGTGCCCGCCGACGGGGCCGCCGCCGAGCACGCGGTGGCGTTCCAGCGGTCGTCCGCGCTGGTCGCGGTGGCCACCCGGCTGCCTGTCGGGCTGGCGGCGCGCGGCGGTTGGGGCGACACGGTGCTCGCGCTGCCCGATGGCGCCGCGGACTGGCACGACGTCATCACCGACACCGCCGTCGACGGCGCTGCACCCCGCCTCGACGCGCTCCTGGCGCGCTACCCCGTCGCGCTGCTCGTCCGCCCGGCATGATCACCGGTTCGGGCTGAAAGGGTGCCAAGTCCGGCCGGGTTCGCGCCAAAGCGGTGATCATGGGCCCGGCCGGGCGCGACGGCACCTCGCACGGCAGGATCGGTGCGTGGCTGAGTTCGCGGTGTGGGCACCGCAGCGGGACCGGGTACGGGTCGACGTCGACGGTGTCGTGCACGCGATGACCCGCGACGGGGCGGGCTGGTGGCGGGTCGAGGCCGATGCGGCAGGCGCGGCGCGATACGCCTACCTGCTCGACGACGACCCCACCCCGCTGCCCGACCCGCGCTCCCGCCGCCAGCCCGACGGCGTGCACGGCCCGTCGCAGCTCTACGACCACAGCGACTTCTTCTGGACCGACCGGTCGTGGACCGGGCGGCAGCTGCCCGGCAGCGTGCTGTACGAGCTGCACATCGGCACGTTCACCGAGGCGGGCACGTTCGACACGGCGATCGGACGGCTCGACCACCTGGCCGAGCTCGGCGTCAACCAGGTCGAGGTGCTGCCGGTCAACGCCGTCGACGGCCCGCGCAACTGGGGCTACGACGGGGTGGGCTGGTATGCGGTCACCGAGAACTACGGCGGCCCCGACGCGTTCAAGCGCTTCGTCGACGCCTGCCACCTGCGTGGGATGGGCGTGGTGTTGGACGTGGTCTACAACCACGTCGGCCCGTCGGGTGCCTACCTCGACCGCTTCGGCCCGTACTTCGCGGGCAGCACCATCTGGGGTCCCACGGTCAACCTCGACGGCTCCTTCTCCGAGCCGGTGCGCCGCTACGTGATCGACAACGCGCTGATGTGGCTGCGCGACTTCCACATCGACGGGCTGCGCATCGACGCCGTACACGCGCTGCGCGACACCCGGGCCACCCACCTGCTGGAAGAGATGGCTGTCGAGGTAGAGGGGCTGTCGGCGCACGTCGGGCGGCCGCTCGCGCTGATCGCGGAGTCCGACCTCAACGACGCCCGGCTCGTCACCGCGCGCGAGGGCGGCGGCTACGGCCTCACCGCGCAGTGGTGCGACGACGTGCATCACAGCCTGCACACCGCGCTCACCGGCGAGGCGCATGGCTACTACGCCGATTTCGCCGCCGCGGGCCTCACCGGACTGGCCCACGTGCTCACGAGGGCGTTCCTGCATGAGGGCACGTGGTCGAGCTTCCGGCAGCGCCGCCACGGCGCGCCGGTCGACACCGGCCGGATCCCTGCCCACCGGTTCGTGATCTACCTCAAGAACCACGACCAGATCGGCAACCGCGCCGAAGGCGACCGGCTCACCCACACCCTCTCCCCCGGGCTGCTGGCCTGCGGGGCGGCGCTCGTGTTCACCTCGGCGTTCACGCCGATGCTGTTTATGGGCGAGGAGTGGGGCGCGCGCACGCCGTGGCAGTTCTTCTCCTACTTCCCCGACGAAGACCTGCGCGACGCCGTCCGCGAAGGCCGCACCGCCGAGTTCGCCGAGCACGGCTGGGGCGACGCCACCGTGCCGGACCCGAACGCCGAGGCCACCTTCCACAACTCCAAGCTCGACTGGTCCGAGCGCGAACGGGAGCCGCATGCCACGCTCCTGCGCCTGCACCGCGAGCTGATCGCGTTGCGCAGGGCGTGGCCGGAGCTGACCGACCCGTGGCTGGACGACGTGGAGGTGGCCGTCGACGACGAGACGCGCACCGTGGTCGTCCACCGCGGCAGGCTCCGGGTGGTGTGCAACCTCGCGGACACGCCCGCCTCGGTTCCGGTTGGCCCGATCGCGCGCATCCTGCTCGCATCCGAGCCCGTCGAAGGCTCCGGCGGCGAGGTGAAGCTGCCGCCGGAGTCGTTCGCGATCCTGCTTGCTAGATCAACCCCAGCGCCTTGACGGCGTCGCGCTCCTCGCCGAGCTCGGCGACGCTCGCGTCGATGCGGGAGCGGGAGAACTCGTCGATCTCCAGCCCCGAAACGATCTTCCAGGCACCGTTCTCCGAGGTCACGGGGAAGCTGGAGATGATGCCCTCGGTGACGCCGTAAGAGCCGTCCGAGGGGATGGCGGCCGAGGTCCAGTCACCGTCCGCGGTGCCGTTGACCCAGTCGAAGACGTGGTCGATGGCCGCGTTGGCCGCCGACGCCGCCGACGACGCCCCGCGCACCTCGATGATCTCCGCGCCGCGCTTGGCGACCCGCGGGATGAACTCGTCGCGCAGCCAGCCCTCGTCCACCTGCTCGGCGGCGATCTTGCCTGCGACCTCGGCGTGGAACAGGTCGGGGTACTGGCTGGCGGAGTGGTTGCCCCAGATCGTCATGCGCTTGACGTCGGTGAGCGGCACGCCGAGCTTGGCGGCGAGCTGCGCGACGGCCCGGTTGTGGTCGAGCCTGGTCATGGCGGTGAACCGCTCGGCGGGCACATCGGGCGCGGCGGCCTGCGCGATGAGCGCGTTGGTGTTGGCCGGGTTGCCGACGACGAGCACGCGCACGTCGTCCGCAGCGCCCGCGTTGATCGCCCGGCCCTGCGGGGCGAAGATGCCACCGTTGGCCTCGAGGAGATCGCCGCGCTCCATGCCCTTCGTGCGCGGTCGGGCGCCGACCAGCAGCGCGACGTTCACACCGTCGAACGCCTTGGTGGCGTCGTCGGTGATGTCGACGCCGGACAGGAGGGGAAACGCGCAGTCCTGCAGCTCCAGCGCGACGCCCTCCGCGGCCCGCACGGCCTGCGGGATCTCCAGCAGCCGCAGGCGCACCGGCCGGTCGGGGCCCAACAGCTGGCCGGAGGCGATGCGGAAGAGCAGGGCGTAGCCGATTTGGCCCGCGGCTCCGGTGACAGTGACGTTGACGGGGGCGCTCGACGCTGCAGACACGTCCAGGAGGTTAGTCCCCCGGCCGCCCCCGCCGACGCGACGGGCGCCACACCCGTGGGCGGCGTCGCCCGGCGGCCAGGGCCGAGCCCAGCAGGATGAGCACGAACGACGCGATCACCGTTGCCGTCAGCGGCTCGCCGAGCAGCAGCACACCGGCGGCGACCGCGACCGCCGGATTGACGTAGGTGAACACCACCGCCCTTGTCGGGCCGACCTCGCCGATGAGCTCGAAGAACAGCACGAACGCGGCCGCGGTGCACAGCAACCCGAGCCCGCCGAGGGCGAGCAGCACCTGCAGGGGCGGCAGGTGCCCAGGCCGGGTGAACAGCGCAGGCCCGAGGTAGACCATGGCGGCGAAGCTCAGACAGGTCGCCGTCATCAGCAGGTTGGGCACCTCGGTGAGCCTGCGCGCCGCGATGATCGGGCCGACCGCGTAACCAACGGCCACGAGCAGCACTTCCGCGATCGCGAGCCCGCTGCCGCGGTCGAGGTGCGGCGCGCTGAGCAGCGCGACCCCGCCAAGGCCCAGCATGAGCCCTGTCCACCGCAGCGGCCCCAGCCGCTCGGTGTCGCCCGACAGCCGGAAGGCCAGCACGGCGATGATCGGCACCGCGGCCACCAGCAGGCCGGTGAGGGAGCTGTCGAGCACGCGTTCGGCGTCCGAGAGCAGCGCCCACGGTCCGATGATCTCGACGAAGGCGAAGACCAGCAGCGGGCGCCAATGGGCGCGCACGGTCGGCACCGCGCCGGGCCGCGCGGCCAGAGGTACCAGCACGAGCGCTCCGACGGCGGTGCGGGCGAAGACCAGCACCGGCACCGACACCTCGGCCACCGCCACCTTGATCAGCAGGTACGGGATTCCCCAGAGCACGCACATCGCGGCGAACAGGAGCCACCCGCGTCTGGTCACGCCGAGTGCTCCGGGGCGGGTACCGCGGCTGGGACGGATGCCGTGATGTTGGTCGGCGAGATCATTCGGCGGCGAGGTGCTCCCGGAAGAACGCGACCACCCGCCGCTGCGCGTCCTGCGCGCTGGCCTCGTGGTACTCGGCGTGGATCGGCAACCTCCGCACCACCTCGCCCAAGAGCCCCGGCGTCCGCGTGAAGAACGAATGGCCCGCGTCGGGATAGACCTTCACGTCGCGCGGCACGTCGAGCGCCTCGAGCTCGGCGGTGAGCTTCTCGGCCGCGCCGCGCAGCCCGAGGTCCCGGCCGCCGAAGCTGGCGACGACCGGGCAGGACCGCGGCAGGTCGGGGGGCCTGCCGTAGAACGGCGCGCTGACCTTGTAGAGCCCCGTGCCCGCGAGCAGCAGCGCGAAACCGCCGCCCATGCAGAAGCCGATCGTGCCGATCCGGGTGCCGTCGACCTCCGGCCGGTCGGCGAGCCAGCGACGGGCGGCCTCGAGGTCGTCCATCGCCGGGCCGTGCCCTGTGACCATCGCGCGCATCGTCGCGGCCACGCACAGCGCACGGACGCCGCGGGCGAACAGGTCGGGGATGAGCACGACGTAGCCCTCGGCGGCCAGTTCCCGCGCCACCCGGCGCATCTCGTCGGTCATCCCGAAGATCTCGTAGATCATCAGCACGCCGGGGACGGGCCCGTTCGCGCCGTCGGGCACGGTGAGCACCCCCGGCATCGGCGTGCCGTCGAGCGCCGGGAAGACGGTCTCCACCTGCATGCCCTCGACCCTATCCAGTGAGCCGCACCAGGCCTTCTTGCACGGTGGTGGCCACCAGTGTGCCGTCGGGGCGGGTGAACCGGCCGGTGGCAAGGCCGCGCGAGCCGGTGGCCGTTGGCGAGAAGCACGTGTAGAGCAGCCAGTCGTCGGCCCTGAAGGGCCGGTGGAACCACATGGCGTGGTCGAGGCTGGCCATCTGCACCGGCTGCGACGGCCGGTCGTGGCGGGCGAGCACCGAACCCAGGAGGGTGAGGTCGCTGGCGTAGGTGAGCATGCAGACGTGCAGCAGCTGGTCGTCGGGCAGTGTGCCGTCGGCCCGCATCCACACGTGGAGCGGATCGTCGCTGGCGTCGGTGCGACTCTCCGACCAGGTGGGCTCGGTGACGAACCGGATGTCGAGCGGGCGCGGGCCCTGGCCGAGCCATCCGGCGGCGCCGGACGCCGCGAGCGCGGCGAGGTCGGGCAACGTGTCGGGAGCGGGCACGCCGACCGGGCCGGGCACACTGTGCTCCAGCCCGTGCTGCTCGTGCTGGAACGACGCCGACAGCGCGAAGATCGCCTCACCGCGTTGGATGGCGAGCACCCTGCGGGTGGTGAACGAGCGGCCGTCGCGCACCTGCTCGGTCTCGTAGATGATCGGGATCCGCGGGTCACCAGGTCGGATGAAGTAGGCGTGCAGCGAGTGGACCGGGCGATCCTCCGGCACGGTGCGCCCGGCCGCGACGAGCGCCTGCCCCGCCACCTGCCCACCGAACACCCGCGGCAGGCTGTGCGGCGGGCTGATGCCGCGGAACAGGTTGACTTCGAGCTGTTCCAGGTCGAGCAGACGCACCAGCCCGTCGAGCGCCTCCTGTCCGGTGGCGGCATCGGTCGAGGCGGTCACTCCTGGGATCCTGCCAGGTCAGCCGAGATCCTCTTCTCCCAACCGGTGGACCCGGATCAGGTTGGTGGAACCTGCGGTGCCGGGCGGCGAGCCCGCGACGATCACCACGAGGTCGCCGCGCTGGAAGCGCTCGATGGACAGCATCGCGTGATCGACCTGGCGCACCATGGCGTCGGTGGAGTGGACGAAGTCGACGAGGAACGTCTCGACGCCCCACGACATCGCCAGTTGGCTGCGCACCTCGGGCAGCGGGGTGAACGCGAGCAGCGGGAGCCGGGTGTGCAGCCGGGCGAGGCGGCGCACGGTGTCGCCGGACTGGGTGAACGCGACGATCGCGCGGGCCGAGAGCCGCTCGCCGACGTCGCGTGCGGCGTAGGACAGCACACCCCGCTTGGTGCGCGGCACGTGCAGCAGCGCCGGAACGTTGACCGGGCCCTCCTCGACCGCCTCCACGATCTGCGACATCGTGCGCACGGTCTTGATCGGGTAGCGGCCGACGCCGGTCTCGCCGGAGAGCATCACGGCGTCGGCGCCGTCGAGCACCGCGTTGGCGACGTCGGAGGCCTCGGCCCGGGTCGGGCGCGAGTTCGTGATCATCGACTCCAGCATCTGGGTCGCGACGATCACCGGCTTCGCGTTCTCCCTGGCGATCTGGATCGCCCGCTTCTGCACCAGCGGCACATGCTCAAGCGGCAGCTCGACGCCCAGGTCGCCGCGGGCGACCATCACGCCGTCGAACGCGAGCACGATGGCCTCGAGGTTGTCGACCGCCTCGGGCTTCTCCAGCTTCGCGACCACCGGCAGCCGGTCGCCCTTGCCGTCCATGATCTTGTGGACGAGGTCGATGTCGGCAGGGCTGCGCACGAACGAGAGCGCGACCACGTCGACCCGCAGGTCGAGGGCGAACTCCAGGTCGGCGATGTCCTTGTCGGACAGCGCGGGCACCGACACGTTCATGCCCGGCAGGGAGAGGCCCTTGTTGTCGCTGACCGGGCCGCCCTCGGTGACGCGGCACACCACGTCCATGCCCTCGACGGAGGTCACGCGCAGGCCGACCTTGCCGTCGTCGACGAGCAGCCGGTCCTCCGCGCGAGCGTCGTCGGCGAGGCCTTTGTACGTGGTGGAGACGCGGTCGTGGGTGCCCGCGACATCGTCGACCGTGATCCGCACCTCCTCGCCGGTGCGCCACTCGACCGGACCGGCCGCGAACCGGCCGAGGCGGATCTTGGGCCCCTGCAGGTCGGCGAGAATCCCGACCGCGCGGCCCTCCGCGTCGGCCGCGTGCCGCACCATGTCGTAGACCTGCTTGTGATCCTCGCGGCTGCCGTGGCTGAAGTTCAGCCGCGCGACGTCCATCCCTGCCTGCACGAGCTCCCGGATGCGGTCCGGCGTCGCGGTGGCCGGACCTATGGTGCAGACGATCTTTGTGCGGCGGCTCACAACCCGAGCATAGCGCGGGTCTTGAACGATCAAATGACCACGTCGGAAACGCTTACCGACGAAGTTGCTCCGACGGTCCGACGTGGTCGTCGAGCCAGTCCACGAGCGACCGCACGACGCGCCATGTCGCCGCCACGCGGTCGAGGGCGCCCGCCTCGTGCAGCACGTCGTCGGGTGGCCAGCCACGGTGGCCGTAGAGCCCCTTGCGCCGGATCAGGTCCAGGCGGGGGTGGTCGGGTTCGACGCCGCGCGGGCGCGTCTTGAGCTGGGCACCGGCGATCGTCACCCCCTCCGCCTCGATGGCGGCGACGCGCTTCACCAGGTCATCACCGCGGCGGTCGTCGTCGACGGCGGTGCGGAACCGGGCGACCTGGTCGGCCGCCATCATGTAATAGCCACCCGCGGCCATCAGCCCGTCAGGGCCGAGGTGCACGTAGAACGGGCCCGCGGTCGCCCCGCAGTGCGTCTTGTACGGGGTCTTGTCGGCGGAGAAGCGGACGTCACGGTAGGGCCGGAAGATCTTGCCGGGGCCGAACTCGGCCTCGCAGGCGGCGAGCAGGGCGAGCATCGGCGCCTTGACGTCGTTTTCGTAGACGTCGCGGTGGTCGGTCCAGTAGGCCTTGGAGTTGTCCGCCTCCAGGCCGTCGAAGAAGTCGACGGCTCCCTCGCCGAACCCCGCGAACGCCGTCATTCCTCGTTCGACTCCGCGGAGTCGTCTGACTTGGTCAGCACGACCGCCGCATGCTCGGGCTCACCGTCCTCGGGATCCGGATCGTCGGTGTCCGCCACCGGGGCGGGTGGCGCCAGCTCCTCGCGCGGCTTGCGCACGACCACGAGGTAGACCAGCGCGCCGATGCAGACGAGGGCCGCGACCACCACGTTGATGCGGATGTCGCCGAAGACGCGGGTGGCGTAGTCGGTGCGCATCTGCTCGATGACGAACCGGCCCGCGGTGTAGCCCGCGACGTAGACCGCGAACGCCCGGCCGTGGCCGAGGCGGAACCGACGGTCGGCCCACACGACGAGCCCGGCGACCAGAAGGTTCCAGATCAGCTCGTACAGGAACGTGGGCTGCACGACCGCGATGGGTGTGTTGTTGATCGCGACCCCGTTGAGCGCGTCGGGCAGTCCGGTGGTCGGGTCGACCCTGCGGTAGATCTCCAGGCCCCACGGCAGCGTGGTGGGGGCGCCGTAGAGCTCCTGGTTGAAGTAGTTGCCCAACCGGCCGACCGCCTGCGCCACGACGATGCCGGGCGCCACCGCGTCGGCGAAGAACGGCAGTGGCACGCCCCGGCGGCGGCACCCGATCCAGGCGCCGACCCCGCCGAGCGCGACCGCACCCCAGATGCCGAGGCCGCCCTCCCAGATCATGAGGGCGCGCAGGGGATCGCCGCCGGGGCCGAAGTAGGTCTGCCAGTCGGTGGCTACGTGGTAGAGCCTGCCGCCGACGAGGCCGAACGGCACCGCGAACACCGCGACGTCGACGACCGTGCCCGGCTGGCCGCCGCGGGCGACGAACCGCTTCTCGCCCCAGTACACGGCGATGACGATGCCCGCGATGATGCACAGCGCGTAGGCGCGGATCGGGATCGGCCCGAGGAACCAGACGCCCTGCGCCGGGCTGGGGATGTAGGCGAGGACGGCGGTGCTCACCCCGCCACCGTAGCCCGGCCGTGGTGGGCCGCCGACTGCAGCAGGGTGACACCGCTGAGGTTGAGCTGCAGGAGTGTCACCCTGCTGCAACTCCGTCGGCCGCGCGGACACCTTCCGCGAGTTCGGCCGCCAGTTCGCGGGCCCCCGCCGCGCCACCCCGCTCGACGGCCGTGACGAACGCCGAGCCGACGATCACGCCGTCGGCGAACCCGGCCACCTCGGCCGCCTGCGCCCGTGACCGCACACCCAGCCCGACCCCGATCGGCAGCGCGGTGTGCGCCCGGCACCGCTCGACGAGCCGGGGCGCCGCATTGCCCACCGCGTCGCGCGCGCCCGTGACGCCCATGGTCGACGCTGCGTAGAGGAACCCCCGGGTCGCGGCGGCGGTCGACGCGATCCGCTCCTCGGTGGACGACGGCGCAACGAGGAAGATCCGGTCGAGGCCGTGCGCGTCGGACGCCGCGAGCCACTCGTCGGCCTCGTCGGGGATCAGGTCGGGGGTGATCATGCCAAGGCCGCCCGCCGCGGCGAGATCGCGCGCGAACGCGTCGACGCCGTAGCGCAGCACGGGGTTGAAGTAGGTCATGACGACGGCCCGCCCTCCCGCCGCGGACACCCGCTCGACGACGCGGAACACGTCGCGCAGCCGCACGCCGCCGCGCAGCGCGATGTCGGCCGCGGCCTGGATGGTGGGGCCGTCCATCACGGGGTCGGAGTAGGGCACGCCGACCTCCAGCAGGTCGCAGCCGCCCTCGACCAGCGCGGAGAGCATCTCCACCGAGCCGTCCACGGTCGGGTAGCCCGCGGGCAGGTAGCCGACCAGCGCGGCGCGGCCCTCGGCACGGGCCTTCTCGAAGATCTCCTCGGACGTGTTCAACGCGACCCTCCGGCACTCGTGAGCGGAAAACGCGGCGGGAACAGTGTTATCCACGCACGACGGCTCACAGCTTGAACCACTTCGCTGCGGTGTCGACGTCCTTGTCGCCCCGGCCGGACAGGTTCACGAGGATGACGACATCGGGCCCCAGCTCGCGGCCAAGGCGCAGCGCGCCCGCCACGGCGTGGGCGGACTCGATCGCCGGGATGATCCCCTCGGTGCGCGAGAGCAGCGCGAAGGCGTCCATGGCCTCGGTGTCGGTGACCGACTCGTAGGTCGCCCTGCCGATGTCCTTCAGCAGCGCGTGCTCGGGGCCGACGCCGGGGTAGTCGAGCCCCGCGGAGATCGAGTACGACTCGGCGGTCTGGCCATCCTCGTCCTGCAGGAGGTAGGACAACGCGCCGTGCAGGGCCCCGGGTGCACCCTCGGAGAGCGTGGCGCCGTGCCGCCCGGTCTCGATGCCGTCGCCACCCGGCTCGAAGCCGACGAGGCGCACGCCCGGATCGTCGAGGAACGCGTGGAAGATCCCGATCGCGTTGGAGCCGCCGCCGACGCAGGCCGCCACGACGTCGGGCAGCCGCCCGATGCGCTCCAGCACCTGCTCGCGAGCCTCCATGCCGACGACGCGGTGGAAGTCGCGGACCATCGTCGGGAACGGGTGCGGGCCCGCGACCGTGCCGAGCAGGTAGTGGGTGGTGTCCACCGTGGACACCCAGTCCCGCAACGCCTCGTTGATCGCGTCCTTGAGCGTGCGGGAGCCGGTGGTCACCGGGATCACCTCGGCGCCCAGCAGCTTCATGCGGGCCACGTTGAGCGCCTGGCGCTGGGTGTCGACCTCGCCCATGTAGACGACGCACTCCAGGCCGAGCAGCGCGCATGCGGTGGCGGTGGCGACGCCGTGCTGGCCCGCCCCGGTCTCGGCGATCACCCGCGTCTTGCCCATGCGCTTCGTCAGCAACGCTTGGCCCAGCACATTGTTGATCTTGTGCGAGCCGGTGTGGTTGAGGTCCTCGCGCTTGAGCAGGATCCGGGCCCCGCCCGCGTGCTCGGAGAGGTTGTCGGCGTCGGTGAGCGGCGAGGGGCGGCCGGTGTAGTCGCGGTGGAGGCGGTCGAGCTGGTCGAGGAACTCACGGTCACCGCGGGCCTTGTCGTAGGCGGCGGACAGCTCGTCGAGCGCCGCGATCAGCGCTTCGGGGACGAATCGCCCACCGTAGCGACCGAAGTGCCCTCGCTCGTCGGGCTCATGACCGGAGGGGAACTCGATCCCCTCACTCGGTTTGACGGAAACGCTCACCGCACCATTCTGGAGCACGACGGATGAAAGCCCGCAGCCACCAGGCTGCGCACAGCAGCCTGCGGATCACCGCTGGTCACGAGGCTCTCGCCGGTGAGCACCGCGTCCGCGCCCCAGCCCGCGTACGTCAACAGGTCGGCCGGACCGCGTACCCCGGACTCCGCCACCCTGAGCACGTCGTTGGGCAGGCCGGGTGCGATGCGCCCGAAGATCGTGCGGTCGATGTCGAGCGTGTGCAGGTTGCGCGCGTTGACCCCGATGACCTTGGCCCCCGCCTCCAGCGCGCGGTCGGCCTCTTCCTCGGTGTGCACCTCGACGAGCGCCGTCATGCCGAGCGACTCCACCCGGTCGAGCAGTGCGTCGAGCGCGTTCTGCTCCAGCGCGGCGACGATCAGCAGCACCAGGTCGGCCCCGAAGGCCCGTGCCTCGTGCACCTGGTACGGGCTCACGATGAAGTCCTTGCGCAGGATCGGGACGTCCACGGCCGCCCGCACCGCGGCGAGATCGGCCAGCGACCCGCCGAACCGGCGCTCCTCGGTGAGGACGCTGATCACCCGTGCGCCGCCTTCGGCGTAGGACGCCGCGAGCTCGGCGGGATCCGGGATCGCCGCCAAGCTGCCCTTCGAAGGGCTGCGCCGCTTCACCTCCGCGATGACGCCGATGCCCGGCGCACGCAGCGCCGCCATCACGTCCCGCGGTGGGACGGCGGCCGCCGCGCGACGCTTGATCTCGGTGAAGTCCACCGCCGCTTCTCGTGCGGCCAAGTCCATCCGGACGCCCTCGACGATGGAATCGAGGACGCTGCCTCCGCCTGTTCCCATGAGGTGCTCCTCCTCTCCTTACCGAGCGTGCCGGAACGTCATGCTAGACAGCCCCGCCGCCACGGCCGCCGCCAGGATCGTCCGGCTTGACCGCAGCATCCGTCCCACCGCCGCCCGTCGAGGCCGCGCCCGGGTCGGCGGCGGGGTCGGCGGCGGGGTCGGCGGCGGGGTCGGCGGCGGGGTCGGCGGCGGGGTCGGCGGCGGGGTCGGCGGTGGGGTCCCGGCCTTCGTCGAGCGCGGCCCACGCGGCGCGGTCCGGGTCCGCGGGGGTCCTGGCGCCCGCTGCGGCGTAGCGACCGCTCAACCGCGTGAGCCGAGGCTCGCGGACGACCACGAGACCGCCTGCCGCCGCGAGCAACAGGCCGCCGCCTGCGGCGAGCAGCGGGCCCGTCCTGGCGGCGGTGTCGACGGCGGTCGCCGCCAGCGTCGAGGCCGCCGTCGCGACGAGGACCGCGGCCCCGGCCACGCCCAACAGTCCCCCGACGGCCCGGCGCGCCGAACCCGAGGTGGCGACGACGCCCGCGATCCCGGCCAGCGCCAGGAGCGCCACGCCCGTCAACGCGCTCGGCGATGTTGGGCCTGCCACGGCACCGCTCCCGGCGGGCCGCCAGGGCGCCGACGCACCCCACAGGAGGCAGGCGGCGACGACGAGCGCAGCGCAGACCCCGACGAGTGCCCGCCCGCGGCCCGGAGCGCCATCCCGCCGGCTCACCGGGCCCGCCGCTGCCGCATCGGAGGCGGGTCGCCCCGCCACAGGCCGCCGATCGCGCCCCGCCCGCGTCCGCGCATCGGCCCGCACACCCGGGGTCGACCCCGCACCGACCGCCCCCGGCGGGCGCGGGCAACGGACGGTGTGCGCGACCGCGAGGTCACGCTTCCTGCGCCTGCCCTGCCGGACGCAGGGTCGCCGCCGTCGCCACCGCGCAGAGGACGGCCCTGGCCTTGTTGAGGCACTCGTTGTCCTCCGCGACGGGGTCGGAGTCGGCTACGATCCCGCCGCCCGCTTGCACGTAGGCGACACCGTCGCGCACCAGAGCGGTGCGGATCGCGATCGCGGTGTCGGCGTTGCCCGCGAAGTCGAGGTAGCCGACGATGCCGCCGTAGAGCCCACGCCGGGTGGGCTCGAGCTCCTCGATGATCTCCATCGCGCGGGGTTTCGGCGCGCCGGAGAGCGTGCCCGCCGGGAAGCACGCGGTGACGGCGTCGAAGGCGTTGCGGTCGCGGCGCAGGAGCCCGGTGACCGTCGACACGAGGTGCATCACGTGGCTGTAGCGCTCCACCGAGAAGAAGCTGCGCACTTTCACCGTGCCGGGCTCGCAGACGCGGCCGAGGTCGTTGCGCCCGAGGTCGACGAGCATGACGTGCTCGGCGCGCTCCTTCTCGTCGGTGCGCAGGTCCTTCTCCAGCGCGAGGTCCTCCTCTTCGGTGGCCCCGCGCCAGCGGGTGCCCGCGATGGGGTGCGTGGTGACCACCCCGTCGAGCACCGTGACGAGCGCCTCCGGGCTGGAGCCGACGATGTCGAACCGCCTGCCGTTCGCGGCCTCGAGCCGCAGCAGGTACATGTACGGGCTGGGGTTGGTGGCACGCAGGACGCGGTAGACGTCGAGCGGCGCGGCCGGGCACGGCACCTCGAACCGCTGCGCCACCACCACCTGGAACGCCTCCCCCGCGCGGATCTGCTCCTTGGCGGCCTCAACGGCGGCGTGGTGCTCAGCGGGTGTGCGGCGCCGGGTGAAGGCGGGCTCGGCGGGCTGGTAGATCCCGACGGTGGAGGGCGCGGCCGCGGCGAGCTCGGCGGTCATCCGGTCGAGCCGGGAGACGGCGTCGTCGTAGGCCTCGTCGACGCGGTCGTCGCTCGCGTCCCAGTTGATCGCGTTGGCGATCAGGGTGATCGTGCCCTCGTGGTGGTCGACGGCGGCCAGGTCGGTGGCCAGCAGCATCACCAGCTCGGGGATCTGCAGGTCGTCGCGGGCCAGTTCGGGAAGGCGTTCAAGGCGGCGCACGATGTCATAGCCGAGGTAGCCGACCATGCCCCCGGTGAGCGGCGGCAGCCCGGGCAGCGCCTCGCTGGCGAGCTCCTCGATGACGGTGCGCAGTGCGACGAGGGGATCGCCCGACGCGGGCAGCCGGTCGGGCACGTCGCCGGTCCACACGAGCTCGCCGTCGACGGCCGTGAGTGCGGCGGCCGACCGTGCGCCGACGAACGACCAGCGCGACCACGACCGGCCGTTCTCAGCGGACTCGAACAGGAACGTGCCGGGGCGGTCGCCCGCCAGCTTGCGGTAGACCCCGACGGGGGTCTCGTCGTCGGCGAGCAGACGCCGGGTGACCGGGATGACCCGGTGCAGGGCGGCCAGTTCGCGGAACTCCGCGCGGGTGGGTGTGACGGCGCCCAGCTTCGGGGCCGTCGACACCATCGCGGCGGGCTGCGCGGTGCGCGGGGCTTGCCCGGAGGTCGGACCGGAGTCCCGGTCACGATCAGTGCCGAGGGCTTGGCCGGGGGAAGAGACCGTCATGGGATGAGTGTCCCAGTCCGCTGTGCCCGCCCCGCCGTGGCCCGGATGCGAGGATGGTCGACGTGACCGCCACCCGACCCGAGCGCCGACGCGGCCGCCGTCCTGGCGGTGCCGACACCCGTGCGGCGCTCCTGGCGGCGGCGCGGGTCGAGTTCGCCGAGCGCGGTTACGAGGGCGCCACCGTGCGCCGCATCGCGGAGCGGGCCGGGGTGGACGCGGCGATGGTCAACCACTGGTTCGGGGGCAAAGACGCCCTTTTCACCGCCTCGATCGACCTCCCGGTGTCCCCCGCGGAGATCCACGCCATGGTGGTGCCGGGCGATCCGGAGCAGCTCGGCGCGCGCATCGTCGCGAGGTTCCTCGCCGTCTGGGACGCGACCGGCGGTGGCCCGCTTGCGGCGCTCCTGCAGAGCGTGGCGGGCCACGAGAACGCGGCGCGGATGCTGCGCGAGTTCGTCACGGAGCGGCTGATCGGGCCGATCGTCACGAGCGTGGCCCCGGACGCGCCCATGCTGCGCGGCGCTCTGGTCGCCAGCCAGCTGATCGGACTGGCCCTGGCGCGCTATGTGCTGCGGTTGGAGCCGTTGGCGTCCGCCGATCAGGCCGTGGTGGTGGCCGCCGTGGCCCCGAACCTGCAGCGCTACCTCACCGGCCCGTTGGATGCCGCACCGACCGGGTGATCACGCCCGCGGGAGGCCGTCGAGGAACGCCGTGTAGCGACGAGCCCGCTCGGGGCCGGGGAGCACGGGACACGTCGTGCACAGGGCGTCGGACGGACGCGCGACCGGCGGATCGGTACGGAAGGCGAGGCAGCACGCGGCGCGCACGGGCACCCGCTCGGGACGTCCTGGCAGCGGCTGGTGCTCGCCGCGGCCGCGGATCGGCGCGCCGTGGGCGACGAGCGCGTCGAGCAGGGCGGGCGCGAGCCCCGGCCGCGGCGCCCGGCCTGCGTAGCGCGGCGCCATCTCGGCGGTGAGGCGCACCGCGTCGCCTGCGGCGTTCCAGAGCGGAACGAGGCCGAACCGGGTGGCGGCGCGGACGTCGTTGAGCAGCGGGGCGAGCGTCGCGACGGCCGCGGCGGCGAGGGCGTCGAGCAGCGCGGGCTCGTCGGGAAAGACCCGCACGGACGGCGCGTCCGCCCGCGGCGCGGCGTCCCGACCGGCGCCCGCCCGCGATCCGACCCCTGCCCGCGATCCCCCGCCTGCCCGCGATCCGACCCCTGCCCGCGATCCGCAGCCGCCCGCCGGACGGGTGCCGTCGCTGCTCCCCGGCGCCGCGCCGGGCGCCGCCGGGTCGCCCGCCACCACCCACACGGGTGCCGTCACGGCCACCCGATCGAGGTGGCCCGCGGGAGCGCGGTGCACCGTGACGGCATCCGCGGCGACGTCCCAGGCGCGGGTGTCGAGGGCGAGCGCGGCGGTCACCCTGGCCAGCACGGCGTGCGCGAGCGCCCCGCCGACCGCCACCGCGGCCACCGAGGCCAGCCGTCGCGGGTTGCCCCGCTGTCGGGCCTCGGCGCACCACTCGGCCACCGGCACGGCGTCGAGCCGGACCCAGCCCGGCCCCGTCGGCGCGTGCCCGGTCGACACCGGCACGATGTCGTAGGTGTCCGGGAATCCGGGGACGAGCGCACGCAGCCGCGCCGCGGTCTCCGCGAGCGGAGCGGACACGTCAGCTCAGGAGCACGTCGGCGTCGAAGCAGGTGCGGGTGCCGGTGTGGCAGGCGGGCCCGGTCTGGTCGACGACGACGAGCACCGCGTCGCCGTCGCAGTCCAGCCGCACCTCGTGGACCTTCTGGACGTGCCCTGAGGTGTCGCCCTTCACCCAGTACTGCTGGCGCGAGCGCGACCAGTACGTCGCGCGCCCGGTGGTGAGGGTGCGGTGCAACGCCTCGTCGTCCATCCACGCGACCATCAACACCTCGCCGGTGTCGCGCTGTTGGACGACGGCGCAGACCAGCCCGTCGGCGTTGCGCTTGAGCCGGGCCGCGATGGCCGGGTCGAGACTCACCTGACCTCCACCTCCGCCGCACGCAGGCTGGCCTTGACGTCGGCGATCCGGAAGTGCCCGAAGTGGAACACCGTGGCGGCGAGGACGGCGTCGGCACCCGCCGCGACCGCGGGCGCGAAATCCTCGACCTTGCCCGCCCCGCCGGACGCGATCACCGGGACGTCGACGGCCGCGCGCACGGCGGCAATCATGCGCAGGTCGAAGCCCTCGCGGGTGCCGTCGGCGTCCATGGAGTTGAGCAGGATCTCCCCCACGCCGAGATCCTGGCCGCGGGCGGCCCACTCGACCGCGTCGATCCCGGTGCCGCGGCGGCCGCCGTGCGTGGTGACCTCCCAGCCCGAAGCGGTCGGCTGCCCGCCCTCGGGCACGGTGCGCGCGTCGACCGACAGCACGATGCACTGAGCCCCGAACCGGCGACTCGCCTCGTGGAGCAACATGGGACGGAGGATGGCGGCGGTGTTGATGCTGACCTTGTCGGCCCCGGCGCGCAGCAACGTGTCGACGTCATCGGCGCTGCGGATCCCGCCGCCGACGGTCAGCGGGATGAACACCTGCTCGGCGGTGCGGCGCACCACGTCGAGCATGGTGGCCCGTTCCCCCGACGACGCGGTGACGTCGAGGAACGTCAGCTCGTCGGCGCCCTCCGCGTCGTAGACGCGGGCCATCTCAACGGGGTCGCCCGCGTCGCGCAGCTCCCGGAAGTTGACGCCCTTCACGACCCGCCCGGCGTCGACGTCCAGGCAGGGGATGACCCGGACCGCTACCCCCATGGTCGCGCCTCCGGCGCCCGTGCGCGGAAACGAGTGCCAGAGCACTCGTTTCCGCTCACGACCCGGCGCACGTCAGCCCGCCGTCCGGCTCGTGGCGGCGACCTCGCGCACGGCGGTCAGCGCCTCCGGCAGCGTGAACCGGCCTGCATAGAGGGCCTTGCCGACGATCGCGCCCTCGATGTTCACCCCGTCCGCGGCCGCTTGGGCGAGCGTGACCAGGTCGGCGACCTTCGCGATGCCGCCCGACGCGATGATCGGCGCTGCCGTGGCCTTCGCGACCTCGCGGAGCAGCTCGACGTTCGGGCCGTGCAGCGTGCCGTCCTTGCTCACGTCGGTGACCACGTAGCGAGCGCAGCCGTCGCGTTCGAGGCGGGCGATGGCGTCCCAGAGGTCGCCGCCGTCGGTGGTGCCGCCGCGCGCGGAGAGCAGGTGGCCCGTGTCGGTAATGCGCACATCCAGCCCGACGGCGACCCGGTCGCCGTGGGTGGCGATCGCGTGAGCCACCCATTCGGGGTCGGCCAGCGCTGCGGTGCTGAGGTTGACCCGCGCACAGCCGGTGGCCAGCGCGCGCTCTAGGGAGGCCGCGTCGGCGACGCCGCCGGACAGCTCGACGTGCACGTCCAGCTCGCCGACGACCGCGGCAAGCAGCTCGGCGTTGGAGCCGCGGCCGAAGGCGGCGTCGAGGTCGACGAGGTGGATCCACTCGGCGCCGTCGCGCTGCCAGGCCAGCGCCGCTTCGCGAGGAGCGCCGTACGTGGTCTCCGTGCCCGCCTCGGCCCGGACGAGGCGGACGGCCTGGCCGTTCGCGACGTCGACAGCAGGGAGCAACGTGAAGGTCACGGCGGGCACCCTACCGGGGCATCACCCCACGACGTCGCGCAGCCAGTTGCGCAGCACCGTCGCACCGGCGTCACCGGACTTCTCGGGGTGGAACTGGGTGGCGGCGAGCGCGCCGTTCTCCACGGCGGCCACGAAGTCCTCGCCGTGGTGCGCCCAGGTGACCAGCGGCGGCCGCAGCACGTCCGATTCCTCCATCTCCCACCGGCGCACGGCGAAGCTGTGCACGAAGTAGAAGCGGGTGTCGGCGGGCAGGCCCGCGAAGAGGGTCGTGCCCGCGGGGGCGCGGACGGTGTTCCAGCCCATGTGCGGCAGGACATCGGCCTTGAGGCGCTCGACGGTGCCCGGCCACTGTCCACAGCCTCCGGTGCGCTCGCCCCACTCGACGCCGAGGTCGAACAGCACCTGCATGCCTACGCAGATGCCCAGCACCGGCCGCCCGCCTGCCAGCCGTCGCCCGATGATCCGCGGCCCGTCAACGGCCGTGAGCCCGGCCATGCACGCAGCGAACGCCCCGACCCCCGGCACGACCAGCCCATCGGCGTTCAGCGCGGCTTCGGTGTCCGCGGTGACGACCACGTCCGCCCCGACGCGGCGCAACGCGCGCTCCGCGGAGCGCAGGTTGCCCGATCCGTAGTCCAGCACGACGATCCGCGGCACGTATGCAGCCTACGCACCCCACCACAGCGGTGATGATCGCGCCGATCCGGCGCTCACGGCTGTCGCCACCGCCGTGGTGTGCGGCTCGCGGCGATCACGTGGCTACAGCGCGCCCTTGGTCGAGGGCACGCCGGTCATCCGCGGGTCGAGCTCCACCGCGGCACGCAGGGCCCGTGCCACGGCCTTGAACTGGGCCTCGGTGACGTGGTGCGGGTCGCGGCCGTCGAGCACCCGGATGTGCAGGGCGAGCTGGCCGTGCGCGGCGAGCGTCTCGAAAACGTGCCTGTTGAGCACGGTCGGGTAGTGCCCGCCCACCACGAACCCCGTCATCACCTCCGGTTCGCCTGCGTGCACCAGGTACGGCCGCCCCGAGACGTCGACAACGGCCTGCGCCAGCGCCTCGTCCATCGGGATCATCGCGTCGCCGAAGCGGCGGATGCCCTTCTTGTCCCCCAGCGCCTGGCGCAGGGCCTGGCCGAGGGCGATGGCGACGTCCTCGACGGTGTGGTGGGCGTCGATGTCGGTGTCGCCCGCGGCGTGCACCGTGAGGTCGAAAGCGCCGTGCTTGCCGAGCGCGTCGAGCATGTGGTCGTAGAACCGGACGCCGGTGGCGATGTCGGTGGTGCCGGTGCCGTCGAGGTCGATCTCGACGACGATCTTCGTCTCCTTGGTGACGCGCTCCACCCGGCCGATCCGACTCACCCGACTGCCTCCTGCTTCAGAACCTCCGCGGCAACCTGCAGAAACACATCGTTCTCCTCCGGCGTTCCGATCGTGACGCGCAGATGTTGCGGAATGCCGACATCGCGGATCAGCACACCGCGGTCGAGGAACGCCCGCCACGCCTGCGGAGCGTCGGCGAAGCGGCCGAACAGCACGAAGTTGGCGTCGCTCGGCACAACGGTATATCCGACCGCGGCCAGTTCCGTCACCACACGCTCCCGCTCGGCCCGCAGCAACGCCACGGACCCCAGCGTGGCGTCGGCGTGCCGGAGCGCAGCGCGCGCGGCGGCCTGGGTGAGCACGGACAGGTGGTAGGGCAGCCGCACGAGCTGCAGCGCGTCGACGACGGCAGGCGCGGCGGCCAGGTAGCCCAGCCGCCCGCCCGCGAACGCAAACGCCTTGCTCATCGTGCGCGAGACGATCAGTTTGTGGCCGTGCGTGGCGAGCAGCGTGATCGCGCTGGGGCGGTCGGAGAACTCGGCGTACGCCTCGTCCACCACCACGATGCCGGGCGCCGCGTCGATCAACCGAGCGAGGTCGGCAGGCTCCAGCGACTGGCCGGTCGGATTGTTCGGGCTGGTCAGGAACGTGACGTCGGGCGCCTTCGCGCGCAGCAACGCGGCGGCGGTGTCGACGTCGACGGCGAAGTCCGCGCGCCGTGTCGCGGGGAGCCACTCCGTGCGCGTACCCCCGGCGATGATCGGGTGCATCGAGTACGACGGTTCGAAGCCCACCGCGAGCCGTCCCGGGCCGCCGAAGGCCTGCAGCACCTGTTGGAGCACCTCGTTGGACCCGTTGGCCGCCCACACGCCCGCGGCGTCGGTTGGCACACCGGTGGCGGTCGTGAGGTACGCGGCGAGGTCGGCGCGCAGGGCGAGCGCGTCGCGGTCGGGGTAGCGGTGCAGTGCCGTCGCGACCTCCGCGACGGCGGCCGTGACGTCGGCCACCAGCTCCGGCGGCGGTGGGTACGGGTTCTCGTTGGTGTTCAGCCGGACCGCGACGTCGAGCTGCGGGGCGCCGTACGGAGTCTTGCCGCGCAGGTCGTCGCGGAGCGGGAGCTCGTCGAGGGTGACGGTATTCACGCCGCCTCCGCGGAGGAGAGTGCGGCGGCGGTATTCACGCCGCCTCCGCGGAGGGGAGCGCGGCGGCGGGGCTCATGCCGCGGGAGGGGAGCGCGTCGGCGGGGCTCATGCCGCCTCCGCGGAGGGGAGTGCGTCGGCGGGGCTCATGCCGCCTCCGCGGAGGGGAGTGCGTCGGCGGTCACTGCGGGAACCGTCGTGAGATCGCCTGGCCGTGCGCGGGGAGGTCTTCGGCCGCGGAGAGCGCGAGCACCGCGTCCGCCGCCTCGCGCAACGCCTCCTCGGTGTAGGAGATGACGTGGACGCCGCGCAGGAAGGTCTGCACCGAGAGCCCCGCGGAGTGCCGGGCGCACCCGCCGGTGGGCAGCACGTGGTTGGAGCCCGCGCAGTAGTCGCCGAGCGACACCGGCGACCACGGCCCGATGAACACCGCCCCGGCGTTGCGGACCCGCGCGGCGACGCCCGCCGCATCGCGGGTCTGGATCTCCAGGTGCTCGGCCGCGTAGGCGTCGACCACGGTGAGGCCGTCGGCCAACCCCCCGACCAGCACGACCCCGGACTGCGGGCCGGTGAGCGCCGTACGGATGCGCTCGGTGTGCTTGGTCTCCGGCACCTGGCGCGCCAGTTCGGCTTCCACCGCGTCGACGAGCGCATCCGAGTCCGTGACCAGCACCGATGCCGCGTTCGGGTCGTGCTCGGCCTGCGAGATGAGGTCGGCGGCGACGTGCACGGGGTCGGCGGTGTCGTCGGCGAGGACGGCGATCTCGGTGGTGCCTGCCTCCGAGTCGATGCCGATCAGCCCGCGGAGCAGGCGCTTGGCGGCGGTGAGGTAGACGTTGCCGGGGCCGGTGACCATGTCGACCGGCTCCAGCTCGGCCCCGTCGGTGTCGGCCCCGCCGTAGGCGAGCAGCGCGATCGCCTGGGCACCGCCCGCGGCCCACACCTCGTCGACGCCCAGCAGCGCGGCGGCGGCGAGGACCGTTGGGTGCGGGAGGCCGCCGTGCTCAGCTTGCGGCGGGGAGACCAGCACCAGCGACTCGACGCCCGCTTCCTGCGCTGGCACCACGTTCATGACCACGCTGGACGGGTAGACGGCCAACCCGCCCGGGGCATAGAGCCCGACCCTGCGCACCGGCACGAACCGCTCGGTGACCGTGCCGCCGGGTACCACCTGCGTGGTGACGTCGACACGCCGCTGGTCGGCGTGCACCGTGCGGGCCCGCTCGATCGCGGTCTCCAGCGCGGCGCGCACGGCCGGATCGAGCGCGGCCAGTACACCGCTCAGCGTCTGCACAGGCACCCGGATCCCGGTGGGGCGCACGCGGTCGAACCGCTCGGCGAACTCCAGCACGGCCTCGGTGCCGCGCTCGCGGACCGCGTCGACGATCGGCCGCACCTGCTCCACCACCGCGTCGACGTTCACCTCGGCGCGCGGCAGCAGACCACGCAGCCGGGCGGCGCCGGGAAGAGGTGCGGAGCGCAGGTCGAGACGGCGGAGCATGAAGCAAGGGTAGAGCGGTGGTCGTGCGCGGAAATGGTCGCCCTGGCGACGATCACCGCGCACGACCAGATCACGGCGCCGCACGCCGCCCGTGCTCCAGGCCGAGCCGACGAGCGCCGCCATGGCCACTGCCACCGCACCGGGCCCCATGGGCGGACCCACTCCACCGTGGGTCGCTGCGGGGCCTCGGGTCATGCACCGAGCACGCGCCAGTCGGTCAACGCAGGTCCAGCCCCAGGTCGAGCGCCGCGACGGAGTGGGTGAGCGCGCCGACGGCGAGGAAGTCGACGCCGGTCTCGGCGTAGGCGCGGGCGTTCTCAAGGCGAAGACCGCCGGAGGACTCCAGGCCGGTCGGGGCGCTCCCCCGTCGCCGGACGGCCTCGGCGGTGTCGGTGACCGTGAAGTTGTCCAGCAGCACCAGCTCCGCGCCGAGGGCGAGCACCTCGTCGAGTTGGTCGAGCGTGTCGACCTCCACCTCGCACGGCAGGCTCGGCGCGTGGCGGCGGGCGGCGGCGAGCGCGGCGCCGACCGAGCCCGCCGCGGCGACGTGGTTGTCCTTGATCAGCACCGCATCGCCGAGGCCGAGCCGATGGTTGACTCCGCCACCGCAGCGCACCGCGTACTTCTCCAGGAGCCGCAGGCCGGGCAGCGTCTTGCGGGTGTCGCGGATGCGGGCGCCGGTGCCCGCGACGGCGTCGACCCAGGCCCGTGTGGCGGTCGCGACGCCGGACAGGTGGCATACGAGGTTGAGCGCGGTCCGCTCGGCGGTGAGCAGGCCGCGCACGGGCGCGCGGACGGCGAGGGCGACGTCGCCCGCAGCGAGCGGGTCGCCGTCGGTGCGGGCGGCGAGCACCGCGTAGCCCTCGACGCCGAGGACGGCATCGAGCACGGCACGGACGGCGGTGAGCCCGGCCAGCACCCCCGATGCGCGGGCGGTGAGCGCGGCGACCGCCACCGCGTCGGCGGGCACCGTGGCCGCGGTCGTGGCGTCGGGGCCGTAGCGGAGGTCCTCGGCGAGCGCGGTCTCGACGACGCGGCGCAGGTCGTCGGGGTCGGGCGCGTCGGTTGCAGCAGGGTGACACTCCTGCGATCCAGTGGCAGCAGGGTGACATTCCTGCGATTCGGTGGCGGGCCCGCCCGGCTGGTCCGCCTGTCCCGGCCGTCCGGAGCGGGTCATGCCGCGCCTGCCCATGCGTGCGCCGCGACCGCAGGCCTGCCCGCGGCGTCGAGCCGCACCTCGTTGCTCGCGCGCTGCCAGACGTCATCGCGGAGGGGGAAGTCGGTGCGCACGTGGCAGCCCCGGCTCTCGGTACGCGTGCCCGCCGCGGCGAGCACCGCCTGGGCCAGCAGCGTGAGCGCGGCGTCCTCGACCCCGGCCCGGTCCACCGGCACCCCGAGCACGGCCGCGCCCTCCACCACATCCGAGGCGGCCGCGAGCCCAGCGGCGTCGCGCCCGATCGCGGCGGCCCCGCTCATCGCGCTCTGCACCACGGCCCGCGGCGCGATCAAGACGGCCGGGGCGGGCGCGGCGATCGCAGCAAGGGGCCCTTCCTGCGACCCAGTCGCGGCAGGGGCACCTTCCTGCAACTCGGCGGCGCGCCACGGCGGCCGTTCGCCCGACCGCCCGGCCGCCACCGCCCGCGCCACCGTTTCCCCGATCACCAGGCCCTCCAGCAGGCTGTTGGACGCCAACCGGTTGGCCCCGTGCAGCCCGGTGCGCGCGACCTCGCCCGCGGCGTACAGCCCCGGAACCGCCGTCCGCCCTTCGAGGTCGGTGACCACGCCGCCGCACGCGTAGTGCGCCGCGGGCGCCACCGGGATCGGCTCGCGCACCGGGTCGATCCCCGCGGCCCGGCAGGCCGCGTTCACCGTCGGGAAGCGCGCGGCGAACCCGTCGAGCGCGCGGGCGTCGAGGTAGACGCAGTCGGAGGCGGTCTCGGCCATGCGAAGGGTGATCGCGGCGGCGACGACATCGCGCGGCGCGAGGTCGGCCAGCGGGTGCACGCCTGCGAGGAAGCGGCGGCCTGCCCTGTCGATCAGCACCGCGCCCTCGCCGCGCACCGCCTCGGTCACCAGCGGCCGCCTTCCGGTCGTCGGGCCGGTGTAGAGGACGGTGGGGTGGAACTGCACGAACTCCAGGTCGGCGGCCGCGGCACCGGCGCGCAGGGCGAGCGCCACGCCGTCGCCGGTGGCCGTCGCGGGGTTGGTCGTCGACGCGTAGAGCTGGCCGTAGCCGCCGGTCGCCAGCAGCACGGCCTGCGCGTGCAGCACACCGGGCTGCCCCGCGGCGTCGAGGACGGCCAACCCGGCGACGCGCCCTCGCGCGTCCCTCAGCACGTCGACGGCGGTGTGCCCGGTGAGCAGCGGCAACCCGGCCGCGGCGCGCACGAGCGTGCGTTCGATCGCGGCGCCCGTCGCGTCGCCACCCGCGTGGATCACGCGGAACGCCGAGTGGCCGCCTTCCCGGGTGCGGGCGAGCCGGTCGCCGCCGGAATCGGACACGGCGTCGAAGACCGCGCCACGGGCACGGAGCCGGGCCACGGCCTCGGGCCCGTCGCGCAGGATCGCCGCGGTGGCCGCCTCGTCGCACAGGCCCGCGCCCGCGGTGAGCGTGTCGGCGACGTGCGCCGCCACGCTGTCGCCCGGCACGTCCCCGACGACGACCGCGACCCCGCCCTGCGCCCACCTCGTCGATCCGGCGTCGGCCGCGTCCTTCGTCACGACGACCACGCGCACACCGAGCCGCGCGGCCTCCACCGCGGCGGTGAGGCCTGCCACCCCCGTGCCGACGACCACCAGCTCGGCCTCGGCCGCCCAGCCGTTCATTCGCCGCCCCCCGGGCTCCCGATCTCGATCATCCGCTGGACGGCGCGGCGGGCACGGACGGCCAGGTCGGGGTCGACGCGCACCTCGTCACGACCCTCGCGCAACGCCCGCAGCAGCTTCTCCGGGGTGATCATTTTCATGTAGCGGCAGGACGCCCGTTCGTTCACCGCGCGGAACGCGACGTCGGGGGCCGCGCGGCGCAGCTGGTGCAGCATGCCGACCTCGGTGGCGACCAGCACCTCGCGCGCCGACGAGCTCCGTGCGGCGTCGAGCATCCCGCCCGTCGAGAGGATCCGTACCCGGTCGGGCGGCACCGCGCCCGTCCCGGCGAGGTAGAGCGCCGAGGTGGCGCAGCCGCACTCGGGGTGCACGTATAGCTCGGCCTCGGGGTGCGCGTCGATCTTGGCGGCGAGCGTGGCGCCGTTGATGCCCGCGTGAACGTGGCACTCCCCCGCCCACACGTGCAGGTTCTTCCGGCCGGTCACCCTTCGGACATGGGCGCCGAGGAACTGGTCGGGCAGGAACAGCACCTCGCGGTCGGCCGGTACCGAGGCGACCACCTCCACCGCGTTCGACGACGTGCAGCAGACGTCGGTCTCGGCCTTCACCGCCGCGGTCGTGTTCACGTAGGACACCACCACGGCGCCAGGGTGCTCGGCCTTCCACGCGCGCAGCTGGTCGGCCGTGATCGAGTCGGCCAGCGAGCACCCAGCCGCGGCGTCGGGGATGAGGACGGTCTTGTCGGGCGCGAGGATCTTCGCCGTCTCGGCCATGAAGTGGACGCCGCAGAACACGATCGTTGACGCCGACGAGCCGGCCGCGAGCCGGGACAGCGCCAGCGAGTCGCCGGTGTGGTCGGCGACGTCCTGGATCTCGGGCAGCTGGTAGTTGTGGGCGAGCAGCACGGCGTCGTGGCGACGCGCGAGCGCGCGCACCTCCTCGGCCCAGGCTCGGATCGGCGTCGCGACGGTCATTTCCCCTGCCTCCTGTTTTCGACTACTAGTCGTAAACTAAGCACCATGCTAACCGACGCCCGCAGCGCGCACACCCTCCGCGTGGCCGGGACCTCACCTGTCCGCAACCCGCCGTTCATCCGGGCAGGCTGCCTATGATCGCCGGGATGGGAACCGAGCACGAGGTGCTCGCCGCGGTGTTGCAGATCCGCGACGGCACGCTGTCCGTGCTCGCCTGGCGGCGTGCGCGGCCACCGGATGAGGGCCGCTGGGCGCTTCCCGGCGGCAGGCTCGGGGCCAACGAGGACGTCGAAGCCTCGGTGCTGCGGCAGCTCGCGGAGAAGGTCGACGTCCGCGAGGTCGCGCACGTCGAGCAGATCGGCGTGTTCTCCCGGCCGGACCGGGTGCCGGGCGCGCGTGTCGTCGCCACCGCGTTCCTGGGGCTCGTACCGAGCGACGCCGACCCCGCCGTTCCCGCCGACACCGCGTGGCACCCGGTCGCCGCGCCGCCGCCGACGGCGTTCGACCACGCCGCCATCGTCGCGGCCGCCCACGAGCGGCTGCGCGCGAAGCTCTCCTACACCAACCTGGGCTTCGCGCTCGCACCGCACACGTTCACGATCTCGGCGCTGCGCGACCTGTACGTCGCCGCGCTCGGCCATCCCGTCTCCGCGACCAACCTGCAGCGCGTGCTCACCCGACGTGGCGTGCTGGAGCCGACCGGCGGGGTCGCCGCGCCCGGACCGGCGGGCGGCCGACCGGCGGCGCTCTTCCGCTTCACGGAGCGAACTCTGCGCGTCACCGACGCATTCGCCGTGCTCAAGCCGCCAGGCGATCAGACGCGGGGAGCCGTACCGTAGACGCGTGGCCGAGACCGTTCCGCTGTTCCCGCTGGGCACGGTGCTCATGCCAGGGGCCACGCTGCCGCTGCACATCTTCGAGCCGCGGTACCGGCAGCTCACGGTCGACCTCGTCACCGGCGCGGTGCCGGATCGGGAGTTCGGCATCGTCGCCGTCCGCGAGGGCTTCACCCCCGACGACGACGGGCTGGCGGCGCTGCACACCGTGGGCTGCACGGCGGAGCTGCGCGACGTCCGGCGGCTGCCCGACGGTCGCTACGACATCGTCACGCGCGGCACCCGCCGCTTCCGCCTGCTGGACCTCGACGCCGAGTCGAAGCCCTACCTCATCGGCTCGGTGGAGTTCCTGCCCGACGTGGAGGTCGAGGGCGACCTCGACGGCCACGCCGACGACCTCACCCGCATGCTCAGCGCCTCCGCGCGCGCGGCACACCGACGCTACTGCGCCACGGCGTGGAAGTCGGGCGACTGGGCCGAGCCCGCCGACGACACCACCCCTGCCACCCTTCCCCACGTGCTCGCCGCCGATTGCCTCCTGCCCATGGCCGACCGGCAGCGGCTCCTTGAGCAGACCTCGCCCACCGAGCGGCTGCGCATGGTCCGCGCCCTGCTCGCCAGGGAGACCGGCCTGCTCACGCAGCTGCGCGCCGTCCCCGCGCCGATCACCACGTACGCGGTGGAGCACAGCACCAACTGACGCCCCGCCCCCACGGTGAGTCGCGCATCTCGACCACGCCACGGACCCGATCGGTAACGCGATGACGCCGTCACCCCCAGCCGTAGCGGTCCCGCAGCTCGTCGGCGACCCGCTCGAACCGACCGCGGTCCAGCACCGCGCCTTCCCGCCGGATCCCGTGCTCGGCGACCTCCAACACCCGATCGAGCCGCACGAACGACTCCCGTCCCTCCCGGTCCCACGCCCCCGAGCCAACGGAGATCCAGCCCGGTTCGCCGTCGCGCTTGTGCTGGCTGGACAGCATGAGCCCGAGCAGATCGCCGTCCTCCCGTCCGACGACGAGCAACGGCCGGTCCTTCCCGCGCCCGTCCTCCTCCTCGAACGGCACCCACGTCCAAACGACCTCGCCGGGGTCGGCGGCACCGTCCAGGTTCGGGGCGTAGACGACCGTCCGCGCCCGATCGCCGGTCGGCGCGCTGCGGACCCGCGCCCGGTCGCCCGTCGGTGCGGCGGTGGGCGACGGCCTGAGCAGCTTCAGCCCCGCCTCCACCGCCTGCCGCAGCAGCGGCCCCCAGTTCGGCATGCGGCCCAGCATGCCGCAGTCGCCGATCGTGATCAGCGGCGGATGACGATCAGACGTCCTCCCAGACGGATTCCCACCCCGTACCCCTATCAGCCGCTGCTGAGCTCCCCATGCCTGCTGCATCGGGCGGTCCAGCCCGTCGGCGTCACCTGCACGACCATCCGCCGCGCGCACCGTGGGCAGTATCGCGGCGGCTCGTAAGCCCGCTGCGCCTGGCACGCCGGATGTTCGCCCGGTCGGCCGCAGCGGACGCAGAAGGGCGCGCTCACAGCGTCTCGTTCAGGGCCTTGATCGGCATCTGCAGCTCGCCGAGCAGATCGATGTCGGCCTCGGCGGGTCGCCCGAGCGTGGTGAGGTAGTTGCCGACGATCACCGCGTTGATCCCGCCGAGCAGGCCCTGGCGGGCTCCGAGATCGCCCAGGGTGATCTCCCGGCCGCCCGCGAACCGCAGGACCGTGCGCGGCATCGCCAGCCGGAACGCCGCCACGGTGCGCAGCGCGTCGGCGCCGTCCAGCGGCTCCCGGTCGGCGAGCGGGGTGCCGGGGCGCGGGTTGAGGAAGTTCAGTGGCACCTCGTCCGGCTCGACGGCGGCCAGCTGCGCGGCCAGCTCCGCGCGCTGCTCGACCGTCTCCCCCAGCCCGATGATCCCTCCGCAGCACACCTCCATGCCCGCCTCCCGGACGAGCCGCAGGGTCTCGAATCGCTCCTCCCACGTGTGGGTGGTGACGACGTGGGGGAAGTACGAGCGCGCGGTTTCCAGGTTGTGGTTGTAGCGGTGCACACCCATGGCGGCGAGCGCGTCGACCTGTTCGGGCGTGAGCATGCCCAGCGAGCAGGCGACGTTGATGTCGACGGCGTCCTTGATCGCCGCGATGCCCGCGGCGACCTGCGCCATCAGCTTGTCGTCAGGGCCACGAACGGCCGCGACGATGCAGAACTCCGTGGCGCCGGTCTTCGCCGTCTGCTTGGCCGCTTCGACGAGCATCGGGATGTCCAGCCACGCCGCCCGCACCGGCGACGCGAACACGCCCGACTGGCTGCAGAAGTGGCAGTCCTCCGGGCACCCGCCGGTCTTCAGCGAGATGATCCCCTCGACCTCGACCTCCGGCCCGCACCACCGCATCCGCACCTCGTGGGCGAGCTGCAGCAGCGGGTCCAACGCCTCGTCGGGCAGCCGCAGCACGTCGCGAACCTGCGCTTCGGACAGCCCTTCACCCCGCTCGAGGACCTGTTCGCGGGCCGTGTCGAGGATCTCGAAGCTGGTCGTGGTCACGGCTGGGGAGTTTGCCATGTGCCACCCAGTTCACGCGCCAATCCGTGACGCGCGAGACGCGCGAAGGCGGCGGGATCGAGCGCACCCGCGCCGTCGGGGACGGCCCCGAGGAGCCGTGCATCCGTGACGGCCGGGAGGTCGACGAGGTTGCAGCGCGCGGCGAGGTCGGGCTCGGCAGGCCACGCCCCGATGACGACGCCCTGGCAGGTCAGCCCGCGTCGGCGCAGCTCGGTGACCGTCAGTTCGGTGTGGTTGAGCGTGCCCAGCCCGGCGGTTGCGACGACGAGCACCGGCGCGGCGAGCTTCGCGGCGACGTCGGCGAGCGTGCCCCCGTCGTCGTCGAAGCGGACGAGCAGGCCGCCCGCACCCTCGATGAGCACCAGGTCGTGATCCGCGGCCAGCTCCAAAGCGGCCGTGACCGCCGCCTCGGGATGGACGGGCGGGCGCCCCGACCGCCGCGCCGCGGTCGCCGGGGCCAACGGCTCCGGGTAGCGGGCGAGCTCCCGCGTGGTGACGCCGGGGACGAGCCGGGCGACGTCGGCAACGTCACCCGGTTCGCCGGGGGCGACACCGGTCTGGACGGGCTTGAGCACCGCGACCCGGCCCGGCGCGAGCGCGGCGACCGCCGCCGTGACGACGGTCTTGCCGACGCCTGTCCCGGTGCCGGTGACGATCAGGATCACCGCTGCTCCACCCGGGACAGCACCTCGGCGAGGACGGCGCCCGCGCGGGCGAGCTCGGCGTCGGTGAGCGTCGCGCGCGCGGTCAGCCGGAGCCTGCTGGTGCCCTTCGGCACCGACGGCGGCCGGAAACAGCCGACCCGCACACCGCGTTCGGCGCACGCGGCCGCTGCGGCGACGGCGATGTCGGGCTCGCCGAGCACCACCGACACCACGGCCGACGGCGGCGCAGGCACCCCCGCCGCGGCGGCGAGGATCGCGGCGGCGCGGAGGATCGCGGCCGGGCGCTCTGGTTCGGCGCGCAACACCCGCAGGGCCGCGAGCGCGCCGCCGACGCAGGAAGGCGCGAGGCCGGTGTCGAAGATGAACGAGCGGGCGGTGTCGACCAGGTGCGCGATCACCGCGGCCGATCCGACGACCGCGCCGCCCTGGCTGCCCAACGCCTTGGACAACGTCACGGTGACGACGATGTCGTCGGCGCCCGCCAGGCCGTGCTCGGCGAGGAGCCCCCGCCCGCCCCGCCCGACCACCCCGAGCCCGTGCGCCTCGTCCACCACCAGCAGCGCGCCATGGGCGCGGCACACGGCGTGCAGTTCGCGGAGTGGGGCGAACGCACCGTCGACGGAGTTCACGCTGTCGGTGACGACCAGCGCGCGCTCCTCCGTGCGGGCGGCCAGTAGCGCGTCGACGGCGGCCGGGTCGTCGCGCGGGGTGACCGCGATGCGGGCACTGGCGAGCCTGCAGGCGTCGACGAGCGACGCGTGGTTGGCTGCGTCGGAGACGACGAGCGCGCCCGGTCCGGAGAGTGCGGTGATGACGCCGAGGTTGGCCAGGTAGCCGGAGGAGAACACGAGCGCGGCGGGAGCGGCGAGGAACGCGGCGAGCTCGGCCTCCAGCTCGGCGTGCAGTGCGGTGGTGCCGGTGACCAGTCGAGAGCCGGTCGAACCCGCCCCCCAGGTGCGGGTGGCCGCGATCGCCCCTTCGAGGACCCGGGGGTCGGTGGACAGGCCGAGGTAGTCGTTGCCCGCGAGATCGAGCAGGCCGTCGTCGCCGGTGCGCGGGCGGAGCTCGCGGCGCAGCCCTGCGGCCCTGCGGCGGTCGGCGTGCGCGTCGAGCCAGGCCAGGGGGTGCGGGTGGGCATCGGGCACGACCGTCACCCTAAGCGCGACGGTCGCCCGACGACCATCGCGCTCGACGCGGGCTTCCCCACATCGACAGCAGGCATCGACGTGCCGAGGAACCAGACTCACCGCACCGTCAACCAGCGCAAACGGCGGCGCACACCCCTGCCGTGATCGCCGCCAGCTCGTCGGGCGTGCAGATGTACGGCGGCATCGCGTAGACGAGGTCGCGGAACGGCCGCAGCCACACCCCGGCGTCGACGGCGGCCGCGGTCGCCGCCGCCAGGTCGACCGGGTGGTCGAGCTGCACAACGCCGATCCCGCCGAGCACCCGCACGTCGACCACGCCGGGCATCGCACGGGCGGGCGCCAAACCGGTCGTCAGCGCGGCCTCGATCCCGCGCACCTCGCCACGCCAGTCCCGGTCGAGCAGCAGCCCCACGGACGCCCCGGCGACGGCGGCGGCCAGCGGGTTGGCCATGAACGTCGGCCCGTGCATGAGCACGCCCGCCTCGCCGTCGCTGATGCCGCGCGCGACCGCCTCGGTGCACAGCGTCGCCCCCATCGTCAGGTACCCGCCGGTCAGCGCCTTGCCGACGCACATGACGTCCGGCGAGACCGGGGCGTGGTCGGCGGCGAACAGCGCACCGGTGCGCCCGAACCCGGTGGCGATCTCGTCGAACACCAGGAGCACGTCGTGGGCGAGCGTGAGCTCCCGCAGCACGTGCAGGTAGCGCGGGTCGTGAAAGCGCATGCCGCCCGCACCCTGCACCACGGGCTCGACGATCACCGCGGCCAGCTCGTCGGCATGCTCCTCGACCAGCCGGGCGAGCTCCGCGACGTAATCTGCCTCGAACGTCGCAGGCGGAACCCCCGCGAACACCTGCCGCGGCAGCACGTCGCGCCAGAGAGCGTGCATCCCGCCATCGGGGTCGCACACGCTCATCGCGCCGAACGTGTCGCCGTGGTAGCCGCCGCGCCAGGTCATCAGCCGGTGCTTGCCTGCACGTCCACGCGAGCGCTGGTACTGGAGGCACATCTTGATCGCGACCTCGACCGACACCGAGCCCGAGTCGGCGAAGAAGACGTGTTCGAGCCCCGGCGGCGTGATCTCGACGAGGGTGCGGGCCAGGTCGACCGCGGGCGCGTGGGTGAGGCCGCCGAACATCACATGGCTCATGGCGCCGAGCTGGTCGCGGACCGCCGCGTCGAGGACGGGATGGGCGTACCCGTGCACGGCCGCCCACCACGACGACATGCCGTCCACCAGCTCCCGCCCGTCGGCGAGGCGCAGCCGTACCCCTTCGGCAGCGACGATCGGAAGCGGCGGCATGAGCGCTGGCATCGGCGCGTAGGGGTGCCATACCCGCCGCCGGTCCTCGCTGAGCAGGCGTTCGACGTCCACGAACGGCGAGCGTAGCCAGCGGGCTATGGTCCTTCGCATGGCTGTGCCGACGACCCGGCCCCGTTGACGAGCAGGATGGTGGCCGCTGCGGAACCCTTCGACACCGAGCACCCTGCGCTCTCCCGGCGGCGCGAGCTCGGTGCCAAGAGCGCGCGGTCGCTGCTGCTCACCGTGCTCGGCGAGTTCGTGCTGCCGCGGGCCGAGCCGGTGTGGACCCAGACGTTGATCGACGTCCTGTCGGAGCTCGGCGTGGAGCAGAAGTCGGCTCGGCAGGCGTTGGCCCGCACGGCCGCCGAGGGGCTGTTGGAGTCCGACCGCTCCGGGCGCCGGGTGCGCTGGTCGCTCTCCGCGTCCGGGCGACGGCTGCTCACCGAGGGTGCTGCGCGCATCTACGGCTTCGGCACCCGCACCCTGGCGTGGGACGGGCGCTGGCTGGTCCTCCTGGTGAGCGTGCCGGAGTCGCGGCGGCAGCTGCGGCACCGCCTGCGCACCCGGCTGGCCTGGGCGGGGCTGGGCTCGCCGACGCCCGGCGTGTGGGTCACGCCGCACCCCGGCAAGCAGGACGAGGTGGCTCGGGTGATCGCCGACCTGGAGCTCACCGAGGTGACGAGCTCGTTCGTCGGCCCGTTCGGCGCGATCGGGGCCGAGCGCGACGTCGTGGCGCAGGCCTGGGACCTCGCGGGCATCGAGGCCGCCTACGAGGACTTCCTCGACACGTTCGGATCGGCCGCGCCCGGCACTCCGGCCGAGGTCATGACCGCGCAGATCCACCTGGTGCACGCATGGCGGCGTTTCCCGTTCCTCGACCCGGCTCTGCCCGGCGAGCTGCTGCCCGCCGAGTGGGCGGGTGCACGGGCCGCCGAGCTGTTCGGCAGCCTGCACCGACGCTGGGACAACCCGGCAGGGCGGCGCTGGCGCGCGCTCTTGACCTCCGCGGGCTGACCCACGCCTGCCCGCGTCACCCTCGCGACCGCCTGAGGCCGTGAGCGGAAAAGAGCGCTATAGCCCTCGTTTCCGCGCACGACTCGGGGTGGCTCGGACCTACACTCCGGACGATGGCCGACCGCTCCCCCTACGCCGCGCTCGTCGAGCGCCTGCCGGTCCGCCGCGACGAGCTGGTCCTCCGTGGCGGGCGCACGGCCTGCTGGACCTACGGCCCGCCCGACGCGGCGCGCACGGTCGTGTTCCTGCACGGCCTGCGCGGCGATCACCACGGGCTGGAGCCCATCGTTGCCCATCTGAGAACACTGCGCGTCGTCGTGCCTGACCTGCCCGGCTTCGGCGCCTCCCCGCCCCTGCCCGACGATGCCCACGACGTCGCGGGCTACGCCGCATGGGCGGGCGAGCTGCTGGTCACAATCGGCGGGGACCCGACCCTGGCGGGCCACTCGTTCGGCTCGATCATCGCCGCGGCCACCGCCGCCGAGGTGCGGACGCGAGCGTTGGTGCTGGTCAACCCGATCGTGACGGTCCCCCAGCACGCAATGAACCGGCTCACCGTCGGCTACCACCGGCTCGCCGCCGCGCTGCCGGAACGCCTCGGCGTCGCCCTGCTGCGCAGCCCGATCGTCACCCGGATCGCCAGCGTCGCCATGACGACCACGCCCGACCCCGCGCTCCGCCGCTGGATCCACGCCGAGCACGGCCGCTACTTCGCGGGCTTCGCCGACCGGCGCGTTCTGCTGGAGGCGTTCCAGGCCTCGATCTCCCACGACGTCGCGGAGTTCGCGCCCGCGGTCACCGCCCCGACGCTGTTGGTTGTCGCGGAACGCGACAGCATCGCGCCCCTCCCTGCCCAGCACGCCCTCGGCGGGCGTTTTCCCGACGCGCGTCTGGTCGTCGTCCCCGACGTCGGCCACCTCGCCCACTACGAAGCCCCTGCCGCCGTGGCGCGGGCGATCGCGGAGTTCGTGTGCGGCTCGTAGTCGACTGCCGCTACATCACCCCAGGGCGGCACAACGGCATCAGCCGCTACACGGCCGGACTGGTGCACGCGCTCGCCCGGCTGCACCCGCTGACGATGCTGGTCAGCGATGAGCGCCAGCTCGCCCACCTCCCGGCAGCGCCATGGGCGCGGATCAGTGCGCCGACCAGCATCCGGGAGCCGTTCGTGGCCAGGCAGGTCAACCGCCTCGCGCCGGACGTCGTGTTCTCGCCGATGCAGACGATGGGGACGTGGGGCCGCCACTACCCGGTGCTGCTCACGCTCCACGACCTCATCTACTACCGCCACCGCACGCCGCCGCCGGAGTTCGCCGCCCCGATCCGGCTGCTGTGGCGGCTCTACCACCTGGCTTGGTGGCCACAGCGGCTGCTGTTGAACCGGGCCGATGCCGTCGTCACGGTCTCCGAGACGTCCGCTGCGCTCATCGCGACCCACCGGCTGACCCGCAGGCCGGTGACCGTGGTGCCGAACGCCGCCGATCCCGCGCCCGACCCGACGCGCCTGCCGCGCATGCGCGCCCTGGTCTACACGGGCACGTTCATGCCGTACAAGAACGTCGAGGCGCTCGTGCGCGTCGCCGCGCTGCTGCCCGACCACGAGCTGCACCTCATCAGCCGGGTCAGCGCCGACGAGCGCGCGCGGCTCACCGCGCTCGGCCCCGGCGCCCGGCTCGTCTTCCACGACGGCGCCGACGACACCACCTACCGTGACCTCCTGCGCGGGGCGACCGCGCTGGTCACCGCGTCGCGCGACGAGGGCTTCGGGCTGCCGCTGGTGGAGGCCATGAGCGTGGGCACGCCGCTGGTGGTGAGCGACATCCCGGTGTTCCGCGAGGTCGGCGGCGACGCGGCCACCTACGTCGACCCCGACGACGTCGCGGGCTTCGTGCGGGCGATCCGCGCCCTCACCGACGAGTCGACGTTCGCCACGGCGTCGGCCGCCGCCTGCAAGCGCGCCGAGCAGTACTCCTGGGAGCGCTCAGCGCTCGTGCTGCTCGCTCTGGCGGAACGCGTGGTGGACGTCAGGCGGCGTGGCGAAGCGTGACCGACCTGCGCGCGATCGCATCGCGGTAGACCGCCTCGAAGCGGTCGAGGGTGGCGCCGATCGCGTGCTCGTTGACGAGCTCGCGGCTGGCCGCGCCCATCCGCCTGCGCAGGGCCGGGTCGCCGAGGAGGGTCGTGAGGCGGACGGTGAGCTCGCCGATGTCGCCCGGCTGGTAGAGCCAGCCGTTGCGGCCGGGCCGGACGAGGTGCGGCAACGCCATCGCGTCGGCCGCGACCACCGGGGTGCTCGACGCCATGGCCTCCAGCGTGACGAGGCTCTGCAGCTCGGCGATGCCCGGCATGCAGAACACGGCAGCACTGGCGTAGGCCGCGACGAGCTCGTCCTCGGGCACGAAGCCGTGGAAGCGGACGCGGTCGGCGATGCCCAGCTCGTCGACCAGCGCGGTCCACGCCCCGCGCTCGGGGCCGTCGCCGACGAGGTCGAGTCCGGCGGGCAGGGCGGCGGGCAGGGCGGCGAACGCCCTGATCAGCTCGTCGACCCGCTTCTCCTGGTCCATCCGGCCAACGAACAGCACGTTCGGCGGGTCGGACTCGGGATCGCGGCGGTAGCGGTCGGCGTCGATCCCACAGGAAACGGGGAACGCGTCGGTGAGGCCAGCGGAGCGCTGCAGCAGCTCGACCGCGCGCGGCGTGGGCGCGGTGACCGCGTCGGCACGGCCGAAGATGCGCCCCAGGTCCTTCCACGCGATGCGGTAGCCCAGCCGCTGCAGCACCCGCGGGACGGGGGCGTGCGCGGCGAGGTTCTCGGGCATGCAATGGTTGGTGGCCACCAACGGCCTGCCGCTGCGCACGGTGGCCTTGACCATGTACCGGCCCAACACCATGTGCGCCTGCGTGTGGACGACGTCAGGGTCGATCTCCGCCAGCACCGCGGCAGTCGCGGGCGCGACCTCCCACGGCATGCACACCTGGAAGTCGGGGCGCATGAAGTACGAGTGCGAGCGCACGCCGTGCACCGTGACGCCGCCCTGCACGAACTTGACGGGCTGACCGTCCGGCGAGGGGGCGACGACGTGCACCTCGTGCCCGCGCCCCGCGAGCCCGCCCGCGAGCCGCTCGGCGAACCGGGCGGCGCCGTTGACGTCGGGTGGGTAGGTCTCGGCCGCGATGAGGATGCGCAGCGAGGAGGGCATTTCAGGCAGTTCCTCTCGGAAGTGTGTGCGTCGGTGCTGGGGTCACCGGCGGTGCGAGCGGGGCGCGGGCTCGAACCTGCGCCGCGCCCTGGCGCGAGTTGTGGCCTCGGGATGGTGGCGGGCGAGCACCCCGACGCCCGCGGTGGCGGCGATCGCCGCGGCGACCAGGACGGCCCAGTGGGCGGACGGGGTCGCGTTGCCCTCACCCAGCAGGACCACGCCGAACAGCACGGCGACGATCGGGTCCACGACCGTCAGGCAGGCGACGACCACCTCGGGAGGCCCTGCGGCGAACGCCTGCTGGATGAGCCAGCCGCCCGCGAGGATGGCGGCGACGACGCCCGCGACAGTGGTGAGCACCGCCGGGTCGAGGATGCCGATCTGCCCCGATGTCACGGCCTGCGAGGCCGCCCTGACCAGCGCGGACACCAGGCCGAACGCGGCGGCGCCCGCCATGGCGCAGGTCACGCAGCGGGCCCAACCGGTACGGGCGAGCCCGACGCCCGCGAGCACGAGCACGACGAGCCCGACGACAAGGCCCGCGAGCAGCATCGCCCGCCCGGGCGCTGGGGTGCTGACCGCCGAGCCCGCGGCCGTGCCGACGAACGTGACGACCGCCGTGACGGACACGAGGATCCCGACGAGCATGCCGGGCGTGGGCCTGCGATGCGTGCGGGCCGCGCTGAGCACGACGGCGATGGGCACGGCGAGCACGCCGACCGGCTGCACCACCGACAGCGGCGCGAGCACCAGTGCGACGGCGTGCAGGGTGGACCCACCTGCGGCGAGGACGAGGCCCAGCAGCCACCCGGGTCGCCGTGAGATGTCCCGAAGCCCGCGCAGCGAGAGCGTGCCCGCTCCGGGGCCGGGCTCGGCGGACACGGCACGATGCTGGAGCACGGCCGCGCCCGCGAAGAAGAACGCGGCGATCACGGCCAAGGTGATCGACGGTAGCGACTGGACGAGCTGGTGTTCGGTCACGCCGCTCCCTCGTCGCACGTCCTTCGTGCCCGCCAGCCTGCCCGGTCAACCGATGCGAACAGGCAAAATTCGGGTGTCGCACCGATAACGATCGGATCATGTCTGCGTGCGCGTCTCCCCCCGCGCTCGCACGTCCCCCCGTTTTCGGTCATGACTCCACCGTGCCAGGCCCTTCCTGAGACCGACATCCGGATATCCACCTAGTCCATTCCGGGGATCCCCGGGGTGAGCATGCTCACGGCACCGGTCCGTCGTCCGGGAGCGGATCGGCCCGGTCGGCCTGCTCGGGCAGCAATGGGGACAGCGCCAACTCACGCAATGTAACGCCTGGGGGCGCGGCCTCGACGACCCGTACCCCGGCTGCGGGCCGTCGCAGCGCCGTGCCGTCGACGGAAACGACCAGCGCAACGACACAGGAGCAGTCGGTGCGGGTCAACGCGGCCGCCTCGGCCGCCGCGACGGCGCGCGGACGCCCCGTGAGCCTGCTCGCGTCGGCGCTCGCCGCGGCGCCTGCCCGCTGTCGTGCCGTGTCGAGCGCGGTCGGCACCGGCACGCCCGACTCAAGCGGGATGAAGCGCAGCGCGGTCTGCACCCGCGGAAGGTCGACCCGGAACACCGCCTCGAGTGGCGTGCCCGCAGCCTGCGCGTCGGCGACGGTGCGTTCGTCGGTGAACTGGACGAGCGAAAGCGTGGTGATGCCGTCCGGCGGCAGGGTGGCGGCGGCCCTCGCCAGATAGGCGGCGACAGGCTCGCCCGGCTCCGGTCCGAGCCGCACCGATCCCGGCGGCGGGGCGGACGTGGGCGCGGGCGAGCGGACGGCGGTGTAGAGCGCGACCATGGCGGCCACGACTCCGCAGGCGGCCAGCAGCGCCAGCCGCCGCCGGGTGGTCATCCGCGCAGCCGATCCAGCGCGCAGGCGAGATCGGCGGGGTAGGGGCTGACGAACTCGACCCACCGCCCGTCGGCGGGGTGCGCAAAGCCGAGGGAGCGGGCGTGCAGCCACTGCCGGGACAGGCCCAGCCGCTTGGCGAGCGCCGGGTCGGCGCCGTAGGTGAGGTCGCCGACGCACGGGTGGCGCAGTGCGGACAGGTGTACCCGGATCTGGTGGGTGCGGCCGGTCTCAAGGCGGATGGAAAGGAGGGACGCGGCCGGGAACGCCTCCAGCGTGTCGTAATGGGTGACGCTGGGCCGTCCGCCCGCGACGACCGCGAACCGGTGGTCGTGGCGGGGATGACGGTCGATGGGGGCGTCGATCGTGCCGCTGGACGGGTCGGGATGGCCCTGGCAGACGGCGTGGTAGCGCTTGTCGACCGTGCGCTCCTTGAAGGCCCGTTTGAGCGTCGTGTAGGCGTGCTCGGAGGTGGCCACGACCATCACCCCGGTGGTGCCGACGTCCAGCCGGTGCACGATGCCCTGCCGCTCGGCCGCACCCGACGTCGCGACGCGGTAGCCAAGCGCGGCGAGGCCGCCGACGACGGTCGGGCCGGTCCATCCGGGACTCGGGTGCGCGGCGACCCCGACCGGCTTGTCGACCACCACGATGTCGTCGTCGGCGTGGAGCACGGTGAGGCCCGCGACCACCTCGGGCGGCCCGGCGATCGGGCCGGGCTGCTCGGGTTCGGGCAGGGCGACCGACAGCCATGCGCCCGCCGTCAGCCGGTCGGACTTGGTCGCCGCGCGGCCGTCGAGGGCAACGTGCCCGTCCTCGGCGAGCGTGGCCACCACCGTGCGGGAGAGGCCCAGGAGCCGGGCGAGTCCGGCGTCGACGCGCATGCCGTCCAGGCCGTCGGGGACCGGAAGCTCGCGGACGTCACTCACCGCTTGCCCTATGTGATCCGTCGAGCTCGTGGCCCAGCAGGGCGAGCACGACGAGCAGCACGCCGCCGCAGGTGATGGCGGAGTCGGCCAGGTTGAACACGGCGAACGCCTCGCCGTTGGGCGCGAACGGCGACACCATGTCCACGACGTGGCCCGAAAGCGGGCCGGGTGCGCGGAAGACGCGGTCCATGAGGTTGCCGAGCGCGCCGCCAAGGACCAGGCCGAGCGCCACCGCCCAGCCCGTGGAGCGCAGCCGCCTGGCCACGCGCACGATGACGACCACCACGGCGATCGCGATCACCGAGAGGATCCAGGTGAAGCCGGTGGCCATCGAGAACGCGGCACCCGGGTTGCGCAGGAGCTGCAGGTAGACCAGGCCGCCGAGGACACGGACGGGCTCGCGGCCCTCCAGCTCGGCCACCGCGATGGTCTTGGTGATGATGTCCGCCACCAGCACCGCTGCCGCGATGGCAGCGAGCAGCCGCACGCGGTTCGCGGTGGCTGGCGCTGCGTCAGAGGCGGCGTCGGGTCGGTCGGTCACCCTGTCCATGATGCCGTCCCCGCGGGTCAGCGGGTCCAGCGGGCCAAGCGGCCGCGCATGTCCACCGCCCTGATCCGGTCCTCCGTCGCGGCCCGAACGTGCGCCGTTGCGACGATGAGCAGCTGGTCCCGCTCGCGCAGCCGGGTCTCGAGGGTCGGGGTGAACGCCTCGCCGTCACGCACCACGAGGCTCACCGTTGCGCCCCGCGGCAGCCGCAGCTCCCGCAGGTAGACGCCCTTCAGCCGGGAGCCGACGGGCACGCGCACCTGCAGGAGGTCGGCGCCCAGCTCGTCGAGCGGCGCGGCGTCGACCTCCAGCTCGCGGGGCTCCCCCGCCCGCGCCACGCCGAGCAGGCGGGCCACCCACGGCAACGTCGTGCCCTGCAGCAAGGTGAGCACGACCACCAGCACGAACACGGCGTCGACGAGGTCGGTCGCGCCGGGCGCGCCCTCGGTGAGGGCGATGAGGGCGAGCACGATGGGCACCGCCCCGCGCAGACCCGACCAGGACAGGAACGCCTGCTCCCGCCACGGCACCCGAAACGGAAAGGCCGCGGCCATCACGGACAGCGGGCGGGCGGCAAGCAGCAGCACGACGCCCGCCACCAGCGCGGGCACCACGGCGGTCATCAGCCGTGGCGGCGACGCGTAGAGCCCGAGCAGCACGAACAGGCCGATCTGGGCGAGCCAGCCGGTGCCTTCGGCGAACGAGCGCACGCCGCCGCGGTGCGGCAGGTCGGAGTTGCCGAGCACCAGCGCGGCGACGTACGTCGCGAGGAGCCCCGAGGCGTGCGTGAACTGGCCTGCCGTGAAGCCGAGCACGCAGACGGAGATCGCGGCGAGCGGGTAGAGGCCGGTGGCGGGCAAGGCGGCGCGGCGCAGCGCCCACGCGCCCCCGAAGCCGAGCGCGGCGCCGATCACCACGCCCGCGACCAGCTCGTAGACGACCAGCGCTGGTGTGAACCATGTGAACGGCTCATCGGAGGACAGCAGCACGACGGCGAGCACGACCGGTGCGTCGTTCATGCCGGACTCCAGCTCCAGCGCACCGGAGAGCCGCTTGTTGACCCCGACGCCGCGCAGCACGCTGAAGACAGCAGCCGCGTCGGTGGACGACAGGACGGCGCCCCACAGCAGGGCCGTGCGCCATTCGAGGTCCAGCAGGATGTGCAGCGCTGCCCCGACGACCGCGATGCTGACCAGCACCGACACGGTGGAGAGCGCGATACCGAGGCCGAGCGCGGGCCGCACCGCGCGCCAGCTTGTGGTGAGGCCGCCCTCGGCGAGGATGAGGACGAGGGCCGCGAGCCCGAGCGATTCGGTGAGCGCGGCGTCGGAGAACTGGATGCCGAGCACCGACTCGCCGAGCACGATCCCGATGCCGAGGTAGAGCAGCAGCGAGGGCAGGCCGAGCCGCACGGACACCCGGACCGCAACGACGCCGACCAGGATGACCGCCGCCACGATCCCGAGCAGCAGCTCAAGGCTCGGCATACCCAACCCTAACGATCGCCCTCGCCGCTCCCGGCCAGGCGCGCGCCTCCTACCGGTTAGGACCGCCACGTGAGGGTCGCGGCGGTGCGCGGGCGGCCGAGAGCCTGCAGCGCTGCGGCGACCTCGGCGACGCGCTCAGGTGGCAGGCACAGCCGTTGTGCTACCCAGGCCGGGTCGTGCCGGGGCGGGTTGGGTCGCTCCCAGCGCGTCACCTCCGGCGTGAGGCCGATCTCGCGGAGGACGGCGACAGCGTCTTCGGCTGTGGCGGGCGGCGGTCGACGAAGGCCGTGGAAGCGCTCCCACAGCGGGTCGAGCCAGGCCAACGGGTGCTGGTCGAGCATCTCGACGACGACGCCCCGGCGTGCGGCCGCCGTCAGCGCACAGAGAAAGGGCGGCAGGTCGACGACGTTGTGCAGCACGTGATGCGCCACCACGACGTCCGCGTGCCCCGCTTCGGCCGCCACGGCAGGCCACTCGCCCAGCACAGCCCGAGCCGGGACATCGCGGTCGCGGGCGGTGGCGGCGAAGACGTCGAGCATGTCGCGCTGCCGGTCGACGCCGATCAGCTCGGTCGCGCGTTCGGCGAGGGCAAACGCTGCATCCCCGCCGCCACAACCGACGTCGAGCACAGCTCCCGGCGGTACGAGCAGCGCCAGCCCCGCTGCGCGCGACGGCGTGTCGGCGGGGACCGGTGGTGGCACGAACCAGGACGGCTCGTGATGCCACGGGTTCCAGTCGACGCGGGCGCGGATCTCCGGCGGGATCCCGCGGCCCGACTGAAGCTCCGCCCAGCGGGCCGCCGCGTCCCCGTTCGCCACGCAGTCAGCCTAGGAGTTGCCGTACCGCACCCCGGGCTGTCGAACACGCGCCGTATCGAACCCGCCGAGCCAGGAACGGCTCACCCTTTGGGGGCTGCCATCACCAGCACCCCGACCTGGGTCGGCGTGCCGTCGGGGGTCGTCACCGCACCGGTGGACCTCGGCTCGGCCACCGGACCGTACGTGACGGCCGTGGCCAGCACCTCGCCCGCCACGAACGCCTCGTGCGCGCGGACCGCGTCGCGCACCGAATCGGGCGCGTCGAGGGTGAGCGTGATGCGGTCGGACACGTCGAGCCCGGCGTCGCGGCGCGCCTGCTGCACCACCCGTACGACGTCACGCGCCGTGCCCTCGGCGGCCAGCTCCGGCGTCACGCTCGTCTCCAGCAGCACCAGGCCGGAGTTGCCGGGCAAGGCGGCGGTGCGGTCGGCGTCCACCGCGACCAGGCGCTCGGTGAACTCACCCGGCTGCAGCGTGATCCCCGCGGCCGTCACGGTGCCGTCCGGCTCGGCGGTCCACTCCCCCGCCTTGACCGCGCGGATCACCTTCTGGGTGTCGCCCCCCAGCCGTGGCCCGCACACCCGCGCGTTCACGGCGATCTCGAAACGCCCGTGCGCCGCGACGTCGTCGGTGAGGACGACGTCCTTGACGTTCACCTCGTCACGCAGGATGTCCGCGAACGGGCCGAGCGCGGCGGCGTCCGCGGCGGCGACCGTGAGCGTGGCCAGCGGCAGCCGCACGCGCAGCCCGCGGGCCTTGCGCAGCGAGAGCGCCGCCGACGCGACCTGCCGCACCTGCTCCATGGTCGCGACCAGTGCGTCGTCGCGGGGCAGCACATCGGCGGCTGGCCAGTCGGCGAGGTGCACCGACCGGCCGCCGGTGAGCCCCTGCCACAGCTTCTCCATCGTCAACGGCAGCAGTGGGGCCGCGACCCGCGCCGTCACCTCGAGCACCGTGTGCAGCGTGTCGACCGCGTCGGCGTCACCCGCCCAGAACCGGTCCCGGGACCGGCGCACATACCAGTTGGTGAGCGCCTCGGCGTGGTCACGCACGCGCTCGCACGCGCCCGCGACGTCGTAGACGTCCATCGCGGCCGTCACGTCCTCGACGAGCGCGGCCGTCCGCGCGAGCACGTACCGGTCGAGCACGTGCGGCGAGGCCGAGGCTGAGTCCGCGCGGAACGTGCCGGTGCGCCCGGCCGCCGTGCCGTACAGCGACAGGAAGTACCACGTGTTCCACAGCGGCAGGATCGCCTGGCGCACGCCCTCCCGGATGCCCTGCTCGGTGACGACGAGGTTGCCGCCCCGCAAGATCGGCGACGCCATGAGGAACCAGCGCATGGCGTCGGAGCCGTCGCGGTCGAACACCTCGTTGACGTCCGGGTAGTTCTTGCGCGACTTCGACATCTTCAGCCCGTCGTCGCCCAGCACGATCCCGTGGGCGACGCACGAGCGGAACGACGGCCGGTCGAACAGGGCCGTGGCCAGCACGTGCAGCGTGTAGAACCAGCCGCGGGTCTGGCCGTTGTACTCGACGATGAAGTCGCCGGGGTAGTGGTCCTCGAACCACTCGGCGTTCTCGAACGGGTAGTGCACCTGCGCGAACGGCATCGAGCCGGACTCGAACCAGCAGTCCAGCACCTCCGGCACCCTGCGCATCGTGGAGCGGCCGGTCGGGTCGTCCGGGTTGGGCCGGGTGAGGTCGTCGACGAAGGGCCGGTGCAGATCGGTGGGTCGCACGCCGAAGTCGCGCTCCAGCTCGTCGAGCGAGCCGTACACGTCCGTGCGTGGATAGGCCGGATCGTCGCTCATCCATACCGGGATCGGCGAGCCCCAGTAGCGGTTGCGGGAGATCGACCAGTCGATCGCGCCCTCCAGCCACTTGCCGAACTGGCCGTCGCGGATGTGCGCGGGCACCCACGTGATGTCCCGATTCAGCTCCACCATCCGGTCACGGAACGCCGTGACCTGCACGAACCACGAGTCCACCGCCCGCTGGATGAGCGGGTTGCCGCAGCGCCAGCAGTGCGGGTACGGGTGGTCGTAGGTCTCGTGCCGCAGCAGGGTGCCGAGCACGAACGGCTTGGCGCGGTCCTTGAGGTCACGGATGATCTGGTGGTTGGCGTCGAACACGAGCATGCCCTCGTAGGGCGGCACGGTGGCGTCGAACGTGCCGTCGGTGCCGACCGGCACGACCACCTCGATGCCCGCCGCGTCCGTGACGACCTTGTCCTCCTCACCGAACGCGGGCGCGATGTGGACGAGGCCGGTGCCGTCCTCGGTGGTGACGTAGTCGGCGGCGAGCACGCGGTGGGCGTTCGCCCGGCCGACGAAGAAGTCGAACGGCGGCGTGTAGGACAGGCCGAGCAGCTCGGCGCCGCGGAACGTCCGCAGCAGGTTCGGTTCCTGGCCCAGCTCCCTGGCGTACGCAGGCACGCGGGCGGCGGCGAGGACGTAGCGCTCGCCGTTCGCCTCGACCAGCGCGTAGTCGACCGCCGGGTTGACGGCCATCGCGAGGTTGGACGGCAGCGTCCACGGCGTCGTCGTCCACACCAGGGCGAGCGCCGCATCGAGGTCGGTGCCCGGCGCGGAAAGGCGCAGCCCGATGGTGACGGCCGGGTCCTGCCGGTCGAGGTAGACGTCGTCCATCTTGGTCTCGGTGGCCGACAGCGGGGTGCCGTCGTGCCAGCAGTACCAGAGGACGCGGAAGCCCTGGTAGACCAGGCCCTTGTCCCACAGGGTCTTGAAGGCCCACATGACCGATTCCATGTAGTCCAGGTCGAGGGTCTTGTAATCGTGGTCGAAGTCGACCCAGCGGGCCTGGCGGGTGACGTAGGCGCGCCACTCGTCGGTGTAGCGCAGCACCGACTCGCGGCAGGCGGCGTTGAACGCCGCGACGCCCATCTCGTCGATCTCGGACTTGCTCTTCAGCCCGAGCTGCTTCTCGGTCTCGGTCTCGGCAGGCAGGCCGTGGGTGTCCCAGCCGAAGCGCCGTTCGACGTGGCGGCCACGCATGGTCTGGTAGCGCGGCACGACGTCCTTGACGTAGCCGGTGAGCAGGTGGCCGTAGTGCGGCAGGCCGTTGGCGAACGGCGGCCCGTCGTAGAAGACGAACTCGTTGCTGCCGTTGTCGCCTGCGGGCCGGGCCTCGACCGAGGCCTCGAATGTGCCGTCCGCCGCCCAGAAGTCCAGCACCTCGGTCTCGAGCTGCGGAAATGACGGGTGGGCCAGCACCGTCGGGTAGGCCATGAGCGTGCTCCTCGTGCGCAGTGGTCACTCGCACGGGGACGACGGCCTGGCTGGGCTGCCGCGGTACCACCCCGCTTGCCGTCCCGAGAGACGGCCGCTCATTCGACGGCTGTGACGGGCCGCACCCGTCCGGTTCTACTCCGGGCTGTCCACGATCAACAGTGGCAACCCGTTTCTTCCGGAGGCTCCCCGGTGATGGCCGGATCGGTGCCTGTACGTCCAGGGTAGCGCCGCGGCGCTACCCGGTATTCCACCGGGTGGTCGTCAGGGGCGGGCGGACGCCGGGTGGCGGGCGCCCAGCACGGCGGCAGGGTGGCACCAGCCGCACGGGGTGAAGCCGAGCTCGACGGCCTCACGGGCGGGCAGCGGGATGGTCTGCTGTGCCGCAAGCGCACGGCAGCCCAACACGTGGTAGCGCGGCTGTTCGTCGATGACGAGGACCTCGTCCACCACGGTCGCGGCGACCCGCGCGACGACCGGGTCGACGGATTCCTCCGGCGCCTCGGCGTCCGACGGGTAGGCCTGCTGGCCCCCGCCTTGGTGCGCGCTCATCACGGCAGTCGCGTCCGCGGAGCCTGCGGCGGGCTCGAAGAGGTCATGTCCGGACGCCGGGACCGAGCCGCCGAGGCCCGTGCGGGCGGCCTGCTCGTCGCGCGCGGGTGGCTCCGACGGCGTGGCCTGCTCGCCGCGCGCGTCGGCCGACCCGGTGTCGGCGTCGGACGCAGGGCCGAATGTCTCGACGCCGCCTGCGGCCCCGCTGGAGTCGCCTGTCGGCTCGGGCTCGCTGCGGTCGGACGGGTCGTGCTCGCCAGGGTGCTCCTCGGCCCCGCCCGCCCGGCCTGCGGCGCCTGCTGCCGCGGCCGCGCCCGTCGCCCATGCGCCGCCGGTGCGGGTCTCGCCTGCCGGTGCTCCGGATGCCCACGGCTCGCCACCGCGGCGCTCGCCCGCGGGTGTGTCCGATCCCAGCGCCCGCCCACCGTCAGGGCGCTCACCAGGGGCGTCCGAGGCCGGCGCCTGCGTGCCACCGGGCCGGGCTTCACCGGCGGACGTGTCCGCCCCCGGCGCCCGTACACCTTCAGGGCGGCCGGCACCTGAGGCGTCCGATCCCGCGCCGCCGGGGCGGCTCTCGCCTGCGGACACGTCCGATCCCGACTGCGCGCCTGCAAAGCGGGCCTCATCCGATCCGGGTGTTGTCGGAGCTCCACGCCCCTCAGGGGCCGATCCCGGCCCCCAGGTCTCGCTGGGCCTGCCTCCGGCCGCGGGTGCGTCCGCCACCGGCTCCGTGGCGCCACCGGTGCGACCTTCGCTCGGGGCGCCCCCCGTCGCAGCCGCGGCGGATGCCCACGCGCCCTCGGTACGAGGACTTGCGGTGCCGGTGTCGCGGTCTGCGGAAGCGCCTTCCCCGGCGGCGGGGGAGCCTGCGCCCGTGGGCGGTTCCTCAGGGCGGCGGGTGGCAGCCCGACCTGCGTCGTCGCTGGTTCCTTCCGCGCTGTCCTCGGCCGCCTGCGCAGTGGCCCCCCCGGACAGCCTCCGCTCGTCTGGTCGCGATACGTCGGGCCGATCCGCGGTTGGGCCGGTGGGGGCGCGACCGCCCGCCTTCCCGACGTCGACCGCTCGAGTGTCCGCTGCGGTGCGGTCGCCCGGCTCGTGCTTGGCTGCAGCCAGGCCGCCCGCGACCGCGCCACCCGCAATTCCCGCGGCTCCGGCGGCTCCGGCGGCTGCAGAGCCTGACCCAGCGTCCCCAGTGGCCTGGGTCGACTCGGTGGCCGTCGCGGGATCGGGTCGCTGTGTGACGCCCTCCCCGGAGCCGGAGCCGGCGCCGAACGCACTGCCCGTCGCATCGGGCGCAGGCGCGGAGCCGCCGATCCCCGCCTTGCGGATGTCGACCACCACCGTCGCCTCCGCGTCAGAGCGGTCGTCGGTGCGGTCGTCGGTGCGGTCGGCGCGCTCCGTCCGATCATCGGGCCGCGGTCCGCCGACATCACCCGGAGGCTGCTCCACGGCCTCGGACGTCACTCTGCGTGACGAAGAACCGCCCGAAGGAGTGGAAGTGCCCTCAGCGCCGGACGGTCGGGCAGCGGAGCCAGACGGTTGGAACGCGGGCATGACAACCGTCTGCTGCCCTTCCGGCACACGCTCGGAGCTCTTCTCGGAGACGACCGTTTCGCCCGCGGGGTCACTTTCACCGTCGGGCGCGTAGACCGGGAGGACCTCGGTGACCGGATCGAGGTCCTCGGACGGCGACTCCGGCGCCGGGGATGCCGTGCCCTCTGCGCCCGCCCGGCCTGCCTTGACCGCCGACCGGCGTTGCAACCAGTCGATGACCAGCACCACGGCCGCCGCCACGCTCACCGCCACCGACAGCCACGCGCTGAGCACGTTGCCGGTGAGCAGGGCGACGACCAAGAGCCCGAAGGCGACGAGGACAAGAATCAGGACTAGCAGCAGCACGTTTCACTCCGTCTGCGATGGCGCGGCGGCGACGGGCCCCCGCGACCCGCCGATGGAGAGGTCAGCTACCGGTGTCGGCGCGTTGACCGTACCCGCTCGCCGCGTATCCGCCTGCGCCCGCCCGGCTGTCGGACGGCGCGGCGGAACCACGTTCGCCCAGGTCCCGCAGCTGCGACTCGAGGTAGGTCTTGAGCCGGGTGCGGTACTCACGCTCGAACGTGCGCAGCTCGTCGATCTTCTTCTCGAGCACGGACTTGTCGCGCGTGATGCTGCCGATGATCTCCGACTGCTGCCGTTCGGCGTCGCCGACCAGCTTGGCGGCCTTGTCGCGGGACTGGCGCTCGAGGGTCTCGGCCCGGGTGCGCGCATCGTTGAGCATGGTCTCCGCACGAGCTCGCGCGTCGTTGACGAGCCCGTCGGACTTGGTGCGCGCCTCGGACAGGAGCTGCTCGGCCTTGGTGCGGGCGTCGGTCAGCATCGTGTCGGCCTCGGACTTGGCCTCGGAGGTGAGCCGCTCGGCCATCTCCTGCGCCATGCTGAGGACCTTCGCCACCTGGACGTGGTGGTCGCCTGCCGTCTCGGCGTGCTCCACCATCTGCGGTGGCGGCGCGCCCATCGCGCGCTGCGGCTCCATCGGGCGCTGCATCGGCGGTGGCTCGACCGGCCTGATCTGCTGCGTGGGCGGTGAGACCGACCCCATTGATGCCGCAGGTGGACGCGATCGCGCCTCCTCCAGGTCGGCTTGGACGTTGCCGAGGCGCTGTTCGAGCTGGGAGACCTGCTCGCGGAGGTCGTCGTTCTCCTCGATCAGGCGGGCCAGCTCGGCCTCGACCAGATCAAGGAACGCGTCGACCTCGTCCTCGTTGTACCCCCGCTTCCCAATGGGGGGTTTGCTGAACGCGACGTTGTGGACGTCAGCGGGCGTCAGCGGCATCGGATCACCTCATGCAGTCCTCGGCGGCGGCACCGCGCGACTGGGGCTCGCTACGGCGTCGGCTGGGCAACGTTCATCAGTATGAACACGACCAGCAACAGAACCATAATCGACAGGTCCAGACCCACGCCGCCGATCCGGACGACGGGAATCACTCTCCGCAACAACTTCACGGGGGGATCGGTAGCGGTGAAGATCAGTTCCAACGCCACCGCGCTCGGTCCGGCGGGCACCCACTGCCGTGCGAAGCTGCGAACCAGCTCGGCCACGATGCGACCGATCAGCAGCAGCCAGAACGAGAACAGCACGTAGTAGACGACGAACTGGATGACGAGCACGGCTCCATAGTGGCACGAGGGCTCGACGACCGACCGCTCAGCAGTCGGTCAGTAACGCAGCCGATCCCCGCCGACGCTGCCCACGCTGCCCACGCGGCCGACGAGCTTGCGAGCGTCGTCGGCCGACACCTCCACGTCGGCCGGAGTGAGCAGGAACACGCGGTTGGTGACCTTGTCGAAACCACCGCGGAGCGCGAAGACCAGCCCGGCCGCGAAGTCGACGAGGCGCTTGGCCGACGCGTCGTCGAGCTCGGTCAGATTCATGATCACCGGGATGCCGTCGCGGTAGCGCTCGCCGATCGTGCGGGCCTCGTTGTAGCTGGTGGGATGCAGTGTGGTGATCCGGGCGAGCGCCGCGGGGCCGCTTGCCCGCTCGCGCTGCTCCGGGACGCCGGACGACGCCGGAACCCGCACGGAATCGGGATCGATCGCGAGCGAACCCCGCACCGGTGCGGACGGCGTGGAACGAGCGGCCACGACCGATGGCACGCGCTCAGCCACCGCGGTGCGGGCCGGACGACGCTCCCACGACTCCTCGGCATCATGCCGGTCGTCGTCGCCAACGTACCGGTCGTCCCACCGCGATCCCGTTTCACGCACACGCGGCTCGGGCTCGCGCTCGGCGGCGAAATCGCGCACGGTGCGCCGGGCGGGCGGCGAGTAGGGCTCGGGCTCGTCGGCGTACTCGGCGAGCTCCTCGGCGGGCACCATGCCGAAGTAGGCCTTGAGCCTGTACATCGCGCCCATCAGCGCCCCCATCCTCGTAGCTCGGCCGCCCGCCGCCACCCCGACGACCTGCGATCACCGCGAGGCTAACGTCCGCTCCCCCACTAGGGCCGTTCCGACACGCACGACGCCGCAACCGTGCCTGATTGCGATCTCCAGATCGCCGCTCATGCCCGCGGAGAGGGTCGTCGCGTCGGGGTGCGCCGCCCGCAGCTCGGCGGCCGCCGCGGCGATGTCGGCGAAGGCGGCCTCGGGCTCGCCATCGAGTGGGGCGACCGCCATCAGGCCCGCCAACCGCAGCTCGGCGCACCCTGCGACGTGTTCGGCCAGCGGGAGCAGGTCCGAACGGGGCACTCCGCCCCGGTTCGGGTCCCCGTCCACGCTGTACTGGATGAGCACGGAGAGTGAGGACTCGCGCCCGCCGGTGTCCATGCTGCGCCGGACGGCGACGTCCAACGCGTCCGCCAGGCGCACGGAGTCCACCGATTCCACCTGTTCGGCCCAGCGCACGACGGCCCGCGCCTTGTTCCGCTGCAATCCGCCGATGAGATGCCAGCGGGGTCTGGCCGCCGGGCGAAGCGCGGCGACGGCCTCGACCTTGCGGGTGGCCTCCTGCACGCGGTTCTCACCCAGCAGGTCGAGGCCGAGGTCGACCAGCGCCGCGACGTCGGCGGCGGACACCGTCTTGGTGACGGCCATCAGCTCGACCTCGTCGGGTGCGCGGCCCGCGGCCGCGCAGGCCGCGGCGATCCGACGGCGGACGGCGGCGAGCCGTTCCGCGAACTCGGCGCGACGGGCCGCCGATACCTCAGTCGCCACCGTCGACGCTGTCTCCTCGGTCCCCGCTGTTGCCCGCTCCGTGCCCATGCGCCGATTCTCCGCCGGTGATCGTCGGTTGGGCGCGGACGCGGCCGATCCCGGCGATCACCGGTGAAATCGGTGCGGCACTACGCCGGGTCGAGCCAGGTGATGGCGGCCTGCCTGCCCGTGCGGCCGTCGCGGCGGTGGCTGTAGAGCGCCTTGTCCTCGACGGTGCAGCGCGGGTCGGCACCGACACGGCCGATCCCGAGCTCGACGAGCTGGTGGTAGAGGCCCGCGCGCAGGTCGAGCCCCGGAGTGCCCGCCCGGGTGCGCACCGCGCTGCCCGGCAGAACGGCGTCGACCTCGGCGCGCATGGCGGCGGGAACCTCGTAACAGGCTCCGCACACAGCGGGGCCGAGCAGCACCTCGATCGCGTCCGCCCGGGCTCCGAGATCGGTCATCGCGGCGACGACGGCGGGCAGCACCCCCCCGGCCGCGCCGATCCGGCCCGCGTGCGCGGCGCCGACGATCCCGGCATGCGGGTCGGCGAGCAGCACGGGCACGCAGTCGGCGGCGAGGACGGCGAGCCCGATCTCGGACCGCGCGGTGACCACGGCGTCAGCTGCCGGGAGGTCGGGTTCGCCTGCGACGGGCGGTGCGTCAACCACGACGACGTGCGTGCCGTGCACCTGCTGGAGGAACACGACCGGGACGCCCAGCTCGGTGGTCAGGCGTGCACGGTTGGCGGCGACCGCGGCCGGGTCGTCGCCGACGCCCGCGGACAGGTTGAACGTGCCGTATACGCCGCGGGACCGCCCGCCCGCGCGGGTGCTGACGACCCGCCGGACGCGGGCAGCGACCGCGCGGCTTCGATGTTCGCTCCGCAAGCTCCGCTCAGCTCCGATTTTCGCTCCGCAAGCTCCGCTCAGCTCCGATTTTCGCTCCGCAAGCTCCGCTCAGCGCTTCATGAAGGGCGGAACGTCCACGTCGTCGTCGAGGTCGGCGCGGCTCACGGGGGCCGTGTAGCTCGTCGGCGACGGGCTGTGCGCGGCAGGCGGGGTGTAGAGGCCGGACCGCTCGACCGGGCTGGGCGACGCCTCCCCCGCCTCGGGAAGGCGTGGTGTCGGCGGCGTGTATGCGGCGGGCGAGGGGCTGGCGGGCGGCAGCGTGCCCGCCTGGAGGGCGCTGCTGTGGTGGGCCTCACCGTTGGGCGCCTGCGCAGGGGCGGCGTAGCTCGTCGGTGCGGCACCGTCGGCGCCGAAACCACCGGCCGGTCGGGACGCGGACGCGGTGCTGTGGTCGCCGTGCGCGGCCGTGGCCGAGCCGCCTGCGGGGGCACCCTGGCCGTGCGCGACGCCGTTGCCTCCGCCGTAGCCGCCGCCTGCGCCTGCGACCGGGGCGGCGCTCTGGCGAGCACCCTGACCCGCCGTGGCGGCGTGCTGCCCACCGGACCCGTTCGCGCCGTAGCCGTTCTGCCCGCCCGACGTGGTGCCGCTGACCCCGGCCGCGATGGCGCCCGCCGACCGCGGCCCGAACGCGGGGGCCTCGAGCTTCTTGTGGGTGGGACCGCCCGCCTCGAACCCGGCGGCGATGACGGTGACGCGCACCTCGTCGCCGAGCGAATCGTCGATCACCGTGCCGAAGATGATGTTGGCCTCGGGGTGGGCGGCCTCCTGTACCAGCGAGGCCGCCTCGTTGATCTCGAAGAGCCCCAGGTCCGAGCCGCCCGCGATGGACAGCAACACGCCTTGGGCGCCGTCCATCGACGCCTCCAGCAGCGGCGAGTTGATCGCCTTGCCCGCCGCCTGCACGGCCCGGCCTTCCCCGCGGGAGGAGCCGATGCCCATCAGCGCGCTGCCCGCGCCGGACATGACGCTCTTGACGTCGGCGAAATCGAGGTTGATCAGACCCGGCGTGGTGATCAGGTTCGTGATGCCCTGTACGCCGGAGAGCAGCACCTCGTCGGCGGAGCGGAACGCGTCCATGAGGGAGACGCCCACGTCGCCGAGCTGCAGCAGCCGGTCGTTGGGGATGACGATGAGGGTGTCGCACTCGTTGCGCAGGCCCTGGATCCCGTCCTCGGCCTGCCCCGCGCGACGGCGCCCCTCGAACGTGAACGGCCGGGTGACGACGCCGATGGTCAGCGCCCCCAGCTTGCGCGCGATCGACGCGACGACCGGCGCGCCACCGGTGCCGGTGCCGCCGCCCTCGCCCGCGGTGACGAAGACCATGTCGGCCCCCTTGAGGACCTCCTCGATCTCCTCGCGGTGGTCCTCAGCGGCCTTGCGACCCACGTCGGGGTTCGCGCCCGCCCCCAGCCCCCGCGTCAGCTCACGCCCGATGTCGAGCTTGACGTCGGCGTCGGACATCAGGAGGGCCTGGGCGTCGGTGTTCACTGCGATGAACTCGACGCCCTTGAGGCCAACCTCGATCATCCGGTTGACGGCGTTCACACCGCCGCCGCCGATGCCGACGACCTTGATCACTGCGAGGTAGTTGTGCGGGGGCGTCATAGGGCGCACCTTCCAGTCCAGCTCGGGTCCGACCCCGGGGGTCCGGGCCTTCGCCTCAGAACGCTAGGTCGACGCCGCGACGCGGTCCATTAGGCGCGCCGCGCGTTACGCAAGTGCCCGAATGGGTTAGGTCGCGTCCCGTGGGCAGCGCCGATTGGGCTTCGTGAACCAGATGGTCCCCGGCAAGGCGGAGGGCGGCGCTCGTACCGGGCGTACTCGCGACGCCCGACAACGCCGCCGGGGGCCATCTGGGCGCGAAGACCGCGGTCGCTGAGCCGCGGGACGCGACCTACCTGCGGATCGTGGGCAGGTCGGGGCTCGTGACGTCGAAGACGCGCCCCGGCTGGGTGAGCAGCGGGACGAGCACGGCCGCCTTCTCCGCGGCGCGGTCGTCGGTGCCCCAGACGACCTGGCGGTTGCCGGTGAGCCCGAACGTCACCTGGCCGGGGACGCCGGAGCCCACCACCGTGGCGTCGACGGTGAGCACCTGCGACCGGATCCCCGGGGGCAGCGTGGCCAGCGCGCCGAGCGCTGAACGCGTGGACGGGTCGTCAGGGCCGACGGCGCCGAACACCAGCCGCGGTAGGCCGGGCGGCGGTGTGCCGGGGTAGACGACGCCGCCTGCGTCGACGAGCTGGACGCCCGCAGGCGTCGCGGTCGTGGCCACGGGGACGCGCTCGACGACGGCCACCGTCACCGTGTGCGGCCAGGACCGGCTCACCGTGGCCAACGCGACCGCGGGCAGCTTCGCGACCCGGTCCGCGATACCTGCCGTGTCGATCGACGCGAGGGGCGCGCCGACGGGCACCGCCGCGGCCCCGGCGACGTCGGTCTCCGGCAGCACGGAAATGCCCTCGACCCGCACGCCCTGCACCTCGAAGAGGCCCGAGTCGTACAACACGACGCGCACGACGAGCGCGAGCGCGCCGAGCAGCATCACCACCACGACGGCCCCGGCGAGCCTGCGACGGCGGTAGATCTCGGGCGCCACCCGTACGGGGCGGGCGGGCGCCGTGCGGGTCATCGCGACAGCTCCAAGAGGATCTCGGGGGCGAGCACCGTGATGTCGCCCGCGCCCATCGTGATCACCAGGTCGCCGGAGCGCGCCATCCCCGCGACCACCGCGGGCACCTCGGACCAGCGCGGCACGAAGCGGACGTGCTCGGGCGCGAGCGGCACGTTCTCGGCCACCATCGCCCCGCTCACCCCGGGCTCGGGATCTTCGCGCGCGCCGTACACGTCGAGCACGACGACCTCGTCCGCGAGGCCGAGCGCGGTGCCGAACTCGCGGGCGAACTGGCGCGTGCGCGAGTAGAGGTGCGGCTGGAACGCCACGACGACCCGCCCCGTTCCTGCGACGTCCCGAGCCGCCCTGAGCTGGGCGGCCACCTTGGTGGGGTGGTGGGCGTAATCGTCGTAGACGGCCACCCCCGCGGCGCGCCCGCGGAACTCGAACCGGCGGCGCACCCCGTCGAACCCGGCGAGGCCCGCCAGCAGATCGTCGGCAGGGGCGCCCAGCGCCACGCCCGCCAGCAGCGCGGCCAGCGCGTTGAGCGCCATGTGCTCGCCGGGGACGGGCAGCCGGAGTCGGTGCTCCACCCCGTCGAGCGTGAGCACGATGCGGGCGCCTACGCCGTCGGGCCGAAACGCGACGAGCTTGCCGTCGACCCCTTCAGCGCGGCCGTAGGTGCGCACCCGGATCCCGCGCGTGCGGGCGGTCGTGGCGAGCGCGGCGGCGCCGGGGTCGTCGACGCAGGTGACGAGCGTGCCGCCGGGGGTGATGCGGCCGAGGAACTCGTCGAACGCGGCGACGTACGCCTCGGGGGTGCCGTAGTGGTCGAGGTGGTCGGCCTCGACGTTCGTGACGATCGCGACCTCCGGCGAGAAGGCCAGGAACGAGGCGTCGCTCTCGTCGGCCTCCGCCACGAAGATGTCGCCCGTGCCCTCGTGCGCGCCGGAGCCGGACACGGCGAGGTCGCCACCGATCGCGAACGACGGGTCGAGGCCGCAGTGCTGCAGGGCGACGGTGAGCATCGACGTGGTCGAGGTCTTGCCCGCGGTGCCGGTGACCGCGGCGAGCCTGCGGCCGCGGGTCAGCTTGGCCAGCGCCGTGGCCCGGTGCTCGACGGGCAGGCCGCGCGCGCGAGCGGCCGCGAGCTCGGGGTTGCTCTCGCGGATCGCGCTGGACACGACGACCGTGGCGGGCGGCTCGGGCAGGTGCGCCGCGTCGTGGCCGACGTGGACCTCGGCGCCGAGCGCCCGCAGCGCGAGCACGGTGGCCGACTCACGGGCGTCGGACCCGGTCACCCGCTCGCCGCGGGCGAGCCGGATACGGGCGATCCCGCTCATCCCGGCTCCGCCGATGCCGATGAAGTGGACGGTCACGCGGCTTCGCCTCCTGTGTGCTTGCGCGTGCGGCCCACGTCGAGCACGAGGTGGGCAAGGCGGAAGGCGGCGTCGGCGTGCCCGGACCGGCGGGCCGCCGCGCCCATCGCCGCCAGCCGCGCCGGATCGGTGAGCAGCGGCACGAGCTCGGCGAGCACCCTGTCGCCGGTGAGCTCCGCGTCGGGCACCAGCACGCCCCCGCCCGCCGCGACGATCGGGGCGGCGTTGAGGGCCTGCTCACCGTTGCCGTGCGGCAGCGGGACGTACACGGCGGGCAGGCCCACGGCCGACACCTCCGCGACGGTCATCGCCCCGCATCGGCCGAGCACGGCGTCGGCCGCGGCGTAGGCCAGGTCCATCGTGTCGATGTAGGGCAGCCCGACGTAGCCTGCCCCCGCCGCGGCGGGACTGCCCGCTTTGCCGTGGGCGTGCAGGACGGCGATCCCGGCCTCCGCGAGCCCCGGCAGCGCCGCGGCGAGCGCCGTGTTGAGCGTGCGCGCGCCCTGCGAGCCACCGAAGACGAGCAGCACCGGCCCCTCGGCGGGCAGCCCGAACCGCTCACGGGCCCCCGCCCGCAAGGCAGGTCGGTCCAGCTCGGTGGTCGAGCGGCGCAGCGGGATGCCGAGGATCTCGGCGTTGGGCAGGGCGCCGGGCACGGCGGCGGCGACGCGGGCCGCGAACCGGGCGCCGACCCGGTTGGCGAGGCCTGCCCGCGCGTTGGCCTCGTGCACCACGATCGGCACGCGTCCGCGGGCGCCGAGGTAGGCGGGGAGGGCGACGTAGCCGCCGAACCCGACGACGACGTCGGCGTCGACCTCGGCCAGCACCTCCCGCACCCGGCCGACGGCTGCGCGCACCCGACCGGGCAGGCGCAGGAGGTCGGCGCTGGGCTTGCGCGGCAACGGGACCGGCGGGATCAGCTCAAGCGGGTAGCCGCGCGCCGGGATGAGGGTGGTGTCCAGGCCGCGATCGGTGCCGAGGGCCGTGACCGTGGCATGGGGGTCGAGCCGCCGCACCGCGTCGGCCAGCGCCAGCGCGGGCTCGATGTGGCCCGCGCTGCCCCCACCCGCGACGACGACGTTCATGCGGCACCTGTGAGCGGAAACGAGTGCTCCAGCACTCGTTTCCGCTCACGGGTCATCGGACACCCCGCGCGGACGATGGGCGGGCGACTGGGCGGTAGGGCTCCGGCGGCGGCAGCCGCAGGAGCTTGGCCAGGTTGCCCTGCCCGTGGTGACGCAGCGCGGCGATCGCCTCGGGCTCGTGCCGCGCCGCGTTGGCGAGCATCCCGAACACGAACATGGTGACGACGAGCGACGTGCCCCCCGAGGAGATCAAGGGGAGCGTCAGCCCGGTCACCGGGAGCAGCCCGACGACGTAGGCGATGTTGATGGCGGCCTGTCCGACCAGCCACGTCGTCGACGTGGCGACCACCAGCTTGAGCCACGGGTCGGAGTTGCGGGACGCGATGCGCAGGCCCGCGTAGGCCAGCGTGCCGAAGAGCGCGAGAACCGCGAACGCGCCGACAAAGCCCAGCTCCTCGCCGATGATGGCGAAGATGAAGTCGTTGTGGGCGTTGGGCAGGTAGTCCCACTTGGCGCTGCCCTGCCCCAAGCCCTGGCCGAACAGCCCGCCGCCCGCGAGCGAGTACAGCGCCTGCCGGGACTGGAACCCGGCGGACTCGGTGTCCACGCCGGGCGACAGGAACGCGATGATCCGGCTCATGCGATAGCTCGCCGTCATCGCCAGCAGCAACGCGCCCGCGGCGGCGCCCCCGCAGAGCGCGGCCATCAGCCGCATGGGCGCGCCTGCGTAGTAGAGGAGCGCCACCAGCACGATGCCCAGCGTGACCGTCATGCCGAGGTCGGGCTCCAGCACGAGCAGGGTGAACAGTACGACGGTGACCGGCACGACCGGCGACAGCGCGTACTTCCAGCGGTGCATCACCGCCCGCCGGGCCACCAGCACGTGCGCCCCCCACAGCGTGAGCGCCACCTTCGCCGCCTCGGAGGGCTGCACGGTAAACGGGCCGACGGCGAACCAGGCGCGCGAGCCGTTGCGCGTGACGCCGATGGCCAGTACCGCGATCAGCGCCACCACGCAGAGCATCAGGAAGGCGGGCGCGAGCGCGCGCAGCTGCCGCGGCGGGATGCGCAGCCCGAGGTAGAACATGGCCAATCCCGGCACGCAGAACAGCAGCTGCTTGGTGAACACCGAGTACGACGACCCGCCCGCCGTGTAGGCCTCCACCGACGACGCCGAGAGCACCATCACCAGGCCGAACAGCGTGAGCAGGCCGAACACGCCGAGCACGAGGTGCAGCGAGGTCAGTGGGCGGCGCAGCCACTGGCCCAGCGCCGACGCGGCCCTGCCAACGGCCATCCGTGCTGCAGTCGACTGACCCGCCATCGACCGACCCGCCGCGGGCCGCCGTGCCGACGTCCGTGTGACGGTGCGCGGGACCGCGCGGGTCACGGTCGGCTCCCCGGCAGCCCGGCCACCGCGGCGGCGAAGGCGGCCCCGCGGGCGGCGTAGTCGGTGAACTGGTCCATCGACGCGGCGGCGGGCGCCAGCAGCACCGTGTCGCCCGGCCGGGCGAGGGCGGCGGCGTGGCGGACGGCGGCGGTCATGATCCCGGCCATGGCGCCATCGTCGCCCGGGGTGACCTCCACGACGGGCACATCCGGCGCGTGTCGTCGCATTGCGCGGACGATCTCCGTCCGATCGGTGCCGATCACCACCACACCGCGCAGCCCCGGGCCGTGCGCGGCCACCAGCGCGTCGACGGAAGCCCCCTTGAGCAGGCCGCCCGCGATCCAGACGACGGCGCCACGCGCCGCGGTCGCCGCGGCGTCCTCCATGCCCGCCGCAGTGGTCGCCGCCGCAGTGGTCGCCGCCGCAGTGGTCGCCCCGGCAGCGGTCGCCCCGGCAGCGGTCACCCCGGCAGCGGTCGCCCCCGGCGCGGCGGTCGATGCCGCGACCAGTGCCGCGGCGGCCGCGTGCGGGTTGGTCGCCTTCGAGTCGTCGACGTACGCCACGCCGCCGACCCGCCCGACGACGGCACCGCGGTGCCCACCGGGGCGGAACGCCGCGAGCCCGGCCGCGACCGCGTTCGGCGGCACACCGTAGGCGCGCGCCAGCGCCGCGGCGGCCAGCGCGTCGGTGAGGCCAGACGGGCCGCCCGGCCGGACGGCTGTGACCTCGACCAGTGCACCCCCGCCGAACGCACGGTCGACCAGCGCGCCGTCGTCGATGCCCAGCTGGTCGGGGCCGGGCGCGGCCAGCGTCACGCCCACCCGTCTATCGGCGGAGGCCGCCGCCAGCAGCGCCGCCGCGGCCGGGTCGTCGACCCCGCCGATCGCGACCGGGCCGCACAGCGCCCGTGCTTTGGCGGCGGCGTAGGCGGCCATCGAGCCGTGCCAGTCGAGGTGGTCCTCGGCGACGTTGAGCACACAGCCCGCGGCCGGAACGACGGAGGGCGACCAGTACAGCTGGAAGCTCGACAGCTCGACAGCGAGCACGTCGTGGCCCTCCCCGACGGCCGTGACGACGGGATGCCCCACGTTTCCGCAGGCCACCGCGTCGGCGCCCGCGGCGCGCAGTATCGCCTCCAGCATGCCGACCGTGGTCGTCTTGCCGTTGGTGCCGGTGACGGCCAGCCACGGCGCGGGCGAGGGATCCGCTTGCGCGATCCACCACGCCAGCTCCGGCTCCCCCACCACCGGCACCCGGGCGCCCGCCACCAGCGGGTGGTCGGGCCGCCGCCCTGGCCCGGTGACGACGAGCGCCACGTCGTCGGGCAGCCGCTCCGGCCCCGCGACGGCGCCTTCGGGCAGGTCGACAAGCGCCTCAGGACGGGCGTCGGTGACGGTCACGCGGGCCCCAAGCCGCAGCAGCGCCTCGGCGGCGGCCCGGCCGGAGATCCCGGCCCCCGCGACGAGGACGTGGGCACCGCGGAGCTCGTCTGCTTTCATGGCCCGCCCCTGACCCACCCCATCATCCTCCGGCCGACGCCGTGAGCCACTCGCTGTAGAACAGCCCGAGCCCGAGGGCGGCACACATCGCGGCGAGCAGCCAGAATCGGATGATCACCGTGGTCTCGGCCCATCCCGCGAGCTCGAAGTGGTGGTGGAAGGGCGCCATCCGGAACACCCGCCGCCGGGTGGTCCGGAACACGAGGATCTGCATCGCGACCGACAGCGCCTCCACCACGAACACGCCGCCGATGACGACGAGCAGCAGCTCGGTGCGCGTCACGATGGACAGGCCCGCCACCAGGCCGCCCAACGCCAGCGAGCCCGTGTCGCCCATGAAGATCCGGGCGGGCGCGGCGTTCCACCACAGGAAGCCGATGCAGGCGCCCATAGCGGCGGCGGCCAGCACCCCGATGTCCAGCGGGTCGCGCACCTGGTAGCAGCCCGCCGCCGACACCAGCGCGCAGTTGTTGCGGAACTGCCAGAAGCAGATGATCACGTAGGTGCCGAGCACCATGGCCGCCGTGCCCGCGGCGAGCCCGTCGAGGCCGTCGGTGAGGTTCACCGCGTTCGACCAGGCCGCGATGATGAGGTTGGCCAGGAGCACGAACCCGACCAGCCCGAACGACAGCACGGCGATATCGCGCACGAAGGAGAGGCTGTCCGAGCCGGGGGTGAGGCCGTCGGCGTTGGCGAAGCGCAGCGCGAGGATCCCGAAGACCGTGGCCGTGAGCACCTGGCCGACGATCTTGGACGTCTTGTTGAGGCCGAGGTTGCGGGCGCGGCGCAGCTTGATGAAGTCGTCGAGGAACCCGACAACGCCGAGTGCCGTCGTCAGGAACAGCACGAGCACGGCCGACGGGCTGATCTGTTCGCCGGTGACCATGTGCGAGAGCAGGAAGCCCAGCCAGATCGCGATCATGATCGCCACACCGCCCATCGTGGGGGTGCCGCGCTTGGCCTGGTGGCTCTGCGGGCCCTCGGCGCGGATCTCCTGGCCGAAGCCCTGCCGCGCGAAGAACCGGATGAGGTAGGGCGTGAGCAGGATGGAGATCGCCAGCGCGACGCCTGCGGCGATGAAGATGCCCCTCATGCGTTCCCGTCCAGCAGTTCGGCGGCGATCCGGTCGAGCCCCGCGGCGCGGGAGGCCTTGACGAGGACGACGTCGCCCTGCGCCAGCTCGGCCCGCAGCAGCGCCGTGGCCGCGGCGACGTCGGCGACCGGCCGCCCCGCCCCGTAATCGGGGCTGTCGACCGCGACGAACTCATCGACGCCCAGCTCCTTGGCCAGCCTCGCGACGTCCGCGTGCGCGACGGCGGATTCCGGCCCCAGCTCCCGCATCGGCCCGAGCACGGCCCAGGTGCGCCTGCCCACCCCGAGCGCGGCGAGGGCGCGCAGAGCGGCGGCCATCGAGTCGGGATTGGCGTTGTAGGCGTCGTTGACGACGGTCACGCCGTCGGCGCGGTCCGTCACCTCCATCCGCCAGCGGGAGACGGGAGCGGCCGCCGACAGCGTGGCTGCCACGGCCTCCGGGGTGCCGCCCAGCTCGCCTGCCACGGCGGCGGCGGCCAGCGCGTTGCCGACGTGGTGGGCGCCGACGAGCCGCAGCGCGACCGGCGCGCTCCCCGTCGGCGTGACCAGCCGGAACCGCGCGCGACCGGCGTCGAGGGTGAGCGCCTCCGCGCGCACGTCGGCGCGCGCGCCGAACGTGACGGCCCGCGCACTTGTGCGCGCGGCCATCGCGGCGACGCGGGGGTCGTCGGCGTTGAGCACGGCGACCCCGTCGACGGGCAGGGCCTCGACCAGCTCGCCCTTCGCCCGCGCGATCGCATCGACGGAGCCGAACTCGCCGAGGTGCGCGCTCCCGACGTTGAGCACCACCCCGATCCGCGGCGGCACTGCAGCGGCCAGCGCGGCGATGTGCCCCGCGCCGCGGGCGGAGAACTCGAGCACGAGGTGGCGGGTGTCGACGCCCGCGCGCAGGGCCGTCCATGGCAGGCCGAGCTCGTTGTTGAACGACTCCGGGGGGGCGACCGTCGCGCCCAGCGGCGCGAGGACGGTGGCGAGCAGGTCTTTCGTCGACGTCTTGCCGGAGCTGCCGGTGACCCCGACCACGGTGAGCTCGGGCAGCTTGCCGACGACGTGCGCGGCCAGCCGGGCCAGTGCGGCGAGCACCGCGGCGCCGGAGCCGTCGACGTCGGCCTCGCCCAGGTAGGTGCCGGTGACCCTGGCTACCGGCGGCACGACGACGGCGGGCGCGTCGACCGGCCGGGCGGCGAGCACGCCGACGGCGCCGCGCTCGACGGCGGCGCGCGCGAAGGCGTGTCCGTCGACGCGCTCGCCGGGCAGCGCGAGGAACAGCCCGCCGGGGCGGATGGCGCGGGAGTCGAACTCGACCGCCGTGACCACCTCGGTGCCGCGGGCGCCGTGCAACCGCCCTTCGGTGACCGCGGCGATCTCCGACAGTGACAGCGGGATCACGGTGCACATCCGATCATGCGGGAGTCGATCATCGACGGGCGGCCCCGAGCACGCCGGTGATCACCCCTCTGATAGCCGAGGCGAGCTCCACCGCGTCATCGAAAGGATGCCGCACGCCGGCCACCTCCTGCCCGGTCTCGTGCCCCTTTCCCGCGACGATGACGGCGTCGCCGGAGCGGGCCGCGTCGACGGCGGCGACGATCGCCGCGCGCCGGTCGCCGATCTCGTGAACCTCGCCGTGGCCGGGCTCGGCGAGGGCGCCCGCGAGTATGGCCGCGCGGATGTCGGCCGGGCGCTCGGAGCGGGGGTTGTCGTCGGTGACCACGAGGAGGTCGCTGCGGCGGGCGGCGGCGGCTCCCATGAGCGGACGCTTGCCGCGGTCGCGATCACCACCGCAGCCCAGCACGGTGATCAGCCTGCCGGGAACCTGCGCGCGCAGCGTGTCGAGGAGGGCGGCGACGGCGGCGGGCTTGTGGGCGTAGTCGACCACGGCGAGGAACGGCTGGCCCACGTCGATGCGCTGCATCCGGCCGGGCACCGTGACCTCGGCGAACCGCTCCGCGGCTGCTGCTGCGGGCACGCCGACCGCGGCCAGGCACGCGAGCGCCACCAGCGCGTTGGCCACGTTGAACGCCCCGGGCAGGCGGAGCCGGACCGGCACCGGGCCGTCGGGGGTGAGCGCGGTGAAGTGCTGGCCGCCGTCGGGGTCGGTGCCGACGTCGGCGGCGCGCCAGTCGGCGGGCGCTCCGGTGGTGGCCACCGTAACGGCGGCCGGGGTGCGGGCGGCGAGGCGGGCGCCCCAGATGTCGTCGACGCAGACGACGGCGTGCTCGGCCCGCCCGTCGAACAGCGTGGCCTTGGCCGCGAAGTACTCCTCCATGTCGTGGTGGAAGTCCAGGTGGTCCTGGGAGAGGTTGGTGAACGCGCCGACCGCGAAGCGGGTGCCCGCCACCCGGCCGAGCGCGAGCGCGTGGCTGGACACCTCCATCACCGCGTCGGTGACCCCGGCCTCGCGCATCACCGCGAACAGCGCCTGCAGGTCCGGGGCCTCCGGGGTGGTGAACGCGCTCGGCAGCGGTTGCCCGTCGATGCGGATGCCGACCGTGCCGAGCATGCCGGTCGTGCGCCCGGCCGCCGCGAGGCCCGCCTCGACGAGGTGCGCGACCGTGGTCTTGCCACTGGTGCCGGTGACGCCGATCACCCCGACGTGAGCCGTGGGGTCGCCGTAGACGAGCGCCGCCACGGCGCCGAGCACGGCGCGGGGGTGGGGGTGGACGAGCAGCGGCGGCCCCGCGCCGTCGCCATCGGGCTCGCGAACACGGCCAGCGGCGGCCCCATCGGCGGCGATGGTGGCGGGCCGGGCGGTGGCGGGCGCGGCGGTGGCGGGCCGGGCCGTGGCGGGCGGGGCGGTGGCGCTCGCGGCGGTGGCGGGCCGGGCCGTGGCGGGCGGGGCGGTGGCGGGCGCGGCGGTGGCGGGCCGGGCGGTCGCGGCGGCAAGCGAGATGCGGTCGGCGCCGTCGGGGTCGGTGAGGATGGCAACAGCGCCCCGGGCGGCGGCCTCGGCGGCGAAGTCGGCGCCGTGCGCCTGTGTGCCGGGCAGTGCGGCGAAGAGGTCGCCGGGCCGCACGTCCGAGGCGCGCAGGGTGACCCCGGTGACCTCAGGCCCGCCCCGCCCCGCATGATCGTCAGTTCGGTGCGCATGCGGCCGGATCTGGCCGCTTTCCGCACCCAACCGCCGATCATCGACGACGGCGGCGACCTCATCGAGCGGAACCGGCCGGACCGTGCGCGGTCGCGGGTGCGGGGCGGGCGCGGCCGGGGCAGCGACCGGAGCGGGACCGGCGGCGGACATGGCGCGGAGGTTACCGGCGACGCGGCCAACGCCCGGACGCGCATGGCCGTCTCCCACCGCGCCGACCTCACGTCCGTTTGCGCACCCCCAACGGGACCTCGCACCCCTAACGGTGACTTCACACCCCACCGGTGGGGTGCGAAGTGCTGCCATGGGGTGCGAAGTGCCACCAGCGGGGTGCACTTGGGAGGTCAGGGCAGCTGCAGGGCCTGGGGCGGGGTGGGGTCGGTTGTCAGCGGGATGTGGTCGCGCTGGGCGAGGTAGGTCGCGATGTCGTGGAACAGCGGGGCGGCGCTGGTGCCGCCCGCCGGAGCGTCGAGCATGATCCCGATGACATAACGCGGGTTCTGCGCAGGGAACATCCCGGCGAAGGTGATCCAGTACGTCGACGACGCGTAGCAGCCGCAGACCGGGTTCACCTGCTGGGCCGTGCCGGTCTTGCCCGCCGTCTGGTAGCCGGGAACGGCCGCAGCGGGCCCGGTGCCGCGTTGGCCGCGCGCGTCCTGCGTGACCGCTGTGAGCATCGTCCGGAGCGTCGCGGCCGTCTGCGGGGAGACCACCGGCACGCCCGCAGGCGTGGGTGGGACGGTGCGCACGCCGTCCGGCGAAACGGTCGCCTCGATGATCCGCGGCGGGATCCGCACACCGTTGTTCGCGACGGCCTGGTACATCCCCGCCATCTGCAGCACCGTCATGGAGAGGCCCTGGCCGATCGGGAGGTTGCCGAACGTCGAGCCGGACCACGTCGCCATCGGCGGCACGGTGCCGGGGCTCTCCCCCGGCAGCCCGACGCCCGTCTTCTGGCCGAGGCCATAGCGCGACAGCATGTCGGCGAAGCGCTCAGGGCCCACCTTCTGCGCCGTCATGATCGTGCCGACGTTCGACGACTTCGCCAGCACGCCGGTGAGCGTGTAGTGCGTCAGCCCGTGCCGCCAGGCGTCGTTGATCGTGCGGTCGGCGACCCGGATGCTGCCGGGGACGTTGAGGACGTCGTCGGGCTTCGCGACGCCGTACTCGATAGCCGCCGACATCGTCACGATCTTGTTGACCGATCCCGGCTCGTACGGCGACGTGACGGCGGGGTTGCCCAGTTGGTCGGCCGTCGCAATCCCGGGGTTGCTCGGGTCGAACGTCTCGCCGGTGGCAAGGGCACGCACCTTGCCCGTGGCCACATCGAGCACGACGGCGGAGCTGTCGGCTTTGGCGCCGGTCTTCGCGACGTAGGCCAGAAGGTCGCGCTGGACGGTGTACTGCAGGTCGGAGTCGACGGTGAGCTGCAGGGTCGATCCGGGCACGGCAGGCCGTTCGTACCGGACGCTGCCGGGGATCTCGGCGTTGCTGCCCTCGGCCGTGTCGACCTCGCGAACACCGTTGGAGCCCGACAGCAGGTTGTCCTGCGAGCTTTCCAAGCCGACGCGGCCGGTGAGCTTGCCAGGCGAGTCGGTGGCGTCCCAGGTCGCCGTGCCGATGACGTTCGCGGCGAGCGATCCGCCCGGGTACTGGCGGGCCTCGCGGCGCTCAAGCGCGATCTCGGGGAACTGGTCGTGCATCGCCTGCGCAACGCCGGGGTCGACGAGCTTGGCCAGCACGACGTAGCCCTTGTCCGCGGTGAGCAACGCCTGGACGGCGGCCGGGTCCTGCCCGGTGGCCTGCCCGACGACCGACGCCATGCGGGTGACGTACTCGGCCGTGCCCCCGCCGTGGGTGCGGGCGATCGTGCGGGGGTTGGTGACGAGCGCGTTGGCTTCGATGCTGAACGCGAGCGGCTTGCCCGCGCTGTCGAGGATCGGGCCACGCTCGGCCGGCAGCGGGATCTCGGTGAGCAGCTGCCGGGCCGAAGCCGCGTTCAGGTCGGAGGACTGGACGGACTGGATGACGACGAGCTTGAGCGTCGCGAGGCCGAGCGCCGCGACGAGCAGCAGCCTGCCCACCCGCAGCCGCCCGCTCGCGGTGGACGTGCGGGGACGCTTGGGAGCGGGTCGCCGCGACGGTGGGGCAGAGCGGACGGCGGCCCGAACTCGCGGTTGGGGCGGGGCGGTCGTCACCGACTCACTCCGCCGCCGGTCCCGCTCGGCCGCGCAGTGGGCGCGGGTTTGGTGGTGGCGGCCACGCCTGCCGTCCGGCTCGTGGTCGGGGTCGAGGTGGCCGCGGCCGACGTGGTGGCGCTCGCGCGCGGGTTCGCCGTCGCGGTTGCCGTTGGGGTTGCTGTCGAGGTTGCCGTCCTGGCCCGGCTCGCCTGGGTGGGCGCGGGCGTGGGGGCGCCTGCAGTGGTGGCCGGTCCGCCCGCGGTGTCCGGACCGCCTGCTGCGGCTGCGGCGTCGGCCGTCATGGAGTTCGGGTCGGTGCCGTTCGGGGTGGCGGTGGGCGCGGCGGTCGGGCTGGCGGTCGATGCGGCACCGTTCGAGGACGCGGGCGGCGGCGCGGGCGGAGCCGTCGCGATCGCCGCCTTGGGCGTGCCCGCGACAGTGACCGTACCGTCGGGCGCGACGACGAGCCGCGCCGAATCCTGCACCGGCACCATGCCCAGTTCAGACGCCCGTTGGGCGAGCGCTGGGGCGGCGTCCATCGCCGTGACCTCCCGGCGGAGCTGCTCGCTCTGCTCGCTCAGCGCGCGGGCGGCCGAACGGGCGTCCTGCAGCCGATAGGAGTCCGCGGCGGCCGCCGTCGAGAGCCACAACGTCAGGACCAGGCCCGTGACGAGCAAGGCCATGACGAGCAGCACGAACTTGGCCCGGCCTTCGGACGGGGCACCCCGTGGTGCGCGGCCGCCGACAACCCGCCGAAGCCGGTCGTTGCGCCGGGCGTAGGCGCGGCTCGTCGCCGTACCTCGTTCGACGGACGGCGCCCCGCGCTGGGCGGGGATCGTTGCCGTGCGGGTCGACGATCGAGTGGCCTGGTCAGCCGTGGATCCGCGCTGCGCGGTGCGCGTGGCCGACCGACGCCCGGCCGCCGAGCCCCCGGTAGGAACCGCCGCGCGCGAAGAGCGGGCCGCGGAACCGACGGGCGCCGCTCGCCCCGTCAGCCGGGCGACGATCGCCCTGGCGAGCGCCCCCCGCGCGCCACTCGAACGGGCGTCCGTCGATCCGACCGCACCCGACCGGGTCGTCGGCCGCGGGCGCTCCGTCGTGGGTGCGCTCACCACTGCCCCCCGCTCATGTGAATTCCCCGGCCATGCCGCTCTCCCCTTCACCGATCCGTTCGGCCGCGCGCAGGCGCAACGACGCCGCCCGCGGGTTGTCCGCGACCTCGTCGTCGTTCGCCTGCTCCGCCCCCCGCACGAGCAGCCGGAACGACGGCCCGTGCCCGGGCAGTTCGACCGGCAGCCCCGAGGGTGTGCTCGACGTGGACCGCACCCCCAGCTCGCGCTTGGCGATGCGGTCCTCGAGCGAGTGGTAGGCCAACACGACGATCCGGCCGCCGACGTGCAGCGCGTCCAGCGCGGCGGGCAGCGCGGCCGTCCATGCCGCGAGCTCGCCGTTCACCTCGATCCGCAAGGCCTGGAACGTCCGCTTGGCCGGATGTCCCCCGGTGCGCCGCGACGCGGCTGGCACCGTCGCGTACAGCAGCTCGACCAGGTCACCGCTGCGCCGGAACGGCCGCTCGTCGCGCCGCCGCCCGACCGCCGCCGCGATACGGGACGCGAACCGCTCCTCCCCGTACTCCCGCAGCACCCGCGCCAGCGCAGGCACCGAGTAGGTGTTGAGCACGTCGGCCGCGGTCGGCCCGAGGCCGGGGTCCATCCGCATGTCGAGTTCGGCGTCGCGGGAGTAGGAGAACCCCCGCTCGTCGGCGTCGAGCTGCAGCGAGGAGACGCCGAGGTCGAACAGCACGCCGTCGACCCGCGGAAGCCCCAGCTCCGCGAGCACGTCGGCGATCCGGTCGTAGACGGCGTGCACCAGTTGCGTTCGGTCGGCGTAGGCGGCGAGCCGTCGCCCGGCGAGCGCGAGCGCCTCCGGGTCCCGGTCCAGCCCGACGAGCGTGAGCTGCGGGTGCTCGGCGAGGAGCGCGGCCGCGTGTCCACCCATCCCCAGCGTGGCGTCCACCATCACCGCAGGCCGCCCGGTCAGCGCCGGACGCAGCAACTCGACGACCCGAGGCAGGGCAACGGGGATGTGCCTAGCCCCAGCAGGCCCATCTCCGTGCGGGTGCTGCCCCACAGCCACCCACCTCCCTGCCCCGAGTCGCCGAGCCATCCACGCCCGACCCACTCCACCGGGCTTGTCCGATGCCTCCTCCCGGCAGACCTGACACCGGGGAAGGTGCGCCAGGGCCGCCGGGAGGAGACACCGGCCGGGTCTCACATCAGCCCGGGCAGCACCTCCTCCTGCGCCTTCGCGTAGGTGTCCTCGTGGTCGTCCTGGTAGCGCTGCCACGCCTCCGCGTCCCAGATCTCGGCGCGGGTGAACGCCCCGATGACCACACAGTCCTTGGTAAGACCCGCATATCTGCGCAGCTCGGCCGTGATCGCGATGCGGCCCTGCCCATCGGGGTTCTGCTCGTCGGTGCCCGAGAACAGGTTGCGCTGGAACACCCGCGCCGACTCGCTCGTCAACGGCGCCGAGGCGACCTTCGTGGCGAGCTCGGCGAACGCGTCCCTGGTGAACACGTACAGGCAGTGGTCCTGCCCCTTCGTGATCATCAGACCGCCTCGCAGCTCGTCGCGGAACTTGGCGGGCAGCGTCAACCGCCCCTTGTCGTCCAACTTGGGGGTGTAGGTGCCGAGGAACACCGGCCACCTCCACCCTTGTGCCGGGAGTTCAGCCCCGCGGCGCCCCAGCGATCACCACATTACCCCACTTCGCTCCACCGTCAACCCAGAGACTTCCCCATCTGACCGCTGCTCGCGGCTGAACTCGCAGCTCACCAAGGGTGGGGCGAAGTGGGGCGAGATCAGCCACCACCCACCCGCGCTACCCCCGAGCGGGGATATACGGGCCGCCGTGACGCCGTTGTGGACGGATCGGTGGGGGAAGGTGGGGACGGTCTGCACGACCGGACGATGCGCGCGGACATCGTTTGAGAGACTGGGGTGGTGACGACGACGAGCAGCCGCATCGACGGTGCTCCCCTGGGCTTTCCGGATGTCGCGGACCTCGGGGCCCGGATCGGGGCCAACGTCCAGCGGGTGATCGTCGGCAAGCCCGAGGTGGTCAGGGTCGCGCTCGTCACGCTGTTCGCCGAGGGTCATCTGCTCGTCGAGGACGTGCCGGGCGTCGGCAAGACATCGCTGGCCAAAGCCCTCGCCCGCTCGATCGACGGCTCGGTCAGCCGCGTGCAGTTCACGCCCGACCTGATGCCGGTCGACATCACCGGCTTGTCGATCTTCAATCGGCAGAGCACCGAGTTCGAGTTCCGCCCCGGCCCCGTCTTCGCCAACATCGTGATCGCCGACGAGATCAACAGGGCGTCGCCGAAGACGCAGTCCGCGCTGCTCGAGTGCATGGCCGAGCGCCAGGTCACCGTCGACGGTGCCACCTACACGCTGGCCAGCCCGTTCATGGTGGTCGCCACGCAGAACCCGGTCGAGATGGACGGCACCTACCCGCTGCCCGAGGCCCAGCGCGACCGCTTCACGGCGCGGGTCTCCATCGGCTACCCGGACATCGCCGCCGAGCTGGCGATCATCGACGAGCACGCCGCCACCGACCCGCTCGACACCCTGCACGCGGTCACCGAAGCGCGGCACGTCCATGCCGCCGTCGAGGCCGTGCGCCGCGTGCACGTCGGCCCGGAGGTACGCCAGTACTGCGTCGAGATCGTCGGCGCGACGCGACGGCTGCCGGAGCTGCGCCTCGGCGCGTCCCCGCGGGCCACGCTCCAGCTCGTGCGGACGGCCCGCGCCCAGGCCGCGCTGTCCGGGCGCAGCTTCGTGGTGCCCGACGACGTGCTGGCCGTCGCCGTGCCGGTGCTCGCGCACCGGCTCCTGCTCACCCCGGACGCGCAGGCCAGCAGGCGCTCCCCCGTCGACATCGTCCGCGCCGTGGTGGCGCGGACCCCGGTTCCCGCTCCCGCCCGCCCCGCAGGCTGACGCGCGTGGCCCGCTACTCCGGCCTCACCACGCGCGGACGTTGCCTGCTCGCGGGGGGCGCGGCCACGGCGGCCTGCTCGATCGTGCTCGACGAGCGGGACCTGCTGCGGATCGGCGCGTTCGTCGCCGTCCTGCCGTTGCTCGCGGCGCTGCTCACCGCCCGCACGCGGCGCGCCGTGCGGGTCACGCCGCGAGCTTTCGCCCCCGCGACTGCCGGTGGGCGGCGCGGTCGACGTCACCCTGCACGTGCGCGGCTCCGCGCTGGTCGGCGCGCTGCGGTTGGTGGACACCGTCCCCGACGCCGCCGGGCCGCAGGCGGCCGCTCCGCCGGGGTTCACCGTCCACCGCCTCTCCGGCCGCGGCGGGGCGGAGCTCGTCTACCCCCTGCGGCCGCTCCTGCGCGGCGTCCACACCATCGGCCCGCTCATGCTCGGCGCCTCCGACCCGCTCGGGCTGGCCGAGTTCGAGCGCGCGGTCACCGGGGCGGACCGGCTGGTCGTCCTGCCGAAGGTCGTTGCGCTACGCGGCCTGCCTCCTGCGCTCGGCGCGGGCGAGGGCACGTCAGGGGCCGCGCTCGCGCACCAAGGCCAGGGCAGCTCCGACGTCCTGGTGCGCCCCTACCGCCACGGCGACGAGCTGCGGCGCGTGCACTGGCGCAGCACCGCACGGCACGACGAGCTGATGGTGCGGCTGGAGGAACGGCCGTGGCGTGCGGGCACCACGGTGCTGCTCGACCGCCGCGACGGCGCACACCGGGGTCGCGGGGCCGAGTCCAGTCTGGAGTTCGCGATCAGCATGGCCGCGAGCGTCTGCGCGCACCTCATCGGCCGAGGCGAGCCGGTCGACCTCGTCACCGAGGACGGCACCGCGCTGCCAGGGCCCCCGCTCGACCCGCTGCTCGACGCCCTCGCCGCGCTGCGCCCCTCCGCCCGCGCCGACCTCACGGGGCCGGACCTGCCCACGGGACGCGATGTCGTCGCCGTGCTGGGTGCCGTCACCTCGGGGCATCGGGAAAACCTCATGGCGCGCCATCCGAAGGGTGGCTACGCGGTGCTGCTCGACACCGCGACGTGGGACCCGGCGGATGGGCGCCCCGGCAGCGCCGAAGCGTCGGCGAGCGCGCTGCGGAACGCGGGCTGGACGGTGGCCGTCGCGACAGCGGGCACCACGCCCGATCGGGTGTGGGAGGCGTTGTGAGGGCGCAGCCGTGGAGGGCGGCGGCGGGTGCGGGCGCCGCCACCCTCCTTGCGAGCGCACCGCTCGGCGCGATCATCCAGGGATATACGTGGCTCGGCTACACGGCGATCAGCGCGCTTGTCGTGGTCGCGCTCGGGTTGGTGCTGCACCGGCTGGGCCCGGTGATCGTCGTGGCAGGCCAGTGCGCAGGCCTGCTCGCGCTGCTCGCCGCCCTCTTCGCAGGCACACCGGTGCCGGGTCCCACCGCATTCGCCCGCTTGGCGGCGTTGTCCGCCGGTGCAGGCGCGCAGATCGCCGCGGGCATCGCCCCGGTGCAGGCCACGCCGGAGATCCTCTTCCTGGTCACGTCCGCGTTCGGGGTGGTCCTCGTCGCGGTGTACGGCGCCGCCGTCCTCGCCGGGGCGCCTGCCGCGGCCGGGGTTCCGCTGCTCGCGGTGTTCGCCGTGCCCGCAGCGCTCGACGACGCGCTGCTCCCGTGGCAGTCGGTGGTCTGCGCGGGCGCCGGGTTCGGCCTGCTGCTCGTGCTGCGGGACGGGGCGCGCAGGCAGCGGGTGGGCGGGGTCGCGCTGGTCGCGGCGGCGGTCGCGATCGCGCTGGGTGTCGGGGCGGCGAGCACGTTCGTCGGCACCGCAGGCCGGTTCTCGGGCGGGGGCGCGGGCGGGGGCGGCGCGATCGGGCTCAGCCCGTTCACCGCCCTGCGCGGCCAGCTCACGCAGGAGAAGCCCGCCGACCTGTTCCAGGTGCGCGGCCTGCCGCAGCCCGCATACCTGCGCGCGCTGACGTTGAGCACCTACGTCCCCGACATCGGCTGGCAGACCACCCGCCCCGGACCCGGCCCGAACCTGCCCGGCACGCTCGGCGTGGTCGGCGGGGCCGCCGTGCGGGTGGCGACCGTCGACGTCCAGAACGTCGGCTTCAAGGATTACTGGCTGCCGCTCTACGGCCATCCGATCGCTGTGTCGGGCCTCTCCGACCGCTGGACCTACGACGAGCACAGCGGCACCGCCTACACCGCGCGGCCGCGCGCCGAGAGCAGCTGGCAGCAGACCGCGGACTTCTCCGCGCCCACGGCCGCGCAGCTGCGTGACGCCAGGGGGAGCACCGACCCCGTGGCGCCCTACCTCGACACCGCGGGCATCGACCGGCGCGTGCTCGACCTTGCCACGCAGGTGACGGCGCGGGCGGACACGCCGTTCGACAAGGCCATCGCGCTGCAGGACTTCTTCACCGGCCCCACTTCGGCGTTCCACTACAGCCTGCAGACGGCGCCCGGCAACGGCGACGACGCGCTCGTCGAGTTCCTCACCACCGGCAAGACGGGCTACTGCGAGCAGTTCTCCGCCGCGATGGCGGTGATGTTGCGCTCGGTGGGGGTGCCCGCGCGGGTCGCGGTCGGCTTCACCGGCGGCACGGCCGACGGCGACCACCGCGCGGTCAGCACCTCCGACGCGCACGCGTGGGTGGAGGCCTGGTTCCCCGGCTACGGCTGGCTGATCTTCGATCCGACGCCGCTCACCGACGGTCGCACGATCGTGCCGCCCTACGTCGCGGAGGCACAGGCCGAGGAGGCGGCCGCGGCAGGCGCCCTCGCAGGCGCCGACCCCGCCGACGATCCTCGTCAGACGCCGACCCCGCCGCCACCGCCGACGGCGGTGCCCAACACCCCGGACGTACCGGTCGCGGCCCCGCCGAGCGCGGAGCTGCCGCTGTGGCCGCTGGTGTTGGGCGGCAGCCTGGTGCTGCTGGTCGCGGCGGCGGCGGCGCCCGCGGCTCTGCGGGCCCGGATCCGCCGACAGCGGCTCGCCGCCGTGGCGGCGGGCGGGCCCGAGGCGACCGCGGCGGGCTGGGCCGAGCTGCTCGCCGACTCGAGCGACCGCGGCGTGCCCGCCAAGGACAGCGACACCGTGCGGGCGGCGGCGCGGCGCCTCGTCCGCGAGCACCACCTCGACGGCGCGGCCCAGCAGCACCTGCGCGGGGTCGTGGGCGTGGTCGAGGCGAGCTGGTACGGCGGGCAGCACCCAGAGCCCGACTCGCTCACCGAGCCCCTCGCGGGCGTGCTGACCGCGGTCGCGGCGAGCAGCCCGCTGTCGGTTCGGGCCAGGCTGCTGCCCCGTTCGGTGCTTCGCCGGGCCACGCGCTCGACAGGCACGCACGACAACGCCGCCGCTCCGCTGGGACGGGGCGGCGGCGTCAACGCACAATCAGGCGCTATTCCTGTTCGAACCGGCGGCGGAAACGCTCCTCCATCCGGCCCGTGAAGCCGTTCTTGGTCTGTTCCGTCTTGGCAGCGGGCGCCCCGGCGGCCGAGCCGACGGAGGTGATGGCCAGCACCGCTCCGCCGAGCATCGCGAGGAAGCCGACCACGCTGACGACGGGGATGCCCCCGAGCCAGGTCCACTGGACGGCGATACCCAGCACGAGCATGACAAGACCGACGACGAACAGGGCAATGCCCTGCAACCGACGGCGCCGGGTGGGCTTGCGCAACCGTCCACCGCGCACGGTGGACGCGAACTTCGGATCCTCGGCGTAGAGAGCGCGCTCGATCTGATCGAGCAGTCGCTGCTCGTGCTCGGAGAGGGGCATAACTTCGCCTCCGGCACTTGTCGTCCTGTCGGGTCATCTTCCATGGTGCCGGAACGACGCGACGAGCGCCCAGGGTGGGCGTCTAGTGACGAGGATACGAGTCCGCGGGCTCGGCGACTACCCGGACTCGTCAAGCGGAGCCCACGAAAATCCCGACGGGTGTGTCGCGCCCGTCACACATCTTCGCGAGATCGACCGTGCGTGATCATCCAGCCCGTCGGGCGACGCTGCGTGGCGTGATCATCGTACCCGGCGCGCGACGGCGTGGAGGCGGGCCGCGACGTCGATCAGCGCGGGCTGCGCGACGGCGAGCTCCTCCAACTCGCCAAGGGCGCCCGGAGCGCCGCTCTCGCCTGCCGGTACCCAGCACTCCAGCACCCCGTCGCCCTGCAACAGCTCCAGCCGGAGGTCGGGGTCGGCGCCGAGCGCCCGACGCAGGCTGTCGGCGTCGAGACGGCGACGGAGCGCGTCGTCGGGTCCGAACCGCCCGTCCGGATCGGTGAGCAGCGCCCTCGCCTCCGCGATCCGGCCCGCGAGCGTGCGCGCGAGCACCGCAGCGAACCGGCCCGCGACCAGTAGCGACACCGCACCGCCGGGCGCCGCGGCGCGCGAGAGGGCGCGGACGGCGGCATGCACGTCGTCAACGACCTCCAGCAGCCCGTGGCCGAGCACGAGATCGGCCTGTCCGACCGGGGCGACCTCGGCGAGCGTGTCGACCTCCCCCGGCACGGCGGTGACGAGCTCGTCGACCCCGGCGTCGCAGGCTCGGCGGCGCAGCGCGGCGAGCGCGTTCGGACTGGGGTCGACAACCGACACGGCACACCCAGCCCTGGCCAGCGGCACGGCCCAGGCCCCGCTGCCACCGCCGACGTCGAGCACCCGCGGCACACGCCCCGGCGCGCGGCTGCGCATCGCCGCGAGCTCGGCCGCGATGGCGCGGTGCACCGTGCCGCTGTTGCCGCCGGTGACCCGGTGGCCTGCGTCGGTGCTCGTCACCAGAGCCACCTCGCCGTTCGTCGAGCCGCCGCCACGGGCGCAGCCTAGTGCGGCGGCAACGCACCGGCCTCGTCGGGCGGACGGTAGTTTGATCCGGTGCAGGTCGTCGCCACGTTGAGCCTCAAGGGCGGGGTGGGTAAGACCACGGTGGCGCTCGGGCTGGCGGGTGCCGCGCTGCAGCACGGGCTGCGCGCGCTGGTGGTGGACCTCGATCCGCAGGCCAACGCCACGATCGCGCTCGACGCGGGTCCCACCACGGCCACGGTGGCCGATGTGCTCGACGGGCCTCGCCGCTCGGTGGTCGAACGCGCGATCGCGCCGAGCGGGTGGGGCGCAGGGCTGGACGTGCTGGTGGGCGACGAGCAGACCGAGCGGCACAACCACCCCGACCCGAGCGGCAAGCAGCTCACCCAGCTGAGCCGGGCGTTGCAGCGCCTTGGCGATCCGCACATGGGCACGCTCCACCTGCCCGGGGATCCGGAGGATCGTGGCGACGACCCGGACGACGTCGCGTACGAGCCCTACCGACTGGTGATCGTTGACTGCCCGCCTTCGCTCGGCCAGCTCACCCGGAGCGCGCTGGCCGCCGCGCACCGGGCCGTGCTCGTGACCGACCCGACGATGTTCGCGGTCTCCGGGGTGCAGCGGGCGTTCGACGCCGTGCAGACCGAGCGGAAGCGGGCCAACCCCGACCTCCAGCCGCTTGGCGTGTTGATCAACCGGGTGCGGCCTCGCAACACCGAGCACGAGTTTCGCATCGCAGAACTGCGGGAGCTGTTCGGCCCGCTCGTGCTCAGCAGCGTGCTGCCCGACCGATCGGCGATCCAGCAGGCCCAGGGCGCCTGCCTCCCCATCCAGCGCTGGGACACGCCAGGGGCCCGCGAGGTGTCGGCCGTGTTCAGGTCTCTCCTCGGCCGGGTGCTACGCGCCGACCGTCCCCACCGCATCGCGCCTGCCGCGGGTCCGCCCACCAGCGCCTGATCCGGCCGTCCGCGACGCGTGCGACGTCGGTCCGCGGCGTGCGCGTGGCGTCGGTCGCGCCCGGTGCGACCGGGATTCAGCGTCCCGCGACCAGGTCGGACACCAGATCGAGGAACTGCTCGGACTGACGCAGGAGGTCGTCCGCGTCGCGGGTGCTGACCAGCCGCGCGATCCCCGCCTCGGCGGCGGCACGGGTGGCCGAGCACGAGGCGAAGTAGGCGGCCCACTCGCCGAGCTCGGGCGCGACGTCGGCCAAGAGCAACCACACGTTGCGGCTGCCGCCCCGCCGAGGCGCCGGGCGGGCGCGGAGGGCAAGGACCGCTGCCCCCGCCCGCAGCGCGGCGAGATAGGCGGCCGGGTAGCGCATCAGCGGCTCGGGCCTTCGGTGCGCCTCGGCGATGCCCTCCTCGGCCTGGCGCAGGAGACCGAGCGCGGCGCGCGGGGTGGGCGCAGCGGCGGGCCGCGGTGCGCGGCGCGGCGTGGGGATGAGGGCCGGAGTGAGCATGGCGGTGGACATCTCGGGGCTCCTTCGGTGTGGATCGGTGGTCGTGGGGCCGATGGTGCCGCAGCGCTCCGACAGTTTCGGGGTGCCGCAGGGCCCGGGGGTGACGGGGCTCACCCCGCAGGCCTGACCAGGTCCCACACGCCGGGACCTGCCCGCATGCGGAGCACGAACTCGCGAGCGGGCGCATCGGGCTCGCCCGCTGAGCGCGCCTCGACCCGCCAGCAACGCAGCCGATCACCACCGACCGGCATCGGCGAAGGGAACGGCCATGGCGACTCCTCGATCCACCGGTCGCGGATGCCCGTGACGAGGAAGCGCGGACCCCGTCGCGCGGACCGTTCGAACTCGATCGGCTCGCCGTCCTTCCACCGGACCTGGATCGGTGTGGGCCCCCGCTGCCGGAAGGGCCACCCCAGGGGAGTCATGCCGCACCGCCGATCCCGGCGGGCTCGATCGCGGCGACGCCTGCAGGGCAGGCGGCGCCTGCCGCCCCGCCTGCGTGGCCGTGCTCCCGCGTGCCCCCAGCCTTGTCCACGTGCGTGCTCCCTCCCGGCGAGCCGTTCCGTGCGGTGGTGGCCACCCGGCGGCGACGCTTCCCCCGCCTGCCACCAGGTGACCGTCGAATCGAACTTTTGTTCGACACGTTCAGTAGACCTCGTCGGTGCCACGACGTCAAGTTGGATGCCGACCGCCGTCGCGCTCTCGGCCGGGTCGCCGGAAGCGGGCGCGTGCGGGCGCGACGTGGTGTGATGACGTCGTGACGACGGCACCCGCCCGGCACCTCGTGACGCTCGGCCCCGGCGACATCGCCGACCGGCTGAGCGAGGCGCTGCAGGTGTACGTCGCGGCGATGGGCTACCCGCCCAGCACCGGCCGCCAACGCCGAGCGCTCTGGCTCGACCACGTGCGGCGACCGGGCTGGCGCGCCGCTGGCTGGCTCGACGACCGGGGTGCGCTGGTCGGCGTCGCGTACGGCTACACGGGCGGCCCGGGCCAGTGGTGGTACGAGGAGGTGCGGCGCGGGCTGCGCAATGCGCCCGCTGAGGAGCGCGACTGGCTGCTCGACTACTTCGAGCTGACCGAGCTGCACGTCCGTCCCGACGCACAGGGCGCCGGTCTGGGCGAGGGTCTCCTGCGTGCGCTGCTCACGGATGTCCAGGAATCCCGGGTGCTGCTGTCCACGCCCGAGTACGGCCCCCGGTCACCGGGGCGCGCGTGGCGGCTCTACCGGCGAACTGGCTTCGAGGACGTGCTGCGCGACCACCGCTTCACCGGCGACTCCCGCCCGTTCGCGGTGTTGGGCGCCACGCTGCCGCTCCCGCCACCGCAGGTTCGGTGATCCGTCGACCGGATGGCACGATGCCCTCGTGCGAGCGTCGCCCGTCCCAAGTCGGTCCCGCAGGGCGGCGCTGCTGATCGTCGCGGCCCTGTTCCTCGGCGCCCTTCTGGGCGGGTGCGCACAGGTGCGCGCACGGCTCGCCGTGTATCCGGACGACACCGTGACGGGCGAGATCGTGGTTGCCACGCCCGCGAAGTCCGCCGACGACAAGGGTCCCACCGTGACGCTGCCTCCGGGGATGGCCTCGGCCGTCGCCGTGAGCGCTTACAAGCAGGACGGTTACACCGGTTCTGTCCTGCGTTTCTCCAGGCTGTCGTTCGACCAGATCGCCACGCTCACCATGGCCACGTCCCCGCAGCCCGACCGGGTGCAGTTCAACCTGCGCCGCGCGGGCGGCCGCGTACTGGTCACGGGCTCGGTCAACCTCACATCGGTGCCGGTCGACAAGGCCGATTTCCAGCTCAAGATGAGCTTCCCTGGCTACGTCGTCGACGCGAACGGTGAGGTCGACGGCGACACGGTGAGCTGGACCTTCACGCCGGGCGACGTCGGAGACATCAGCGCCACCGTGGCCTACGCCGATCCAGGAGCGCCGTCCGTGCTGAACTGGACGCTCGGCCTGGCGGGGATCGTTGCCGTCGCGATGGTCCTCGTCGCCGTGGCGGCGCGGCGTACGCGGAATCCGCCGGTCAGCCCGCCCGTCCGCTGACACCCACGGGCGCTGCCCCGTCGAGGCCGAGCCGGGCGACCAGCTCAACCGTCGCAGGTGAGCGGTTCAGCGTGTAGAAGTGCAGCGCAGGGACGCCCTCGGCGAGCAACCGCTCGCACATTCGGGCCGTCTCGTCCATCCCCGCGGCGCGGAACGCCTTCGCGTCCTCCGTGAACGGCGCAAGCCGCTCCACGAGGTCGGCGGGCAGCGGCGCACCGGCCAGCTCCGGTCCGCGGCGCAGGGTGCGCGCCGTCGTGAGCGGCATGATGCCGGGCAGCAACGGGGCGTCACAGCCCGCCACGACGAGCCGGTCGCGCAGCCGCAGGAACGCCTCCGGCTCGAAGAACAGCTGGCTGATCGCGAAGTCGGCGCCCGCCCGGATCTTGGCCAGCAGATACCGCAGGTCGGAGTCCGCGTCGGGGGAACGCGGGTGCCCGTACGGGAACGCCGCGACGCCCACGCAGAAGTCGCCGAGCTCCTTGACCAGCCGGACCAGCTCCTCGGCGTAGCTCACGCCCTCGGTGTGGGCGACCCACTCCCCGAGCGGATCGCCGGGAGGATCGCCCCGGATGGCCAGGATGTTCGGGATGCCCGCGGCGGCGTAAGCACCGATCACCTGCCGAAGCTCGGCGACCGAGTGCGATACGGCCGTGAGGTGGGCCATGGCCACGAGCGTGGTGTCGGTGGCGATCCGGCCCGTGGTGCGGATGGTCCGGTCGCGGTTCGAGCCGCCCGCCCCGTAGGTGACGGACACGAACGCCGGGTCCAGCGGTTCCAACCTGCGCACCGCCCGCCACAGCTCGGCCTCGCCCGGCTCGTCCTTGGGCGGGAAGAACTCCACCGAGAACACCGGACGGCGGGCGGCCAAGCGCGAGCTGATCTTCGGAACCGTCCTCATGGTGCTCAGCGTAGGGGTGTGCGCAGCGCCGACGCGCCGACGCCCCGGCCCCCCGATACGCTCGTTGGCGTGACGCATCCCGGCGCTCTCGACACCGCTGCGCCGTCCGGCGCCGGTGAGCTCGGTCCGGCCGACGGGGACTTGGCGGGCGGCATCGAGGCCGCGCTGGCCGTCTACCTTGAGGCCCGCACGGCCGAGGCTTCGGCGATCGATCCGCATTACGCCGCGGCGGCCGACGAGCTGAGCGCCTTCGTGCTGGGTGGTGGCAAGCGCATCCGACCGACGTTCGCGTGGTGGGGCTGGCGCGGCGCGGGGGGCTCCGTCGATGCGCCGGAGGCCCTGTCGGTGCTGCGGGCGGTGAGCGCGCTGGAGCTCATCCAGGCCTGCGCGCTCGTGCACGACGATCTGATGGACGCCTCCGCGCTGCGGCGGGGACGACCCACCGTGCACGTCGCGTTCGCACGCAGGCACGCCGAGGCGGGCTGGCACGGCAGGCCCGCGCGGTTCGGTGCGGCCGCGGCGATCCTGCTCGGTGATCTCGCCATGGTGTGGGCCGACGACATGTTCCACACCTGCGGCCTGTCCCAGGAGACGCTCGTCAGGGCGGGCGTCCCGTGGCGCGCGATGCGCACCGAGCTCCTGGGCGGCCAGTACCTCGACGTCCTCCACCAGGCCACGCGCGACGCGTCCCAGGGCGCGGCGCTGCGCATCGATCGCTACAAGACCGCTGCCTACACCGTCGAACGGCCGCTGCACCTCGGCGCGGCGCTCGCGGGCGCAGGCCCGGAGCTGATCGACGGCTACCGCCGGTTCGGCGCCGACATCGGCGTCGCCTTCCAGCTCCGCGACGACCTGCTGGGCGTGTTCGGCGACCCGGCCGTCACCGGCAAGCCCGCGGGCGACGACCTGCGGGAAGGCAAGCGCACGCTGCTGCTGGCCGTCGCGTTGGAACGGGCGGATCGGCGCGGCGACACCGCGGCTCGCCTGGCCGTCGAGGCGGCGGTCGGCAACCCGCGGCTGACCGCTGAGGAGGTCCAGCGCACGCGCGACATCCTCACCGAGCTGGGCGCCGTCCAAGCCGTCGAGCAGCGGATCGCCGCGCTCACCGGCTCCGCGCTCGATGCGCTCGCCGCCGCGCCCGTCGCCGATCCCGCGGCGCTGGAGTTGGCGGAGCTGGCCGTCACCGCGACCCGGCGCCGCCGGTGAGCGAGCTTGTGGAGCAGCCCGGCGGTACCGACGGCGAAGGCGAACGTTGAGCCGCACGGTCCGCGGGGCCACCGACCATGTCGTGGTCGTCGGTGCGGGGTTGTCCGGGCTGTGCGCCGCCCTCCACCTGCTCGGCGCAGGCAGGCGGGTCACGATCGTCGAACGAGCGCAGCACCCCGGCGGCCGCGTGGGGCGGCTCGACCTCACCACCGAGCACGGCACGTTCCGCGTCGACACCGGCGCCACCGTGCTCACGATGCCCGACCTGCTCGACGAGGCCTTCGCAGCGGTCGGGGAGAAGCTCGCCGAACGGCTCGACCTGGTGCCGCTCGACCCCGCCTACCGCGCCCATTTCGCCGACGGCTCCACCATCGACGTCCACACCGACGCCGCGGCGATGGAGGCCGAGGTCCGTCGGGTGTGCGGGCCCGCCTCCGCCACGGGGTACCGCGCCCTGCGCGCCTGGCTCAACGACCTCTACCGCACCGAGATCGACACGTTCATCGGCGCCAACCTCGACTCGCCGCTGGCCCTGCTCGGCCCCGACCTCGTCCGGCTCGCGCGCCTCGGCGGGTTCGGCAGGCTCGGCCCCAGGGTCGCCCGGTTCCTGCCCGACGAGCGGCTCCGGCGGATCTTCTCGTTCCAGTCGCTGTACGCGGGCGTCGCACCGAACCGGGCGTTGGGCGCGTACGGGGTCATCGCGTACATGGACACGATCGCGGGCGTGTGGTTCCCGCGGGGCGGCATGCGCGCGCTCGCGCAGGCGCTCGCCGATGCTGCCGAGGCAGCGGGCGCCCAGTTCTGCTACGGACGGACGGCCGTGGGCCTCGCGCGCCGCGACGGGCGGGTCACCGCGGTGCGGCATCGCGCCAGCGACGACCGGGCCGACCGCAGCGACCTGTTGCCATGCGACGCCGTCGTGCTCACCCCGGACCTGCCGATCGTCGACGCGCTGGTCGGCAGGCCACGGCGCCGCCCCGTGCCGCTGCGGTGGTCACCCAGCGCCGTCGTCCTGCACGCGGGCCTGCGGACCCCCCGACCCGAGGTGGCGCACCACACCATCTCGTTCGGAGGAGCATGGGAGCAGACGTTCACCGAGATCATCACGACGGGTCGGCTGATGAGCGACCCGTCGTTGCTGGTCACGCGGCCCACCGCCACCGACCCGACGCTCGCGCCCGCAGGCTCCGAACTCCTCTTCGTGCTCGCCCCCTGCCCCAACCTGGAACGCGGCCGGATCGACTGGGCGCGCGTCGGTCCGGCCTATCGCGACGAGTTGCTGTCGGTGCTGTCGGCGCGCGGGCACCCCGGGCTCGCCGACATCGCCGACGACGTGACGGTCTCGCGGCTCGTGACCCCCGCCGACTGGGCGGCAGATGGGCTGGCCGCGGGCACCCCGTTCTCGGCGGCCCACACCTTCGCGCAGACGGGCCCGTTCCGGCCACGCAACCTCGTGCCCTGGCTGGACAACGCGGTGCTCGCGGGCTGCGGCACGGTGCCGGGCGTTGGCATCCCACCGGTCGTGCTCAGCGGCAAGCTGGCCGCACAACGGATCACGGGCTGAGCGTTCCCGCGGGCCGATGATCGGCGCGAACGGCACTCGAGCGTCCCGGCAACACGCGTGGTGTGCCGCTCGCCCCGATCATCGATGGCGGGAGCCCGCGGGGCGGAGGGGTCATTCGGCCGGGTGAGCACGCGCGTGGGAGCATGGATCGTGTCATGAGCGCCTCCGCACGGGTCGACCCCGACTTCCGCTCCGAGCCGTCAACGACCGACGCTCCTCGCACCGCCCGGTTCGGCAATCCGCCGCGCCGTCCGCTGCTGATGGGGCTGCTCGCGGCGCTGATGCTGCTGGTGGGCGGGTTCGGTGCGGGCGGCGTGCTGGTGCGCGACCCGATCATGACGAACTCGGCGATCGGCTTCTGGCGCTACGGCCACGGACACGATCTCGCCGCCGCCCTCATGTACGGCGGCGTCGCGCTCATGCTCTGGGCGTGGATCATGCTGGGCCGCGACGTCCTCGCGAACCGGGTCGGCGGCCGGGCCGTGCTCAGCTGCGCCGCCGTATGGACGGCGCCGCTGCTCTTCGCGCCGCCGCTGTTCACCCGCGACATCTTCAGCTATCTGGCGCAAGGCGCCCTGCCGCTGCACGGTCTCGACCCCTATGCGGTCGGGCCGGACGCGATGCCGGGCATCCTCACGGACAACGTCCACTACTTCTGGCAGGACACGCCCGCCCCGTACGGGCCGCTGTTCATCATCATCGCCAAGGCCGTCGCCTGGCTGGTCGGCAACAACATCATCGCGGGTGTGCTGCTCATGCGGCTCGCCCTGCTGCCCGGCCTCGCGCTGCTCATCTGGGCGCTGCCCGAGCTCACCCGCCGCCTCGGCGGGCGCGTGCCGGTGGCGTTATGGGTGGCCGTCGCGAACCCCATGATGGTGATCAACATGATCGGCGGCGGTCACAACGACCTCCTGGTCGTCGGCTTGCTGGCCGCGGGGGCGTTGCTCGCGCTTCGGGGCAAGCACGCAGCCGGGATCGGGCTCGTCACCCTCGCGATGGCGGTCAAGGCCAGTGCGGGCCTCGCCCTGCCGTTCCTCGTGCTCGTATGGGCCGCCCACATGACGGGTTCGCGCCGGGTCCGCATCGCCAAGGCCGCCGCGGCGGGCATCGCCGTGTTCGTCGTCGTCTTCGGCGCCTGCACCCTGCTGGCAGGCGTCAACCTGGGCTGGCTGCCCGCGCTGAGCGCCCCATCGATGATCGTCAACTGGATGTCGATCCCGACCGCGATCGGCCAGATCGTCGGCTGGTTCGCGTCGCTGTTCGGCGGGTCGCAACAGCTGTTCGTCAACATCTTCCGCGGGATCGGCGCGGCCGTGCTGCTGTGGATCGCGGTGCGCCAGTGGTGGGCGGCGCGCGACGGCGGCCCGGAGGCGATCCGCCGTGCGGGCATCGTGCTGCTCGCCACGTCGTTCCTCTCCCCCGCCACGCTCCCCTGGTACGTGAGCTGGGGCATGGCCTTCCTCGCGATGGCGCCATGGACCATGCGGGGGCTGCAGTACCTGGTCGTCGTGTCGACGATGTTGGTCATCGTCTACTACCCCAACGGCGAGGACGCCCTCTACAACTGGGGCTACCTCGCGGCCTGCCTGGCGGTGGCCGTGCTCGCGGCCTGGTCGCTGGCGCGGCCCGATCCGCTCCGCCTCGCCGCGGGCGCCCGCCACAAGGGCGACGCGGGCCCGCCCGCCGCGGACGAGCCCGTGGCTCCGACCGCCGAGCTCCCCCCGCCGCCGGTGGCCGCCGAGCAGCGCGCGGGCTGAGGCCGGTGTCGGGCGCCGAGCTGGACGCCGCCGGGATCGCCGAGCCCACCCTGCGCGCCGCCTACGCCACGTGCCGCGCGCTCAACGCCCGGCACGGCCGCACCTACTTCCTCGCCACCCGTCTCCTCCCGCGCGCCCGCCGCCCGGCCGTGCACGCGCTCTACGGTTTCGCCCGCTACGCCGACGAGATCGTCGACGACCTCGGTGACGGCCGGTCGCCCGCCGCGAAGGCCGCCCGCATCGACGCCCTCACCGACCAGCTCGCCACCGCGCTCGACGGTGGCCCGGCGCCTCATCCCGTGCTGGCCGCGCTCGCCGACACCGCCCGCCGCTACGCGATCGACCACGCCCACTTCACCGACTTCCTCCGGTCGATGCGCATGGACACCGAGATCACCGACTACGCGACGTTCGCCGAGCTCGACCGCTACGTGCACGGGTCCGCCGCCGTCATCGGGCTGCAGATGCTGCCGATACTGGGGACCACCGGCCCGCGGGCCGCCGCCGAGCCCGCGGCGGCGGCGCTCGGCGTGGCGTTCCAGCACACCAACTTCCTCCGCGACGTCGGCGAGGACCTCGACCGCGGCCGCGTCTACCTGCCCGCCGATGAGCTCGCCGCATTCGGCGTCGACCGCGAGCTGATGACCTGGTCGCGCCGCACCCACCGGCCCGACCCCCGCATCAGCCGCGCGCTCGCGCATCTCGTGGCGCACACCCGCGCGATCTACCGCCGCGCCGCCCCGGGGATCGCGTTGCTCGAGCCGGTCTCGCGGGCCTGCGTCGCCTGTGCGTTCACGCTCTACGGCGGGATCCTCGACGAGATCGAGCGCTCCGGCTACGCCGTGCTGCACCGGCGGGTCGCGGTGCCGCCCCGGCGCCGGGCGGCAGGCGTCGCGCGCGCGCTGGTCACGAGTCGTGAGCGGAAAAAGGGGCTATAGCACTCGTTTCCGCTCACGACCTCCGCCGACCGCTCGCGCGTACCGCTCCCCCACCGCGCGCACGTGCTCGACCAGCGCGGGCGGACCCGCCACGCGGAACTCCAGGCCGAGCATCCCGATGTAGACGGCCAGCACCTCCAGGCTGTCCGCGCCGGTGACCAACACCGACGTCGCCTCGTCGACCGATTCGACGACCCCGACCGTCGGGTTGATCCGGGCCAGCACCTCCGCAGCGGGCGCCAGCACCGTGATGCGAGCATGCACGGCCCAACCCGCGGCGGCGACCTCGCGCAACACGAACGACGTGTAGTCCTCCCCCGGCAGCGGCTCCGGCGGGAACCGCTGGTGCATCGGCATGCGCAGGGCCAGCCGGTCGACGCGCAGTGCGCGCCACCGGCGCTCCACCCTGGCGACGAGGTACCACCGCCGCTGCCAGCTCACTAGGCGATACGGCTCGACGACGAGCGGACGGTCGCCGTCGGGCGGATGGTCGAGCCGCACCCGTTCGTGGTCGCGGACGGCGGCGGCGAGCGTCGCGAGTACCTCGGCGTCGACCTCAGGGTCGGCGACGTTGCTCCCGGTGTTCTCCGGGCCCTGCGAGGTCGCCTCGTGCAGCGCGGCGACCCGCCGCCGCAACCGGTGCGGCAGCACCTGCTCCAGCTTGGCCAGTGCTCGCTCGCTGGCCTCCTCGATGCCTGCGACGCCGTGGCCCGTCCGCAGACCGACGGCGACGGCCACGGCCTCCTCGTCGTCGAGCAGCAGCGGCGGCAGCTTGGCGCCCACCCCGAGCCGGTAGTGGCCCGCGGCGCCGCGCACCGCGTCGACCGGATACCCGAGATCGCGGAGCCGTGCGACGTCGTTGCGGATCGTCCGGTCGCTCACGCCCAGCCGCTCGGCGAGCTCGGGCCCCGGCCAGTCGGGGCGAGCCTGCAGCAGCGAGAGCAGAGCGAGCATTCGGGCGGAGGTGTCGCGCACAAAGCGGAAGTTAACATTCCTGATTGGGTTCTACCTTCCTCTCATGACCGAGAACCTCCGCCCCTTCCGCGTCGCGATTCCCCAAGCCGATCTGGACGACCTCGCCGACCGCCTGGCCCGCACCCGGCTGCCCCAGGCGGCTCCCGGCGACGACTGGGACTACGGGGTGCCGAACCGCTACCTGGCCGAGACGGTCGCGCACTGGCGCACGGCGTTCGACTGGCGCGCGCAGGAGGAGCGCATCAACGCCTATCCCCACTACCTCACCGAGATCGACGGCCAGACCCTCCACTTCCTGCACATCCCTTCGTCCGACCCGGACGCCACGCCGCTGCTGCTCGCGCACAGCTACCCCGGCTCGTTCCTCGACTTCCTCGACATGATCGAGCTCCTGCGTGAGGAGTTCGCGCTGGTCATCCCGTCGATGCCGGGCTTCGCCTTCAGCACGCCGGTGGTCGATCGCGGCTGGACGATGGCCCGCGTCGCCCGCACCTACGACACGCTCATGCGGCGGCTCGGCTACGACCGCTACGGCGTCCACGGCAGCGACGGTGGCGCGTTGGTGGCCCGCGAGCTCGGCCTTCTTGATCCGCCCGGTTTCCTCGGCGCGCACGTCCTTCAGCTGTTCGCGTTCCCGTCCGGCGACCCGGCCGAGTTCGAGAAGCTCGAGCCCGCCGACTACGCGGGCCTCGAGCACATGAAGTGGTTCCAGTCCGTCGGCGGCTACAACGCGATCAACGCCTCCCGGCCGCAGACGGTGGCTGTTGGCCTCTCCGACTCGCCGGTCGGCCAGCTCGCGTGGAACGAGCTGTTCAACTCGTTCGGCAACGGCACCAGCCTGGTGCGCCGCGACCAGATCCTGGCGCAGGTCAGCCTCGAATGGTTCACGAACACCTCGGCCACCGCGGGCCGCTACCACTACGAGGAGGCGCACAGCGGCGTCGAGCCCCGGGTGAACGCGGCCCGCACCGGGGTCGCCGTGTTCGCCGACGACTTCCGGACGATCAAGGCGTTCGCCGAGCGCGACAACGCGAACATCGTCCACTGGAGCCACTTCGACCGCGGCGGCCACTACGCGGCCATGGAGGTGCCGGATCTGCTCGCGGCCGACATCCGGACGTTCTTCGCCTGACGACTCGTGCCGGTCCCCGGATAGTGTGGCGCGGTCGGTCGATCAGGGAGGCGCCCCATGGCAGCGGTCCTGCGCAGTCACGTCCTCGGCGCGTGGCACACGCCCGGAGGCGAAGGTCGGCCGCTGTTCGACGCGGTCACCGGCGCCGAGGTCGCGCGCCTGTCGTCCACGGGGATCGACTTCGCCGCTGTGCTCGACTACGGCCGCCGCGTCGGCGGACCCGCGCTGCGTGAGCTGACGTTCCACCAGCGCGCGGCCCTCCTCAAGGCGCTCGCCGGGCATCTGCGCGAGCATCGCGACGAGCTTTACGCGGTCTCCGCGCACACGGGCGCCACCCGCTTCGACTCCCGCTTCGACGTCGACGGCGGTCTCGGCGTTCTCCAGGCGTACGCGTCGCGAGGGCGTCGGGAGCTGCCCGACGACACGGTGTACGTCGAAGGCGACGTCGAGCCGCTGTCCAAGGGCGGCACGTTCCTCGGCCAGCACATCGCGACGCCGCTGCACGGGGTGGCGGTGCAGATCAACGCGTTCAACTTCCCGGTGTGGGGGCCGTTGGAGAAGCTCGCGCCCGCGTTCCTGGCAGGCGTCCCGTCGCTGATCAAGCCCGCCAGCCCGACGGCGTACCTCACGGCCGAGCTGGTGCGGCTGATCGTCGAGGCGGAGCTGCTGCCGCCGGGTGCGGTGCAGTTCGTCGCGGGCTCGCTGGGCGACACGCTCGACCACCTCACCGGTCAGGACCTCGTCGGGTTCACCGGCTCCGCGGCCACGGCGGCCACGCTGCGGGCCCACCCCGGCGTCGTCCGGCACGGCGTGCGGTTCTCCGCCGAAGCCGACTCGCTCAACCTCTCCGCGCTGGGCCCCGACGCCGCCCCCGGCACGCCCGAGTTCGACCTCTACGTCGGCCAGCTCGTCACCGAGATGACCGTCAAGGCGGGCCAGAAGTGCACCGCGATCCGGCGGGCGTTCGTGCCCGCCGAGCACGTCGACGCCGCGGTGGAGGCGGTGTCGACGAAGCTCGCGGGCATCACCGTCGGCGATCCGGCGACCGCCCGCATGGGTGCGCTCGCGGGTCTGGAGCAGCGCGAAGAGGTGCGGCGTGGGATCAAGGCGCTCGCCGACGCGGGCCGCATCGTCTACGGCGATCCCGAGAAGGTCGACCTGGTCGACGCCGACGCGGAGCGCGGCGCGTTCCTGTCCCCGATCCTGCTGGTCGGCGACCCGGAGCGGGCCGAGCCGCACGAGGTGGAGGCGTTCGGGCCGGTCTCGACGATCCTTCCGTACACCTCGACCGAGCAGCTCATCGCGTTCGCCGCCCGTGGTCAGGGCAGCCTCGTGGGCTCTGTCGTCACCGCCGATCCGGCGTTCGCCCGCGAGGTCGTGCTCGGGGTGGCGCCGTGGCACGGACGGCTGCTCGTGCTGAACGGCAAGGACGCGAAGGAGTCGACCGGCCACGGTTCGCCCATGCCGCAGCTCGTCCACGGGGGGCCGGGCCGGGCGGGCGGCGGCGAGGAGCTGGGCGGGTTGCGCGGCGTGCTGCACCACATGCAGCGCACCGCCGTGCAGGCCGACCCTGACACGCTCACCGCGATCACGGGCCGCTGGGTGGCGGGCTCGGCGCGCAGCGCCACCGACGTGCACCCGTTCCGCAAGCACCTGGAGGAGCTGTCGGTCGGCGACACGATCGTCGCCGGGCCGCGAGCGGTGACGCAGGAGGACGTCGAGCATTTCGCCGAGTTCACCGGCGACACGTTCTACGCCCACATGGACGCCGATGCCGCCGCCAGGAGCCCGATCTTCGGCGAGCGGGTGGCCCACGGCTACCTGACGTTGGCGTTCGCCGCGGGCCTCTTCGTCGATCCGGATCCGGGCCCGGTGCTCGCGAACTACGGTCTCGACCGGCTGCGCTACCTCACCCCGGTCCGCTTCGGCGACGAGATCACGGTGACGCTGACCTGCAAGCAGATCACCCCGCACGGTAGCCAGCCCTACGGCGACGTGCGGTGGGACGCCGACGTCACGCGCCAGGACGGCGAGTCCGTGGCCCGGTACGACGTGCTCACCCTGGTGGCGCGCAAGACGGCAGAGCAGTGAGCAGGCTCGGGGAAGCCCCGGCGCCCGACACCCTGGACGCCGAGGAGCGGATGTCGGTCGACGAGCTGCGGGCCCTGCAGCTCACGAGGCTGCGGCAGACCCTGCGCCGGGTCTACGCGGACGTGCCGCACTACCGCCGCCTGTTCGACGAGGCGGGGGTGCATCCCGACGACTGCCGCGACCTCGCGGACCTGGCGAAGTTCCCCACCACCTCCAAGGCCGACCTGCGCGAGAACTACCCGTTCGGCATGTTCGCCGTGCCACAGGACCAGGTGCGGCGCATCCACGCCTCGTCGGGCACGACGGGCAGGCCGACGGTCGTCGGCTACACCGCCCGCGACATCGACGTATGGGCCGACCTGATGGCCCGTTCGCTGCGCGCGGCGGGCGTGCGGCCGGGGCACAAGGTGCACAACGCCTACGGCTACGGCCTGTTCACCGGCGGGCTGGGCGCGCACTACGGCATCGAGCGCCTCGGGGCCACCGCCATTCCGGTCTCCGGCGGGATGACACCCCGCCAGGTGCAGCTGATCACAGACTTCCGGCCCGAGGTCATCATGCTCACGCCGTCGTACATGCTCACGATCATCGACGAGTTCGAGAAGCAGGGCCTCGACCCGGCCGCGTGCTCGCTGCAGGTGGGGATCTTCGGCGCCGAGCCGTGGACCGAGCAGATGCGCGCGGAGATCGAGGAGCGCATGGACATGCACGCCGTCGACATCTACGGGCTGTCGGAGGTCATGGGGCCCGGAGTGTCACAGGAGTGCGTCGAGTCGAAGGACGGGCTGCACATCTGGGAGGACCACTTCTATCCGGAGGTCGTCGACCCTCTCGACGACGTCCCGCTGGCGGACGGGGAGGAAGGCGAGCTGCTGTTCACCTCGCTGACCAAGGAGGCGCTGCCGATCATCCGCTACCGCACGCGCGACCTCACCCGGCTGCTGCCCGGCTCGGCGCGGCCGGGCATGCGCCGGATGCAGAAGATCACCGGCCGGTCCGACGACATGATCATCCTGCGCGGCGTGAACGTGTTCCCGACGCAGATCGAGGAGATCGTGCTGCGGACGCAGGGCATGTCGCCGCACTTCCAGATCGTGCTCACGACCGAGGGCAGGCTGGACGCGCTGACGGTGCGCGTGGAGGCCCGCCCCGACACGCCCACCGAGCGCCGCGCGCCCGCGGCGGCGGAGCTCGTCAAGGCGGTGAAGCAGACCATCGGCGTGAGCGTGGCCTGCGAGGTCGTCGACCCGGAAAGCCTCGAACGCTCGGTCGGCAAGCTCAAGCGCCTGAAGGACCTGCGCACCCACTGATTTTCGGGCACTTCCCCGATTGCATGTATCAGGAAGGGGGGCGTCGTCTCCTTCATGTGCCCGCTCTTTAGAGGACGACGCGATGGTCCCCATAGTCGCGCCTCGCGGCGCGGAGCATGCCCTCGGCTGCAACGCCCGCCGACGGAGGATGGACGACCGGACCACCTACGTCGTCGAGCGGGAGGTGTAGGCGCCGACGAGGTCGCCTTCCGGGTCCGCGGCCACCGCGGCGCGAATCTTCCGCAGGCCGCGCTGCCGGGTCGGTCCGATGCTGCCGACCGGCATCTCGAGCTCCCGTGCGATCGTCGCGTAGTCGACGGCCTCCCGGACGAACAGCATCGTCAGCAGTGATCGATAGCGGTCCGGAAGCGTCGACAGGGCCCGGAGCACGACGTCACGAGCCAACCGGGCCAAGGCGATCCGCTCGGGATCCATGAAGTCGACGCAGACGTCGAGGCTCCCATCCCCGAGGAGGTCGGCGCGCCGCTCCTCGCGGCTGACGCGGACGGCCTCCCGTCGGGCGATCACTCCAAGCCAGGCGAGCCCGGCGTCGGGGTCGCGCAGTCGCGGGAGGTGGGCCAGCGCCGACACCATGGTGCTCTGCACGACGTCTTCCGCGGAGTAGCGGGACAGCCCGCACGCCAGTGCGGCGTGCAGGAGAAACGGGCGGATATCTGCGTAAAGCGCATCCAGCGCGAGCGTGTCACCCGCCCGGTGGCGTCGAATGTTCGCGGCAACGCGCTCCGCGAGGATTGGGTGACCAGCGTGGACCGTCATTGTGTTCCCCTCCGTCCCCGTCCTGGTGCTCTCCGACGTTAGGCAGGTTGGGCAGGGAGGTCTGCGCAGTGCGACACACGTGAACTGTCACCGTCAGCACACCGGTGACGCGCCGAAATCGGGAAGATGCAGTGATGCGCCGTGGCCAATTGCGGTCCCCGACACGCCTCCTTCGACGTACTGTCAAAGGATGGCGACACCGCACGCCACGTCCGAGCGAGGCACCGTGGACATCCTGAGGTCCGCACGTATCTTCGCGGAGTTGCCTGACGACGTGCTCGGCCATCTGGCGGAGGCATGCGTCCGTCGAACGTACCGCCGCAATCAATACCTCTGGAACCAGGGCGACGACGGCGCGCGCCTCGTCGTCGTGGCTTCCGGCCTCGTCAAGGTCGTGCTCAGTTCGGAACACGGCGACGAGGTCCTGCTGGCGACGCTGGGACCCGGCGAGACGCTCGGCGAGCTTGCCCTCCTCGACGGGGCACCGCGTTCGGCGGCGGTCGTCGCCGTGGAGCCCACCACCGTGCTCACGCTTTCGCGGGAGACCGTGCTCGGACTGCTCAGCAACCAGCCCACCGTGCTCGACGCATTGCTGCGCTCGTTGGGTGGACTGGTGCGGCGGCTCACCGAGCAGACGGGCGATCTCGTCTTCCTCGACCTCGGCGGCAGGCTGGCCAAGCTGCTCGTGCGGCTCGCTGAAGCGCACCGCGAGCCCGGGCGCCCGGCGGTCGTGGACCTCGGGCTCTCACAGTCAGACCTTGCATCGATGGTCGGCGCCACGCGCCCCGCGGTGAACCGGGTCCTGCAGAGCATGGCGGCCCGGGGCATGATCACGATGGACGGCCGGGTGATCGTGCTGCGCGACGTCGCCGCGCTGCGTCGCCGCGCCGAGGTCTGAGGGCGACGCGCCTGGCCTACTCGTCGTCGTCAGCGACGACGTGCACGGCGGCCTCTTCGGCCGAGGCGCCTGCCCCGTCGATGCCGACGTCGGAGGCCCATTCGTCGCGCTCCTCATCGCGGACCCAGCCCTCGTCGGGGGCCACGAGTCGGCCCGCGCGACGTTCGCCGACCTGGTCGTCCCAAACCTCGCCGTCGGTGTCGGCGGTGTCCCCGGTGCCGCCGTCGAAGTCGTCGTCGTTCGCACGCTCCGCGCCGATGTCGGGCAGCTCGCGGGCCAGGCGGTGGTCGAGGTCCTCGTGCCCGGCCGCCTCGTTCGCGGTGAGTCCCCAGTCCTCGACGGCCCAGGGGCGCTCGGGGGGTGAGATCCCCTCGTCGAGCGGGTCGTCAAGGCTGCGGCCGTCGAGCGTGTCGGAGCGGTCGAGCTGTGCGGTGTCGTCGAGGTCGTCCTGATCGTCCCTGCTCACAGGCCGAACCTAGCTCAGGTGCGTTCGGGTCACGCGGCGAGGGGCGCGGTGCCCAGCGCCAGGCGGCCGTCCGGGGTGAGGGCGGCGGCCACACGCTGACCGACGAGGCCCAGCTTCACCGCGGCGATGTAACCCGCCCGGAAGAGCCGGTGGGCGGCGGACTGGTCGCAGCAGCAGCGGCCGTCGAGGAACAGGTCGGGCTCGGTGCCCAGCTGAAGCTCTGCCCCGCCCGCGGCCACGGCGCGCAGGATCGCTCGGTCGCGTCCGCTGAGGTTGCTCGTGGTGGTCATGGCGGTCTCCGTCGGTGCGAGGTGGTCAGCTGTTCTTAACTACGTTCACTATGTCGATGCGGTTCGACGTCCACAGTCATCGGCGACGCCACCAACGCGTACCGGGTGGGCAGGAAACCCTGCCCACCCGGTAAGCACCCGCAGCGACGACTAGTGCACGACCGCCTTCGCCGCGCCGACGCCGGTCAGCGAACGCACCTCCATCTCGGCATAGCGGGCCGGGTCGGCCTTGTCCTTGCTCAGCACCGTGCCGAGGTAGCCGAGCAGGAACGACAGCGGGATCGACACGGCGACAACGACGAGGATGGCGGACCCGATCACGGAGGCGGTCCCCCGTCGCGCCGCTCGATGCGCTCTGCGCGGCGCAGCTGGCCGACCGCGATCGCGACCAGCGCGCCGTAGGGCAGCACGGCGACCGCGAGCCACGACACGCGGATCCCGGCCACGCGCACGTCGTCCAGTGCGGGGAGGACGGCGAGCAGTAGCGGCAGCCCGACCACCACGACGGTCAGCAGCGCGAGCGCTATCAGCGCCGCCCGCAGCTGGATCCGATGGATCCGGCGGGCGCGCTCCAGGTCGGCCCGGCCCAGATGCGGCGACTCGGCGCGCACGGCCGAGCGGCGCGCCATGGCCAGCCGCGTCTGCGGGCTGGCGACCACGACGCGCTTCGCGCCCGTCCGCGTAAACGGCAACGCCTTCCGCGCCCGGCCACCGCTCATTCGAACAAGCCCTTGGTCGCGGCATCGAGCAAGCGTTCCCGCAGCTCGCGGGCGTGGCGGCGGCTGACCGGCACGTCGCCGACGTCGGTGTGGGCAAGCAGTCCGCCGCCGATGTCGCTGCGCAGCTCGCGCACCCGCGCCACCGCGAGGAGGAAGCCGCGGTGTACCCGCAGGAACCCGGCGTCGGCCCAGTGCCCCTCCAGCCGGGAGATCGGGATGCGCAGGAGATGGGCGCCCTCGGGGGTGTGCAGCCGCACGTAGTCGCCCTGTGCCTCGGCGAAACGGACGTCGTCGCGGCGCACGAAGCGGGTGCGGCCGCCCAGCTCGATGGGCACCGCGGCGAGCGCGTCCACCGGAGGGCGGCGCGTGCCGGGATCGGGTGCGACGAAGCGGCGGACCCGGTCCAACGCCGCGGCGAGCCGCTCGGCGGAGATGGGCTTGAGCAGGTAGTCGACCGCGCCGATCTGGTAGGCGGCCGCCGCGTGCTCGTCGAACGCGGTGACGAACACGATCGCGGGCGGCTCGGCCATGCGCCCGAACAGCGCGGCCAGCTCCATGCCGTCCATGCCGGGCATGGCGATGTCGAGGAACACCACATTGAAACGGCCTGCCTGCAGCAACCGCACGGCCGTGAGCGCGTCGGGCGCGGTCTCGACCGCCTCGACGCCGGACGCGGCGGAGAGCAGGCGGCGCAACTCGTCGAGCGCGGGGCCGACATCGTCGACGGCGAGCACCTTCATGGCGCGGCCCCGACCCTCGTGCGCGAAGGACATGGCGGGAACAGCGTTATTCGCGCACGACCTTTCACTGGGCCACCACCCCTGGCCGGAAGCGCGGAAGTCGCAGCACGACGCGGGTGCCCGCGTTCGGGGCCGTCTCGACGATCAGCCCGTAGCCGGGGCCGAACACCGACCGGAGCCGTCGGTCGACGTTGACCAGCCCGAGATGCCCCGGCCGTCCCCGCCCGGCGAGAACCTCGGCAGCATAGGCGGGGTCCATGCCCGGCCCGTCGTCCTCGACGGTGATCACGCACTCGCTCCCCCGCGCCTCGCCCGCCACCTGCACGAGCCCCCCGCGGCCGGTCGCCTCCACACCGTGCCGCACGGCGTTCTCGACGAGCGGCTGCAGCGCGAGGTAGGGAATGGCCACCGGCAGGATCTCGGGCGCGATCCGGACCTGCACCCGCAGCTTCTCCCCGTGCACGGCCCTTGCCAACGCGAGATAGGCCTCGATGGCCGCGAACTCGCCTGCCACCGTGGTGTAGTCGCCGTGGCGGGCCAGGCTGTGGCGGGTGTAGGCGGCGAACTCCAGCATGAGGTCACGCGCCCGCTCCGGATCGGACTCGACGAACGACGCGATCGTCGTGAGGCTGTTGTAGACGAAATGCGGTGAGATCTCCGCGCGCAGCGCCCGCAGCTCGGCCTCCTCGGCGACCTCGGCCGACGCTTCCAGCGCCGCGCGCTCCAGCGCCTCGCCGACCCACGCCGCGGCCTCTCGCGCCGCTCCGCCCGGCACGTCGCCGTCGATGACGAGCACCCCGGCGAGCCCGTCGTGGACGTGCACCGGCAACGCGACCACGCTGTCGCGGGACACGCGGGCGTCGCGCTCGCGCACCCGCTCCACGAGCTCGTCGGCCACGGCAGGCACCGGGCCCGACCAGGCGGGCGCGCCGTCCAGCCCGGCGATGCCGACGGCAGCGGCGTCGAGCAACGCGCGCAGCCCACCCGCGGCGGCCGCAACCCCCGGGCCGTCCACGCCCGCACGCAGGTCGGCGGCGATCCGACGGCCCGCCTGGAGCGTCGTCATCGCGTCGGCACCCGTGCGAACGCCGCGCCGCCATGCAAGCGACGCGCGAACGACGGGCATGGCGGGTAAGCCTAACCGCCGTGTCCTACGGTGACGCGATGTCCCGGAACGTTCGGCTGAGCGACGGCGTCCACTTGGCCGTACAGGAGCACGGCCACCCCGCGGGGCCCACCATCGTCGCCGTCCACGGCTATCCCGACGACCATCGCGTCTGGGACGGGGTAGCGGCCGACCTCGCCGCCGACCACCACGTCGTCACCTACGACGTGCGCGGCGCGGGTGCATCCGAGGCACCGACCACGCGCGCGGGCTACCGCCTCGACCGGCTGGCCTGCGACCTGGCGGAGGTGCTCGACGCGGTGAACCCCGACCGGCCTGTCCACCTCCTCGGCCACGACTGGGGGGCGATCCAGGCCTGGCGCGCCGTCACCGACCCCCGGCTGGGTGATCGACTCGCGTCGTTCACGTCGATCTCGGGGCCGTGTCTCGACCACATCGCCGCCTGGTACGCCCGCCGCGGGCCGGGCGTGCGCGCCGAGACCCTCCGGCAGGCCGCGAAGTCCTGGTACACGCTGCTCTTCCGGCTCCCGGTCCTGCCCGAGCTGGGGTGGCGCAGCGGGCTGTTCGGCCGGGTGGCCGCGCGGTCACAACGGGTGCCGCCGCCGGTCGTGCGGGACGCGGTGAACGGGTTGGAGCTCTACCGGGCCAACATCGCAGAGACGATGGCCGCGCCCGCGGTCCGGCGCACGGCGGTGCCAGTGCAGGTGCTCGCGCCGCGGGAGGATAGCTTCGTCGGTGTCGCGCTCCAGCGCAGCGCAGCGCCCTTCGTCGACAACCTCGTCGTGCGCGAGATCGACGGCGGCCACTGGGTCGTGCGGCACCGGCCCGAACGGGTGGCAGGCCTCGTCCGCGCGTTCGTCCGCGCCCACGGGTGAGGCTCACCCCGGCGCGACGTTGTCCCGCAGGCGTGCGAGCAACGCGCGCAACGTGTCCAGCTCGGCGTCGGTGAACCCGGCGCGCAACGCGGCGTCGAAGCGCTGGGCGATCGTCCGCAGCCGCTGGAACGCCGCGTCCCCCGCCGCGGTCAGCTCTACCAGGTGCACGCGCCGGTTGGTCGGATCGCGGCGGCGGGTGAGCAGGCCCTCGGCCTCCATCCCGTTGAGGTGATGGGTGAGCGTGGCGTCCTGGATGCCGACGGCTGCGGCCAGCTCGCGCTGGTTGGCCGTGGGCTGGGCTTTGAGCGACAGCAGCACGAGCCACATGGGGCGGGAGCCGCCCGCCCTCGCCAGCGCCGCATCGAACGCCCTGCCGACGTCGCGGGCGACGCTTGCGAGCTCCGATCCGATCGGGGCCTGCGCGGGAAGGGGCACCGCGGCACTCTATCCGTTCGACGTCTAATTGCGGTGACCGCCGGTTCGGTGCGAAGGCGGTCGGATCTGGCCGCTGTGCGCACCGAACCGGTGATCAAGCCGGGCGGCGGTCAGGTCGTCAGGTCGTAGACGGTCTGGCCGCCGACGGCGGTGGCGGTGAAGTTCGCCTGGACCCACGCGGCGATCTGGGCGCTGGTGCTAACGACCCACCGCACCCAGGCGAAACCCTCGCCGGAGCCCGCGAGCAGCACGAACGCCCAGGCCGCTGTGGCCGCGGCCGCAAGCGCCATGGTGCCCCGTGCGGCGAACGCTGTCCGTCGCCGCCAGAACGCCACCGACCCGACGCCGATCAGCGCGGCGATCCCCGGTGCCAGCGCGACCGTGTAGTACGGGTGCATCGTGCCGCCCATGAAGCTGAACACCAGACCGGTGACGAGCGTCCAGCCGCCCCACAGCAGGAGGGCCGCACGGAACCGGTCGGTCCGCGGGGCGCGCAGCGTGGCGACCAGCCCGGCCGCCAGCAGCACCAGCGCGGCGGGCAGCAGCCAGGAGACCTCCAGCGCGATCTCACCGGTGAACAGCCGCGTGATCCCCGCCGCCCCGCCGAACCCGGTGTTGTCCCCGCCGCCGGGACCGCCGACGCCCCCGTTGCCGCTCCCGCCGAGAAGGCGCCCGATGCCGTTGTAGCCCAGTGCGAGCCCAAGGAGCGAGTTGGTGGTCGAGCCGCCGATGTACGGACGGTCGGCCGCGGGCCACAGCTCGACCAGCGCGATGTACCAGCCCGCCGCGGCGACCATCGCGACGAGTGCGGCGCCGAGCTGCAGGATGCGGGTGCGGAGTCTGGTCGGTCCGGCCACCAGGTACACCAGCCCGAACGCGGGCGCGACGAGCAGCGCCTGCCCCATCTTCGCCAGGAAACCGAAGCCGACGGCCGTACCCGCGGCGACCAGCCACCACGTCGACACGGGCACCGAGGCCGCGTCGACCGCGCGCACCACCAAGTAGGCGCCCGCCACGAGCAGCAGGGTGAGCAGCGCGTCCGGGTTGTCGAACCGGAACATCAGCACGGCCGCCGGGGTGAGCGCCAGCACGGTGCCCGCCAGCAGCCCCGCGACCGGGCCCGCCCAGCGGCGCACGGCCGCGTACAGCAGGCCCACCGAGGCGACCCCCATCAGCGCCTGCGGCACCAGCAGGCTCCACGACGAGAATCCGAAGAGCCGGGCCGAGGCCGTCATCACCCAGAGCGCCGCGGGCGGCTTGTCGACCGTGATCGCGTTGCCGGAGTCGAGCGAGCCGAAGAGCCACGCCTTGAACGACTGTGTTCCCGCCCGCACGGCGGACGCGTAGTACTCGTTCGCGTAGCCCGACGCCGAGAGGTCCCACAGGTACAGCACCGCCGTGGCCGCCAGCAGCACCAGTAGCGCGGCCCGGACCCACCGAGGCTGGTCGGCCGGTCCCCGCACGAGCCGCTGCCAACGGGAGATGGGCGGCGTCGTGTGATGACGATCAGCTCTCCGAGGGGGTGGCGACAGCGTCGCGGTGCTCACGTGGGCTCCTCAGCGGTCGGACGATGTTGCCTTCCACCGTCGCTGTCCGCGCTGTCGCGTCCCTGTGTCCCTCCTGTGCGCATCCTGTGGGGCCACCCCGATCACCCCGTCGCGTGCACCTGGTGACCGTCGCCCTCTACCGTAGGGTGGTGCAGCAGCACCTGATCGCGATCGGCATCGCCCTGCTCTCCGCAGTGTGCTACGCGATCGCCGCCGTGCTGCAGCAGCGCGAAGCCGCTCGCCACGACATGCACGGGCTGGAGCTGATCTTCAGCCTGCTGCGGCGGCCGCGGTGGTGGATGGCGGTCACGTCGACGCTCGCGGGCGCGAGCCTGCACGTCGTCGCGCTCCGCTTCGGCCCGCTCACCCTCGTGCAGCCGTTGGGGGTGTCCGCGCTGGTCATTGCGCTGCCGCTGGGGGCGTGGTTCGGCAATCGCAAGGTCCTGCGGGCGGAGTGGGCCGCGGCGGCCGCCGTCGTGCTGGGCCTGCTCGCGGTGCTCACGCTCGCCCCCCGCCATGTACCGCCACCCGGCGTGCCGCCGACGGAGCTGGCCATCGCGATCGGCAGTTGCCTCGGGGTGCTGCTGCTGTGTGTCGTTCTGAGCAGGCTTCTGCCGCGCAGGGCGGCGCCGGTCGTCCGAGCGGTCGGTTCGGCGGCGTGCTTCGGCTTCGCCTCCGCGATGGCCCGGTTGGTCGTGGCGGGTAGCGGCCAGATCATCATCCCGGTGCTGGCGTGCGGGTTCTTCGCCGTCACCGGCATGCTGATGATCCAGGCCGCGTACCGCGACGGCGGGCTGGGTGCCCCGTTGGCCACCTGCACGATCGTCGACCCTGTCACCGCGTCGTTCGTCGGCATCGTGCTGCTGGGCGAGCACCTGCGCCTCGGCATCGCGGGCGGGGCCGTGGGCTTCGCCGGTCTGGCTTTCACCATCCTCGGGCTCACCGTGTTGGCCCGGCACGCGCATCACCCGCCGATGACGCCTGTCACCGTCAGCTGACCGGTGGGCGGCGGGCCACCCAGTTCGTCGCGTCCTCGTAGGCACGGGCGAGGCGCAGCACCGCGTGGTCCGCGCCCGCGGGGCCCACGAGCTGCACACCGGTCGGCAGGCCGCGCGGGTCGAACCCGGCGGGCATGCCGAGCACCGGGGTACCCGCCATCGACCACGGCACGACCGTCTCCATCCAGCGGTGGTAGGTGTCCATGCGACGGCCGCCGACGTGCTCGGGCCACGGGGTCGCCACGTCGAACGGGAACACCTGGGTGCTCGGCGCGAGCACGGCGTCGAACCTCCCGAAGAGCGCGCCCACGCAGTCGATCCAGCGCTGACGCACGGCGACGGCGCGGTGGACGTCGAGCCCTGTCAGCCCGAGGCCGCGTTCGACCTCCCACCTGATCTCGGGCTTGAGCTGCGCCCGCAGCGCCGGGTCGGCGTGCAGCGGGGCGAGCTCCAGAGCGTTCCAGCCGCGCCAGACGAGGAACGCGGCCCACAGCTCGTCGAGATCGAATCCGGGCACGTGCTCCTCGACGACGCAGCCCAGCTCGGTGAGGACGTCAGCGGCGGCGCGGCCCAGCTCCAGCACACCCGGTTCGGTGGCGAGGCGGCCACCGAGGTCGCCGACCCACGCCACTCGGGTGCCTGCCACATCCCCGGCCAGCGGGCCCGACGGTCGTCGGGCCGGGTCCGCCATCACCGCGAGCAGCAGCGCGACGTCGTCGACCGTGCGTCCCATCGGCCCCAGCTCACCGAGCTGCGCGACCGGGCCGTGCGGCACGACCGTGCCCGCGGTCGGGCGGAAGCCCAGCACGTTGCCGAACGCCGCCGGGTTCCGCAGCGAGCCCATGTAGTCGCTGCCGTCGGCGATCGGCAGCATCCGATCCGCCAACGCCGCGGCCGCACCGCCGCTGCTGCCGCCGATGGTGCGGGTGCGGTCGTAGGGGTTGTGGGTCACGCCGTGGACCGGGTTGTAGGTCTGCGAGCCGAAGCCCAGCTCGGGCGTGTTGGTCTTGCCGATGACGACCGCGCCCGCCGCTCGTACGCGCGCCACGAAGGGTTCATCGAGCGCGCCGACCCGGTCGCGGAAGATCGGTGACCCCGCGGTCCACGGCAGGCCCGAAACCTCGGTGAGGTCCTTCACCGCGATCGGCAGCCCGTGCAGTGGGCCGCGCGCGTCCGCGCGGTCGCGGGCTGCGGCCTCGGCGAGCACCTCGGCCCGGTCGCGCAGCCCGACGATCGCGTTGATCCGCGGGTTGCGGGCCTCGATCCGATCGAGATGCGCGCGCACCACCTCGACGCACGACGTCTCGCCTTGCGCGATCAGCGCTGCGAGCTCGGTCGCGGAGAGGTCGGGCAGGTCGGTCACAGCAACGCGGCGGGGACGTCGACGATCCGGCTGCGCAGGTACTCCCCCAGACCCTTCGCCTGCGGGTCCGGCCGAGTCGAGGACGCGACGCCGTCGCCGAGCAGGCCGTGCACGACGACGTTCACCGCGCGCAGATTGGGCAACGGGTGGATGTCGATCGGCTGCGCCGCGGCCTCGGGCCCGAGCAGCTCACGCACCCGGTCGGCGGTGAGGAAGGTCGCCAGCCAGGCGTAGCCCGCGTCGTCGCGCGCCCAGAGCCCGATGTTCGCGTCGCCGCCCTTGTCGCCCGACCGCGCGCCCGCCACCCGCCCGAGCGGCGCCCTGACGTGCGGGCCACCGGAAGGCGGCAGCGCGTCTGGCGGGGGGAAGGGCGGTGACACGGCGCCGGGTGCCCCCGGGACGTGCGCGGTGCCTGCCGGATCCGCCCCCGCAGCCGACGGCATCGGGCCTGCACCTGCGAGCGCGGAGCCTGCGGGCGGGGGTGGGCCGGGCGCGGTGACGACGGGCCCGCTGACGACGGGCCCGGTGGCGACGGGCCCGGTGACGGCGGGCGGGGTGGCGACGGGCGCGGTGGCGACGGGCGCGGTGGCGGCGGGCCCACTGGCGGGCGCGGTGGCGACGGCGGGGGCGGTCGGCGGGTCGGGGATGACGCGGCGCTCGCCGCCCGGCAGCACGACCGCGTGCGTGACGGCCGTGCGCGGCACCGCCGCGGCCCGGTACACGCCGAACGCCGACTCGCGCGACGGCGGCGTGGTCGTGTGGAAGCCCGCGTAGCCGCCGAGCGCCAGCTCCATGGTGGCGTCGGAGAACGCCCGGCCCACCTTCCGTGGGTCGGGGTCCTTCACGGTGATCCGCAGGTGCGCGGTGGCCTGCTCGTTGGTCGGCGCGTCGGGGCGGTCGAACCGCAGCAGCCGCACGTCGACCTCGGCGAACCGCTCCTTGCCGCCGAGCACGCCGAAGAGCAGCTCCTCGGCCCGCGCGGCCTTGGCCTCGACGTCGAGGCCGGTGAGCACGAGCGTCATCGTGTTGCGGAAGCCGCCGACGTCGTTGAGCGCCACCTTGAGCGTCTCCGCCGGCGGGCTTCCCCGCACGCCGGTGATCGCGACCCGGTGCTCACCGTCCGTTGCGAGCGCGATCGTGTCGAAGTGGCTGGTCACGTCGGGCCCGAGGTACGCGGGGCCTGCGATCTCGTACAGGAGCTGTGCGGTGATCGTGCCGACCGAGACGAGCCCGCCCGTCCCCGGGTGCTTCGTGATCACCGACGTGCCGTCCGCGGCGACCTCGGCGAGCGGGAAGCCCGGGTAGCGCCGGTCGGTGATCTCGTCGAGGAACGCGTAGTTGCCGCCGGTGGCCTGCGGACCGCACTCGATCACGTGGCCCGCGACGACCGCGCCCGCGAGCGAGTCCCAGTCGCTGGGGCTCCAACCGTGCCACCACGCTGCGGGCCCCACGACCAGCGAGGCGTCGGTGACCCGCCCGGTGATGACGACGTCCGCGCCCGCCGCCAACGCCGCCGCAATGCCCCAGCCGCCGAGGTAGGCGTTGGCCGACACCGGCTTGCCCGTGACCGGCGGCGTGATGGCGTCGAGGGAGCCGCGCAGGTCGTCGCCCTCGACGTAGGCGACGCGCGCGCCCAGCGCCTCGATCGCCGCCGCGAGCCCGGCCTGGTTGAGGCCACCCGCGTTGGACACGATCTTGATGCCGCGCTCGAGGCACGGGCCGAGCACGTCCTTTACCTGCGTGAGGAACGTGCGCGCGTAGCCCGCGCCCGGATCCTTGGCCTGCGCCTTGGCCAGGATCAGCATGGTGAGCTCGGCGAGGTAGTCGCCGGTGAGGACGTCGATCGGGCCGCCGTCGACCATCTCGCGGGCCGCCGCGATCCGGTCGCCGTAGAAGCCGGAGCAGTTGGCGATGCGGATCGGGCGCTTCGCGCTCGTGAGCGGAAAACGTTGTCCTGGCGATGGTTTCCGCTCACGACCAGTTCCCGGGGGGCCTGCGTACGCCTGGGCGAAGCTCATCCACTCGGCGGCGACCGGCCCGCTCACCGCCAGTGTCGTGTCGCCGAGATGGCGGCGTTGCGTGACGGCGAGGCAGAAGTCCAGCGCGGGACCCACCACCCGGTCGTCGGCGTCGTCGGGCCCCCACGTCCACGTGCCGCCGTCGGGTGCGGTGAGCTCCACCCGAATCGGCACCTCCGGCGGCAACTTGCCGTTGACGACGAAGCTGTACGCCCGCGCGCCGATCCCGATGTGCGCGACGTGGCGCAGCCGCGCCGTCGGTTGCCGCCGGACGTCGAAGGCGTCGGCGACATCCTGGCCGTGCGCCCACGTCTCCATGATCCGCGCGGTGAGCGCCGATGCCGCACTCATCGGCGGCCCGTACCACGGCACCCGCAGCGCCGGGTCCAGCCCGCGGAACGCGGCGAGCAGCCGGGAACGGGCGTCATCGAACCAGGCCAGCACCTCGGTGCCCGACCGGTCGCGGTGTGCCGCGGCCACCCCGTCGGGATCCGGGTTCGCCTGTTCGCCCGCGAACACCTCCGGCTGCAGTGCCGAGCGCACGGCGGCCTCGTCGAACCAGGCGAGGTGGGTGATCTGGTCCAGCACTGACCAGCCCGCCGCGGGCGTGGGCCGCCGCCAGCCGCCCTCGTCGAGCGGGGCGACCAGTGCGCGCAGCACAGCCGACTCGGCGGCGAGGTCGTCGGCAAGCGCGGACATCGACACCGGCACGTTCATCCCCCGATCACGTCTCGCGCGCCCGAGATCCGGGGCCGCGGCCCATGTTCATTGCGGCTCCTCCACGACCGCGAGCGCCTGACCGCGCTCCATCTGGTCTCCCGGCTGCACGTGCACCGCGGTGAGCACGCCGTCGATCGGCGCGGCCACCGTGTGCTCCATCTTCATCGCCTCCAGCACGACGAGCGGCTGTCCGGCCCCGACGCGGGCGCCGACGGCGGCCATCACCCGCACCACCGCGCCGGGCATCGGCGCCAGCAGCGAACCGGCGTGGGCGAGCGCGTTCGGGTCGGGGAAGCGCGGCACGCGCACGAGCGCGGACGACCCGGTGGGGTCGTCGACGTACACCGCGGCGTCGGACTGGTGGACGGCGTAGGTGCGCCGCACGCCGTCGACGTCCAGCACCACGCGGTCCGGCGCCGCCGACACCAGACCGACCGGCAGCGGCTCGCCGTCCACCGCGACCTCCAGCCCCGTGCGGCGGAAGCGGTAGGCGACCGCGACCTCCTGCCCGGCCACGGTGTAGGCCACCCGCTGAGGGTGCGCGGCGACGTTGCGCCAGCCCGACGGGAGGCTGCCCCTGCGCGTCGCCGCCTCGGCCAGCGCGGCCACGGCCGCCCGCACGGGATCCACCGCCTCGTCGCGCACGAGCGCCGCCAGCCGCACGTGGCGGCCTGCGAGGAACCCGGGATCGTCGAGGATCGCGACGAGCAGCTCGCGGTTGGTCGTGACCCCGTGGATCTGCGCGCCCCGCAGCGCCCGGCGCAGGCGCCGGGCTGCCTCCCCCCGGGTGGCGCCGTGCGCGACCACCTTGGCCAACATCGGGTCGTAGTGCGGTCCGACGACCGAACCGTCGGCGACGCCCGCGTCCACCCGCACCCCCGCGGGCACGCGGAAGCGATCGAGCGTGCCGGTGGCGGGGAGGAACCCGGCCGTGCCGTCGTCGGTCCGTGTCACCGTCTCGGCGTAGAGCCGCGCCTCGATCGCGTGCCCTTCGATGCGCGCCTCGGTGACCGCGGTGGGCAACGGCTCGCCCTCGGCGATCCGGAGCTGCAGCTCAACCAGGTCGAGGCCCGTCACCAGCTCCGTCACCGGGTGCTCGACCTGCAGCCGGGTGTTGACCTCCAGGAACCAGAACGCCCCGGTGTCGTCCATGACGAACTCGACGGTGCCCGCTCCCGTGTAACCGATGGCCTTGCCCGCGGCGACCGCCGCGGCGGAAAGCTCGCCACGCAAGGCGTCGTCGACGACAGGCGAAGGGCACTCCTCGAGGATCTTCTGGTGCCGTCGCTGGATCGAGCAGTCGCGCTCGAACAGCGCGACGACGCTGCCATGCGTATCGCCGAGGATCTGCACCTCGACGTGGCGGGGGTCGACGACGTAGCGCTCGAGGAACACCGTGTCGTCGCCGAACGCCGATGCCGCTTCTCGGCGGGCGCTCGCGACGGCCTCGACCAGCTCGGCGGGCTCGGCGACGATCCGCATGCCCCGCCCTCCGCCCCCGAACGCCGCCTTGACGAGCACCGGGAAGCCGATCCGGGTGGCCTCGACGGCCCAATCAACGTCCGCGTCGACGTCCGGCCCGATCGTGACGCCCGGCAACGTCGGCACCCCGGCCGCCGCCATCAGCGCCTTGGCCTCGGTCTTCGACCCCATCGCCGCGATCGCCTCCGGCGACGGCCCGACGAACGTCAGCCCGGCAGCCGCGCAGTCCCGCGCGAACGCGGCGTTCTCCGACAGGAAGCCGTAGCCGGGGTGGACGGCGTCGGCGCCGGTCCGGGCGGCGGCGGCAATAAGCGTGTCCCCCCGCAGGTACGTGTCGGCGGGAGCGGCGCCGGGCAGGCGGACGGCCTCGTCGGCGAGCGCCACGTACGGGAGGTCGGCGTCGGCGTCGGAGAACACGGCGACGGTGGCGATGCCGAGCTGGTGGGCGGTGCGGAAGACGCGAGCGGCGATCTCCCCGCGATTGGCCACCAGCAGCTTGTTGATGCGCGAGGACTGCTTGCTCCGAGCCGTCATTGCTGTCACATCCGGAAGACGCCGAAGCCGCGCCGACCGGCGACGGTCTGCGAGTGGACGGCCGAGAGCGCGATCCCGAGCACGGTGCGGGTGTCGCGGGGGTCGACGATGCCGTCGTCGTAGAGCCGCGCGGTGACGGCGAACGCGTCGGACTCGGTCTCGATCTGCGCCTCGATCGTGGCGGTGCGGGCGCGGTCGGCGTCGTCGTCGAACGGCTTGCCCTGCGCCGCGGCCGACGCCCTTGCGACGATCGACAGCACCCCTGCGAGCTGCGCCGCCCCCATGACCGCGAGCTTCGCCCCCGGCCACGCGAACATCAACCGCGGGTCGTAGGCCCGCCCGGACATCCCGTAGTTGCCCGCGCCGAAGGAGCTCCCCATGTTGATCGTCACATGCGGCACGGCGCTGTTGGTGACGGCGTTGATCATCTTCGCGCCGTCCTTGATGATCCCGCCCTGCTCGTACTCGGTACCGACCATGTATCCGGTGGTGTTCTGCAGGAAGATCAGTGGGGTGTCGGTCTGGTTGGCCAGCAGGATGAACTCGCTGGCCTTCCTGGCCTCCTCGCTGAACAGCACGCCCCGGTGGTTGGCGAGCACCCCGATCGGATAGCCGTGCAGCCGGGCCCAGCCGGTGACCAGCGACGTGCCGTAGCGCGGCTTGTACTCGTCGAACTCGGAGCCGTCGACGGTGCGGGCCAGCACCTCACGGGGGTCGAAGGGCACCTTGGGATCGGGCGGGAGGATGCCGAGGATCTCCTCGGGGTCGTACTCCGGTTCCGCCGCCCGACCCGGCGACGGCCCGAGCTTGCGCCAGTTGAGCCTGGCCATGATCGCGCGGCCGATGCGGATCGCGTCGTGCTCGTCGACGGCGAAGTGGTCGCCGAGGCCGGACACCCGCGTGTGCATGTCGGCGCCGCCGAGCGCCTCGTCGTCGGCGTCCTCCCCGGTGGCCATCTTGACCAACGGCGGTCCGCCGAGGAACACCATGGCCCTGTCGGCGACGAGCACGGCGTGGTCGCACATGCCCGGCACGTACGCGCCGCCCGCCGTCGAGTTGCCGAACACGAGCGCGACCGTCGGGATGGCCAGCGCCGACAGCTCCGTGAGCTCATGGAAGATCCGCCCGGCTGGCACGAACAGGTCGAGCTGGGTGGGAAGGTCGGCGCCGCCGGACTCGACGAGGTTCACCACCGGCAGCCGGTTGACCCTGGCGATCTCCAACGCGCGCAGGGTCTTGCGCAGCGAGTACGGGTTCATCGCGCCGCCGCGCACGGTCGGGTCGTGGCCGATGATCATGGCTTCGACGCCGGACACGACCCCGATGCCCGTCACCACCGTGGCGCCCACCGTGAAATCCGTGCCCCACGCCGCCAGGGTCGAGAGCTCTAGGAAGGGGCTGTCGAGGTCCACCAGCAGCTCGATCCGCTCGCGCACGGTGAGCCGCCCGCGCGCGCGGTGGCGGGTCACGTAGCGCTCGCCGCCGCCCGCGACCGCCAGCCGCAGCTGTTCGTCGAGGCGCTCGATGAGAGCGAGCTGGTGGGCTCGGTTGGCCTGGAACTCCTCGCTCTCCGGATGCACGGCCGAGGTGAGGACGGGCATCTCAGGCCCCGTAGTGGCGGGCGTGCTCCTCGCGGAGCCGGTTCTTCTGGATCTTCCCCGTGGACGTGCGGGGCAGCGCCTCGGCCACGATCACTGACTTCGGGATCTTGTAGGCGTCCAGGTAGGGGCGCAGCGCGGTGAGCAGGGCGCCCTCCTCGACCGTCGCGCCGGGCTTCGGCACGACCACCGCCGTGATCGCCTCGCTCCACCGCTCGTGCGGCAGCCCGATCACGACGACCTCGCCGACCGCCGCATCCGCCGCGTAGATGGCCTTCTCCACCTCGATCGACGCGACGTTCTCGCCGCCGGTCTTGATCACGTCCTTGTAGCGGTCGGCGAACCAGAGCACGCCGTCCTCGTCGAAGTGGCCGACGTCGCCGGAGTGGAACCAGCCGTGCGCGAACGCGTCGGCCGTCGCTTCGGGGTTGTCGAGGTACTCGGTCATCGTCGACGGTCCGCGGTAGACGATCTCGCCTGACTCACCCGGCGGCAGCAGCGCGCCGTCCGGGTCCATGATCGCCACCTGCACGCCCACCAGCGGGGTGCCCACGGCGCCGATGTGCGTGAGCTGGTGCTCTGGCCGGAACAGCGTGGTGCACGGGCTCATCTCGGTCTGCCCGAACAGCAGCGCGAAGTCGCAGCCAAAGCCGTCGAGGCACGCGCGGATCAGGGCGTCGGGCATCGGCGCCATCGCGTAGACGGCGCGCCGCAGCGTGGAGAGGTCGTGGCCTGTGAACGACGGGTGCTCCAACATCGCCCGGTACATCATCGGCAGCCCGAACACCTGCGTGATGCGCTCGCGCTCGACGAGGTCGAGGAGTGCGGCCGGGTCGAAGCCGCGCAGCACGTGGATGGTGGCGCCGACCAGCACCGCGGGCGTGCAGAACGCGTTGAGCTGGGCGGTGTGGAACATCGGCATCATGGCCGCGAAGGAGTCGGCGGCCGACCAGCCGGAGTCGAGCGCTGTGGACATCGACTCCAGGTAGACGGCCAGGTGGCTCGCGACCACGCCCTTCGGGAACGACGTGGTGCCCGAGGTGTAGAGGTACGTGAGCGGGTCGCGGTCGGCGACCTCTGTTGTCGGCGTGTAGGTGTCCTCGGCCTCGCGGTCGGCCAGCGTGACCCAGAGCCGGTCGGTGGGCTCTGCGGCGTAGTCCGCGCGCAGGCCGGGGAGCACGATCACCTCGGTGACGCCGGTGGCCTTGCGCAGCGCGTCGCCCATCGCGCCGACGAGCTGGGTTTCCACGGCGAGGCCCTTGGCCCTTGAGTGGCCGAGCACGTAGGCAACCTCGTCGGGCCGCCAGCCGAGGTTGATCGGCACGCAGACAACGCCGAGCTTCGCGCAGGCGTAGTAGACGGCGAGGAACTCGGCGCTGTTGCCCGAGGCCAGGCCGAGCGCGTCGCCGCGCTGCCAGCCCCCGTGCGCGAGGCCGTGCGCGATGCGGTTGACCCACGTGTCGAGCTCGGCGTAGGTGAGGCGGCGCCCACCGTCGACGACCGCGAGCCTGCCAGGGCGGGCCGAGGCCGTGCGCGTGAGCGTGTCGCCGACGTTGACGCGGTGGATGAGGTCGGACATCAGTAACTCCGGGGCAGGCCGAGGGAATGCTGCGCGACGTAGTTGAGGATCATCTCGCGGTTCACCGGGGCGATGCGGAGCAGTCGGGCGAGGCCCCAATACGGCAGCAGGCCGTATTCGGACGCCACGCCGTTGCCACCGTGGGCCTGCACCGCCGCGTCCAGGGCGTGCAGGGCGGCCTCGGCCGCGGCGTACTTCGCCATGTTGGCTGCCTCCCCCGCAGGCCTGCCGTGGTCGTGCAGCCAGGCGGCCTTGTGGGTCATCAACGCGGCCAGCTCGGTTTCGATCTTCGCCTGGGCGAGCGGGTGGGCCACGCCCTGGTGGGCCCCGATCGGCGTGTCCCACACGCGTCGGGTGGAGGCGTATTCCGCAGCGCGCCGCAGGGCGTAGCGGGCGACGCCGACGCCCAGCGCCGCTCCGGTGATCCGTTCGGGGTTCAGGCCGTGGAACACCTGGCGGAAGCCGGCGCCCTCCTCCCCCACCAAGGCCTCGGCGGGCACGCGCACGTCGTCGAAGTGCAGCACGAACTGCTTGTCGGGCAACAGGATGTCGACGGGCAACCGGGTGCGGACGAGGCCCTGCGCGTCGGTGGGGACCACGAACAACGAGAGCAGCGGCGACCCGTCAGGCCCGCGACCGCTGCGCGCCACCACCATCAGCGCCGCCGCCTCGTCGACCCCCGAGATGTAGTGCTTCGTGCCGCGCAGCACCCAGCCGCCGCCGTCGCGCGTGGCCGTGGTGGCGAGGCGGTAGGTGTTGGAGCCCGCCTCCGGTTCGGTGATCGCGAAGACCACCTTGACCTGTCCGTTGGCCAGGCCCGGGAGCCACTCCTTGCGCAGCTCCGCCGAGCCGAACTCGCCGATCACCTCGGCCGAGATCGCCGCCGACACGAGCAGGAGCAGCAGCGGAGCGCCTCGGTTCGCGATCTCCTCGCAGACGATCGCGAGCTCGACGAGCCCGCCGCCGCCCCCGCCGTACTCCTCCGCGACGTTGACCCCGATGTAGCCCGCCTCGCCCAGAGCGCTCCACAGCTCGTCACACGGGGTGCCTGCGCGGGCGTGGTCGACGTAGTAGTCGCCGCCGAAACGCCCTGCGATGGCCCCGACGGCCGCGCGGAGATCGCGATGCTCGTCGCTCTCGAGGAAGTCCACGGCGACTCCAGTGATTTCCGGTTCACTTGTGGCGACCGTACCGCCCGGCTGCCATGATGACCAGATGGTCGCGCCCGACACCCGCCGTCGTCGCGATCCCGAACGCCGCGAGCGGATCCTCGTCGCGGCCGCGCGGCTTGCGGCGGGCCGCGGGTTCCACACCGTCGGGCTGGCCGACATCGGGGCGCAGGCGGGCATCGTCGGGTCCGGGATCTATCGGCACTTCGCGAGCAAGGATGCCCTGCTCGTCGCGCTGCTCGACCGCGGGATGGACCGGTTGGCCGACGGGGCGGCCGCGATTCTCGCGTCGACCTCCGACGGTCACGCCGCGCTTTCTGCGCTGGTCAGAGACCACATCGCGGTCTCGATCGAGGAGCGTGCCGTGCTCGCGGTCTACCACCGCGAGATCTACACGCTGCCGGAGGCCGACCGGCGCAGGCTGCGGAGGCGCCAGCGACACTACGTCGAGGACTGGGTGCACCTGCTCGCGCCACTGCGCCGCGACCTCGCCGACGGCGAGCTGCGCCTCACCGTCCACGCGGCCATCGGCGCCGTCCAGTCGACCTTGTTCTTCCGCAGCGGCCTCGCCGCAGAACGCCAGGCCGCCCTGCTCGACGGTATCGCCCACGCCTGCCTCGGCGTCCCGCCGCACGAAGTGAATGCCGACTGACCAACGGCGTCCCGACCGGCCGGTGATCGCTGCGAGCCGTACACCACGCAGCTCCGCAGGCGCCTGAGGTGCGACTCACGGCGATCATCGCGCCGCCGGGCGGTCGGAGTACACCCGGGCCAGGGTGCGCCTTGCGCCGTCGACGTCGCGCGGTGCGGCGTCCGGCGCGGCCAGCGTGATCAGGGCCTTCCACAGGGCCCACCCGCGGGCCCTGGCCCACGTGCCTGCGTCCTGGCCGACCAGCTCTACGAACCGCGCCCGGCTCGCGCCGTCGAAGAGCGTCCAGGCGATCACGAGATCGCAGGCGGGATCGCCGATGCCGCACGTGCCGAAGTCGATCACAGCGGACAGCCTGCCCGCTGCGTCGACCAGCAGGTTTCCCACCGCGACGTCGCCGTGGAACCACGCAGGCGGACCGGTCCACGCCGACGCCAGCGCCGCATCCCACATCCCGGTCGCCGCGGCCCGGTCGACCCGCGGCCCGAGCAGGTCGAGCGCGGCGCGGGTCTCCTCGTCGTACACCGACAGCGCGCCACCCCGGTGGAACGAGTGCGCGCCCGCGTCGGGGCCGCCCGCTGCGTCGACGCTCCACAGCGCGACGAGGAAACGGGCGAGGTCGTCCGCGAAGGCCACCGGATCGGCGATGCGGTCGTCCGCAGCGGGACGGCCGTCGATCCACCGCCGCACCGACCACGGCCACGGGTATCCGCCGCCCGGCGATCCCAGCGCCACCGGCAGCGGGATCGGCAGCGGCAGGTGCGGCGCGAGCCGTGTCAGCCACGTGTGCTCCTTCGCGACGGCGGCCACGTACCACTCGGCGGTGGGCAGCCGGACGGTCAGCCCGTCGCCGAGGCGGAAGGTGAGGTTGTCCCAGCCGCTCTCCGCGACCGGGACGACCGGCAGGTCCGCCCACGCAGGGAACTGCTCCGCCACGAGCCGCGCGGCGACCGCCGCGGTGATCGCGTCGCGGTGCATGGCCTACGTTTCGTTCCCGGCGAACTGGGCCTCGTACAGCCGCCAGTACGCGCCACGCGCCGCCAGCAGCTGCTCGTGGGTGCCCTGCTCGACGATCGATCCGGCCTCCATCACGAGGATCAGGTCGGCGTCGCGGATCGTGGAGAGCCGGTGGGCGATCACGAAGCTCGTGCGGTCGCTGCGCAGCGCGGCCATGGCCCGCTGCACCAGCACCTCGGTGCGCGTGTCGACCGAGCTGGTGGCCTCGTCGAGGATCAGCAGCGACGGGTCGGCGAGGAACGCCCGCGCGATCGTGATCAGCTGCTTCTCGCCCGCCGAGACGTTCGAGCCCTCCTCGTCGATGACGGTGTCGTAGCCGTCGGGAAGGCTGCGCACGAACCGATCGACATAGGTCGCCTCCGCGGCGGCCTGGACCTGGGCGGGCGTCGCGGCCGGGTTGCCGTAGGCGATGTTGTCGCGGATCGTGCCGCCGAACAGCCACGTGTCCTGCAGCACCATCCCGACGCCCGAACGCAGCTCGGCGCGCGTCATCGTGGCGGTGTCGACGCCATCGAGGGTGATCCGGCCGCCGTCGAGCTCGTAGAAACGCATGATCAGGTTGACCAGCGTGGTCTTGCCCGCGCCGGTCGGGCCGACGATGGCGACGGTCTGCCCCGGCTCCGCGACCAGCGACAGGTCCTCGATCAGCGGCTGGTCGGGTCGGTAGGAGAAGCGGACGTGCTCGAACGCCACCCGCCCCCGACGCTCGGCGCGCACCGCGGGCACGGCAGGGTCCGGGACCTCCTCCGGCGCGTCGAGCAGCTCGAACACCCGCTCCGCCGACGCGACGCCGGATTGCAGGAGGTTGGCCATCGACGCCGCCTGCGTCAGCGGCTGGGTGAACTGGCGCGAGTACTGGACGAACGCCTGCACGTCGCCGAGGCTCATCGTGCCCGACGCCACCCGCAGGCCGCCGACGACCGCCACCGCGACGTAGTTGAGGTTCCCGATGAACATCATCGACGGCATGATGATCCCGGAGACGAACTGCGCGCCGAAGCTCGCGCCGAAGAGGTCCTCGTTCTTCTCCCGGAACGCCTCCTCCACCTCGCTGCGCCGCCCGAACACCCGCACCAGCTCGTGCCCGGTGAAGGCCTCCTCGATGTGGCCGTTCAACGCGCCGGTGTGCCGCCATTGGGCCACGAAGTGCTTCTGGCTGCGCTTGCCGATGGCGCGGGTGAGCCAGAGCGACACCGGGATCGTCACGAGCGCGATGACGGCGAGCAGCGGCGACACCACGATCATCATGACCACGACGCCGATGATCGTGAGGATCGACGTGACGAGCTGGCTCATCGTCTGCTGGAGGCTGGTGGAGACGTTGTCGATGTCGTTGGTGACGCGCGAGAGCACCTCACCGCGCTGCCTGCCGTCGAAGTAGGACAGCGGGAGCCGGTTGAGCTTGTCCTCGACGTCGCGGCGCAGGTCGTAGACCGTGCGCTGGACGATGCCGTTGAGCAGGTAGCCCTGCAGGTAGCCGAACACGGCCGCGCCGACGTAGATCCCGATGACGAGGAGCAGCACGTGGCCGAGCGCCGCGAAGTCGATGCCGACGCCGGGTACGACGTGCTGACCCTCGATCACGCTCGCTACCGTCGCGTTGCCCGCTGCTCGCGCCGACGCCGCGGCCTGCTCCGCGGTGATCCCCGCGGGCAGCTGTTTGCCGATGACCCCCGCGAAGATCACGTCGGTGGCCCTGCCGAGGATGATCGGCCCGATCACGTTCAGCGCCACCGAGATCACGCCGAGCACCAGCACGGCCGCCACGCCGAGGCGTTCGGGCCGGAGCATGCCGACGAGGCGTCGCGCGGAGGGGCCGAAGTCCACCGCCTTCTCCACCGGCTGCCCGGCGCCTCCCCATGGTGGGCCGCCCCCGCGGCGCTGGGCGGCCATCCCACGTGCGGCCGAGACGGTGTCGGCGTCCTGGCCCCCGGATCGACGCTGCCGGGTCGGCGCGCTCATGCGACCGCCTCCTGCGCTGCGTACTGGGACTCGACGATCTCGATGTAGGTCGGGCAGGTCGCGAGCAGCTCCGCGTGCGTGCCCTTCCCGACGATCACGCCGTCGTCGAGCACAAGGATCTGGTCGGCGTCGGCGATCGTGGACACCCGCTGGGCGACGATCACCACGGTGGCGTCCGCGGTGATCGGCTTGAGGGCGGCACGCAGGCGGGCGTCGGTGGCGAGGTCGAGCGCGGAGAACGAGTCGTCGAACAGGTAGATCTCGGGCTTGCGCACCAGGGCGCGGGCGATGGCGAGCCGCTGCCGCTGGCCGCCGGAGACGTTCGTGCCGCCCTGGGTGATCGGCGCGTCCAAGCCATCGGGCATGTCCCGCACGAACGCCGCCCCCTGGGCCACCTCCAGCGCCGCCCACAGCTCCTCGTCGGTGGCGTGCGGGTTGCCGTAGCGCAGGTTGCTCGCCACCGTGCCGGAGAACAGGTACGGCCGCTGCGGTACGAGGCCGACGCGGGCCCACAGGTCGTCGGGCGCGATGTCGCGCACGTCCACGCCGTCCACCCGCACGGCGCCCGCGGTGGCGTCGTAGAGCCGCGGCACCATCGACAGCAGCGTGGTCTTGCCTGCGCCCGTGCTGCCGATGATCGCCGTCGTCTGCCCTGCGAGCGCGGTGAAGGACACGTCGCGCAGCACCGGCGCGGCCGCTCCCGGGTAGCAGAACGTGAGGTCGTCGACCTCCAGGTACCCGTCGGCGCGCAGCGGCGCGATCGGCGCCGATGACGGCTCGACCGTGCCACGGGTGTGCAGCACCTCCATGATCCGGTCGGCGCAGACGGCCGCGCGCGGAATCATGATCGCCATGAACGTGGCCATCATGACCGCCATGAGGATCTGCAGCAGGTAGGCGAGGAATGCCGTGAGCGCACCGATCTGCATCTGGCCCGCGTCGATGCGGGCGGCGCCGAACCACAGGACCGCGACGCTGGAGACGTTGAGCACCAGCAGGACGATCGGGAAGATCAGCGCCTGCAGCCGCCCCACGGCCAGTGCGACCGCGGTGACCTCGGTGTTGGCCACACGGAACCGCTCGGTCTCCACCGGCTCGCGCACGAACGCGCGGACCACCCGGATGCCGGTGATCTGCTCGCGCAGCACGCGGTTGACGGCGTCGATGCGCACCTGCATGAGCCGGAACCGGGGCACCATGCGGACGATGACCAGGCCGATCGCGACGATCAACACCGGCACGCTCACCGCCATGAGCCAGGAAAGGCCGACGTCCTCCTGCAGCGCCATCGCCACACCGCCCACGCACATGATGGGCGCGGCCACCAGCATCGTGCAGGACACCAGCACGAGCATCTGGACCTGCTGCACGTCGTTCGTGTTGCGGGTGATCAGCGACGGGGCGCCGAACCGGTTGAGCTCGCGCGCCGAGAACTCGCCGACCCGGTGGAAGACCGCCGAGCGGACGTCGCGCCCGAATCCCATGGCGGTGCGCGCCCCGAAGTACACCGCGGCGATCGAGCACACGACCTGCAGCAGCGTGACGGCGAGCATCGAGCCACCGGTGGCCATGATGTAGCCGGTGTCGCCGCGGGCGATGCCGTTGTCGATGATGTCGGCGTTGAGGCTGGGCAGGTACAGCGACGCCATCGTGCCCACGAGCTGCAGCGCCACGACGGCGAGCAGCGCTCGGCCGTAGCGCCGCAGATGCCGACGCAGCAGGCGAACTAGCACGGTTGGTCCCCCCTGATCAAAGCACCGTCCAGCAGGATGCCGACGATCTGGCCTGCCGTCAGCGGATTTCCGTCGTTGATCATCGGGTGGGTCGAGGAGAACACGAGCATCCGCAGTGCGGTGGCCAGCTCGACCGTCGGCACCCGAAGCTGCGTCCGGTCGTCGCCAACCAGTTCGACGATCGCCTCCCGGAACTGCTCGTTGACCAGACGGGGCCGCTGCCCTTCCGGCGGCGGCCCCTTCATCCCGAGCGCGTGGATCAGCGTGAACACCGTATCCAGACGGCTCTGCAGGATCTCGACCAGGCGCACGAGCCGGTCGCGCAGCGGCAGCGCCCTTTCGATCGCGGCGATCTCGGCCAGCGCGGGCGCCGGGTCGAAGGCGCGCTCGGTGACCGCCCTGATAAGCGCCTCCTTGCCCGCGAAGACGCGGAAGATCGTGCCCTCGGCCACGTCGGCGGCCTCGGCGATCTGCCGGGTGGTAACCCCGGGCCCGTGCCAGAGCACGAGCGGCAGCGTCGCGTCGATCAACGCTTCGCGCCGCTCGGCGGGCGGCATGCGGCGGGCGCGCTCGCTGCGGACGGACATCTCACCACTGTAGATGAGCGCGCACTCACTACGGCGCATGGCCATGCTACCGGCCTGCAATCGCGGCATCTCGTACCGATCACGGCCGTCTCCTGGCTACTGTTGGGCACCGCATGATCGCCATTCCGATGGGGGACACGTGTGAAACCGTTCGTGATCAACAAGCACGGAAGGCTGGTCTTCCCGGCCACGGTCCTCGGCGAGCTCGACTTCTCCGTGATCGACTCACTCGACCAGTTCACGGCCGTGATCGGCAGGGACTTCGAGTCCAAGGCGCCGACGGGCACCGACATCCGCAATCGGGTGGAGGCAGGCGCGTACACCGATCGGTTCAGCCTCCTGCGCGATCTCGGGCAGAACCTCTTCTGGGTCAACCGCTACTCGATGACGATGTTCGACAAGCGGCCCACCCGGTGGCGCGACCTGCCCAAAAGCCGCCGCGATGTCTTTCTCCCCGTGCTCACCCCGTGGGAGGACGGCGAGGCGAAGGTGGCCGCTGTCGAGCGCGCGTGGAGCGAGCTGCCACCCACCTGGGACGAGGCCGCCGAGCAGGCGATCTTCGACCTCTTGTTCGACCTCTACCGGCACAAACGCCACCACGCCACCACGCTGCCCGCGGTCAAGCCGACGGTGGCCGAGTTCCTGGCGCGCCCCGGTGCGCTCACCTGGGTGGTGCCCGAGCACGACCCTGACTACCCGATCTTCGGCCTGCACGACATCCTCGACGCCGAAGGCCCCGTGCCCGAGCTCGAGGCGCTCCAGCGGTGGGCGATGGTGCTGCACAACCAGTACCCGTGGGACCGCTCCCGCACCCAGCTGCGCCCCGTCTCCGAGATCGGCGACGACGACTGGGTGATCGCCTTCCACCCGCACAACCGCGACATCGTGGCGTTCCTCGACCGCGTCCGCACCGGCACCGCGTCCGTGCAGGCGGACTCCGAGCCGACCGTCGAAGCCGTGCCCCCTGTGCGGCCCTACCCCGCGGTCCACGTGCGCAAAGCCTTCCGCGTGCAGCCGCGCATCGAGTCGATCGCGGTGGCCCGCGGCGAGATCATCTGCGACAACGCCGACGTCGTGCGCAACGCGAGCTTCTCGTGGTCGCCGATGAGCGCCGACGAGATCCGCACGAAGACCGGCATCGCGCAACGGCGCTACACCGCCCACGGCATCGACCATCTCGCCTTGGCGGCCGCCAAGGGCGCGCTCGCGCACGCCGGACGCACCGCCGAGGAGATCGGCGCCGTGCTCGTGGCCACCTGCACCAGCGACCGGCTGATCCCGTCGCTGTCCACGTGGCTCTCCGGTGAGCTCGGCATCCTGCAGACCCACTGCTCGGCCGATATCGTCGCGGCGTGCGCGGGTTTCCCGTACGGCCTGTCGGAGGCCGTTCGCCTGATTCAGGAGATGGAACGACCCGTGCTGCTGGTCTGCGTGGAGAAGTTCTCCGACAAGATCGGCGCCGTCCGCACCTCCAGGATGATCTTCGGAGACGGGGCCGCCGCGACCGTCGTAGCACCCGTGGCCGAGGGCCAGTCGGGCGACATCCACGTACTGAACACCTACGCCAGTGGCCCGTGGTCGCAGGTGAACTCGATCATCTGGCCAAACCCGGAGTTCGACAATGACATCACCGTCTACGGGCCCGAGGTGAAGGCGCTCGCGGGCCGCTACCTGATCCAGATGATCGAAGAGCTGGGCAAGGAGCCGGGCATGAACGGCGGCACCCTGCTCGAGGACGTCGAGCTGATCGTGCCGCACCAGGCCAACAAGACGATGATCCTGCAACTCGCGGCGAAGGTCGGGGTGAGCGCCGATCAGCTGTACTTCAACATCGAGACGATGGGCAACGTCTCCTCGGCCTCGATTCCCGTGGCGATCGCCGACGCCGTGCGCGACAAGGTGATCGCCGGGCCCACGCGGGTCTTCGCGCCGGGCTTCGGCGCGGGCGCGGTCGGCGGGTACGCGGTGCTGACCATCGATCCGGCCATCATCGCGCCCGAGGTGGTCCTCGCGGGCCATGCCCCCAACGGCTCGTCCACCGCGCCCACCACCCTCGACGACATCGCCACGGCGTTCGGCGACTCGCCCGTCTTCCCGCCCAACCCACCCCTTCCAGGAGAGGACACACCATGACCGAACCCACCGACACACACCCCGAGCAGCGCGTCGCGATCGTCACCGGCGGGGCCCGCGGCATCGGCGCCGCGATCACCACCGCGCTCGCGCGGTCCGGCGTGCACGTGGCGGCGGGATACAGCGCCAACCCGAAGGCCGCCGAGGAGCTCGCGGGCAAGCTCGGCGCCGAAGGCGCGTCCATCTCGGTCCACCAGGGCAACGTCGGGCACCCCGAGGACTGTGAACGTGTCGCCAACGAGGTGCTCGAGCAGAAGGGCCGGATCGACTACCTCATCAACAACGCGGGCATAACGGTGGACAAGACCGTCCGCCGGATGACCGTCGAGGAATGGCGGACCGTGATCCGGATCAACCTCTCCGGCGCGTTCCACATGACCAAGGCCGTGCTGGACCACATGCTCGGCAACGGCTTCGGGCGCATCGTCAACATCTCGTCGGTGATCGGCAAGACGGGCGCGGTCGGGCAGGCCAACTACGCGGCGTCGAAGGCGGGACTGATCGGGTTCAGCCACAGCCTCGCGCAGGAGGTGGCCCGCAAGGGCATCACGGTCAACTGCGTGGCGCCGGGCTACATCGAGACCGAGATGGTGGCCGCCATCCCGGAGGACGTCCTCAAGAAGCTGCTGGAGGGCGTGCCGGTCGGGCGGCTGGGCCACGCCCGCGAGATCGCGCGCGCGGTGCAGTTCCTCGTCGACGACGACGCGGGCTACATCACGGGCTCGGTCCTGGCCGTCAACGGCGGGCTGGACATGTGACCGTGCGCGGAAACGAGTGCTCGAGCACTCGTTTCCGCGCACGAGGCGTCAGCCGCCGATCCGGGCGGTGATGGCGCGGGCCGTCCGCGCGACCTCCCCCACCAGCGACGAGGCAACCAGCGGCGCCGCCGAACCCGCAGGGCACGGGAACGTCACGGCCACGCCCGCCACCGGATGGCGGGCGTGGTCGAGCACGGCCACCGCGACCGACGCGAAGCCCGGCGTCACCTCGCCGTCCTCGACCGCGTGCCCGGTGCGGCGGACGTCGGCGAGCAGCCGCCGTAGCGCCGAGATCGACCGGGGCCCGGCCTCGTTCCGCATGACGAACGCGTCGGGGCCCGGAAACAACGCCCTGACCTGCGCCGCGGGCAACGCCGCCAACATCGCTCGCCCGCTGGCGGCGAGCTGGGCAGGCAACCGCACGCCGACGTCGGTGACCAGGGACGGACGCCCAGGGGCGCGCTCCTCGATCACGTAGATGACCTCGCGTCCGTGCAGCACCACGAGGTGCGCGCTCTGCCCGACGCGGTCGACGAGCCGGGCCAAGGGCACCCTCGCCACCCGCACGAGCGGGGCCTGCCGGACGTAGCCGGTGCCGAGCTCGTAGGCCGCAACACCCAGGCACCAGCGCCGTTCGTCAACCAGGTGCACCACGAAGCCGAAGGCCGCGAGCGTCGCGAGGAGCTGGTAGGTCGTCGAACGGGGCAGACCGAGGTCGCGGGCGACCGCGGCGGCGGGCACCGGCCCGGCCTGCTTGCCCAAATGGGCCAAGACCGAGAGCGCCTGGTGGGCGGCCGGTACCTTGACCGGTCTCGTCATCGGTTCCGCCATCTGGCCCAGGCTAACTGGTTGTCCGGGATTCCGGACAGCTTCGCGACCAGCGGCATGGTGCGCGGACCGGCTGGGGTGTCCTATGGAGCGCGTGCCTGAGACCGTCGTGATCATCCGCCCCGCCCCCCTGTCTTCCGCCGAGGTCGTCGCTGTTGCCAGGAACGGCGCACCGGTCACGCTGTCCGCCGAGGCCGAGCACGAGTTGGAGGTCGGCCGGAAGGTGGTCGAGGCGCTTGCCCACGACGCGGCGCCGCACTACGGCGTCTCGACCGGCTTCGGCGCACTGGCCACCCGGCACATCCCGCCATCGCAGCGCGCTCAGCTGCAGCGCTCGCTCGTGCGCTCGCACGCCGCGGGCACGGGTCCCGAGGTGGAGCGCGAGGTCGTGCGGGGCTTGCAGCTCCTGCGGCTGTCGACGCTGGCCACCGGCCGCACCGGCGTACGCCCAGAGACGGCGCGGGCCTACGCGGCCATGCTCTCCGCCGGAATCACGCCGGTGGTGCCCGAGTTCGGCTCGCTCGGCTGCTCGGGCGACCTCGCCCCCCTCGCCGCGTGCGCGCTGGCCGCCATGGGCGAGGGCATGGTCCGCGACGCCGAGGGCGTCCTGTGCCCCGCCGCCGACGCCCTCGCCGCCGCCGGGATCACCCCCGTCGTCCTCGCCGAGAAGGAAGGCCTCGCGCTGATCAACGGCACCGACGGCATGCTCGGCATGCTGGTGCTGGCCGCGCACGACCTGCAGCACCTTGTGCGGATCGCCGACGTCGCGGCCGCGATGAGCGTCGAGGCGCTCTTCGGCACCGACGCGGTGTTCGCCGCCGACCTGCAGGCGCTGCGCCCGCATCCCGGCCAGGAGCGCAGCGCGGCCAACCTGCGCGTCCTCTTGCACGGCTCGGCGATCATGGAAAGCCACCGCAACCCGGACTGCACCCGGGTACAGGACGCGTACTCGCTGCGCTGCTCACCGCAGGTGCACGGCGCCGTGCGCGACACGCTGGCGCACGCCGAGACGGTAGCCGCGCGTGAGCTGGCCGCGGCCATCGACAACCCGGTTGTGCTGCCCGACGGACGGGTCGAGAGCAACGGCAACTTCCACGGCGCCCCGCTCGGCTACGTGCTGGACTTCCTCGCCATCGCCGTCGCGGACCTCGCGTCCATCTCCGAACGGCGCACGGACCGCTTCCTGGACATGGCCCGCTCGGCCGGGCTGCCACCGTTCCTGGCCGACGATCCCGGCGTCGACTCCGGCCACATGATCGCCCAGTACACGCAGGCCGCGATCGTGGCCGAGCTCAAGCGGCTCGCCGTGCCCGCTTCGGTCGACTCGATCCCGTCCTCGGCGATGCAGGAGGACCATGTGTCGATGGGCTGGGCGGCGGCGCGCAAGCTGCGCCGGTCGGTCGACGGGCTGGGCCGCGTGCTCGCGATCGAGCTGCTCACGGCAGCGCGCGCCCTCGACCTGCGTGCGCCGCTGACGCCCGCCCCGGCGACCGCTGCCGTCGTCGCGGGCCTGCGCGACCACGTCATGGGCCCCGGCCCTGACCGCCACCTCGGGCCGGAGATCGAGGCGGCCGCGCACGTTCGTCACCACCGGCGCGGCGCTGGCCGCAGCCGAGACCACCACCGGAACCCTGCGCTAATCACCACCGCTAGGAGAGCACCCATGGAGGGCGCACGCCCCGTCCGCGCACCGCGCGGCACCACCCTGACCGCCCGGTCCTGGCAGACCGAGGCCCCACTGCGCATGCTGCAGAACAACCTCGACCCCGAGGTCGCCGAGCGGCCGGACGACCTCGTCGTCTACGGCGGCACCGGCCGCGCGGCCCGCGACTGGCGCTCGTTCGACGCCATGGTGCGCACCCTGACCACGCTGGCCGAGGACGAGACGATGCTCGTCCAGTCCGGCAAGCCGGTCGGTGTGCTCCGCACGCACGAATGGGCGCCGCGGGTGCTCATCGCCAACTCCAACCTGGTGGGCGACTGGGCCACCTGGCCCGAGTTCCGTCGCCTCGAGCAGCTCGGCCTCACGATGTACGGCCAGATGACCGCGGGCTCGTGGATCTACATCGGCACCCAGGGCATCCTGCAGGGCACGTACGAGACGTTCGCCGCCGTCGCCGCCAAACGGTTCGGCGGCACCCTCGCCGGCACGCTCACCGTCACCGGCGGCTGCGGCGGCATGGGCGGCGCGCAGCCCCTCGCGGTCACGCTGAACGGCGGCGTGTGCCTCGTCGTCGACGTCGACCCGGCCCGGCTGCAGCGCCGCGTCGAGCACCGCTACCTCGACGAGCTCGCCGCCGATCTGGACGCCGCCGTCGCCACCTGCGAGACCGCGGCCCGCGAGCGGCGCGCCTGGTCGGTCGGGGTTGTCGGCAACTGCGCCGAGGTGCTGCCGGAGCTGTTGCGCCGCGGCGTGGCCGTCGACGTCGTCACCGACCAGACGTCGGCCCACGACCCGCTGTCCTACTTGCCGATCGGTGTGGCACTCGAGGACTGGGCGGACTACGCGGCCGCCAAGCCGGAGGAGTTCACCGACCGGGCGCGTGCGTCGATGGCCCGGCACGTCGAGGCCATGGTCGGGTTCCTCGACGCGGGGGCCGAGGTGTTCGACTACGGCAACTCGATCCGCGACGAGGCCCGCCACGGTGGCTTCGAGCGCGCGTTCGCGTTCCCCGGCTTCGTGCCCGCCTACATCCGGCCGCTGTTCTGCCAGGGCAAGGGGCCGTTCCGGTGGGCCGCGCTCTCCGGCGACCCCGCCGACATCGCCGCCACCGACAAGGCCGTGCTCGACCTCTTCCCGGACAACGACCACCTGCACCGCTGGATCCGCGCCGCCCAGGAACGCGTCGCGTTCCAGGGGCTGCCCGCGCGCATCTGCTGGCTCGGCCAAGGCGAGCGGGACAAGGCGGGCCTTGCGTTCAACGAGCTGGTCGCCGACGGGCGGGTGTCCGCGCCGATCGTGATCGGGCGCGACCACCTCGACACCGGCTCGGTCGCGTCCCCCTACCGGGAGACCGAGGCCATGGCCGACGGCTCCGACGCCATCGCCGACTGGCCGCTGCTCAACGCGCTGACCGCCGCGTCGTCCGGCGCGACGTGGGTGTCGATCCACCACGGCGGCGGCGTCGGCATCGGCCGATCGATCCACGCGGGGCAGGTCAGCGTGGCCGACGGCACCCCGCTCGCGGCGGCCAAGCTCGCGCGGGTGCTGACCAACGACCCGGCGATGGGTGTGCTGCGGCACGTCGACGCGGGCTACGAGGAGGCCCGCGCCACCGCCGACGCGCAAGGGGTGCGCATCCCGATGGCGGAGGCATGAGCCGGGCGGGGGCGGGCCGGGCCTGCAGCAATGTGACATTGCTGCGACTCAGTCGGAGGAATGTCACATTGCTGCGGTCCGGGGCGCGCTCGACGAGCTCCACCACCTCGGGCGCGGCCGCACCGGGGGGTACCGGCGGTTCGCCTGGACCCGGGAGGACGCCGACCTGCGGGAGTGGTTCACCGGCGAGGCCAAGGCACGGGGGCTGGACGTCGCCGCCGACCGGGCGGCCAACCTCGTCGCCTGGTGGGGCGATCCCGACGCGGACGGGCCCGGCGTCGTCACCGGCTCCCACCTGGATTCGGTGCCCGACGGCGGCGCGTTCGACGGCCCGCTGGGCGTCGTCGGCGCGTTCGCCGCGGTCGACGCCCTGCGCGCGGAGGGGTTCGTCCCGGCCAGGCCGCTGGGTGTGGCCCTCTTCGGCGACGAGGAAGGCGCCCGGTTCGGCGTCGCCTGCGCGGGCTCGCGGATCCTCACCGGTGCGCTGACCGCCGACCGGGCCGCCGGGCTCACCGACGCCGACGGCGTGCCGATGGCCGAGGCGGTCGCGGGTGCGGGCCACGCGCCGCTGGGTCCGGATCCGGAGGCGCTGCGCCGGATCGGCACGTTCGTCGAGTTGCACGTCGAGCAGGGACGGGCGCTCGCCGACCTCGGCAGGGCCGTCGCGGTGGGCACCGCGATCCACCCGCACGGCCGTTGGCGTATCGACCTGGACGGCCGCGCCGACCACGCAGGCACCACCCGCCTCGTCGACCGCGACGACCCCATGCTCGCCTTCGCCCGCATCGTCCTGGCCGCCCGTGCGGCGGCCGAGCGCCACGGCGCCGTCGCCACCTGCGGCAAGGTGCACGTCGCCCCGAACGGCGTCAACGCGATCCCTTCGCACGTCACGGCGTGGCTGGACGCGCGGGGCGAGGACGCCGAGCGGGTACGCGCTCGTCGTCGCCGAGGTTGCGCGGGTCGGCGGCACGCTCACCGAGGAGTCGTGGACCGACCGCACCCCGTTCGACCCTGCGCTGGCGCGGCGGCTGGCCGTTCTCCTCGACGACGCGCCGCTGTTGCCGACCGGCGCCGGGCACGACGCGGGCATCCTTTCCGCGGCAGGCGTGCCCACGGCGATGCTCTACGTGCGCAACCCGACCGGCGTCTCGCACAGCCCCGAGGAGCACGCCGAGGACGCCGACTGCGCCGCGGGCGTGGAAGCGCTGACGGCGGTGCTCAGGGAGCTCGCCACATGAGCGCGGCGCGCTCGTGCGCGGAAAGCGTCGCCGGGACGACCGTTTCCGCGCACGACACGTGGTGGGCCGCCGCCGCGCACCTCCCCGACGGCCTCGCGACCGACGTCACGTTCGCGATCGCGGACGGCCGGTTCACCGCCGTGTGCCCGGGGTCCGCGCCCGGCGACGCGCGGCGGCTGCCCGGCGTGGCACTGCCCGGCTTCGCCAACGCCCACAGCCACGCTTTCCACCGCGCGCTGCGCGGACGCACGCACAGCGGCGGGGGCACGTTCTGGACCTGGCGGGCGGCGATGTACGCCGTCGCCGCCCACCTCGACCCGGATTCCTACCGCGCGCTCGCTACCGCGGTGTACGCCGAGATGGCGCTGGCCGGGGTGACGGCGGTGGCCGAGTTCCACTACTTGCACCACGGCCAGGGCGGGATCCCCTACACCGAACCGAACGCCATGCGCGCCGCCCTGCGCGCCGCCGCGGCCGACGCGGGCATCCGCATCACCGTCCTGGACACCTGCTACCTCGCGGGCGGCTTCGACACCCCCCTTGAGGGCCCACAGCTGCGCTTCGGCGACCGCGACGTGCACGCCTGGGCCGAGCGGGCCGTCGGCGCCGACGGGGTGGCCGTGCACTCGGTCCGCGCGGTGCCCCGCGAAGCGATCGCCGTCGTGGCGAAGGCCGCCGAGGGCCGACCGCTGCACGTGCACCTGTCCGAGCAGCCCGCCGAGAACGCGGCCTGCCTCGCCCGCCACGGGCTGACCCCGACCGGCCTGCTCGCCGCCGAAGGCGTGCTCGGGGCGGCCACCACCGCCGTCCACGCCACCCACCTGACGGCCGCCGACATCGCGCTGCTCGGTGGCTCCGGCACCGGCGCGTGCCTGTGCCCGACCACCGAGCGCGACCTCGCCGACGGCATCGGCCCGGCGAGGGCGCTGCACGATGCCGGGGTCACGCTGTCGCTTGGCAGCGACCAGCACGCCGTCGTCGACATGGTCGAGGAGGCCAGAGCGCTGGAGATGCACGAGCGGCTCGCGACGGGCGAGCGCGGCCGATTCCGCCCCACCGAGCTCATGGCCGCGCTGACCAACCACGCCCCGCTCGGCCGCCCCGACGCGGGCAGGCTGGCGGTCGGCGCGCCCGCCGACCTGGTGGCCGTGCGGCTCGACACCGTGCGCACCGCGGGCACCGACCCCGCCCAGGTGCTGTTCGCCGCGACGGCTGCCGACGTCGACACGGTGCTGGTCGACGGCGAGCCGATCGTCACAGGGGGCGAGCACCGCCTCGGCGACGTGGCCGCGCTGCTGGCGTCCTCGATCGAGGCCATCCGGTGACCGCCACGCTGGTCGCCGGGATCGGCGAGCTCACCACCCACGACCCGGAGCTGGGCAGGTTCGCCGGTGCGGCCGTCGTCGTGGCCGAAGGGCGCATCGTCTGGGTGGGCGCCGACCGGGCGGCGCCGCCGGTCGACCAGCGCGTCGACGTCGCGGGCCGTGCTGTGGTGCCGGGCTTCGTCGACAGCCACGCCCACCTCGTGTTCGCAGGCGACCGTTCGGCCGAGTTCGCCGCCCGCATGGCGGGTGAGCGCTACGACGGCGGCGGCATTGCGTCCACGGTCGCGGCCACCCGCGCCGCGTCCGACGACGACCTGCGCGCCGCGCTGGCCGCCAGAGTCGCCGAGATGCGCGCTCAGGGCACGACGACCGTCGAGGTCAAGAGCGGCTACGGCCTGACGGTCGCCGACGAGGAGCGGGCGTTGCGCCTCGCCGCCGAGGTCACGCCGGAGACGACGTTCCTCGGCGCGCACGTCGTGCCCGCCGAGGTGGACCGGCGCGCGTACGTCGACCTCGTCGTCGGGCCCATGCTTGCCGCCTGCGCGCCGCACGCGCGCTGGATCGACGTGTTCTGCGAACCGCACAGCCCGCACGCGTTCGACGGCGACGAGGCGGCCGCGGTGTTGAAGGCGGGCCGGGCCGCCGGGCTCGGGCTCCGCGTGCACGGCAACCAGCTCGGGCTCGGCCCCGGGGTCGGGCTGGCCGTCGAGCTCGAGGCGGCCAGCGTCGACCACTGCACCCACCTGAGCGCCGCCGACGTCGACGCGCTTGCGGCAGGCGATACGGTCGCGACCCTGCTGCCGGGCGTCGAGTTCTCCACCCGCTCCCCCTACCCGGACGCGCGGCGGCTGCTCGACGCGGGCGTCACCGTCGCGCTGGCCACCGACTGCAACCCGGGCACGTGCTACTCGTCGTCGATGCCGCTGATGATCGCGCTGGCGGTGCGGGAGATGGGCATGACGCCCGACGAGGCGCTGTGGGCGGCCACCGCAGGCGCCGCGCGGGCGCTGCGCCGCACCGACATCGGAGTGATCACGCCCGGTGCCCGCGCCGACCTCACGGTGCTGGACGCCCCGAGCCACCGGCACTTGGCATACCGACCGGGGGTGCCGATCGCGCGGGCGCTGGAGCTGGGGCCGCCCCGCGTTGCAGCAGGGTGACATTCCTGCCACTGGGTAGCAGGAATGTCACCCTGCTGCACCGGCGCGCCCCACCTCCCGCACCAGCTCGATCGCGCGCCCGAGGGTGGCGACCTGCGCCTCGAGCGTCTCCCCCGCCGGGTAGAGCCGCACGGTGTCGACGCCCGCCTGCTGCCACACCCGCAGACGGTCGCGCACCATCGACTCCGTGCCGATCAGCGTGGTGCCCAGCACCATTTCGTCGGTGACGAGCGCGGCCGCGCCGACCCGATCGCCCGCGAGCCAGCGCTCGCGCACCTGCGCGGCCGCCGTGGACCAGCCCTGGCGCGCGTAGGCGTCGAAGTAGAAGTTCGTGCTCGCCGAGCCCATGCCGCCGAGGCTGAACGCGAGCCCCGCGCGCCGTTCGTCGATCATGCGGGCGAGCTCGTCCTCACCGGCGGCGAACGCCACCTCGGCGCCCTGGCAGACGTCGAGGTCGGCACGTGTACGCCCGGCGACCGCGAGGCCCGCGTCGAGGTGGACGAGCGAGGCGTCCGCCGCTTCGGGGACGAAGCTCGTGCCCAGCCAGCCGTCGGCGATCTCGCCGGTGAGCCGCAACATCCGCGGCGAGAGCGTGGCCAGGTAGATCGGTATCTCCGGACACGGCGACCCGGACAGCCGCATCGGCTTTCCCTCGCCGCCCGGCAGCGGGATCGTGACCGTCTCCCCCGCGTAGGCGACCTTCTCCCCGGCCAACGCCATCCGCACGACGTCCACGGTCTCGCGCAGCCGCGTGCGCGGCCTCGCGAACGGCACGCCGTGCAGGCCCTCGATCACCTGCGGGCCCGACGCGCCGAGGCCCAGGAGGAACCGGCCTTCGGACAGGTCGGCGAGCGTGCGTGCGGCCTGTGCGATCGCCACCGGGGTGCGGGTGCCGACCTGGATCACGCCGGAACCCAGCAGCATCCGCTGCGTGCGCCCGGCGAGCCAGCCCAACGCAGTCGGCGCGTCGGCCCCCCATGCCTCGGCGACCCAGCACACGTCGAGCCCGAGCCGCTCGGCCTCCACCGCCAGCGCGAGCGCGCCCGGCCGAGAGGCCTCGACGGTGGTGGCGGTGCGCACCGCGTCAGCTGGGCGAGCCGTGGCCGCCCGCGGCGATCGACACCGGCTCCCACTGCCGCCACGTCGCCAGCCGGGACTCGTAGTCGGCGGTCGCGACGGCGAGTGGGCCGTCGCCGAAGAAGATGCGCAGCGGCGGCTCCTCGGCGTCGACGACCGCGAGCACCGCCCGCGCGCTCGCGGTCGGATCGCCCGGCTCCGGGTTGCGTTCCCGCCGCAGCCGCTGCACCTCCTCGCGGTAGGCGTCGTAGGCGGGAAGCGGCGCGGAGTGCTTGGCCGAAGGGCCCGCCCAGTCGGTCGCGAAGCCGCCCGGCTCGATCAGCGTGACGTGGATGCCGAACGGCTTGACCTCCTGCGCGAGCGCCTGGCTCAGCCCCTCCAACGCCCACTTGGACGCGTGGTAGGCGCCGATCCCGCCGAACGCCGAGATCCCGCCGATCGAGGACACCTGCAGGATGTGCCCTGCGCCCTGCGCGCGCAGGATCGGGAGCGCGGCCTGCGTGACCCACAGCGCGCCGAAGAGGTTGGTCTCCATCTGGTCGCGGACGTCGTTCTCCGACAACTCCTCGACCGTGCCGAAGTGTCCGTAGCCCGCGTTGTTGACGACGACGTCGAGGCGGCCGAACCGCTCGTGGGCCTGCTCGACCGCGGCGAACGCCCCTTCCCGGTCGGTGACGTCGAGGCACAGCGGCAGCAGGCGGTCGCCGTACTTGGCGGCGAGGTCGTCGAGCGTGGCGGTGTCGCGGGCGGTGGCGGCCACGGAGTCGCCGCGCTCCAGCGCGGCGATCGCCCATTCGCGCCCGAAGCCCCGCGACGCACCGGTGATGAACCAGATCTTGGTGCTCATGTCGGATGCAGCGACCGCCGGGGCGGGCCTATTCCGGGCTGATCCGCTCGATCAGGCCGACGATCTGCTGCAGGCCCGCCCGCACGGTGGCGAACTGTCGCTCGACCTCGGCGAAGTTGCGGTCGACCTGAGCGAAGTTCTGATCGACCCGGGCGAAGCGCTGGTCTACCTGCTCGAAGCGCTGGTCGACCTGCTCGAAGCGATGGTCTACCTGGGCGAAACCGCGGCGCATCTCCTGCCGCAGCGCAACCTGATCCTCGTGCAACGCGCCGATGGCCCGGGTGTGCGCCCGCAGCTCGCCGCGCACCTCGGACACGTCGTGATCGGCGCCCCCGGCCAGCACTCTGGCCGCCGCGGCGTCGGCGCGCACCGTGGTGAGCTCCTCGCGCACGCGGCCCATCTCGGCCTCCAGCGCGGTGACGCGTTCGGGGATGTCGTCCTCCGGCATGCCACGGATCGTACGGCGGCCGCGCACCCGACGGTCCTCGTCGGCGAAATTCGACATCGAACCGTCAACCGTCGAATTACCGATCGGAGAGCAGGGGCTGCCGCGGGTCCCAGGTCGTGCCGTCGGCCGCGTCCCGACGCCGCCGCGCCAGCCCGGAGAGCACCTCGAGCACCACGCGGTTGGCCAGCAGCGCGGTGATGTCGGCGTGGTCGTAGGGCGGCGCGACCTCCACCACGTCCACCCCGACCACCGGCAGCTCGTACGCGATGCGACGCACCGCGTCGAGCAGCTGCCGGGCGGAAAGCCCGCCGGGCTCGGGGGTGCCGGTGCCCGGCGCGTGCCCAGGGTCGCAGACGTCGATGTCCACGGAGAGGAACACGCCGTCGCAGTCGTCGAGCGCGATCGCGAACGCCTCGGTGAGGCACTCGCCGAGACCACGCGCCACGATCTCGGTCATCTCGTAGGACCGCATCCCTCGCGCGGCCATCCAGGCCAGCGTTCCCGGGCCGGGCCAGTAGCCGCGCAGCCCGATCTGCAGGAACCGGTCGCCGCGCACCGCGCCGGACTCGATCAGCCGCCGCATGGGCTGCCCGTGGCCGATGAGCGAGCCGAACTCGACGTCGCCGGTGTCGGCGTGCGCGTCGAAGTGGATCATCGAAACGCGCCCTGCGCCGAGATGCTGGGCCACGCCCGCGGCGTCCGGCCACGCGATCGTGTGGTCACCGCCGAGTACGAGCGGGATTGCGCCTGCGGCCGCGACCGTGTGCACCGCGGCCTGCAGATCGCGCACCGAGCGCTCGGCGTCGCCTGAGTACATCTCGACGTCGCCCGCGTCGAGCACCCGCAGGTCGGCGCCGAGCCCGTCGACGCGCATCGCCAGCGAGGGCCGCGAGCCGTCGTGGGCGAGGTAGCAGGTCTGGCGGATGTGCTGCGGTCCGAACCGCGCGCCCGACCGGTACGAGGTGCCGCCGTCAAACGGGGCGCCGAGGATGACGACGTCGGCGTCGGGGTAGGTGGCCGGATCCGCCCAGTCGCAGCGGCCCACCCCGAGGAAGGTGATGTCGGGGCCGAACTGGGGCCCGTATCGAGTCACGGAGCCACGTCCAGCGCCGGGTTCGCGTCGAAGAAGCCCGACGGCTTGAGGTGGAACCCGACGATGTCCACCGGCATCACCGGCCAGTCCTCCACCCTCGGCACGTGGTGGATCCCGAAGACGTACCAGAGCACGACGTCGGTGTCCGCGATCGGCCGGTCGGCCGCCGTCCACACGGGCAGCCCGAGGTCCTCACCGCTCTGGTTCACGAACTCGCCGCACGGCCAGCGCTCGTCGGGGTGGAACGGCGTTACCCACAGGGTGTGGCCAAGCACCTGTGCGCGGCGGAACACCGGCGACGCGGGATCGAGCATCGGCGGGATCGCGCCACTCGGCACGAGGGTGTAGGCGACCGGCGCGCCGAAAGCGTTGCGCCGCCCCGGGTTCGTCACCTTCCACGTGCGCTGGGTCGCCCAGCAGACGTCCTGGCGGCCCTCCGCCTCGGTGCGCAGCGGCACGGTGCGGGTGGTGAGCGCGAGCCCGTGTGGGTTGTCCGGCCCGATCGGCGGCTGCGCGGTCTCGACCATGACGACGGTGTTGTCCGGGCCGTCCACCTCCATGTCCAGCCGGGCCACAATGAAGTGCTGGTGGATTGGCGCGTACGTGGACACGTCGACGACCGTGCCGTACGGCGGCGGTTCGCCCGCGAACGGCGTGGTGACCATGATCCCGGTGGCGCGGACCTCGCAGTCGATCCCGCCGTCCTCGAAGAACCGCCAGTAGACCAGGTACTCGTAGTTCGCCACGGTGACGTGGAACGACACGACGAGCCTGCGCCGCCGCCGCACCTGCGCGCCCGTGTGCCCGTCGACGTGCTTCCAGAGCACGCCGTCGTCCTCCTCGTGCACGCAGATGGCGTTGCGGACCACCTGCGGTGCGCCCGAAGAGTCGTGCAGCACGGCGTCGAGGTAGCGGATCTCGCCGAGGCAGTCGCAGCCCACCGTGAGCGAGGTCGTCATGAACCCGAGGCCCCATTCGCCGACGTCGAATGCGGTGCGCCGGTAGTGATCGGGCGTTGGGTCGCGGTAGGGCACCACCATCTCCGCGAACGCCATCCGGTAGGCCACCGGCCGCGCGTCGTAGGAGACGGTGTGCAGCACCAAACCCTCGCGGTAGGTGAAGCCGAGCCGCATGCGCCAGCGCTGCCAGGACAGCTCGTGGCCCTCGAGCGTGAACGACACCCCCTCGGGCTGTGTGACCTGCAGGGGCTTCCGATCGGTGCGCAGCTGGAGCTCGGGCCGGACGGCCGGGTCGTACTCGCCGTGCACGGGCGGACGGCCGACGTCGCCCGCGTCGTCGACCTCCAGGAGCGCCATCGTGTTGAGGTCGACGATCGGCTTCAGCCCGGACACCGGGTGCGCATACGGGTTGCCACCGGGGGTTTCCCGTAGCCAGACGTCGCACCAGCCGATGCGCCGTCCGGCGTACCGCTCGGGGACGAGGTGCGCGCCGTAGGTCCACATGTCGATGAGCACGAGCTCGGGATCGGTGATCCCCCGGCCCGCAAGCGCCGCCCGCACCTCGGGGTGGGCGCGCATCGCCGCGTCGCAATCGTGCCACTCGTCGACCGTGGCGTGCGGTTGGCGGCCCGGCTGCGGCTCCCACGCCGTGACGGCGTCGGCGGTGAGCGAGAGGTGGGCGACGAAGGCCAGCCCATCGGCGGTGCGCCACATCACCGCTCGGGCCGAACGGGGCACCTCGTCGCCGGGACGGTGGGCGCGCACGACGTCCTTGGCGGGCTCCACCAGCTCGATCGACGCGATCCGCCAACCCGGGCGGCGCACGCCGTGCTCGCGCGCCAGCAGGGCCTGGACGTGGCGCATCTCGTCCGCGGTGAGCGGATCGAGGGGGTGCGGGTCGGCCATCGGGTGACCCTAACCGCCGAGGGCCACGCTCCGGCTCATTCCAGTTCGGATTGGGGCATGTCGGCGGGCGCGGAGTCCTCCGAGTCGTCCGCGTCCACGTGCTCGGGGTCGACCAGGGCATCCGCCGGGCTGTTCAACGACCGGATTCCCGCGTTGAGCACCGCCAGCAGCGGCACGGCGAGCAGCGCGCCCGCGATCCCCCAGACGTACAGGCCGGTCCCGATCGCGAGCACCACGGCCAGCGGGTGCAGCGCCACCGCACGGCCGAGCAGGAGCGGCTGCAGCACGTGGCTCTCCAGCTGCATTACGCCGATGATCACCGCCAGCACGATCAGCGAGGTGATCGGGCCCTGCGCGACGAGCGCGACGAGCACCGCGGCCGCGCCTGCCGCCACCGCGCCGATGATCGGGATGAACGCGCCGAGGAACACCAGCGTGGCCAGCGGCATCGCCAGCGGGACCCGGAGGATCCCCAGGGCTACCCCGATCACGACGGCGTCGACGGCGGCGACGATGGCCGTCGCGCGCACGTAGTGCACGAGCGCGGCGAGCCCGCGGCGGCCTGCGACGTCGACCCTGGTTCGGGCGCGTGCCGGTGCCGCGCCAAGGAGGAACCGCCAGATCGCGTCGCCGCCGTGCAGGAAGAAGATCAGCGTGAACACGACGAGCAGGAACTCGGTGAGCAACTCGCCGACGGTCGCAGCCGTCGTGAGCGTGGCCGCCGTGATGTTCGCCTGGTTCTCCTGCAGGGTCTTGAACAGTTGCTGTTGTGCGGCGCCCAGCTGGTCGGAGCTGATGTGCAGCGGACCGTTGGCCAGCCACCCGGTGAGCTCCGCGATGCTCTGGGTGAGGCTCGCGCCGAGCTGCGGCAGGCCACCGATGACGGTGCGCACCACGAAGGTCAGCAGCACCGCCAGGGCCACGAGCCCGCCCACGAGCACGACGGCGGTGGCGAGGCCGCCCGGGACGTGCCACCGGCGAAGTTGCTGGACGGCGGGCGAGAGCAGCGCGGCGAGCAGCAGCGCGACCGCCACCGGGATGAAGATTCCCGACAGGTAGGCGATGACCTGGCCGAGCACCCACAGTGCGGCGGCGACGACCAGCAGCCGCCACCCGAGTGCGGCAGCCAGCCGCAGTCCGCGCGGAACCACGTCGGCAGCATTCTCCGAATCGCGCCGTCGTTCGACGGCAGGCCCGGCCCAGGGCAGCCGCGCGGTCCGTTCCGTTGCCGTCATGCGTCCGGTGTACCCGTTTCCGGACCCCTCAGTCGAGTAGCACCGTGCGCAGATCGAGCCTGCACAACACCCGGTCGGCCGCCTCGGGATCGACGCCGGGCTCCCTGCGGGCGGCCAGCACCTCCGTGCGGGCCGCGGCAAGGGCCTCGGCCTGCACTTGGGACATCACCGCGCGGTAGCGCCGCACGGTCTCGGCGTGCTCGCGGTCCTCGGCCGATGCCGGGTCGCGCCCAGGGTTTCAGGCCCGGCGCGGCCCCACGTCACGCGGCGAGCGCGTCCGGCCCGTAACCCGCCTCCTCAAGGCCGACGCGCAGCGCGCCGAGCGCACGCTTGCGGGTCGGGCCGATGCTGCCCACCGGCATGTCCGCGTCGGCGGCCACGGTCGTGTACGGGGCCCGCGGGAGGTAGAACAGCGCGAGGATCAGCCGCTGACCACGGCCCGGGAGATCGGCCATCACGTCGGCGATCACCCGACCCACATCGCAGGCGACGACGACGGCCTCGGGCCCTGGCTCGACGGCGACGATCCCGGTCGCCGCGACGTCGCTCGGCTCCTCGAACACCGACTGGCGCAGCACCGCAAGGCACTCGCGGCGAGCGATGGTCCGCAGCCATCCGCCGAGCCGCTCCGGCTCGCGCAGCGCGGACAACCCCTCCATCGCGTGCAGCCAGGTGCTCGCCGCGGCATCGGCGGCGTCCGCCTCCTGCAGCCGGAATGAGCCGACGACGCCGTGGACCAGCCGCTCGTAACGGGCGACGATCTCGGCCCAGGCGTCCGGGCCGCGTGCGCACGCGGCCCGGACCAGCTCGGCGGTCGGCAGATCCGCGAGCGGGCCGGGCTGGGGGCAGGTGGACGGGCGCATGGTTGCTTCCTCGGTGCGGCGAGGTGTCCACCCTGTCCGACCGATCTTGCAGCGACCTTGCAAAAACAACTAGTGTCCCGAGTCGGAATTCGGGGCCGGTATCGGTGGATCCAGGCGTCTGGTGGCAAGGCGCCCGGTCCGAGCCTCGTACCGGGCGTACTCGGCTGGACCAGCAACGCTGCCAGCGGGCGGCTGGGCTGCCGAGACCGGTGGCGAACTTCCGACTCGGGACACTAGATCCCGCTCGACCGTTGACCCTCCCCCCGCGGGAGCCCCGACAGTGGTCCCATGAGCGAGATCAACTGGAGTGCAGCGATACCTCTCGACACGGACCAGCTGCCCGTGGCCATCGCGAAGTAGCTCGGCGTCAGTGTCGGTTCTCCCGGAGGGGGAGAGTCAATCCGGACTGTGCCGTGGCGCCGATCAGGTCGCGCGCGACCGCCACTCCTCGGCCGCGTCCGTGTCGCCCGCCGCCGCATAGACGAGCGCGACGTCCTCGGCGATCGATCCGAGCTCTGCCTCCCCGACGCGGTCGACGAGCGCGGCCAGCACCTCCTGGATCAGCGGGACGGCCTGTGCCGTGCGGCCCGCCGCGGCCAGCGCGACCGCCCGTCGCCGTCCGGCCATCAGCGTGCTGGCGTGCGTCGGCCCCAGCGCGGCCTGGAACAGCTGGTGGGCCCGCGTCTGCGTCTCGATGGCGGCCTCCGCCTGACCCGCGTCGCCGAGCGCGAGGCCGAGGTTGGACAACGTCATCGCGACCCGGGTGTCGTCGTCGCCCAGTACCCGCGCGAGCAGGCCGACGGCCCGTCGGTGCTGCTCGATCGCCTCCTCGGGCCGGTGCAGGAGCCGCAGCGCGTAGCCGAGCTTGTCCATCGCCTGCGCGGTGTCGGGATGGTCCGGCCCGCAGACTCGCGTGAACGCGCCGATCGCGTGCCGATGGAGGTCCACCGCCTCCTCGACCCGACCCTGGTCCTGCGCCACCATGCCCAGCCCGGCCGTGGCGTGCGCCCAGTCCCGGCCGTCGGGAGGCAATAGGTCACGGCCCGCGGTGAGGGCTTCACCCGCGCGGTCGAGCAGGCCGTCGGCCCAGAGCGTGTAGCCGAGGTCGACCAGCACGGGGGCGGCGAGGTCGTCGCGGTGGGCCGCCCGCAGCGTCTTCAGCGACCGCTCGTGCGCCGCGATGGCGCCCGGGGTGTCGTCGGCGCAGTTGAGGACGTGACCGAGGCGGTTGTAGGCGTGCGCGAGCACCAGGTCGTCGGCCCTCGGCTCGGCGTCCAGCAGCTCGACCGCACGGCGGTGCAGGTCCAACGCCGCCCGCAGGCTGCCTGCGGCGTCGAGCACCTCGCCGAGCTGGCAGAGCAGCGTGCCGCGCTGGATGGTCGCGCCCGGTACGTCCCCGAGCACGTCTCCGCGAATGTCCAGGAGCCGCAGCGCCGCGGTGAGCACCTGCTCGGCGGCCGGGTAGAGGGCACGCCGGGTGAACCGGCGCGCCACCGTGGCCAACCCGTCGAGCAGGCCTGCAGGCACCCGCCTCAGCGCCTCGCTGTGCGTGGCGACCTGGACAAGATGGGCAGCGGCGTCGCGGCCTTCGGCCTCCACGGCCAGGCAGAGCCGCGCGGCGGCGTCCAATCGAGACCGTGCGGTCGCAGGCGAGAGACCGAGACGGACCACGTCCTGAACGAGCCGGTGCACGCGCAGGACCGGACCCTTCCGGTCGACGAGCGATAGGCGCAACAGCTCCCCGATCGCCTCCTGGACGTCCAGCTCGTCGCCGTCGGCCAAGGGCCACAGCATCTCGACGGCGACGGCATCGGCCGCGAGGAACGACATCGTCTCCAGCACGCCCGCGGCGAGCGGAGAGCGGCGACGGAGCCGGTCGAAGGCAAGGCCCCAGGTGGTGGCGACCACGCCCAGCTCGGCTTGGCGGCCGCGGTAGAGGCGCACGTAGTCGGGCACGGTCATGCCCGTCTGCTCGACGTAGGCGCAGGCCTGTTGCAGAGCGAGGGGAAGGTCGCCGAGCAGGTCGGCCAGCTCCCCCGCCGCCCCGGTGTCCCGGTCGCCGCTGCGCTCGACGACGTAGGCGATCGACTCCGCACGGGTCAGCGACGGCACCGGGATCGGCCGGGCCAGCCGCCGCCACGCCTGGTCCCGTGAGGTGATGATGACGTCGCCGTGCGCGGCGGTGGGCAGGTAGGGCTCCAGCCGGGCGGGCTCGTCGGCGTTGTCGAACACCAGCACCCAGCCCGGGGCGCGGTCCAGCTCGGCCCACAGCGCGGCGCGCGTGTCCTCCGCACGCGCCCGCGCGCCGATGCCCAAGGCCGTGGCCAGGTCGGCCAGGCCCGCCGCCGTGCCCGCCGGGTCCTCGGCCGCGACCCACCACGCCACCCGGCCCGCCCGCCGCCGTCGGTGCGCCAGCTCGCAGGCCAGCTCGGTCTTACCCGCGCCCGGCATGCCGTAGAGCACCACCGGACGGCGGGCGGCGTCGTCCAGCGCGGACTCGACGAGCGCGGCCAGCTGGGGGCGCTCGACGAACACGCGGGCCCGCTGCGGCAGGTTCGACCGGAGCGCGGGACCCGCAGCGCTGACCGCGCCGAGCGCCTCATGGGCGAGCACCGCCGCATGCACGCGGCGCAACGCCGGGGCCGGGTCCACGCCGAGCTGATCCGCCAGCGCCCGACGGCAGCGCTCGTAGGCGGCGAGCGCGTCGGCCTGCCGCCCGGCCGCGTACAGCGCCATCACCTGCCGGGCGGTCAGCGGCTCCCGCAGGGGGTAGCGCTGGGCCAGCTCCCCGAGCCGGTCGACGTCCTCGCCGCCGCGGCCGAGTCGCATGTGCGCGTCGGCGAGCGCCTCGGTAGCCGCCACCCGCAGCTCGTCCAGCCGATCGGCCTCGGCGTCGACGACCATCACGTCCGCGGCGTCGGCCACCCCCGCGAACGCGCGCTCCCCGTGCCAGCGGTCCAGCGCGGACTCCAGGAGTACGGCCGCCTCCGCGTCGGCGCCCCGTGCCAGCGCCCGGCGGCCGCCGTCCACCTCGGCGACGAACCGGTCGGCGTCCACCGTCACCAGTTCCCTGTCGACGACGTAGCCGCCGCGGCGTTGCGGGATCGCGTCGCGTCCCAGCACCCTGCGCAGCCGCGACACGAACGGATGCACGGCGACCGGTCCTGCCCGTCCGCCCCACACGTCCTCGACGAGCCGCTCGGCCGAAACCGGCACGCTGCCCGCCACCAGGATCCGGGCCAGCACCGCGCGCTGGATCGGCCCGCCGAGCCGCAGCGACGCCCCATCGGCGACAGCTTCCAGCCCGCCGAGCACACATAGCGTGACCGGCGCGGCGGCGCGACCCGGCACCCCAGACCCCTCCAGCAGTATGCGGACCCCGAACGAGTTCCTATCAACTCGTCCCGGTGACGTCGAGCCGTTCGGCCCGTTCGGCGCATGGGGTTCGGTGGGCGGCACCCCGGTGTTAACGCCTGGGGCGAACGAGGCGAACGTTCACACCATGGGCGGCCCCGACTACTCCGCTTGGCACTACACACCGGACGCCCCTGTTCGGCTGACCGCGGGCCAAGACGACACCCTCGATCTGCGCATTCCGGTCGGAATCTGGTCGGCAGCGCCGCAGCAGGAAACGGTGACCGTGCGCTGGTCGACGACGGAGGGTGACGAACCCCGGGTCAACCGTTCCCGCATCCGACGTCACCGCACTCGACGACGCGTTCGAGGCTCGGCTGCGCGCGGATGACGACGCGCCGGTCACGGGCCCGCGCCCGCTCGCCGTGGCGCCCTACCGGCTCGCGCTGGCTCGGCGGGCCCGCGGCAACCGGTACGTCGAGGCCGTCATCCGGGGCGTAGCGCCCGGCACGACCGTCCGCTACACGATCCTCGTCCAGCCGACGGCCGGGCCGTCGGTCCCCCTGGGCCCGTACTCGGTGTTCGCGGCGGCCCCCGAGTTCGCGGCGGCGGACGTGATCGGCGGCCGGTACGGGGACCTCGTCGACGCGGGACCGGCCTGGGTCGCGCACGTCAAGCGGGCGGACGGGGTCACGCACGTCCGCGTCGACCTCGACGACATCCCGGCCGATGGGCCGCTGCCGGTGCAGGTGCGGATCGGCGGTACGTGGCTGTCCGCCGACTACGGGGCCGCGGCCCGCAACCCGGGTGGACGGGTGCCGCTGCTGGACTGGGCCGCCGACACCGTGACGTTCAGCACGCCCGACCCCGGCGGCGCGCCCGTCGCGTTCGACGTCGGCGGCAGGCGGGTCGCCGAGGCCGACGCGGGCGGCCCCGGTCGGGCCCGGCTGCTCATCGCCCACTTCTGCATCCAGGCGATCAACGACCTGCTCGAGGAGCCGTTCTCCGGCGGGGTTTACGCGCCGCCGCGCACCTACATGCAGGTCACGATGGCCGACGAGCGCGGCGCCTACTCGTCTCGTCCCGGCGCGGAACGGATCAACCCCGGCGGCTACCGCGACGGACTGACGATGCACCGCCGTTTCGGCGTGCCGTACCACCTCGCGCTCAACGGCGGCGTGCTCGTGCTCACCGCGCACGACTGCCCCGACGACCTCGCCGCCATGCGCGCCGACCTGGCCGCGGACCTGCTGCATCCGGCGATCGCGGGCTACGGCTCGCACCGCATCCCGTACTACTCGGCCGAGGCGAACGTCCGCGACATCACCGCGGGCGTCGAGGCGATCACGACCTACCTCGGGCCTGCCGCCGCGCCCGACGTGTTCTACCCGGACCAGCGGCTCTACCGGCAGCGGCCCGCCACCGTCGCGGCACTGCAGACCGCGCCCGTCCGCTACGTCGTGCTCGACTCGGCCACCGGCTACTACGACAACGCCGCTTCGGTCGAGCCGTCCGTGAGCGGGGTCGACCTCGGCCCGGGCATGCTCTGGACCGACCGGACGAGCGGCGCCCACGTGCTCTTCATCGACACCACGCTGAAGGACCAGGCGCTCGGCGCGAACCTCGACCCGACCCAGCCCGCGCCGTGGAAGCCACCGCTGTCGGTGCGTCGCCGTTTCGTGCGCATGGCGCTCGACCCGCACCTGCGCGAGCACACCCTGCTCACCTACGGCGACGACTTCGAGAAGGCCTGCAACAACGGCTGGTTCGAGCCGGTGCCCGACCTGCGCGAGAAGTGGGCGGCGTTCCTGGGGTGGGTGGCCGCCCACCGCACGTGGCTTTCCGCCGTCACGACCGCCGACCTCGACCCGGCCCGCGACGCCGTGGGCACGATCGACGTCCTCGCCTCGATCGACGCGACCCTCGACCCCGGCGGGCTCGCCTCGATCGACCTCGACGGCAACCGCTTCCACTACGACACGTGGGAGCGGCGGTGGCGCGACACTCCCGCGTACTGGCTCGGCGACACCCTCGGCGGCATCACCGACCGGGTCGAGAACGCGCTCCGGCTGTGGCCCGACGAGCACCGCGACCAGCTCTACGACACCGCGTGGCTCGCGTTCCTCATGGCCCAGCACGAGAACGCCTGGAACATGCAGGCGCTCGAAGGCGACGACCCGAACGCCAAGGCGACGGGCGACCCGGAGGAGTTCACGATCGTCGAGGGCCTCCAGGTGCGCAACGCGCTGGTGTGGCTCGCCGCGTCGGTGTGGGCGACCTGGGCCGCGAAGGAGCCCGCGGGCGGCAGCTTCGTCGACGGCGGCCCGGTGTTCGCCGCGCTCGCCGCGCTGCCGCCGGAAATCGGGCTGGACCCCCGCCGCTGGGACGGCGACCCGAACCCGACGATCGCGCTCTACAACCCGGAGGCGCTGGTCGTCGTCGACCGCAACGGCGGCCGGGTCACCCACGCGTTCGTCCTGCGCGACGGCGTGCCGCGCACGGTCAGCGGCACGTTCAAGAGCTACCAGTACCGCGACCCCGCAGGCGTCGAGTGCGACGGCCACGTCCTGCAGAACACCGTCTGGACGCCCAACCACCGCTATCTCGGCTCCGACGTCGGCCTGCTCACCCGGCGCCGGGTGGACTGGACCTACTCCCGGCCGGTGCGCGCGGGCGATGCGGGCACGCGGCGCGAAGCCCGGGTCGTTCCGGACAACTTCAACGCCTACACCTGCGGCACCGTCGACAGTGCCGAGGGTGCCGGGGTGCGCTGCGCGTACGACCGCGGCTGGGCGCCCGGCGCGACGACCCAGGACGAGCTCGTCGACCTGTGGCGCCGCGACGGCCTGGCCCGCCGTACCGGCACCACCGACCGGATGACCTGGCACGAGGACACGGCGTTCGCCAAGACGTTCACGTTGGACGGGACGGCGCTGCGCGTCGCCTACACCGGGGTCGACCCCGGGCACGTGGTGGACAACGAGCTGTGCGTCGACCTGTGGGCAGGGGCGCACGGGGGACGGCTGCTCACCCGCACCGCGGACGCCGACGGGGTGACGGTGGCGATGGCCGGTGCCGGGGCCGCGCGGGTGCTGACCGGCGCGGGCTGCGAGCTGACGGCCGCCAGCCGGGCCGAGACCGTCGCGAAGGCCGCCGAGCAGGGCCTCGCGACGGAGTTCCTCACGCTGCACCGCGTGCTCACCGACGCCGTGCAGGTACGCGCCACCGCCCCCGACTTCACGTACACGATCGAGCTGCGCGCCTGACCCTGTGAGTGGAAACGAGTGCTGGAACACTCGTTTCCGCTCACGACCCGACCCGGCAGGATGCGCGCCATGATCCCCGACATCGCGCGGCTCCGCCCCGGCGTCGTCACCCGCTCGATCAGCCCCGAGAACCCGACCGGCGCCGCAGGCGGGGGTGGGCTGGCGACCGAGGGCACCGGCGCAGGCCCGGCCCGTGACCTCGGGCAGGGCTGGAAGGTGTCGCCGAGCATCGAGATCCCTGCGCACACGACCGCCGACCTCGCCGCCGTCGAAGGGCCCGGCCGGATCACCCACATCTGGCTCACCACCCACCCCGACCACTGGCGCACCCTCCTCCTGCGGGCCCGCTGGGACGGGGCCGAAGGGCCTGCGGTCGAGGTGCCGGTCGGCGACCTCTTCGGCCAGGGATGGGGCCGGTTCGCCCAGCTCTCGTCGTCGATGGTCGCGGTCAACCCGCACGGCGGGCTCAACAGCTACTGGCCGATGCCGTTCCGGGAGGGCGCGCACCTGACGCTCACCAACCTGTCCGGGTCACCGGCCGTCGTGTACTTCCAGGTGACGTACGAGACCGGCGGCGACGAGTCGGCGAGCGCCTACCTGCACGCGCAGTGGCGACGGTCCAACCCGGTGGCCGCGGGCGTGCACACGCTCGTCGACGGGGTGCGCGGCACGGGCCAGTACGTCGGCACCTACCTGGCGTGGGGCAGCAACTCCCGCGGCTGGTGGGGCGAGGGCGAGATGAAGTTCTACCTCGACGGCGACGACCGGTTCCCCACGATCTGCGGCACCGGCACCGAGGACTACTTCGGCGGCGCCTGGAACTTCGACGTGCCCGGCCATGGCTACACGCCGTACTCGACCCCGCACCTTGGCCTGCACCAGGTCATCCGGCCCGACGGCCTGTACGACAGCCAGCTGCGGTTCGGCATGTACCGCTGGCACGTACCTGATCCGATCCGGTTCGCCACGGCGCTGCGGGTCACCGTGCAGGCGCTGGGCTGGCGCGCGGGCGGCCGCTACCTCCCGCTGCACGACGACCTCGCCTCGACGGCCCTGTTCTACCTCGACCGCCCGACCGCGGCCCGCCCTGAGACCCCCGCCGTCGACGATCTGGAGCCCCTCTGACCGCCGCCGTGATCACCGGTTCGGCGCGTTCACTGCCAAGTCCGGCCACAAACGCGCCGAACCCGTGATCAGGGGTCGGGGTCGACGCAGACCAGCGCCCACGGGCGGTCGCGGGCCCGCGTCATCACCAGCGTTGCCCGCCGGGTGCCACGCAGGGCGAGGCGCCGCCGCAGCACCTCGACGTCGCCCGCCAGGCCGCGGCGGCGCACGTCGACGGCGCCGATGTCGAGCGCGCGCAGCCGGGCGGACAGCTCCTTCTCCCGCCACGGTCCCGAGTCGAGCACCCGTAGGGTCCGCGCGAACGGCGTCGTCACCGGGGCGTCGACGGCCAGGAACGCGATGCGCTCGTCGATCTTCCACCCGCCGACAGCGCGGGCCAGCTCCTCCACGAGCCCGGCCCGCGTCACCGCAGGGTTGGGGTCGAGCAGGTACTCCCCCGGCTCGCCGACGCCCACGTCGTCGCCAGGGGCGGGCAGGAGGGTGTGCCGCGCACCGGCGAGGAGGACCGTGGCGCGGGTCGTCGCCTCGGCTGCGGCGGGTGACCACAGCACCGCCTCCTTGAGGTCGGTCCCCACGGCGACGAACTCCGCCTCCCAGCCCACCGGCACGCAGGCCCTGTCCAGCCCGGGCGCCGCCTTCACCGCCACCCGCGGCACCCGCGCGGCCAGGCCGATGCACCAGGCGAGCGGCGGCTCGCCGTCACGGGTGCGGCCGCGCTCCGTGCGTCGGGCCGGGTCGACGAAGGCCGCGGCGACGCCCGCCAGATCGGCCGTGCGGACGTCCGCGGCCTCGGTCCGCGCCCGCTCGCCGACGCCGTACACCGCGGCGTTGTGGGCCGCCATCCAGGCGTGCAGCGGGTCGAGGTCGACGCCGACGACCGATCCGTGCGCGGCCAGCGCCACGAGGTCACCACCGATTCCGCAGCACAGGTCGGCCACCGGGCCGCCGGTCGCGAGCCGGGCCGCGCGGTGCCGCGCTGTGACCTCTCCGGACGCCTGCTCGAGACCGTCGCGGGTGAGCATCATGTCCTGCGCACGGGAGAACTTGACCGCAGCACGGTCCCGCAGCCGCTGCAGCGTGAGGCCGTCGGCCACGAGCGCGGCCGGGTGGTGGACGCGCAGCCGATCGGTGAGCCGCAGCGCGTTCTCGGCGGTGACGCGCTCGGCGGCGAGGGTCCGCATCAGCGCGCGTCCCTCGGGGGTGGCGAGGGCGGCGAAGCGCACGATCCGATCGTCATGATCGTCGGTTCGGCGCGCTTCCGGCCGGATCTGGCCGCTTTCCGCACCCAACTGGTGATCATCCATCGGCGATCCGGGCGATCTCCTCCGGCGGCAACGTGCGCACGGGCAACCCGGCGGCGAGCGCGCGCAGGTGCACGTCGCAGAGGTACTCCAGGTACTCCGCGAGCGCGTACGCCCGCGGCAGACCGTCGGCCACGGTGACGGCGCCGTGGTTGCCCATGATCGCCGCCGACCGGTCGCGCAACGCCGCCACCACGCTCGCGGCAAGGGCGTCGGTGCCATAGGTCGCATAGGGCGACACCCGCACCGCGCCGCCGAACAGCGCCGTGTAGTAATGCGACGCGGGCAGCTCGTCGAGCACGGTGGACACCGCCGTCGAGGCGACGCCGTGGGTGTGCACGGTCGCGACGGCGTCCGTCGCGGCGTAGATCGCCAGGTGCAGCGGGAGCTCGCTGGAGGGCCGCAGCGGCGCGTCCACGGGCTCGCCGTCGAGGCGGTGCACGCCGACCATGTCCGCGGTGAGCGTCTCGTACGCGACGCTGCTCGGGGAGATCACCACGAGATCGCCAACGCGCACCGAGACGTTCCCGGCGGTCCCGACGACCAGCCGGTCGCGCCGCAGCGCCTGGCACGTCGCCACCACCTCCGCGCGCTCGTCAGCCAGCAGCACGGACCACCATCCCGTCGACCACGGCGACGGCCACCGGCGTGAGCGGCTCCGGCGCAGGGCCGCCGACGACCGCGCCGTCGGCGATGCGGAACCGGCTGCCGTGGCAAAAACAGTTGATCGTGCCCGCGGCCACCGCCCGCACCTGGCAACCGAGGTGCGGGCAGAGCGTGGCGAACGCCGCCACCTCGTCCACGGCGGGCCGGGTCACCACCACCCCGTGCGCGGTCACGATCACGCCGCCGCCGACCGGCACGGCGTCCAGCGCGACGAGTGCGGTCCCCATCAGGGCAGGATAGGGCCGTGGATCTCATCGACGAGTGGGCGCAGGCACAGGCGCGGGTGATCGAGCTGGTCGCCCCGCTGACAACGGAGCAGGCTGCGGTCCGCGTGCCTGCCTGTCCGGGCTGGACGGTTCGCGACCTGTTCTCGCACATGGTGGGGCTCGGCGCGGACGTCGTCGCGGGCGATGAGCCCGACGACCACAACGCCGTCTGGACCGAGAAGCAGGTCGCCACGCGCCGCGACCGCGACATCGCCGCGCTGGTGACGGAGTGGGAGGGCCTTTCGGGCCGCCTGCAGGAGTGGATGCGCGAGCACGGCACCCGGCCGCTCAGCGATGTGATCATCCACGAACAGGACCTGCGTGGTGCCCTCGGTGCGCCCGGCGGGCGGAACTCCGGCGGCGTGCGCGCCGTCCGCGACCGGTTCCTCCCCCGCCTCGCGGCCCGCGTCGAGGACCTGCCGCCGATCGCGCTCGTCGCCGAGGGCTGGGAGTGGGCGTCGGGCGGAGCGCCCGCCGACGCCGCCGTCGTCGTCCGCTCGTCCGAGTTCGACCTCGCCCGGGCGCTGGTGACCCGCCGGTCGGAACACCAGCTCCGGTCCTGGACCACCCGCGGCGACGTCGGCCCCTACCTCGACGGCTTCGCCTTCCTCGGCCCGCTGCCCTCGACCGACCTCACGGAGTAGGCCAGGGATGATGGGTCGGTGCGTCCGTCCCGTCTGCTGCTCGGTGTCCTGCCACTCCTGGTGGCGGCGTGCGCAGGGACCCCGGGGCCCGGCGCAGCGGCACCCGGCGCCGCACCGCCCGCAACCTCCGCGCCGCCGAAGCCGTCGTGTGTCGACACCGTGCTGACCGGGCTGGACCGGCGGGCCATGGCGGGCCAGCTGATCGTCGTCGGCGCGCCGCTGGGCGCCGCCGTCGGTCCGACCGTGGATCTGATCAAGAAGGTGCCGGTGGGCGGGGTGCTGCTCACCGGCCGCAGCCGGTCCGGGGTGGCCGCGACCGCCGCGCGCACGTCGGCCCTGCAGCAGGCCGTCTCCGGGCGCGCAGGCCTCATCGTGGCCGCCGACCAGGAGGGCGGCGAGGTGCAGGCGCTCACCGGGCCCGGCTTCTCCGCCATCCCCACCGCCGTCGAGCAGGGCCGGTGGACCGCGGGGAAGCTCACCGACGCCGCGGGCACCTGGGGCAGCGAGCTGAAGGCGGCGGGGGTGACCCTCGACCTCGCCCCCGTCTCGGACGTGCTGTCCGCCCAGCTCGGCCCGGCCGACCTCGCCGTCGGGGCGAGCCGCAGGACGTTCGGCACCGAGCCCGCCGCCGTCGGCTCCAGCGTGCTGGCGTTCACCGACGGCCTGTCGCACGCCGGGGTGGCGGCGGCGGTCAAGCACTTCCCGGGGCTCGGGCGGGTGCGGGCCAACACCGACGACACCGCGAACGTCCGCGACACCACCACCGACGGCGACAGCCCGTGGCTCGACCCCTTCCGCAGGGCCATCACGGCGGGCGTGCCGGTCGTCATGGTCTCCTCGGCCGTCTACACGCGGCTCGACGCGACGCAGCCCGCCGCGTTCTCCCGGCCCGTGGTCACCGACCTGCTGCGCACCCGGCTGGGTTTCGCGGGCGTCGTGATCTCCGACGATCTCGGCCAGGCCGTCGCCGTCGCCGCGGTGCCGCAGGCGCAGCGGGCGGTGCGGTTCATCGCCGCGGGCGGGGACCTCGTGCTCACCGCCGACCCGCGGGCCGCCGGGCCGATGCTCGACGGGCTCGTCGCCCGCGCGGCCGCCGACCCGGATTTCGCCAGGACGCTCACGGCGGCCGCCCGCCGCGTCCTCGACGCCAAGCACGTCCAGGGCCTGCTGCGCTGCCCAGCCTGAGCAGGCTCCGGCCCGGTTTCCACCCGTGGGTGGAGCAGGTCCGGCCCTCGGGATGACGCGCCGCGCCCGCCCCGCTCCTACCATCGTGAGCACCGCCCACCGGGGCCACGAAAGGACAGGGACCGTCCGTCGCCGCGCTGCCTGCCCGATTCCCCGATCTGGAGATGGCCGTGCCCTTCGACCTTCTGGAGCTGCGCGCCGACCTGCTCACCGGCGGGCTCAGTACGCTCCCGGTCCGCTGGTGATCTGCTCCTCGCGAGGACGTTTTGACCCCGTGCCGCGGAGGTAGTGTCCACGCATGGCCATCGCATCGACGAACCCGGCGACCGGAGAGCTGATCCAGTCCTTCGACGCGCTCACCGCGGATCAGATCGAGGAGAAGCTGGCGGCCGCCGCAGCGGCGTTCCGGAGCTATCGGACCACGACGTTCGCCGAGCGGGCCGCCTGGCTACGGCGCGCAGCCGACATCCTCGACGCCGAGTCCGAGGCACTGGGCCGCCTTGCGACGCTCGAGATGGGCAAGACGCTCGCGTCCGCGATCGCCGAGGTCGGCAAGTGCGCGAAGGGTTGCCGGTGGTACGCCGAGCACACCGAGGCCATCCTCGCCGACCAGCCGCATCCGGTCGACGGCGCGAAGGTGTTCACCCGGCAGGAGCCGCTCGGTCCGATCCTCGCGATCATGCCGTGGAACTTCCCGTACTGGCAGGTGTTCCGGTTCGCCGCGCCCGCGCTGATGACCGGCAACGTCGGGCTGCTCAAGCACGCGTCGAACGTCCCGCAGTGCGCGCTGGCGATCGAGGACGTCCTGCGCAGGGCCGGGTTCCCCGACGGCACCTTCCAGACGCTCCTGATCGGCTCGAAGGCCGTCGACGCCGTCATCGAGGACCGCCGCGTTCGCGGGGTCACGCTCACCGGCAGCGAGGCCGCGGGCCGGGCCGTCGGCGCCACCGCGGGTCGCACGATCAAGCCCAGCGTGCTGGAGTTGGGCGGCAGCGACCCGTTCATCGTGATGCCGTCGGCCGACCTCGACACGGCGGTCGCGAAGGCCGTGCAATCCCGCACGCTGAACAACGGCCAGTCGTGCATCAACGCCAAGCGGTTCATCGTGCACGAGCAGATCGCCGACGAGTTCGTGCGCCGGATGGTCGCCAGGCTGGAGGCGCTGAAGCTCGGCGACCCGCTGGATGCGGCCACCGAGATGGGCCCGCTGTCCAGCCCGGACGCCGTCGAGGAGATCGACCGGCAGGTCCAGGAGACCGTCGCCGCGGGCGCTCGGCTGCACACCGGCGGCAAGCCGCTCGGCGGCCGAGGCAGCTTCTACCCGCCCACCCTCCTCACCGACATCCCCGACGGCTCGCCGGGCCACAACGAGGAGCTGTTCGGCCCGGTGGCGCTGGTCTGGCGCGCCCGCGACGTCGACGACGCCATCCGCATCGCCAACGACTCCGACCTTGGCCTCGGCGGCAGCGCCTGGACCGCGGACCCGGCCGAGCAGGAGCGCTTCGTCACCGAAATCGAGACCGGGATGATCTACATCAACCACATCACGGAGTCCACACCGGAAGTCCCGTTCGGCGGCGCCAAGAACTCCGGCTATGGACGGGAGCTGGCCGACTACGGTCCCAAGGCGTTCGTCAACGCCAAGACGGTGTGGATCGCGGGCGGCTGAACAATCGTCCACATTGCTCCAAATGGACGGGTTTCCGAGCGTAGGGAGCGGGAACTCTCCCCCATGACCAGTACGTCGGAGGACAGCCGGTTCGCCGAGACCGTCGGCGGGAACATCGACACCAATGACCGGCTTGCGGCGATCGACCACCAGATCGCCACGCTCAACGCCAGGGCAAAGGCGACCAGCCCGCGCTTTGCCGCCCTCGTCCCGCACTACCGGGCCGACATCGACGCACTGCTCGACCTGCGCCTCTGGCTGACCGGCTCCTTCTAACGGCGGGCGTGCCCCAGCACGCCGAGCTCGGCGCGGAACCAATCGCGCAGGGCAAGGAGCGCCAGACCCGCGGCGAGCGCGGCGGCCACCGTGCCCGCCGCCACCGTGAGCAGGTCGGAGCCCGCGGGCCGCACCAGCGCGGCGACGCCCGCTACGGCCGCGATGGTGGCGCCAAGGGCCGGGAGATGCCTCCCGTACATCCGCAGGGTGGTGCCCATGAGCCCGGCCGACACGCGGGCGGAGAAGTGCAGCATCACGAGGAAGTGCCCGAGGATCGCCACGGCGGCACCGACGGCGACCCCGTTCACCCCCGCGATGTGCGCCCCGACCGAACAGAACACCACCACCTCGGCGGCGTAGAGCCACTGCCGCCACGCCGCTCGGTACACCGCGCCCGTCGCGCGGGTCAGCGAGGTGCTGATCTTGTACGTCGTGCGGGGCAGCAGGACGAGCGCGAACACCCGCAGCGGTAGCACGACGGCCTCCCAGCGCGGCCCCAGCAGCACCCGCACGACCTCCGGCGCGAGCACGAAGAGCAGCACCGACGCGGGTGCGGCGACCAGTGCGATGAGCGAGGCGGATCGGACGTAGGCCGCGCGCAGCCGTTCGCCGTCGTCGCGGACGCGGGCCATGGCCGGGAAGAGCACCTTGTCCGCCGCGCCGCCGATGACCGCCGCAGGCTGGGAGAGCAGGTTGTACGCGCGGGAGTACACGCCGAGCGGCGCGGTGCCGAGCACGCTCGCGACGACGAAGTTGTCGGCGTTCTGCGCCCCCCAGTTGCCGACCTGCGTCAGCGAGTACCCGGCCCCGAAGCCGATCATCGGCCGGAGCCGGGCCATCGCCGCCGCGGGCGGGATCAGTCGCAGTGCGGGCCGGGCCAGCGTTAGGTACCCGACCGCGGTCACGATCCCGGCGACGACGGACGCCCACGCCAGTGCGTACGCGCCGAAACCGGCGAGGGCGAGCACCACGCTGACGCCGATCGTCGCGGGCCCGGCCGCGATCAGGTCGACGAGGGCGAGCGGCCGGAACTGCAGACGTCTCTGCAGGAGCCCGCTCGGCACCGCAGCCACCCCCGCGAGCAGCAAGGTCGGCGCGAGCAGCAGCAGCAGGCCCGAGTCGGTGGGGAGCCCCACCAACGGGCTCAGCACGGGGGCGCCCACCGCCAGCGTGCCTGCGAGAACCATCGCGACGAGCACCGAGAACGCGAAGGCCGCGCTGACGTCGTCGTCGGTCAGCTCGCGGCGCTGCACCAACGCGGCCGAAACGCCGACCTGCGTCAGGAGCTGCGCGAGCCCGACCACGAGCAGCGCCGCCGCCACCGAGCCGAACTCCTGGGGCGTGAGCAGCCGCGCGAGCACGATCGTGGCAGCGATCTGCAGCACCGCCTGGCCCGCCGACCCGGTGAACGCCCAGACGAACCCGCGAACGGTGCGGGCGGTGAGCGACAGGGGCTTCGGCGTTTCCACGGATGTCCCCACCGTCGGCGTCACCTGTCGCGCCGCAGGAGCGCGTGCAGCCGTCCTGCGGTCGCCATGGCCGCGTACCAGGTCAGCTGCGTGGCCACGCGGCGTAGGCCGTCGCCGCGCCGGGCCGGGCCGAGCACTCGATCGACGGGCAGCCCCGCGACGGCCGGGTGGAAGACCGAATTGCCGACGCCCCGGGTCAGCGGGAGCCGCGGGAGTTCGATGTTCCCGGCCAGCGAGGCGGGCAGCCCACGGTAGGTCCATGCGTCCTCGACGGACGAGGGCGCGACGGCCGGGAAGTCCGCGTACGGCATCGCGAATTCCAGATCGAGGACCTTGAGCCCGGCCACCGGGTCGGAGATGAGGTTCTGGGGCGACAGGTCCAGCATGAACAGGCCGTGGTCGTGCAGCGCGCGGGCGAAGTCGGCCAGTGCCCGAGAGGTTCCGGGCCGGAGCTGGTCCATTCCCGCGATGCTCGGCAGGCGGCGCAGGCGGTGCGTGCCCTCGTCGGTGTACTCGGGGGTGAGCAACCAGTTCGGCCCGTGTTCGAGCAGCTGCGGCATGAGCGGCTCGTCAGCGAGCAGACGGCGGGCGGAAAGCTCCCGCTGGAAGAACGTCATCGCGCCGGGGCGGAAGATCTTGCAGACGCTCCGGCCGTGCTCCGGATGGTCGACGAGCGCGACCCGGGCGCGGAAGCCCGGCGAGTCGGTGCCCAGCATCTTGACCACCGGGAACGGGATCGTGCACGTGTCGCTGAGCGTTTCGACCCGTTCGAGCACCCGGTCGCGCAGGGTCGGGTCGTTCAACACGTCCAGCATGTCCAGCGCGGCATCCGGCCCGACCGTGAACCGCACGACGTTGTCCACCGGCGGCCTACCTGCCCACAGACGCTTCGTCGTGTAGTTGGCGACCGACTCGATCCGGTGCACCACCCGCGCGTCGGCGTCGGCCGAGACGTCGGGGTGCCCTGAGTTGTCGATGATCGGCGGCACGTCGCACGCCACGATGAGCGTGTGCGGGGCGCCCGCGTCGGCCGGGAAGCGACGACGCGGCCCGAGGCGGCGGGCTACCGCGGTGCGGCCCGCCGCGTCGAGCGGAATGATCTCCAGGACCTCCAGCCCACGGGCTATGCCTGCGACGGGCTCCGAGAGCGGCACGGCCCAACGTTCGGGAACGACGAAGACGGACAACCCGGCCCACGACGGCGGCGTTCCGCCATTGCTCGTAATGCGCTGCTCCGTTAGGGGTTCTCCGGTGGCGGCCATCCGCGGAGCGTAGGGCCAGCGATAAACAAACCGTGCACCGGGTCTTACTCCACGTGATTGCCGTGTCGCGGTCCGGTCCGCGGCCGGTTCGGCGCCCGTCCGGCCGGGACCGCCCGCGTCAGAGGCCGAAGCGGTGATCACGTCCGCGCGCCGGGCCGCGCGTTAGGCTGCCCTTTGTGGACGCGCTGGCAGGCCTCTTGGACGGGCCGCGGGCCCGGGGAGCGTTCCTCCTGCGCGGCCTGCCGGACCCGCCGTGGTGCCTGCGCATCGAGGACGAGGCACCGCTCTCGCTCACCGCGGTGGCCCGCGGCCACGCCCAGATCCAGTCCGACGACGGCGCTGGGCGCCCGGCGACGTCGTGATCGCCCGTGGCCCGCGGCCGTACACCGTCGCCGATCCGCCCGGCACGAGACGGCGGCTCACCTCGCCCCCGTGTCAGCCGGAGATGTCGGCAACGGCCTCGACGACGGCGTCCGAGCCGCGGAACGGCAGCGTGACGTGTCCGGACTCGACCGAGCGCACCTCACCGCGGGGCGCTGCGGCAGCGACGGTGGCGTACAGGCCACCCTTGGCCTCGACCTCGGCATTGAGCAACGTCGCGGACGCGCTGCCCGCCACGGCGTCCCGGAAGGCATCACTGCTCGTCGACGAGAGGATGATCAACGGGACGTCCGGCATGGGGCCTGCCCGACGGACCTCGGCGTAGAGCCGTTCCACTTTGCGTGACTCGCGCAGCCCGGTCGCCAGCCAGTCAAGGCAGGTGTGTCGCTCGACGAGGGAGGCCCGAACGTCGGCGGGCCACTCCGCCAGTTCCTGCGTGAACAAGTCCCGGTAGAGCGACCGGTAGCGGCGTATCGGCGGCAGCGCCTTGAGGAGTGCTGTGGTCGGCGCCGTCATGAGGGCGACGTCGACGACGGACGTGAGGACGTCGAGCACCGCGGTCGCCGCGCGCGACTGCCTGAGCTCGGCGGGCATCGCCGCGTTGTAGTCCTCGTGCGCCGGATCCAGCAGGACCAGACCGGCCACGCTCTCGGGAAACCGGGTGGCGAAGTGGCGTGCGTAGAGCCCCCCGAGCGAGTGCCCGACCAGCACAGCGGGCTCGGCACCCGTCGTCGCGAGCAACGCGTGCAGCTCGTCGGTGACCGCGGCCGAGGCGCGCGGCAACCTGATCGGATCGCTCCATCCCGTCCCCGCGCGGTCGTAGATCAGGCTCCCGTGCGACCCGGCGAGGCGCTCATGAAGTCGGAAATAGTCAAGGCCGACGAGACCCGCCCCCGGCAGGAACACCACCCTCGGGGCGCCAACGCCGCGTTGGTCGACGAACAGCCGCACGCCACCGACGTGCAGAAACGTCCCGACCGGAGGCGAGTTCACCGGCGCGGTCCGCACGTCTCGACCTCCACTCGGCTGTCTGCATCCGGCCCGTATCTTGCACGCCTTCTCCGGCGGCCGGATGCGGAGCCCTGCGCCCGACGTGTCCCGGGCGGGCATGCCCCGGCACCTCCGGCTCAGGCCACCAGGTCCACGCGTCGTTGGTGCCGTGAGCGAGCGCGACCATCGACGACGAGACAACATGGGACCGACGGCCGCCACCGCGCAGACCCGCGACACGGCGCGTGAGGTTCACGGCGCGTTCTGGAAATCGCTGATCACGCGCTCCAGCGGCGCGGGGCTGACGGCGACGTCACCGGAGAAGGGATGGTCGATCGCGATGGAGACGAAGAGCAGCACGCCGATGACCGCGCTCAGGCTGCCGGTCATGATCAGGTGCAGGGTCGTGCTGCGCAGGCCGAAGATCATGGCGAAGCCGATGGTGACGATGGCGCCGACGCCGAGGGCGATCCACAGCACGGCGGGCACCCCCGTGTCGACGTAGTCGAGCCGTTGGCTGCGGAAGCCGACCAGCTGGTTGAACCGGTCGGCTTCGGCGCCGACGTACTCCTGCTGGATGGGGGTGGTGGCGGGCAGCTGGGCCAGGCTCTGGGACATGTCATCGAGCACCTGGTTGACCTCGGGACTGCCCGGCCTGCCGTCGGCCATCGCGGGCCATTCCTTCTCGACCGCGGTCGACGCGTATTTCAGCACATCGGCGCGGATTCGAGCCCGCACGTCGGGCGGGAACGCCTGGCTTTCGCGGTAGATGCTGCGTAGCGCGCTCGCTTCCTGGCCCACGGTCGATTCGGCCTGGCTGAAGTTCTCCCAGGACACGATCACGACGAAGGCCAGCAGCACCGCGTAGATCACCCCGACCACAGCGATGATGAAGCCTGCAACGTCGTTGTGCTCGCCGTCGGCGAGTACGGGCCACCGCCGTCGAATGGCCAGCTGAACACCGATGGCGAGGCCGGGTAGCACGATCACGAAGAGAATGCCGGTCAGCCAGATCGGGAGCGCCGTCACCGTGGCCGCCTTTCCTGCTCGCCGCGGTTCGTGGCGACACGCGCATCGACGGCGTCTCCGAGCGCACCCGACCCGTCACTCATCGTAGCTCCCTGCGCGCCGTCCTCCCCGAACGGGTGATCTCCGTAGCGTGGCAGGTGTCGCCGCGCCGAGGAAAGCCGCCGCTCGGCCGACGCACTTGATCATCTTGACCGCCGTCTGGCTGAGGCGGCGAAGGTTCGCGGTGATGCTCCACCCTTGGCGAGAATCTCCCCGCGGATCTCCTCGGCGGCCGCGCCACTCCACAACGCGGTCCTGCGCGCGCAGCGTCGCGGCCATCGCGATCGCCCGATCCAGCGGCACCCAGCACATCAGCTTCGAGTACAGGAAATGCCGCGGTCGGCCGCAGATCTCCCAGATGCCCTGGTCGGTCTCCCGCCAGCGGTGCATCGCGACATCGGCGCAGGCGATGAGGAACTCCCGCCACGCGACGGCGCCGGGGTGGTCCGGGTTGAGCTGCTCGACCAGCCGGTGCGGTGAGCCGAGCAGCTCCCCGTAGACGTCGACCTGCCGCTGGCGCCAAGCGCCGTTGCCAACCCGCACCGGACGGTTGTCACGCCGGCCCGCCAGGTGCGGCAGCTCGGGCCGGTGCTCATCATGCCCCCCCGAACGCGGTGACCGTGCTGCGCCAGGAGGTGATGGTCATCTGCTCGCGCAGGCACCAGGATGAGGCGCGTGGCTCCCAGCGGTGACGCTCCCCCCGATCGTCAACACGCGGCCGCGCGCGCGGCCGAGTTGAGGGAGGCGGCCAAGACCCTGCGAAGCCTCGTGCCGCGCCTCCGGGGTGGGCCGATCAGCGAGTTCGTGCCGTTGTCGGTCGCGAAGCTGATCGACGCCGTCGCCGACTCAATCGCAGGCAACAGACCCGTGAGTGACTCGGTTGTCACAAGCGCGCTCGAAATCGCAAGACACCTGCACACGTATCTGCCTGACTCCCCGGACAGCTGATCGAGGCGGGCCGGGTGCCCCAGTCATGCGGACGCGGCGAAGAGGAGATGGGACCGGGCCGCCGAGCCTGTCCCGATCGTCGAGGATCGCGGGAGCCGCGGGGTGACGTCACCGTATGCCGATACCGGGACCATCGCGGCGGCGAAGGCGAAGGTCGGACCGGCGGCGAGGACGTCGAGCGCTACGTCGGCATCGAGAACGGGTTCGGCCGCGTCCTCGACTACGGCGTGATCCAGCCGCGGCTCGGTCGGCTCTACGACTGGTCGGCTCGCGAGCTCGGATTGCCCGACCTCTGCAGGCTTGTCCGCGACGGAGTTCCGGCATATGCGCGGCCGCCGTCCGACAGCGCGCCATGGCGCACGCCACCTCGTTCGACGCTCGCCCGCCTCGCGCGCCGCGTTCTGGCATGAGGCACGTACGCCGCAGGCATCGAGCAGCCGTTCGCAGCGACATCGCAGTGCACTGGCGCCGCCTGCGCGTCTTCCGCAGGCCGCGAACCCGTCTACCGATACGCCACCACGTCGGCCTCGCTCGGCGCCGCCGCATTCCTCCCGCTCGGGAAGGTTCACCAAGGTCAACCGCGGACCGCGCGCGGGAGCCGGTAAGGCCGGTCGCCCAGCGCCAACGCGCAAGGAGTGGCAGGTCGGCTAGGTGACCCGGTGCGGGAGTAGGCGCTGACGTCCACTACCCCGAGCAGCTCCACCGTCGTCTTGCCCGGCTGCGCGGCGGCGAGCGAGCGTGTGCTTGACGAGCTGGCCTCGGCGATCACGCCTGCGGATGCCTCACCCGGAAGACCAGGGACCCGACCAGTGGAAACGCTGGGGCGATACACCAGTTCTGGTTGCGACCCTTGTTCCCGACAGGACCCAGGAGGGCAGCTATGAGCACGACCGAGAATCACGGCGGCGCTGGTCGGACGATGGCGCTGAACCCGTCGGCGCGGGAGGCGGACGATGACTGAGCCTGGTCTCATCCTGGTGACCGGTGCAGGCGGAGGAGTCGGCGGCGTCGGCGGCAAAGTTGTGGCGTTGCTGCGACAGAGTGGCCGGGCCGTCCGAGCGATGGCTCACCACGACGACCACCGTGCCGATGACCTGCGGGCGCTCGGCGCCGATGTCGTCGTGGGTGACCTCACGCGGCCAGCAGATGTCGCAAAGGCCCTCGACTCGGTCCAGCGGATGTTCTTCAGCATGAGCTTGGCGCCGTCCTACCTCGAGGCCACCGCCACGGTGGCCACGGTGGCCCGTGCCGTCGGCGACTTGGATGCACTCGTCGCCATCTCCCAGATGACCGTGTCGCAGATGGACGCGCTCAGCATGAGCGAGTCACACCATCAGCGGCTGCACTGGCTATCGGAGCAGCTGCTGAATTGGTCTGGGCTTCCGGTCGTACACGTTCGACCGACTGTTTTCCTGGACAGTCCGTTGTTCACAACGCTGGCCGCGCGCTCCATTGCCGACAGCGGCACCATTCGACTCCCATTCGGGCTCGGTCGCACATCCCCTATCGCGGTCGACGACGTCGCGCGGGTTGTCGCTACTATCCTGACCGACCCGGCGCCGTATGTCGGCCGGGTCTTCGAGCTGACCGGCCCCCGATCACAGGACATGAATGGCATCGCCGAAGAGTACGCTCGCGCGCTAAGCAGACCGGTTGTCTACGTCGACGTCCCGTGGGAGACATGGGAGAAGCAAGTACTCGCGCGCGCCGGGCTCGGATCGTACGTAGAAGAGCATATCGCAACCATGGCCCGGCTGCATCGCGAGAATCGGTATGACCGCATGACCACCACGGTCGAAGAAATCACCGGCCGACCCGCGGAGTCCGTCGAGGATTTCATCGCCAAGCGGAGCGACGTGTTCACCAAGTGAGGTACATCGGGAGCCGCTCGGGCAGAAACATCCAGCAGTTGCATCCGTCACGTACGCAGCATGAGGCGGGGCTCGTGTGCAACTGCGCGAGCGCAACACACACTATACAGACGACGTCTCCATCTCACTGGCCGACAGGGCATCGCGAAGTTGGCGTCGTGAGCTGATGGAGAGCTTGGTGAATATCTTGCCCAGATGCCACTCAATCGTCCGCGTGCTCAGGAAAAGCCGGGCGCCGATCTCCGAGTTTGTCAGACCATCCAGCGCCATCAGTGCGATTTGTCGCTCCTGCGCGGTCAGCTCATCATGCGCCGTGGCTTCGACGGAGCGCTTGCGGACTGTTGCCCCGGTCGCCTGCAATTCACGACGCGCGCGTCCTGCGAAAGCCTCCATGCCGATGGAGAAGAACATATCGGAAGCGGAACGCAACTGCGTTCGGGCATCAGCTCGGCGAGCTTGTCGGCGCAGCCACTCGCCGTACACCAGATGAGCCCGCGCGAGCTCCGGGCGCAGCCGCGTCCGGCGTAGCTGCTCGACAGCCTCACGGAAAGCGGCTTCTGCCCCCGCACCCTCGCCAACCAAGCCCCGCGAGCGCGCCTCGAGGCCCAGGGCCCACGGCTTGTCCGTACCGCGTGTTCTTTCCTGAAGTCGCCCGAGCGCCTCGGCCGCCCCGCGATCGTTGCCGCTCCTGACTGCCGCCTCCACTTGTTCACTGAGTGCCCACGCCGACACGAACAGCTCCGGGGTGTCGTCACTGGCCAGCTCGGCCACCACGAACGCCTCGTCATACCGGCCTGCAGCGTTCAAGATGACCGACTTGGCCCAGTGCGCGTACTGGACAGCAGTGCCCTGACCCTCAACGGTCGCGTTCGCGACCGTGCCGTCGATCAGTGGGAACGCCTCGCTGGCCCGTCCTTGCAGCGCGGCCAACACCAACGCGCCATAGCGCGCAACATGGGTGCCGGTCGCCTCCCGGACCGCGTCCGCCTCCGCCTTCAGCAAGGTCGCCTGGGCGAAGTCACCTGCGAGCGCGGCGACCTGCCCGAGCACGTTGACGCCGACGGCGAGGACCGCGAGCGCACCCGCGGCACGAGCGACCTCGACCTGGCGGGTGGCGGTAGCCACGCAGGTCTCGAAGTCCCAGACGACAGCGGCTCCCGCTGTGGCGAGCCAACCCCATCGAAGGACCTCCTCCGACTGAGGTGTCGACGCCCGAGAAAGCGGTCGCTGCCTGTTCCAGTACCGGCACCGCGCTGCCGCGCCCTTCGGTGAACAACAGTGCAAAGCCGTCGAGGAGCCGGTCCGAGCCACGCGGCGAGCCCTCGGGTCGCGGGGCAGCTCGGGCCGCCTGAGAGACCTCGCGCAGACTTCCGGCCGTGGCCAGCCGCCCGGCAAACAGCGCCGCGCCCCACGCATCGAGGTACGTGTCACGGGCGAGGCGAACGTCGAGTGACTCCAGTGTCTGGGCGGCGCGTAACAGCAGGGGCGGTGCGTCGCTGCCGCGCCGCTGCGCAAACGCGGCCTCGGCATGAAGCAGGTCGACGCGGGCCCGCCCGAACTCATTGAGGATATCGGCCTCCGCTGCGGCGAGCAGCCCCAGGGCGGTCTCGAACGCACCCGCCTCTATGCTGGCCTGGGCCGCTGCCAACGCCCGATCGGTGCGACGCGCCGGGTCTCGCGTCAGCTCAACCGAGCGCAGCAAGAACGCGGCCGCAGCCGCGACCCCGCCGCGGGCCGCTGCCCGATCGGCGGACTGCTCGAGCTCCACCGCGACAGCCTCGTCCGTTTCCACCGCGGCCGCTGCGAGATGCCAGGCACGACGATCGGGGTCGACCTGTGCGTCAGTTGCCGCCGCAAGCGCCGCGTGTACTGATCGCCGCTCCTCCGAACTCGCCGCCTGGTACACAGCCGACCGCACGAGCGGATGGCGGAACGTCATGTGTATATCGACCGAGAGCAAACCGTCGGTTCCAGCCGCATGGGCCGCTGCAGGCGTCACACCCAGCCGCGCCGCCGCACGCCACACCAGTGCGGGATCGCCGACCGGATCGGCCGCCGCCACCAGCAGTAGCAGCCGGGAGTCTGCCGACAACGCCTCGATCCGCGTCAGGAAGCTTTGCTCGATGCGCCCGGGCAACGCGCCAGGCTGCTGTAGCAGGCCGAGGCCGCCCGCCATCTGGGTAGCGTTGAGTCCACGCGGCAACTCGAGCAATGCGAGTGGATTGCCCCTCGTCTCGACCACGATTCGATCACGTATGCGCCGATCGAGGCGGGATGGGGTGACGGAGTCCAGCAACGCGCGAGCATCGGTGACTGGTAGCCCAGCTACCTCAAGTTCCGGCAGGCCGACCAGTTCTGCGCCGGGCTGCCGGGCGCCGAACACAAGGGCGATCGACTCCACCAACAGCCTGCGGCCGACAAATCCCAGCACTTGCGCGGAAGCCCGATCCAGCCACTGCGCGTCATCGACCAGACACAGCAGCGGGCGTTCCCCGGAGGCATCCGACAGCAGACTCAAAACCGCTAGCCCCACAAGGAAGCGGTCCGGCGGGGCCACCGCCCGGATCCCGAAAACCGCCTCCAGCGCCTCGCGCTGAGGCTCGGGGAGATGCGGCAGACGATCGAGTAGCGGCAGGCACAACTGGTGCAGTGCGGCGAATGCCAACTCCATTTCCGATTCCACGCCGACGGCGCGGAGGACACTCACGTTCGTCGCACTGCGCGCCAAATTGTCAAGCAAGGCGGACTTTCCCACACCGGCGTCGCCACGTATGACGAGCACGCGGCTAGCACCCTCGCGGACCGCCGCGACCATCTCCTCGAGCGCGGCACTCTCTGCTGCTCGCCCGAGCAGCACGGCGCCAGCTCCTTGCCGGGAGCCTCCTCGTTGCCGAGCCATGGTCCGCCTTCGCCTGAACCGTCATCTCAGCGACGGATCCCAGCCAGCCACGCCAGTTCGCGCGGAGCATTGCCAGCGTAGAGCGGCGCGAGCGGCGTGCCTACAGCATGCGATAGCACGCAGGACGACCCCTCGCAGGCCGACCCGGCTTGCGACGGCGGCACTTCACCGCGACAACACCTCCCTGCGCGGACCTGCTACGCTCACCCTGCTCTCGCGGCTAGCGGGCGAGCGGCCGCTCGTCTGCCTGATCGACGACGTGTAGTGGCTCGACCGCGAGTCGCTCGCGGTGCTGTCGTTCGTCGCGCGTCGCCTCGCCGCCGAACCGATCGTCATGTTCTTCGGTGTGCGCGAATCGAACGAGCCGGAACTGGACGGCTTGCCGGAGTTCGCCCTCACCGGACTCGACGAGGCCGACGCCCGCCTGCTCCTCGACGCAGGCGTGCCGGGCGGCGTCGACGAGCAGGTTCGCGACCGAATCGTGGCCGAGACGAGGGGCAACCCGCTCGCGCTCCTGGAACTGCCGCGCGGGATGACCCCGGCGGAATTCGCAGGCGGCTTCGGATTGCCCACGGCGCGCCAGCTCACCGGGCGGATCGAGCAGGCCTTCGCGCGGCGGGTGGAGTCGCTTCCGCAAGAGGTGCGGCGCTACCTACTTCTCGTTGCGGCGGAAGCCGTCGGCGATGCGACGGTGGTCGGCCGGGCCGCCGAGCACCTTGGACTGACCGCTCCAACCCTCCTTCCCGCCGAGGACGCGGGACTTGTCGAGCTCGGTCCGCCGATCCGCTTCCGGCATCCGTTGGTGCGGTCGGCTGCCTACCGAGCCGCAAGCCCGGACGAACGGCGCCGCGTTCACGATGCGCTTGCTGGGGCCGCCGACCCTCAGCGGGATCCCGATCGCCGGGCCTGGCACCGCGCGCACGCGGTAACCGCTGCGGACGAGGAAGTCGCCGCAGAGCTCGAGCGGTCGGCGTCGCGGGCCCGCGCACGTGGCGGAGTGGCGGCGGCAGCGGCCTTCTTCGAGCGGGCGGCCAGCCTGAGCCCGGACGAGATGCGGAGAGGCATGCGGGCTCTCGCCGCCGCGCGGCTGAAGTTCGAGGCCGGGGCTCCCGAGGCCGCCGAGCGCCTGCTCGCGATCGCCACGGCGTCGCCTCTCGAGGAGCTCGACCACGCGCGAGCCGAACGGTTGCGCGCGCAGATCGCCTTTGCCCGCACACGCGGCAGCGACACCCCGTCCCTTCTCAGCGCGGCGGCCAGGCTGCTGGAGCCGGTCGATCCCGAATTGGCCCGCGAGACGCACCTTGAAGCGCTCTGGGCGGCGGTTCGCAGCGGTCGCTTCGCCCGAGTCGACGGCGTCGTGGAAGCGGCCGAGTCCGCGATGCGCGCCACAGGACCTGAACCTGAGCGGGCGATCGACCTCCTGCTGGACGCCGTCATCGCCCGGCTGGCCCGAGGGTACGAGCCTGCGGTGCGCGGCCCGCGGCCTTGCCGCGTTCCTGGCCGAGGGGTTGAGCCGCGAGAACCTCGCGTGGTGCTGGCTGGCCTGCCAGTTGGCCATGGACATGTGGGACGACGGGGCCTGCGAGACGATTGCGAGCGGGTTGGGCCGGGTCGCGCGCGAACGCGGCGGCCTGACCACCCTTCCCTTCGCGCTCAACTACTCCGCGGCACATCAGCTCTTCCTTGGCGAGTTCGGCATCGCCCACCAGCTGGTGCAGGAGGCGGAAACGATCACGGCAGCCACCCGAGGTGTTCCCGTGGCCGACTTCTCCGTGCTGCTCGCCGCCTGGCGGGGCGAGCGCGACCGTACGAACGCCGTGCGCGTGGCGATGATCGAGGCCGGGACGGCGCGCGGGGAGGGATTCGCGGTAGAGGTCGCGGAGTGGGCGGCGGCGGTCTTGCACAACGGGCTCGGTGAGTACGCGGAGGCGAAGGCCGCGGCCCGTCGGGCCTATGGCCCCGACGGGCTCGGATTCGGAGTGTGGATCCTCCCTGAGCTGATCGAGGCCGCCGTGCACGAGGGCGACAGGGCTACAGCGGAATTCGCCTTCGCCCAGCTCGCGGAGCGGTCGAGCACGAGCACGAAGGAGTGGGCACGGGGCGTTGAGGCGGCTTCGCACGCGCTGCTGTGTGAGGCCGACGAAGCAGAGCGGCTCCACCACGAAGCGATCGACCAACTCGGTCGGTCCCGGGTCGTCGTTCTGCACAGCAGGGCGCAATTGAGTTACGGCGAGTGGTTGCGACGCCAGAACCGGCGCGTCGACGCTCGCGCCCAGTTGAGGGCCGCACTTGCTGCTTTCGACGCGATGGGCGCGCAGGGTTTCGCCGAGCGTGCCCGCCGCGAACTGCTGGCCACCGGCGAAACCGTCCGCAGGCGGGCCGCTGATGCGCGGGACTCCCTCACGCCGCAGGAGGCGCAGATCGCCCGATTGGCGGCCAGGGGGCAGTCCAATTTCGACATCGCCGCCCAGCTCTACCTCAGCCACCGCACCGTCGAGTGGCATCTGCACAAGGTGTTCGCAAAGCTCGGCATCATCTCCCGAAAGGGACTCGCGGATGCGCTGCCTGCTTCTCGCTCCGAGCTCGTACCGGTCTGAAACGGTTCCACGGCCGCGAACCTGGTGCCGAGAGGACGTGACCACCGCCGTCGATCACGATCGCGCCAAGCCGGTACGCCTACGCGAACCCTCCCCCAGGTGCGGGCCGGACCAGCGGGTTCAGGTGTCGACGCCGTCCGGCCACTGGGCGGCGCAAGGCTCTGGCTCGGCCAGACCAGGGTGGTGGCAGGTGTCGACCACGGGCGCAAGCAACATGGGCCCGTGGGTGAATAGATGACGTCGCATCGCCGCTACCCGCGTCAATCACGACCGCCCGTCAGGTGGCGGTGTGCTGACCAACCGGGGGTGGGTACAGGGAATCACCGGCGACGGACAGGGCGAGCCGAAGAGAATGGAAGGGATGTTCCGCCATGACAACGCAAACAGAGACAACAACTTCACCAACACCGAGCTCGGCCGCCGAGGAAAGGATCCAGCAGCTGCGTGACCTGTTCGCCGATGCACCGGAGATCGGGAAGCGCGCACTGGAGAACGTGCTCGGAGAACTGACCTCGCAAGTGGCCGAGCCGCGATACCGCGTGGAAAGCGCAGGCCGGGTCGGCGTCCGTCTCGGCAATGTCTCCGAACTGACCATGATTTTCCCATTTGCGCCCGGTGGAGCAAAGCGGCTGCGCGCCTTCCTGCAATTGCTCAACGGCAACCTCGACGGCGCGAACAAGGTTGGCAGCCTCCATGACATGCGCTTCGTATTCCTGGAAAACGACACGAAGCTGCTGTTCTGCACCGCCTTCGACGGCGAGTGGGATCCCTATATCGATGACTTCGCGACGAAGATCCCCGACTACCTGGACATCTTGGATTGTGCTCTCGAAGGCTGGCCGGGGATTCGCAGCCCGCAGGCAAAGGATTACCTGGCCAGCCATCAGATCAACGCCGAAGGCTGGTACGTCGCCCATCCCGATCTGACGGTGGCGGACATCAGCAGGCTCCAGCGCATCGGTGCCGCCGCGGACGAGTTCCTGGACAAGGTCGCCGAGTAGCGCCACCACCGGGACAGCCTGCGGCCACGGCCCTGCCTGTGGCGAGGCGGTCCCGGTGACTCGGCTTGCCGCCACTTCCGTGAGGAGAACGCCATGCGACTCGTCGACCGACTCGGCGAGCTTCCGCGCAGCCCCGTCACTATTGAGCTCGACGACATCCAGGCGACCGTCCTGCGCTACCGGCCCGAGCCGTACTACGGCACCCACGTCATGCTGCATGTGGAGGATGCGCATGCAGGCCGCGAGTTCGTGCGGCGGCTGACGCCCCATGTCGACTCCGCCGCCGAGTGGTGGCGAGCAGGCGAGGCCTGGACCTCGATCGCCATCAGCTACACCGGCCTGGTCGCCCTGGGCCTGCCGCAGGACTCGCTGGACAGCTTTCCCGAGGCCTTCCGCGTCGGGATGGCAGAACGCGCCGACAAGCTCCGGGACTACGGGCTGAACGATCCCCAGAACTGGGATCAGCCCTTCGGCACCGGCGAGGTCCACATCGGGGTCAGCGTCTTCAGCGACTCGGAAGAAACCTGGCGGGACACCCTACAGATGGCACGACATCAATATGAGGGATTCGCCGGGGTCACGGTGCTGATGACGCAGGACTTCGGCGCCCAGCCGGGTGATCTCAACCCACTGGGCTACAAGGATTCCATCGGTCAGCCCGCAATCGAGGGCTGCGGCGTCGATTCGTTACCCGGACAGGGACGACCGATCAAGGCAGGCGAGTTCATCCTCGGCTATCCCGGCGAGGCCGGCGTGCCGCTGCCGATGCCCCGGCCCGACGTGCTGGGACGCAACGGCACGTTCGTCGGGCTGCGCAAGTACCAGTCGCGGGTCGCGACGTTCAACCGGTTCCTGCGCGAACACGCCGAGACCGAGACGGAACGGGAGCTGCTCGCCGCCAAGCTGGTGGGTCGCTGGCGCAGCGGGGCCCCGTTGACGCTCGCGCCCGATCACGACGATCCTGCGCTGGGCGCCGACCCCCACCGCAACAACGACTTCACCTACGCCGCCGATCCACACGGCAGGCAGGTGCCACTCGGCTCTCACATGCGGCGCATGAACCCTCGCGACACCATCATGGCCCAACTCGCCGACGTCAACGTGCACCGCATCATCCGGCGCAGCACCACCTACGGGGCGCCCTACGACCCCGACGCAACCTCGGAACACGACGACGAGGTCGCCCACGGCCTCTACTTCATCTTCCTCAGCGCCAAGGCCATGGCCACCATGGAGTTCCTCCAACAAGAATGGATCAACAACGGCAACTTCATGAACCTTGGCGACGAACGCGATCCGAACATCGGGCTGCAAGAAGACGGGGCCATGTTCACCATCCCGCAAAAGCCCGTGAGACGCCGGATCCACGGCATCGAAACGTTCAACGTGCTCCGCGGCGGTGAATACTTCTTCATGCCCTCTTTATCTGCGTTGAGGTGGATCGCGAACTCGGGCGAGCAGTGACCGACGAGTGAGCCGGCAATCCACATCCGCACGAAGGACCACACCACAAACCGACAGGACCAATGACGGACGTCAACGTCGGGGTGGCCGCGCCGCCGAACACACCAAGGCCGCGGCCACGGCGTGAGTCATGCACCGCGTGATCATCGTCGGCTGCGGCTTCGCAGGGCTCTTCGCCGCCAAGGCCTTGCGCCGCGAGGTCGAAGTGGTGGTCGTAGACCGCACCAACCACCACCTGTTCCCAGGCGCTGCTCTACCAAGTTGCCACGGGAGTGCTCTCTGAGGGCGACATCGCCCTCCCATCCGCGACGTATTGCGCCACCAACGGAACACGCAGGTCCGCGGCAGGTGGATCGGCCCATGCGCCAGGGGGCGGACCCGGGGTGAACACGGGCGCGACCCGCACGCGGGAGCGCCAGCCTTGCCTCAGGGAAAGCAGAGGCATCTCCGAGAGGACCGGCGATGGACGTCAACGGCAAGGTGGCCGTGGTGACGGGCGGCGCGAGCGGCATCGGGCTCGCCCTGTGCACACGGTTCGCGAAAGAGGGCGCCCAGGTCGTGTTGTCCGACTTGGATCAAGAATCCTGCAACCGGCATGCGGCACCGATCGGAGCACTTCCGGTCGCAGCCGACGTCGGTCGAGAAGAAGACATCAAGAACCTCGTCGCAGCCACGATCGAACACTTCGGACGGATCGATCTCTTCGTTTCGAACGCCGGAATCGGCGTCGACGGCGGCATCGACACCCCCACCGACAAGTGGCGGAAGATCATCGACGTCAACGTCCTGTCACAGGTGTTCGCGGCCAAGTACGCGGTCCCGCACATGCTCGAACAAGGCAGCGGCTACCTGCTCAACGTCGCCTCCGCCGCAGGCCTACTCGTGATCTTCGACACCGTCTCCTACACGGTGACCAAACACGCGGCCATCGGTTTGGCCGAATGGCTGGCCGCCACCTACATCGACCAGGGCATCGGCGTCAGCGTGCTGTGCCCGGCGGCCGTGCGCACCCCGATCCTGGCGGGCAAGTTCGACACCCCCGAGGGCCGAGGCGCGATCACCACCGACGAACTCGCCGAGATCGTCATCCAAGGCCTCGCCCACGAACACTTCATGATCTCCACCCACCCCTGGGTGCTTGAGAAGTTCGCGGTCAAAGCACGCGATTACGACGAATACATCGCCACGATGCGCGCGGGCCGCGCCGCCGAACTCGCCAAGGCCGCGGGGGTGTGAGGCCCGATGTCATCCGATTTCGTCCGCTACTCGCCGGAGATCGAGACCTTCGATCCCAAGCTCAGCGAGTACATGACCCGCATCATCGATTTCTGGGAGACGAAGGTTCGCGAATCGCCGACGACGGAGGGCAGCGGGCGGGCCGTCCGCGGCGCCCACGCGAAGACCATCGGCGTCGTCCGGGCAGAAGTGGAAATCCTCGGCGACGCAGCGGCACCCTACGCGCAAGGCATCTACGCCACGCCCGGCCGCCACGACGCACTGATCCGGTTCTCCAGCGCCTCGAACCACCTGGGCCCGGACGCGCTGCTCGGACCCGTTCTGGGTTTCGCGATCAAGATCTTCGACGTCGACGGGACCAAGTTGGTCGAGGACGAGCCGGACGCGACGACGTTCGACTACGTGCTCAAGAACAACCCGACGTTCATCGCCAATACGGCGAAGCACTACCTGTTCATCCAGGAGATCGGCGATCAGGTCGGCGCGTACCTGGAGCGTGGGAAGGCCGGATTCCACGATCTCCTGAACGACTTGCTCACCGGCAAGGGCACGCTCGAGCAGCAGGACTGGGCGTGGGAGGAGTTGTTCGCGTTCGTGAAAGCGGCGACGCAGACGCCGGTGCGCAACCCGGTGCTCAGCACGTACTGGACGATGGCCGCGGTACGCCACGGCGACTACGTCGCCAAGGTCCGCGTTGCTCCAGCCGCCGACAGCGCCGAAAAAGCTGCCCACCAGCACCTCGACCTCAGCAGCGGGCCGGACGTGTTCGGACCGACCCTGGTGGAGGAACTGCAAGCACACGCGTTCGATTTCGACCTCCAAGTGCAGCTGTGCACCGATCTCACCGCGATGCCGGTCAACGACGCGACCGTGGAATGGCCGGAGAAGCTGTCGCCTTTCGTCACCGTCGGGCGGGTACATCTCCCGCGCCAGGACATCTCCCGTCCGGAGAATCCCGAGAAGGGTGACGCCCTGGCCTTCAACCAATGGCGCGTCACATCCGATCACCGGCCATTGGGCGAGATCATGGATGTGCGACGCGTTTACACCACGTCCGCGTGGGTGCGCCGGACTCTCAACAACCAGCCGCAGCGCGAGCCGACCAGCGCAGACGAGGTTTTGCCCCTACCGAAGGTCAGACAGTGAGCCATTGAGGATTCCGAACCATGAGGACAAAGGGACGGAAGGAGAGGAACGTGCCCGAGTACATCATCTCCCAGCGTGACCCGCGCGGCGAACGCACCGAGCAGTTGGCCGCCGTCAAAGCGGCGCACACCTACAACATGGAGTACGGCTTCCCGGTGTCCACCGGGCCCGACGACAACGGCCCTAGCCGGTCCTGGCGACTCAAGGCCATCGAGGAGCAGGAGCTGATCCGCGCCAACCTCGTGGCGATGCGGCACCACGGCAAGTGGGACTTCGTCAACGACCTCCAACCGCTGGCCCCCCGCAGGCTCGCCACTATGGTGCACAACAACGACGTCGGCGGGCTCCTGGATTACTTCATGCCCGTGCCCGGCGGCGTGAAGGACCGCGATCGGACCAGAACCCTCAAAGAGTTCCAGAGCATCTTCGAGATCATCCAACCGCCCGACGTCGTCGACCGGTCCGAATCCGACGATTACTTCGCCGAGATGATGGTCGCAGGCCCCGACCCGACGCGACTGACGCGTCTCGACGCAGTGCCCGACAAGTTCCCGATCACCACCGAACACCTGCAGAGCGTGCCCGAGCTGACCTACGAAACGCTGGAGTCCGCGCTCACCGCAGGCCGGGTCTACTGGGTGGACCACGAGCCGATGACCGCTCTGGACAACGGACGACACCCCCAGGCGCCCAAATACATGTACAGCCCGATGGCCGCGTTCGCGGTGCCGCGCAACGGCGGCCCGATCCGACCGTTCGCCATCCAATGTGGCCAAGACCCGGCCGGGCGCGAGATCTACACGCCCGCCGACGGCTACTCCTGGAAGCTGGCCAAGAACTGCGTGCTGGTCGCGCACAACACCTATCACGGAGAGGTGACCCATCTCGGCCGCACGCACCTGATCAGCGAGGCGGTGCTGCTCGCCGCCGTCCGCAACCTCGCGTCGGTGCACCCGGTCGCGGTACTGCTGCGCCGCCACTTCGAAGGCACCATGTCGATCAACAAGCTCGCGGTGGAGCTGCTGATCCAGCCGGGCCGGGCGGTCGAGTACCTGATCGGCTCGGACCTCAAGAGCACCTACCCGTGGATCGCCGAGCACCGCAAGAACTTCTCGTTCACCGGCAACTACCTACCGGCGAAACTCGAACGCTCGGGCACCGACGGCCAGGCCAGCCTGCCCTACTACCCGTACCGCGACGACGGCCTGCTCGTGTGGACGGCGATACGGGGCTGGGCAGGCGAGTTCGTCGACGGCTACTACCGCTCCGACGCCGACGTCCGCGACGACCACGAACTGCAGGCGTGGGCGGCCGAGGTGGCCTCACCCGACGGCGGCGCCATCCGCGACTTCGGCACCAGCCCCGGCGGGATCGTCGACCGCAACGACCTCGCCGAGATCCTCACCATGGTGATCTGGACGGCCGGGCCCCAGCACGCCGCGGTCAACTTCACCCAGTTGGAGCACCTGAGCTATCTACCCGCCAACCCGCTCGCGGGCTTCACCGACGAGCCACGCGGCCGCGACCACACCCTGCAGGACTGGCTGGCCAACCTGCCACCACTCGACGTCGCCGTCCAACAGCTCTGCCTGTTCAACTTCCTCGGCACCGTGCACAGCACGACACTGGGCGACTACGAGGACGACTTCACGAACACACCAGTCGCCAAAGGGCTGCACGACTTCCGGCTCGACCTGTCCACCGCCGAAGACGAGATCGCCCAGCGCAACCGGCGGCGGCCTCAGTCCTATGAGTACTTGCGGCCATCGTTGATCCCAAACAGCACGAACATCTGAACCGACCTGCCGTGACCACGGACACGGCGTCCGCGTCATCACGTGCCGCGGCCGCGGCCAGAGCCACAGCTGCAACTGCAGGGGGGTGCGGCCCCGCAGATCCTCGATGACGCCCAGACCAATAGCTCGGCAGTTGAAAGGTGCGATGCCATGTGCGCTGACGAACAATTTCATGTGGACGCGGTCTCCGCCGCGTACTGGCGGGTGACCTTCGACAACGGCCCGGTCAACCTGCTCGACCCGGACACCGTCGTACAGCTTGGCGCCCTCCTCGAGCGCATCGAAAAGGATCCGGACCTCACGGTCGTGGTGTTCCGCAGCGAGAAGCCCGGGTACTTCATGGCCCATTGGGATTTCCTCTCCGACACCGCCCGTGTGCTGGGGATGTCGCCCGGCCCAACCGGTCTGCACCCGTACCTGGACAACTTCGTGCGGCTCAGCAAGCTGCCGGTGGCCACGATCACGGAGATCCGCGGCAGGGCCCGGGGCGCGGGCAGCGAGTTCGTGCTGGCCACCGATATCCGCTTCGCGTCCGAGAACGCGATCCTCGGCCAGTTCGAGGTCGGGGTCGGCGCCGTACCGGGTGGCGGACCGATGGCTCGCCTCGGACGGCTCGTCGGACGCGGCCGTGCCCTGGAGATCCTGCTCGGCGGCGACGACATCCCGGCCGCGCTGGCCGCCGAGTACGGCTACGTGAACCGGGTCATCCCGGACGCGGACATCGAGGGTTTCGTCGATGCGTTCGCCCGCCGGATCGCAACGTTCGACAAGATCGCCCTCACGGGGATCAAGAAGCTCGTCGACGTCGCCACCCTGCCGGAAGACGCTGAGTTCGCACCCGGGCTCCAGGTCTACTTCGCCACGGCAGGTCGTCCCGAGAACCGGCCGTTCACCGAACGGCTGCTTCGCGAGGGCCTCCAGCAACCGGACGGCATCGAGACCGACCTCGGCACCGCGATTGGCACGCTGCACCGCGAGAAGTAGCTGATCACGATGCAGACAGCCCCCGATCGGACCAGGGGATCGCCAGGGTGTGTCCCTGGCGCCATCAATCGATCGATGCGCGATGGTCGTCACCGATGGGATGCGCAGCGAGGAGCCCACCATGAACACCACATCCAACGGCCCCGACAACAACGGCGCTCGACCGCAGTCGTGGTCGCAATCCTGGACGCACTTCAGCGTCGACCGGCGCAGCCTCGGCTACTGCCGGGTGACGTTCAACCACCCGCCGATCAACACGATCACGGCCACGACCGTCGCCGAGCTGGCCGAGCTCGTCGGCCTGATCGAGCAGGATTCAGACCTCAACGTCGTCGTCTTCGACAGCGCCAACCCCGACTTCTACCTCGCCCACTACGATATCGAAAACAACCCCGGCAAGACGGCGGCGCTCGGTCTCGGCCCGACCGGCTTGTCCGCGTGGAACGACGTCCTCGTGCGGCTCGCCCGCGCACCTCTGGTCAGCATCGCCTCGATCCGCGGCCGTGCCCGCGGGGCCGGAAGCGAATTCGTGCTCGCATGTGACCTGCGGTTCGCCTCGCGCGAGCGCACACTACTGGGCCAGTGGGAGGTGGGCATCGGCGTCGTCCCCGCGGGCGGCCCGATGGCGCGGCTTTCGCGACTGGTAGGCCGCGGGCGTGCCCTTGAGATACTGCTCGTCGCCGACGACCTCGACGGACCCCGCGCCGAGCGGTACGGATACGTCAACCGCGTGGTGGCCGACGACCGGCTCGACGACGAGGTCGAAGCGATCGCCGCCCGGCTGGCGCGCTTCGACCACGACGCCATCGCCCGCGCCAAGTCTTACGTCGACCTGACAACCCTGCCTACCAACAGCGAACTCGCGCGGCCCGTGAACGACTTCCGCGAGCTGTTCACGCGTCCCGTGCAGCAGGCACAGTGGACCAGGCTTCAACAGCTGGGGCTCAACGTGGACAGCGACCTCGAACGGTCCCTCGGACAGCGTTTGGTCGACTCACTGCCAGACCAGCACTCCTGACGAAACGACACGCTCGTCAAAGGTGGTTGCGCACGACGCGCGGCGCACCAGCTTTGGTGCGGTGGCCGGGCCCGGAGCCGGCTATGAACACTGACATCGGTGTGCCAGGTGCGCCTACGCATCTCCCGCACCACACTCGGCGATCATGGCGCGCGGCGGGCCCACGAACGGGCAAAAGCCGCTTCGTGCCCAGCGCTGACGCCAGGGACGCTCTCCTTGGTGACACCTGCGGCGGCGTACGCCTCGTCCTCATTGAGCGTCTCCGCCTCGAACAGGGCGTGCGCCAGCCCGTTGAGCTGTTCGCGGTGCGCGATCAGCGTGGCGACGGCCTCGTTGTGGCATTCGTCGACGATCCGCCGGGCCTCGCGGTCGACGAGCTCCTTGGTGGCGGGCCCGACCGGATCGGCGGCAAGCGGTGACTCCTGCCCGGCCGGGGGCAGCACGGTGAGCGGTCCAACGGCGTCCGACATGCCCCACCGGCCTGCCATCTGCCGGGCGATGCTGGTGACCTGGTCCAGGTCGCTCTCGGCACCGGTGCTGATGTCGGAGTAGACCAACTCCTCGGCGGCGCGACCGCCGAGGGCGCCCACGATGCGACCCCGCAGGTAGGTGACCGTGTAGCTGTACCGGTCGGCGGCGGGCGCTTGGAACGTGACGCCCAGCGCCCGACCCCGCGGGATGATGGACACCTTCCGGACCGGATCCGCACCGGGGGTGAGCATGCCGAGCAAGGCGTGCCCGGCCTCGTGGTAGGCGGTGCGCTCGCGTTCCTCGCGGGAGAGCATGATCCCGCGGGCCGTGCCGAGGACGATCTTCTCCAGCGCGTCGGCGAAGTCCGCAGCGCTCACCCTGGCGTGTTCGCGGCGGGCGCCCAGCAGCGCCGCCTCGTTGACGAGGTTGGCCAGGTCGGCGCCGACCATCCCGGGGGTGGCCGCGGCGATGGCGTCCAGATCGACGTCGGGAGCGAGGGGGACGTCTCTGGTGTGGACCGCGAGGATCTGACGGCGGCCAGCGAGATCCGGCGGGTTGACCGTGACCCGACGGTCGAACCGGCCCGGCCGCAGCAGGGCCGGGTCGAGGATCTCGGGCCGGTTGGTCGCGGCCAGCACGACCACGCCCTCGGCGCCGGTGAACCCGTCCATCTCGGTGAGGATCTGGTCGAGGGTCTGCTCGCGCTCGTCGTTGCCGCCCAGCGACTGAGCGCCACCGCGGGCCCGGCCGATGGAGTCCAGCTCGTCGATGAAGATGATCGCAGGCGCGACCTTCTTGGCCTGGTCGAACAGGTCCCGCACCCGGCTCGCCCCGACGCCGACGATCGCCTCGATGAACTCGGAGGCGGAGATCGAGAAGAACGGCACTCGTGCCTCACCTGCGACGGCCCGGGCCAGCAGCGTCTTGCCGCCACCCGGTGGACCCGACAACAGGACGCCTCGGGGGATCTTCGCGCCCAGTCGCAGGTACTTGTCCGGGTCGCGCAGGAAGTCCACGATCTCGGTGACCTCGTTCTTGACCTCGTCGATGCCCGCTACGTCCGCGAACGTGGTACGTGGACCGGTCTGCGGGCGATACAACGTGGCCCGTGAACGACCGAACGAACCGAGAACGCCTCCGGCGCCGCCGCCTGCCCGGCGGCCGACTGAGAAGAGCAACCACAGCAGCAGCAGCGTCGGTCCGAAGCCGAACAACAGCTGTTGCCACAGCGGCGGGCCTGCGTCCGGCGGGTTGGCGTTGATCGGTACCCCGGTGCTCTGCAGCTGCTGGAACAGGTTGTCGTTGGCGAAGGTCGGCCGCTGCGTCGTGAAGCGGGTGACGTCCTGCACGGCTCCGCCCTGGGGCGGTGTGTAGGAAACAGGCTTCTTGAAGCTCCCCTCCAACGTCTCACCCGTCGAGGTGATCAACTGGACGTTCGACGCGCTCACCTGGCTGAGGAAGAACGTGTAGGAAACCGCGGGCCGCGGCTCGGGCGACATGAAGAACGCGGCGAGGATCCAGTTGACGAGCAGGAGCAGGACGATCAAACCCCAGAACCCGCCCCGGCCGCGCCCGCTGGTGGAGCCATCGCCGCCAGGTCGACTCTGACGAGGATCCCCGGTCCCCTCGACCCGCCACGGCGGCCGTTGCTCGAGCATCGCCGGACCTCCGAACCATCTCCGCCGCCACCCCGCGATGGGGCTTCGACTTTGCGGCTGGTCCTGAGGAGCTCGCCGCGGGGTCTCGGGGATTCCGGTGTCAGGGGCGCTCATCACGTCTCCTCTCGGCGAGCGCTCACCGTCCGTCCAAGCAGCCTCGGGGCATGGTGAACGCAGGCCCAGCGTGCCCGACCACGGCGACCGAAGGCACCAGGGAGAGCCACTGGTGCCAACCCGGGCCGGACTGAACAGCCGCCCGCGACGCAGGCCGACCAGGGACGGGCCAGGGCTTCTACTGGCGCGACCGGGGCCTACGCGGCTCGATCGTGGAAGCACTCTCCCAGGCCGCGGACGGGCTGAACGCTAGGAGGAATGGTGACATGACCACGACGGAATACGCGGGCCTCCCCCACCGGCGCATCTCTGCCGCCAACCACGTCGACTACGCCTTCCGCGACACGGGCAGCGACACGGGCGGCAGTGGGGCGCCCCTGCTGCTGCTCCAGCACTTCCGAGGCAACCTGGACAACTGGGACCCCGCGTTGGTCGACGCTCTCGCCTCGGCGCGCCGCGTCGTGACGTTCGACAACACCGGCGTGGGCGGCACCAGCGGAACCACCCCGTGCACGATCGATGCCATGGCGCACGACGCCATCGCCTTCCTCGAGGCCAAGGGCTTCGACCAGGTCGACCTGCTCGGCTTCTCCATCGGCAGCTTCATCGCACAGCAGATCGCCCTCATCCGTCCGGACATCGTCCGGAAGCTCGTTCTCGCGGCGTCGGCTCCCCGGGGCGCGGACGGTATGCACGGCTGGGCGCGCGACGTCATCACCGCGGTAGGGGCGCGGACGCCCAATCCCGAGGGGTACCTCAGCGTGTTCTTCACCGCCTCCGACCTCAGCAGAAAAGCAGGCCGGGAAGCGTGGCTGCGCATGCAGGCCAGGACCGAGGATCGCGACGCCGCGACGACCTGGGCGACGCGCGAGGCGCAGTACGACGCCGTCTGCAGCTGGGGTATCCCCAACCACGCATCGCTGCAACGCCTCAGCGCCATCCGCGTTCCGGTCTTCGTGGCGAACGGGGACAGCGATCCGATGATCCTCCCGAGGTACTCCTACCTCCTCGCAGGCCTGATTCCGCAGGCCCGGGTCAAGATCTATCCCGACGCCGCGCACGGGTTCCTGTTCCAGCACCACGCGGAGTTCGCACTCGACGTCGAGGCCTTCTTGGCCGCGTGACGCGTGCATCGATCAGTACCCGGGTCGAGGAGCACGAGTTTGCGCTCTACGCCGTCACCGGCGGGGTGGATTTCATCATCCAATCCTGGCTGCTGGTGCGACGGCGCCGCCTCGCCACGGCTGCGAGCCCGCTCCGTAGTACGAGCTGACCATGGCGATTGAGCTCGCAGGCTCTAGGCGATGGTCGCTTCGCGGTCCTGGGTGTGCAGGGCCCCGTGCAGGCCTCGGCGCGAGTTGATCCCGAGCTTGGCGAAGATCTTTTTGAGGTGCCATTCGACGGTGCGGGGGCTCAGGAACAACTGACCGCCGATCTCCCGCGTTCGTCAGGCCCGCTCGAGCCAAATGAGCGATCTGCGTCTCCTGCGGTGTCAGTTCGTCATGGGCGGCGTCCCCGCGTTTGCGGACGGTCTCACCGGTGGCCAGCCGTTCCCGACGGGCCCGGTCGGCGAACGCCTCCATGCCCATCTCGGTGAACATCCCATGCGCCGCACGCAGTTGGTCGCGCGCATCGACGCGGCGGCCCTCGCGGCGCAACCACTCCCCGTACAACAGGTGCGCCCGCGCGAGCTCACCACGCACGCGCGTACGTCGGAGGTGATCGATCGCCTCGCGATAGCACTCCTCGGCGGCATCGCGGCTGCTGACGAGCGCGCGGCAGCGGGCCTCGACGCCCTTGGCCCAGTCGGTGCCGCTCGCCTGTGTGGTACGTGAAAGCCGCCGCATGGCGTCCCGCGCCAGGGCAGGCTCTTCACTCCGCACCGCTGCCTCCACCAACTGGCTCAGCGACCAGTTGGAGAAGCCGAGCTCCTGCGGATGCGCTGCGCCGCGCTGCGCCGCCCGAGCGGCCTCGCGGTAGCGGCCCAGCCCGTTGTAGAGCACTGCCTTGGCGTGCTCGACCAACGTCAGACCCATGCCGTCACCGCGGGGAACGAGCTCGGGCTCGACCAAGCGGATCAGCGCGCCCGCCTCGACGTCGCGGCCCCGGAAAGCCGCCAGCGCCAAGGCGCCGTACGGGGGATAGCCGCTACCCGTCGCCTCGGTTACCGACGCGATCTCCCCGATCAAGGAGGCGGCCGTCGTGAGCTCGCCTGCGAACAAGTGGAGACCGACACGCGCGCTGAGGGCGAGCGGCAGCACGGCCAACGCACCTGCCTCCCGCGCGAGCCGCACCTGTCGGGAGCAGAGCTCCTCCCAGCTCTGGTCATCCCACAGGTCGTGCGCGGCGTGGGTGGCGAGCCACAGCCAGCGAATGGCGTGGGCAGGCGACAGGTCGGCGGCTCGGAACGCGTTCACCCCCCGTCTCAGCAACGGCGCGCCTTCGGGATAGCCATCGGTGACGGTGATCGCGAGGCCGTCGAGCAGCAGGTCCTGTGGGCGGGCCGGGGACCTCGGTGGTGCGACGCGGGCGGCCTGCGCGACCTGGGACACGTCGATTTCGCTCGACAACCGTCCGACGAACAAGGCCGCCGAGAAGGCGTCGAGGTAGGTGTCGCGGGCCAGCGTTAGGTCGAGCGGCTCCAATTCGCGTGCGGCCGCGAGTAGCAACGTCGGCGCGGCATGGCCGTGATCGGAGCCGAATGCAGTCTGCCCGCGGATGAGATGTATGCGGGCGCGCTGTAGCGCGGTCAACGGTTCGGCTTCGGCCTGTGTCAGTAGCCGTACGGCTGCTTCCGGCTCCCCCGAGCGCAGCTTCGCGTCCGCGGCCGCCAACGCCCGGTCGGCGCGCCGTTGCGGATCGGGCGTCAGCTCGACGGCCCGCTCCAAGAAGGCTGCGGCCGCCGCCAGACCGCCCCGCAGCTGCGCGCGCCCCGCGGACGACTCGAGCTCCTTGGCCACGTCGTCGTCGGGCCCAGCTGCCGCCAGCGCACGATGCCAGGCTCGCCGATCCGCGTCGTGTTCCGGATCGGTGGCGGCGGCGAGGGCACGATGAGCTTCTTGCCGAGCGGTGATCGACGCCGCGCGGTACGCCGCCGAGCGCGCGAGCGGATGCTGGAAGCGGATCCGCTGTCCGACATCCAGGAGCTGCGCCTCGACCGCGGGTCCGAGCGCGTCGAACCCGATCCCCAGCTGGTGCGACGCTGCCCAAACCAGCGTGGGATCCCCGACTGCGTCTGCGGCAGCGACGAGTAGCAGCCGCTGCGTCGTCGGCGGCAACGCGATGACCTGCCGCAGGTAGTGGTTCTCGATGTGCCCGGAGAGCTCGGCGGCGTCGGGGAGGTCGAACCCCCCGGCGAGCTCGGCTGCGCTCATGCCGCGCGGCAGTTCGAGCAAAGCCAGTGGATTGCCGCCGGTTTCGCCGACGATCCGGTCGCGGATGCGCTCGTCCAGTCGACCTGGGACGGTCTCCGTGAGCAAGACCCGCGCGGCCTCCTCATCGAGCCCGCCGAGTGGCAGCTCGGGAAGTCCTGCCAGCACGATTGGCTCGGCGGGGTCGCGAACGGCGAACACGGTTGCCACCGACTCAGCCAGCAGTCGTCGCGCGACGAACCCGAGAACCTGGCCCGACACGCCGTCAAGCCACTGCGCATCGTCAATGAGGCACAGCAGTGGTTGCTCCTCGGCGACCGCGGACAACAGGCTCAGCACGGCCAGGGCGACCAGGAAGCGGTCGGGAACGTCGCCGGAGGCCAGACCCAGTGCGACGCGCAACGCAGCGCGCTGCGGCTCGGGGATCGCGTCGAGCCTGGTGAGCATCGGCGTGCAGAGCTGGTGGATGCCTGCGAAGGGCAGCTCCATCTCGGCCTCGACACCGGAAATGTGCGCGACCGAAAATCCTGCTGCCTGTCCGGCGCAGTACTGCAGCAGCGCTGTCTTTCCCACGCCCGCCGCACCACGGACGACCAGCACCGCGCTTTGGCCCGCTCGGACGTCGCCCATCAACCGGTCGAGCCGTTCACGTTCGGCTGCTCGGCCCAGCAGCGGAGGTGGTGGGCCCGACGTCACCGCTGGAGGGTACGACCAGGGACGATGATCGAGGTATCTCCGATGGGACGGACGAGAACGGGGCCGTCCGGGCGGTGTCGTCCTGGTTCCCGACCCGCCGTCGAGGCGGCCCCTCGGTTGGCCCCGGGATCTCTTCACCGCGGAGCCCCGGAGTAGGAGCGGCGGCGCCAGTGGTCAGGACACGGGTAATCACGGGCGCGACGGCGCACCGCCGCGCTTGACGATGGCTGACGTTGAGAAGCGATGGAGGTAACCGTGAGCACCACCGATGCAGACGTCGCGGGCGGCGCGACGCCGTCCGTCACCGACGACGACAGGCTGGCCGAGCTGCTGCACGAGACAGCCGTGCACCACGGCCGCTTCGAGAAGGCGACGCCACCCCACAACTGGTGGGACTGGTACGCCCGCTACCTGAGCGCTCGTCTGCGCGGACTCGCCCCCGCGCAGGCCGACGAGGCCGCGGATCGATACATGAAAGAGGTACGCGGCGTGGTCCCTCGCTGAGGGCACCCGTACAACGCCAGATCTCATCGGGTGTCGTCCCGGCGCAGAGCCGACACCGGACCTTCTCCGACCACCAGCGGCACTGGCGCGATGCGGCCGGAGCCCGGGCCACGACCCGAGCATCTCACGGGCCAGGGGTCGGCCAAGTCGTGCCGATCGATGGTGAGCCGAGCTCCCCTGCCATCCATGGTCGCCGGAACCGGTCGTCGTGCACGTAATCCGCCGGTTTCGATGATCACGACTCCTCTCCTCGCGTAGCGGTCTGCCGATACGACGGCCTCGCCGCAACCGGCGACTGCCGATGCACTGCGCTTCGCCGATGTCCTCGGCGGTTGTGGCCCAACCGGAGAGCTGATCGCGGTCTGCCACCAACACCGCGCCCGCGCAACCACTACCAGCGCAAGGAGGCCGAGCGCCGACACCGATAAGGATCTACGGCTACCATCTCCACACTTCTAGAGAACTACCGCGGGCAGCCAGTCAGTCGGTGAGTGCAATGACCTCACGCCGGTCTTCGGTTGAGTTGTCCAGGATCTGGGTCAGGGTCATTTCGGCATCGCGAGTTTGCAATCCGCGCGCCATAGCGGCTTGGATTCGGCTTTGCGTTTCCGGGGTGCGCACTACCTGGCCGAACAGGTCGGAATCGCGACGGAAGTCCTCCGCCGGTGCGAGCGCAATCGCGTTGACGCGCTCCTTGACCGCGATGTGGCCGGTGGCCGGGAACCCCGCGACACGGTGTGCGAGCGCTCTGACGAACTCGCGGAGTTCATCGGCGGGCAGCGCTCGGTTGATCCAGCCGTACCGCTCGGCAAGCTCCGCGTCATAGTCCTGTGCGCTCAACATGACCTCCAGCGCTCGTGCGCGGCCCATGAGACGTGTGAGGTGTTGGGCGGCGCCACCACCTGGGAGAAGACCGAACGCGGGCTCGAACTGGCAGAAGATCGCCGTCTCGCGCGCGGCGAAGCGCATGTCGCAGGCCAGCACGAACTCGCTGCCTGCGGCGCGGACCCGCCCCTCGATCTGGGCGATCGTCACGAGGCGGCTTGCGCTCAGGTAGTGGAACAGGAGGGCGATCGACGCTTCGCCGGTCAGCTTGGCGGCCTCGGCGCGGTATTCGGCGATCCGGTTGAGATCGACATGAGAGATGAAATAGTCGGGGTCGGCGCTGGCGAATACGAGCACCTGCACGGTGTCGTCGGCCTCGGCTTCGCGGATGAGGGTGACGAGATCCCGTACCATTTCCGGCCCCAGGAGGTTCATCGGCGGGGCCGCGATGTTCGCGAAGAGCACGGGCCCTTCCTTGCGCACGCCAAGCGTCTCGAGATCCACCTGAACTCCTCGGCTTCAAGAGGACGGGAATTGACTGGAGGCCGCCGTAAACAGCGTGTACCGGTTGCCGTAGGTGGGGTATCTCGCGAGCATTTCCTCCATCAGCTCAAGGGGTGTGCCCGACTTGGCCGCCGCCTGGTCGAAGTCCTCGATATAGCGGCGCGACTGGTCGAGCACGCGGGTGGCGTCGTCGTCGGGCGCATCCGGGTCCTTGTGCCCGGTGATGATGGTCGACGGCTGGAGAGCGGCCACCGCGTCCAGCGACGCCAGCCACGTCTCTCGAGACTCCGGTGTCGAGTTCCACAACCACATGTGGATGTTGTTGTAGACGATGTCGCCTGAGCAGATCGTTCGCAGGTCCGGCACGTGCACGATCGTGGCAAGCACGCCGTCGGCGCCGCCGATCCTGCGGAACAGGATGGTGTGGCCGTTCAGGTCGAACTCCTGGGAGTCGGCCAAGGCGGGCACTGCGGGGGACTGCGATAGCTGCCCGGGGAATCGGGAGTTCCAACTCGCCATGGCCTTCGCGCTGGTCCCGCGACGCGCCTCGTCAACGACCTGCTGATCGCAGGCCAACAGCGCGGCGTCGGGGAAGGCGTCCTGCACCGGCCCGGCGCCGAAGAAATGATCCCCGTGACCGTGGGTCACGAAGATCGCGTGGAGTCGCGTTCCGGTGTTCTGGACCCATGCCGCCAGCCGCTCTCCCTCATCCCTGGTGAGTAGCGCGTCGACGAGGAGGGCGTCGTCGTTGGCGGTGATCAGGGTTGATGTGGTTGCAGGCCAGGTGGCGGGGGCGCTGTCATCCCATCCCGGCCCGCCAGGTATCGCCTTGTAGCCGCCATTGAAAACGTCAATGGATAGCGCGCTCGCCATGCTGACTCCTTGCTCTATGAGGCAATACGCGGCCGGACCCGAGCCCTCTTCGAACGCTCTGGCGACAGCAGGTGGTCCGAGTGCTCTTGGCTTCGATGGTCCTGGTTCGAGGCGGTGGTCCGCGCCCGTGGAACCCCTGGCCCGTACACGGGCTGAGAGCGCAGGCCACGCCGGCCGCCTAACCACGCCGCCAACATCCGCTGACGGGAAGTAACGCCAGGTGGTTCCCGTGCGCGAGCCCTGGTCCTATCGTGGCGCGATGGCCGAAATGCGAATACCGGCCTTCCGGGGGCGGGTACGTGAGCGTCAGGCACTGGATCACCTGCTGGAGAACGTTCGTGGCGGCGAGAGCGCCGTGCGGGTCCTGCGGGGTGAGGCCGGAATCGGCAAGACCGCGCTGCTACGTTACTGCGCCCGGCAGGCCGCAGGCTGTCGGGTAGCTCAGATCGCCGGAGTGGAGTCCGAACTCGCGTTGCCGTGGGCGGCCCTGCACCAGCTGTGCGCGCCACTGCTCGGCGAACTCCCCGCGCTGCCGGAGCCTCAGCAGGACGCGCTTCGGCTGGCCTTCGGGACGGCGAGTGGACGTGCGCCGGATCGGTTCTTGGTCGGACTGGCCGTGTTGGGATTGCTGGCCGAGGCGACTGCCCAGCGGCCGATGGTGTGCCTCGTCGACGACGCCCAGTGGCTCGACGACGCTTCCACACAGGTCTTGGGCTTCGTCGCACGCCGCCTCTTGGGCGAGAGCGTCGCACTCCTTTTCGCTGTGCGGGAGGCAGGCGATGAGCGGCGGTTCCCCGGTCTACCTGCAATGACGGTGCAAGGACTCACCGACGACGACGCCCGCGCGTTGCTCACCGCCGCCGTACCCGGTCACCTGGACCAGCAGGTCCGTGATCGGATCGTGGCTGACACCCGCGGCAATCCCCTGGCGCTGCTGGAGCTGGTCAACGGAATGAGCAAACCGGAGCTGGCAGGCGGCTTCGCGGTGCCACCCGGGGCGCCCTTACCCGGTCAACTCCAGGACCAGTATCTGCGGCGGGTGCGCGCGCTCGCGGAGCCGACGCAGCGGTTGATGCTGCTCGCGGCCGCCGATCCCACCGGCGACGCGACGCTTGTGTGGCGCGCCAGCCGGACGCTCGGCATCGGACGGCAGGCGGCAGCCGAGGCCGCTTCACAACAGTTGCTCGAGATCGGGGCGCGGGTCCAGTTCTGGCATCCCCTGGTCCGGTCGGCCGCCTACGCGGCGGGGTCGCCGCAGGACCACCGGGCGGCGCACCGGGCACTCGCCGAAGCGACCGATGCCCGGGCGGATCCGGAGCGTCGGGTATGGCACCTTGCCGCCGCCACCAGCGGACCTGACGAGGATGTGGCCGCAGAGCTCGAGCGCGCCGCACACCGGGTTCAAGCGCGCGCCGGGCTGGCCGGGGCGGCGGCGTTCATGCAGCGGTCGGCGGCCTTGACGGCCGCGCCAGGGCGCCGCGCAGAGCGCAGTTTGGCCGCCGCCTATGGCCATCTGCACGCAGGCGCCTTCGACATCGCGCTCGGATTGGCGGCAGAGGCCGAAGCCGCAGCGGGCGACGATCTGCAGCGCGCCCGTGTGGAGCAGCTGCGGGGACAGATCGATCGGGCGTCCAACTCCGGTCGCGAGGCCCCGGTCCGGCTGCTGCGGGCGGCGAAGAGACTCGAATCGCTCGACGTCCGGCTCGCCCGGGACACCTACCTGGACGCCGTGTTCGCCTCCTTCGTCGCCGGTCGTCTCGCCCAATCCGGCGGCCATCTGCCCGAGGTCGCCAAGGCGGCGCATTCGGCCCGGCCGCCTGCCCACCCTCCTCGGCCACGTGATCTGTTGCTCGACGCGCTTTCTTCCCTGGTCATCGACGGGCAGGTGGCGGCGGAGCCGCTTCTGCGTCGCGCAATTGACGCGTTCCTCGACAACCAGGTCTCCACCGACGACTGGCTGCAGGGGGGCCTCCTCGTATCCGGCGCGGCCATTGCACTGTGGGACGTCGACTGCTGGTCGACGCTGAGCGGCCTGCATCTTGATTTTGCCCGTAGCTCGGGCGCACTGGCGCCCTTGTCGGCCGCGCTGAACGCCCGCCGAGTGATGGCCATCTTGTGCGGCGACTTCGAAGCGGCGACGTCGTTGGGCGTGGAAGAGGCCGCCGTCAAGGAGGCGACTGGGGCCCGGAAAGGCTCTTACGGCGCGCTGCTGCTGGCCGCCTACCAGGGTCGGCCTGTGGAGACATTGCCGCTCATCGCCGCGAGCGCCGACGACGCGATCGCCCGCGGGGAGGGACTCGGACTACAACACGCAAACTGGGCGCGCGCGGTTCTCAACAACGGTCTCGGCCGCTACCCGGATGCGTGGACCGCCGCAGAGCAGGCGGCCGAGGAAGACTACACGCCGTTCATCACCGCCTGCGCACTTCCGGAACTGATCGAGGCGGCTGTCCGAAGTAGACAGACAGTGGTCGCGACCGATGCCCTGTGCAGGCTGTCGGCGAGAACAGAGAACAGCGCCAAGTGCAGCGACTGGGCGGCAGGCATCTGGGCGCGCTCGCAGGCGTTGCTCAGCCGAGGCGAGATCGCCGAACGCTGCTACGTCGAAGCCATTGAGCGGCTCGGCCGCACCCCGCTGCGGCCCGACCTCGCACGGGCACACCTGCTCTACGGCGAATGGCTGCGCCGCCAGGCCAGGCGGGTTGACGCCCGCCACCAGCTGCGCGCGGCCTACGACCTGTTCACAGCGATGGGCGCCGAGGCCTTCGCCGAGCGCACGCGCTCCGAATTGCAGGCCGCAGGCGAGAAGGTCCGTAACGCGAAGCTCGACACCCACACCATGCTCACCCCGCAGGAGCAGCATATCGCTCGACTGGCTCGAAACGGCCGCACCAACGCTCAGATCGCCGCGGAATTGTTCCTCAGCGCCCGGACCGTCGAATGGCACCTCCGCAAGGTCTACACCAAGCTCGGGATCACCTCGCGAAAGGACCTCACCGAGGCGCCGCGCCAGGGCGAGCTCCCGCATGAAGAGCGACACTCACTGCAGCCCTGACCACGGCATGTCCCCTCCCGCTACCTCGACGCGCCGCGACTCTCGCAGCACCGCCCGCACGACGCCAACCCACCGACGATCCCGGCCGTGAGCTACCGCGGAGCTTGCGACAGACGCGATGTGCCACGCCAGCCGACGAGCGACAGAAGGCGGCGGGCCGAGAGGACACTCGGGGGCGGCTCTGGCATCCAGCGCGGCTGGCTCAACCCCGACCACCAGCTCTTCGGACAAGTCACTCCCCGGACCCGCCGACAGCCACCCTACGACCTTCGATCCGGCCGCATGACATACACAGCGGAACCCCGGCGTGTCTGGAGACTCCTGTGCGAGTTCTGGAACCCAACAGGCCTAGCGGAGCGCTGCCGTCCGCTACCGGTAAGACAATGCCTTGACCGGCACCGCCGTCCTCAAGGTCGAGAACGGTCGGAACCGAGGAGGTCGGGTTGGACGACGGCGTCAGGGGCCACCAGCAGCTCCGGCTGATCCCGGGCGATGGCTGGGCCGCGGAGCACGGGTCTCGGGGTGCGTTGATACCCAAGCACGCCCCGAGACCGGCAGAACACACCGATCCTGCTGCCTCATTCAGCTGATCGGTGCACCATCCGGCTCAGATCGTCGCCTCGACGGCCTGGAGGATGAGCTGGGTTGCGGCCTCGGGCTGCGACACGAAGGAGACGTGCGAGGCGGGCACCTCCACCACCGCGACGCGTTCGGCCGAACTCGGCGAGCCCGTCAGCTTCCGGGTCGCCGCCGAGCGGCAGTTCCTGCAGCGCCTCACCGGCGCAGGCGTACCGGCGGGGACGGCTGAGCTGCTCATCACCCGCGAGTGGGCGATCCTCGCTGGCGAGAACGATTACACGACCGACACCTACCAGCAGATCACCGGCCGCCCACCGCGCCCGGTGGCCGAGTTCCTTCACGAGTACCGCGCGGAATTCGCCTGATACCCGCGCGTCACCCTCACCCAATCCCCCAGCCACGGCGAGACAAAGCCCCGCCCTTGAAACCGAGCCACCGCAGGTCAGCCCAATCTGGACAACTTCGTGCGGCTCAGCAAACTGCTGGTGGCACGATCGCCGATATCCGCGGCCGTGCCCGTGGCGCGGGCAGCGAGTTCGTCCTGGCCACCGACATCCGCTTCGCCTCCGAGGCGGCGGGACCTCCGCCCCGACGGGAGAGGTCGTCCAGCAGGGCGGACTTGCCGATGCCTGCTTCTCCGCGCACGACCAGTACCTGGCTTCTCCCGGCTCGCACTCGGGCCAGAATTTGGTCGAGCGCGCCACATTCGACGCAGCGACCAAACAATCGCGGCGCGGAGGAGCCAGACGACATGACCACCGCCTGGGCTCGACGGGCTCGTGCCTCTTGTGCGAGGTACGCGAGCATCGTGGCACGGGCCCACGTCGGTCGGGACGAGTTGGCCGCCTGCGGTTCAGGTGAGCTGTTGACCACCATCGATGTCAAACGTGGCACCCGTCAGGGCGGTGTTCGTCATGAGCTGCACAGCGAGCATGGCGACGTCGTGTGGCCCCACCACCCGTCCGATCGGAAGCGTCGTACGCAGTTGCTCGCGGCGCGCATCAAGGTTGTCGCCAAGCAGCGAGGCCGAGAGGGGGGTGTCCACGAAGCCTGCCGCGATGAGGTTGACCCGGATCGGCGCGAGCTCGAGCGCCAGGTTGGCGATGAGCGCGGGCACACCCGCCGTGAGCAATGCGGTGATGCTGATGCCGACGGCAGGCTTGCGAGCCCCGGTGCCACCCATGAACAGCAGCGTGCCGCCCGGTCGCACGATCCGCGCCGCGCACCGGGCCACCTGCAGTGTCAACCCGACGTGGGCGGCGAGATAGCGGCAGGCGTCGCCGACGTCCATGTCGGCCAAAGGTGCGTAGTAGGGGCCGCCCGCGGTAACCATCACGTGGTCGACGGGTGCCGTCAGCCCTGACAATTCATAGCGATCTTGCCGGGGTGCGTGGCGGGACGGAGAAAGGTGCCCCTGACCTGGGAGAATGAGGGTGTCTGAGGCCCTGTTCTGCTGTGATCGAGGAGCACCTTTCAGGTGGATGAGCTTACCGCGTGGTCCCGGGACCTGACCGTGGAAGTCGGCGGGCACGGGGTCGTGTCGCACACCGGGTCTGCGGCGCTGCGGCTGCTGGCCGACCGGACCGGGCTGACCGGTGCGTTGTCGAAGGCGTTGCGCCGCCGCGGGTTCACCCCGGTGCACGACCGCGGCCGGGTGCTGGCCGACACCGCAGTGTTGATCGCCGACGGTGGCCGGGTGCTGTCGGATCTGGCGGTGCTGCGGGATCAGGGCGAGCTGTTCGGGCCGGTGGCCTCGGACCCGACGCTGTGGCGGGCGCTGGCCGAGATCGGCCCGGACCAGCGGGAACGGGTCGCGGCGGCGCGGGCGCGGACCCGCCGGCACGTGTGGGGGTTGATCGAGGCCCGGCACGGGCGGATCCCGCCCTCCGCGGTGGCCGACCGCGACCTGGGGGCGACGATCGTGATCCGCATGGACGCCACGATCCAGATCGCGCACAGTGACAAACAGCTGGCGGCGGGCACGTTTAACCGTTGACTGAACTACTGGGGTGTTCCTGCAGGTCATAGGGACGGACGGGTTCTCGTTGTGGCTAGGGTCCGGCGATGACCTTGGGGGAAGTTGGGCAGCGTGACTTGGTCGCGTTGGTCGTGCATGGCGTTGGCTCGGTGGTCGCGACCGACGTGATCTGGGAGCCCTACCGGTTGGTCGATCCGGTCGGCGGGGTGGTCGGCTCGGTGACCCAGTTCCTGCAGGAGCTGCAGGCCTCGGGGCGCAGCCCAGCGACGCAGCGTTCGTATGCTTTGGACCTGCTGCGCTGGTTCCGGTTCCTCTGGGCGGTCGAGGTGCCATGGCGTGAGGCCACCCGCTGCGAGGCCCGCGATTTCTGTCGGTGGCTGGCGCTGGTCGACAAGCCCCGCCGCGGCGCCGGCTCATGGGCGCTGGCTGGGTCGGCGAATCCGGTGACGGGCAAGCGGACGCCGGGCAGCAAGTACGCGGCCTCGACGCTGGCGCACAGCGAGACGGTGTTGCGTGGCTTCTACGCCTTCCACCTCGAGGCAGGGTCCGGTCCGATCGTGAACCCGTTCCCGCTGGTGCGGGAGCGGGCGGGGTCCCGCGCGCATGCCCATCACAACCCGATGGAGCCGTTCGCCAAGCAGCGGTCGGGCCGGTATCGCCCGCGGTTGGCCCAGCGGGTCCCTCGCCGGATCCCCGACGAGCGCTTCGACCAGGTCTTCGCCCGGCTGCGTTCTGACCGGGACCGGGCGCTGGTCGCGTTCTGGGTTTCCACCGGCGCGCGGGCCGCCGAGCTGCTCGGGGCGCGCGGCGGTGATGTCGACCCGGGACAGCAGCTGATCACGGTGGTTCGGAAGGGGTCGCGGGCGGTGCAGCCGCTGCCAGCCAGCGCGGACGCCTTCGTCTGGTTGCGGCTCTACCAGGTCTCCCTCCCGGCCGGCGCGCCCGCGGGGGCGGACGACCCGTTGTGGTGGACCAACCGGAAACCGCTGCGGCCGTTGACCTATCACGCTGCGCGGGCGATGTTCACCCGCGCCAACCAGGCGCTGGGGGCGAACTGGTCGCTGCACGATCTTCGTCACACCGCGGCCCACCGGATGGCGCGCGACCCGCAGATGCCGTTGTGCGACGTCCAGTGGGTCCTGGGACATGCCCACCTCTCGACCACACAGCTGTATCTGACTCCCGCCCCAGCCGAGGTCATCGCCGAGGTCCTGGCCCACCACCAACGCCGCCTGGCCGCGGCGGCGACGCCCCCGCCGCCCACCGGTGCCAGCCCCGGCTATCGCGTGGAGTCCCTGGACACCTTGTTCCGCAAGCGCTCGTCGTGATCGTCGGCCACGGGCCCGACGCCCGGGCCGTGGCGCCGGCCGGGGCCGGCCCGTCGAGGGTGTCCGGGGCGGACATGCAGCAGCTGCATCGCCGGTATCCGCCTCGGGGGCTCGAGCCGATGTGGCGTGCCACCCGCCAAGACGCCGACCTGCTCCTGGCCCGGATGCTGGAGCCGCCGTGCACCGCGAAGGCGGCCCGGGTGCGACGGCGCCGCGGGCTGGTGTCGGTGATCGGCTGGCTCGCCGATCACCCTGGCCGGACGTGGCAGGAACGCTGGCAGGCCAGCGGCGCTGACGCTTTGGGCAACGCCGATTGGTGGCGACCGTCGCTGGACCGGTTGCAGTCCGGCAGCATGCGGCGCGGGTCGTCGGTGTCGGTGACGAGCAACCTGCGGGTCAGCCTGAACCTGCTGGTCTGCGCCGACGCGATCCGCCCCGGCCTCGGCTGGCTGCTGACGCCCTTCGCCCCCCACCACCTGGCGGCGGACATGGCCCGTGTCCGCGATCCGGAAGGCTTCGCCGACCTGTCCGCCCGGCTCAGGGCCTGCGGGGCGAGCTCTACGATGACCAAGTCGGCTCTGCGCCGCGCTGCGACGATCCTGGCGGCCAAGGGCGGCCTCGTCGCCGACATCACCGTCGGGGACTGCCTGGAGCTCGAGGAGCTGCAAGGCGGCGCGGGGATGCGGCGCACGAACCGTGGCGCAGGCCTCTACGGCGTCCTTCACTCGATGGGCGTCTTCGGCGCCGATCCTCCTTCCACCTTGCGGGCTTTCGCCACCCAGGGCCAGCTCAGCCCGCAGCAGATGCTCGACCGCTACGGCATCGAATGCGCTCCTGTCCGGCAGATGCTCAACGAGTACCTCCTCGAACGCGCCCCCTCTCTCGACCACACCACGTTGCGCGGCCTGGCCCTGACCCTCGGGCGGCTGTTCTGGCGAGACCTGGAGATCCACCATCCCGGGATCTGCTCGCTGAACCTCGCCGCCGACGTCGCGGCCGCCTGGAAGCAACGGATCTTGGTCAAGATCAGCCGCGCCGCGGATCCGGGCGGGCAGGTCGTCGAGACCCGGCACCTGCGTTCCAACGGGCGCGCCGAACTCGGCCAGGTCCGCGCCTTCTACCTCGACATCGCCCAATGGGCGATGGAGGAACCAGCACGCTGGGGCCCCTGGGCCGCCCCGTCGCCGGTCCGCCGCGAGGACCTGGCCAGGGTCAAGGAGATCCGAAGGCGCAAGTCCCGGATGGACCAGCGCACCCGAGAACGCCTCCCCGCCCTGTCCGCGCTGACAGCCCGCGTCACCGCCCAGGCCCGAGCCAGCGCCGAACGACTCGCCGCGGCCGAGGCCGTCGCTCCCGGCGAGCAGTTCACCTGCCGCGGCGAGGTGCTCCACCGCGCCCCGGTCCGGTCTGGGCCCACCACCCGAACCTGGAGCGAGGACCCCTTCACGGGCGCCCGCCGCGACCTGTCCGGGGAGGAGGACCGGGCGTTCTGGACCTGGGCGGCGATCGAGACGCTGCGGCACACCGGGATCCGGATCGAGGAGCTGTCCGAGCTCAGCCACCACAGCCTGGTCCAATACACCCCACCGACCAGCAACGAGCTGATCCCGCTGCTGCAGATCGCCCCGTCCAAGACCGACACCGAGCGGCTGCTGGTCATCAGCCCCGAGCTGGCCGACGTCCTGGCCGCCGTCATCCACCGCATCCGCGAACCCTCCGGCGCCGTGGCCGCCGTCGCGTCCTACGACCCCCACGAGCGGGTCTGGAACCCGCCCATGCCGCTGCTGTTCCAACGCCGGTTCGGCGGCGGCAACCGCGCGATCCCCTCCGGGACGATTCGGGACTGGATCTGCCAAGCCATCCCCGAGGACGCCGCAGCCGGCGACTCGCTGACCAACACCGCGGGCCGGCCTTTGCGGTTTACCCCGCACGACTTCCGGCGGATCTTCATCACCGACGCCGTCCTACATGGCATGCCACCCCACATCGCCCAACTCGTCGCCGGGCACCGCGACATCAACACCACCATGGGCTACAAGGCCGTCTATCCCGAGGAAGCCATCAACGGCCACCGCGCGTTCATCGCCCGCCGGCGGGCCCTGCGCCCCGCCGAGGAATACCGCACGCCCACCGACGACGAATGGCAGGAGTTCCTCGGTCACTTCGAGCACCGCAAGGTCTCGCTGGGCACCTGCGGACGCTCCTACGCCACCACCTGCATCCACGAGCACTCCTGCCTGCGTTGCCCACTGCTCCGACCCGACCCCGCCCAACGCCACCGGCTCGTCGACGTCCGCGACAACCTGATCGCCCGGATCGACGAAGCCCGCCGCGAAGGATGGCTCGGAGAGCTCGAAGGCCTGCAGATCAGCCTCGCGGGAGCCCGCACCAAGCTCGCCCAACTCGACCAGATGACCATCCCCAGCTCCACGAAGCCCGTTGATCTCGGTATCCCCACCCGCCCGCCCTCCTGAAGATCAACAAAAGTTCAGAGAACAAGGGCACCTGGGGTCATCATTCGTTGACCGCCTGGTGTGACAACACCGTGCGCCACGAGGCGCTTCAGATTCGAGTGGAGGTGAGAGGACTCCGCCTGCCGGTCGTCGCAGCGGCCGGTTGCAGCTGGGGGCAGCCTGATCCGGGAGGTGCCGGGAAGGGCGGCAAGCAGCCCCGACGAAGTCAGGACGGTCCGGAACTACCAGACGGGCCGGGCCTGGTGAGCGAGACGAGACGGCGTACGAGAGAAACCAGTGCCATAACGCTCCTCAAGCGCAGACACCACCTCAAACCTGGTGGATAGGGGGTGGGAGCGGTGCGTCCCCGCGCGGTCAGCGGTCAGGGCCGGGGTGGGGAACTCCTGGGCCGGCTTGTGTTGTCGGCAGGGAGGCCACGGTGAAGGACTGCGGCGTAACCGTGGCGAGGCCGCAGGGGCACAGCTGGGCGCCTCACTCGTCGATCGATCTGAAGTGAACGTGGGAACCGTCCGGTCCTGCCCTCGCCCGTGCGGCCAGCGCGGCGGCAGGGCAGGCGCACCGTCAGCCGATGGGGCCGGTCGGGGCGGAGACCCCGTAGTAGTCCGAGCCAGGGAAAGCCTGCGCACATGGCGAAGGGGGTCAGCAAGTCGGCAGCGGACGCGGATGGAAGACCAGGAGGTATGTCGCCGGTGAATACCGACGAACTGGAAGCGGCCCTGTATTGGGCCGAGCGCCGGGTACTGGAGATCCAGGCCAAGCTGCACCGTTGGGCGATCGGCGATCGTGAACGTCGGTTCGATGATCTGTTCAACCTGGTGGCCGATCCGGCGTTCCTGCTGGTGGCGTGGGATCGGGTGCGGGGAAACAGGGGCGCCAGGACGGCGGGGGTGGACGGCCACACGGCGATGTCCATCGCGCTGGGGACGGGGGTCGAGGAGTTCCTCGACGCGCTGCGGGGCTCGTTGAAGCAGCGGGGTTTTCGTCCTCTGCCGGTCCGGGAGCGGATGATTCCCAAGGCGAACGGCAAGCTTCGTCGTCTGGGGATCGCCACCATTACCGACCGGGTGGTCCAGGCGTCCTTGAAATTGGTGCTGGAGCCGATTTTCGAGGCGGATTTCGACCCATGCTCGTATGGGTTTCGCCCGAATCGCCGGACACATGACGCGGTGGCCGAGGTGCGCCACTACGCGACCCACTCTTATGAGTGGGTCGTCGAGGGCGACATCAAAGCTTGTTTCGACGAAATTTCGCATCCGGCCCTCATGGATCGGGTGCGGAAACGTGTCGGGGACAAACGTGTCTTGGCCTTGGTGAAGGCGTTCCTGAAAGCAGGAATCCTCGGCGAGGATCGCCTGCTCCGGGAAACCAGCGCTGGGACCCCGCAAGGGTCGATCCTGTCCCCGTTGCTCAGCAACGTGGCTCTCTCGGTGCTCGATGAGCATGTCACCAGGGCACCGGGCGGGCCGGCTACTTCCCCGGTGGAGCGGGCGAAACGTCGTCGGCACGGGTTGGCGAATGTCAAGCTGACCAGGTACGCCGATGACTGGTGCCTGCTGGTGTACGGCACCCGCGCGGACGCCGAAAAGTGGCGGGACGACATCGCGGAAGTCTTGACGCCGATGGGGCTGCGCCTGTCGCCGGACAAGACTCTGATCACCCACATCGACGAGGGTCTCGACTTTCTCGGCTGGCGCATCCAGCGCCACCGAAAGCGAGGAACCGGCAAGCGATACGTCTACACCTACCCGGCCAAGAAATCCTTGTTGGCCATCACGGCAAGGGTGAAGATGATCTGCCGGATGAGCAGAAACAAACCGTTAGCAGCCCTGATCCACCAGCTCAACCCGGTGTTGAGGGGCTGGTGCGTCCACTTCCGGCCCGGGGTGTCCAGTCGGACCTTCGCTTACCTGCGCAAGGTTGTGTGGCGCCAGGTCATGCACTGGCTACGCCGCAAGCACGGCAACGGACTCCAGGCCGCCTGGAAGGACATCCGCCGACGCTACTGCGACGGTGGATGGTGGCCCCACGATGGCGAGGTGAAGCTCTACAACCCGGGGCGGGTGCACACCACCCGCTATTCCTACCGGGGAACCAAAATTCCCTCACCATGGCCTGACGCGGCGTGACGACGCCCCACCCAACGGGGCTTGTGGAGAGCCGGTTGCTCGGAGACGGGCACGGCCGGTTCGGAGGACGGGTCAGGGAAACGGACCGGGTGAAAGCCCGACACCGCGCCCTGACCCGATCCTACAGCGAGTCGTTGGCGTTTCGGCTGCGCCCGGGCAACGCCGGCTCCAACACCGCGGTCGATCACATCGAGGTGCTCGACGAGGCGATCGCGCAGCTCCCGACCCGGCACCGGCGGAACCTGCTGGTCACCTGCGACGGTGCGGGCGCCACCCTGGACCTGGTCCGCCACATCACCACACTCAACGCGGCACCCGGGCGGCGGGTGCACTACTCGGTCGGGTTCGACCTCGACGCTCGGGGCCGCACCGCGATCAGCCAACTCTCCGGGGCCGACTGGGACCAGGTGCTGGATCACCGCGGCAAGCCCCGCGACCCCGACGACGCCGGTGTGGCCGAGCTGACCGGGCTGCTGCGCCGCTCCGTGGGCGGGGACCGGCTGGCCAACTGGCCGGCCGACATGCGCATCATCTGCCGCCGCGAACGGCCCTCGTCCGGGGCGCAACTGTCACTGATGGAGGAAGCCGACGGCTGGCGCTACCAGCTGATCGCCACCAACACCCCGACCGGGCACGCCCAGTTCCTCGAAGCCCGCCACCGACCACACGCCCGCGTGGAGGACCGCATCCGCACCGGCAAGAACACCGGCATCGGCCATTTGCCCTCCACCTCGTTCGCGCTCAACCAGGCCTGGTGTGTGGCCGCGACCATCGCCTGCGACCTGCTGTGCTGGCTGCGGCTGCTGTGCCTGGACGGCCCGCTGGCCAAGGCCGAACCCAAGACCCTGCGCTACCGGCTGCTGCACACCGCCGCCCGACTCGTCCGCGGCCAACGCAAACGAAAGATCAAAATCCCGGACACCTGGCCCTGGGCCCGGGAACTCGAAGCCTGCTTCCTGACCATCTTCGCGCTACCACCACCGGCCTGACCCCACCGTCCCCCGACCCCGACCCAGCAGTCCCCGACCCAGCAGTCCCCGGCCCGTGGAACCGGCGCCCCCAGCGACACCGGGCAACCCGTGCCGGCCCTCCCACAACCACAAGATCAAAAACGGAGGTGAAGATCACGACAGCCAGGTCGGAGCTCGACCCTGCAACCCCGGTGAATGATCAAGGTCAGTGACCGGAAAAATTCCTCCAGACTTCTCGGATCGTGAGCGTCGAACGCGTCGTAGCCGTGGGCACCCAGGTCGGCTGCGACGCGTTCCAGGCGCTGCGGGTCCCGGCCGGTGAGGACGACTTGGGCTCCCTCGGCGTGGGCGAGGTGGGCGGTTGCGCGGCCGATACCCGCGCTGCCGCCGATGACGAGCACCGTTTGCCCGAGCAAAGCTGGTTCGCGCACGGTGGCCGCGGTATCGGTTGCCGTAGTCATGAATCCTCCGCTGTCCGATGGGTCGCGGTGAGTTTTGGTAGATCTTGCGGGTCGCCGCCGGGGCGGCGACGGTGAGTTCGTGTCGTGGTCGTTCGCTCAGGTCGGCAGTTGCGTCCCGGCCTGCTCGGCCACCATGTACTCCGCGTACCACGCGGGCCAGTTCGCGTCGGCTTCCCCGGTGCGCTTCTCGTGCTCGCCGTGAGCGCGCGCCGCACGCACCATGGCGCCCGCCAGGTCGTTTGCGGAGCCGAACGACGTCACCCCGGAATCGATCCTGCCGGGGAGGCGGGTGGTCACCTCCTGCAGCAGCCAGACGTTGCCGTCCGGGTCACTGAACGTGGCGCGTGAGAAGTAGCTGCGGCGTTCGGGGTCCACACCGTTGACTGGGCCGTCCGGGCTCGGATGGAAGACCTCGCTCACCTCGACACCTGCCGCTGCCAGTGTGTCCCTGGTGGCCACGATGTCGGAGACGATCAGATAGCCCTTGCCCGATCCGGGTGGCGCCGTGGTGAGGGTCGCCCCGAACTGCACCGAGCAGCTCGACCCAGGTGGGGTGAACTGGACCACCGTTGGTGGGGTGACATCCAGGCGCCAGCCCAAGTGGGCGTAGAACTCTTTCGCTCGCTCAACGTCAGCGACCGGGATGACGATCACTTCGAGCTTCATGTCGAGATTCGCGACGCCCGTGGGCCCGCTCACATCGCTGCTCTGCACCTGCGTCGTACTCATCGCACCCTCCCTAAGTGGTGACGTCTGGGACACCGTCTCGCCTGGCAGGCCATCGTCGCGCCAGGGAAACCCCGGGTCGATCCCCCGGGTCGTAGTACACCCCGCGGGCCGGGCCGGGCAGCTTCGTGATGTCCCAGGACCAGACTTCGTTGGGCCGGTAGGCCACCAGCGCGGGCTTCACCCTCGCCGGGCGCCGGGCGTGGCGGCGCCGTTCGCGCACCTCGCCGTGGGCGCGCAGCAGCCGGTACCTGGTGGACTCGCTGCAGAGGTAGACACCCTCGTCCAGCAGTCCGCGTCGATCACCCGTTCGGCGCTGCGGCGATGCGCGACGCGCTCGCGTATGTGAAGGCGGCGCGTGCGCTCGGGGTGGGCGCACTGATCTTGCAGCCTACTATCGATCGCGATGGCGGTGCTGAGGTGGAACATCGCCGCCAGGTGCAGCGGTCGGCCCGGACGGCGAGCGCCTCGTGCGGCACGCGGTCGCCGCGGATCTGCTCGCGCTGGACACCGCGCAGCAGCAGGTGCCAGCTCAGGTAGTAGTCGCTGACCGGCGCGGTGCCGGTCGCGGTGACCGCGGAGACAAGCACGTGCCGGTTCGGGGTGCGCGGCCAGATGCGCTGCCATTCGTGTAGCCAGTCGAGCAGCGCGCCGTGCACGAACTCCGAGAGTCGTTGCGGGTGAACGCATGCTGGGCCGTACGGTCCGGCGGAACGGGGATGGCTGCGCGGACCCTACGGTGATCGGGTGCCGTGGTGAGGCAGGGCGATCACGTCGCCCCAGACGTCTGCGTCGCGCTCCGCGACGACCGCCAGACGCGGGCCACCCCTTGCAGGCGCGGTCTAATCCAGGTCGCCGACGGCCAGGCCACGGTTGAGTTCTGCGGCAGGCTGGCCCATCGCGACCACTCACCGCCGCGCGAGCCAGCCCTCCGTATCAGAAGAGAGAACGATGCACCGCCTCGGTAACGTCATCGACGAGCGTTGGCAGTTCGCTTCATGTGACGCAGACCACACGAAAGGTCGATGAGTATCGGCTCTCGATGCAGTCGGTTTGACATGACCAACTCAACGCAGGCCGCGACCACCGTCTCCAACATCGGCGTGGTCATGTTCACCGTCGCCGACCAGGACGCCGCGCTCGCCTTCTACACCGACAAGCTCGGGTTCGAGGTACGCAGCGACAGCCGCTTCGGCGAGAACGGCGAGCACCGCTGGCTGGAGGTCGCGCCGCCCGGATCGACCGCACGGCTGGCACTGAACCCGCCGATGAACAAACAGCCGGGCGGGGGCGGCATCGGCGTGGAGACACCAGACCTGCGGGCTGAGCACGCCCGACTCAGCGCACTCGGCGGCATCGACATCGACCCCGAGCCGATGTCGGCCCCAGGCTCGCCGCTGCTGTTCATGCTGCGCGACCCGGACGGCAACCACATCGCCGTTGTCGAGGTCCCGCCCGCCTCGTAACCCCGACAGCGGGCTGGAGGGGCGGTGCTGTGTCGACGGCGCCGCCCCTCCGCTCAAGTACTGGTACTGCGCTGCGGCGTTGTCGGCTGTTGGACAGATGTCATTGTCCGGCGGTCGGGCCGCCTGCAGGCTGGTCGCGCAGCCGCCCCGACCAGCGCTCTTCGACCCGGCCGCACCGACATACCGCCAACGCGACCACCCAGGCGAGCACGAACAACGCGACGATGCCGTATCCGGCGTAGTCCAGGGGGATGGCGATGTCCACCAGGGGACCGGATTGGATTTGTGCCTGGTCGACGAGCACGCCGACCAACTCGATCGTCCTAATGATCAGCGCCACCGCCACGGAGATCGCGGTGATGAAGTGCGGTCGACAGCATCCCGAGCGCGCCGCCGATCGACACCGGCGAAGCCGTCGGACTCGGGTCCGCCCAGCTCACGATCACCGTCGGGTTCGGACCCAGCTTCTTCGACGGCCGGTTCGGCCTTGCCCGGCGCAGGGCCGCCGCGCTCGCGGACCTCTGCGCGCGCCCGGCGACAACGCGCTTGAAGCCAACCGCTCCGGTAACAAGCCTGATCATCCGACCCGACCGTTGCCTTCCAGGTAATCCGCAACTTCGCCCGGATGGCCCGCGAAACCGCCCTCATGAGTGTCCCAGTTCGGCTTCGGCCGCACTTCGTCCACCTCCACCAACCAGGAAACGCTCCGCAACCTCATGGGCCATCAAGGACGGCACCCGCAGCGTCAATGGCGAAGACGCGTCCGACATGAACCTGTTCGTCTGGGTCGGCGGCGAGACCCGACCAGCCCTGGATGACGGGCGGCAGCTATCTGGTCGACCGTCGCATACGCATGCTCGTCGATTCGTGGGACACCGACTACCGCGCCGACACCAACGACGGGCAGAAGATCCTGCGCCGCGCGTAGGCCTACACCGACGTCATCGACCCGACCACCGGCCTGCTGAATGCCGGTCTGTTCTTCATTTGCTCCAGAAAGACGCCCGCAAGCAGTTCGTCCCGCTGCAGACCCGCCTCGGCACCGAGGACAGCCTCAACGAATACACCCGCCACACCGGGAGCGGCGTTCGCGGTTCCGACCGGGCCCACCGGGCCGGGCGACTGGTGGGGTAAGACGCTGTTCACGTGAACGCCGGGCCTGCCGACGACCGCGGGGGCTTCGGTCTGCACGGTCCTGATTCCGCACCTGCGATCGCGCCGCGGCGCAGCACGTCGGGACGGCAGGGAGACGCGATGACGCAGAACCAGCCCGCGATCACGGTCGATGATGGCTCCGACAACCAGGTCGATCGCCACAACCTGCGCACTGCCGCATGGGGCGGCCTGATCGGCACTGCGCTCGAGCAGTACGACTTCGTCATCTACGGCACCGCGACCGCCATCGTCTTCAACCGCATCTTCTTCCCCAACGCCGATCCGGCCGTCGGGATCATCGCCGGGTTCGCCACCTATGCCGTCGGCTTCCTGGCCCGCCCGCTGGGTGAGCTCTTCTTCTCCCGGTACGGGGACCGGCTCGGACGCAAGTTCGTCTTGGTCGCGACCTTGTTCCTGATGGGCATCTCGACGTTCTTGATCGGTGCGCTGCCGAGCTACCAGCAGGTTGGCGTCTTGGCGCCGACGCTGCTGGTGCTGCTTCGCCTATTGCAGGGGTTCGGAGCCGGTGCCGAGCAGGCGGGCGGCGTCGTGTTGCTCACGGAAGTCGCGCCGCAGGCGCAGCGTGGTCGCTACGCCGCCCTGGTGTTCGTGGGCGCGTCGGCGGGAACCGCGCTGGGCGCCGTGGTGTGGACCCTCGTGCAGCTCCTACCCAACGAGCAGGTGCTCGGCTGGGGCTGGCGGCTGGTGTTCTTCTCCAGCGCCTTCGTGACCATCGCCGCGTACGTCCTGAGGCGCCGATTTGCGCGACGCACCCGTCTTCGAACAGGCTAAACACGAGCAGGAACAGGAACGGACCGACTCACCGATCAAGAGCGTGTTCACCGTCGGCCGCCGACCGTTCCCGCGCACCTTCGCGCTGAACATCGGCGGCAACACGCACTCCTACATATTCCAGGTCTTCATGGGGCAGCTACCTGATCCAGAACGTCGGTGTCGACCGTCGTCTCGTGCCCCAGGCGTTGCTGGTCGGGGCGCTGTTCGGATGCCTGTCCGCGTTCGTCACCGGGGTGCTCACCGACCGGCTGGGGCGTCGCCCGGTGATCATCGCTGTGGCCGCGTTCCTCGTCGTGTTCCCGGCGCCTGCGTTCCTAATGCTCGACAGCGGGAACGTCGCACTAATCGTGCTGGCCATCGTGCTCGGGTTCGTCTTCGCCGCTTACGGGACGGTCGGGTCGCAGGCTGCCGCGTTCGCCGAGCTCGCGGGCTCGAGGTACCGCTACGCGGCCGTGGCACTGGCCCGGGAGTTCTCGGCGGTGCTGGGCGGGGGATCGCCCCGCTGGTCTCGGGTGTGCTGGTGCAGTTGTTCACAGGCTGGATCGATGTGGTGATCTACATGACGGCGATCATGCTGGTCACCCTGATCACGGCGATCCGGATGCCAGAGACCGGTGGTCGCGACCTCAAGCTCGTGGCGGACGCTTGATCCGCGCTAGGCGGCGAGAGGGCCCATCGGGGTGAGTCCGTCGGATCACCGCGCGCCTTGCGCCACCCCAGCACGGGCGCGAGGATCGCGGCGGTCGATGTCGAGGTGAGCGATGGGGCTGAGGATCGTCTGTATGTGCGGGTATGTCATACAGGGCGGTGACGAGGAAGAGCTGTGGACAAATGCGCAGGACCACATGGGCGTCTTGCATCCCGAATTGGTGGGCAACATCACCCGTGAGGACATCCTCGCGCAGGCCGAGCTGACTTAGAGCGACCGGCAAATGATGGTGTGGGGCGGCCGCAGGTACGGGTGATCGGTCTGGCCCCGCTGCGCCCCTCGGGGTCGCCGCGCGGCCGACGAAACGTCAGTCCCCTGCGCTCGAACGGAACACCAGCGGGGTTTCACCGCGCCGAAACCCCGCTGAGGTTCCTCTCGAGCGTCGTCCGACACCGACGGACCGCATCTCTGCCACCCACACCCGCCGCTCACGCCGACCATCAATTGCCGGACGTTCTTAGCCGTCGGCGCTGCCCAGCAGCCGTCGGTGCACGGCCTGCAGGGCCGGGCTGGGGGCGATACCCAGTTCCTCCCGCAGCAACACCCGTAGCCGCTCGTAGGCGCGCAGCGCTTCGGCGATGTTGCCGCGCCGCTCAAGAGCTTGGATGAGGATGACGTGCCCGGTTTCCCGGTAGGGCGCAAGTGTGGTGAGGATCCGGGCGCGCTCCTCTGCCTGCGCCAGCGCCGGGCCGTTGAGACCGAGGCTGGCCGCAGCCAGGCACTCCAGCCCGCGGAGCCGCACCTCCTCCAGCCTGCGCCGCCAGTCATCGATCCAGGGGGCCTGATGCCCGGCGAGGAACGGCCTGGTCGCGACGTGGTAGGCGATACTGGCCGGACCCCAGGCGGACGCCCATCGTCCTTCCGCGACGCAGGACTCCGCTCGGTGCGCGCCCTCCAGGGCGGCCTCCACGTCGATGAAGGTCGCGTGCGGGAGGAGCAGCTCGACTTCCGCGCGGCCCTTGAGCCGATCGGCACCCAGGCCGTGCCGTAGCTTCGAGAGGAGCACGTTGAGCGCGTTTCTCGCCTCCGCGGGGGCGTCCTGTCCCCAGCAGGCCATCAACAACTCATCACGCAGCAATGGGCCGCCACGGTTGAGCACGAGGTAGGCGAAGAGGAGCCGCCCACGGCGTCCGGGCAGCACGTCCTCGATCCGGGAACCGTCGACAGCGACAGCGAACCGACCACACAGCTGGATCCTCGCGTTGACCCATTCTGCCACGGCATGCCCTCGCTTTGGCTCCGTCGGCGCGTCGCCC